>CAWFIO010000023.1:0-261870 GCA_963815905.1 uncultured Actinomycetota bacterium | reverse complement strand
TGGGCAAAGAGTGTCGGTTGCGTTCCCACCGTCGTGCGGAGCACGCTAATCGACCGTACAAGCAGCAGCGCCGGCGGCGGGGGCAATACACGCAGAAGGAAGAAGAAGGGGAGGAGGAGGGGCGGGGCGGCGTGTAGGTTCTCGCGCGATCTGTCGTCGGCGATGTGGCGTCGACTAGGGCGACGACACCTTGCTGGTCGTTACTGGCTTCTCACTATCGTGTCGGATTCCTCAGAGTTCGCGGGCGATCGCTGTTCGATCACATCCGGCCCAGAGCGGGCGTCCCGTTGGAGCGACGCTGCAAAGATCAGGTCCGACGAGATGGCTGCCGGACCGCTGCCAGACGACGGCACGTCACCTCAACGCCGGCCGGCGTGAGGCCGGAGTCGACGTGAGCGCCCAGTAGGATCCTCTGCGCCATCACTTCCGCTTCGACGACGTCCCGTCAACGCACGAGCGCGTGAGGGAAGATGTTCTGGCCCACACAGCCGTGCGGGCTCGACGGTGGTGGCCTGAAGAAGGACGAAGTAAGTGGCGCGAAATGTCCCCGAAACACCTCTTATGTTCGGCCCAATGTCGGAACGTCGCGTCTTCGAGTCGCTCCAAGAGCTACCTGACTCATGGACGATTCTCGTCGATGTGCCAGTGGGTCTCTTCGGCAGGCCGACGCCGGACATGCGCCAGATCGACCTCCTCCTATTGCATGAACACGTGGGCATCCTCGTCCTTGAGGTGAAGGGCGGTGCAATCAAGGTTGAACAAGGAACCTGGTGGACGTCACCCGCAAAATCGAACGAATGGCACCAGCTGCAACGATCGCCCTTCAGTCAGGCCGCAGACCAGCGCTTCACCCTTCAGCGCTACCTGGCAGGTAAGTTCCGCGTCGACAGGCGATGCTTCTCTCATGCGGTGGCTTTTCCAGGATCCGATGTGTCGCGCGAACTCGGCCCCGATGCCCCTCGTGAGATTGCTATCGATGCGACAGACCTGCGCGATCCTGAGCAGGCGCTACGTCGGGCGAGATCGCACTGGGGTGAGTGCCCACCGATAAGTCAGTCGACGATAGACGCAATCATTGATCAACTGAAGCCGACCTTTCAGATGGCTGTGCTCTCATCCTCAGTGGCAGCGGCAACGGTCAACAAACTCGACCGGGAGACGCGCCGACAAGCTGATATGGTCGAAGGCCAAATTGAGGTATACCGAACTCTTTTGTCACGCGACCGCATCACCGTACTTGGCGGTGCCGGTACGGGAAAGACCGTCGTAGCAGCCAAACTAGCTCGCCAAATGACGGAAACGGGCGGCCGTACTTTGCTGGTCTGCCATCGGCCGGGCGTGCAGGCGTTTCTGTACACCCTCCTCGGCGTCCGCTCAACAGAGCGAAGCTACGACGGCACCTCGCCAGATTTGCTGCATGTTACCTCTTGGTCTCGACTCTCCAAAGCCGTTGCGACACACAACGACCGCGATTCTATTAAGCCGTCTGACGACAAGTTGAGCGAGTTCTTCTTGGAATTTCGGGAAGCGCTGCCCGAACCGTACGATGTACTTGTCATGGACGAGGGTCAGGAGTTCACGCCACTTCAGTTCGAGGCCTTGCAGTGGCTCTTGACGGACCCTGATGCTAGTCCCGTCTACGTGTTTGCCGACCCGTTCCAACATAGCGGACTCTTCTCGACCGCTGTTCGGGATAGACTAGAAAAAAAGGTGACCTATAGGTGGGTCCCACCTAGCGACTTTGAGACGGTCCTACTGACCACAAATTGCCGGAATAGCAGGCCCATCGCCACCTTCGCGGGGCGCTTCTACCCTGAGTTTGCTCCCGCGCCCCTCGTTGGCGGTCCCGAACCCGTGCTTCACCGGGCCGACGTCACGGACGTCTTGAATACAACCTTTGCGCTCGTGTCAAAGCTGCTGACGGTGGAGGGATTCCATCCCAATCAGATTTTGGTGGTACTTATTGGGTCGCCCCTCAAAGACGCGGAGCGCGCGGCAGTCCGTTACGGATTGCATTCGGTCCTCATCGAGAACGTGTATAGGTTTCCGCTTACCCCGAAGGACTTGCGCATCGCGATCGGCCGTCCGGATGACGTTCAGGGCCTCGAAGCCGACGTAACAGTCATTGCGTACTCCCACACCTCTCCCCAAGGCAGCACCCTGCGCGAGATGTATATTGCTGCCAGCCGTGCGCGCGGCCTCCTCCATGTTGTCTCAAACTTGCCAGAGTCAGAAATCCTGAGTGCCGAAGGTGTCAACGACGTGTTGAATACTCGGCCTGAGGCTGGCTATGTTCGAAGTGCTGCCGAGTGAGGACGGACGATTGGTTATTGAGGTTGTTGGGTACGGGCTCACTTGTGGGTCAACCTCAACGTGCATTTCCCTCGACCTTACTGGAGGTCGGCGGGTTGAATTTCCTCTTTGACTGCGGCGATGGCACCGTAGGCCTGCTGCGAGGATTGAAAAGGAAAGTCGACATCGACTTGGTTGCTGTGACTGAATTATCCCCTGCAACAATGTCGGGCTTGCTTATGCTTGGTGAAACACACAGGAGGGCCTCGAAGCGGGCGCTAAAACTTTTCGGACCTGATGGCTTGTTGAAGGTCCTGAATGACCTTTGTTCCATCTCGACGTTCACGGCAACGCAGTTGTTTGAAGTCGAGGACATGCCGTCTGCCGCCCCGTTTTTCGAGTCCGATGGGGTCTATATCGAAGGCGTTAGGGTTGACACAGAACCCGAGTCCACCAGTTGTGCCTATCTGGTCTATGAAGCACCGTTTCCAGGGCGTATAGACTTGGAGAAGGCTCAACGGACTGGCATTAAGGGTGCGGAGTTCGGTCGACTTCAATCTGGCGAAACTGTGCGTGGGGTTCGGCCACGTGACGTCATTGGCCCACCACGGCGCGGGCGTCGACTCGTAGTTGTCGGTCGAGGTAGGCCTACTGAGGAACTGTCCACGGCGCTGAACGGCAGCAACGTGGCAATCTTCGCTGCACCTTTCATGGATGATCGACTCGAATTGGCGCAAGAGGCTCACTACCTGACGGGCTGGGAAGCTGCCAACGAGGCTGAGCGCAGCGATGTCGGCCTAGTCCTACTGCAGCAACTGGGTCCATATGCACCTGTTCGTACGCAGGTGGCCGAAGCGCGCCAATTTCACAGAAACGTATTCGCTCCCGACGACGGGCAGTTGGTTCGAATACCGCTGCCCGAACGCGGTAGACCGACCATGGAGCGACAGAGGCGTGGTGCGCCGCCCGTTAAGGTTCGAGCGCCGAGCGCTGGGCAGAACCGATCACGGTGACGGAGGCAGCGACTCTGGTCATCACTGCGCGCCGCGGGGTCCCGCGGCAACCGCAGACCAGTGCTTCGGGGGCGCAATCCGTCGTGGTCGCGAGCCGCTGGACGACAAGTTTGTGTGAAGGCGACAGCCCACGACAAGTTATGAGAAACCGACAAGTTGGGCAGAACCTGCACGATAAAACGAGGGGGGCCCGGCGCGGCGGCGGAGAAGGGAACCGGATCTGCGTAGGTCTTCGGCATGCAACAGTTGCTGTACTTCGTTGCTGTACTCGCCTTGCCAGCCCGGTCGTGCATCGACGAAAGTGCCTCTGACTAGGTGGAGCCAACGGGACTCGAACCCGTAACCCCCTGCTTGCAAAGCAGGTGCGCTACCAATTGCGCCATGGCCCCGCGGGCCGTTGCCGGCCGACGGTAGATCGTACGCGACCTCCCGCCGCCAGGGCCAACGCGCGCTGACTACCGCGACGCCCGCTCAGAAGTGGCCGCGTACGGTCACCTTCTTGCCGCCGACGGTGGCCCGGACCTCGTAGGTGTCGTCGGCGGTCGGGTGGGCGGTGCCCTCGCCGGCGTACTGGATCCCGGCGCGGTACTTGGCGGCCGGGAGCGAGGCGCCGTCGGCCAGGGTGGCGCGATAGATCAGCCCGGACCCGGTCGTCTCCTGCTTCAGGGCCACCGTGCCGCCCGGGGTGTCGGTGTAGAACGAGCCGGCCTTGAGGCCGGCGGTCTTCTTGACCGTGACCACCAGCTCCAGGTCGGTCACCGTCCCGGCGGCGGTCAGGTCGACGGCGGCTTCCCACCAGTAGGGGGCGGCGTCGGCGTTGACCGAGGTGGTCACCGACAGGTCCGAGCCGCCGACAGGCGGCGACGAGCTCGACGGGGAGGTCGGCGTGGCCGAAGCGCTGGCCGAGGGAGCCGCGGAGCTCGAGGAAACACTCGGGCTCGGCGAGACGGAGGCCGAGGCCGAGGGCGAGTCGGACACCGACGGGCTCGGAGTCGGGGTGGGCGTAGGAGTCAGGGTCGGCGTCGGGACCGGCGCCCCGTCGAGGTGGTCGCGGAGCCCGGCGCCGAAGTCGGTGGGGGTGCCGTCGTAGTCGGAGATCAGCGCCGGGAAGGTGGAGCAGTCGTGGGTGCCCCAGCCCCAGCCGAGATAGCCGGCGCCGTGGGCGTCGAGCCAGCCCATCAGCGGGTCGATGTAGTCGTGGGCGCAGCCGTCCTGGCCGATCTCGCCGGCCACCAGCGGCACGGCGGCGGCCACCGGGGCGAGCTGGGCCTCCCAGCAGGTCGACGTTGTTGCAGGCGTTGAAGTTGTAGCTGTGCCAGGCGGCGATCAGGTTGTTCTGCGGATCGTTCGGCTTGTGCTCGAGCCAGCCGGACAGGTCGTTCGACCACGACAGCCCGCCGAGCATCAGCGGCTGGGTCGCGCCGGTCGCCCGGACCGCGTCGACCAGCGTCTGCATCCCGGCCACCTCGTAGCCGATCCCGCAGTCGCCGCCGTCGCGCCAGCACGCCCAGCTGATCCCGAGCGGCTCGTTGAACAGGTCGAACACCACCTGCTGGTCGTCCTTGAACGTCGTGGCCACCGAGGTCCAGAAGTCCGGCGAGTGGTCGGCATCGGCCATCGGCCGCTGCGCTGTCGCCAGCGCATCACCCGGCGCGGTCCAGTGCAGATCGAGGATGGCCATCAGCCCGGCCGCGTGCAGCCGGGCGACGTAGTCGGTGATCGCCGCCCGATAGGCCTCGCCGGAATACTCGGCCGGCGCACCGTCGAGCCCGAGCCAGCAGCTCTGGTTGAGCGGGACCCGGACCGCGTTGATCTTCCAGTCCGCCATGGCCCGGATCGAGGCGTCGTCGCTCGGTCCGTCGAAGATGCCGTGGCCCTGGACGCAGTAGTACTCGGTGCCCGGGCGGTTCACCCCGCGCAGCACCATCGGTTCACCGTCGGTGCCGATCAGCTGGGTCTGGGCCACCCGCAGCGTGGCCGGTCCGGCGGTCTGGCCGCAGCCGACCAATCCACCCACCATCGTGCAGGCGATGAACACCGCGATCAGGTTCCGCCAGCGTCTCGTCATCCGGGCAATCCTTCGCATCCTGACCGCCCGAGTCTCTCCCACAGTAGCGTCACCGATCGACGAGCGTCACACCCGCTGAGCTGGCCTCACGCGGGAATCGGCACGTACCCTGATTTGCATGTGGTCCCAGCGGGAGGTCGTCGATTACGCGCTGCAGCGACGCCGCACGCTCCAGGCTCTGCAGCAGCCCGGCCGCCGTCTGGCCAAGCTCGACGCCTGCGACGCCGACCCGATGCTGGTCCGCGCGGCCAAGCATCACGGCGAGCCGTCACCCGTGCCCTGCCCGGTGTGCGCGAAGGAACTCGTCACCCTCTCCTACGTCTTCGGCGAGCAGCTCGGGCAGTATTCGGGCCGGATCAAGCGGACCCCCGAGCTGGAGGAGATGGCCCACGAATACGGCGAGTTCAAGGTCGTCGTCGTCGAGGTCTGCCAGGCCTGCCACTGGAATCACATGATCCTGTCTTATCTGCTCGGTGACGGCGTGAAGCGCAAACCGCCCCGCCGCCAACCGACGGTCGAGGACATCTATGGCTGACCCCACTCCCTGGGGCCCGGTCGACAAGCACCCCGAAGCAGTCCTGGCCAAGGTCAAGGGCTCACGGGGCCGGCTCGTCGCCAAACGCTTCTTCCAGGTCGTCGGCGTCCTCGCCGCGCTCGCTCTGATCGCCGGCGGGGCGGTGATCGGGGTCGGTTACCAGACGACCAAGCTCCCCGACGCCAACGCCGACTTCAGGACCGCGACCTCGTTCGTCTACTACAACGACGGCAAGGCCCAGCTCGGCACCTTCGCGATCCAGAACCGGCAGCCGCTGGCCTACAAGGACATGCCGAAGACGATGACCGAGGCCATCGTCGCCGCCGAGAACCGCACCTTCTGGACCGACAAGGGCATCTCGATCCGCGGCATGGTCCGCGCCGCCTGGGTGATCGCCCGCGGCGGCAGCCTGCAGGGCGGGTCGACCATCACCCAGCAGTACATCAAGATCATGTACCTCAACTCCGAGCAGCGGCTCTCCCGCAAGTTCAAGGAGCTGTTCCTCGCGTACAAGATCAACAAACAGATGTCGAAGGAGCAGATCCTCGAGGGCTACCTCAACACGATCTACTTCGGGCACGGCGCGTACGGGCTGCAGGCCGCGGCCCAGGCCTACTTCGATGTCGACGCCGAGGACCTGACCGTCCGCCAAGCCGCCGTGCTGTCGAGCGTGGTCAACAACCCGACCTACTTCGACCCCTCGGACAAGGACAACCGGCCGCAGCTGCTCGACCGCTACCGCTACGTCATCAACTCGATGGCCGAGACCGGGTCGATCACCCCGGCCCAGGCGGCCAAGTGGGCGCCCAAGCTGCCGAAGTTCCCCGAGGTCGCGGTCAACGAGCGCTACGGCGGCCCCAAGGGCTTCCTGCTCAAGATGGTCGAGCGCGAGCTGATCCAGGCCGGCTTCTCCTCCTCCGACATCCAGGGCGGCGGGCTCGCCATCACCACCACCTTCGACAAGCAGGCGCAGAACGCCGCGGTCGAGTCGGCCCAGGCCATGACCAAGCAGGCCGCCACCGCCTCGGGCCGCAAGGCCAAGAACCTGCACGCCGCGATCGCGTCGGTCGACGTCAACAGCGGCGAGGTGATCGCGCTCTACGGCGGTCCGGACTACGTCAAGAGCTCGCGCAACTGGGGGACCACACCGCGCCCGACCGCCTCGACCTTCAAGGCGTTCGCGCTGGCGGCCGGGCTCAAGGACGGCTACAGCCTCTACTCCAACTTCCGCGGCAACACCTTCACCCCCGAGGGTGACACCTCGCCGATCCGCAACGAGTACTCCTTCGACTACGGCTACAACGTCAACCTGATCCGGGCCACCGCGCTGTCGATCAACACCGCGTTCGTCGACATGACCACCCAGATGACCGACGGCGCGGCCAAGATCCTCAAGATGGCCAAGGCGTCCGGGGCCCCCGAGGGCGACGGCTGGGACGACACGTACAGCCGGATCGCGCTCGGCCAGGCCGAGGTCAGCCCGCTCAACCAGGCGGCCGCGTACGCGACCTTCGCCAACGGCGGGGTGCACGTCACCCAGCACGTGGTCAAGGAAGTCCGCGACGCCCAGGGCAAGGTCGTCTACAAGCCGCAGGTCAAAGAGGACCGCGCGATGAGCGAGGACATCGCCCGCGACGTCACCTTCGCGCTCAGCAACGTGGTCGAGAACGGCACCGGCAGCACGGTCCAGACGCTGCAGCGCCCGGTGGCCGGCAAGACCGGGACCAACGGGGTCACCGACGCCAAGGGCAACGAGATCGTCAACTCGGCCTGGTTCGTCGGCTACACCCGGCAGATCTCGACCGCGGTGATGTTCGTGGCCGGCGACGCCGGGACCTCGAGCCTCGACGTCTACCGCCGCCCGGGCGACTCGACCTTCTTCGGCGGCACCTACCCGGCGCAGACCTGGGCCCGCTACATGGCCGTCGCCACCGAGGGTCAGGCGGTCAAGGACTTCGAACCGCCCGCGTACGTGAATCGCGAGCAGTATCCGTCGCCGCAACAGACCTACTCGCCGCGACCGACCGCGAGCAGCGACCCCAGCGCGTCGCCGAACTCGTCGCAGAGCCCGGCCTCGCCCGGTCCCTCGTCGAGCCCGTCCAAGAGCCCGTCGCGCGAGGCCTCCCCGTCGAAGAAGGCGACCAGTCAGGCCAGCGGCGGACCATCCGGTCGCTGACCCGAGCCGCTCGCTGGCTTAGGCTCGTCGCGTGCCGGCCCGGACCCACGCCCCCGTCGACGGCTTCGCCGCGACGGCGAGCCGGCGGATCGGCGGACCGCTCGGACGGCACGCCGGACCGACCCTCGGTTGGTGGAGCCCGCCGCGGATCATCCTGTTCGTCGGCACCCTGGTCTATCTGGGTGGGCTGATCTTCCGGCTCCCGTGCCGCTTCGGCGCCGACCAGTTCCGCTACCTCTGCTACTCCGACGTCGGGCTGCTCTACGACGGCCGCGGGCTGCTGCAGGGCAACACGCCCTATCTCGACTCGGGCCCCTACCAGGTCCTCGAATACCCGGTGCTCACCGGCTGGCTGCTCGAAGCTCGAACGGCTCCTCACCGCCGCACTCGGCGGTGCGCAGGGGACGGATCTGAGCGACCCGGCCAAGGCCGCCTCGACGTTGCTCTTCGTCGACGTCAACGCCGTGCTGATGGGGCTGTGCCTGCTGATCGCCCTCTGGGCCCAGCTCCGCACCGTCGAGGGCCGGCCCTGGGACGCGATGTTGCTGGCCGCGTCGCCGTGTGTGCTGCTGACCGCGCTGATCAACTGGGATCTGCTGGTCGTCGCGCTCACCGCGCTGGCCATGATGTTCTGGGCCCGCCGCAAACCCGGGTGGGCCGGAGTGTTCCTCGGACTCGGGATGGCCGCCAAGCTCTATCCGGCGTTGCTGCTCGGACCGCTGCTGCTGCTCTGCCTGCGCGGCAAGCGGATGCCGGACTTCCTGACCACCTTCTCCACGTTCGCCCTCAGCTGGGGCCTGGTCAACCTGCCCGCGCTGATCCTCGCCCCCGACGCCTGGCGCAGCTTCTGGACCTTCAACTCCGATCGCGGCGGCGACCTCGGCTCGATCTGGTACGTGCTGTCGCTGGCCGGTCACGAGGTGCCGCACCTCAACACCGTGAGCGCCGGAATCTTCGCGGCGCTGTGCCTGCTGATCGGGGCGCTGATCCTCTTCGCGCCGCAGCGGCCGCGGTTCGGGGCGATGGCCTTCCTGGTCGTCGCCGCCTTCCTGATGACCAACAAGGTCTACTCGCCGCAGTACGTGCTCTGGCTGCTCCCGCTGCTCATCCTGGCCCGGCCGCGCTGGCGGGAGTGGTTCATCTTCACCGCCGGCGAGCTCGTCTACTTCGTGGCCATCTGGTGGCACCTGGCCGGCGTCCTCAAACCCGGCGACGACGGCGCCGACCGGATCTACTGGCTGGCCGTGATCACCCGGCTGGCGACCCAGGCCTGGGTGGTCATCCTGGTCGTCCGCGACGCCCTGCTCCCCAGACACGATCCGCTGCGGGTCGATGGGGCCGACGACCTCACCGGTGGAGTCCTGAATGGTCCTGTCGTCCGCGGTTGAGTCGGCGGTCGACCCCCGACCCGACCACGGCGCTCGGGTGGTCGTGCAGGCCTGGCTGGCCAGCCGAGGGCTGATCGCCCTGGTCGCGCTGGTGCTGGGCATCGTCGAGGGGCGCTCGCTCACCGACATGGTCAGCAACTGGGACGTCCAGCACTTCGTCCGGCTGGCCGAGGGCGGCTATCTGGCCGAGCCGGACCATCTGCTGATGGCCTTCTTCCCCGGACTGTCGGTGCTGCTGGCCCTGTTCGAGCAGGTCGGGATCGCCCCGGCGGTCAGCGGCGTGATCATCTCGACCGTCTGCTCGGGGATCGCGGCCGCCGCGCTCTACCGGCTCGGCGGGACCTGGGCCGCGGTGGCCTGGTTGTTCGCGCCGACCGCGGTGTTCACCACCGTGCCCTACACCGAGTCGCTGTTCTGCGCCGCCGCCTTCTGGGCCTGGGAACGGGCCCGTTCCGGCCGCTGGTTCGCCGCCGCGCTGCTCTGCGCGGCCGCCTGCACCGTGCGGGTCTCCGGGCTGTTCCTGCTCGGCGCGCTGCTGATCCTGATCCTCACCGAACGGGCGGGATGGCGTACGCGAGCGAAGCACGCCGGTTTCCTGGTCATCCCGGCCGCCGTGCTCGCCTGCTTCGTCGGCTACCTCTATCTGCTGACCGGGAGCTGGACCGCCTGGTACACCGCGCAGTCGACGGGCTGGGTCCGCGGCTTCACCTGGCCGTGGCAGTCCTTCCTCAACACGATCCCGGCGATCGTGCCCGGCGCGTACGCGGATCATCCCTGGTGGGCGGCGGTGTTCCGCGGCGAGATGATCTCGATGGTCGTCGGGCTGGCGGTGGTGATCTGGGCCCTGGTCCACACGATCCGGCAGCGGCGTACGCGGTCCGCGGATCCCCTGCCCAGCAATCTGCTCCCCGAAGCGGCCTGGGTCGGTGTCCAGGTGCTGGCCTTCTCGCTGTCCTACTGGTTCTTCTCGGTCAACCGGGCGACGCTGCTGTGGTTCCCGCTGTGGATGCTGGTCGGACGGCTGGTGACCGGCGCCCAGCGGTTGCCAGCGCGGATCGTCGTCGGGGTCGCGTTCACCCTCGAGATCGTGCTCATGCTGGGGTGGAGCTGGCTGTTCTTCACCGGACACTGGGCCAGCTGAGCGCCGACTACGCTGGCGCGGTGACCCGGTGGATCGAACTCCAAGGCCTCGTCAACCTGCGTGATCTCGGCGGTCTGCCGACCGAGGACGGCGCCACCATCGCCCCGCGGCGACTGCTGCGCTCGGACAACCTGCAGCAGCTGACCCGGGCCGATCTGGACGCTCTGGCCCGGCTCGGGCTGAGCGACGTCATCGATCTGCGCAGCGACTACGAGGACCAGCACGAGGGGCCGGGGCCGATCATCGGCACTGGGGTCACCGTGCAGCGGTTCTCGATGTTCCGCGAGAACGCCCCCGGCATCGGCGAGGCGAAGCCCGACGTCCGGTCCGAGGTGCTGCCCGAGCAAGCGCTGCCCTGGGTCGACCTGGTCCCCGACGTCCAGCTCGAGGACCCGGTGGCCACCCATTACTTCGGCTACCTCGCCGACCGGCCCGACTCGGTGTTGTCGGCGCTGCGGACGATCGGCAACGCGCCCGGGGCCGCCCTGGTGCACTGCGCCGCCGGCAAGGACCGCACCGGGACCGTCGTCGCACTGGCCCTGTCGGTCGCGGGGGTGCAGCGGGACCAGATCGTGGCCGACTACGCGCTGACCTCGGAGCGGGTCAGCCAGATCATCGACCGGCTGATGAGGTCGGAGACTTACGCGCCCAACCTGATCGGCCGCCCGGTCGCCTCGCATATGACCCACGCGCGGACCATGGTCACGCTCCTCGATCACATCGACACCCAGTTCGGCGGGGTCGAGCCGATGCTGCTCTCGATGGGCTGGACCACCGCTGACTCGGAGCTGCTGCGGACCAAGCTGCTCGCCGCTTAGGGGCAGCGCCTAGTCGAGCACGATCCGGTCGACCGTGGCCGTGGTCAGCCGGAGCTCGACCGCGAGCTCGTCGCCGATGGCCGGCGGCTGCTCCTTGGCCGGCAGGAAGACCAGGCTCGACTGCATGTGCGGCGGCTCGTAGAACCAGCGCTTGCGGCCGTTGATCGTGTACGGGCTGAGGGCCAGCCCGGCCGCCTCGAGCGACCCACCGGCCAGCGCCACCGCGCGTTGCCGCAGCGTGCTCGCGGAGGTGGGCGCCTCGAGCCCGATCCCGTGCGAGGTGCCGCCGGCGACGACGACGATGTAGCCGCTCGCCGGGCTGCGGCGCTGCCGGTACCCGGCGCGCTCGCCGCGGGTGATCCGATGGACGTCGAGCACGGTCGCGGTGGTCCGGCGACTCGCGTCGTCGCCCAGCCAGAGCCGGGTGCCGACCCGCAGTCGCAGCGGGACGGGTTCGCCACTCGGACCGGCCAGCTGACGGGCCAGCGCGGTCGCCTCGTCGGTGGGCAGGTGCGAGAGCCACAGCGGACCCGGCGCCACGGCCAGCGCCGCCCGGGCCAGCCGCTCGGCCTCGGCGTAGCGCCCCTCGCCGAGCAGCGGCAGGTGGATGCTCCAGCCCTGGAAGTCGATCCGGTCGAGCAGCCCAGCGACCTCGGGCAGCTCGGCGGGCCCGATCCCGTGCCGGAGCATCGACGTCCGGAGCTCGATCACCGCGCGCGGCGCGGGCCTGCGCCGGATCGAGCGCCCGGAGATCGGCCAGCCGCGAGACGGTCAGGATCACCCCGGGGTCGTCGGGCAGCCCGGTGCTCGACTCCCACGGGTTGAGGATGACCACGTCCCCCGCGTACGTCTCACGGACGATCGGCACCTCCGCGGGCGTGCCGACCGCGATGGTCTCGGCGCCCAGATCGGCGGCGTGCCCGGCCAGTCGGGCGAGCCCGTAGCCGTAGCCGTTGCCCTTGACCACCGGGACCAGCCCCGGGGTCGCGTCGGCCACCGTCCGCAGGTGCTCGGGCCAGCGGGTGCTGTCGAGCCAGAGCGTCACGCCGGCCATCAGCGCTGTCGCATGTCTGCTTCGCGAGCGTCGGTGGATCCCGCGTCCGGATCCTTCCGACCGAGCAGCGACGACACGCTCTTCGTCGCCTCGGCGAGGGAGAAAGATCCGGACCTCGGAGCGCGATCGCGCGAGCGAAGAGCAATCGCGAACGCCTTGTACAAGAGGGGGTTGAGGGGCAGGTCCCACTCGCCGAGGTACTCGACCGCCTCGCCGCCGGTGCCGACCTTGAACTGGATCAGCCCGAGGTGCGGGTCGTCGGCCTCGACTCCCTCGGTGATCCCGCGCAGGTCGTAGACCGTCGCGCCGGCGGCCAGCGCATCGGTCATCATCCGCCACTGGATGGCGTTCGAGCCGCGGAAGTCGCGCTTGGCGGTGGTGCTGGCGCCGTAGGAGTACCAGGCGTGGCCGCCGACCCGGACCCAGGTGGTCGCCGCGATCAGGTCGCCCTCGTGGTGGGCCAGATAGAGCCGGATCCGGTCGGGGTCCTCGGCCAGCAGGGCGTCGAACATGGTCCGGAAGTAGCTGAGCGGGCGCGGGGTGAAGTGGTCGCGCTCGGCGGTCTCGGCGTACACCTCGTGGAAGGCAGGGAGGTCGTCGACACTGCCCTGGGTGACCACGACGCCGGACTTGGCGGCCTTCTTGATGTTGCGCCGCCAGAGCTGGTTCATCCCGGTGAGCAGCTGCTCCTCGGTCTTCCCGGCCAGCGGCAGCTGGAAGACGAACCGCGGCTGACCGGCGGCGAAGCCCTCCTCGTCCTCAGCCGGCGGGTGCCAGCCGAGCTCGCGCAGTTCGTTGCGGATCCGGGTGGCGTCGTGGTGGACGACGTCGGGGATGGCCTCGCTGATCCGCGGGATCCGCTCGTCGGCGATCGCGGTCTTGATGGTGTCGGCGTGCCAGCGGCGAGCGACCACGGGTGGACCGATGCGGATCCCGAACGCGCCCGCGCGGCGTAGGTGATCGGCGAGCGGGGCGAGCCAGTCGTCGAGGCTGCCGGCCGCCCAGTCGATGACCGGACCCTCGGGCAGATAGGCGAGGTACTTCTTGATCCGGGGGAGCTGGCGGTAGAGCACCAGCCCGGCACCGACCTGCGTTCCGCTCTCGTCGAACCATCCGATCGACTCGTGACGCCACTCGCTCTTGACCCCGGCCCAGGCCGGAGTCTGCAGGAAGCTGAGCGACGGGAGGGTCGCGTTGTAGGCGACGTGCTCCTCCGAGGTGATCGTTGCGATGGTGAATGCCACGGGATGAATCTAGTGGCCGTTGGTCCCGAGCCCGTCGGTCTGCGCTCGTTAGAGTGGCGCCGGAGCCGACGAAAGGGGCCCTACGCCGCGATGAGCACACCGATCCACCCCACCGACGACGAGCTGCGCGAAGGCCTGACCGCCTGCCTCGCCGTGCCGCGTTGGGTCGACGCGGTGATCGCCGGCGGTCCGTACGCCTCGGTGGCTCAGCTGGTCGAGGTCGCCCGCGACGCCGCCACGCCGCTGAGCCCGGACGAGGTCGACCAGGCCCTGGCCGACCACCCGCGGATCGGCGAACGTCACCCGGGCAGCGGCCCGTCGAAGCAGTTCTCCGCGGCCGAGCAGTCGGCCAGCGCCTCGACCGACGCCGAGCTGGCGGCGCGGTTGGCCGCTGGGAACCAGGCGTACGAGGAGCGGTTCGGCCGGGTCTTCCTGATCCGGGCGGCGGGGCGTACGCGGCCCGAGATCCTGGCCGAACTCGAACGACGGCTGGAGCTCGATCCGGCGACCGAGATCGAGGGGGTCGCCGGCGAGCTGCGCGACATCGCGTTGCTCCGGATCCCGCAACTGTTCGCTCATCTGGACCATCACTCCGGCTACGACGACGCGGAGGCGGCGCAGTGACGGCGCCGCCGGGGAGCGGACCGCGGCGCAGCCGGGTGACCACCCACGTACTCGACGCCACGTCCGGTCGGCCCGCGGCCGGGGTCGCGGCGCGGCTGGATCGTTCGACGCGGACCGGCTGGGAGCCGGTGGCCGACGGGACGACCGACGACGACGGACGGATCGTCGACTTCGGGCCGGTGGATCTCGAACCGGGGATCTACCAGGTGAGCTTCGCGGTGGGGGACTACTTCGCCGGTTTGGACCAGCCGACGTTCTATCCAGAAGTCATCATCTCGTTCACCCTGGCCGACCCGACGGCGCACTACCACGTGCCGCTGCTGCTCAGCCCGTACGCGTACTCGACCTACCGCGGGAGCTGACGCGGGCGAGGTCCCGGCTGACCCCGGACCTTGAGATACCGGGATAGACCAGCGCACAGGGGATGGGCGCGACTGCGCGGGGAACGCAAGCCGGCCAGATGCGTGGCCTATCCCGGGATCGAGGGAAAAACCCCTGCGCACACCGTACTCTTCCGCGACTAGCCACAAGCGCGTCACGCACAAGGATTTCGGCCGCTGTGAAGCATTTTCCCCGGCCGCCTCGGGCTCGGGCGGGGTCGAAATGGATGCGCCGCAGACTCGGGTCATGGCAGGCTGATCCACGAGCAGAAGAAATCACCGGCACGGGGGAGCGGAATAAGTCGATGAGTTCTCCCGGATCGCCATTCCCACCGCGGATCGGAGGGCCCGACGAGGTCTCCGTCTCCTGGGTGGATCAGCCGCCGCCTGGACGTCCGCCGGGCAACCGGCGCCCGCTCCTGATCGCGGCTGCGGCGGTGGTCGTGGTGGGGGCGGTCGTCACCGGCATCGTGGTCACCCGGGACGCCGGCACCGGCTCGTCGACCGGTCCCGCGGGCCCGACGACCGGGCCGAGGGCCGGGGTCACCGGGCCGACCATCCTGCTGCCGACCGACCTGCCGACGAGCCCGGCCACCACGACCACGACGCCGCCGACAACGGGCCGCCCCGACTTCGGACCGGCCGCCAGGACCGCCGCACGCGCCGTGGTGCGGGTGTTCGCGTCGACCTGCCAGGGCACCGGGGTCGGCAGCGGCTTCTGGATCGACGACTCCACGGTGATCACCTCCTATCCGTCGGTGGCGCGCAGCGTCTCCACCGTCGTGGTCGACCCCGATCGCGGTCCGATCGTGGCTACGGTGAGCGGGGCTGACCCCGCGACCGGGGTGGCCGTGCTGACCACCGAGGCGCCGGGATCCGGAGCGGTCCTGAGCGTCGGGAGCAGTGCTCCGGCCGAGGGTGACTCGGTCGCGGTGGTCGGCGTCCCCGGGCGCCGCAGCGGTGCCGCCGCCTCGACCGGCCGGGTCGGCGCGGGCGACATCAGCCTACGTACGCACGGGACGGCGGTGTCCGGGTTGGTCGCCGTGTCCGGTCGATCCGATCTCGGTCTGGCCGGCGCCCCGGTCGTCGACGTGTCCGGTTCGGTCGTCGGAGTGGTGTACGCGGATGCCGCTCCATCGCGACGGCTGATGGTCCCGGCCGCCTCGTTGAGCTCCGGAGTGCAGGCCGCGTCGGCGTCCGGACCCCCGGCGGCCGGTCGGTGTGCCCGGCCGGAGGGACCCGGATCGCAGACCGTCGTCTCGGGGTCGGCCCCCAAGGCGATGAGAAAAGGGTTGACCGCCTACTTCGGTGGCATCAATTCCGGGGACTGGGCCCGCGCGTACGCCGCGATGGGCCCCAGATACCACGTAAACGGCTCGCCCAGGTGGCCCTCGACCTTCGATTTCGATATCCGCGTCCGTTCGGTCAAGCAGACCTCGGCCGGCTGGCGCGCCTGGGTCACCTTCACGTCGCTGCAATCGGTGGCGGAATCGCCCCAGGGCAGCGGATATACCTGCGCCCGATGGTCCTTCGATTACCTCTTCTCGCGCGACGGTGACCGTCTGGAAATCAACGACAGCGTGGCGCATGGCGGTCGTAAGACCGCCTGGGTTCCGTGTTGACGTCGGTGGGTGGATGAAGGACGAGGAGCAGATCCGGGTCGAGGGTGAGCATCCCGCCACCGCGAGCTGGCTGGTGCCGTTGATCGAGACCGCGCTCGGCGAGCGCGAGGACCGCTGGACCTACGACCTGCTGGATCTCGGCGGGAGCGAGCGTACGGATCTGCGACTCGAGCTGCGCAGCCCCACCCGAGACGCCGCGCTCACCGTGTCGGCCACGGCCAGCCAGCCGTCGGGCCGGTTCACCCGCGACCAGGCGCTCACCGTGTCGGTCCGCCGCACCCTGGTCCCCGCGCACCGGCCGGGGCGGCGTACCCCGGGCCAGATCGACGAACTCCAGCGGCGAATCGTTCGGCTGGTCGAGGAGGTGAGCGATCCGGAATCGGTGCTGACGCCGGAGGAGGCGGCGGCGCTGGCCGCGCGCCGCCGCCGGCGACGGCGACGGTTGAGCCGGCTGATCATCGTCGTCGCCGTGCTTACGGTGGTGGTCAACGGACTGAGCTTGTACGGACTGAAGCTGGCCTACGACGACGTGAGCACCGCCGCCGTCGCCGCGTATCGCGAGTCCATCGTGATCAAGGGCAGCAAGCCCAAGAAGGCGACGGCCTGCCGCGCCACCGTGCCCTCCACCCTGACGCCCACGCGATCGGCCACCGGTAACCGTCGGACCACCTGCCCCCTGGCCGAGGCGGTCCGACAGGCCTATCTCGACAGCCCCGACCGGGGGCGTACGGCGCTGCTCCCGGCCATCCCCGGGATCGCCCGGCCGGTCACCTGCCGGGGCGCCACGCGGGTGAGGTGCACCAATGCCGACAAGCTGCTCGTCTATCTCTACTGAACCTCAGGTGTGGATGAACTGCCGCACCAGTTGGAGCAGGGCGGCGACGCTCACCGAACCGGTTCGCGCGTACTCGTCGGCCGCCGACGCCAGCATCGTCGCGGCCTGGTCGCCGGCGTCCTGCAGATGCTCGGTCAGCGCGTACACCCCGGCCCGGATGCCGATGATGGCGGCGATGGGCGGCAGGACCAGCGCGGCCACCAGGCTGACCACGGCCACCGTGTGCGGACGCGACCGGACCAGCGCGATGATCGCGAGCGCCGCGGCGACCAGGGCGATGCACAGGCCGCCGGCGGTCAGGGTCAGCCAGGTCTGCACGCCGTCGATGGCCGCGTCCACCGGGAGTTCGATGCGGGCGAGCGTGGTGAACAGCCCGCCGCCGATGGCCAGCGCCGCGACCACGGCTGCGCCGAGCGCCGTCCAGGCCAACGGCTGACCGCGGCGCCGCGGGCCCAGCGGGACGGGTGCCCGCGTCATCAGCGGCGTCGGCGCCTGGATTCGCCCGGCCAGGGGCTCGAACGCGGTCCCGAAGTCGAACGAACCGCCGTCGTCGTTCATCGCTGGCCCTCGTTCGTCGGGGATTGTGACCTAATCTCGATCTTCTTCGACCCGGTCCCTGAAAGGATGTCCCCCGTGCGGGGGGCAGATCGTGCCGTCACGCAAGGTCCAGGTGCGGAATCATCTGGTGGCACGGCGTCGGTGATCGGACGGGGCAAACATGAGCGGGCCGGGCTGGGACTTCTCCTCATACGTCGATGACGGTCAGGGCGGGCCGGGTCGACCGGCCGGCCCACCGCCGGGCGGTCCGGGTCCATATCCCGGCCCCCCACCCCCCGCGCCGTATTCGGCTCCGACACCGAGCGGGTTCCCGCCGCCGGGCGCCGGATATCCCGCACCGGGTCCAGGCGCCTTCCCGGGCTCCTCCTCCGTCCCTGATCCGAACGGCCCGTACGCCGGCCCGTACGCCGGCCCGTACGCCGGCCTACGCCGGCCCGGGCGTGCTGACCGGCGATCCGTACGCGATGCCCGACCGCCAGGCGCTGGCGCTCAGCCCGGGCCGACCGCCGGTGATCTGGCTGGCCGCGTGCGCCGCGGCCGCCGTGGCCGGAGGGTTGTTGGCCTGGCTGCTCGGCGCGACACCGCTCTGGGCGGTCGTCGCCTGGGCGATCAGCGGACCGCTGGCCATCGGTTTGCTGGCCGCCTTCTCGGGCTTCGACACCCGGCAGCGCGCGAAGGGGATCTATTCCGGCGCCGAGTGGGTGCGGCCGGCGTACTGGGTCTGTCTGGTCCTCTGCCTGCTCGCGGTGATCGGCAGCGCCATCCGGATCGCCCTGTGGGTGGGGCGACTGTGAAGCGGGCCGTACGCGCGCTCGGGGCGCTCTTCGCGCTGGTGCTGCTGCTCGGCTGGCTGCCGGCGGCGCGGGCCGACACCAACGTCGCCGCGGTCAACGAGTTCGGCGGGTGTCTGCGTGGGCAGAAGAGCGGTGACCTGCTGTTGCTGTTCGACAAGTCGATGTCGGTGGCGACCACCGACAAGCCCAACGCGCGGGTCAAGGCCGGTCTCTACTTCGTCAAGCAGCTCGACCGCTTCGCCGCGGAGTCCTCGGCGACGCTCTCGGTCAGCGTGGCCACGTTTGCTGATCGCTACGACCCGATCCTGCCCTGGACCGACCTCGGTGACCAGGGAACCCCGCAGGCCCTCACCGCGATCGAAGGTCTGGAGAAGGCGACCGACGGAGTCCAGACCGACTACTGGAGCGCGCTGAACGGAGCACGATCCGCGCTCGCCGAGCGCAAGACGGTCGACCAGGCCCAGCGGTGTCAGGCCATCGTCTGGTTCACCGACGGCGAGTTCAGCCTGCATCTGCGCGACGAGAACTACGTAGGCCACGAGTCGGCGGCCGAGAAGGTCTTTGCCCCCGGTCTCGACATGCGCGACGACGCCGAGGCCCGCGAGGCGCGCGACCTGGCCACCACGGACCTGTGCCGGCCCCAGGGTCTGGCCGACCAGTTGCGGGCCGCCGAGGTGACCATGTTCGCCATCGGGTTCACCCTGGACCAGGCGAAGGCCGAGCAGGACGGCACCTTCACCACCCTGACCAGGGTGGCGACCGGGGCCGACAACTGCGGGACAGTCAAGCACCCGGGCAGCTTCACTCCGGCCGACGACATCGACAGCCTGCTCACCGCGTTCGAAGACCTGCTGCGCCCGGGATCCAAGTCGCCCCCGCGGCCGGTCTGCGCCAGCGTCCAGGAGGCCACCAGCTGCGGTCATGCGTTCGTCCTCGATCGCTCGATCACCAAGGTGCACATCCTGGCGACCTCCGAGGTCGCCAATGCCCAGGTGTGGGCCATCGCCCCGGGCCGACCGGCGGTGGAGCTTGACCGCGACGCGACCTCGGCCGGGGCCTCGATCTCCTACGAGTGGCTGTCCGACCAGACTCTGACCATCGATCTGGCCAACCCGGCCGGCGTCGACGAGGGGTGGACCGGGAGGTGGCGTCTGCTCTTCGTCTCCGACCAGTCCGACCAGCAGGAATCGAACGCCCGGATCTCGATCTCGGGCAACCTGGTCCCGGTCTGGCCGGCCGCCGCCACCACCCCGCTCTACACCGGTGAGGTCGTACGCGATGTCGAGTTCAAATTGGCCGACGAGACCGGTGAGCCGTTCGAACCCGCCGACCTGCTCGGCACCGGGACGCTGAGCGCCGAACTGATCCCGCAGGGCGCGCTCGGCATCGGCATCGTCAGCGACCTCGACGTCAAGACCCTCAAGACCACGAAGCAGTCGATCGATCTGACCGAGGTCGCCCCCGGTCCGGCGACCCTGCGGATGACGCTTCGGCTGACCACCGCGCGGGTGTCGACCAAGGTGCCGGGCACCGCACTCGAGCCCGCGGTGGTCGACCTCCCGGTGGAGATCCTGCCGCCGCGCGGGGTGCCGCCGCTGCCCAAGCTGATCGACTTCGGCACCATCACCGGGCCGGCTGAGGTAACCGCCATCCTGCCGATCACCGGTCCGGAATGCGTCTGGCTGTCCGGCGATGCGACGCTCGCCGGATCGCCGGCCGGCGTGACCCCGAGGTTCAGCGCTCCGGCCACCGGCGCGGACAGCTGCCTGCGGGTCGAGGACGGCCAACGCGGGGACCTCCGGATCACCCTGACCACCGAGGACGGCGGGAACGGCACGCTCAACGGCACCCTGCCGTTCAGCATCGCGCCGCTCGATACTCCGGACCAGGCCCCCACCGTGGTCGACGTGGCGTTCCAGGCCAACCTGCAGCAGCCGCTGAACCCGCTCAACACCGCGCTGGCGCTGATCGCCGCATTGCTGCTCGGACCCGGTATCCCGCTTGCTGCTGCTCGCGCTCTTCAAGCGCATGACCGCCACGATCCCGGCGGAGACGCTCGCCGCCCAGGAGGTCCCGGTCCAGATCGAGAACGGCCAGGTCCTACGCAACGGCACCCCGCTGCAGCTGCGTGACACCGACTTCACCCACATCCTGGCCATGGGTCAGAGCGGATCGCGTTCGGTCCAGGCCCCCGGAGCAGTGCTCCGGACCAGCACCGGTCTGTCGCCGTTCGGCGTCGGTTTCGTCGAGGCGGAGACCCCTGGTCGGGTGGGGCTGTCCTCGGAACACCCGCACCCGTACGGCAAGCGGCGTGCGGCCAGGCTCCCCCTCGCGGTGCACAACAGCTGGATCGCCACCCGCGGGGAGCACGACGCCCCCGGCACCGCGACCGTGTTGTTCCTGGCCGGTATCGATCCGACCGGCGAACGCCGCCGCGGCCTGTTCGACGACGTCAGCGCGCGGCTGCCCGGTCTGATGGCCGAGCTCGGCGACGCGCCGCCCGCGGGTGGGCCCGGTGGTCCGGGCCGGGCTCCGGATGTCTTCGGCGGGCCCGCCCCGACCGGGCCGGCCCCGGCGTACGATTTCGGTGCCGGCGGATCCGGTGCCGGTCAGACCGTCCTGCGTCCGGCTGCACCCTCGGCACCGACTCAGCCGCCGAGCGGCCCGAGCAGCCAGGCCACCCCGCCGCGTCGCCGTCCGCCGGCCCAGCAGCCGCCGGCCCAGCAGCCGCCGCGCCCAGCAGCCGCCCGCCTCACCGCCACCGCCGTCCGCCCCGTCGTCGAGTGACCCGTCCGCGGGTCAGCCGTGGTCGTTCGACTCGGCCTTCGACAACGACGAGCGTCAGCGTTGAGTGATAGAGCTTGTGCCACGAGTCCGCGTACTCCCAGCGACCGTTCGCGGTCGGCTGATCTGATCTGAGGAAGGCAAGCGATGAGACGGTTTCTGGTCGTCGGCTGCGGTGGTTCGGGGGGCAAGACGATCGCCTACCTGATGGATCAGCTGCGTTCCGACCTCGCCAAGGACAACATCGACGAGCTTCCCAGCGGTTGGCAGTTCGTCTTCGTCGACGTGCCCTCGGCGGTGGAGAACGGACCGGACGGACTCGGGAGCGTCGTGCAGCAGGGCGGCACCTACATCGGGATGGGTCCCAAGGGCGGGTCCTATCCGGATCTGGACGTCGCGGTCTCGCAGAAGTTGCGCGCCGGGCAGGCCCTCGACGGGGTCGGGACCTGGGCGCCGTCGCAGCCCGAGCAGGTCACCACCCCGATCGACGTCGGGGCGGGGCAGTACCGGGCGATCGGTCGGATGATCATGCTGGCCCGGGCCAACGAGGTCCGCGACAAGTTGCGCGACGCGTTCGGCAAGCTGGTCACCCGCGAGACCACCACCTCGATGAGCAACGCGGCCCACGCGCTGGGCACCGATTTCGACCCCAATCTGCCGCCGATCGTCTTCGTCATCGGCTCGATGGCCGGCGGTTCCGGTGCGTCGATGGTGCTCGACATCTGCCGGCTGCTGACCCAGGTGCCGCTGCTCAACCCGAAGCTGATCTCGGTCTTCCTGGCCAGCGCCGACGTCTTCGACTCGCTGCCGCCGGCCGACCGGTCGGGCGTCCGGGCCAACGCGCTGGCCATGCTCGGCGAGATCGTCAACAGCCAGGCCGGCGCCGCTCGGCGGCACGACGTCGCGCTGCTCGGTGGGCTCGGGCTGAACGACGGCGAGGGCACCCCGATCCCGTTCGCCCGGGTGTTCCCGGTCGGCCGGTTGATGGGGGCGCAGCAGGCCCTGTTCGGCGACGGCTCGATGAACGCGGTCTACCGCGGTCTGGCCCGCGGCCTGGCCGGACTGATGACCAGCGAGGTGGCCAGCGAGCAGTTCGTCAACTTCGATCTGGGCAACAGCGGCTCGATCCCGCCCAACCCGCGCTACCTGGGCTGGGGGGCGCAGGCCGCACCTATTCCCTGGGGCTCGTACGGCTTCGCCAGCCTGAGCATGGGTCGCGACCGCTACGCCGAGTACTCCGCGCAGCGGATCGCCCGGTCGAGCGTCGACCGGCTGCTCGACGGGCACCTGCAGGAGGGCAGCTCGGCGTCGGGGACCGAACAGGTCAATGCGTTGCTCGACAGCCAGTGGCAGGCCACCTGCGATCGGCTCGAGATCCCCGCCGGCCGGTTGGCCGCGCAGCAGGCCGCCGAGGAGCTGGGTCGCTGGATGACCACCCGCGCGTTGCCCCGGGACAGCGCCGAGGCCTCGGCCCGACAGATCGTCGAACGTGAGTTCACCCCCTACATCCCGTCTCCGCACCAGCAGCGCGGCGACCACTGGCGCAGCTATCTGCAGGCGCAGACCGTCAGCCGCCGGCAGCCGATCGCGGCCGCGGTCGATCGGGCCGCGTACGCATGGGCCTTCGGTTGGCAGCAGGGACTGATGAGCCGGACGGTTGATCTGGTCGGCGACGCTGTCGCTGCGCTCGGGCTGCCGTACGCGGGAGCGTTGGTCGACCGGCTGGCGTCGCACCTCGCCGATTTCATGGTGCCCAATGCGCTGCAGATCAGCCGCGGTGGCGACGTCGACATCTCCGAGCTGCCGGTCGAGGTGACCGGGCTGCTGGCCACGCTCAAGGGCCCGATCACCGGTGGCGACGCGATGGTCGCCAAGGTGGTCACGTCGGTCCAGGACAAGGTCCGGACCCAGCTCTACACCCGCTCGTCGGGATTGGTCGCTGAAGGCCTGCGGACCTTCGTCCCCGACGTGCTGCGACCGCTGCGGGCCGCGTTGGCCGAGCAGCAGACCGTCCTCGAGCAGTCGCGTGGCAGCCAGCTCCAGCACGACGGACTGGCCCGGCTGGAGACCACCCAGTACGCGGCCTGGCCCTCGGACCGCGACGAGCGGGTGCCGACCCGGTTCGACGAGGCCAACAACGAGGTGCTGCTGACCAGCTCGTCGCAGTTCCCCGGCCGGTACGCGGCGCACCTGCAGACCTCGATCCCCCCCGAGGTGGCCGGCCCGTCGGCCGGTCGCGCCGTGGTCACCCAGGTGATCGCCGGATTCTGGGCGACGACCGGCGGGGTCCGGCCGCCCCGCGGGCTGATGGAGACCCGGGTGGGCTGGCAGTCGCGGGCGTTCCCCACCGACCCGAGCAGCGGCATGTCGCTGGTGCCGAGCGAGGCCCGGTTCGACGTGCATGTTCGGCCGGCCGAGCTACTGGCCCGGGCCCGGATGTTCGTGGCCCGGCCGACCGAGTCGTTCGACGTCTTCTGCTCGGAGTCGATCCGCGACTACCTGAGCGCGGGCGGCCGCGAATCCGAGCAGGCCGCTCGGCACCGCGATCTGGTGGTCAAGTTCCACGAGACGCTGGCGCTGGCCGTGCCGCTGATCAGCGTCGACGAGCAGACGGTCCAGATGCTGCACGGCGGCCGTTCCGTGGAGTATCGCTACAAGTTCTCCTCGGTGCCGTTCCGCAACCTGGCCATCACCCGCGACCTCGAACTGGCCCTGACCAGCAACCCGAACATCGACGGGTCGAGCCTGTCCAACTTCCAGCGGGCGCTCACCGATCAGGGCAACCCGCGGCGGATCGACGTCTTCGGCTCGTATCCGCTCTATTCGCCGCTGGCCTTCGACTCGGTGCTCGAACCGGTGGTCCGCGAGTGGGACGCCATCGCCCCGCAGGGTCGGCTGGCCTACTGGACCAACCGCCGGGCCCGCCCGCTCGATGCGGCGCTGGCCATGTCGGAGCTGGAGCGGCAGGCCATGGTCGCGGGCTGGTACGTCGGCCAGATCATCGGCGAGATCCGACTGCCCGAGCCGCCGTACGCGACCGCGGTCCAGATCTGGGATCCGACCGACGAGCGGTGGGTGGCGTTCCCGCATCCGCTGCTCACCCCGCCCAACCGTTTCCGGGCCCGCTACGACTGGCTTCCCGCCGTGCTCGAATCGCACCTGCTGGCGGTGGCCCGGGTCCAGCAGCCGCCGGTGATGAGCTCGCTCAAGCCGTACCTGTTGCTGCGTGAGCTCTACGACGACAGCGAGCTCGGTCCGGCCGGCGGCATCGTGGAGATCTCGGCGGTCAACCGGCTGGCGGCCTGGCTGCGCCACGGTTCGGCGAGCGGGGTCCCCTCGCGGATCCCCATCGTGGCGGCGGCGACCACCGCGGAGGAGCGGCGCGACGCGGCCAAGACCTGGCTGACCGGCCCGGACGGACCCGGCGACATCGCGGTCAAACATTTCCTGCCGCCGCAGGACCCGGGCGCCGCGGGCGGGACTTTCTCGGTCATCACCTCGCGCAAGCAGGCGGCGCAGACCCCCTTCTTCCGCGACCTGGCCGCCGACGTGGCCGCGATGACCCCGCGGCTGGCCGGGCTGCTCGACCGCGCGTACGAGGTCTCGCAGCGGGCGAGCACGAACGCCCCGACCGACGACACGCCCTTCGATGCGAAGGCGCCCGAGGGGTGGGACTTCTAGTGGCTCACCCGCCACTGGTGGTCGCACCGGTCCGGGGTGACCGCTGATGGCTGACCCGTCGAACCTGGTCGTCCTGGTCGCGCCGAGCGGTGTGCTGGCCGGGATCCGCGACGCGCTGGCCGACTGGTCGGCCGTGGGACTGCTGGCCCCGGTCTGCTGGGTCGAGGACCCGCCCGAAGAAGGTGCGGGCCGGGTCACGGCGACCGAGATCGTCGCCGGGCGGTCCAGCCCGACGACGCTCGAACAACTGGTGGCCAACCGGGACTTCGCCCGGATCCGGCTGTGCCTGCTCGTCCCGGCGTTCCGCGAGGCCGACGTGGTCTCGACGGCCGCTGAGGACCACCTGTCGCAGCTGATCCGGCGCAGCCGCGGTCGGGCGACCGTCGAGTGCCTGCGGATCACCGTCACCCGCTCGGGGGCCGGACCGGGCCGCGGCGTGGTGGCCCGCGAGGGCTGGCACAACGTGGTGCTGAGCCCGGAGGACTCGCGCGGACCCGGGCTCGGCCAGGAACGGCTGCAGCCGACCGCCGACCCGATCGAGATCGGCGCCCCGGCGGCGGCGGCGATCAGCGCGCTGACCGGTCTGTGGACCGGGATTCCGGACGCCCCGCTCGACGGCCTGCAGCTGCTGCCGGCCCAGCACGCGCGGGTGGCCCGGGCCTACTTCCGCCACCTTGAGGCCGGCGAGCTCGAAGAGGCCGTTCGCTCCGGTGTGCTGAGCATGAATCAGGACCTGCCGCGGCCGCGGGTCGGTGGTGCCGGTCGTGCGGTGGCGATCGACAACGTCGCGCTGGCCACCTCGCAGATGGCCGACCAGCTGTGGAACCGCAACGCCAACGTCCTGCGCGGTCCGCGCGAAACAGCCCCCGCGGTGACGGTCGAGCCGATCGGGGTGCGCAAGGCGTTGGGGATGCTGTTCGGGTTCCTGGGGGCGGCGATCAAGGGCGCGCCCAAGGCCTGGGCGTTGGCGCTGATGCACCAGGCCTCGTCGGGCATCGCTCGCACGGTGCAGGGTGCGGTCTTCGGACACGCACGTTCCTCGTACGAGGTGGTGATGCGCGGCGTCCGGCCGGACGGGACGTTCGCGCGGTGGAATGACCTCAGCGCCGCGTCGACTCAGCTGAGTGAGCTGATCAGCGATCCGCGTGAACGCGCCCAGCACCACGCCGATCTCGGTCTGCCCGGGCTGTGGCGCGACTACGTCGGTGCCGCGCTCACCCTCGTCGACGCCGGCACCCGTTCGCCGCAGCTGCCGCCGGTGGTCGTCGGGGTCGAACCCGGGGTGCTCACCCGACCGGCCGACTGCGCCCCGGACGTCACCGCCGACTTCACCGAGATCCCGGTGACCCTCTCCTCCTCGCTCGGTCTGCAACGGATCGAGACCGCCGACGTGCTGACCCGCAACGAGGTCCGCCAGCAACTCGGGCAGTGGCGCACCGATCAGGCCGTGGGTCTGGATGCGGACCGGATGCTGTCGGCGCTCGACGCCTGGGCGGTCCGGCACCAGAACGCCTTCGTGGTCCAGGCCGGCGGCTATCTGGCTCACGCCATCGGCCAGCTGCGGGCCGAGGTCCAGCAGTTGCTGACCATCCTGCGTGATGCCTCGGCCGAACTGGCCGACGAGGACAGCCTGCAGCGCAAGCAACGTCGGCTGGCCGCCTGGATGCGCGGCCTGCTGATCGGGCTCGTCGTCGTCCTGGTCGGCACCGGCATCCTCGGCGGAACCGAGGTGATCGAGTGGTCGACCGCCGGCATCGTCGGCGGCGCGGCCGTGCTGATCTGGCTGGTCTCGAGTTTCCTGGTCTTCCTGCGAGGTCAGCGCGACTTCTTTGCCGAGCTGCACCGGCGCGAGTCGGCGAAGTCGCAGGCCGAGATCAGTCGCGTCAATCTCGGGCACGCGCTCAACGATCTGCGCCGGACCACCGGCGCCTACAGCCAGCATCTGGTGTGGTCGCGCGCGCTCGGAGCCCTGCTCCGCCAGCCGTTCGGCGAGCAGACCGACCGACCGGCTCCGGCTCGGCTGGCCAAGGAAGGCCTGCCGCGCAGCATGGCGCTGGGCTTCCCCGATCCCGAGCCCGCACTGCTGGCCAACACCACCGCCCAGGTCCGGCGTGATTCGTACCGCGCCGGCTGGTTGACCGGGCCGTGGGAGGCGTTGCTGGCCGAGGCGCCGAGCCGGCTCGGTCCGGACGGCACCGAACTGAGTGGCGATCCGCAGGAGCTCTACCGCGACTCGGGTCATCCGCAGTCACTGCTGAGTCGGTTCGTCGACTCGGTGGTCCGAAGGGGTCCGGGTCCGCAGGGGGGCACCGATTTCTGGCACAAGGTGAGCTGGCTGGGCGGTTCGCTGGCCGACGGTCTGATCCAGCGGGTCCGCGACGACGGCGAGCCGATCAGCCTGGCCAGCTTCATGAGCGGGGTGGACAATGCCGACGGCCGCGCCAGCAGCTTCGACGGCGCGCTGTTCACCGCGACGGCGCGGACCCGGCAGGCCGATGCCGTGGTCGGGCAGTGGCGGCGGGGCGTACGCAGCGGTCTCGGGGTGACCGCGGTGCTGGTCGAATTCACCGAGGGCCTGCCCAGCTACGACCTCGACGGCGTCGAACAGGTCCAGGAACAGTTCTGGCCGCGGGCCCCCGACACCGGAATCGATTTCTAGGGCCACCCCGTGTCGCCAAAGTTGATCCCTTGCCCGGAAGGAACCGGTCGTCCATGACGAGTCCTGCGCACGAACCGCCACCCGAGAGCGGATCGGGTCTGCGTTTCGACGCCTGCTTCACCGCGCTCAAGCAGTGGCGCGACGGGCTGGTCCGCGAGGGCCGCTTGCCACTGGGCGGGCTCAAGGACACCCACCTCAAGACGGCGATCATCCGCGGCCGCCGCGACGCCCGGGTGATCATCACCATGCTGCCCGCCGCGTACGGGCACGTCGCGCCGGACATGGTGGAGGTGATCCTGAGCGTCGATGCGCGCAGCACGGCTCCGGCTCCCGCGACCCCGCCGGAGCCGCCGGCGCCGCAGCAGCCCACTCCACAACCGCCCACTCCACAACAGCCGCTGTATCAAGCGCCGGGCCCCTACCGGCCCCAGAACAACCAGGCCCCGAACCGGCAGGCCGCGCATCAGCAGGGTCCGAATCATCAGTCGTCCGCACCCGTGTTCACGCCGTCGGCCCCGACCCAACCGGCCTACCGGCCACCGGCCTCGGCACCGTCGGCGCCGGCGACCGAGCGGCCGCGCCCGGTGATGCCGCCGTCCGCTTCCCCGCTCCCGTCGACTCCCCTCCCGAACACCCCGCCGCCCCAGGCTGCGGCGCCGGCGCCGGGGGTTGATCCGCTGGCCCCGCCACCGCTGTCGGCCAAGCCGGTAGTCGCGGCACCGAAGGTGCGGACCGAGGAGCAGATGGCCGAGCTCCGCCTCCGGGCCCAGGACTTCGCGACGCTCGATTTCACCGAGGAGATCGGCGAGCCCGGGACACTGCGCACCAAGCTGGCCCAGGGCATCGTCACGCTGAGCTGGGACAAGCTGGCCGATCTGACCCTGGGCAGTCTCTACCGGGTCGTCTCGGCGGACGATCAGCCCGGCTGGGCGCCCGAATTCGGCGAGTTGATCGACATCACGTCCGACCTGACCACGGCCGACGACCGCGAGTTCGCCTCGGCGGTGCGCTACTACCAGGTGTGGCGCAACTCGGGGACGAGCTGGCACGACGCGGTGTCGAGCCAGCCGCGATTGCACGCCCAGGCCTCGGTCGTGGTGCCGATCCAGGGTCTGACCCTGCGTGAGGACGGCGGGCGGGTGATCGGCCAGTGGTCGGTCTATCCCGGGGTCAGCCGGGTGCACGTCTACCGGATCCCGATCGAGCGGGCCAGCCAGGCCGGTCAGGACCCACAGTTTCTGATCGCCACCGAGGACGCCAACCTGCACGGCTTCATCGACCGTCGCGCCGCTCGCGGCAAGCGCTATCTGTACCGCTTCTACGCCGAGGCCTCGGTCGAGGGGGTGGCCCGGCTGTCGACCGCCGTCGGCCAGACCATCGCCGTCTCCGCGCTGCTGAGTCCGGTGAGCGACCTGGCCGCCCACGGCCACGGGACGGTCGAGGACTGGATGTTCGACCTGACCTGGTCGGATCCGCCCGCCGGACGGGTGGCGATCTATCGCACCCAGGTCCCTCCGTCGCCGGGGCTCGGTGACGAGCCGCGTGACGAATCGGCGCTGGTCCACGGCGGGTTGCGCAGCGACGACCGGCTCGCCCACCCGACCCACGTGGCCGCACCGGGCCGGACCGGGATGCGCGAGGTGCCCTGCCCGCCGGGCTGGGACCGGGTCTACTTCACCCCGGTGACCCTGATCGAGGGCAAGGCGATGGTCGGCCCCAGCGCTGCCCAGGTGGTCATCCCGGAGCCGGAAGAGCTCGTCGTGGTCGAGCGGACGCAATACCAGATGCTCAAGTTCGGCTGGCCCGGCGATGCGGCCTCGGTGGCCATCGGGCTCAGCCATCCGCAGGAGCAGGCGATGACACCGCAGGAGGGTGCCGCCTACTGGGAGATCTCGCGGGACGCGTACGAGCGGCTCGGCGCCTTCCGGTTCCCGTCCCGGCTGCCCAGCAGCGGGTGCTCGGTCCACGTCGCCGGGATGTCGTTCGTCAACCGCGAGCGGGTCTACGGCGAGGCATCGGTGACGCAGTATCCCGGGCTGCTGCGGATGTCGTACGCGGTCGAGCTCAAGCGCACCCTGCTCCAGCGCCCCGAGCGGTTGATCATCCGGATGGCGGCCGACATCGACATGCGCAACTGCCCGCCGTTCGTCTGCGTGTTCAACCCCGCGCGGCTGCCGCTGCACCACAAGGACGGCGAGCTGCTGCCGGTGGCGGTCAATGTGGACGACGCCCCCGAGGCGGCCCTGCAGTTCCGGCCGACCCGTCTGGCGCCGCCACCGGTCGAGCCGGCGGCCTTCCGGGTGTCGATCCGCGGCCGGGTGGGCTACGTGCGGCTGTTCGCCGACCTGCCCCCGGAGGTGCTGCGTCGGGTCGCGCTGCTCGACCCGCCGATCCACACGCTGACCGTGGGCTCGGCGTGACCATGACCGAGGCGCCGGGCCGGCTCCGGCGCGATCCCGCCGGACGCTTCGGTCAGCTGACCTACACCTCGTTCGACAACCGCGGCGGATCCGGCGGGTGGCAGGTCAAGGACCGGATCGCGCTGTCCGACGAGGAGGCCGATGCCCTGCGGTCCCGGGTCAACACCCAGCTCGACGCCGGGACCGAGCTGCCGCGATTTCCCACCCCGGAGGACATCCGCGACTTCCCGCGCCGGCTGCTCTACGGACCGGCGGCGGGTGGCCGGGCGTGGTGGCACTCGGCTCCGGCCGGGAACGACGCCTCGGGCCGGCCGGGCAACATCTTCGTCCAGGCGCTGCTGGACCGCGAGCCCGAACTCGAGCGCGTACGCCGGCCGATCGAGCTCTGGCGATCCCCGGGCTGGCTGACCCCGTACGGCGCGGACGAGGTCAACGCCGCCGCGCTCCCCGGTGAGGCGTCCGCGCTGCCCGGTTCGGCCGTCACCCTCGAGGCGGTGATCGCCTACCTGCTCGACTACACGGTCTACCGGGTCGGGCGACTCGGTGCCATCCTCGACGCCTGCGCCCAGGCCATGGCCGGCGGGCCGAAGGTGGTGCTGATCGCCGACAGCGTGGACACGGCCGCACTCTGGCTCGGTGGGGTGTCGTTCCTGATGCCTCCGGCCTGGGCGGCCCGCGCCTTCGGCTTCTCCACCCTGGAGCGCGCATCGGGACTGCGGGGGGCGTTCAACCAGGGGGTGGTCGTCGCCGCCGTCCCGCCGATCGACCAGGCCCAGGCCGAGCAGCTCGAGCAGGCTGTCGTCATCGATCTCGACGCCGACCTGCATCTCGGCGAGCTGGGTGGCGACCCGCATCGGACGAGCCAGGGGATCGCGATCCCGGTCACCGAATGGTCGGTGATCGCCCAGGTCGTGCTGGTCGACGACACCAGCGCCCGGACCGCGATCGCCACCATGGACCAGCTGTGCGCCGGACTCGACTCGGCCGGCGACGAACCGGGCTGGGGGCTGGCCATGGTGGTCAGCCAGCTGCCCGATTTCTTCTCCGACGCCGACGCGGAGGCCGCCCGGATCATCGCCCGGTCGAGCCCGGTCGATCTGGCCGAGGGCAGCGAGCTCTTCGCCTCGGCCGCCGGTCTGCTCGATCAGCAACTCGGGGATTCGGCCGCCCGCGCGTGGTCGCTGCTCGACGACCGCCAGCGGCAGGGCAACATCGCAGGTCCGGTCTGGCAGATGCTGCTGGCCGGTTATGTCCACCGGGCGCTCGCCGACGCCGACTGGCTGACCCGCGACTTCACCGGCAGCGACGCGCAGGGCCGCCCCATCGCTCGCGCGGTGCCGCTGCCGCCCGGGGCTCGGCTCGGACCCGACGCGGGGTTGCACGCCATCCGGGTGGCCCGGGCGACCGCCCGGCGCCTGCAGGAGTCCGACGGCGACCCGGATCAGCGCGGACGGGCGGTGACCGCCCTGGCCGATCTGGTCAGCCGACTCGGGCTGCTGGACGCCGAGCTCGATGCCCGGCTCCGGCGGGGGATTCGCGAACTCTTCGTTCACCGGCTGTTCGGTCCGGAGGCGGATCACCTGGTCGGTCGTCTCGGCCCGTTCACCGAACTGACCCAGGCCGCGTACCTGCGGCCGGTGGTGGCCGGTCACGAACTGGTCCCGATCGACGCGCCACCCGGCCGCCGCCTGTCGACGGCGACGGTCTTCTGGCTCCACCCCGAGGGCCGACCGCCCGAGTCGGTGCCGCCCGAGCTGAGCGAGGCCGAGCTGTGGCTGCGGGCCGAATACGGCGCGCACTGCCTGGCCGCCGATCCGCTGACCTACGAGCGTGAGCGCCCGCTGGTGGTCTGGGCCACGCTCGCCCGCCCGACGCTGCCCGCCGATCAGCTCGAGCCGTACTTCCAGCAACCGTGGTCGGCTGCGGACCTGGCGCAGCTGCGCCGGCACTTCTCCGACCGGCTCCACGATCGCTGGCTGGTTCCCACCCTCAAGGTCAGTCCGCCCGATTCCGCGCTGAACCAGCTGTGTGGCGACGTGCTGATGCGACGGCGGGCGCAGCGCGAGACGGCCGATCGGCTCTACGCCGAGCCGACCCGCGATCCGGGTCCCGATCACCGTGGCGTGACCGATCTCGCCGCACTGCGGAGCGTCGGCGACCGGCTGCACTTCAGCGCCGAGAGCTCGGCCTTCCGCGAGACCATCCGGATGGCGGTCAACGGCGGCGCGTACGCGGCCCGGCGGCCCGACCTGCCGTTCGACCCCTCCACGGTCCGGTTGCTGATCCCGGTGGCGGTGCTGGCCGGCATCCACGACATCGCGTCGCCCGCACTCGTTGAACTGCGCCGCGCGCTGCCCACGGGTCAACGGATCCTCGGGCGCGCCGAGGCCGACACGGTCACCCGCGGCCTCGACGGTCGGGTGTCCTGGGGTCAGCTGGGGCTGGCGGCGATGGCGGTCGACGACCGGTTCCCCGAGCCGATGCTGGTCAGCGAGCTGAACCAGTGGATCAACGACTGCGTGGTGCGCCATGAGGACGGTGGCGAGGTGCCAGTGCTCGCGCACTACCTGTTCAGTCGGGTCAAACGGCTGAGCAACGACGCCGAGGACGTGAAGAACGCGACCACCGACGATGCGCTCCGCCTCTGCTACGGCCGGCTGGAGAACCCCGAGCGGACCGCTCGGGCCATCGAACGATTCGCCGCATCGTGGATCAAGACCCTGCTGACCACCGGACGGCCGCCGCGCAGAAAGGCCTCATCGTGACGTTGTACCTGTTGAAGGGGGGTGAGCAGGTCAGCCTGCCCACCCGCCCGCTCGTGGTCCGCGTACAGAGCCCGACGGGGGCGGTGGCGCACCGGCTGCGGGCGGCGGTCCCGCCGAACGCACCGCCGCCCGTCGCGCTCGAGCGCTACGGAATGCTCGTATTGCCGCGGCTGACCGGTCCGACCACCGCCCAGCTGATCCCGGCTCCCGGACTCGACCTGTTCCCACCGCAGACCGTGCTCAACGTCCTGGTCGGACCCGACGGCGGCGATCCGAACGCCGACTACGCGCAGCTCACCGTCGACGTCTCCGGACTGCCGGTGGCCGACCTGGTCACCTTCGTCCCGGCCGGTGCGTCGGTCCAGGTCCAGGCGCTCGGCCGACCCAAGGATCCCGATCTGCCACCGCACGCCGAGCTGGCCCGCGACGTGACCCGGGAGCTGCTCGGCCGACCCACGGTGGCCCGCGACGAGGCGGTCGATCTGGTCATCGGGGTCGACTGCTCCCCGTCGATGCGCTCGTACGCGGTCGACGGCTCGCTCGAGGCGACGCTCGAGGTCTTCGCCGGGGTGGCCAGCGTGCTCGACCCCGACGCCGAGGTCGAGGGTGTGCTGATCGGACGCCAGGCGATGCGGCTGCGGTCGGAGGCGATCGACACGTTCGCCCGCTCGACCGCCGAGGCGGTCCGCCGGCAGCCGCTGGTCACCGGTTTCCGCTCGGCGGCCCTCGGCGCGCCCGCGTCGGGGTCGCTCGGCTATCTGTTGACCGATGCCGTCCCGGCCGATTTCACCGGCGGCGCCGGGAGCCCGCACCTGGTCATCCTGGGTGCTCGCGGCGAGGTCAGCTCGGCGATGCCGTCGACCGCGGTCCCGGTCGGGGCCTCGGTGGGCGTACCGCGGTGGGACCGGCATCAGATGCGGGTCATCGTGGCTTCCTTGCTCGGTCCGTACACGCGTCGAGGAGGATCCCGATGACGGTCAAGTGCCCGCGCTGCTTCCGCATGCTGGCCGGCGATCTCTACGCCTGGGAGTGCACCGGGCCGTGCGAGGAGCGGATCGACCCGGCGGCCACGGCCAACGCCGGCACCCAGGTCCGGAGCAAGCCGGTGGTCAAGACCCAGCGGCCGAGCGACAACCGCAACTGGGTGCCGCCGCAGAGCCTGGACTGCACCACGTGTCGTACGCCGGGGCGCGAGATCTGCCCGTACTGCCATTACGCCCTGCTCGCGCAGTGGCGGCAGTCCCCGACCGTCGCGGTCGCGCTGGCCGGCGCCCGGGCGACCGGGAAGAGCGTCTATCTGGCCATCGCGGTCAAGCAGCTCGAGCAGCTGCTCGGCGAGGCCCGGCTGCCGTTCCAGTTCGCCGACGCGCAGTCGCGGACCACGTACGAGGAGCACTACGAGGGCCCGCTGTACGAGGCGCGGGGCATCATGCCGCCGACGGTCGCCGCACAGGTGGCCAGTGCGCATCAACGCGAGCCGATGATCCTCAAGATCGGCAACCCGCGCGGTGGCTCGACGATGCTGGTGATCCGTGACGTCGCCGGTGAGGACCTGGAGAATCCGGCGGCCGATCTGCAGTATCTGAGCTACTTCGAGCGGGCCGATGCGGTGCTGTTCATGTTCGACCCGTCCGCGGTCGGCGAGGTCCGCGAGCTGCTCAAGGACTACATCCCGCGGCAGGACCGCGAGGTGGGCAGCCCGGAGAAGGTGCTCGAGAACCTGCTCCGGGTGATGGGTGCGTCGCAGGTGCCGATCGGGATGATCCTGTCGAAGTTCGACACCATGCAGGCGTTGGGCGACGTCAACGACAACCAGTGGCGACGGATCATGTGCAATCCGGGGGCTGCCTTCACCCGCGACCCCGGCAGCCCCGGACTGGGTTTCGACCCGATCGACGGAGACCTGCTGCACGAGGAGGTCCGCAGCCTGCTGACGCTGCTGCACGCGCAGAAGTTCGTCAACGCGTTCGCGAGCGGCGACCGGGGGCAGTCCCGGCCGCATCGCTTCTTCACCGTTTCTGCGCTCGGCGACTCGGTGATCGGGGAGAAGCTGCACCCGCGCGGGATCGCCCCCTACCGCTGCCTGGATCCGATCCGCTGGGCGCTGACCATGCGTGGGGCGGCCTGACGAGGCGGCCTCCGCTCGCCCGGGTCAGGCCGGTGTGGTGACCGGCACCGGCGTACGGGCGGGCAGTCGCGACGCGAAGAGCACGCCACCGATCACGGCCACACCGGCGACCAGCTCGACGGCATCGGGGATCTCGTCGAAGAAGAGCCAGGAGCTGAGCACCCCGACCACCGGAACCAGCATCGAGAACGGCGCGACCAGCGACGACGGGTGCTTGCTGAGCAGCCAGTTCCACAGGCCGTAGCCGACCAGGGTGGCCAGGATGACGACGTAGAGCAGGCCGAGCACCGAGGGCAGCGCCGACCAGGTGAACGCCGTGGCCAGCGACCGGCCGATCCGGCCGGGGCCCTCGACCAGCAGCGACAGGATGAGCATCGGGATCGGTGGGATGACCGACATCCACAGCGTCAGATGGAACGGCTTGGGCGCCCGCGCCTGGCGGCTGCAGATGGTGCCGATCGCCCAGCCGAGACCGCCGCACAGGGTGAGCACCACCGGGAGCGCCGCGGCCACCTGGGCCCGGTAGACCGCGATGACCGCCAACCCGAGCACGGCGACCCCGAGCCCGATCGCCTGCTGCGGACTGATCCGCTCATGCAGCCAGATCGCCGCGATCATCACGGTGAACGGAGCGGAGGCCTGGAGCACCAGCGAGGCGAGACCGCTCGGCATCCCCGCGGCCATCCCGAGGTAGAGCAGCGCGAACTGCAGGACGCCGATCCCCACCCCGACGCCGATCAGCCAACGGGCCGGGACCTGGGGTCGAGGGATGAAGACCAGCGCCGGGATGGCGACCAGGCTGAAGCGCAGCGACACCATGAACAACGGGGGGAACTGACGGAGCGCGAAGGCCGTGGCCGGGAAGTTGACCCCCCAGACCACGGCAACGACGAGCGCCAGCAGCCGGTCACTTCTCGGCACGGATTCCTCTTCTGATCGAACGCGGCCGAGCGCGAACCGGTAGTGGGACTCAGTTGACGATCTTGCCGGGGTTGAAGTTGCGCCCCGGGTCCATGGCCTCGAACAGACCGGAGATCATCGCGACCCCCGGCTCGGAGATGTCCTGGGCCAGCCAGCGCGCGTGCTCGGTACCGACGGCGTGGTGGTGCGACAGGGTGCCGTCGGAGTCGACGAACTGCTGCTGGATCGCCGACTTGAGCTTGTCGTACTGGGCCAGCGGATCGACCCCGTCGTGCCGGAAGGCGAAGGTGAAGTAGAGGCAGGCGCCCGAGTGGTAGGAGTGCGACAGGTGACACATGATGTAACCGGTGGTGCCGAGGTCGGCGTACACCTTCTCCACCGAGGCGATGACCTTGGTGTAGAGCGGCAGCAGCTTCGACCACGGTGCGGCGGTCTCCGACACGTCGGCGGCTGCACCCCGGTCGAGCAGGAAGTCGCGGATGTACGGGGTGTCGAACTTCTTCTGGTCGTAGAGGGCGCCCGGGCCCTTGCCCGCGACGATGCCGCCGTGCTTCTGGACGATGCCTTTGACGATCGCCTTGTTCCGCGCGACGTGGTTCTTGCCGCCCTCGAAACCGACGAACGACAGACAGAGCTGGTCCAGATCCCAGCCGCGACGCTCGAGCACCTTCATCAGGCCCTTGCTGACGACGGAGGAGATCGAGAAGCCGCTGCTCTTCTTGCGGGTGGCGAACGACATGCGGGTCTCGGCGGCATCGGAGACGCGGGTCACCGACGGGGTGGCGTCGCTGACCGAGATCTCCTGCATAGCGGCGAGCCCGGCCTCGAACGTGGGGTAGAGGTAGCCGAGGATGACCCGTTCCTCGGGGATCCGGTGCACCTGGACCGTGACCTCGGTGATGACGCCGAGCCGGCCCTCGGAGCCGAGGACCATCTCGCGCACGCTCGGCCCGGTCGCCGTCTGCGGGAGCGGGCGGAGCTCGAGCACCTGGCCGGCCTGGACGACGCGGATGCCGCGGGTGATGTCGGAGATGTCGCCGTACTTGTCCGACTGCATGCCCGACGAGCGGGTGGCGACCCAGCCGCCGAGCGTGCTGTGGCTGAAGCTGTCGGGGAAATGGCCGAGCGTCCAGCCCTTCGGGCGGAGCTGGTCCTCGATGTCCGGGCCGAGCGTACCGGCCTGGATCCGGGCGAGGCCGGAGTACTCGTCGATGTCGAGGACCTGGTTGAGCCGACCCAGATCGAGCGAGATGACGGGGCGATCCTCGTCGGCCGGCGCCTGCAGGCTGCCGGAGATGTTGCTGCCGCCGCCGAACGGGATCAGCACGGCATCGGCCGCGACGACCGCGTCGACCACGGCCTGGACCTCGGCCTCGTTGCCGGGGTAGACGATCACATCCGGGACGCGGGGGATGTCGCCGGCCCGGAGCCGGAGGAGGTCGCGCACGCTCTTGCCGTAAGTGTGGATGATCCGCTCGAGGTCATCGGACAGCACGTGCTCGGTCCCGACGGCGGCGACGAGTTGGTCGCGGAGCTCGTCACCGATCTTCGGCGGGTGGATGTTCAGGTCGTCGAGCGACAGCGCCGAGGTGGGTGTGGCGTCGACGTCGATGTCGATGGCTTTTTTGACGAAGGCGCCGAAGGCCGGCTTGTCCTCGTGGTGGAAGCTGACGCCGTCAACGCCCCAGCCCCACCACTTCATGTGCTTGACGGCAGGCATGGCCTTACTCCTTCAGGGGACGGTCGGCGCGTCAGCGCTGCTGCGCCCGGTAGTCGTTCGTGTAGTCGATGAGGCCGCGGACCTCTTTGCCGATCCGCTCGTTGAACTGCGAGACCGTTTCGTCGTCCTCGGCGTGCAGGGGCTCCCCGAAGGTCAGCCAGACCGGCGGGCGTCCGCGATTCGGCCAGCTCTGCCCGTACGGCATCGCGTCCGAGGCGCCGACGATGGCGACCGGGAGGCAGGGGACATCGCGGCTGATGCACAGGGCCGCCGCCCCCGGCTTGAAGCTGCCGATCTCGCCAGTGCGCGACCGGGTTCCTTCGGGGAAGAGGAGCAGCGGTACGCCGTCGTCGAGCAGGCTGGTGGCCAGTCCGCGTCGACCGCGCAGACCGGTGCGATCGACCGGGAACGCGTTGAAGAACAGCGAGGTCAGGCCCTTGCGCCACCAGACGTCGAAGAAGTAGTCAGCCGCCGCACCGGCCGCGACGTAGCGCGCCAGCCGACGCGGCAGCGATCCGATGATCAGCGGCGCATCGAGATGGCTGGTGTGGTTGGAGACGACGACGAACGGACCGCGTACGGAGTCGAGCTTCTCGGTCCCGAGGATGGTGACGTCGAGCATCCGCCAGATGGCCGGGCGCATGACGCCGCGTTGCGCGACGAACCGCGCCCCCGCAGCCAATGGCGAGGTGTAGCGGCCCCGATGTTCCGATGACGGCTCTTCCCGACGGATCTGCCTCGACACGGGGTCAGCCTATCCCCCGGTCACGCGAATGCCGATCTGATCGCCCCGAGTGTTCACCGGTGATCGGCCAGGAGGTCAGCTACCGGCTATGCGTACCCATTGCCTGACTATGGAGTCTGGCCAGTCGGTGGGGCCGGTAGTTCAGTGCCGGCTGGAGCTCAACTTGCGCGAGATGGAGCGGATCAACACCCGCGGCAGCGGCTTGGCCAGATTCATCAAGATTCCATAGCGCTTCGATGGGATCGAGATGACCTTGCCGTGCTCGGCGTCGGCGAGCGCTTCGGCGACCAGATCGTCGGCATCGAGCCAGAGCTGGTCGGGGATGGTCCGGGTGTTGATGTCGGCCCGCTCGTGGAACTCGGTCCGCACCCAGCCGGGGCACAGCGCCGACACCTTGACTCCGGTGCCGTGTAGCTCGTTGGCCAGACCCTCGGTGTAGGCGGTCACCCACGCCTTGATCGCCGAGTAGGACCCCATGGCCAGCCAGCCGGCCGAGCTCGAGACATTGATGATCACGCCCTGCCCGCGGTCGCGCATCGTGCGGCCCGCCGCGCCGCTCAGGATCAGCACCGCGCGCATCATCACGTCCATCGCCTGCTCGTGGACCTCGACCTCTTCGCTCAGCAGCCGGGTCCGGACGCCGAACCCGGCGTTGTTGACCAGCAGGTCGATCGGTTTCGCTGCCTCGGTCAGTCGGTCGGCGACCCGCAGCACGTCGTCGCGGGCGCCCAGATCGGCGGGCAAGATCTCGACCCTCACCCCGTACGCGGTTTGCAGCTCCGCCGCCTTCTCGGCGAGCCGGTCGGCGTTCCGGGCGACCAGCACGAGGTCGTCACCGCGGGCGGCCAACGCCTTGGCGAACGCCGCCCCGATGCCCGAGGTTCCGCCGGTGATCAGAGCCGTAGTCATGCGGCGCAGCCTAGTGGCCGTGGAGATGTCCCCCGGTGGAGTGGCTGCGGTGGATGCGTTCGGCGGCTAGCGTGACGAAGTGTGAGCGATCAGCACGGGGGACCTCCGATGAGGAGGGGCCCGGACGGCTCGCCCGGGCCGCCGGGCGAGGTCACCGTCCACTGGGTGAGCGTCGATCCGAGTGCACCGCCCACCCGTCGCCCGCTGGTGCTCATCGTGATCGCCGCAGTGGTGGCGGCACTCGGTGTGGCCACCGGGGTGGTCTGGTTCGCCGGCTCGGATCGCGGCGACCCGGTGCCGGTGACGGGGCCGACCCTGATCGTCGCCTCGACCTCCGACTCGAGCACGACCGGCCCGGCCACTGCTACACCGACTCCGCCCGAGCCGAGCGCGACCGTCGTGAAGCCGACGCCGGCGTCGAGGCGATTCCCGAGTTCGACCGCGCTGCGGAGCGACCAGTTCGTCGTGCCCCGGGGCAGGGACCAGGCGGGCCGGCTCTATCTCGGCAGCGTGAGCGGCCGGGGCAGACTGAAGAAGCTCCCGACACCGACCGGGCACCGGGTGAACGGACCGACCCTGACCCGGGACCGGACGAGCCTGGTCTATCTCGATCGCACCGCCGGCACCGCCCGGGTGATGGCGGTCGACGGGTCCGGGGACCGCCTGCTGTTCGCCGATCGCCCGTCCGGCTGCGCCTCGATCGGTCACCTGTCGTGGAGTCCGGTCGACCCCACCCGGATGGTGCTCGAATGCGTGCAGAGTCCGACGCGGGCGACGTTGCTGGTCATCACCGATGAGGGCAAGCGCATCCGCACGCTCAGGACCGGACGCGGCCGGGTCCAGGACCCGGCCATCTCCCCGGATGGTCGAACGGTGGCCTACTGGGCGACGGCCAAGCCCAAAAGCGGCAGCCCGGCCGGTGGGGCGATCTACACGCTGCGGCTCGACGGACGCTCGAAGCCGAAGCGATTGACCCCCGACCGGATCGGACGCGACGCGGATCCCGCCTGGTCCCCCGATGGACGCTCGATCGCGTTCCGGCGCCGCGTCGGCCCAGGGAATCTCGACGTCTTCACGATGACCGCGAACGGCAGCCGCGTACGCGCGTTGCTGACCGGTCGGCGGATCGAGGAGAAGCCGACCTGGTCGCCGGACAGCCGTCGGCTGCTCATCGTCTCCGATCGCCGGGCCGCCAAGAAGGGTGCCTCGTTCGACTTGTATGCGATCAAGCCGAACGGCCGGGGTCTGAAAGCGATGGAAGTGACCGCGAAGACGGTCACGACCCCGGTGTGGAGTTTCCGCTGATCTCGCTGGATTGCTTCGACTCGCGCTCGAGCCCGCTATCCGTCGCTTGGGCAGCGTTGTGGAGAGCGCCGAAAAGAGGCCTTCGCGATCGAGGTAACCGCCCGCCCATCTTTCCGGGGGTAGGGGTTGGCGGGCCGGCGGTTGGGGAACCTGTGTGTCGATCTGGCCGCGCCCTTATCCGCAATTTCTTCGGGGATGGCCGCACCGGTATCTGCGATTCCTCAGGGATGGCCGCACCCATTGCCTATATCGCACAGGATGCGCGCGGGGGTCAGCGACGAAAATTCTGCGCTGCCGAATTCGGTCGCCCAAGGGCTATCATTCGAACGCATATTCGACTAGAATAGGAGCATGTCGAGCGGGAGTAGCACCCAAGCGCTGGAGGCCATTGTCGCGCTGAACGCTGCCCGTGATCAGTTGCTCGAAAAACTGGCTGGACTCGAATCTCTAGCTGTTGAAGAGCAGGTCGCCATCGCTCGGCAATTGGAATTGACCCACAATCAATGGAATTCGGTGAATCTGCTGGTTCTCGCGGCTCTGGACCGGGCGGATGCCGCGACAGCGTTGTGCCAGGGAAACCTGCGGCGAGTGCTGACGTCGGCGTTGGGGATCTCGAAAGCTGAGGCGGGCCGGCGGGTCCATGCCTACGAGCAGCTGGGTGCGCGGCGGTCGATGCTGGGTGAGGAGCTGGGGCCGATCCGTCCGCTGCTCGCCAAGGCGGTCGCGGCTGGTGAGGTGTCGGCCGAGAAGGCGGCCATCGTCACCCGCGGGTTGTCGTCGGTCGACCGGCCGGGTTTCGACCCTGCTGACATCGCGATCGGCGAGAAGTTGTTGGTCAGTGACGCCAAGATCTTCCATCCCGAAGAGCTCAAGATCCTCACCCAGCGGGTAGTCGACCAGCTTGATCCGGACGGATCGAAGCCCGACGACGAATTGCAGCGAGACCGGCGACACTTCGAGATGCGCCCCACTGCGGACGGTGGGTTCGCCGGTCAGTTCCGCCTCACCGCCACCTGCGGAGCAAAGCTCGGAGCTCTGCTGAGGCCGTTGTCGAGGACCCGGGTCGACGACCCGTGTGCCGACAGCGGCGATGCGAAGGCCGCAGCAAGGGCGTCAGCGGTCGACGACCGAACCTTCGGTCAGCGCCAACACGACGCCATCGAGCAACTCTGTGATCGGCTCCTCCGCGAAGGAACCGTCGGGGACAACAACGCCCCGGTGACGGTGATCGTGACCGTCGACGAGGCTGACCTCGTGAACCGCACCGGACACGCGACGACGACGGCAGGTGGGCTCATCTCCACACCAGTGCTGCTGACGATGGCCGATCAGGCCGAGGTCTATCGCACCGTGCTCGACGGCTCCGGGGTCCCGCTCGTCCTCAATCGCGAGAAGCGGTGCGCCACCCGGCACCAGACCATGGCACTGATCGCCCGCGACACCGGATGTTCCTTCCCCGGATGCGTGCACCCGGCCGACTATTGCGAACGGCACCATGTCACTCCGTGGATCGAGGGTGGACGCACCGATCTCAACAACCTCACGCTGTTGTGCGTTTATCACCACCACAATTTCCTGCAACGCGGCTGGATCGTGACCATGAACAAATCGGGCCTGCCGGAATGGCTGCCGCCACGATGGGTCGATCCGCAACAGACACCTTTGATCAACAAGCGAATACGCGCCGCGCATCAACTCCGCTGAGCCGCGCCCGAACTCATCGGCGGATCTGACGATGGGCCTGCTGCAGCACTGCGCTACTAACTAACAGGTCCCCGACGCAGTGACCCTGCTGCCCTTTCGTCATCTGATGAAAACCCACCGGCTCGGGAAGAAGCTGTTCGAGTCCCAGACCCCGGATCTTTTGATGAGCAGGGGGCAACGAGTGGTACTTCGAGACGAACGCTCACATCGGTGTTAATGCCGATACCGGGTATGTCCACGCGGTGATTGCTATCGCAGCGAACGTCCACGACCTGGACGAGGCGGTGAAATATATTCCGTACCGATGACGAGGTCGGCTACCCAGGCGCGCAGAAGCGGCCCGAGATCATCGGCGATGAGCATCCCGATCGTTGAACGCGATTTCGGGCTCGCGAAGACCGGTAGTAGGGGCGTTGAGGGCCTCCCACCCATCCGACGGGCACCCGCACCAAGTCGGATGATGAGCCCCGGTTGCGCAGCTCAGTCGGTCTGCGCCGACAGGAGTTCGGCCGCTTCCCGAGCGATGGCCAGCTCCTCGTTGGTCGGGACCACGGCCACGGTGACCGGCGACCGGTCGGCGGAGATGATCCGGGCGTCGCGAGAGGCGGCGGTGTTGCGGTCGGGGTCCACGGTGATGCCGAGACCGTCCAGGCCCTTGGCGACGGCCGCTCGGAGCGCGGGATTGTTCTCGCCGACGCCGGCGGTGAAGGTCAGTAGGTCGAGCCGGCCGAGGATCGCCCAGTACGCGCCGACGTAATGCTTGAGCCGGTGCACATAGACCTCGAACGCCAGTTGCGCTGAGTCGTCGCCGGCGGCTCGGCGCTCCTCCAGCTCGCGGAAGTCGTTGACCCCGGCCAGGCCCCTGAGCCCGGACTGCTTGTTGAGCAGGGTGTCGATCTCGGCGATCGACAGCCCGAGCTGGTTGTGCAGGAACGTGTGCAGACCCGGGTCGACATCGCCGGACCGGGTCCCCATCACGAGCCCCTGCAACGGAGTCAGACCCATCGACGCTTCGACCGCGAGCCCGCCCCGTACGGCCGACGCCGAGCACCCGTTGCCCAGGTGGAGCACGATCTGGTTGAGCTCGCCGAGCGGGCGCCCCACCAGTTCGGCACCGGCCCCGGACACGAAACGGTGCGACGTCCCGTGAAAGCCGTAGCGCCGGATCCGGTACTTCTGCGCGAGCTCGGCCGGAATGGCGTACGCCGAAGCGGCCCGGGGCAGGGTGGCGAAGAAGGCGGTGTCGAAGACCGCGACCTGAGGGATGTCGAACGCGGCTCGGGCGGCGTCGATGCCCGCAACGCAACCGGGGTTGTGCAGCGGGGCAAGGGGGATCAGGTCACGGACCTCGGCGACCACCTCGTCGCTGATCAGGACCGGGTCGGAGAAGTCGGGTCCGCCGTGGACGACCCGATGCCCGACGGCGCGCAGCCCGGCGTGAGCCAGGTCGATGCCCTGATCGGCCAACTCGATCAGCATCACGTCGATGGCCGCGTGGTGGTCGCTCGCACCACCGGGCTCACCGATCCGCTCGATGGTGCCCTTGGCCAGCACCTCGGCGGTCTCCGGAACGACCAGTTGGAACTTGAGCGACGACGAACCGGCGTTGAGGACCAGCACCGGTCCTTCGGCGACCCCGCCGCTCATTCCTGGCCCGCTTCGGAAGACGCGCTCGCTGCCGCCTTCAGCGCCTCGGCCTTGTTGGCCTGGGCCTGGACCGCGGTGATGGCCACGGTATTGACGATGTCTTCCACGAGCGCTCCTCGGGACAGGTCGTTGACCGGCTTGCGCAGACCCTGCAGGACCGGGCCGATGGCCACCGCGTGAGCGCTGCGCTGGACGGCTTTGTAGGTGTTGTTGCCGGTGTTCAGGTCCGGGAAGATGAACACGGTCGCGCGGCCGGCGACGTGCGAGCCGGGCAGCTTGGTCCGGGCCACCTCGGGATCGACGGCGGCGTCGTACTGGATCGGTCCCTCGAGGGCGAGTTCCGGTGCGCGTTCCGCCACCAGCGCGGTGGCCGCCCGGACCTTCTCCACCTCGGCCCCCGACCCGGATGAGCCGGTCGAATACGACAACATCGCCACCCGCGGCTCGATACCGAACTGACGAGCGGTCTGCGAGGACGAGACGGCAATGTCGGCGAGCTGTTCGGTCGTCGGTTCCGGTATCACCGCGCAGTCGCCGTAGACCAGGACCCGGTCGGCCAGACACATCAGGAAAACGCTCGAAACGGTGCCCACGCCCGGTTTCGTCTTCACGAATTCGAGGGCTGGACGGATCGTGTGCGCCGTCGTGTTCACGGCCCCCGACACCATCCCGTCGGCTAGTCCCAGATGGACCATCATGGTGCCGAAATACGACACGTCGGTGATGATCTCCCGAGCCCGTTCGATCGTCATTCCCTTGTGAGCTCGAGCTTCGGCATAGGCCGAGGCAAACCGTTCCACGTAGGCCGGATCGGTGGGGGAGATGATCGTCGCCTCGTCGATATCCAGACCCAGCGCGGAGGCGCGGACCCGGACCTTGTTCTCTTCGCCGAGCAGGATCAGGTCGGCCACACCCCGGCGGAGCAGGATCGACGCCGCCTCGAGGATCCGGTCGTCGGTGCTCTCCGGCAGCACGATGCGCTGCCGGTCGGCCCTGGCCCGCTCCATCAACTGGTACTCGAACATCAGCGGCGTACGCACCTCTGACCCCGACACGTTGATCGCCGCCAGCAGCGCCTCCTGGTCGACGCCTTCGGCGAAGATCCGACGGGCCGTCTCGATCTTGTTGGTCGAGCCCTTGTGCATCGGCCCGCGGACCCGCATCAGCCGTTCGGCGGTGGTGAAGGTGCCGTCATCGGTCAGCGCGATGGGCAGGTCCTGCTGGACGCCTTCCGACAGCCGGCTGATGGTCTCGGGGATCTCGTACCCGCCGGTCAGCAGGATGCCCGCCAGCGTCGGGAAGGTGCCCGACTGGTGAGCCAGCATGAGACCGGGGAGCAGGTCGGTGCGGTCGCTCGGCGCGATCACCGCGACGTCGGGGCCGAGCCGGGCGAGCACATTGGGCAGGCTCATGGCGGCGACGATGATGCCGAGGGCCTCGCGGTCCATCCAGGCGTCGTTACCCAGCACCAGATGCCCGGCGCCCGCCTCGACCAGCGCCCGGAAGGTCGGCGCGGAGAGCGCCGCGCGCTCGGGCAGGGCCGCGGTGACCAGAGGGATCGCGGCGAGGGCCTGGGTGATCTCGGTGATCTCGGCCTCGTCGACCCGGTTGGCGATCACGGCTACGGTGTGGGCGTGGTTGGCCCTGAGCTCGGTGATGGCACTCTCGGCCGCAGACACGATCTGGTCCGGCGTACGTTCCCGGCCGTGCACGACCAGGACCACCGGAGAGCCCAGGTTCGCGGCGATCTTGGCGTTGAACGAGAGCTCGGTCCCGGTCGAGACGTCGGTGTAATCGGATCCGAGGACGACGATCACCTCGTAGCGCTCGGCCAGCTGTCCGAATCGCTCGACGATGACGTGCAGGGCCTCGTCGACGTCGTCACGCGCGGCTTCGTAGGTGACCCCGATCGCCTCGTCGTAGGTCTGGTCGATGCCCGGTTGGGAGACCAGCAGCTCGACGAGGAGATCGACGTCGGCGTCGGCCGCGGCTGTGGTGAGGGGACGGAATACGCCCACCGAACCGACCTCGCGGGTCAGGGCGTCCACGAGCCCCAGCGCGACGACGGATTTACCGGTGAGGCCTTCGGGCGATGCGACGTAGACGCTGCGGCTCACAGGGCGAGGCTATAGCGCCGACCCGGCGACTGGGCCACCCGGACCGGACTCGCGTGGGGGGCCGGTCGACAAGGCAACCGATTCGACAGGGCAACCGGTTCGACAGGGCAACCGGTTCGACGGGGCAACTATGTTGTCAACCATGCCTGCCATTCCGCCCCGGCTTCCCGGACTGACGCAATGGCGCCCGATTGCCCGCGGCGGTTTTGCCACGGTCTGGGAGGCGAGGCAGGAATCGCTCAACCGAATGGTCGCCGTCAAGGTCGATCAACGTCGCCTCGACGACGAATCCGAGAAACGCCGTTTCCTCCGAGAAGCGGGAGCGGCCGGTCGAATGTCGGGTCACGCGGGCATCGTCACCGTGCACGACGCGGGAATTCTGCCCGATGACCGCCCTTATCTGATCATGGATCTGTGTCCTGGCGGATCGCTCACCCGGTGGCTCCCGGAGACGGATCGTCGGACTCCCAGCCAGGTACGCGAGGTCGGCGTCCGCATCGCCGATGCCCTCGCCGCGGCCCACGCCCGCGGCGTCCTGCACCGCGATGTGAAACCGGCGAACATCATGATCGACGCGTACGGGCACGCCGGACTGGCCGACTTCGGGCTGGCAGCACTGCCCGACCCGGGTCTCGAACTCAGCGAGACGGTCGAGGCCATCACCCCCGCGTACGCACCGCCCGAGGCCTTCCGCAAGGAGCCGCCGACCGAGTTCGGCGACGTGTACTCGTTGGCTGCGACGCTGTACGCGTTACTGCGCGGGCAGTCGCCGCACCCGACCGAGGACACCGCCGGTCAGACGATGAGCGTCGACCGGTTGGTGGCGCGCCGGTCGGAGCCGATCGCACCCATCCCCGGCGTCGATCCGGCCTTCATGACGCTGCTGCTCGACGCCATGGCCGAACGCCCGGCCGACCGGCCCACCGCGGCGCAGTTCCGCGACCGGCTGGAAGCGCTCGACCTGGATCCGCCGGGCCAGACGGGATCCGAGACGCGCCATCGGCGCGGTCCAGTCCTGTTGGTGGTCGCGGCCCTGCTGGTGGTGAGCCTCATCACCGCGATCATCGCTCTCCAACTGGCCGCACGGAACGGAGCTCCCGTGGCTGGCCAGCCGGCCAACGGGACGGCGATTCCCGCTGACCCTTCGGCCAACCCCACGCCGACCCCGCTGTTCCCGGTCGGCCTACCAACGTCGACCGATTGTTCGGGCGCCTGGGGCGGGACGACTTTCTGTGTGACGGGGGCCGAGTGTTGGGCCGGTGTCATCGGTGTCACCGACGTGCCGATCGTGGCCAATCCGCAGGGTTGCCAACAGACTCACGTCTACCAGACGTTCGCTGCGGGAATTCTCGGCAAAGAGGTCCGCCGACAGTCGCAACTCGAGGCGACGCCCCAGGTTCGGAAAGTGTGTCGCGTATCGACCGTCAATGCCATGTTGGACAAAAAGGACCGCCGACCCGACTGGGAGATCATTCCCGTCGGGCCGCAGGGTCCTGACGACAACTTCTATCGTTGTTTGTTCGGCAAGGGTGACACGAAGAAGATCTACAAGCTGACCGCGGTCAGCTGACCTGCACTACCGGTCAGCTACGCGGGCAGGACGGCGATTCCGGTCAACCTCCGGGTGAGCATCTGGTCAAAGTCCCCACCGGCCGGGTCGGTCAGGTGAAATACCAGCGGGCTCTGCGGCCCGGACCTGACCCGGAGACGGAGTTGTCCGACCAAAACCTGTGCATGGACGCCGTACGCCGCCTGGATCTGCAGACGGTGCACCGCATAAGCGAGTGCAGACCCTTCCTGCTTCCCAGACGCCCTCCTCCGGGTGCTGAAAAGTGCTCGGGGGTCTGAAGTTCGGCCAGGCGCTAGAGGTTCTCCCTGAGCCAGGCGATGTCGGCCGCCTGACCGTCGCGGCCGTTGGGGGTCTCGACGACCACCGGTACGCCGGCGGTGCGGACGACTTCGACCAAGGCATCGGTGCCGACCAGGCCGTCTCCGAAGTTGGCGTGGCGGTCGGCGCCGGAGTCGAAGCCGTCGCGGGAGTCGTTGGCATGGACGAGGTCGATCCGGCCGGTGATGGCCCTGACCCGGTCGACCAGCCCGACGAGTTCCTCACCGCCGGCGTGGGCGTGGCAGGTGTCGAGGCAGAAGCCGACGGTGTCCCCGCCCTTGGCGTCGCCGATGGCGTCCCACAGCCGTGCGATCGCCTCGAGGCGGCGGGCCATGGCCTTGTCGCCCCCCGCGGTGTTCTCGATCAACAGCGGCACGGACATCTCGAGTCCGTCGATGCACTTGCGCCAGTTGTCGAAGCCGACGGCCTGGTCGTCGTTCTTGAGCACGTGGCCGCCGTGCACGATGACGCCGGCCGCGCCGATCTCGGCGGCGGCGTGCAGATACTGCTGGAGGAACTTCCGGCTCGGGATGCGGATCCGGTTGTTGCTGGTGGCGACGTTGAGCACGTACGGGGCGTGGACGTAGAGCGCGATCCCGGCTTCCGCGGCCGCCGACTTCAGCGCCGGGGCGCCGCCCGCGTACGCGAACTCCGGCCCCTTCCAGCCCTGCGGGTCGCCGAGGAAGAACTGGGCCAGGGACGCATCGCGGGCCCGGGCCTCCGCGATGGGGTCGACCTGGTCACCGTGACCACCGATCTGCACACTGCTCATGGACTCGACGTTAGCGGTCGCCACCGACATCGGAATCGTCGTCGCCGCGCTGCCCGCTGCGCCACCAGTCGCGGACCCGACCGGCCGCGTTGCCGCCGACCGTCCCGGCCACCAACCCGGCGACCGAACCGACCCGGCCGACCAACTTGACCAGCGGGTCGCCGGACGTGGTGAAGTCCTCGCGGTAGGAGTTGGCCGCGGCGCGGACGTCGTCGGCCATCGGGGCGGTGCTGTCCTCGGAGCGCCGGGCGTAATTTCCGGACAGGATCTCCTGGTAGGCCGGTCCCGCCGCCCACTGCTGCAGCTCGGCCGCACGGAGGGCAGCCAACGGATGGCTCTGGCCGCTGATCTGGATGATCTTGAGGAAGCTGTCGCGGACGTCACCGGTCGACTCGTACTCACGGGCCTGGTCGAGGAAGGCCGCGACGTCCATCTCGTCGGGGTTCTCCGCGCCGGCCAGCGAGGCGTGCACCCGCAGCGCCGCGCGGGGGTCCTGCCCGCACAGCAGCCCGGCCCGGTCGCACGACAGCTCCGACTTCCGGAACCACTCGTTGAGCCCGAAGATGATGGCGCGGATGCCCCACGCCCCGATCGGCATCCACTGGATCGCTGACGCGATCGAGATCAACTGCAGCATCATCGTCCGGTAGACGGCGTGCCCGGAGAGCACGTGCCCGACCTCATGACCGATGACGAACCGCAGCCCGTCGCCGTCGACCAGGTCCAGCAGTCCCGTGCTGAGGACGATGATCGGCTTGTCGAGCCCGATGGTCAGCGCGTTCGGGTTCGGGTCGCGCTGGATGTAGAGCTCGGGGATCGGCTGCAGGTCGAGCGTCGTTGCGCACTCGTTGAGGATCTGGTGGATCTCGGGGTACTGCCGTGGCGACACCCGGATGGCCGTGGCCAGGTAGAGCAGCCGGACGCTGCGTTCGCCGATGGCGCCCGAGATGGCCTTGAGTACGCCGTCGAAGCCCGGGATGGCCCGCAGCGCGACCAGCGCGCCGCGGTCCGCCGGGTGCTCGTACGCGCGCGGGCTGAGGTCGGGGAAGCGGATACGACCGCCGTGGATGGCGGCTCGGGACGGCTTCGTCATGTCGCTGAGACTATGCGCCGACGCTGTGTCGCGGGATCGGCGTCGGCCCGGGAACGACGAGGGCGGTGACCGGTCGTGCGGTCACCGCCCTCGACTCTGCTGCCGTCGGTTGCCGTTCAGCTGAACAGCGATCAGATCAGCGGTACTGGCTCATCATGCTGGTGAAGGCGCCGGTGATGTTGCCGAGGATGCTGAGCGCCAGCCAGATGCAACCGACGACGATGCCGATGAACGCCTTCTGGTTGCGCACCCCGACGTTGCGGGACTGGATGAACGCGATGATGCTGAGGATCAGACCGATCACGTAGGTGCACGGGATGATCGCGAGGATCATGCCGACCAGACCCATGGTCTTGCCGGGGAAATCCGCCTGCGGGGCGGGCTGTGCTTGGTAGTTGGTCATGTGGAGGCTCCTTGGTCAAGCTGGATCGGATGAACCGACGGTCAGCCGGGGTACTGCCCCGACTGGACGATGGACGCGACGAAGACGATGTAGATGACCAGGCCGATCAGGCCCAGGACCGTGAGGATGGCGCCGACAATGACGCCCGCCTTGGCGAGTCCGTTGTCGAAGCCGGCTTCGCGAGACTGCTTGCGGGCCACGATCGAGATGATCAGGCCGACCAACGGGGCGACGATCGCCAGGACGAGACCGACGATGCCGAGCGTCTTGCCCGGGTAGTCGGCCGGTGGAACGGGGGCCGACTGATAGTTGGCCATCAAACAAACTCCTTATAAGACGGAAAACGCGACCGAGGCGAGCGTATCGCCAGCGAGGGTCGCCGGTCAGTCGTTCAGCGCCCGGACGGGGCCGATGTGACCGGTCCGAGACCCTATGCCAGAACTTGAGGGTTTCCGTCCCCCCGACGGAGGACAACGGCCGTGTTGCCGTTCCCAGCGCCGGGGTGCCCCACTAGCGTTCGGGACGTGCCTGCCGAGACTGGCAACAGTTCGACTGCACCTGACACCGACGCCGGACCACCTGACTGCTGACCAGGAGGTCCGGCGCCTGGTCGCCCTGGCCGGAACGGGCGCACGCGCCACGATTCGCAGCCGGTCGTTCCAGCCGGTAGTGTTCACCCTTGGTCTGCGCCACCCGGCGTACGACCCGCCCGCCCGGTTCGCCGGGCAAGCATTCGCCCTCCTGCTCCGGGGACGTCCCGGAGCCGCTCGAGACCAGAGGAGGTGGAGTTCCGCGCATGCGTAAGTACGAAGTCATGGTCATCCTCGACCCCGACACCACTGACGATCGCCAGGTTCAGCCCACGCTGGAGCAGTACCTGACCGTGATCACCAAGGGTGGCGGCACCGTCGACAACCTGGACATCTGGGGTCGTCGCCGTCTGGCGTACGAGATCCAGAAGAAGTCCGAAGGCATCTATGCCGTCATCAACCTGACCGCGAACCCGGACGACGTCAAAGAGATGGATCGTCAGTTCTCGATCAACGAGTCGATCATGCGGACCAAGGTCATCCGTCCCGACAGCCGCTGATCGGTCGCAGCCACGTACGAACTGTCAGCCCCGGCTGACAGGCTGTTTCCACATCACGGTCAGACGAGACGGAGTTCCACATGGCAGGCGAAACCACCATCACCCTGGTCGGCAACCTCACCGCCGACCCGGAGCTGCGCTTCACCCCTTCGGGGGCGGCCGTCGCCAACTTCACGGTGGCGTCGACTCCGCGCACCTTCGATCGACAGACGAACGAATGGCGTGACGGGGACGCGATGTTCCTCAGCTGCGCTGTGTGGCGGCAGGCGGCCGAGAACGTCGCCGAGTCGCTGCAGAAGGGCATGCGCGTCATCGTCCAGGGTCGTTTGAAGTCCCGTAGCTACGAAACCCGCGAGGGCGAGAAGCGCACGGTCTTCGAGATCGACGTCGACGAGATCGGTCCGGCGCTGCGCTACGCCACCGCCAAGGTCAACCGCAATGCGGGTGGCCAGGGTGGGGGTCAGGGTGGCGGCGCTGGCCGCGCGGCCGGGGGCAACTCCGGTGGCGGCTACGGCGGAGGGAACTCCGGCGGGGGCTACAACGGCGGCGGCGGTGCATCCGGTGGTTCCGGAGCAGCCGGCGGCGGTAGCTTCGGCGACGACCCGTGGGCCAGCGGCGGCGGTGGTGGCGGCGGAAGCCGTCAGCCGCAACCGAGCAGCGATCCGTGGGCCTCGGCCCAGAGCGAAGAACCACCGTTCTGAGCTCCGGCGGGAGGTGACTCCCGACGACCCCGGGTGGTCTCATCGCCACCTGACCTATTCATCCATCGGCACATTCCGGCTATCGCTGCCAGGCGCGCCGGGCTCAGCAAGGAGAGAGCACCACAATGGCCAGCACCCCACCCGCCAAGCGGGTACCGAAGAAGAAGTCGAACCCGCTGCGTGCGGGTCAGCACATCGATTACAAGGACACCGCAACCCTGCGGAAGTTCATCTCCGAGCGCGGCAAGATCCGGGCTCGACGGGTCACCGGCCTGTCGGTCCAGGAGCAGCGCAAGGTCGCCATCGCCATCAAGAACGCGCGTGAGGTGGCCCTGCTGCCGTACGCGTCGACCGCTCGCTGAGCAGGAAGGGCAACAACACCATGAAGCTCATCCTCACTGCAGCCGTCGACAAGCTCGGCGTGGCCGGCGACATCGTCGAGGTCAAGGACGGTTACGGTCGTAACTTCCTCGTCCCGCGCGGTTTCGCCATCCGTTGGACCCGGGGTGGCGAGAAGCAGATCGCCGGTATCCAGCGCAGCCGCGACTCGCGCGAGATCCGTGGTCTCGATCACGCCCAGGAGGTGCGCACCGAGCTCGAAGGCCTGACCATTGAGCTGCCCGAGCGCGCCAGCGACACCGGCAAGCTGTTCGGCGCGGTCACCGTCGCCGACGTCGCCGCCGCGATCAAGAAGGCCGGCGGCCCCGCCGTCGACAAGCGTTCGATCGAGATCGGCAAGCCGATCAAGGCCGTGGGCAACCACACCGTCGGCGTCAAGCTGCACGACGCGGTCACCGCGCACGTCCAGCTGGCCGTCGTCTCGGCCTGATCGACGTACAGCTTCAGCCCACGGGCTGACAGCGCACACCGAGCCCGTCGTGGCCCGACCCGGTTGATCCGGGACGGTGCCCCGGCGGGTTCGCTGCGTCCACGTCGGCTGCGTCCACTCGGTTTCGTCCTGCCGATCGGCGTCGTGGTGCGCCGGCCTCACGACGCAGGAACGACCCGGAACCCCACGGCCTCGAGCTGGGCGGTGACCTCGGCGAATCGGGCCCGGTAGACGCTCTCGTGCAGGGCGGTGTAGATCAGGTAAGGGCCCTGATCACTGGTCAGCTCGACGACCACGTCGGTACCCACCGGGCCGGGCGCCAGGGTGACGCGGAATCGCAGCGGGAGGGTGCCGCTGCCACTCCAGGTGCCCAGCAGCCGATAGAGCAGACGCGAGCCCGTGGTGCCCGTCAGCGTCTGCGGATCCGGCCGCTCGAGCTTGGCCCGGCCCAGACCGCGGGTGATCGCGGCGACCGATTGCTCCAGATCACCGTCACCCGCCAGCCGGACGGTGATGGTGTGCGTCGTCGAATTCATCCTGCGATCGTCCCAGACCTGCACGGTCTCACGGGCCGGCTCGGTTCGGTTGCTGCTCGTACCGCTGATCGGCTGCGTTGAGCCCCGTCGATCCGCCGCGAACGGGTAACCTCTCCCCGTGATCACGCCGAGCGCCGAGTCGATCGCCGAGCGCCGACGTGGGCTGGCCCGGCGTACGCCGTTCGGCATCCTGGCTGTGGTCGCCATTCTGGTCAGCGTGATGGTGCCGCATGTGATGGTGGTGGCCGCCACCATCTACGGCGGCCGCTCGTTGCTGTCGGTCAGCCGGTTCTTCCTTTCCGCGACGCCCGGTGGCGAGGGGTTCGCCGGTGGGACCAGCTACGGTGCGATCGGCTTCGGCCTGAGTGTGACCTACATCGGGCTCGCGATGCACCAGCTCGGCACGATCATGGGCCTCGCCACGTTCTGGGTCCTGATCGTGGAGGACGTCGGCCGGTGGGTACGCCGTTTCGCCATGGCGGCCGGTGTGCTGCTGACGTTGAGCTCGGCCACCGTGGTGCTCGGCTATCAGCAGCTGGAGATCGCGCGGGTGCCCACTCTGCTCGGGATCGCTTGGCTCCCGACGCTGATCGCCGGGGTCACGATGATGGTCGGGGCCAAGCTGGCCAAGGCGCGGCTGTCGAGCACCTGGTTCCTGGAGCGTCCGGAGATCTTCCAGCCCTGATCCAACCCCGGGATCGCTGGGACTCAGACCCCCAGCCGCATCCAGGCGTCGGTGCGGGCGCGGAAGACCAGCGTGACAAGCCGGGCGAGGACGTACCCGGTGTAGGCGATCCACAGCCAGACCAGTCCGCCCTGCTCGTGGCGGACCAGCAAGGCGAGCGGCGTGTAGGCGAGCAGCGCCAGCACCCCGGCCAGGGCGAGATATCGGGTGTCGCCGGCGCCGATCAGCACTCCGTCGAGCACGTAGACGATCCCGGCGAGCGGGGTGGCGACCGCTACGACCAGCAGGGCGCGCCCGATCAGCTCCTGGACCGCCGGGTCGGGGGTGAACAGCCCGACGTAGAGCGGACGGGTGAGCACGATCAACGCACCGAACACGAACCCGCCGAGGACACCCCAGCCGATCATCCGGCGGGTCATCGACCGGGCCAGCGCGACGTCACCGGCGCCCAGGGCGCGACCGATGATGGCCTGCCCGGCGATCGCGATGGCATCCAGCCCGAAAGCCAGGAAGATCCACAGGCTCGAGACCACCTGGTGAGCGGCCAGGGTGGTCACACCCGCCGTGGTCGCGATGACCGTGGTGAGCGTGATGCCGGTCTGCAACGCGCCGGTCCGGACCACCAGCCAGACGCCCGATCGCGCAGTCGACAACACGGCGCGAGGACGGAACGACAGCCGGGCCTGGAAGCGGCGGGCTTTGACGATCACTACCGCGGCGAGGACCGCGGCGGCGGCGGTCTGGGCGATCAGGGTGCCCAGCGCCGAGCCGGCGATCCCCAGACCCACGCCGTAGACCAGGATCAGGTTGAGCGCGATGTTGACCAGGTTGGTGGCGATCACCACGATCAGCGGCGTACGCGTGTCCTGCAGGCCGCGCAGTACGCCGGTTCCGGCCAGGACGACCAGGATCGACGGTAGCCCGAGCACCGCGATCCGTAGATAGGCCAGGGCCGCGGCCGCCACCTCCGGGTCGGGTCCGTACGCGGCGATGATCGACGGGAGCAGGATCTCGAGCAGTCCGGCCAGCAGCAGGCCGAGGATGACCGCGAGGATCAGCCCGTCGAAGCCGCCGGCCAGGGCCCCGGACGGGTCACCGGCCCCGATCCGCCGCGCCACTGTGCCGGTCGTCCCGTAGGCGAGGAAGATGCAGAGCCCGACCGCGATCCCGATGATGTTGGCCGCCAGCGCCAATCCGGCCAGCTGGCTGGTCCCCAGGTGTCCGACGATGGCCGAGTCGGTGAGCAGCAGCAACGGTTCGGAGACCAGCGTCGCGAAGGCCGGAATGGCGAGCCGGAAGATCTCGCGGTCGAGCGCGCGCCCGGGCTTCACCACTGGACGCGCCGAGGGTGCTGCGGTGATGGGCGACCGTCCTTCGTCATCCTGGGACCTCCGCTGCCGGAACGGCCGACACGGAATTGTCCACAGGGTTGTCCCCAGCTGTGGAGAATTACACGGCTGTGATTAACCCCGGGAGGGAGATCAGCGCCAGAGCGTGGCGAGCCCGAAGGCGGCCGCCATCCCGCCCATGCCGATCAGGATGTTCCAGTTGCCGAGGTCGGTCATCAACGGCACGTTCACCCCGGTCGTGCTGGTGATGTAGTAGGTGATCAACCAGGCGACCCCGAGCAGTCCGACGGTGATGAAGGTCGGCGGAACCCAGCGCCGGCTCGACGGGGCCTTGAGCTTCTGCGGCTTCGCGGCGCGCTGCTGCTTGAGCTTGACCTTGTCTTCGGCCGACTTCCGCGATCGTGACTCGGGCACCACATTCTCCTCGGTTGTTCCAGGCATCACTCGCTCTTCGATGAACCGCACGACGCGACGCGCGTGACACGAGCGAGCCCCGGATTCATCTGACGCTCATGACAGCTCAGGTAGGTAGCCTAGGTCACCGACCCGCTCGCGAGCCATTTCCTGAGCGTGCGTCGGGCGACGGTCAGGAGGAATGGCGTTGGCGGGACGGAGTGTGACCGAGGCTGGAGCCGCGGTCGTCCGGGCGTTCCGTCGGGCCCGGGCCGCGCAGCGCTGGCGCGGACGCCGCCGGACCCCGCTCGGCCAGGTGCTCACCGCTACCGTCTGCGTGCTGGCCGGACTGATGGTGGTGCTCAGCGCGCTCAACGCGCGGGGCACGGATCTGCGGCCGGGTCGCAACACCGATCTGGTCAGCCTCGTCCAGGCGCAATCGCGGCGTAACGCCGACCTCACCCGCACGGTCACCGATCTGCGTGAGCAGGTCGATGCGCTCGGTCAGGCCGGGACGGGTGGCACCGGTCTGGACGATCAGCTCTCCACCTCGGCCGACGCGGCCGGCTACTCCGCGGTCACCGGGCCCGCCGTGACGGTGACCCTGGACGATGCGCCGGCGAGTTTCGCCGGCGACGGGGTGGACCCGGACCTGCTCCTGGTCCACCAACAGGACATCCAGGCTGTGGTCAACGCCCTGTGGATCGGTGGTGCGGAGGCGATGACCATCCAGGGTCAGCGTGTCGTGTCGACCACCGGGGTCAAGTGCGTCGGCAACACCGTGGTGCTGCACGGCATCCCGTACGCCCCGCCCTACGTGATCAGCGCGATCGGCGATCCGCTCCGGCTGCAATCGGCGCTGACCGGGTCGGGGCCGATCCAGATCTACAAGCAGTACGTCGAGGCGTACCGGCTGGTCTACCGCGAGCGGAGCGAGGCCCGGGTCGAGTTCCCGGCCCACGAGGGTGCGCTCGGCCTCTCGTACGCGCGGCCCCTCGGCGAGCCCGCCAGCGGTAGCCCCACTCCGCGCTGAACCCGCGGCTCGAAAACCTGCGTTCGGCCTGACCCGGGTGGGCGAGAATGGTCAGGTGCCCGCCGCGAAGATCCTGGTGATCGACAACTACGACTCGTTCGTCTACAACCTGGTCCAGTACCTCGCCCAGATCGGTGCCGAGGTCGAGGTCTGGCGCAACGACGACCCGCGGTTCGCCGATGCGGATTTCGCCCAGGGCTTCGACGGCATCTTGTTGTCGCCCGGTCCGGGCACGCCCGAGGACGCCGGCGTGTGCATCGACGTCGTGGCACGTGAGGGCGGTCGGGTGCCGATCTTCGGTGTCTGCCTCGGGCTGCAGTCGATCGGCGTCGCGTACGGCGGGGTCGTCGACCGCGCACCGGAACTGCTGCACGGCAAGACGTCACCGGTCGAGCACTCGGGGGTCGGGGTCTTCGCCGGGCTGCCGTCGCCGTTCATCGCCACCCGTTACCACTCGCTGGCCATCGAACCGGACAGCATGCCCGACGTGCTCGAGGTGACCGCCCGCACGACCAGTGGCGTGATCATGGCCGTACGCCATCGCGAGCTGGCGGTCGAAGCGGTCCAGTTCCACCCCGAATCGGTGCTGACCGAATGGGGCTACCAGATGCTGGCCAACTGGCTGGTGGCCTGCGGCGACGCCGACGCCCCGGCTCGTGCGGTCGGCATGGCTCCGTTGATGTCCGCTCGCTGACCCGGTGACGTCAGCGTCAGCTCAGCGGACGCCGCGCGGTCGGAACTGGACGCTGATCCGCGGGCCGACCGGTCGGCTCGTCTTCGGGACGGCGTGATCCCAGGTCCGTTGGCACGAGCCACCCATCACGATCAGGTCCCCGTGACCGAGGCGATGACGGATGGTGGCGCCGCCACCACGCGGTCGGAGCAGGAACGATCGCGCGGAACCGAGGGAGACGATGGCCACCATGGTGTCCTCGGACCGTCCACGCCCGATGGTGTCGCCATGCCAGGCCACCGAATCGCGTCCGTCGCGGTAGAGACAGAGCCCCGCCGTTCGAAACGTCTCACCCAGCTCGGGCCCGTAGTGCGCGTTGAGTGCTTCGCGCGCCATCACCAGCTGCGGATGGGGCAACGGGTCCTGCTCGTCGTAGAAGCTCAGCAGCCGTGGGACGTCGACGACCCGGTCATACATCGGCCGAGCCTCCGCATACCAGGGCACCTGGCGTTGCAGATCGTCGAACAGCGAGTCATAGCCGCTCAGCCAGCCGGGCAGCAGATCCACCCAGGCACCCCGGCCGAGCTGATGACGGACGACCATCCCGTCGAGGGGACCCAACCCGGCTGACTCGGTCGGGTCGGCGAGCTCGAACAGCGATGTCTGCAGAGCGAGTGACATGACCCGACTCTACCAGCTCTATCGCACGAACGTTCGATTAGCTGGTCTTTTCGTCGGAGGGTTCGGGGGTGGGCGACGGGGATGCGGACTCGCTCGCCGACGGGGTCGGGCTGGGGGACGGCGCCGGGGCCTTGGCGATCACCAGCGCAATCTCGGTCCCACGGTCGACGTTCGATCCCGCCTTGGGTTTCTGAGCGATCACCGTCCCGGCCACCTGGGCGCTCTCGCGCTCGGTGAAGCTCGGCGTACCGAAGCCCGCGGTCTCGGCCAGCTCCTTGGCCTTGGCCTCGGTCGAGCCGGTGAAATCGGGGACGGCGGACTTGCCGGTCGCATAGGTGACCGTGATCTCGTCCCCGAGGGGCACGACCGTGCCCGACCTCGGCGAGACCCGGATGACCTGACCGGGCTTCGCGTCGGGGTCCTCCGACTTGGCCGCCACGGCCTTGACGTTGGTGAAGTCGGCGTCGGCCAGCTCCTGTTTGACGTCGTTGACGTCCTCCCCGACCAGTCCGGTCGGGATGGTCCCGGTCTTGGGCCCGTCGTTGACCGTCACGGTGACCGTCGAACCCTCGTCGACCTGGGTGCCGCCCACCGGGAGCTGTGCCGTGATGGTGTCCTTGGTCTCCTCGTCACCGTTGACGTGCTCGACCGCCATCACCAACTTGCGGCTGGTCAACTGTTCCGCGGCCTGCGCCTCCTTGTAACCCTGGAGGTTGGGCACCTCGACCTTCACCACGGCCGGGGTCTGGTTCTGCATCACCTGATAGAGCGCGAATGCGCCGACGCCGAGGACCAGCAGGATCAGTGCGGTGATCAGCACGGCCAGCCCGACACGGCGCCTGGGCGGCTCGTCGACGTCGCCCTCGTCGTCGACGATCGGCACCGCCACGGGCGCGACCACCCGGGTCGGGGTGTCCTGCGCGGCGGGACGGGTCACGGGGGCGTCGACCCGCGGCACCATCGCGGTGGTCTGCTGACCGGCCAGCACCCGGGTGATGTCGGCCTTCATCTCCCGCGCCGACTGGTAGCGGTCGGCCGGATCCTTGGCCAGCGCCTTGAGCGTGACGGCGTTGACCTCTTCGGTGATCTCCGGATCGATCTGGGTCAGCGGGACCGGCGCCTCGCGTACGTGCTGATAGGCCACGCTGACCGGGGATTCGCCGGTGAACGGCGGCCGTCCGACCAGCAGCTCGTAGAGCAGGCAGCCCGCCGAGTAGATGTCGCTACGGGCATCGACGGTCTCGCCCCGCGCCTGCTCGGGCGACAGGTACTGCGCCGTCCCGATCACGGCGGCGGTCTGGGTCATGGTGGCGCTGGTGTCGGCCACCGCCCGGGCGATGCCGAAGTCCATCACCTTGACCCCGCCCGAGGGCGTGAGCATGACGTTGGCCGGCTTGATGTCGCGGTGGATGATGCCGGCCTTGTGGCTGTAGCCGAGCGCGTCGAGCACCCCCGAGGTCAGCTCGAGCGCGCGCTCGGGGAGGATCTTGCGTCCGTCGCGGAGGATGTCGCGCAGGGTCGGACCCTCGACCAGCTCCATCACGATGTAGGGGATGGACACCCCCGTGACCGGGTTGGTCTCCTCTCCGGTGTCGTAGACCGCGACGATCGTGGGGTGGTTGAGACCGGCCGCCGACTGCGCCTCGCGACGGAACCGGGCCTGGAAGGTGGGGTCGGTGGCCAGATCGGTCCGCAACTGCTTGACCGCGACCGCCCTACCCAGCCGGCGGTCGATGGCATGGCGCACCTCGGCCATGCCGCCGCGCCCGAGCAGGTCACCCAGCTCATAGCGCCCGCCGACCGTCACCGGCTCCATCATCGACTCGTCCTCTCGCCTTCGCCATCCCCGGGCATCGCACTGTGACCCCCGAACGGCCCGCCGAATCGGTCCGTGCCAACAGACACCGTAGAGCTCACGGTGTTTCCCGCTCCTCGCGCCCGCGGAAGATCGCTGGCTCCTGTCTTCCTTCCTGCGCTCGCAACCCCACGGCCATGTCCACCACTGTCCTTACTGGTTGCGTGCTCGTCCGTCCAGACCGGACCGGACCTTCCGCTACCCGACGCTCGGAGCTCACCGTGTTTCCCGCTCCTCGCGCCCGCGGAAGGGTGCTCGTCCGTACAGACCGGACCGGACCTTCCGCTACCCGACGCTCGGAGCTCACAGTCCCGCCTCCATCACGGCCCGGGCGATCGGGGCCGCGATCCGGCCGCCGCCGATGTCGTTACGCGGGACGTCCGCGTCCTCCACGATCACCGCGACGGCGATCTTCGGATCCTCCAGCGGTGCGAACGAGGTGAACCAGGCGAACGGCTTCCGCGAAAGATCCGACTGCGCCGTCCCGGTCTTCCCGCCGACCTCGACGCCGCTGATCCGGGCGTTGCCACCGGTCCCGCTGTCCACGACCACCTTCATCATCTGCTGCAGCTCCCGGGCGTTCTCCGGCGTCATCGGGGTCGACAACTCCTCGGGCTCGTGGGTGTCGATGGGTTTGAGATCGGAAGCCTGGACCATGCTCACCACGTACGGATCCATCAGCACCCCGTCGTTGGCGATGGCCGAGGTGACCATGGCCATCTGCAGCGGGCTGGCCGCAACGTCGTACTGCCCGATCGAGCTCAGGGCCAGCTGCGCCTCGTCGAGCTCGTCGGGAAACTGGCTGGCCACGCCGCCCAGGTCGGACAGGTGCCGCTGGTCGAAGCCGAAGGCCTGGGCCTGCTTGCGCAGCTTGGTGGCGCCGAGACCGAGCCCCAGGCTGGCGAAGGCCGTGTTGCAGGAGACCCGCAGGGCCTGGGTCATGCTCACCTTGGTTCCCCCGCAGTTGGAGGAGTTGGGCAGGTCCGTCTTGGTTCCGGGCAGCCGGAGCTTGTTCGGCGAGGCCACCATCGACTCCGGCGTCTTCCCGTCCGCCAGCGCGGCCGCCGCGGTGACGAGCTTGAAGGTCGACCCCGGCGGATAGATCTCGCGGGCGGCCCGGTTGGCCAGCGGCCGCTTGGCGTCGTTGGCCAGGTTCGCGTACGCCCGGTTGGCCTGGTCGAGGTCGTGGTCGGCGACGGCGTTTGGGTCGTAAGCGGGGCTGGTGACCATGGCCAGCACGGCTCCGGTGGTCGGGTCGAGCGCGACCACTGCACCCTTCTGGTCGCCGAGCGCGGACGCCGCCGCCCGTTGAATCCTGGGCACGATGGTGGTCTGGACGCTGGCGCCCTCGGGGGTCTTGTCGGTGGCGCGGTCGATCAGCCGGCGGACGAAGAGCGAGTCGTCGGTCCCGGCCAGCTCGGCGTTATAGCTGTTCTCCAGCCCGGTCCGGCCGTGGTCGTAGGAGTAGAAGCCGGTGACCGCGGAGTAGAGCAGGCCGTCGGGATACAGCCGCTGGAAGTCGAAGCGGTCACGCGAGCCGACCGTACGCGCGATCTCGGTCTTGCCGGCGGCCAGGATGGAGCCGCGGTCCTGGGCGAACTCGGCATCGCGTACGCGGCGGTTGGCCGGCTCGGCCGCCAGCGAGTTCTCGCGGAAGATGACCATGTAGGTGCCATTGGCCAACAGCAACGCGAACATCAGCATGGCCACGAACGCCACCCGCCGGATCTGTCGGTTCACGGGGTGTCCCGGACCTGGTCGCTGCTCGGGCCGCGTCCCGCCGCGACCAGCTGGGTGGTCTCGGTGTCAGGGCTGACCACCGTGACCGTGGCCGCGGGCTTGCGGACGTGATGGCTGATCACCATCAACAAACCGATGACGATCCAATTGCAGATCAGCGACGAACCGCCCTGGGACATGAACGGGGTGGTCAGCCCGGTCAGGGGCAGCAACCGGGTGACCCCGCCCAGGATCGAGAAGACCTGCAGCGCGAAGGCGAAGGACAGACCGGTGGCGAGCAGCTTCCCGAACGGCTCACGGCACTGCAGACCGGTACGCAGGCCCCGGGCCACGACGAGCCCGTAGATCAGGATGACCGCCATCAGCCCGGTCATGCCCAGCTCCTCGCCGATCGCGGCGGCGATGAAGTCGCTCCGGGCGAGCGGGGTGAGTCCCGGCCGGCCCTCGCCGAGCCCGGTGCCGAGCAGACCACCCCAGGCCATCCCGAACTGGGCGCTGATCACCTGGTAGTTCTGGTCGAAGTCGGAGAATGGGTCGAGCCACGAGCTGACCCGGACCCGGACATGCCCGAGATTCATGTAGGCCAGGTAGCCGCCGGCGGAGAAGAGCAGCGTCCCCAGGACGACCCAGCCGAACCGCTCGGTCGACACGTAGAGCAGCATCACGAACAGTCCGAAGAACAACAGCGACGTGCCGAGGTCGTTCTGGAAGACCAGGATGGCCAGGCTGATCCCCCACATGAGCAGGATCGGGCCGAGATCGCGGGCCCGAGGGAGGTCGATGCCGACGATCCGATAGCCGGCCAGGGCCAGGACCTCGCGCTTCTCGACCAGGTACGCCGCGAAGGCGATGGCCAGCAGCACCTTCGCCGCCTCGGCGGGCTGGAAGCTGTAGGGACCGACCTGGATCCAGATCTGGGCGCCGAACTTGGCCGTGCCGATGCCGGGCACCAGCGGAAGCAGCAGCAACACGATGCCGGACAGGCCGAGGGTGTAGGTGAAGCGCTGCAGCGGGCGGTGGTCGCGCAGCACGACCGCGACCAGGATGAACATCACCACCCCGAGCGCGGTCCAGATGAGCTGCTGCCGGGCACCGTGGGCCACCGGTGTGTTGATCAGGTCGATCCGATGGATCATGGCCAACCCCAGCCCGTTCAGCAGGATCACGCACGGCAGCAGCACCGGGTCGGCGTACGGCAGTCGCCAGCGGACCGCGAGGTGGGTCGCCAGCACCATCAGCGTGGCGCCGCCGGCCAGGTAGGGGAACGTCGGCGACAACATGTCGGTGACGGCGAAGTCGACCTGGGCGTACGCGGCGAGGGTGATCAGCAGCGCGAACGCGATCAGCAGCAACTCGACACCGCGGCGCTTGCGGGGCAGGACGATCAGGGCGGGGGGCATGACGCTCAGCACCCGGGTTCGGTGGACCCGCTCGGCGTGCTGGTCGGGGTCGGCGACGGGCTGGACGTGGGCTTGCCGGTGGGGGAGGCGGAGGTGGAGGGCTCGGGCGGGGGCTGCCGGTCGCAGCGCTTCGCCGTCTCGGTGAGCTCGAGCACGGTCTCACGGGCCGCCTCGAGGCTGGCCACGTCGATATTGGCCCGGACCCGCTCCTGGTAGTACGCCGGCAGCGAGCCGATGGCGAGTTCCTGCACCTCGTAGACGTGGGACAGCCGCAGGCCGGGCACTGACTCGGACAGCCCCTGATAGATGGCCACCCGGTCGGCGGCGGCACCGACGTAGTACTGCGTCCGGGTCCAGGCGTACGCGGTGCCGAGGCCGACTCCGGCGATCAGCGCCAACGCGAGGACCAGCAGGAGCGGGCGGGCCAACCGTCGCCGTCTCGGCGCCTGCGGGGTGTAACGCTCCTCGTCGGCCGGGGTCAGGGCGGCCGGGACCGCGGACGAGGACGGGCGGCGGGTGATGACCGTGTCCTCGCTGTCGTCCTCGACTGCGTCGTCGGTCTGGTCGGTGTGGTCGGGGTCGTGGAGGTCCGGGTCGGGAGCACCGTCGCCGGTCTTGGACCTGAGCTCGGGAATGCGACGCTCGGACGCCGCGCCGAGCACCGCGGGGTCGGTGGTGCCACCGGTCTCGACCACGTCGGCCACGATCACGGTGATGTTGTCCACGCCGCCCTCGGCCAGCGAGAGGGCGACGAGCTGACCCAGCGCCTCCTCGAGCTCGGGCAGCCGGAGCGCGGCGGCGATCTCCGGGTCGTCGACGAGACCACAGACCCCGTCGCTGCAGAACATCAGCCGGTCCCCGGCCCGGACCGTGACCCGGGTCAGGTCCGGGTCGTTGGCCGGCTGACCGTTGAGCACCTTGAGCAACAACGAGCGATGCGGGTGGTAAGCGGCCTCGTCCGCGCTGATCTTGCCCTCGTCGACCAGCGACTGGACCCAGCTGTGGTCGTGGGTGAGCCGCTCGAGCCGACCGTCGCGGAGCAGGTAGGCCCGACTGTCGCCGATGTGGGCCAGACCCAGCTCGGCACCGTCGAACATCGCCCCGGTGAGGGTGGTCCCCATCCCGTCGAGCGTGAGGTCGTCCTCGACCAGGTCGGCGATCCGGTCGTTCGCCCGATGCAGCGCACCGGCCAGCACCTCGAGCATGTCCTGACCCTCGACGTCGGCGCTGATCCGGCGGAGGGTGTCGACGGCCACGGCCGAGGCGAGATCCCCGGCGGCCGCGCCGCCCATCCCGTCGGCCACGACGAGCAGGTGCGCGCTCGCGTACCCGGAATCCTGGTTGTTCTTGCGAACGAGGCCGATCTCGGAATGGCTGACGTACTTGAGCTGCAGGGCCATGGGCTACGGCTCCAGCTTCAGGATGGTCTTGCCGATCCGGACCGTGTCGGCCAGACCGATCGTGGTCGGCGCGGTGATCCGCTGTCCGTTGACGTAGGTGCCATTGGTCGAGCCCAGGTCCTCGGCGTAGATGCCGTGGGGACCCGCGATGACGCGGGCGTGCCGGGTCGAGACGTAGTCGTCGTCGAGGATGATCTGGCAGTCGGCACCGCGACCGATCATGATCGTGCCGAGCTCGACCGCGGCGGACTCACCGGTCTGTGGGCCTTGGGTGATGATCAGGATGCGCGGTTCACCTCGCTGCCGTTTCGCCTTCTTGGGCGGCGGTAGCGGGGACTCGAGCTCGCGCGGCGGCGGCTGGTCGGGGGTCGGGACGGCGCGGCCGAACAGGTCGCTGCGGATGACCGAGACCGCCGAAAGGATGAACAACCACAGCAGGGCCAGGAACAGGACCTTGATGACGGTCAGCGCGATCTCGGACATGGGCGGTCATCGTCCGGACGGCGCGTGGACGAGCATCCGGGTGGACCCGATCTCGATCCGTGTTCCTTCCTGGAGGACGGCGTGGCGCACTTTCTGCCCGTCGACGGTGATCCCGTTGGTCGACCCGAGATCGACGATGTCGATCTGCGCCGTCGGACCGCCACCATTCACCCGGATCTGCGCATGCATCCTCGAGATCCCCGGATCGTTGATCCGCAGGTCGGCCTCGCTGCCGCGGCCGATCGACAACCCGGGTTCCTGCAGCGGATGGCGGGTGCCGTTGACCTCGAGGACTAGCCGCGAGCGGCGGACCGTGGTCTGCTCGCCGGGACCACGCGGTCCGGTCGGCGTCGGCCGGGTGGGATCGGCGTACGGGCTGGTGCCGCGCGGGGCGGGCCCGGGGCCGGTCGTGGGTGCGGGGCCGGGTGCGCTGGGCGCGTACGGGCTCGGTGCGGTGGGGCCGGCCCCATAGGGGCTCGGGACCGTGGGGCCGGGAGCGATGGGACCAGGTGCGTCGCGCTGCCGTGGCCCGCTGCTCCGGCGGTCGTGGACTCCGGCGACCGCTTCGGAACTCACCGTGAAGCGACCGGTCGGCAGCTGCGACTGGAGCTCGAACTCGATCGCGATCGGGCCGTTGAAGACGTAACCCATCTCGCGGGCGTGGTTGCGGAGCTCGCTGCCCAGCTCGGTGTTCAGCGTCTTCGCGTACGGCGCCAGCTTGTCGTGGTCGTGTTGCGACAGCCCGACGACGAACTCGTTGGGAACCAGTCGCTTGTCGCGCGACATGAGCTTCGCCTCGGTGTCCAGCTCACGCTGCAAGCGCGCCGCGATCTCCACCGGCTGCACATCACCCTTGAACGCGCGAGCGAACGCACCGCTCACCGCTCCTTCGACCTTCTTCTCGAATCGCTCGAAAATGCCCATGTCACCTCCCTTCGGCTGATCAACCTAGATCGTATCCGGCTGAAACCGCTCCCTGGCTCACCAGCGCGCCCCGCGCGGGTCACCATGGTGTCGGCTCCTGCCGCCCTCCGCGGTCGTTTCCGCACACAGGTGCCCCAACCGTTGCGCGGAGGCGGCTGCTGGGGGCCTGGCACCGGCGTCGTCTGCGCACACAATCGCCCGTATCGGCCGCTGGGGGCCTGGCACGAGCGTCGTCTGCGCACACAATCGCCGAAACGGCCGCTGGGGGCCTGGCACGGGCGTCGTCTGCGCACACAAGCGCCCGTACGCCGGCCGTTGGGCCCGAATCGGGTCCGTTTCCGCACACAACGGCGCAGACGACGGCTCAAGGGTTGAGGTCGGTCGGGCTGGAACGACGGCGCGGGCCCGGCCGCGATCGTGCTAGCCTTTCCCGGCTGGTTCGCACGGGGGTAACCCGGATGGATCGGGCGCGAGTGGCGGAACGGCAGACGCGCTGGCTTCAGGTGCCAGTGTCCGCAAGGACGTGGGGGTTCAAATCCCCCCTCGCGCACCACGATGGTGCACAGCAGCCCTTCACCGACCGGTGGAGGGCTGTTCTGTGTCCAGGCCCAACGCCTGCGCCGGCGGCTCGTCAGCGACGGCCCGGTAAGTGATTCCCTCTGCGTACGGCTGCGACGACGAATCGTGGCCGTGGAGCCGCGCCTCCACTTCGGCCGACGCTACCGGACGGTCAGCGGGATCGAGCGGGTGTTGTTCGCATCGTTGGACTCGGGGATCCGGTTGAGGTCGTCGACGTTGGCCAGAATGGTGTGGGCTCCGGCGGTCGCGGTCCAGACGCCGCCTGGCCCCTGGGCGGTGCCGCCGTTCGTGGTCAGGATGACGCTGGCGCCGGGGGCGATCGCGGCCGTGTGGGTGTCGGAGAACGAGGTCGAAACGCCGTCGACCTTGAACAGCACCCCGACCACCGTCCCCGCCGGGGTCGCCGACGTCCCCTGGTTCTTCACCGTTGCCGTGAAGCGGGTGCCGGTCCCGGCGGCGGGCGCCGCCGGCGACGCGCCGACTGGCGGTGACGACCAGGTCCGGCTTGCCGACCACCGTGAGCGTGCTGGTCAGGGTGTTGTTCGTCTCGTTGGCTTCGGCGATCCGGTTGAGGTCGTCGACCTCGGCCTGGATCGTGTGGCTACCGGCGGTCGCGGTCCAGACCCCGCCCGGTCCCTGCGCCGTTCCTCCGTTGGCGGTCAGCGTGACGCTGGCCCCCGGCGCGATCGCGGCGGTCTGGGTGTCGGAGAACGAGGTCGAGACCCCGTCCACCCGGAAGCGCACACCGGCGATCGTGCCCGCCGGGGTCGCCACCGTTCCGGCGTTCTTGATCGTGGCCGTGAAGCGGGTGCCCGTCCCCGGCGCGGGCGCCGCCGGTGAGGAGCCGATCGCGGTCACCACCAGATCGGGCTTGGCCGCACCGACGGTCAGTGGGACCGAGCGGGTGTTGTTCGCGTCGTTGGACTCGGGGATCCGGTTCAGGTCGTCGACCGTGGCCAGGATGGTGTGCGCCCCGGCCGTCGCGGTCCAGACCCCGCCCGGGCCCTGAGCCGTGCCGCCGTTTGTCGTCAGGGTGACGCTGGCGCCCGGGGCGATCGAGGCGGTGTGGGTGTCGGAGAACGCCGTGGACACCCCGTCGACCTTGAACAGCACGCCCGCCACCGTGCCGGCCGGGGTCGACGCGGTGCCCACGTTCTTCACTGTTGCGGTGAAGCGGGTCGCCGCGCCGGTCGTGGGCGTGGCGGGGGCGGTCCCGACCGCGGTCACCACCAGGTCCGGTCTGGCCGCCGAGGCCGGAAGCGCGAACGCGCGCAGCGTCGACCCGCCACCCCAGTAGACGGTCGAGCCGACGATCGAAGCACCACCGCGTACGCGGCCGCCCGCCGCGTACGACCACAGGACCTTCCCGGAGCCGGCGTCGAGGGCGTACATGTTCGCGCCCGAGGCGGGCAGGTCGGTGCCGACGTAGACGACGCCGTTGGCGGTGCTGACGAACGAGTGGGGTTGGGCGCCGTTCGGGGTCGCGAGCTGCCAGGTCATGGCTCCGGTGTTGACGTCGAGCGCGGCGAACGAACCGGTGGTGATGGTCGTGCCGTTGGGCAGCTTGTTGGCTTTGCTGTCACTGTTCGCGTCGGCGGCATAGATCCGTGACCCGTCCGTCGCGGTGCCCCACTGGATCCCGCCGCCGAGCCCACCGGGGCCGACCCGTCGCTGCCAGACCACAGCGCCCGTGGCGGCGTCGGCGGCCCAGTACAGCCCGCCCTTCTGTCCGGCTCCGACCAGTTTCCGGGTCACCCCGCCGATCACCGCGGTGAACAGGTTGGGGCTCGAGCCGAAGTCGGAGTCCGGCCCACAGGTCAGCGAGGTGTCGGTCTTGCACATCGCCCGCCAGACGTCGGCGTTCATCGACTTCAGCGACCAGGCGACCTTGCCGTCGCTCAGCCGCAGCGCCAGCAGGGTGTCGACGTAGTCGGTCGGGTCGGGTGCCGTGCAGCCGGTCTGGGTCGGCGTCCGGCAGACCCCGGCAGGCACCGAGTAGTTGTTGCCGGTGCCCACGTAGACCATCCCGAGGGCGGCGTCGACGGCCGGGTTGCTGGCCCAGACCGAGGCTCCGCTGTAGCCGACCGGGGCGGTCAGGGTGCGCCACTTGACCTGGCCGGTCCCTGCATCGAGCGCGACGACGCTGCCCCGGAAGGTGCAGCAGGTCGGTGCGGCGTCCTCACTGGAGGACACCCCGATGTAGACCACGCCGCCGGTGATCGTCGGCGCCCCGGTGATGATCGAATTGCGGTGGCTGTCGACCTGGGTCGTCCACAGGGTCGCGCCGGTGGTGGAGTCGAGGGCGATGATCCGCGCCCCCGGTCCGGTCTTGCGGGTGCCGAAGACCACCCGGCCGTCGGCCACTGCCGGAGTGCCCCGGGTGTGTTCCATGCTGCCGCCGGTGATGGCGTCGATGGTCCGCGACCACCGCGTCGCCCCGCTGGCCGCGTTGAGCGCCCAGATGGTCGATCCCTTGGTGAAGACCCCGCTGGTCGACTGGCCCAGGTCGGCGGCATAGACGGTGTCGCCGACCACGGCCGGTGTGGAGGCCATCTCGCCGCCGAGAGTGGCCGACCACTTCTGGGCCAGCGCGGCGACGTTGCCCGGACCGATGCCGTGCTCGTCGGGGTTGCTGCGGGTGTTGGCCACGTCGTGCCCGGCGCTCGGCCAGGAGACCGGCGGGTCGGCGGCCTGGGCCGTCGGGCCGGTGATCACCGTGGCGGCCAGGAGCGCCGCTCCGGCCGACCAGGCGCCGATGCGTGCCGACCATTTCGATGACACCGTGTCGTTCCCCCTCGCGCCGCCCGATCGCCATGCGATTCTCGCACGGGCATCCGACAGTTCCGGGGGCCACCGATGATAGGAAACAGGCATGAATCGACACCACGTGGAGCTCGACCTCGGTGACGGCAGCGGTCAGCGGCTCGACGTGGTCACGTACGGCCATTACGGCCGCCCGGTGCTGGTCTTCCCGAGCGAGGCCGGGCAGGCCTGGGACTTCGAGAACAACGGCATGGTCGGAGCGGTCGCCGACCTCATCGACGCGGGCCGGGTCAAGCTCTACTGCGTCGACTCGCTCGACGCCCAGTCCTGGTCCGACACCTGGGTCTCGATCGAGGAGCGGGCCCGCCGGCACGGCGCGTACACCCGCTGGCTCGAGAACACCGTGGTGCCGTTCATCCACGCCGACAGCAGCGACGCCGTCGAGATCATCACGCTCGGCTGCAGTCTGGGGGCCTATCACGCGGTGCAGTTCAGCCTGCAGCGTGCCGATGTGGCGCCGCTGGCCATCGGTCTGTCGGGCAACTACGATCCCTCGACCTGGCGTGCGTGGGGCGAATCCGGTGACGCCGCGTACTTCGCCAACCCGACCGCGTACGTGCCCCATCTCCACGGCGATCACCTGCGCTGGTTGCAGGAGCGGCTGTCGATCCTGCTGATCGTCGGGCAGGGCGCCTGGGAGACCCACCCGACCCAGTCGCTGCCGACCACTCGGGCGTTTGCGCAGACGTTGTGGGACCGGGGGCTGCGCTGCGAGCTCGACCTGTGGGGGACCGACGTCAGCCATGACTGGATCTGGTGGCAGCGGCAGCTCGCCCACCATCTGCCCCGGTTCTGCTAGTGGGTGCAGGTGACGTTCCTTTACGCGGAGCGTCGAGAGGCCTCGCGTACGCGCCACTCATCCGATCCGGTTCAGACCAGACCCAGCTCGGTGTTCGGGATCTCGACCCGGTTGCGGCGGATCAGGTAGCCGTTCCACAGCAGGCGCGCCGCGGTGGCCCGGTGGGGTCGCCAGCGCTCGCCGATCTCGATGAGTTCGAGGGCGCTGGGTACGTGATCGAGACCGAGCGATTCGGCCGCCGCGACCTGCAACGCCCGATCTCCCACCGGCCAGCTGTCGGGCCGACCGAGGCAGGCGAGGAGATAGACGTCGGCGGTCCACGCGCCGATCCCCGGCAGTGCGGTCAACGCCCGGGCGACCGCGGCGTCCTCGAGTCCGGCCAGCGCCTCCAGATCGAGCGATCCGTTCGAAACGGCTTCCGACAAGGCGCGTAGATAGCGATCCTTCTGCCGAGACACTCCATCCGCACGCAGCTCTTCCGGGGTGGCGGCCAGCATCGCCTCCGGGGTGACGGGGCCGATCCGGTCGCGGATCTTGCGGAACGTCGCCGCCGCGGAGGCGAGCGACACCTGTTGCTCGAGGATGAACAGGGCGAGGGTGGGGAAGCCCTGTGGGCGCCGCCACAGCGACGGGATCCCGTGTTGCTCGATGAGCGACGCCAGATCGGGGTCGTCCGCCCCCAGGGCGTACGCCGCCGCCTCGAAACTCCGCTGATCCAGTCCGACGACGGTCAACCGACCGTGAGGGTGTCGCCCTCGACGGTGACCGTCCTGGCCGACAGGCCGGTGGTGGCCGGCGGTTTGACGACCGATCCGTCCGCGATCGAGAACGCGCTTTGGTGACATCCGGCGCAGTTGATGGTAGTCGTCACCTCGGACACGTCGCACTGCGCGTGCGGACAGATCGAGCTGAACGCCTTGAACTCCCCGGCGGTCGGCTGGGTGATCACCGCGTGCTGGTTGGCCGCCCGGTCGACGAACACCTTGCCGCCCCCCACCGGGATGTCCGCGGTCTTCGCGGTGATCGCCGCGCCACCCCCCGGGTCGGTCCCGGACTGGACCGGGGGTCGATCGGCGGAGCAAGCGCTCAGCCCGGTCAGCGCCGCCGCGGCCAAGCCGGCGTGCAGGACGACGGCCCGGCGCGACAGCGACTGATCGGCGAGGCGGGGATCGATGTTCACGAAAGCTCATTTCTGACCGGGGCGGGCGGGCCGGGACGTGGCCGGCTGGCCCCCATAGTGCCTGACGGCCCAGAGCTCCGGGTCGCCGGCGACACTAGGCTCACCGGTCTCAGACGAGCGGCGGAGGCGGCATGGGCGGATTCGGTAGCACCGGGGAGGCGACGCCGGGCCACGGCGAGCACCCGGTCATCCTCGATGGTGGTCTGGCCACCCAGCTCGAGGCCCAGGGTCACGATCTGAGCTCGGCGCTGTGGTCGGCGCGTCTGATCACCGACGATCCCGCGGCCGTCGTCGCTGCCCACCGGGCCTTCTTCGCGGCCGGGGCCGAGGTCGCCACCACCGTCTCCTACCAGGCCCCGCTCGAGCTCATCCCCGTCGCCGCCGGGCTCGCTCGGCAGGCGCGCGACGAACACGGCGGCGGGCTGGTGGTCGGGTCGGTCGGTCCGTACGGTGCCTCGCTGGCCGACGGCTCGGAGTATCGCGGCGACTACGGGCTCACCGTGGCCGAGCTCCGCCGCTGGCACCGACCGCGGATCGCGGCGCTGGTCGAGGCCGGGGTCGACCTGCTCGCCCTCGAGACCGTGCCCTGTCTCGCTGAGGCCGAGGCCCTGGTCAGCGAACTCGACGGTCTCGGCGTACGCGGCTGGCTGTCGATGACCTGCGCCGGGGATCGGACCCGGGCCGGCGAGGAGGCGATCGAGGCATTCGCCTTGGCCCGCGGGGTCGACGAGGTCGTGGCGGTCGGGGTCAACTGCACCGATCCCCGTGACGCGACGGCGCTGGTCTCGGCGGCGGTTGCGGCCGGGGGCAAGCCGGCCGTGATCTATCCGAACAGCGGTGAGGTGTGGGACGCCGTGGAGCGGCGATGGTCCGGGGAATCGGCGTTCGACCCCGCCCTCGTCCAGCAGTGGGTGAGCGACGGCGCCGGCTGGATCGGTGGCTGCTGCCGGGTCGGCCCGGCCGACATCGCCCGGCTGGCGTCCGATGCCCGGTCGCGCTGACGCGGGACACCCGTTGACCCGCCCGAACCAGGTGCGACATATTGGTGCGCAGTGGCTGCACGATCACTTCTTCGGAGCCCCACCCCTGCACATCGGGTGGCGTCAGCCGGTTCGGAATGGTTTCACTCGGGGAGGGGCGGAATGATTCGTCGCTCGCCGAGCCGCACGAGATCGGCTGAATCATCGCCCGCACCGGTGCGGATGATGCCGATCGGACCCGCTGGCGTCAGTCCATCTGACCTGTTCGAAGAAGGCCCACCATGGGAGCACCACCCGTCGAGCTCAAAAAGGGCTTGAAGCAACGTCACCTGACCATGATCGCGATGGGCGGAGTCATCGGCGCCGGCCTGTTCGTCGGCTCAGGCACGGTGATCGGCACCGCCGGTCCCGCCGCCTTCCTCGCTTACGCCCTCGCCGGTGTCCTCATCATCATGGTGATGCGGATGCTTGGCGAGATGGCCACGGCCAACCCGTCGACCGGATCCTTCGCCGACTACGCGCGCAATGCGTTGGGCGGCTGGGCAGGATTCTCCGTCGGCTGGCTCTACTGGTACTTCTGGGTCATCGTCATCGGGTTCGAAGCGGTGGCCGGCGCCAAGGTCCTGCAGTACTGGATCGACGTTCCGTTGTGGGTGATGTCGCTCATCCTGATGGCGCTGATGACCGCGACCAACCTGTTCTCGGTCTCCTCGTTCGGTGAGTTCGAGTTCTGGTTCGCCGGTATCAAGGTCGCGGCGATCATCATCTTCCTGGTGCTCGGCACCGTCTTCGTCCTCGGCGTCTGGCCCAACAAGGACCTCGACTTCAGCAACCTCACCAACCAGGGCGGATTCTTCCCCGAGGGTGGCGGCGCCATCGTTTCGGCGATCGTCGTGGTCATCTTCTCGATGGTCGGCGCCGAGGTGGCGACCATCGCCGCCGCCGAGTCGCCTGATCCGGGTCGCTCGATCGCCAAGGCCACCAACTCGGTCATCATGCGGATCGCGGTCTTCTTCGTCGGATCCATTTTCCTGCTCGCGGTGATCCTGCCCTGGAATTCCGCGGAGCTCGCCGCCTCTCCGTACGTGGCCGCCTTCCGGCAGATGGGAATCCCGTACGCCGACCACATCATGAACGCTGTGGTGCTGACCGCCGTGCTGTCCTGCCTCAACTCCGGGCTCTACACGTCGTCGCGGATGCTCTTCGTGCTGGCCGCGCGTCGGGAGGCGCCGGTCGGACTGATGTCGGTGAACAGCCGTGGGGTGCCGATGGCGGCGATCCTGGCGTCGAGCGTCGTCGGTTTCCTCTGCGTGATCGCGGCTGCGGTCTCGCCCGAGACGGTGTTCTCGTTCCTGCTCAACTCTTCGGGCGCGATCATCCTGTTCGTCTACCTGCTGATCGCGGTCTCGCAGATCATCCTTCGCCGGCGTACGGCTGAGGACAAGCTGACCGTGAAGATGTGGCTGTTCCCGGTCCTGTCGATCCTCGTCGTGGCGGCCATCTTGGCGGTGCTGCTGCAGATGGCCATCCAGGAGGACGTGCGGATCCAGCTGATCCTCAGCCTCGGGGCCTGGGCCCTTGTTCTGATCCTGTATTTCGCCACCCGACGGCTGCGCAACCGGGCCCCGGTCGAGGCCGCCGACCTGCCGGCCGGAACCCCGCCGGCGGCGCGGGTCCTGGTGATGGCCAACCAGACCGTCAACGGCACCGAGCTGCTCGACGAGTTGCGCCGGATCGATCGGGACAACGACGCCCGTTACTTCGTCATCGTGCCGGCCAACCCGATCGACACCGGGCAGGCCGAGCACAAGGGTGCGGTCTACATGTGGGAGGCGACGACCGAGGCCGCCCAGGCTCGGCTGGACCAGACGCTGACCACGCTGCGCGCGGAGAACCTGCAGGCCGACGGCAAGATCGGTGACTACCGGCCGCTGCGGGCGCTGGCGCAGGCGGTCGCCGAGTTCGATCCGGATCGGCTCGTCATCTGCACCCTGCCGGAGGACCAGTCCGCCTGGCTGCGCTACGACGTGGTGGACCGGGCCCGGGAGACCTATGACATCCCGGTCACCCACGTCATCGCCGAGTCGGTCGCAGTCGGTGCCTAGGCCATGACGATCGTCATCGGGCTCGCGCCCGACGAACGCGGTGCCGCGGCCGCCCATCTCGGCTCGATGTTGGCTCGCTCGATGTCCGAGGACGTCGTCGTGGCCACCGTGGTCCCGACCCCCTGGCCGCCGAATCCTTATCGGATCGACTCCGAATACCTCGCCTTGCGCGAGCAGGCGGCGCAGGAGGTCCTGGCTGCCGCCCGGAGCCAGATCGGCGGGGACCTGTCGGTCGAGGTGGTGCTGCGGCACGCCGGGTCGATCGCCTCCGGTCTGATCGACATCGCCCGCGAGCGCGACGCCACGCTGGTCGTCCTGGGCTCGGCCTCGGGCGGCGGACTGGGCGTGGTCTCGCTCGGTGGGGTCGCGGATCGGCTGCTGCACAGCTCGGACATCCCGGTGACCCTGGCTCCGCTCGGGTTCGACACCGGCGACGTCTTCGCGCGGGTCACCCGGGTCACGGTGGCGTACGGCCGAGCGGATCGACGAAGCGATCTGCTGCAGTCGGTCGCCGCGATGGCCTCACGCATCGGGGCGACGCTGCGGGTCGCGTGCTTCGCGGTGCGGCCGCAGACCGCGGGGACCGGCTTCATCGAGGTCGGGGCCGACGATCTGGTGGTTGCCGAATGGGTCGACCAGATCGCCGGTGAGATCCGGCAGAAGCTGGCCGCCGCCGAATCGGGTTTCGCCTCGGAAACCGTCGAGATCGTCGTCGGTCGCGGTGGGTCGTGGCCCGAGGCCACGACCGGGGTCGACTGGGCCGACGGCGACGTGGTCGCGGTCGGGGCGAGCAGTTCAGCGATCAGCCGGTTCTTCCTGGGCTCGCACGCGTCGAAGATCGTCCGGAGTGCGCCGGTCCCGGTCTATCTGATGCCTCGGACCCTGAGCTGAGTCGTCGTTCGGGCCCCCAACCGTGGCCCGAGCCGGGGGTCGGCCCGCTCCGACCGTGGGCGGGGCGATTCACGGCGGATCCACGACCCGGGCCCATCGAAAATGTCAGTGGCCCGGATCATCCTTGATCCATGGACCTCATTCAGCTCTTCATCACCGGATTCGCCATCGTCGGCATCCTGCTGGTCGGCGTTTCGGCGATCATCCCGTCACTGCTCGACTACCCGCCCCGTTGGGGTCGGGCTCTCCCGCCGATGGGACGCGACCAGGACGACCCCGACACGCCGGCACCGACGCCGATCCACTCCCGCCACCGTCGACACCACGCGGAGCGTCACGACCTCGCCGCCTAGCCGGAGTGGTCGATCAACGGGCCGGCAGCTGCGGGTCCTCGAGCAGACCGATCAGATCCGAGGTCGAGATCTCGAGGCGCTCACCCGAGCCGGTATCCCGGGCGATTGCGGTGATCACCTGGGTGCCTCGCGGCCGATATTGCACCTCGATCCCCTGGCGAGCGGTCAGGCTCGTGGTCAGGATGAAGCGGTTGCCGTCCATGAAGCGCTGCGACATGCACGGATGCCCGGTCGCTCGGCCGCACCGCCGGGCCGACCGCCGATCCGGGGCGAATTCGACGATGACCTCGGTCGCTCCGCCCGGACGGGACATCCGCAGGGTGACCACCGAGTCCCGGCCGGTGACCAGGCTGGTGTGGGTGAAGTAGGCGCTGTCGTCGAGATGGGTGCTGACCACCGCCCAGGCCTGCGCCAGGTGCTCGGTCCGGCAGCCCGACCCGTTGGTCGAGCAGACGCTGGGCGTCGGGGTCGGAGCGGGCGCGCTGCTCTGGGCCGGGTCGTCGGCGAGCGGGGCGGACCGATCCGGGATCAGTTGCACGGCCAGCAGCACCGCGACCACCAGTGCGGCGGCAACGGCGATCAGGCGTTGCCCGCGTCGGCGGCGCCGCAGCCGGCGAGCCCGTTCGAGATCGGCCGTAGGCGAGGCGGACCGGACCTCGGTCGGGACCGCGGCTCGCAGTTCGGCTGCGATCGCCCCGTCCGGGCTGCGGCCGGGGAGCCGCTCGACCAGGGCGACCTGGGCCCGGTGGGCGGCGCTGAGGACGCTGTCGTACGGCAGGCTCAGGACGGCCGCGATCTGAACGGTCGGCAGCTCCGCGTAGCGCTCGAGGACGATGACGGCCCGCTCGGTCGGTGGCAGGGTGCGCAGGTCGGTGACGATCGACGCGCCCGGCGGGACCGGGGCGGAGTCGACCAGATCGATCCGCTCTCCGCGCTGTCCGGGCAGGCGCGCGTCCCGGCGTACGGCGTCCAGCAGGATGCGGAGGAGGGCCACCCGGTCCACGGTGGACGTGTCGAAGGCCTGGCTCAGCGTCCACCGGACGAGCTGCTCGGCGCGGACGAGGTCGGCGGTCAGCAGATAGCCGATGCCCGACAGCAGCGGGCGGTCACGCTCGACGGCGGCCCGGTACGCCGCGTCGCCGGTCGTTTCGTTGGTCATGAGTTCTCCCTCCGACCAGAGTAATTCGGAGCAGAGGTGAGAATCGATGCGTGACGACATTCCGGCGCTATGTGGCCATCGGGGATTCGAGCACCGAGGGCCTGGAGGATTCCGACGGCCGGGGCGGCTATCGCGGATGGGCAGACCGGCTGGCCCAGCACATCGCCGACAGCCAGGACGAGCCGTTGGAGTACGCGAATCTGGCCATCCGCGGTCTGCGGATGCACGAGATCCGGGTGCTGCAACTCGAGGACGCCCTGGCCATGAACCCCGACCTGCTGACCGTGTTCGGCGGCGTCAACGATGCGATCGGGGCTCGCGCCGACTTCGAATCCATCCGGGCCGACTACGTCATCATCTTCGGTGAGGCGCGGCGCCAGGGCGCCGAGGTCCTGACCTTCACCATGCCCGATCCGACGAAGATCAACCCGCTCGGCGCCCACCTCCGTGAGCGGGTGAGCCGGCTCAACCGGGTGATCCGGAGCGAGGCCGAACGGTTCGGGGTGATGGTGATGGATTTCGAGGCCTACCCGGTGGTGGAGGACACCCGGCTGTGGTTCGAGGACCGACTGCACGGCAACGAGTTGGGCCACGCCCTGATGGCGCACGCGCTGGCCTGGCGGTTGGGCCTGCCGGGCTTCGACGAGAGCTGGTCCGATCCGCTCGACGGCGAGCTCGCCAAGCCCAAGCCGCGCCAGCAGCTGACCGGCGATATCGACTGGGCCGTGAACTACCTGGCTCCCTGGCTCGGCAAGGGCATCCGGCGGATCCCGCACGGCCGCGGCATCGAACGCAAACGGCCGATCCCGACCGTGCTGCCGAAGTCGGTGGAACGCCATGTCTGACCGGCAGCGTTTCGACGGCCGGATCGCCGGGCTCGGGTCGACGTCAGGGGTCCGGATCGTCATCGGGCGCTGGCACGACACCCCGCACGGCGGGTTCGCCGACCTGATGATCGAGGAGCCGGGCGGACACCGGGTGCTGTTGGCTCCCGACGACTGGGTCGCCGAGTTGTTGCAGACGACCTACCGGTTCGACGAGGTCGTGATCGGTCCGGTCGCGATCGTCGACGACGGCGCGACCTGGCGGGTCACCGGGCCGGAGCTCACCCTCGCGGTGACCGGCGGGACGCGGAGTCGGATCGGCCGGCTGCTGCGGCTCATCCCCCGGCCGGTCGCGACCGCGCCACCGTGGCTCACCCTGATCAGCCCGCTCGCGAGCCTGATCATGAAGGGGGTCCGCACCCGGGGGAGTGCCGGCGGCGGTCGCACCGAGTACTACGGCGCGTACGACCTGCACCGGATCGCCTCGATCGAGGGCGAATGGCGGGGCACCCGGCTCGGCGAGCTGGCCGACGTCGATCCGCCGGTGCGGTTCGGCTTCGGCTCCGCCCCGCGGTCGCCGGGGATCACCTCGCTGACCACGACCATCGACAACGCCTAGCGTGATCGGATCGGCGCGGGCCAGGTGATCGGGCTCAGCGGGTCGCGGGTCCGGGTCAGCTCGCGGTAGCCGTGCGGGACGGGATGGCCGTCGGCATCGACGCTCACGAGGACCATGCCCTGAGGCGTCACGACGGATGTGTCCATCCGTCAGACCTGCCGGTCAGTCAGTCGGCTTCTGGGCCAGCAGATACATCCGACGGGTCGCCGCCTCGTGCGGCAACGGGCTGCGCACGAACCACTCGAGGTCGACCAGGCCGGCCGCCTCGAAGGCGTCGATCAGTGCGGCCTCGTCGTGCAGCACGAAGTCCAGCTCGGTGTCGATGCCGACGACAGACCCCGGGTGCATCACCTCGTGCCCGACGTGGGTGGCCAGGGCGAGTGTGCCCCCGCGTTTCAGGACCCGGGCCAGCGCGGCGACGGTCGGGGCGATCTCGGAAGCGGCCAGGTGGACCACGGCGTACCAGGCGGTGACCAGGTGCCAGCCCGGGTCGCGGGGGTCGCCGCCGCGCGGCATCGGCGGGACCGCGAAACTGCCCTGCCGGAACTCGACCCCGGGGTGGCGTACGCGGGCCTGCTCGACCATCGCCGGTGAGAGGTCCAGTCCGGTCATGGCGACGCCGCGCTCGGCGAGGAGGTACCCGGCGACCTGGCCGGGCCCGCAGCCGACGTCGAGCCCCTGGCCGTCGACGGCGGTCTCGGCCAGCCGATCGAGCAACCAGCGATCGAAGGGCTGGTCGGCGAGATCGTCGCCGAGTTGTTCCGCGTACGCCTCGGCCAGCCGGTCGTACTCGGCGCCGACCCGCCGGTCGCGGGCGCCAACCCCCTGGGCGAGCACCACCTCGCGATCGACCGCGGCGGGCGGTGCAGCGGTCTCGGGCTCCTCGGCGGCGAGCAGATGGATCCACCGCTGGTCGCGGTGCCCGGGTTGGCGTTCGAGCTCGCGGACCAGCGGCGGCTCCAGCGCGGCGAACTCGCGCAACGCATCCTCGACCCCGTCGCGATCGACGAACGGGTGGATCCGTTCGAGGCGTGGGAGCAGCTCGCCCGGGGTCTGCGGGCCCCGGAGCAGCAGCAGCGTGACCAGTGCCGCTTGCTCCTCGTCCAGCTCGAGCTGCTCGGTGAGCCGCTGGTGATACTTGACCACCCGCACCCCGGTCCGCTTGACGAACCGGATCAGCTCGCGGTCGCGCAGCGCATTGAGCGTGTCGATCAGGGTCGCCTCGTCGTAGTTGACCACCGGGTCGCGGCTGGTCGACTGGTTGCACGCCATCCGCAGGGCGTTGAGCGAGAGCGGGTAGCTGTCCGGCACCGTGCGCTGCTTCTCCAACAGCGCGCCCAGCACCCGCTGTTCGACCGGATTCAGCACCAGACGCTCGCTCACTGGATCAGCCTGTCATCCCCGGTGCTTCGCCCGAATCGGCGGGCGTGATCCACTGAGGTCGTTGTCGGACGACGAGGACGGCTGCCGCGGGGTGGAGCAGCCGAACCGGTTCGCCGTTCGCCCGCCGTTCGACCGTCCGCCCCACCCAAGGAGCCCCGTGGGTACGCCTGACCCCCGCCCCCTCAGAAACCGTTCAACGGGAGTCGCGCCCCTCGATCACTCGAGTCGTCACGTCGCGGTCGCGGCGCTCGTCATCGTGTTGGCGATCGTCTCCGTGGTTGTGGCGAACCGAGGTGGCACCCAGGAGAACGGACGTGCGCCGGTGACGACTGCTGCGGCGTCGACCCAGCCGTCGGCCTCCCTACTGGGGCTCGAGGTGGCCTCCGTTCCCGAGGTCGACGAGCTGGCCGTCAATGACGATGATCTCGAGATCTACAGCCTCTGGGCTCAGAACTTCGTCTACCTGTCCGCAGGCGGCGAGGACGCCGGGCCGGATCTGGCGTCGCTGGCTCGTGACTACGGCGGCAGCGCTGACGACACCGGCTTGATCAGGTCGATTCCCGGAAAGGGCCGGGCGGTCCGGGTCGAGCTGGGGAAAGCCAGACGTCACCTGCGCGCGGGTGAGCGGGCACTCGACCGCGAGCGGTACACCGATGCCCGTCGACACTTTCGAAAGGCCACCGATGCCTTGAAGACGGTTCGCCAGCCCGTCCGACGAGATCTAACTGCGCTCGAGCGTGAGGCGGGCGCGCGCATCGTGCCAGGCGGGGTTCTCACCCGGCAGGGCTCCTACCAGTCGGCGACGGTCGAGCGCTGGATCGACGGCGACACGGTCGAGACGAGCCTCGGCCGCGTACGCGTGCTGGGTATCGATACCCCGGAGATGGGTCAGTCCTGCGGCCCGGCCCGCGATGCCCAGGCGGCGGCCGAGCAGTTGGCTCCGCCCGGCTCGACGGTCCGGCTGTTCAATCCGGTCGCGGTGCGGGACACCGATCGCTACGGAAGACTGCTGCGGTTCGTCGACACGACGGATCCCGGGGGAATGGACATCGGTCTGACCCTGCTGACCAACAACCTGGCCCAGCCGCGCTATGACAGCCGTGATGGCTACCAATGGCATCCGCGCGAGGCCGTCTACCGGGCGACCGATGCGCAACCTGCCCGGGGTGAGGGCTGCGTGCAATCGACCGAAGCGGCCGCCTTCGTACGCTCCAGCACTCTGGCCCGATCCAGGGGCACCCATGAGTACCGGCGCGCTCTGCTCCTGCAGCGGGACCTGAGCCGTCCCTATCGTGTGGCAGCGAAGGTGCTCCCCCGCCACGTCTCCTCGGTCCAGCGGGCCGACGAGCGAGCGGAGCGGCAGAAGCGCGCGCGAGCAGCGGCCCGCCAGGCAGCGCGGCGCCGGGAGGCCCAGCGCCGGGAAGCCCAGCGCAGTCAAACGCCGCCGCCGCCCTCCGTCAGCAAGCCGACCGCTCCGAGGAATCCCTATCCCGGATACACCGGTCCGCGGTGTTACGCCCCGGGTGGGAAGACCTGGAAACCCTGCTGATCGGATACCCGGGGGTATGCGCGGACCTTGCTCGCGTTTGCGGATGGTGCAGCAACCGCAAGGACGAGAAAGGTCCGCGAACGCAGTGACTGCTAGCTCGAGGCGGAGACGACGAACGCCCCGCGGATGCCGTCGCCGACCATGCCCGGCTTGCACACAGTGAAGTAGTTGCCCGGCTCGGCCTGGACCACCAGATCGCGAGACAGGCCCGGACCGATGTTCTCGACTTCTCCGACGATCCGCTGACCTTCCTCGGCCATCAGGTAGAACTCGTTGACCTTGGTCCCGGCGTTGGTCACTGAGAAGGTCAGGTTGCCCGAAGGGGCGGTCGGTGCCGACAGCGTGCACGCCGTGTCGGTGGCCTCGACCGACAGAGCGCGGGGGTCGGTCGACTCGTTCGATCCCGGCGTACTGGTCGGGGCGCTCTCGGTGCAGGCCGCGAACAGCGGCAGGGCCAGCGCCACCGAGGTGGCGGCCAGCAGCGAACGTCGCAGAGTGGTGCGGGGCATGTCAGATCCTTCCGGACGGCACGGCGGCGGCCGGGGCCGACGGTGTCGTCGAGGGGGTGCGGGCGCGAGCCCGGTTGAGGAAGATCGCCATCGTCGGGATGACGTAGGCGAGCCAGGCGACGGCCTGGAGCTTGGTCGTGGCCGGGGAGAAGTTGAAGATGCCCTTGAGCAAGGTGCCGTACCAGGAGGTGGGCGGGATCGCGGCGGAAACGTCGAAGGCCAGGTTCGTCAGGCCGGGGAGGAACCGGGCCTCCTGTAGATCGTGCATTCCGTACGCGAGGACTCCGCCCGCCACGATGATCAGGAACGTCCCCGTCCAGGTGAAGAACTTGCTGAGATTGATCTTGAGCGCCCCGCGGTACATCAGATAGCCCAGGATGACCGCGAGGAGCAGCCCGAGAGCCGCGCCGATCAGGGGGGTGACGCTGGTCCGGCCGGCGGCCTGCGTCGCGGCCCAGAGGAACAGCGCGGTCTCCAGACCCTCGCGGCCCACGGCGAGCAACGCGACGACGGCCAGCGACCACGGCTTGGCCTCAGCGGCCCGGTCGATCTGCGAGCGCAGCTCGCCGGAGAGGGAGCGGGCGGCCTTGGCCATCCAGAAGATCATCCAGGTGACGAAGCCGACCGCGATGATCGACAGCGCGCCGCCGATCAGCTCCTGGGCCTCGAAGGTCAGTCCCCGGGGTCCGAAGGTGAGGAGCGCGCCGAAGCCCAGCGAGATGACGACGGCCACGCCGACCCCGACCCAGATCTTGGGCAGCAGGTGTCGACGGTTGGACTTGACCAGATAGGCGATCAGGATGCTGACGACCAGCGCGGCCTCCAGGCCCTCGCGCAAGCCGATCAGAAAATTGCTAACCATCCGACCTCGATTCCTGGACGCCACCGAGCAGGGCTCGGACCGGCTCACATCAGGTGAGCCTCGCCTAACTTAAGTGCTGGTCACCGTTTCTGCAACGCGACGCGGGTCACGTCGTCGAGGACACGGTGCGGGCGAGCAGGTCCTCGAGCCCGGCCCGCATCGCCGCCGCGTCGAGATCGGGTCGGGCGACGAGGATCGCGGCCAACTGGACCGCCGGATCCGGCAGGAAGCCCAGGATGTCGACGATCTGCCAATGACGCCGGGCCCGCGGATCGGGGTCCCGCCGACCACCGGCCGCGGCGTACGAGCGGACGAAGACCTCGGCGCTGCGCCGATCGTGCAGCATGGCGAAGTTGCTGATCGCGTGGCTCACGTCGAGATCGGCGGGGCCCCACGCGGTCTCGGTCCAGTCGATCAGACCGGTGAGGGCGTTCCCCACCCACAACACGTTGCCCGGATGGAAGTCCCGGTGGATCAGCCCGTACGCGGTGGCCGGCGCGGGCTGCGCATACAGCGCGATCGCCCGCCGCCACAGCTCGGGGCGCCGGGTCCAGGTCGGGATCTCCGGCGGGTCGGGCGCCCACGACACATAGGCGGGGGGTCGGTCCGGGAGCGGGACCGGGAGGGCGTGGATCGCGGCGGCGGCGCGGGCCAGCTCGCGCAGCGCATCGTCGTCGAGCGGGCCGAGTCTGACCTCACCGGGCAGCCAGGTCGTGAGATTCGCGTACGCGCCCCGGGCGCCGGTCGGGTCCGAAGCGACCAATCGCGGGGTCGGTATCGGGCAGGGTTCCATCAACCGGCAGGCCAGGGCTTCGCCCAACACATGACGACGGCCGATCTCGCCCCACCGGTCGGGATCGACGTAGCGCAGCACCATCGGATCGCGGTCGAGGAGGGAGACCGCCCAGATGGTGTCGGTCAACCCACCGCCGACCCGGGTGATGGCGGTGATGTCGGTGGTGACATGGTCCCGAGCCCAGGCGCGTACCGGCTCGGGGATCACGGACGCAGCTGAGAAGCCCGCCCGCCCGGGCGGGGCCGGCGTCACCCGGCGAGAGCGCGTCGCCGGACCAACTCGCTCTTGGCGTAGGTCCCGATCTGGTGGGTGGCCACGCCGTCGAGCACGGCGCCGATCCCGCCGCCGATCAGCGGGATGCGTTTGGTGAACATCAGGCCGATGTTCTTGCCGCCGACCCGGGCGGCGAGATCGGTGACCACCGCTTCCGCGACCCGCCGGTCGAGATCGGGATCGAACATCGGCGCGGTGGCCACGGCCAGCGGCGACGTGGGCAGGCTGCCGTTGAGGATCCGCTTGGCCACCTGCTCACCGCCGAGCAGGCACATGACGAGGGCGGTCCGGACGCGGTTGTCGCCCAGGTCGTAGCCGCGCAGGTGGGCGATGGTGGCGACCATCCGGATCTGGATCACCGCGACGCCGGTGATGTTGGCCGGGATGGCGACCGGCAGCGTGGCCAGACCACCGACGTTGGTGACGAAGCCCTGGGCCGAGGCCAGTCGGACGTGCGACTCGATGAGGGTCTGGATGGCGTCGTCGACCTCGCCACCGTGGCGCTGCAGGTGCTTGGACGCGGCACTCTTCGCGCTCGGCAGCTTGCTGCGACCGTCGATGGCCACCTCGATGACCTGCCGCAGCACGCCGCCCGCCGCCTGCGGGTTCATGATTCCGGCCACCGGGGCCAGGCCCCGGGCGATCGCCTTGCCCACGTCCTGTGCGCTCGCCATGATCGGGCCTCCTCGTGCTCGGGTCGTCGTACGGGGGTCGCCTCGTACTGCTCCGACTCGGGCCCAGCGTAGTTGTGTCCCCCAGCGGGGGAGGCCCGGAGCGACCCTGACCCGGCCCTGAAGTTCGTCGGGCTGCGAGGATGGCGAGATGTCGCCGTTCGGGTCGCCGCAGCACTGGCCCGCCGACGATCTGATCGCGGTCTCGGATCAGTTCGACGAGCAGCTGACGCTGGCCGCGTACCGCCATGGTGTGTTCCCGATGCCGCTGCGACCAGGTCTGATGGGCTGGTATTCGCCGCTGCAACGGGGCATCCTGCCGCTCGACGAGCTCAAGATCGCCCGATCGCTGCGCAAGATGCTCAACCGCTACGAGATCCGCTTCGACTCCGACTTCGCGGCCGTGCTGGCCGCCTGCGCCGACCCGCGGCGCGAGCACGGCTGGATCGACCGGCAGATCTCGGCGGTCTACACCGCGCTGCACCGACGGGGGTGGGTGCGCTCGGTCGAGGCCTGGACCCCGGACGGGCAGCTGGCCGGTGGGCTCTACGGCGTGAGCATCGGTGGGTTGTTCGCCGGGGAGTCGATGTTCCACGACCCCGAGCTGGGTCGTGACGCCTCGAAAGTCGCGCTGGTCGCCCTGGTCGAGGTGTTGCGCGAGGCGGGCGGACCGACCCGACTGCTCGACGTGCAGTGGCGTACGCCGCACCTGGAATCGCTCGGCGTGACCGAGGTCGCCCGACCGCAGTATCTGCATCTGCTCGATCAGGCACTCAGACTCCCGGCCCCCGCGTGGCCGGAGTGATCGCGCACTAAATTGTCCGTATGCCCGAGATGCCCGAGGTCGAGTCGCTGGCGCGGTTCCTGACCGAGAAGTGTGTCGGTCGGGTGATCGCCCGGATCGATCTGGCCGCGTTCAGCTCGCTCAAGACCTACGCTCCGCCGCTGTCCGCGCTGCACGGGTTGGAGATCGACTCCGTGATCCGACGCGGCAAGTTCATCGACGTCTCCGCCCAGGGCCTTCATCTGGTCTTCCACCTGGCTCGGGCCGGATGGCTGCGGTGGAAGGAGAAGCAGCCGAGCCGTTCCGCTGAAGCCGGGCAAGGGTCCGTTGAGCCTGCGGGTGGTCCTCGACGACGACACCGGCTTCGATCTCACCGAGGCCGGCACCCAGCGCAAGCTGGCCATCTACGTCGCCGCCGACCCGATGCAGATCCCGATGGTGGCGGCCCTCGGTCCCGACCCGCTGGACGAGACGTTCGACCGTGACGTGCTGGCCCGTCTGTTGGACCGAGCGGGTCGGTCGCAGATCAAGGGCGTGCTCAAGGACCAGCGGGTGATCGCCGGGATCGGGAACGCGTACTCCGACGAGATCCTGCACGCAGCGAAGTTCAGCCCGTTCAAGCCGGCCAACTCGCTCAGTCCGGACGAGCTCGACACCCTCTACGCCGCGATCCGGGATGAGTTGCGCGGCGCGATCGCGCGGGCTGAGGGGCTCGCGGCCAAGGATCTCAAGGGCGAGAAGAAGTCGGGGTTGCGGGTCCACGGCCGCAAGGGCGAGATCTGCGCGGTGTGTGGCGACACCATCGCCGAGGTGTCGTTCGCGGACTCGTCGTTGCAGTACTGCCCGACCTGTCAGACCGGGGGCAAGAAGCTGGCCGACCGACGGTTGTCCCGGCTGCTCAAGTAGCGCCGGGCGCTCGGGTGGATACCCTGGCCCGATGTTCGAAGATGCCCCGGGAATCAACCCCGACGAGGTCGCCGGTCGGCGCGCGGACGGCTGGACGTTGCTCGACGTGCGCTCCGATGAGGAATGGGCCGACGCCCACATCGACGGTGCGGTGCACATCCCGATGGATCAGATCATGGAGCGGATGGGCGAGGTGGATGAGCAGGTCATCTGCGTCTGCGCCGTCGGTGCCCGCTCGGCCCGGGTCACTCAGTTCCTCAATGCTCAGGGCAAGGACGCGGTCAACCTGCTCGGCGGCGTCTACGGCTGGGCCGACGCCGGTCTGCCCCTGACCCGCTGAGCCCTCCGCCGGCCTCACGTTCAGTGGAGGGCTGTGGCTCGGCAAAAAGATGCGGCCTCGCGGGGCCGGTGCTAGCGTGGCCCGCATCATCCTTCGGGAGCTCACGCCATGTGGTGGGCTGAGAGGGCGGAGTGTTCGGGGCCGGGGTTCGCTGCGGCCGTGACGGGTCCGCCGACCGACCGAACCTGACCGGGTAATGCCGGCGTAGGGAGCGCGTTCGTGCCTGTCTCCACCTCTTCAGTCACCCCCGACGCCGCCGCGTCGGCACCGGTCGCCGCGCCCGAGGCGCCGCTGACCCTGACCAACGAGCCGCCCCGACCGCTGCGGTTCTCCGACCAACTCGCCATGTGGGGCAACCTCGGGATCAGCCTGTTCGGACCGCTGACCGGTGCGTTGATCGCCACCACCGTCGGCTCGGTGGGCCTGGCCGTCCTGGCCATCGTCGTCGGTTGCGGGATCGGCGCACTTCTGCTCGGTGCCTCCGCGATATTCGGCGCCGCGACCGGCGCTCCGGCCATGGTGTCGCTGCGCGGACTCCTCGGTCGCCGTGGCTCGGTCGTGCCCGACCGTGCTGAACATCGGCCAGAACATCGGCTGGGCGACCATGGAAATCATCGTCATCTCGACCGCGGCGGTGGCGATCGTGGGCGACGCCTGGCGCTGGCCGTTCGTCATCCTGGCCGGCACCGCGGCGACGATCATGGCGGTCAAGCCACTCGGCAGTGTGCGCTTGCTCCGCAAGGTGATGGTCTGGCTGGTGCTGGCCGCGTCGGTGTTCCTGTTCATCCAGGTGCTGCATGCAGCCGCGCCAGCCGATCGCGCAGGACTCGGTGCTCGGCTTCTGGCCGGCGGTCGATCTGGCCGTGGCCGGGGTCGTCTCGTTCGCCCCGCTGGCCGCCGATTACTCGCGCCACTCGCGGACCCGCAAAGCCGCCTTCTGGGGTGCCTCGCTCGGTTACGGGATCGCTGCGATCGCGTACTTCGCGCTTGGGGTCTTCGCGGTGGCCAACCTCGGTGGCGGTGACGTCATCACCGCCCTGGTCACGCTGCCCGCCGGGGCGATCGCGCTGGCGATCCTGCTGGTCGACGAGGTCGACGAGGCCTTCGCCAACATCTACTCCACGACGATGTCGGTGCAGAACCTGTTGCCCAACCTCGATCGTCGGATCGTCGCCGTGATCATCGGGGTGATCGCCACGCTGTTGGCCGGTTCGCTCGACTTCGGCCAGTACCAATCGTTCCTGTTCCTCATCGGCTCGGTGTTCGTCCCGCTGTTCGCCGTCGCCGCCGTCGACTTCTTCCTGATCAGCCGACAGCGTTGGGACACCTCGAGCCGGGCCCCGCTCAGGATCGCACCGATCATCGCCTGGGCGTGTGGATTCGTGGCCTACCAACTCGTCTATCCGGGCACGGTTCCCGGGTGGGCGGACTTCTGGACCGGGGTCTCCGCCGCCATCGGCTTCACCGCGCCGTCGTGGCTCGGGTCCTCCGTCGCGGCCATCGTCATCGGGGGATGCGCAATGGTCATCCTGGGTTTGCCGCGTCGACGCCCCTAGGACGCTGATGGATGTCACGCTACCTAGGTGATCATCGCCCACCGAGGATTCTCCGGCCGGCATCCCGAGATGACCGTTTCCGCTTATCGCGCCGCCATCGAATGGGCCCGCGACACCAATACCCCGCTCGGCCTGGAGTGTGACGTCCAGTTCTGCGCCGACGACGAACTGGTCTGCCTGCACGACGTGACCGTCGACCGGACGGCCAACCGGTCGGGCCGGGTCAGCCAGCTCCGGCTGTCCCAGCTCCGTAGCCTCGACTTCGGCTCGTGGAAGGTGCCCGATCCGACCGCAGAGCAGCGTTCGATGGTCACCCTCAGGGAGCTGATGGAGATGGTCCGCGACGCCCGGCGCGAGGGCGTCGACGTGAGCGTGGTCATCGAGACCAAGCACCCGAGCCGTCGCAGCCGGGATGTCGAGGCGAAGGTCGCCTCGCTGCTCGCTGAGTTCGGGTGGCACCAGCCCGGCTCGCCGGCGTATCCGATCAGCTTCTCGCTGGCCGCGGTCAAGCGCTTCGGCGCGCTGCTGCCCGCCCTGCCGCGGACTCTGCTGGTCGACGACGACCTCGGGCGCTGGCGGAGCGGTCGACTGCCGGACGGCGTACGCCGGATCGGGGTGGACATCAACATGATCAAAGAGGACGTCGACTTCGTCAGCCGGGCGAACAAGCGCGGCAACGAGGTCCACGTCTGGACCACCAACGATCCCGACGACGTCGAGTTCTGCCACCGTCTCGGCGTCACCAGCTTCACCACCGACTACCCGGACCGCGTGCTGAGCACCCTGGTCGACCCCGCCTACTCCGGCTGATTGCCCGCTGGGCCGCCGATCCGGTACGGGGTGTCCACCCCGCTGTACATCAGGTGGGCGACCATGCCGTCCTCGGCGTGCTCGAGGTTGTGGCAGTGGTCCATCCAGATACCCGGGTTGTCGGCGACGAAGGCGATGTCGTAGGTCTCCCGGTCAGCCACGTTCAGGGTGTCGAACCACCACGGACTGCCGGTCGCGGCGACCCCGTTACGAGCGAGGACCACCCCCCGATGCCCGTGCAGGTGCATCGGGTGGACGTCGCCGCTGGTGTTCGTCGATGTGCATGGTGACGACGTCGCCTTCGGTGACCGCGAACATCGGGACGTGCGGATACAGCTTGCCGTTGATCGACCACCACAGCCCGGGCCGGCCCGCCACGAAACCGGGCCGATGGCCGATCTCGTAGGTGAACCGCCGGTCGGGGTGGGTCGGGTCGAAGGCCAAGGCCACCGCGGTTCCGTACGCCTCGAGCGCCAGCTGCTGACCGGGCTGGGCCGGCGGCGGCGGATCGCCCGAGCCGAGGATCACCGCGGTGGCCTTGGACACCTGGATCCGGACCGGTGATCCGTCGCTCGGCATGGTGACGCCCAGGTCGGCCCGCCCGCCGGCGGTCACGGTCACGGCTCGGTCGATGAACTCGGTCGGTGCGTTGATATCCGAACCGTCGACCGCCAGCACGCGGAGCGGCGTCGCCGACCAGGTCTGGATCGGCCCGTTGTCGGTGTTCAGGACCCGGACCCGGACGCGCTGGCCGGGCTCCGCCGCCACACGCAGGTCACCGGGCTGACCGGCCAGGGTCTTCCGGCCGCCGTACGTGTGCGCGGACGCGAGCACGTCCACCGGCTCGGTCTTCGCGCCTGGAGCGACCACGAAAGCGCCCCACAGCCCGCCGATGACCTGCGGATTCGCGACCTGATGCGAGTGATACCAGTAGGTTCCGGCCCGCTCGGCGACGAACCGGTAGGTGAAGTCACCGCCGATCGCGACCGCGTCCTGGGTGACCCCCGCGACCCCGTCCATCGCGTTGGCGACGTCGATGCCGTGCCAGTGCAGGGCGACGCCGTCGGCGACCGAGGCGTTGATCAGGTGGACCTCGACCAACTGGCCCTGCACCGCGTTCAGGGTGGGACCGGGGGAGGTCCCGTTCACGGTGAAGCCCGGCAAAGAGGTGCCACCGACGCTCAGCTGGGCGACGGCGGTGGTCAGCTCGTAGCGGACGTCCGGTCGCCGGGCGGGATCGACCCGCAGATCGTCGACCGCCACCGTGGCACTCCCGGCCTGGTGGTGGTCGTGGCCGCCCGACGGTCCGCCGCCGTAGTCGATCTCGCCCATGTCCATCACCGACAGCGTCTCCGGGACCAGGCTGTCCTGCCAGAGGTAGGACAGCGGGGCCAGGACGAGGACCGTGGCCAGGACGGGCGCGATCACCCGTAGCCGGCGCCGCCTGGGTGTCACCGGTTCGCGAAGGCCCGGGTCAGACCACGGCCGGTGCGGCCTGGGCCGTGACCGGGTGGTCAGCCGTGACTCGACGTACGCGCATTCCGGCCATCACGGCCAGCGCGAACAGGACCAGGGCATTCGCACCGTGCAACCAGCCGAGGCCCGCGATCGCGTGCGAGAACAAACCGAGAGCGATCTGGACGATGCCGGCGAGGAGGACGAAAAGGGCCCATCTGACCCCGCCCGGGACCTTGGCGAAGAACGAGCTGATGAGGAACAGCAGGATGATCACCGGCATCACCATCATCCCGACGGTGCCGTGGACGTTGAATCCGGTGTATCCGCCGAGCGCAGGAGTGAGTTCGGTCGACTGGTCGAGCGTCCCGCCGCCCTCGATCCACTTGATCAGCCCGAACATCCCGTACGCGACGGCCGACGCCTGCACCGCCACGCCGAAGGCGACGAGATAGGCGAGCACCCGGTAAACGTTTCTCATGTCTTCCTCTCGGATTCGCAAGGCCGCACCCCGCGGACCTCTAGGACCACAGGATCACGCAGACCCCGGAAAAATACCCGTGATCTTTCGATTGTCCGGGTGCACTCCGGGAAAAGGTCGGGGACTGCCCGTGATCAGAGCGGGTCGCGACTGATCGGGCACGACATGCAACGCGGACCGCCCCGGCCGGAGCCGAGTTCCGAGCCCGAGATGGCGATGATCTCGATGCCCTCGGCGACCAGTCGTTCGTTGGTCTCCACGTTCCGTTCGTACGCGATCGCCACCTTCGGCTCGATGGCCAAGGTGTTGTTGCCGTCGTCCCACTGCTCGCGCTCGGCGGTCACCGGATCGAGCCCGGTGTCGATGAGCCGGAGCTGGTCGATGCCCATGGCGCGTGCGGCGGCTTCGAGGAAGGGGGCCGACGGCTCGACGAGCAGGTCGTCGCCGTTGCCGGGGCGTACGGTCACCGCGGCCAGGCGGTGGGCGACGTTGGGATACATCACCATGGCGTCGACATCGACCATCGTGGCGATGGTGTCCAGGTGCATGGTGGCGCGGTCCTGGTCGATCGGCACCGCGAGCACCGTGTGGGCCAGCCCGAGCTCGAACGCCGTCCGCGCGAGGCGCTCGGCCCCCGCGGGACGAGTCCGCTCGCCGACCCCGACGGCCAGCACGCCCTCGGCCAGTGCGAGGACGTCGCCGCCCTCGAGGTACTCCTTGTCCCAGCCGTGGATCCGCTGTGTGCCCACGAAGCGAGGGTGGAAGGTGTAGATCAGCTCGGTCAGCTGGGTCTCACGGCGGCGGGCCGGCATGGCCAGCGCGGTGACGGTGGCCCGGTCGCCGACCCAGACGCTCGAGTCGCGGGTGAACAGCAGGTTGGGCAACGGGTCGATCAGGAAGTCGTCGGGTTCGTGCAGCGCGGCGACCAGGCTGCCGGTCGAACCGATCTCGTCGTTGCGCAGCCCGGCCATCAGGACCTCGGCCAGCTCGGCCGGGCTCTGGTCGGCCAGCAGCGCACTCAGGTAACTCTTCAGGGTGTCGCCGAGCCGCAGATCGTTCATCGTGTGCCGGATCGCCTGCTGGCGGGCCTCGGCGTCGGCGAGGGTCTCGGTGAGCAGCTGGCTGAGGTAGAGCACCTCGACGCCGCGGCTGCGCAGGGCGTCGGCGAAGCCGTCGTGCTCCTGCTGGGCCCGGTCGACCCAGGGCAGCCCGTCGAAGAGCAGGGCGTCGTTGTTACGCGGGGTGAGTCGCCGCAGCTCGTTGCCGGGGCGGTGCAGCAGCACGGTCCGCAGCCGGCCGACCTCGGACCGTACTCCCGGCGTCGCGATCTCAGACATGGCCCGACCCTATCGGCCCGCGGTCGGGCCGGTATCGCTCCGAGCGGGCTCGTCGACCCCACCGAACGCAACTGGGGGCAGATGACACCGGACGGGTCGCGCCGGACGCTATCTGCCCCCAGTTAGCCGAACGGGGAGGGGGTGAGAGGTGGATGGGCGAGCGGAGGTCGGGCGGGGTACCCGACTCACCGCAGGGTGATGCTCCGGTTCGCTCGGACGTGGGCGTCCTCGCGGGTGTAGTTGCGGCTGTCGTAATAGGAGCGGCCGGAGCGGAGGGCGGCGATGCGGGCCGGAGCCCAAGCGCCGATGACGAGGGCGATGAAGCCCATGAACACCAGGAATTCGGTCATGGCAGTAATATTGCCCTCGATTGGATTCTGCCAATAGTGGCAGTCAGGCCAGGGCCCGAAAGATCTCTGCCAGTCGGGTTCGGGGTTAACCTTGCGCTGTGAATCCGGCCCTGTCCCGCGTGGCATGCATCATCCCGGCCAAGGACGAACAGGACCGGATCGGCCCCACCGTGACCGCGGCCCGTGGGCTCCCGGGAGTCGACGCGGTGATCGTGTGCGACGACGGCAGCACCGACCGGACCGGTGAGTACGCCGCCGCCGCCGGAGCCATCGTGGTCAGCCACCGCCGTAACCGCGGCAAGGCGGCCGCGGTCGAGTCGGCGGTCAACGGACTGGGCGTGATCGAACAACGCGACCGCCGACCCGAGTGCGGTGTCCTGCTGCTGCTCGACGCCGATCTGGGCGCGACGGCGGCCAACTGCGCACCGCTGATCAGCCCGGTGACCAGCGGGCGGACCGACCTCACCATCGCGGTGCTCCCGGCCCAGACCACCACCGACGGCGGGTCGGCCGGCGGCTTCGGGCTGGTGATGACGGCAGCGACCCGCGGCATCGTCGAGCTGACCGGGTGGACCCCACGGGCGCCGTTGTCCGGGCAGCGGTGTCTGACCCGACGCGGCTTCGAGCTGGCCAGTCCGTTGGCCGCCGGGTGGGGTATGGAGGTGGGCATGACGATCGACGTGCTGCGTGCGGGTCTGCGGATCGAGGAGATCGAGATCGAGCTCCGGCACCGCGCGACCGGCACCGACCTGGCCGGCCAACTGCACCGGGCCAAGCAACTGCGCGACGTCACCCGGGCGTTGGCCGCGCGCGGCGCGCTCAGTCAGATCGATCCGCGATCGGCGGTCTCCGGTCTGGTCAAGCGTCTGCGACCGGGTCGCTGACGTGGCCTCGACCAAGCAGCGTCGCCGCATCGGCAACCCGGCCCGGCCGCCGCAGCCGGCCTATCGTCCGGTGTTGTGGCACCGTGACCACCGCTTCGGTCTGGCCGGCATCATCGGGGCCACCGCGCTCACCCTGCTGGCCGGTTTTCTCGGTCCCTCCGCCGTCACCCTGACCCTCGGACCGCGCGATTCGTACCTGCCGTCGTGGTATCTCCCGGCGGGTTTCGTGAACCCCGACGAGTGGTTCGTCTCCGCCTTGATCTGGGCGGCGATCATCGTGGGTGCGGTCGGACTGTGGATCGCCCTGCGGGCCCTGGCCGACGGGTGGAAACCACGGCAACGTCGGCTCTTCGGACTCGGCGCCACCCTGAGCGTCCTGACCATCCTGGTCCCGCCGCTGACCTCGGCCGACGTCTTGATCTACGCGGGCTACGGGCGGCTGCAGGCCCTCGGCAAGTCCCCGTACGAGATCACCCCGGCCGAGGTCTTCCGGACCCAGTTCGATCCGGTGATGCGTTGGACCGAGCGTCCCTGGTACGACACCCCCAGCGTCTACGGCCCGATCACCTCGTGGACGCAGCTGGCCGCCAACAAACTCGGCGGCGAGAACATGCACGACATCGTGTTCTGGCTCCAGGTCTTCGCGGTGGTGCCGTTCATCCTGGCCAGCGCGGGTGCGGTGGCCCTGGCCCATGGCGATCCGCGTCGGCAGGTCCGCGCGACGTTGCTCACCGTGGCCAACCCGGTGCTGATCTGGGCCGTGGTGGCCGGCGCGCACAACGAGGCCATCTCGGTGATGTTCGCGGTCTTCGCTCTGCTGTTCATGCGCAAGAATCCGTTCCTGGCCGGGATCGGCATTGGCCTCGCCGGCTGCGCCAAGGTCAGCATCGGCATCTGGGGCCTGGCCATGCTCTGGGCCTATCGCCGAGAACCCAAGAAAGCGGCTCTGCTCTGCCTGGGCACCGTGATCCCCATGGGTTTGGCCTACATCGTCTGGCAACCGACTGCGTTCTTCCAGGCCCTGCGCAACGGCGGCTACGTCTCGGTCGGATCCTGGGCCAACCCGGTGTTCCGGTTTCTCGACCTGTTCATGACCGGCACCCACGCCAAGGTCGTGACCGGGATCATCTCCTACGCCGGGCTGTTCGTGATCGGATGGATCCTGTCGCGGATCATCCCGTGGACCGCGGCGCCGGGGCTGCCCAAGGGTGCCGACCTGCGGACCGACCCGCTGACCATCTCGCTCCGCACCGCGCTGGTGCTCTCGGTCGCCTGGCTGATCACCGCGATGTACACCCTGTCGTGGTACGACCTGATCGCCTGGATGCCGCTCGCGGTGCTGGCCGCGAGCAAGCTCGACCAGATCATGGTGATGCGGATCGCCCCGCTCTCGCTGGCGTACGTGCCCGGGCGGGCGGTCGACGTCAGTCCCGCACTCGACTTCACGGCCACCCGGGTCCGGGACACGGTCTCGCCGATCATCCAGTTCGGGGTGCTGCTCGCGGTCATCCTGTGGTGGAAGCGGCCCGATCGTCCGGAGCTGTTCCCGATCGGACCCCGACGGAAGGGGTATCCGGTCCGCTCGCCCGACACGGCGAAGGCCGGCGGACGGTCAGAGCACAAAGCTGACCAGGGCAAGCATCAGCACCGAGCTGGCCAGCGAAAGCCGGCCGGCGACCCGCCGGTCCAGCAGCGCCGGTAGCGCCCGGGGGCGCCCGGCCGCGCAGGATCGACCAGCCCGCCCGGACCGCGTACGCGGTCGAGCAGCCGATTCGAGGGCCGCGACGCGTTCTTCCGGACCGCCCATGGAGATGGGGCCCGTCACGACGGGTGAGCGATCAGATATCGGTCGATCTCGCCGAGCAAGGTGGTCCTGGTTGCGTCGGAGGCGAAGGAGCCGCGTACGCCGGCCCGGGCCAGCTCGGCGACACCCGAGTGGTCGAGTCCGAGCAGCCGGGCGGCGATCGCGTACTCGGTGTTCAGATCGGTGCCGAACATCGGCGGATCGTCGCTGTTGATGCTCACCGCGACGCCGGCCGCGACCAGATCGACGAGCGGATGCGAGTCGAGATCGGCGACCACCTTCAGGGCGACGTTGGACGTCGGGCAGACGTCGAGGGTGATGGCGTGCTCGGCCAGGTGGGCGAGCAGCCGCGGGTCGTGGATCGCGGCGATGCCGTGCTCGATCCGCTCGGCACCGAGGGTGCGCAGGGCGTCCCAGATCGTCTCCGGGCCGGTGGTTTCGCCGGCGTGCGGCACGCTGTGCAACCCGGCCGCCCGGGCCCGGTCGAAGTGCGTGGCGAACATGGACCGGGGAAAGCCGACCTCCGAGCCACCGATCCCGAACCCGACCAGCCCGGGGACGTCGTGGTCGAGCGCGGCCGACAACGTGACGTCGGCCGCCGGGAGGCCGAAATCGGCCGGGATGTCGAAGATCCAGTGGAGTTCGACCCCGAGTTCGGTGGCCGCCCCACGACGGGCGTCCTCGATCGCCTCGAGGAAGGCTTCGGCCGGTAGCTCCGGCGTGATCGAGATGAACGGCGTGACGGTCAACTCGGCGTAGCGGATCTGCTGTACCGCCATCGCCCGCGCCACTTCGTAGGTCAACAGCCGGACGTCCTCAGCAGTGGTGATCAGCTTGACCACCGCGAGATAGTTGCGGATGAAGTGCGGGAAGTCGTCGAACACGAAGAAGTCGCGCAGCGTATCGACGTCGGTCGGGACCGTCCCGGGATGCCGCGCCGCTAGCTGGGCCACGATCTCCGGCGAGGCCGAACCCACCTGGTGGACGTGGAGTTCGGCCTTGGGCAGGCCGGCGATGAAGGGGTCGAGGTCGCTCACTCAGGACACCCTGCCAGTCCCCAGCCGACCGGCCGAGGCAGCGCGCCTCGGCCTCGACCTGCCTATGCTGATCCGGTGACGGCATCGCCCGCGGCCGACCCCCGGGTGGCCTGGCCCATCGCCTTGGCCGCGGTGGCCGGTGCGCTGGTGCTGGCGGTGCTCGCGGTCAGCGCGGTGACTGCGTACAGCGAACCCCGGCTCGACAGCGGTCCGGCGGTCGCGCCACCGGCACCGGTCGTTCCGGTCGACCACTCGATCGTCTTCGACCGGGCCACCCGCCTCGTCTCGGTCGCAGAGTTTCGGTTCACCGCGCCGCCGGCCCCGTTCCACTGTCAGGACCCCCAGGTCCAGACGGAGGTGTTCCGCTCTTTCTTCGCCTGCGCCGCCGTCGTGCACCCCGACGACAACCCGGCCGGCGACGACGAGAACGCGTCGGTGGGGATGGCGGTTCTCGACCGGCCGCTGGTCGAGCCGGGCGATCTGGCGGTAGGCGTCGGCAAGGTCGAACGGGCGTTGCAGCAGCGCTATCCGGCGGACGCCGGTATCACCGTCAAGAACCGCAAGCTGGTCAAGCTCACCGGGGTGTCACCCGATGATCGCTCGGTGCTGCTGACCCTCGATCTGCACTACCGGCTCGGTGGGCGGCCGGCGAGGCGGGATCGGATGGTGATCGCGCTGGTCGAGCTCGAGGCCGGGCAGCAGGTCGCCTGGTTCGCGACCCGACCGGACGACGCGCCGAAGTCGATGTCGGAGCTCATCGACGCCGCCGCTCGAACGGTGAGCGCCCTGCAGTAATCGCCCTGCAGTAATCGTCCTGCGGTAATCGCTCGGGCGTCACGTCGCGCGGGGATAGCCTGTGCCGGTGCCCGGATTCCCGCCCGCCCATTACGGCTACTTCGGCCCCGTCGGCACCTTCACCCATCAGGCCCTGCTGACCCTGCCGGCCCTCGGAGCCGACCCGACCCCGTACGCGACGGTGGGCCAGGCGCTCGACGCGGTCCGCGAGGGCGAGGTCAGCGCTGCGCTGGTCCCGATCGAGAACTCGGTCGAGGGTGGAGTGTCGGCGACGCTCGACAACCTGACCTACGGCGACCCGTTGATCATCACCCGTGAGGTGCTGTTGCCGGTGCAGTTCGGCCTCTACGCGCGACCCGGGGCCACGCTGGCCGAGGTGCGCCACGTCCTCACCCACCCGCATGCGGCGGCGCAGTGTCGCGACTGGCTGGTCAGCCGGCTGCCCGGGGCCACCGTCACCGAGGGCGGCTCGACCGCCGCCGCGGCGGCCGAGGTCGCGGACCCGCAGTCGCGGTTCGATGCCGCGATCTGCGCCTCGGTGGCCGGGCAACTGCACGGGCTGGTGCCGCTGGCCGAAGGCATCGCGGACAACCCCGACGCGGTGACCCGGTTCGTCCTGGCCGCGCGACCCGGCCCGGTGCCCCCACCGACCGGGGCGGACAAGACCACGATGGTGTTGTTCATGAAGCAGGACCACCCCGGTGCGCTGCTGGAGATCCTCGAGCAATTCGTCAGTCGCGGCGTCAACCTCTGCCGGATCGAATCGCGACCGACCAAGCGGACGCTGGGTGATTACTGCTTCTCCGTCGACGCCGAAGGTCATATCGACGACGCCCGCCTCGCCGAGGCCATGATGGGTCTGCACCGCATCTGCGCCGATGTCGTTTTCCTCGGCAGCTACCCGCGGGCCGACCAGACCACCCCGACCATCCGGCCGGGCACGTCGAACGACGACTACCGGGCAGCCCGTTCCTGGCTGGGGCGACTGCGCAGCTGACGCCCATTCCGCGACTCGATCGCGACGCATTACCGGTGATTTCCACTGGTCACGGTGGAAATTCACCTCTTAAGCTCAGAAATTGTTCCTCAATATTCCCGGCGTGTCGGATGTATCAGGGCCGGTCGTATCCGAGTCGTTATCAAAGAGGCCCATTTGTCTCTAGCGGACGGCATTCCCGGCCGCGTAGCTTCGCCGGAGCGGCCCCCGAGGCGCCGCATTGAGGACAGGAGAATGACGGATGACGCGTAGGACTTGGAGGGGCAGAGCCGCCCTCACCGGAACGGGAACGGTGCTCGCCGTGTTGGCGAGCGGTCTCGCGGTCCCGGCCCAATCGGCACCGATGCAGGCCGCTGCCGTCGACGAGTGCCCGGCCGCCGTGCCGGTCAGTTCGGTGACCGAGGGGATGACCGGCGAGGGTCTGACCGTGGTCAAGGGCCGCACGCCGCAGCCGTTCGACGTCGAGGTCCTCGGTGTCCTCGACGACGGCATCGGTGCGGGTCGGGACATGATCCTGATCAAGGTCAGCGATCAGGCCGGCAAGCACGTGATCGACCAGGGCGGTGGTATCTGGGCGGGTATGTCCGGGTCCCCGGTTTATGTCGACGGCAAGCTGCTGGGCGCGGTCTCGTACGGATTCACCAGCACCACGTCGCCGATCGGCGGTCTGACGCCGGCCGAGGACATGTACAAGGTCCTGAACCTGCCCTCCGTGGCCGCGGCCAGGCCTGTGCAGGCGAAGGCCGCGACGTCGGTCAAGCTGACCGCGGCGCAGCGCAAGGCCCTCGGCGCCAAGGCCCAGGTCGCGACGCCGCGCGGCTCGCTCCGTCAGCTCGCCGTGCCGCTGGCGATGGGCGGGGTCAGCGCGAAGCGGGTCGACGCGTTCCAGACCGCGGCCGACAAGGCCGGCCTGGCCGTCAAGGCGTACTCCTCCGGCCGGGCCGCTGCCCCTTCGGCCGTCCCCGCCGCCACCCCCACGGCTGGCGGGAACTTCGCTGCGGCGCTCGCGTACGGCGACGCCACCCTGGCCGGGATCGGGACCACCACCGCGGTCTGCGGCAACCGTGCGCTGGCCTTCGGGCATCCGCTGCTGCTGTCGGGACCGGCTGACTACGGCGCCAACGACGCCGACGCCAAGATGATCGTCAATGACGGCTCGTGGGGCGCGTACAAGCTGGCCTCGGTCGGTGATTCCTTCGGCAGTGTCGACCAGGACCGCACCACGGCCCTGCGTAGCGATCTGACCGCGACGCCGAACACCACGACCATCACCACCACCGTGCACAACGGCGACACCGGGGCGGAGCGGACCGGCACCACGCAGGTGACCACCGATGCCTTCCTTTCGATCGCCGCCATCTTCGCCACCTGGGCCAACGACGACGCGGTCTTCGATGAATGGGGCGACGGGACGGCCACCCACAAGTGGACCATCACCGGCACCCGCGCCGACGGCAAGCCGTTCACGCTGACCCGATCGGACCGGTTCGCCGATCAGAGCGATGTGACCATCGATCCGAGCTTCGAACTGGCCGACACCCTCGACACCCTGATCTACAACGACTTCGAGAAGGTGACGATCGACAACGTCGACGTCGACACCACCTTCAGGACCGCCTACCAGCAGTTCAGCATCAAGAAGGTCCAGGTCAAGGTCAACGGCAAGTACGTGGTTCCGAAGTCGGTGACGACGAAGGCGGGCGCCACCCTGTCGATCCGCGTGGGTGTCCAGCCCTACCGGCAGACCACCCTCAGCTACCGCGTGCTCAAGCTGAAGGTGCCGAAGGAGGCCCGCGGCCAGAGCGGTGAGCTGAGCGTCACCGGCGGGGCCTACCTGGGCTTCGACGACGAGCTCGACCTCGCCTGCCTGCTGCTCGGCGACTGCGACGAGCAGGATTCCGAGGGGTCGTTCGACAAGCTCCTGGCCTCGATCGCCTCGACGCCGCGCAACGATGCGATCCAGGCCGACCTGTCCATCGAGACCGATGAGGACGTGAAGAGCGTTGCAGTCGCGACCAAGCACGCCTCGCAGGTCGTGACCGGCGCGAAGAGCATCTCGGTCCGCATCCGCTAGCCGCTGGATCACACGTACGGCGCGTCCCCGGACTTCCGGGGGCGCGCCGTTTCGCACGTCCGGGCGGGCGCAGCGTCAGGGAGTGCCGCGGGGGACGCGCAGGGTCAGCGCACCGGGGACGACCTCCGCCACCATGGTGTTGCACTCGCCGACTGTGTCGCCGTCGAGCTGGTAGTGATCGCGTTCGTCGACCCTGATGGTCACCTTGCGGCCGACGAAACGGTCGAGCTGTTTGTCGGGGCGGCGTACGCCGACCAACACGCGGGTGGTGATCCGGACCCAGTCGCGGGCGGTGCGCGGCGAGGCGACGACGAGATCGAGCAGACCGTCGTCGGCTTTGGCGTCGGGGATCAGCGGGATGTTGCCCTGCAGGAAGCCGACGTTGCCGACCACGATGACGTGCGCGCGGCGCTTCAGCGGCGGCTGGTCGTCGACCGTGATCGTGGTGTGCAGGGCGGGGTGATGGGCGTTCTGCGCCGCCGCGACGAAGTAGGCCGCCGATCCCACGGCCTTCTTCAGGTTCGGATCGGTGGTGTCCATGATCACCGCATCGATGCCGACCCCGGCCATCACCGCGGAGTGCTCGGGCGGTCGGTCGTCGACCGTGATCTTGACCAGGTCGATCAACTTGTCCTCGCCGTCGAAGGCGACATCGAGGGCGGCCCCCTCGTCGAGCGGGATGCCGATGTTGCGGGCCAGCAGGTTGCCCGTGCCGGCGGGGATCAGCCCGAACGGCACCCCGGTGCCGGCCAGTCCGTCGCAGATCACCCGGATGGTGCCGTCGCCGCCGGCGCCGATGACCATGTCGACCCCCTCGTCGACCGCCTGCTTGGTCATCGCGCGCCCCGGATCGTGCACCGTGGTCTCGAGCCAGAGCGTCCGCTCCCAGCCGCGGGTCCGCAGCTCGTAGTCGACGTGTCGGCGGAACGTCGCCCAGTCGGTCACCTTGGTCGGGTTGAAGATCACCGCGGCGCGGCGTGCCGGGGTCTCGTTGCTGCCGACGGCCTTGCTGCGGGCGAACTCGGTGACCAACTCGTGGGCCACCGGGACGCGTACGCCGGCCAGGATCAGACAGAGCGAGGCGTTGAACGCCCCCAGCAGGGACCCGCCGACGATGTCGGTGAGGAAGTGCGCCCCCACCAGCCAGCGGTCGACGCCGACGGCCAGCACGAGCAGGCCCGCGCCGAGTTGCCAGAGCACCCGCGCCCGGAAGGACTGCCGGGTGACCCAGAACGTCGCCCCGACAGCGATCGAGAACGACACCACCGCGACCATGTGGCCGGACGGGTAGGAGAAGCCCGTGGCGGTGATCAGATCCAGGTGGTCCTGGGGCCGGGCGCGGCCGACCAGCCACTTCACTAGATTTCCGCCACCCCAGCCGAGCACGATGGTGAGGGTCAACGCCACCGAGAGTTGTCGCAGCCGATGCTGGTAGGCCCAGATGGCGATGCCGGCGAGCGCGGCGTACTCCAGACCCGGCCAGGTCAGCAGGGCGAACGCGCTCGCGATCTCCGCTGTCGGCCCGCCCGGATCGAGTGGTGCGGCGAGCACGGAATCCAACCGTCGGAGTACCTCGGTGGACAGGGTCAGGTAGCTCCAGAGGACGAGCGCGATCAGCAGCAGCCCGGCCACCTGGACCGAGGATCGGGTCGCCGGCCGTCTCACCACGACCGCCATTCTCCCAGCCCGGGACGGGCCCGCTCGACTCCGACAGGCGGAATCGCCTGGCCGCCCGGCGATCGTCGTCGTTAGGCTGGTCACGTGATCGACGTCAAGGTGCTCCGCCAGGATCCGGACCGCGTACGCGCCTCCCAGCAGGCGCGGGGCGAGTCGGTTTCGCTGGTCGACGACCTGTTGGCCGCCGATGCGGCCCGGCGTACGGCAATCGCCACCTTCGAGGAGCTGCGCGCCGAGCAGAAGGGTCTGGGCAAACAGGTCGCCAAGACCCAGGGCGAGGAACGGGCCGCACTGCTCGCCCGCACCAAGGAGCTCTCGGATCTGGTCAAGAAGGCCGAGGCGGCGCAGAGCGAGATCGGTGTCGGCTTCGACGCCATGATCAAGCAGGTCGGCAACCTGGTCTTCGACGATGTCCCGCCCGGCGGTGAGGACGACTACGTGGTCCTGGAAACGCTCGGCACCCCGCGCGACTTCGCCGCGGAGGGTTTCACGCCGCGCGACCACCTCGAGCTGGGCCAGCTGCTCGGTGCCATCGATGTCGAACGCGGCGCGAAGGTCTCCGGATCGCGCTTCTACTACTTGACCGGGCCCGGCGCCGAGCTCGAGCTGGCCCTGCTCAACCTGGCCATGAGCACCGCGCTGCGCAACGGCTTCACCGCGATGATCCCCCCGGCGCTGGTCCGGCCGGCGGCGATGGAGGGCACCGGGTTCCTCGGTCAGGCCGCGCAGGACGTCTACCGGTTGGAGGCCGACGACCTCTACCTGGTCGGCACGGCCGAGGTGCCACTCGCGGCGTACCACTCCGACGAGATCCTCGACGTGAACGCGTTGCCGCTGCGCTACGCCGGCTACAGCCCGAGCTTCCGCCGGGAGGCGGGGGCGGCGGGCAAGGACACCCGCGGGATCTTCCGGGTGCACTGGTTCGACAAGGTGGAGATGTTCGTCTTCTGCGCCCCCGAGGACGCCGAGGCCGAGCACCAGCGTCTGAAGGAGTGGGAGAAGGAGTTCATCACCGCGCTCGAGATCCCGTTCCAGGTCCTCGAGCTGGCGGCCGGTGACCTCGGGTTGAGCGCGGCCCGCAAGTACGACTGCTACGGCTGGCTGCCGACCCAGGACCGCTACCGCGAGATCACCTCGACCTCCAACTGCACCGAGTTCCAGGCCCGGCGGCTCAACATCCGTAGCCGGTTCGCGTCGGGTACCGGTCCGGTGGCCACGCTCAACGGCACGCTGTGCGCGATGACCCGGACGATCATCATGATCCTCGAGAACCACCAGCAGGCGGACGGATCGGTCCGGATCCCCGAGGCGTTGCGGCCCTACCTGGGTGGGCGCGAGGCGTTCACCCCGCGTTGATGGCGTCGCAGAACGGGTGGCGGCCACGCCTGGTCGCGTTGGATGTCGACGGGACCGTCGTCGACCGTGACGGCCGACTCGGGCCGGAGATGGCCGCGGCGATCGGTCGGGTGATCGAGACCGGCGTGCCCGTCGTGCTGTCGACCGGCCGGTCGTGGCACAGCACGTACGAGCTGGTCGACCTGCTCGGACTGCCGCCGGGGCCGACCGTCTGCTCGAACGGCGCGGTGATCGTCAGCTACCCGCCGCAGCAGGTCGTCAAGGCCATCACCTTCGACCCGCGCGAGGTGATCGCCCGGGTGGCCGCCTTCGCACCCGAGACGCTGATCGCGGTCGAGGAGATCGGCCGGGGCTACCGGCTCAACGACCACTTCCCCGAGGGCGACCTGACCGGGGAGATGTTCATCGAGGACCTCGACCAACTCAGCTCCCGACCGGTGACCCGGGTGATCCTGCGCGACCCGGCCCGCTCGGACGCGGACTTCCTCGCCCTGGCCCGTCAGCTCGGTCTGCACGGTGTGACCTACTTCGTCGGCTGGAGCGCCTGGATCGACATCGCCCCCGAAGGCGTCAACAAGGCGACCGCGCTGGCCGAGGTGGTCCTCGACCTCGGGGTGTCGTCCGCCGACGTGCTCGCCGCCGGCGACGGCCGCAACGACATCGAGATGCTCCGCTGGGCCGGACGCGGCGTCGCCCTCGGTGACGCACCCGCCGAAGTCCAAGCCGCCGCCGACGCCGTCGCCCCCCGCTTCGCCGACGGCGGCCTGGTCGCCGAGCTCAACTACTGGTTCGGCTGACCCCTCGCGGGCTGCTGCCCGACTCCGGGTCTTGCCTGCGGCCTCCCCTTTTCACCAACTGGGGGCAGATAACGCGCCGGCGGGTGTCGACGGCGCTATCTGCCCCCAGTTAGTTGAGGTCGGGAGGTGGGGGTCGGGGGGTCGGGGTCGGGTCAGGCGGCGCGGTTCCGGGTGTTGTTCGTGGTGATGACCTCGGCGGCGGCGGCCAGCACCGCGGCCATCCGCGGCTTGGCGACGTCGGGTCGCGGCGCGACGGGGGTGGCGCGCTCCTGACGGAGGTGGCGCTTGACCGTGGACAGCGAGCAGCCGAGTCGGTGGGCGATCTGGTCGAGGCTCTCGTCGGGGTGGGTACGGCGCAGCCGGAGGACCTCCTCGTGATCGATCTGGCGGTGCCGCCCGACGGCGCCGGCCAGGGTGTCGAAGTCCTCGGGGGTCACGACGATGCCGAGCCGGGCGCGGATCTGCTGCCGCTGGGCCACGGTCGTGGCGCCGGCGATCCCGGCAACGTCGTGTTCGACCACGGCGCGGTAGAGGCAGTCACGCAGCAACGGGCAGCTGCGGCAGGCACTTTGGGCCTGTCGGACCAGCTCGGTCTGACGGCGACGTTGGGCTGCCGGGGCGCTCGACGGGAGGGTGTCCTCGATGAGCGAGTTCTGGAACACCGAGGACTGCTCGAGGCAGCCGACCGCGGGACGCTGGGTCAGCGGGGCGATGGTGGCGATGGTCGACATCGGGATGCTCCTGGAGGTCTCGTGGTGTGAACCGGCCTCCGTACGACGCCGCCCCCGACCATCCGGTTCCGTGATCCTCCGGATCCAGACCGGAAACCCCCGGAGAGCTGGTGTCGACCCCATCGAGTGAACGGACACCCTGCCCCCGTGGTCCAGGGTCAGAGATACATCCCGCCGTTGCCCGGCGCCGGCCCCGGGACCTCCGTGGGAGCCGCACTCCCCGCCGGGAGCGCCCGGCGCATCTGCTCGAGCTGGGCCCGAGCGGCCATCTGTTGGGCGAACAGCGCGGTCTGGATGCCGTGGAACAGCCCCTCCAACCAGCCGACCAGTTGGGCCTGGGCGATCCGCAACTCCGCGTCGCTCGGGGTCGCCTCGTCGGAGAACGGCAGGGTGATCCGCTCGAGTTCGTCGGTCAGCTCGGGAGCGAGGCCGTCCTTGAGCTCGGCGATCGAGGCCTGATGGATGCTGCGGAGTCGCTGCCGACTGGCGTCGTCGAGGGGCGCAGCCTTTACCTCGTCGAGCAGCTGGCGGATCATGTTGCCGATCCGCATCACCTTGGCCGGCTCCTCGACCAGGTCGGTCACCGACCGCGGGGGCGCCGCGTCGTCACCGGGTCCGCGAGGCGGCCCCTCGACGGCCATCGCCTGCCGGGTCACCACGTAGACCCGTCCGTCCTCGGTGGTCCCGGCCACCCCCTGCATCGCGTCGGCGTCCTGCGGCGGTCCGGCGTCAGCGCTCATGGCGACGATCCTATTCACGGCCGCGGACACTCCGCCGGGAAAACCCGTGGCGGTCCTTCCTACGACCTTCCTATGGTGGGTCGGTCATGCAGGATTTCCCGCCCATCGTCGACGCCCCCGGAGCACCGGCCACCGGGAGTCGGCGGCGTACCCGGAACTTCGGACATCCCGACACCCGGAGCCCGTCGAGATTCCTGATCTGGACCCTCTCGCAGCAGCCGGGCCCGTTGCTGTTGTGCGCCGGCACCAGCGTGCTCGAGTGGTTGCCCGGAGCCCTGGGGCCGTGGGTGGTCGGCCGGGTGATCGACGTCGGCATCATCCCGCGTGACCTGGGTGCGGTCGTCTCGTTCGGCCTGATCCTGCTGGGGATCAGCATCGTCGGGATCGCGGCCAACCAGTTCAACCACACGTTCACCGTGCGGGCCTGGTTGATCGGCATGTACGCGACGATGAAGTTGGTCACCCGAAAGACCACCCAGCTGGGCCATGTCCTTCCTCGACGTACGCCGACCGGTGAGGTGCTGAGCGTCGCCGCCAGCGACGCCGAGGCATTCGGTGAGCTGACCGAGATCGTCACCCGGTCCGCCGGCGCGATCGTGAGCTTCCTGGTTATCGCCGGGTTGGTGCTGTGGACCTCGCCCGACCTGGGTGTGGTCGTGCTGCTGGCGGCGCCGGTCGTCGTCTTCCTGGCCACCCCGCTGCTCCGGCCGCTCCAGCGACGTGAGGATGTCGAACGCAGCCGCAGCTCCGATCTGACCTCGATGGCCACCGACATCGTCGCCGGGCTGCGGATCCTCCGCGGCATCGGCGGCGAGCAGACCTTCGCCCGCAACTATGCGGTCCAGTCGCAGTCGACCCGTCGGGCCGGGGTGTCGGCCGGGGTCTGGCAGGCCCTGGTCGACTCGACCGGCGTCCTGCTGTCCGGGTTGTTCCTGGTCAGCCTGACCTGGCTGGGGGCCCGCGAGGTGCTGGCCGGTGCGCTGTCGGTCGGTGAGTTGATCAGCTTCTTCGGCTACGCGCTGTTCTTGCTCTGGCCCATCCAGACGTTCTTCGAGCTCGCGCAGAAGTGGATCCGTTGCCTGGTCTCGGCGCGCAAGACGCTGGCCGTGATCGAGCTGGCCCCGCCGTGGGTGGCCGCCGAGGCACCGACCGCGCTGCCCGTCGATACCGCACTCCACGATCAGGTCTCGGGCTTCGTCGCGCGCCCCGGTGAGCTGACGCTGGTGGTCTCGGCGGTGCCCGACGATTCGGCGGCGCTGGCCGATCGGTTGGGCCGCTATCTGCCCGACGAGCAGGACCCGGTGAGCACCGAGGCCCTGACCGGTCTGCAGGGGCGGGCCGCTCGGCGCGCGCAGGACGCCGTCCGGAACAAGCAGCGGGCGCTGGCCGAGCGGGATCTCGAGCGAACCGTCGGCGACTGGGGCGTCAGCCTCGGTGGGGTCGATCTGGCGGCGATGCCGCTGACGGAGGTACGCCGTCGGATACTGGTCAGCGATACCTCGAGTCAGCTCTTCGCCGGCACTCTGCAGCGGGCCATCGACCCCCATGGCACGCTGACCCGCCCGGAGGCCGAGCGGGTGGTGCACGTCGCGTCGGCCGAGGACATCTTCGAGGCGCTGCCGGGAGGTTGGCAGGGTCGGTTGGACGAACGCGGCCGCGGGTTGTCCGGCGGCCAGCGGCAGCGGGTCGTCCTGGCCCGTGCGCTGGCGCAGCAGGCCGAGATCCTGGTGCTGGTCGAGCCGACCTCCGCGGTCGACGCCCACACCGAGGCCCGGATCGCCGGGCGGCTGGCCGCGTACCGACGGGGACGGACGACCGTGGTGATGTCCGCGTCGCCGTTGCTGTTGCACCACGCGGACCGGGTGGTGCTGCTGATCGACGGACAGGTCGCCGCCGTCGGCACCCACGACGGACTACTGACCACCGATCCGGCCTATCGCCGGGTCGTCGCCCGAGCCATGGAGGAGGCGGACAGCCATGCGTGACCTGCTCGACGCACCCCTGCCCGGATCGGTCGAGACCTGGAACGACGTGCCCGCTGGGCCGCGGGTACCGCCTGAGTTGATCCCGCCGCGGGCTGGCTCGATCCCCTCTCGGTTGCGTCTGCTGCGTCGTCGCCACCGGCTCCGGGGCGAACGGGCCGAGGCGGCGTACGCGGACGCTCTCGATCCCGAGCGCGCGCTCCCGGTGGCCGGCCGGCCCGCGGTGATCACCTTCGTCGCGGGACTGCTCCGCGAGAGTCGGGGTCTGGTCATCGCGCTGATCGTGCTGCACGCGCTCGCCGCGGTGGCCGGTCTGATCGTGCCCCGGATCCTCGGGGACCTGGTCAACCGGGTGGCGGGCGACGGTGGCACGCGAGCGACGGTGGACGCGCTGGCGTTGGCCGTCGGCGGGGTCGTCGTGCTGCAGGCGCTGCTCACCTTCGGGGCGCTGGCCGTGTCGACGGTGTTCGGTTTCGGCGTGCTGGCCCAGGCCCGGGAGTACATCGTCCGGACCGTGCTCGCGCTGCCGCTCGGGCGGGTCGAGAGCTCGAGCTCGGGCGATCTCGTTACCCGGGTGACCCGCGACGTCTCGACCCTGAGCCAGAACATCCGGTTCGGGCTGCCCGAGGTGATCATCGGGGCGATCGTCACCGTGTTGACCGTGGTGGCCATGCTGCTCAACTCGGTGGTTCTGACCATCCCGTTGCTGGTCATGGCACCGCTGGTCATCTTCGCGTCCCGGCGCTACTTCGCCCGCGCTCCGCAGGGCTACATCGCCGAGGGCGCGACGTACTCGTTGATCAACTCGACCCTGACCGAGACGGTCGAGGGGGCGCGTACGGTCGAGGCGCTGCGGCTCGAGGAGAAACGGGTCGCGGCGGGCGACGGCGATATCGCGGTGTCGGCGGAGGCCGAGCGCTACACCATGGTGCTGCGCAACCTGTTGTTCGCGCTGCTCGGCTTCGTCTACGACACCCCGGTGGTCGGGGTGCTGATCCTGGGTGGGTACGCGTACACCCAGGACTGGGTCAACCTGGGTCAGATCACCGCGGCGACGCTCTACGTCCAGGCGGTCGTCGAGCCGATCCAGCGGCTGATCCGCAACCTCGACCGGTTGCAGGTCGGTATCGCCTCGACGAGCCGGCTGCTCGGGATCGCGGCGGTGCCACCCGATCGCGAGGAGGGTGAGGACCGTCCGGACGGAAACCGGCTGGTGGCCCGCGATCTGCGGTTCGCGTACCGCGAGGACCATGACGTGCTGCATGGCGTCTCGCTCGACCTGGTGCCGGGGGAGCGGCTGGCCATCGTCGGGCCGAGCGGCTCCGGCAAGTCGACCCTGGGCCGATTGTTGGCCGGGATCAACGCCCCACGGACCGGCTCGGTCAGCGTCGGCGAGGTCGAACTCACGACGTTGCCGCTCGAACTGCTGCGGACCGAGGTCGCGCTGGTCACGCAGGAGCATCACGTCTTCGTCGGGACGATCCGCGACAACATCATCCTGGCCCGCGAGACCTCGCCGGACTCGGTCGTCATCGAGGCGCTGCGGACCGTGGAAGCCTGGGACTGGGTGGCCCGGTTGCCCGACCGGCTCGACAGCATGCTGGGTGCCGGCAACCTCAAGCTCACGCCGGCGCAGGCCCAACAGATCGCGCTCGCCCGACTCGTCGTCGCCGACCCGCACACCCTGGTGCTCGACGAGGCGACCTCGCTGATCGATCCGACGACGGCTCGTCACCTGGAGGGGTCGATGGCCGCGCTGCTGCTCGACCGTTCCGTCGTCGCCATCGCCCACCGGCTGCACACCGCGCACGACGCCGACCGGATCGCGGTGGTCATCGATGGCCGGATCGCCGAGCTCGGCAGCCACGACGAACTGATCGCCGCCGACGGTGAGTACGCCCGGCTGTGGCGGGCCTGGACCTCGTAGGACCGCCACGACCGGTCAGTGTCCGGTGGTGAGGACGGTCTTGCCCTGGTGGCGGCCTGATTCGAGCCAGGCGTGGGCGTCGGCGGCCTGCTCGAGGGGATAGGTACGCGGGGTCGGGAGCGTGATGGCGCCGGAGGCGAGCAACGGCCAGACCGACTCGACGACGCGGGCGCAGATCGCGGCTTTCTGGGCGACCGGGCGCGAGCGGAGCGACATGGCGATCACCGAGCCGCGCTTGCCGAGCAGCTTGCCGATGTTCAGCTCGGCCTTGGTGCCGCCCTGAAGGCCGATGATCATCAGTCGGCCATCCGCCGCCAGCAGGTCGAGGTGGATGTCGAGATACTTTGCGCCCATGTTGTCGAGGACCACGTCGGGACCGTGCCCATCGGTCGCGGCGCGTACGCCGGACGCCCAGTCATCGCGGTAGGACACGGCATGATCGGCGCCGATCGAGCGGCAGTAGTCGAGTTTGTCGGCGCTGCCTGCCGTGGCGATCACCGTGGCGCCGAGCGATTTCGCGTACGGGATCGCGAACGAGCCGATACCGCCGGCGCCGCCGTGCACGAGGAGCACCTCGCCGGCGCCGAGTTCGGCCCGGTCAAGGTTGGACTGGACGGTCGCCGCGACCTCGATCACCCCGGCCGCCGCGATCAGCTCGACACCCGGGGGCGGCGGAATGACCTGACCGACGGGGGCGAGGACCTGCTCGGCGTACCCTCCCCCGGCGAGCAGCGCCACGCAGGAGTCGCCGATCGACCAACCGTCGACCCCGGCACCCAGCTCGGCGATCGTTCCCGACACCTCGAGCCCGAGGATCTCACTGGCTCCCGGAGGCGGCGGGTAATGACCCTGTCGCTGCATCAGATCGGCCCGGTTGACCCCGGCGGCGACCACCTGGATGAGCACCTCATCCGGCCCGGGGCGGAGGTCCTCGACGTCGGCGATGCGGAGATTCTCCGGCAGTCCGGGCTCGGTCACGGTGATGGCTCGCATGGGTTTCAGACTGCCACGCCCCGCGACGGTCGGCTAAGATCTGCTCGGTCCGGGCGGGGTCGCATAGTGGACTAGTGCAGGCGCCTTGAAAGCGCCCGAGCGGGAGACCGTTCCGTGGGTTCGAATCCCACCTCCGCCGCCTGTCCTCCACGACTCCACACGACCGGCTAGAACGCGGCCGTACCGATCAGCCGGCCGACCGCGTACGTGAACGCCATCGCCAGGCCGCCTCCCACGACCAGCCGCAGCACGGCTGTCGTGACCGAGGCTGACCCCAGCCGCGCGCTGACCAGACCGGTCACCGCCAGCGCGATCAGCACCGTCACGAAGGTCACCGGGACCCGGGCTCCGGCCGGGGGGAGCAGGATGGCCAGCAGCGGAAGCGCGGAACCGAGGGTGAAGGCGATCGCTGACGATCGAGCGGCCTGCCACGGGTTGGCCAGGGCGTCCGGATCGATACCGAGTTCCGCGTCGACGTGAGCGGCGAAGGCGTCGTGCGCGGTGAGTTCCTCGGCCAGTTGCCGGGCGGTCGCCACGCTGGCTCCTTTGGCCACATAGATCGCGGCCAGCTCCTCCAACTCCTCGACCGGGGACGCCGCCAGCTCCGCCCGTTCCTTGGCCAGCAGGGCGCGTTCGGTATCGCGTTGACTGCTGACGGAGACGTACTCACCCAGCGCCATCGATACCGCGCCCGCGACGAGTCCCGCTACCCCGGCCGTCAGGATCGGGCCCCGAGCCGCCGTCGCGCCCGCCACCCCGACCACCAGCCCGGCGGTGGAGACGATCCCGTCGTTCGCTCCCAGCACGCCGGCCCGCAGCCAGTTGAGTCGTTGCGACAACCCCTCGCGGTGCGGCTCGGCGTCATGCATCACGGGACCGTCGGGTTCGGACTTCACGTCCCCATACTGCCGACCCCGGCCTGCGGCTATCCCCGCTGGTGGCTGGGTAGGGTCGACCGCGTGAGTGAGCAGCCGGTGGTCCGCGAGCGTTTCGACCTCAGCGGGGGCTCACCCGTACGCAGTCTGGCCATCGCGTCGGGGGCCACGACGGTCGGCGCGTTGCTCGTCGTCGGCTCGGTCGCGCTCGACCTACCGGTGGCCCTGCTGGTGATCGGCGCCGTCTTGATGGTGGCCGGAGTGCTGCTCGGCATCGCCGGGGTGGTGGTGATCGGCCGACTGGCGACCACCGTGACCACTGACGACAGCGGACTCACGGTGCGCCGGGCCCGGGGCCAGCGGACCATCGCGTGGGCCTCGATCACCGACGTGCGGGCCGCGGGACCGCGGCTCACCCTCGATCTGCGTGACGGTGATCCGGTCACGCTGACCAGCCTGCGGGGGCCGAACGATCCGACCTACCGTCGGCTCCTGGTCACGCTCCAGCGCCGGCTCGACGCCGACCGCGGCTACCGGGACTTCAACTAGTCGGCCGGACCTGACCAGCGATCAGCGCGCCGGTTGCGCCGTCGCGGCCATCTCGGCGTCGTACGCGCAGGCGTCGTTGACGTTCTCGCTCTCCGGTGCCTTCGACCCGGTCGACGTCGTCTTTTTCTTCGGCTTGGCCACCGCGGCTTCACCGAGCGCGACCTTGACCCGCTGACGCATCTGGGCGAAGTCCGGGTTGGGGCTGAGGAAGCCGTCGACGCCGTGCTTGAACACGATGCTGCGGACGTTACCCTTCTTGACCCGCATGCTCAGGTCGACCATGAGCGGGAGCACCTCCTGCGGCATGTCGGTGTAGACGATCGACTTGCTCGCGTTGGCGATGTCCTCGTAACGGGCCAGCATGTTGGCCGGGTTGGCCTGCTTGATGATCGCGTTGATCACGCAGCGCTGCCGGTCCATCCGGGCGAAGTCGTCGGAGCCGTACCGACCACGGGCGTACCAGAGGGCGGAGCGGCCGTTGAGATGCTGCTTGGGCCCGGGCTTGAGGTATTCGGCGGCGGGATGTGCAGATCGGTGTTGCCACCGATCGGGATGTAGCTGTTGATGTTGACCGTGATCCCGCCGAGCGCGTTGATCATCTTGGCGAAGCCCTGCAGGTTGATCAACACGTAATAGTCGATCTCGAGCCCGAGCGCCTGGCCGACCGACACCTTGAGCACGTCGGCGCCGAGGTTGTCGGTCTCGCCGAGCACGTCCTTCGGCACGTTCGCCGGCACGTTGTCGTACATGGCGTTGAGGAAGTACTCGGCGTTGTTGCCGTCACCGTTGGTGAAGCCGTTGGGGTAGTACTTGTGCAGCGGCGACTTGGTCGGGAAGGGCATCCGGCCCGTGTTGCGCGGCAGGCTGAACAGCGTGGTGTCGCCGGTGGTGGTGTCGATGCTGGCCAGGATGACGGTGTCGGTCCGGGTGCCGGTGCGGTTGGTGTCGGCGTCGCCGCCGAGCAGCAGGATGTTGAGCCGCGGCTTGTCGGCCCACGGGTTCTGCGACGGCTCCCCGGCCCTGGTCGGCTGGGTGTCCAGCGTCGGCCGGGTGGCGCTCTTGCTGTTCTTCTCGCTCTTGAACATCGTGCCGAAGGTCGTGGCGGTGATGAACGAGTAGTTGGCGGCCACGGCCATCGGCGCAGCCACCGCGAAGGCCAGGACGCCGACGAGTACGCCGCCGATGGTGCGCTGGGCTGAGGTCACGGTCCCGCGCAGGCTCAGATGGGTGGCGATGACGACGCCGACCCAGGCCAGCGCGATGACCACCAGGGCGACGGCCAGTCGCTTCAGGGCCGCCGGATTGACCGCGTACGCGACCAGGGACTGGCGGTCGAGCAGCGCGTACAGACCCAGAGCGAGGATCGCCGCTGCGAAGATGCCCAGGATGATGCTGCCGACGACCTTACGGCCGGCCGCGATCAGACCGAGCCCCGGCACGAAGGCTCCGGCGATGGTGAATCCCACCGTGCGTCGGAAGTCGTCGTTCGGATCGAGGGCGTGGCGAGCGCTCGTCTGCGATGGGGTGGGCTGCTGGGATGAATCCCAGTCCCAATCCTCCGAGGCCGGTTGATCCGGCATCGGCACCTCCTGGCGAGTGGCGGGCGATGATACAGCGCGTTCCACTGTACGGGCCGGAGGGGGTGCGAACGAATCGCCGGGCCGTCATCATCATCACACGGGGGCAGTAGTCACTTTGCTCGGCGGTCGCGCGATCGGTAATGTAGCCCTTCGCGACTTGGCTCCGGCCGGTCGTGGTGAGTAATGGGGAGGCGTCGCCTAGCCCGGTCTATGGCGCCCGCCTGCTAAGCGGGTTGAGGGCACAAACCCTCTCGCGGGTTCAAATCCCGCCGCCTCCGCCATCACTCGCCGGCCGCGCGGGCCGTGTTGTCACCCTTACCGTGTCGTGATCAGTTGAACTGAGGCACGATCAGGTAGAGGCCGAACAGCACGAGGACACCGGCCAACCCGATCAGCGCGTAGCCGGCTGAGGCCGCGACCGCGGTCGACCCGCCCTGGCGGCCCCGCAACCGGGCGGCCGAGAGCACGCGGATGCCGCTCGACAGCAGCATGATGAAGGCGACCGAGGCCAGCACGGAAACGAACGCCACGATGCCGAGAGCGGCCCAATCGATCTTCATGCCGGGGTCTTCGCATTCTTCCGGGCCTTGCGGGCCTTGGCGGCTTCGAGCCGTGGGTCGTTGGCGTAGGTGGACGGCGAGGCGCCGGCCAGGACCATGACCTCGCGGCTGTCGGTGACGTTGGTGTGGTCGATCTTGTTGCGGCGTGAGAAGCCGAAGATGACCGCGCAGGAGGCGGCGAGCAGGACGAGCAGGATGATCACGCCGGCCAGCCCGAGATCGGCCAACAGGGCGGCGAGGCCGCCGACCAGGCCCGCGGCGGGCAGGGTGAGCAGCCAGGCGACGAGCATCTTGCGAGCGACGCCCCAGCGCACCTCCGCGCCGTCGCGGCCGACCCCCGAACCGAGGATCGCGCCGGTGCTGACGTGGGTGGTGGACAGGCCGAAGCCGAGGTGCGAGGAGGCCAGGATGGTGGCCGTCGTGGCCGCACCTGCCGCGGCGCCCTGCGGGGTCTCGATCTCGACGATCCCCTTGCCCATGGTCCGCATGATCCGCCAACCACCGGAGTAGGTGCCCAGCCCGATGGCCACGCCCGCGGCGATGATGACCCACCACTGCGGACCGGTACCCGCGGACTGCATGTTGGCCGCGACCAGGACCAGGGTGATGACGCCCATCGTCTTCTGGCCGTCCGAGGTGCCGTGGGCCAGTGCGACCAGGCTGGCGGTGAAGGCCTGGCCGTACTTGAAACCGTTGTTGCTGTACGCGCTCGGCGTGCGGCGGGTGATCCGGTAAGCCATCCGGGTGGCGAGCCCCGCGGCCAGACCGGCGACGGTCGGGGCGATGATCGCGGGCAGCAGCACCTTGGACACGATCACCCAGCCGTGCACCGAGCCGACACCGGCGCCGACGACGACGGCGCCGATCAGGCCGCCGAACAGCGCGTGCGACGAGCTCGACGGCAGGCCGACCAGCCAGGTCAGCAGATTCCAGATGATGGCGCCGACCAGGCCGGCCAGGATGATCGGCGCGGTGATCAATGCTTCGTCGAAGAAGCCACCCGAGATCGTCTTGGCCACCTCGGTCGACAGGCAGGCGCCGACCAGATTGAGCACGGCGGCGAGGATGACCGCGGTACGCGGCTTGAGCGCGCCCGTGGCGATCGGGGCCGGCCATGGCGTTGGCGCTGTCGTGGAAGCCGTTGGTGAAATCGAAGATCAGAGCCACCACGATCACGGCAATCACGATGAACAGCACGGCGGTCACGAGGTGGCCTATCTGCAGGGTGGTAGGAGTGACGCTTCCGGTAGCCGTCAACTGAACAATAAGTGAACCGGGGGGGTTGTCAATCCACACGGAGAGTGACCCGACGGGGTGATCCGGCTGCCGGAATCCCGGCGATTCGGCCGGGTGGAGGGGAGGGGCCGATGTTTACGGTGTAGTCCGACCCGCGGGGAGAGTAGGGCCGCGCATGCCCGCTCAACCGGCCGTCCCGGTGGGGACAGGGTCGCGAGCGACCTGGTGCCGAAATTCGCACAGCCGGGGCAGCGTACGCCGCTCCCGGACCGGCGTGTCGACCCCAGCCGTGCACGCATTCGCTCGCTCCGGGCCGAGCCGCTACACTGGCTGATCGTTGTCGCCTCCGGGCCGACGGCGGGCACCCGTGGCTCAACGGATAGAGCATCTGACTACGGATCAGAAGGTTGCAGGTTCGAATCCTGCCGGGTGCGCCAGGTCTACCCCTGCGTCAGCCGGGTGAGCGGCGCGCGAACGACCCCCGCCACGCCCATCAGCTGCTCACAAACGACCTCACCCAGCATCGCCGCCAGGCTCCATCTGAGCCAGCATCGCCTCGAGTGCGGCCTGGTCGGGTCCGACGAAAGGGTCGACGTCAGGAGCACCCTGCAAGGTGTCGAGCAGGCGAGTCGCCGCGTGGTGTGCGGGCGGCAGGTGAGTGCAGAGAACGACCGGTGGATCGAGGCGACGCAACGGGTCGAGGGAGGCGCGGAAGGCGTTTCGGTCCACACTCGTGACCCACGGGCTGTCGACGGTGGCCCACAACCGCTGCCCGGCCACGAGGTCGTCGTCAGGCACGTCTCGGATGTCCTCGACGGCGGCCAGCTCCGGCGTCGCCATGGGTGAGCCGAAGCAGTCCGACGTGAAGCAGGTGCCCGTGAGCTTGTCGTAGAAACCCGTCGTCGCTGGACTGTCGTAGACCGGGGGCCGGAAAGCGGTCAGCTGCCGGTCACCGAGGTCGAGCGACTGTCCAGGGTTGAGGAGGAAGACGCGATGGGGGTCGATCTCGTGCTCCAGGGTCAGGATGCCCATCCCGAGGAAGGTCGTGACCAGGCGTGCCGAGGGTGCGGCCTGCAGGATCTTCATCAGGCTGCCGGTGTGATCGCGGTCGGGGTGGGTCAGATAGATCCACCGCAGCTCCTCCGGTTCGACCAAGGACCACAGCGCGTCGAGGAAGTCGGGCTGTGAGGTGGGGAGCCCGCTGTCGATGAGCAGCGGCTGCTCGGCCCGTAGCAGGTAGGCGTTGACCGGCAAGAAGCCCAGGCCTGGGATGGGAGCTACGTCGCTCAGAGCGACGACGTCAGGGGCGGGGCTTGACACATGCATGGCGCCGGCCCTGTCACTCAGCAGCTGCAGGTGGGGCGAAAAACTCGAGCTGGATGTTGTCAGGATCACGAAACACCAGGACCGATCCGTAGGGCTCCTCGGCGATGGCTGACTGCGTGAGCGGTCGGTCCGCCGCTTCGGCCCGAACCGCGCCGTGTTCTTCCAGGTGGGACTGCCAGGCGACCAGGTCTTCGTGCGTCGGCACCGCGAAGCCGGCGTGGTCCAGACCCGTACGGGACTCGAGGAACGTTTCGCCGCTGTTCGCGTCGTGGCGGTGCAGCACGATGACGAGCTGCCAGGCGTCGTCACTGAGGAGCCGCGCGAAACCTCCAGGGTGCGGGACGTCCATCTGGTAGTGGATTCCGAAGACTTTCCCGTACCACTCGATGCTGGCCTCGAGATCTCGGACGGTGAGTGCCAGGTGATGCAGTGCCGGTGGGGCGACTGTGCTCATGCGGGGTCCTTCTTCCTGGTCGGGCGGCCTCCGGCGGAGGTCGGCTGCTTCTTTCTCGGTTCAAGTCGGGGCATGAGCAGGTCGACCGCGTCGTCAAGCAGGCCGACCCACCGGGAACCCCCCGGGTCGTTCGAGATCTGCTGACTGACGAGCCCACTGACGATGGCGCTGATCAGGTCCATGTCTTCCTGGGTGAGCTCGACCGCGGCGGTCAGGGCGGAGTAGCAGTAGTCGTACGCCTCCCGGGCGAGCGCATAGGCCTGCTCCGACGGCGCGAACCCCGGGATGATCCGCTGCGACAGCAACTGGAAGCGGACGGGATCCGCAAGGGCGAAGTCGATATAGAAGGCGACGCCGTCGCGCAGGACCGTCCGCAGGTCGTCGCTGTGCGCGGGCAGCTCCTTGGCGAGCAACGCGCGGTAACCCTGCGCGAACATCGCGTCGTAGAGCCCGTGCTTGGAGTTGATGTAGGGATACAACGATGCTGGCGCCATCCTCAGTCGACGGGCGAGATCGCGGAGCGACAACCCGCCGAGCCCGTTCTCACGCGCCAGTTCCCAGGCCGCGTCGACGATGCTCTCGAGCGCCGCCGCACGCCGACCGGTTGACCAACTATCCGTCGACGTTTCGAACACTGTTCAGTACTACTGCCGCGCGATGACGGTGTCAAGAGGGTGTGGGGGTTGGCAGCACCTGTGCAGCGACCCGGCTCACCGTTCCGCCGCGAACCCCCTGACGCGAATCCCGCGGGACCGGACGACCGCGTACCCGTTCCCGGGTTTTCAGAGACCAGTTGTTGGCGGTGTTGGTCGATCCAACGGGCCAGGATGAGGCCATGACCAGTCCCTCTCGCCGGATCGATCACCTGGTGCTCGCCGTGCGCGATCTCGATGCGGCTGCCGCCTGGTACGAGCGGCTGGGATTCCAGGTCGGCGCGCGCAATCGACACCCGTGGGGGACCGAGAACCGGTTGGTCCAGTTCGGTTCGTCCTTCCTCGAGTTGATCACGGTCGGCGACCCGGCTGGGATATCGCCGCACGCGCCGGGGGTCTTCAGCTTCGGGGCCTTCGTCCGTGATTACCTCGCTGATCGCGAGGGTCTGGCCATGCTCGTGCTCGACAGCGCCGATGCGGCCACGGACGCCGCTCTTTTCGCCCGACAGGCAATCGGCGACTTCCAGCCCTTTTTCTTCGAGCGCAGCGGTGAGCGTCCCAACGGCACCGCCACCCACGTCGCGTTCACGCTGGCCTTCGCCCGCAACGATGCGCTCCCCGACGCGGCCTTCTTCGTCTGCCAGCAGCACTTCCCCGAGGCATTCTGGAATCCGGCGCTGCAATGTCATGACAACGGCGCCACCGAGATCACCGAGGTGACCTTGGCGGTGGACGAACCAGCGAAAAATCGCCATTTCCTCGAGGGATTCACCGGACGACCGATGGCAGCGGGAGATCGGTTTTCGTTCGACAACGGCGGCGAGCTCCGGCTGGAGGTGCAGCCGGGTCTCGGTCGCTTCGTCGGCTTCACCGTCGGCGTTCCCGACCTCGATACCGTGGCCGAGCTCCTCCAGGAGGGAGGTATCCACTTCGTGCGGACGGCGGCCCGCATCTCGATCGCGGCCGACGTGGGCCTCGGCGTACGGGTCGAATTCGAGGGTGACGCGCACCCCTGGGCGGGATAGCGTGCCGCCGGCGTCGCGCGCCGTCACGAAGGAGCGTCAGACCCCCCCGACCCGGGATGGATGAGGGTGAAACGCACGACCTGACTGAGCTCGATGGGGCCACCGGGCGTGGGCCGGGCCGACTCGAGCAGGCCCGCGGCGGCGTTGCGGAGATCGTTCTGCTCCTGGACTGGCACGCGGTCCCACATCTGCCGCTGACCCGTGCCCCGGCTGAACCGCTCCCACTGATCGACGTCATCGAACCGCACGGGAAACGGCACCTCGACCGACTCCGCGACCGCTCCGCCCGCGCCTTCGATCATCGCCGCCAAGGCCGCTGCGCTACCGAACGGTCCGCGTCGGCCGCTGGTGCGAGGGTCGAGTAGACCCGCCGGAAGATAAGGGTCGAACAGCCCGTCCACCTGGCGCCACACCTCGTCCTGGGCTCCGAAGGTCGTGATGCCCAGGCGGCCGCCCGGCTCGAGCAACTGCAGCCAACGTTGCAGGGCGGCAAGAGGATCGGGCAGGAAGAACAGGACCAACGACGCCGCGACGATCGACACCGAGCCTGGCGGGACCTCGGGAGCCGCCGCGTCACCGACCTCGGTCTCGACCCATGACAGTTCCGACCGCCGACACTCGGCCCGGGTGGCGGCGACCATGCCCGGGGCCAGGTCGAGCGCGGTCACCCGGCCACGCGGCCCCACCCGGTGGGCCAGCCGTACGGTGACGGCGCCGCGCCCGCAGCCGAGGTCGACGGCGCGCTCATCTCGTTGCGGGTCCAGCAGGGTGACCAGGCGTTCCGCGATCGGCCCGAAGAAGGCCACCCCGCTCTGGTCGTACACCCCGGCCAACTCGTCGAAGAGTCGCCCCACCGCCTCAGAACCAGCTGCCGCCATCTCCTCAGCGTCCTCTCCGACCCGGGCGAGCGCCAGACCCGAAGTACTGCGACGAGCATGCAGCAGCAGAAGTGTCGGATAGCGACGCGAATCGGCCCCGATCATGCGTCGCTATCCCACACTCTTGTGTCCCAGCTGGGCTGGGTCAGGCGGTCGACGTCGCCGCGGACCCAGATCACCGGGGTCGAGCTGGCCCGGGGCCCACCCCGCGCTGAGCGGGGATCAGGACCCGGGTTCGAAGACTGCGCGGACGCAGCCGTCCTCCTTGTGCTTGAACATCTCGTAACCCCGTGGGCCCTCGCTCAACGGCATCACGTGGGTGGCGAGGTGCTCGGTCGAGATCTCTCCTGCGGCGATCCGCTCGAGGATCATCGGGATGTAGCGGTGACCGTGCTGCTGGGCGCCGCGCAGGGTCAGGCCCTTGTTGACCACCGCGCCGAGCGGGAACTTGTCGACCACGAGACCGAACACGCCGAGGGCGAAGACGCTTCCACCCTTGCGGCAGGCGTAGATCGCCTCGCGCAGGGCGGTCGGCCGGTCGGTCTGCAGCCGGAGTTGCTGCTTGACCTGGTCGTAGAGATGTGCCGGGCCGGTGCCGTGGGCCTCCATACCGACGGCCTCGATGCAGACGTCGGGACCACGCCCCCCGGTCCGTTCCTTGAGCTCCTCGGTGATCGAGTCCGTCGTGTAGTCGAGGGTCTCGGCGCCGATGTGGGTGCGTACCTGGGCCAGGCGCTCGGGTAACCGGTCGATGACGATGACCTGTTCGGCGCCGAGCAGCATCGCGGCCCGGGCCGTCATCTGGCCCACGCCGCCGGCCCCCCACACCGCGACCGTGTCTCCGGGGGTGATGCCGGCCAGATCCGCGCCGGTCCAGGCGGTGGGCACGGCGTCGGAGGCGAAGAGGGCGGCCAGGTCCGACACCTCGTCGGGGACGGTGAAGGCGCCCTGGTCGGCGTACGGGACCCGGACGTACTCGGCGTGGCTGCCGGCGAATCCGCCGAGCAACTGGCTGTAGGCGAAGCACCCGCCGGGGTTCGAGCCCCACAGGCTTTCGGTCAGACCGGGGTTGGGATTGCCGTTGTCGCACAGCGAGAACAGCTTCTGCCGGCAGTACCAGCACTGCCCGCAGGCGATGAACGAACAGACCACGACCCGGTCGCCGACCCGGTGCTGGGTCACGGCCTTGCCGACCTCGACCACCTCGCCCATGAACTCGTGGCCGAGCACGTCCCCGCCCCGGATGCCGGGGATGTAGCCGCTCAGCAGGTGCAGGTCGGACCCACACGTGGTGGTCAGCCGGACCTTGAGGATCACGTCGTGGTCGTTGAGTAGCTCGGGGTCGTCGACCGTCTCGAGGGCGGTCTTGTTGATCCCGGTCCAGCACAGCGCCTTCACAGCCGGCCCACCCGGTTCGCCCGAGCCGACGCGAAGTCGACGAGCTTGCCCTGCGGCGTATGCGGGCGGTGACCGTGGGGGACCGGGTCGACGAGCAGCACCTCGCCGGTCTCGATCAGTTGTTTGGCGTGCCGCAGCGCCACCCGCAATCGGCTGCGAGGGTCGTCGCCGGTGAGTTTCGCTTGCAGCGGGGCCTGGACTTGGCGCCCGGAAAGCGGCCGTGCGCGCAACTCCGTCCCCTTCCCACCCGGCGCGACGGCGACGGCCACCTCGATCTGATCCCCGAGCTCGGTGAGCGGCGTGGGCAACACGCCCTGCGGCATGACCTCCTCCGGGGTCCGGTCGATGGTCACCACCAGCCAGCGTTCGGGCGTCCCGGCCGCACGCTCGGCGCGACCGCGCCGGCGGCGTACGACGACCACCCCCGCCGCCGCTCCCACGGCGAAGACGGCCGGGGCGATCCATCGAGTGGTGGTCGAAACCTGTCGGTCGGAGGTCATGCGCGCAATCCTCTCTGGCGTACGGCGTACGGCGTACGGCGTACGGCGGACGTGGTCATGCGGCGCGGAGGAGGGGGGCACCCTCGCGCAGGTGTGGGGCGAGCACGTTGTCGACCATGGTCAGCGCCGAGGCGATGGCCATGTGCATGTCGAGGTACTGATAGCTGCCCAGTCGACCGCCGAAGATGACCTGGTCCTCGGCCGCCGCGCGCTGCCGGTAGCGCTGGAGTCGCTCGCGATCGACCGCGGTGTTGACCGGGTAGTACGGCTCGTCGCCGGCGACCGCGGCGCGGGAGAACTCGCGCACGATGACGGTCTTGTCGCTCGGGTAGTTGCGCTCGGGGTGGAAGTGTCGGAACTCGTGGATGCGGGTGTACGGCACGTCGACATCGGCGTAGTTCATCACCGGGGTGCCCTGGAAGTCGCCGATCGGCAGGACCTCGGACTCGAAGTCGAGGGTCCGCCAGGCCAGCGGTCCCTCGGCGTAGTCGAAGTAACGGTCGATGGGCCCGGTGAAGACCAAGGGCACCCTCGGCAGCTCGGCACGCACGTCGAAGAAGTCGGTGTCGAGGCGAACATCGATCAACGGATGATCGGCCATCCGGGTCAGGAACGCGGCGTAACCGTCGACCGGCAAACCCTCGTAGCGATCGGCGAAGTAGCGGTTGTCGAAGGTGTAGCGGACCGGGAGCCGGGTGATGATGCCCGCGTCGAGTTCGCGCGGGTCGGTCTGCCACTGCTTGGCCGTGTAACCGGCGATGAAGGCCTCGTACAGCGGTCGTCCGATCAGCGAGATCGCCTTCTCCTCCAGGTTCGCGGCGTTGGCGGTGCTCACCTCACCGGCCTGCTCGGCGACGAGCGCTCGGGCCGCGGTCGGACCGAGGTGGCGCCCGAAGAACTCGCCGATCGTGGCCAGGTTGATCGGCAGCGGGTAGACCCGGTCCTGGTGGACGGTGAAGACGCGGTGTTGGTAGCCGGTGAAGGCGGTGAACCGGTTCACGTAGTTCCAGACGCGTTCGTTCGAGGTGTGGAACAGATGCGCGCCGTAGCGATGCACCTCGATACCGGTCTCGGGTTCGCGTTCGGACCAGGCGTTACCGCCCAGGTGACTGCGTCGTTCAAGGACCAGGACGCGACGGCCCAGCTCGTCGGCGACCCGCTCGGCGACGGTCAGGCCGTACAAGCCGGAGCCGACGATGACGACCTCGGGGGCGTGACCCGCGGGACTCACCACGTCAGGACCTGCGCCGTCGCGCACGGCACGGCGGTGAGGCAGGCCGCGCACGCGCCGTGGGCCAGCTCGAGCTCGACCGCCGCGGTGCTCGCGGGGGTCCGGGGTCGCGTGTTCAGGTCGGTCGTCATGCCGAGACCTCCTGTGTATCGCGGACGGCGGAGGCGGTCGAAGCGGGGCGCATCAACTCGTGCATGGCCGCCGCGATCGAATCCCACTCCTGCCGCTTCTTGATGTGTCGGATGCGGTGCTCTCGCTCGGACAACGGATCGTTGACGACCTCACGGCAGCCTTCGGCGAACTGCGTCGCCGTGTCGGCCAGATGGACGACTCCGGTGTAGTCGCTCACCACATCCGGCACCCGGGTCGAGACCACGGGAAGGCCGGCGGCGAGGTATTCGAGCGTCTTGGTCGGGCTGATGGACTTGGTCGCCTCGTTGAGCGCGAACGGCATCAGAGCGACGTCGAAGCCGGCCATCACCTCGGGCAGATCGTCGTACGCGATCTGGCCCGGGTAGCTGATGTTGGCGGCCTGGGGCAGTGACGCGGGATCGATCTTGGTGACCGGTCCGACGATGCGCACCGTCCAGTCGGGCAACGCGGCGGCGAGCCCGGCGATCAGATCGAGATCGAGTCGCTCGTCGATGACGCCGACATAGCCGGCGACCTTGCGGCGTCGCGGGGTGCGCATCATCTTGGCCGAGGCGTAGTGCCGGGTCTCGACCCCGCTGGGGAACAGGTGACAATCGGCACTGCGGTGCAGCAACACCGAGCGGTAGAGCGACCGTCCGCCGGCGAAGACCACATCGGCCTCGGCGAGCAGGCGTTGCTGATGGAACCGCAGACCGCTCGGAGCGTTGTGGAACGAGCTCAGATCGTCCATGACGTCGTAGAGCAGACGATCCGGACGCAGCGACTCGGCCAGCGGATAGGCCATCGGGGTGTAGAGCAGGACGTCGGGATGCGGGGGCCGATCCTGCCCGTGCATCAGGCCGGCCAGCAGCGCGGGGTAGGCGGACGCCTCGGCGGCGTCGAAGCCGAGGCCGTCGGGGGATCCACTCGTCGGGACCTCGAGCCACACGCGGATGATGCCGTCGTGCTGCTGGTAACGGACGGTGGGCCTCTCCACGGAGGCGGCCAGCGGCTCCTCGACGTACCAGGTGAAAGCGCCGCGCTCGGCGCGCGCCGCGGCGAACCGCGAGACCAGATGCTGGGGCCGTTGCCACACCCAGGACCAACGCAGGTGGCTGACCACGACGAGATCCGGGACGGGGTGGGTGGTCGGTGACGATCCGGCGGAGGCGGACCGCGGCGATCCGGTGGTCGGCGTGATATCTCGGGGCATGAAGCCTCCTCATGGGGAGAGAGCGTTGACGATAAGCGGCGGGAGAGGGAACCGAGGGGCCGGGAGGACTGAGGACGACGCGCCCGCGGCGGCGGTCTGCCCAGCCGTAGTGAAGATCGCGTCACGGCGGTCGCCGCCTGGACGCTGACGACCCCCGGCGGTTGATCCGGCCCACCGAGCGGGTTGGCCGGGTCCCCGTTCGGCCCCGGTCCGGTGCCGGGGCAACGGATGGGGCCCGGGAGCACACCGGCCCAGGATGCGGTCAGAAGCAGCGGCCGGCGCATCGTGGCGGTGGTCTCGGTGGTGCCGCGCGGTCGAACGGTTGGCGAGAGGTGCTCTCGAATCCGGCGATGCACGGAACCGCAGGCGACGTGTGCGCGGGTGAGGACAACGGCACATCGCTCCTGAGGATCGGCACGGATCGGTGTCGGTTCCTCGACCCCTCGAACCCAATTACCCCGGTGGGTCGAGCTCAAACGCCGCAGTCGAGCCGATCGGCCTCCGCTGGGGGCGTTTGCCGGCACGTGCCGGGAAAGGGCCGGGCAATTGGCCGCGCAGGGGTGCCTTTCCCAGCAGATGCCGAGAAACGATTCCCCCAAAACCCGCGACGATCTGGGCCGCTTGCCACCTGTCCTCCCGCGGCGCGATCAGCCCGACCGGACTCCCCGTGATCATCGCGAGCACGGGCTATCGAGCGACTCGCTCAGCCTCAGAGCGATCGTGTCCGGCGGCCGCTCCGGTCGATCGAGCGGCTACGGAGGTGCCGGTCACCGACGACGGGGGAGGGGGACCCCGGGCGCGATCACACGGCGTCGACGCGGAGGATGACCGCGTGTTCGGGGTGTAGGTCCGCGGACCGCAGTCCGGCGGCGATCGCCCGACCGGTCAGGACCGCCCCGGGCCATTGCCCCTCGCGGTCAGGCGTGCCCCACCACGCGGGGGCGGTGAGCTGCTGGGCGGCGCCGACGGTGAGGGGCCGGATGCGGTAGCGACGGTCGGGGTCGAGTCCGGGGAGCGGGATCCGGCCGACTGCGGAGACCTCGGAGCGACTGATCGAGGCGATCGAGTAGAGCGCTCGGGAGCGGTCGGGCGCGACCACGCCGTGGGCCGCGACACTCGGGTCAGGGAAGTCGACCCGGACGAGGTCACCGCCGAGCAGCAACGAGCGCTCGGCCTTGTAAAAGGCGATCCACGCGGTGAGTTCGGCCAGATCGCCCTCGTCCGCCCGACTGAGATCCCACTCGACCCCGAGGTGGCCGAACAGAGCGGTGGCGGCGCGGAAACCGAGGGTGTGCACCCGGTCCGTGGTGTGGCTGTGGCCCGACGCGATGTGCGATCCCATCAGTTCCGGCGGGATCAGCTGGGTGGTCCAGCGGTTCATCTGCTGCCGCTCGAGCGGGTCGATGCAGTCGCTGACCCACACCCGGTCGGTGCGTTCGAGCACCCCGAGATCGACCCGGGCACCACCGGAGGAGCAGGACTCGATCTCCAGCTCGGGATGGGCGGCCTTGAGCGCGTCCACCAGCCGGTAGAACGCCTCGGTCTGCGCGTGGACCCCGGGCCGGCCCCGGTGGAGCTGGTCGCCGGCCTCGATCAGATCGCGGTTGTGATCCCACTTGATGTAGGCGATCCGGTACGTGTCGAGCAGCGCGGACATCTGCGAGAAGACGTGGTCGTAGCACTCGGGGATGGCCAGGTTGAGGACCTGCTGGTGCCGGCTCTCGATCGGCCACGACGGCCCGGCGGACATGATCCACTCCGGGTGCGCCCGCGCGACGTCGGAGTCCGGGTTGACCATCTCGGGCTCGAACCACAGCCCGAACTGCATCCCCAGGTCGTTGACCGCGTCGATCAGCGGGCCGAGGCCGTCGGGCCAGACGGCATCCGACACCACCCAGTCGCCGAGTCCCGCATGGTCGTCGCGGCGCGCGCCGAACCAGCCGTCGTCGAGCACGTAACGCTCGATCCCGACCTCGGCTGCGCGCTGCGCGAGGCCGATCAACCGGTCGAGATCGTGGTCGAAGTAGACCGCTTCCCAGACGTTGAGAGTAACCGGGCGGTCGACATCCGGGTGGTTCGGCCGCGCCCGCAGCATCCGGTGGAAGCGGCGGGCCACGGCGTCGAGCCCGTCGGCGTGACTGCCGTAGAGCCACGGGGTGCGGTAGCGGTCGCCGTGATCGAGGACCACCTCGCCGGGCAGGAGCAGCTCGCCGCCGCCGAGCACCTGCTCGCCGCCGGACATCCGTTCGGCGTAGTGGGTGTGGTTACCGCTCCACCCGACGTGCACCCCCCAGATCTGCCCGGCGGCGAACCCGAAGCCGGGTGCGCCGACGTGGAGCAGCGTGGCGGCATCGGCCCCGGTCCGACCGCGCCGACCCTCGCGTACGTGCTGACCGACGACCAGCTCGCGGCGTTGCGGGGTGCGTTCCTTGCTCCACCGGCCGGCGAAGTCGAGGATCTCCCGGGCGGTCTCCGGCACCGGGTACGCGAGGACGAGATCGTCGAGCTGGTAGCCGTCATCCCCGGTGTTGGTCAGCTCGGCGCGCGACCGGATCAACCCGCCGGTGATCAGGGCGATCTCGAGCCGCAGGGTGAGCCCCGCCTCGGCCGCGGTCGCGTCGACGACGACTTCGCCGAGTCCGGTGTCGACGAGGCCTTCCACCGGAGACCCGTCGACGGTGATGGAGTCGAGCGCGAAGTGCGGCGACCAGTCGCGGCCGCGACGCGAGCCACTCAACCCCGGGCGGCCGGCCCAACCCACGCGATGCTCGGGAAGCAGCCCGACCCGCAGCGGGATGTCGGCCAGATTCCCGGTCACCGGGGTCTCGAACGAGTCCGTGAGCACCTGACAATCGGCGACAGTCAACTGACCCAGCTCCGCACCCCAGTGCAGGATCGCGGGCAGCTGACCCGAGGTGATGTCGAGTAGCAGCGACACCCCCTCGGCGTGGAGGTGGACGTAGGCGAGTTCCGGCGCAGCCATGGGCGGGCTCCTGGGGTTCGAGGTGGGGGCGAAAACGGAGAAGGCGAAGGAGTACGGCTACGGCTGGCATCCGCAGGATCTGCGGACGATCAGCTCGGTGTCGAAGCGCCGATGGGCCCGGTCGGGACTGGGGTCGAGGATCAGGCGGATCGCCTCGGCGGCCATCGCCTCGACCGGCTGTCGCACGGTCGTCAGCGAGGGCCAGGAGAATTCCGACTCGCGGGTCCCGTCGAAGGTGATCACCGCGACGTCCTCGGGGATGCGCAGTCCGAGCTCGTGGGCGGCGCGGAGGACACCGACGCCGATGAGATCGGACACCGCGAAGATCGCCGTCGGACGGCGGGCTCGCTGGAGCAGATCCATCCCGGCGGCGTACCCGCCCTCGCGGGCGTAATTCCGCCGGACGACCGGGCCCGGGCGCCGATCGGCCGCCCGATGGGCGCGGCGCCACCCGACCTCTCGCTCCGCCGCCCGATCCGCGTGGTGCTCCCCGGTGACGATGGCGACCGAGGCGTGACCGTGGCCGAGCAGGTGCGCGGTCGCCATCGCCGCACCATCGGCGAACGCGGGGCCGAGACCGGTCAGTCCCTTGATCGCCTGCTCGCTGTTGAGGAGCACCACCGGCGGGGCGTCGCTCGGTCGGTGGGCGACCCACTCCCGCAGGACGTCCGGCTCGCGCAGCGACGACAGCAGGAGTCCGTCGACCCGGTGGGCCACCAATTCCGCGATGTTGTCCCGCTCGGCGTCGGGGTCCTCGCCCGAGGTCGTGATCACCAGCGAATGCTGCCGCTGGGCGGCGGCGGCCGCGATCGTCTGGGTGAATTCGGCGAAGAACGGATTGCCCCAGTCGGGCAGCACGAGACCGAGCAGCTTGGTCGAGCCGCTCTGCAGCGCCCGGGCGGCCAGGTTGGGACTGTAGCCGAGTTGGTCGACAGCAGCCCTGACCCGGCTAGCGGTTTCGGGGGCGACCCGTTTCGGCCCGTCGTTGACCACATAGCTCACCACCGCGTTACTCACGCGGGCCAGCCGCGCCACATCCTCACGGGTCGGGGTCCGGCGCACTTCAGCGTCGTGGGCGGCCATCTCCGTGCTCCTTTCGCCGACGGGAGGTGATCGAGAACGGCCACCGGGTAGTGCGGTAATTACCCCGGTGGGAGAGCCTCGAAAAAGATGTTCCTCGTGCTCAGGGCTTGAACTTCCCGTCGTCGTGCGGGAATCTACGCGTGTAACAATAACCACCAATGGCTGGGTCCGCCATGGGTTCGAGACTGCGGATGCTCGTCGAGGCCGACGAGCGGCGTTGTTCTCGATGCCTGCGGGGGCGTCGCCGCAGCAACGGCCACCAGCACCTGACCGGCCGGCGGCCGGCGATCATGCCGGCCCAGCACCACATCGTCACCTGGCACCACCTCGTCACCTGAATCGCTCCGTCACCCAGAACCGCTCACCCGAAGATCTCGAGAGGAATGCATGTCTTCCGCAGCGCAGTTGCCCCCCACCCCCGACGTCGGACTCGACGAATCGTCCGAGACGGTCCACCTCCGAGCCGGCGGGACCAGCGTGGTGTGCCAGCTGGCCCCGACCACGTTCCCGTGGGTCGTGCACTGGGGCCCCGACCTGGGTGAGATCGATGATCTCGGGCTCGGAGCACTGGTGCGAGCCGCGCTGCCGCCGGTCAGTGACAGCCTCGTCTATGCGCTGCCCGAGGTCTCGGTGCTTCCCGAGCTCGCCTGCGGTTGGCTCGGCCGGCCCGGATTGGCCGGTAGCCGATCCGGCCGGGCCTGGTCGATCCGGTGCGACTCGGTGAGCCACCAGGTCGAGGAGGCGGGATCACCGGCGTGGCCGGCGGGTCCGAGCGGTGCGATCCGACTGCGCAGCATCGGCACCGACGCCCACAGTGCCCTCGAGGTGGTCAGCGAGCTGGAGCTGCACCCGAGTGGTGTGGTCCGATTGCTCGCCGCGGTCCGCAACCTGGGCGCGGACGCGTACGAGGTCCAGGCCCTGCTGCCCGCGCTGCCGGTCCCGTCGACGGCGGGTGAGCTGCTCGACATGGCCGGGCGGCACACGGTCGAGCGCACCCCGCAACGCAAGCCCTTCGACATGGGGGAGTGGCTGCGCGAGGCCCGCGGCGGGCGTCCGGGCCACGATTCGGCGACACTGCTGTGCGCCGGTGAGACCGGGTTCAGTTTCGCGACCGGTCGGGTGTGGGGTGTCCACCTCGCCTACAGCGGTAACCAACTGGTGGCGGCCGAGCGCACCTTCAACGGCTGGCGGGTGCTCCGCGGTGGCGAGTTGCTGATGGCCGGGGAGGTCCGACTCGCACCCGGCGAGACGTACGCGTCGCCCGCCCTGGTCGCCTCGTGGGGCGACGGGTTGGATGCCTTGTCCGGCCGGCTGCACCGCTTCGTCCGCGACCGGGCCCAGCACCCGCGTACGCCGCGGCCCGTCCTGCTCAACACCTGGGAGGCGGTCTACTTCGATCATCAGATCGAGCGGCTGACCGCCCTGGCGGAACGCGCCGCCGAGGTCGGGGTGGAGCGGTTCGTCCTCGACGACGGCTGGTTCCGCGGGCGTCGTGACGACCACCGCGGTCTGGGGGATTGGTATGTCGACGAGGGCATGTGGCCGGACGGCCTCTCCCCGTTGGCCGAGCGGGTACACGAGCTGGGGATGGAGTTCGGGCTGTGGTTCGAGCCCGAGATGATCAACCTCGACTCCGATCTGGCCAGGGCCCACCCGGAGTGGATCTTCGACGCCGGCCACGGCGTCGGACTGCCGTCACGGCACCAGCACGTGCTCGACCTCGGTCACCCCGAGGCGTACGCGTTCGTCCTCGAGCGGATCTCCGAGCTGGTCACCCGGTACGCGATCGCCTACCTGAAGTGGGACCACAACCGGCCGCTGCTCGACGCTGGTCACGCTCCCACCGGCGAGCCCGGCATCCGGCAGCACACGCTGGCGCTCTATCGGATGCTCGACGAGCTCAAGGCGCAGCACCCCGGGCTGGAGATCGAGTCGTGCTGCGGGGGCGGTGGGCGGATCGATCTGGGCATCCTCGAACGGACCGACCGGGTGTGGGCCTCGGACTGCATCGATCCGCTGCAGCGACACGGCATCCAGCGCTGGACCTCGCTGCTGCTGCCACCCGAGCTGGTCGGCACGCACATCGGCACCGCGGAGGACCACAGCAGCCATCGGCACTATGCGCTCGACTTCCGGGCCGGGACCGCCCTGTGGGGTCATCTCGGTCTCGAGCTCGATCTCACCTCACTGGGTGAGGCCGAGCTCGGTGACGTCGCCGCCTGGGTCGCGCTGCACAAGCAGCTGCGACCGTTGCTCCACTCGGGGCGGGTGGTGCACCGCGACCCGGCCAACTCCGCGCTCCGGCTCGAGGGCGTCGTGGCCGAGGATACGAGCGAGGCCGTCTACGTGCTCAAGTGCCTCGAATATCCGCTGACCGTGCCGCTCGGCGCCTTCACGCTGCCTGGCCTCGACCCCGCGGCCGCGTACGCGATCACCGTCGAGCAGCCGACCGCGCATCGGCCCGACCAGGGCCGGCCGCCGTGGATGGCCGCACCGATCCAGCTCCCCGGCCGAGTGCTCGACGCCGTGGGTCTGCAGGCACCGATTCTGCGTCCCAATCAGTTGATCATCGTGCGCGCGACCCGGGTCTCGACCCCGCAAGCCGACCTGTGAGCGCCGAGGGCCTGCGCGACGCCGTGGCGAAGATGGTCGCTGCGGGGGTGAGTCGGCCGGCGATCGATGTGTTTGCGGATTATTACGGGCAGTTGGAGGCGGGGGCGTCGGGGTTCATCGGGGAGGACTCGATCGAGCCGTTGTCGGATCCGGATCTTCTTTCGGATGTGGTGGTCGATGAGTCGGTGGCGCGGGAGGCGTTGGCGGCGACGGTGATCGTGAAGTTGAACGGGGGGCTGGGGACTTCGATGGGGATGGATAAGGCGAAGTCGTTGTTGCCGGTTCGGGAGGGGAAGTCGTTTCTGGATTTGATTGTGGGTCAGGTGCGGGCGGCGCGGGCGGCGTATGGGGTGAAGTTGCCGTTGATCTTCATGAACAGTTTCCGGACTCGGGTGGACACGTTGGCGGCGTTGGCTGGGTATGACGATTTGGCGGTGGACGGGTTGCCGTTGGATTTTGTGCAGTCGCAGGAGCCGAAGTTGCGGGTGGATGGTCTGGTTCCGGTGGAGTGGGCGGCGGATCGGTCGTTGGAGTGGTGTCCGCCGGGGCATGGGGATTTGTATCCGTCGTTGATGGCGTCGGGGGTGTTGGAGGAGCTTTTGGGTTTGGGGTATCGGTATGCGTCGGTGTCGAATTCGGATAATTTGGGGGCGGGTCCGGATGCGGTGTTGGCGGGGTGGTTCGCGCAGTCGGGGGCGCCGTATGCGGCGGAGATCTGTGTGCGGACGGCGGCGGATCGTAAGGGTGGGCATTTGGCGATTCGTAGGGTGGATGGGCAGTTGATTTTGCGGGATACGGCGCAGACGCGGGCGGAGGAGATGGATTTCTTCACCGATGAGCATCGGCATCGTTTTTTTCATTGCAACAATTTGTGGTTTGACTTGCGGGTGTTGTTCGAGACGTTGTCGCAGCGTCGTGGGGTGTTGGGGTTGCCGTTGATTCGTAATGACAAGACGGTGGATCCGGCGGATCCGGGGAGTCCTGGGGTGGTGCAGATCGAGTCGGCGATGGGGGCGGCGGTGGAGGTGTTCGCGGGTGCGACGGCGATCTGTGTGGGGCGGGAGCGGTTTTTGCCGGTGAAGACGACCAGTGATCTGCTGTTGCTGCGTTCTGATGTGTATGAGGTGGGTGCGGATGGCCGGTTGAGGAGGGTGGTGCAGAAGGCGCCGCTGATCGAGCTCGACCCGCGCTTCTACAAGACCATCGGCGGGTTCGAGCAGCGATTCCCGGCCGGGGCGCCGTCGTTGCGCGACGCCTCCCGTCTGACGGTGCGGGGCGACTGGACGTTCGGAACCGATGTCCGGGTGGTCGGAGCGGTGACGCTCGCGGATGGTGGGCGCCCCGAGACGGTGTCGAGCGCGACGTTGTCCGAGGACGAGGGGGCACAGGTATGACCGGGCGGGCGGGCGCATGAGCACCGATGTCGAGCACGTCAGCCAGGCCTTTCGTGACCTCGGTCTCGGGGAGCCGGCCGGGGTCTGGGCCGCACCCGGTCGGGTCAACCTGATCGGCGAACACACCGATTACAACGACGGGTTCGTGTTGCCGTTCGCCCTGCCCCAGCGGGTGACCGTCGCGGCCGGACACCGCGCCGACGGGCGATGGAGCGTCCGGTCCCTGAACAAGCAGGAGACGGTCGAGTTCGGCCGTGGCGACCTGAAGCCGGGGATGGGCGGCTGGGCGGCGTACGTGGCCGGGGTCGTCTGGGCGCTGGTCGAGGAGGGGCATGATGTGCCGGGCGCCGATCTGGTGCTGACCTCCGACGTGCCCGGCGGTGCCGGGCTGTCGTCGTCGGCGGCGCTCGAATGCGCCGTGCTGACCGCGCTCGCCGACCTCGGCGGGGTCGAGATCCGCCCGCTGCGCCGCGCGCAACTGGCGCAGCGCTGCGAGAACGTCTTCGTCGGGGCACCGACCGGGTTGATGGACCAGGCTGCGTCGATCCTGTGTACCGACGGTCACGCCCTGGCCCTCGACTGCCGCAACTACGCGCTCGAGCAGGTTCCGCTCGACTTGGAAGCGGCCCGTCTGTCCATCCTGGTCGTCGATACGTTGACCCCGCACGCCCTGGTCGACGGCGCGTACGCCGACCGCCGTGCCTCCTGCGAGGCCGCGGCCGAGATCCTGCGGATCCCGGCCCTCCGCGACATCGACGATCTCGGACGCTCGCTGGCCCGACTGCCCGACGACCAGATGCGGCGCCGCGTACGCCACGTGGTGACCGAGAACGCCCGGGTGCAGGGCGTCATTGCCTTGCTTCGTCAGGGACGGCTCGATGCCATCGGCCCGCTGCTGGACGCTTCGCACGCCTCGATGCGTGACGACTACGCCATCACCGTCCCCACCGTCGACCTGGCGGTGGAGACGGCTCGGTCCGCCGGCGCGCTGGGTGCCCGGATGACCGGCGGTGGGTTCGGCGGCTGCATCATCGCGCTGGTCCGGTCAGGGGAGGCGGACCGGGTGGCCAAAGCGGTGGTGCGGGCGCTCGGTCTGGCTGGTTTCGGACCGCCGGCCGCTTTCACCGTCCGGCCCTCGACCGGAGCGCGCCGACTCCGCTGACGGCTCGTCGAGCGCGGTGCCGATGCTCCCCAGCACTGAATTTTCCCTGAACGAAAAGACTTGCCAGCCGGATCTACGCGTGTAAAGATCTACGCGTGTAACAGTTTCCTGGCCGGGTCGGCGTTTGACGCAATCCGCTCCTGACGTGGCGCGTTGGTCGCTGTAGTGCAGGGGTGCCAGGACGAAGGACTCGCTCGAGAGTCGATTTCTGTCGAGGTTGTTTCCCCACGAGAGTTCGGGGACCAACCACCGTTCAAGGAGGAATGCGTGAACAACGTCAAGAATGTGCTGGCCGGGTCGGTCAGCCGCCGTGGGTTTCTGGGGACCATCGGGCTCGGAGCCGCCGCGCTCGGCGTGTCCGCGCTCGCCGGATGTGGCAACGGGAGCAGTGGTGTACCCCAAGGCTCGGGTAGCGCCGGCGGCGCCAGCGGTGCGGCCACCGGGCCGATCACCTGGGGCTCGTGGGCGAACCCGGGCGAGGGTGAGCGTTACAAGCAGTACTCGAAGGACTACGGGGCCAAGGTCGGCGCACAGGTCACCTGGCAGCAGGTCGTCGGTGACTACCAGTCCAAACTGCTGACCCAGCTCGCGGGCGGGTCCGCACCCGACGCCTTCTACGTCGGCGACAGCTCGATGGCCCCGCTGATCGCCTCCGGCAAGCTGGTCGACCTGTCCAGCTACCTGTCGTCGAAGGCACCCGAGACCGCGAAGCAGACCTACGAAGGTCTGAAGCAGTGGACCACCGACGCCAGCGGCGCGACCTTCGGGGTCCCCGTGGACTGCAACCCCAAGGTGTTCTGGTTCAACAAGGGGCTTCTCGCCGAGGCCGGTGTGACCACCGACCCGATCGCCGCCCAGGCGGCCGGCACCTGGAACCGCGCCGGACTCGACGAGGTGCTGACCAAGGTCAAGGCGACCGGTAAGCGCGGCATGGTCATCGAGGGCAACTGGTTCGACATCATCAGCCTCATCACCGCTTTCGGTGGCACGGCGTTCGATGGCGAGAAGGCCGTCTTCGACCAGGACCCGAAGGCCATGGACACGCTGAACTGGCTGTTCGCCCATTTTGCCGCCGAGACGATCACCTACGGTGGTTCGCTGCCCAAGGGTCAAGGGGTCGACGCGTTGTTCTACGGCGGCCAGCTCGCCTCCTGCCAGTACGGCAGGTGGATCCTGCCTAACCTGAAGAAGCTGAAGAACCTGCAGTACGACGTCGCGCCCATGCCGTCGGAGTCGGGCAAGGACATCGCCCCGGTCGCGGTCTACACCGCCGCCATGGCCGTCAACTCGGGCGCCAAGAACCAGGACGACGCACTCGAGTTCATGGGCCAGTTCGTCAGTGAATACGGCCAGCGGGCCCGGCTCTCCGGTGGCGGCAATGCCGTGCCGTCCATCCCGGGTCTTGACGAGATCGTGACCGAGGGCAATCTGCCGCCCAACGCCAAGGTCTTCTCCGACGTGGCGGCGAAGGGCTACGCGATCCCGTTGGCGATCGCCCGCAACGCGAAGGTCTCGACCAACCTGGGTACCGAGATCGACACCGTCATCAAGAGCGGGGCCAGTGCCCAGGACTTCGCCACCAAGATCGCGACCTTCATCAACAACAAGGGTGCGTAACGTGGCCACGCTCATCGACGAGCCGCATCCGGCTCCAGATGTGACGCGGTTACCGAAGGGCACGTCGGCCATGCGACTGCGGAGCCAGCGCCAGGATGCGGGCTACGCGGCCGTTTTCCTGGGGCCCCAGTTGATCGGACTGCTCGTCTTCATGCTGGGCCCGTTGATTTTCGCCATCGTCTTGGCGTTCTCCAACTGGGACGGCTTCGGCACCCGGAGCTTCGCCGGGTTCGCGAACTTCAGGTGGATCTTCACCGACCCGCAGATGCTGATCTCGATGCGGAACACCTTGTGGTTCACGGCTCTGCAGGTGCCGGGACTCCTGGTGTCGGCGTTCATCACCGCCTACCTGCTGCAGAAGGTGGGCAAGGTCAAGAACCTCTACCGCATCTTCTACTTCGCACCGGTGGTCACATCGAGCATCGCGGTCGCCGCCATCTGGCTGTGGCTGCTCAACCCTGAGCTGTCACCGGTCAACAACGCGCTGGCGGAGATCGGCATCGCTGCCCCGGACTGGCTGCAGAACCCGAAGACGGTCATCCCGGCCATCGCCCTGGTTGCGGTCTGGCAGGGCCTCGGCTACCAGATGGTCATGTTCATGGCCGGTCTGGAGAACGTCCCGGCGTCGTTGCTGGAAGCGGCCGACATCGACGGTGCGTCCGAATGGCAGAAGATGCGCAAGATCACCCTCCCGCTGATCTCGCCGACGATCCTGTTCCTGTCGATCACCGGCATCATCGGGTCGTTCCAGGTGTTCGACTACATCTACTTCTTCCTCGACACCACAGCTCCGGCGTCGGCCCGCACGATCGTGTACGAGATCGTGCAGATCGCCTTCCGCGAGTTCAACTTCGGCCGCGGTGCCGCCCTGGCCGTGGTCTTGTTCCTGATCCTGTTGGCCATCACGGGCTTGCAACTGCTGGCCCAGAAGAGATGGGTCCACTACACAGAATGACTATCGCCAGCGACATCACGACCCAGGCGCTCGAAGCGACCGCTCACGAGACCGCCAAACCACCGGTCAAGCGCGCCGGAGGGTTCCGGTGGACCAGGATTCCCCTGCACCTGGTGCTGAGCGTCGGCGCCGTGGTGATGGGCCTCCCCTTCATCTGGATGATTCTCTCGTCGTTCAAACCGCTCGACGAGATCTTCATCAAGCCACCCAAGTTGTTCCCGATGCTCCCGACGGTCAGCAATTACCAGACCGCCTTCGCCACCGGTAACTTCCTCTCCGCCTTCATCAACAGCGTGTACATCGCGACCATCATCACCGTGGTCTCGCTGATCACCTGCGCGATGGCCGCGTACGCGTTCGCCCGGCTCAAGTTCCCGGGGAACAACGTGCTGTTCGCGGTGTTCCTCGCGACCATGATGGTGCCCGTGCAGCTGACCATCATCCCGCTGTACATCATCTTGGGGCAGCTCCGATGGGTCGACACCCATCTGGCGCTGATCGTCCCGGCGGCGCTGTTCAACGCCTTCGGGGTCTTCCTCCTGCGTCAGTACGTCCGGGGGATTCCTCTCGAACTGGAGGAGGCCGCAGCGATCGACGGGGCGAGCCGGATCAAGATCTTCCTGACCATGATCCTGCCGCTGCTCAAGACGCCGATGGTCGCGTTGGGGATCTTCATCTTCCTGGGCCAGTGGAACAACTTCTTCTACCCACTGATCTTCCTGAACAGTGAGAGCCTGTTCACCTTGCCGCTCTGGGTGAACCAGTTCAAGGGCGCGTACTCCTCCGACTGGGGCGGCCTGATGGCCGCGACGTCCCTGGCCGCGGTGCCGTTCTTGATCATCTTCATCATCGCCCAGCGGCAGATCGTCGAAGGCATCGCACTGTCGGGATCCAAGACCTAGGCCCCGGTTCAGTCGAGACGACGCATCCGGACACCCGGCGTCGGCGAACAACGGTGAAAGCCGCGCCGTCTCCGGGTGTTCATCTCATCCCCTACCGAAGCGCAGGAGACCCCGTGGACCAGCAGACACCGCTGCGCTACAAACCTCCCCGACAGGTCAACCTGCGCAATTTCGTCGTCGCGGCTGGGGCAGCGACGGTCGGCTCGCTCGAGATTGTCGCCGCCGCCGGTCTGGGGCTGCCGACCTTCGTCCTCCAGGCCGGACTCCTGCTGGTGGCCGTCGCCGTCGTGATCGGCGGCTGGAGCCTCCTCGGCTATCGGGCCCGGCAGTGGACGATCACCGCGGACAGCGTCGGGGTGCGGGTTCTCCGGAGGAAGAAGTCGACCGTGCATCCCTGGCCGACGCTGGCTGCGGCCCACCTCCGGTCCGGCCGGCTCGAGCTGTGGGGAGCCGACGGACACCGGCTCGAGCGGCTGCCGCTCGGTGGGCGCCATGGCGGGGACGGGCCGGAGTCCGTCGCCCGGGCCATCCAGGATCGGATCGACCGACTCGCCTGAGATCGGCTACGGGGTGCACCCGCACGAACGCCGGATCACCAGCTCGGTCTTGAACCGGTGGAACTCGGGCGCGGTCTCCCCGTCGAGGAGCAGCGAGACCGCTCTTACCGCCATCTCCCGAACTGGTTGCTTGATCGCGGTCAATGGCGGCCAGGAGAATTCCACTTCACGGCTGCCGTCGAACGCCACGACCGCCAGATCCTCGGGCACGCGGAGACCCAGCTCATGAGCGGCGCGGAGGACACCCACCCCCACCAGGTCCGAGACCGCGAAGATCGCGGTCGGTCGCTGGGCCTGCTGCAGGATCTCCAACCCTGACCGGTAGCCGCCCTCGCGGGTGTAGGCGCTCCGGGCTATCGCACCGGGGTCCCGGCCGGCGTCGAGGTGGGCTCGTCGCCAGCCCGCCTCGCGCTCGCCGACCATCGGTTCGTCGGCCCCGGCGCCGGTCACGAAGGCGACCTGCTGATGGCCGTGTCCGAGCAGATGCTCCGTCGCCTCGGCCGCCCCGTCGGCGAAGGTCGAGCCGACGCCTGTCATCGCTGCGATCGGTCGTTCGCAGTTGAGCAACACCACGGGCGGGGCGTCGCCGGCACGGGCAGCGGCCCAGGCGGACAGCTCCGCGGCCGACCGCAGCGTCGAGATGAGCAGCCCGTCAACCCGGTGGGCCTCCAGCTCGGCGACGTTGAGACGCTCCGACTCGACGTCCTCACCCGAGTTGGTGATGACCACGGCATGGTTGCGAGCCGCGGCGGCGAGGGTGATCTCCTGCGTGAGCTCGGTGAAGAACGGGTTCCCCCAGTCCGGGAGGACCAGTCCGAGCAGCTTCGTCGAACCGCTCGCCAACGCCCGGGCCATCAGGTTGGGTGCGTAGCCCAATTGCTCGACCGCGTCGAGGACCCGCTGCGTCCGCTCCGGGCCCACCCGCTTGGGACCGTTGTTCATCACGTAGCTGACCACGGCCGTGCTGACGCCGGCGAGTTTGGCCACGTCGTCCCGGGTCGCGGTCCGGCGGGGGGTCACTTTTGGGGCGACATGGGGTTGGTGATCACTTCCGGGCTGATGTCACCGTGGTCAATCCACGGCACTTCTCGCCGTGATCGTACCTTTTCCACCCCGGGGTCCTCCCGAATCCGGCTCGATCGACCCGCGCCCGGTAGATCCTCTTCAGCGGCTGCCGACGAAAATCGACGTCCAGTGAGGTCTGTGTATGCGACCCGCCGCTGACACTGCCTCGCGGCCATTACTGGACGTCGATATTCAGTGGCGTCCGCGTCAGCGTCCGGCGGCGCGCTGGTCCAGCTGGGCAGCAGGTCGAGCGCGTGCACCGTGGCCGAGGCGGGCTCGGAGCATAGAGGGTGAGGGTCAGGCCAGGGTCGAAGATCATCCCCAGGCTCTCGTCCGCGAGCTCGAGGTTCGCGACGCACCCCGTGGTGGTGAGCCCGGCCCGTTCGGGGGTGGTCTTGGCTCGACGCGAGGTGAGGGACGGTAGCCCGCTTCCGGCACCGGCACCTGAGGGGTGCCCGCCGAGCGGTGTGGCGATCATCGGAGGTACTTGTGCCGTGAGTACCCGGCACTTCTCCCTCCGGTACCTCAGCCGATGAGACCCCGCTCAGCGTGGTGCTCCCCCGTCGGCTGAGTCCGACCCGTCCCGCTCGGCCAGCCGATCGCGAAGCCGCTGGTTGTCATCCTGCAGGTCGAGGACCCGGGCGATCCCCACGAGGTTGAGACCCTGCTGCAGCAGCAACTGGACCCGGCGGAGCCGCGCCAGGTCGTCGGGGCTGTACAGCCGGGTGCCCCCGGGGGTGCGCGAGGGCAGCACCAGCCCTGCCCGCTCGTACGCGCGGAGGTTCTGCATCCCCGTCCCCACCAGGTCCGACGCCACGCCGATGCCGTACACCCCACGGTTGGCGGCCGGGTCGTCGCCAGGAAGAGCGGATGGCTCGGGCTCGGTGACCACAGTGCTCCTCGGCGCTTGACAACGTCTCGCGATGAAGCATAATACCTGTATCACTCGCTACAGATTAGCGATGATGAAGCATCACCCCACGATGGTTGACAACAGGAGGTGACTCATGGTGTTGATGCGTACCGATCCGTTCCGTGAGATGGATCGCCTGACCCAGCAGGTCTTCGGGACCGTGGCCCGGCCCGCGCTGATGCCGATGGATGCGTGGCGCGATGGCGAGACGGTGGCCGTCGAATTCGACCTCCCGGGCGTCGATCCCGGGTCCATCGATCTTGATGTCGAGCGCAACGTCCTGACCGTGCGGGCCGACCGGCCGATGCGCGAGACGACGGGCGAGCAGCTCGCGTCCGAGCGGCCCCGCGGCCTGTTCAGCCGGCAGCTGATCCTCGGTGACAACCTCGATCTGGATCGGATCACCGCCGGTTACCGCGACGGGGTCCTGCAGCTGCGGATCCCCGTCGCCGAGCGGGCCAAGCCACGCAAGATCAGCATCGCCGTGTCCGATGACCGGGAGCGGACGATCGACGGCGGCGGCGACTCCGGTGGCGGAGAAGCCGGACAGCAGTCCTTGGCGCGGTAGACCGGGCCGAGCGGCGGTCGGGGCGCGGTCGACATCGGTCGGCCGCGCCCTCGCCGCGCCACATCCCGGTCGGCGGTCAGCGCCAGACCGCGACGAACGCGTGGTGACTGGTTCGTTCCGACTCCTGGGGCAGCTCGCGGTAGTCGCCGTACATCGCGGTCAGCACTGCGGCCGGATCGGCCGGTGCGAGTATCCGCAGACCCTCGAACTCGAGCTCGCCCGGCGTGCCGAGCGCCTCCGCGGGCACCGACCAGGCGTAGGAACCGACCCGGACGCCCACCGTGCGACCTCGGCCGGGATGACGTCGGACCGTGCGGGTGAAGGCAGACACCAGCACCTGCGCGGGGATCCGGTGGAGCAGCGGTTTGACCACCGCGAGGGCGATCGGATGGTGCCAGCCGCGACCTCGCTCGGGGGCGATGTAGCGCAGCTCGACCGCCCAGCGCAGGACGTTCATCGCCGTGGTCTGGAGGGCGCGTACGACGCGGCGGGCGGGGACGGTGTCGAGCGGGAACACGTCGAGATTCACTCCGAGAGCGAGCGGCTCCGCCAGCGGTTCGAACAGGGCGGTCCGGTCGTCGCTGATCTTGGCGTACGGGAACGGCCAGCCGGGGTGGGTCGCGGGGCTGTCCAGGGTCAGTCGGGCCGGCGTCTCGGCGGTGAAGACGACGGCCAAGCGGTCATAATCGGCCCTCGGCATCATCACGTCGATGTCGTCATCCCACGGGATGTAGCCGCCGTGCCGAATCGCGCCCAGCAGCGTGCCGTAGGTCACGTAGTAGGTGAGACGATGACGGCGGCAAAGGCGGTCGAACTGCGCGAGTACCGCCAGCTGGACGCCCCGCAGTTCCTCGGTGCTCAGCTCGGGTCGTGCCACGGCCCGACTGTAGTGGTCGATCTGTGGCCGTGCGTTCGCGTGATTCTTGGGTACAGCCACGGCAATCGGCCCCGGGGTGATCCAAGGCGGCTCGAACAACCGAAGAGGACGTCATGACGACTGTGAATCGGCGCTCATTCCTACGGACGAGCGGATTGGTCGGTGCGGGGCTCATGCTGGCGGGCTGTGGAGACGAGGAATCGCCGGGGACGAGCGTGGGTCCGACGTCGGACTCGAGCGGCGGGCAGCTCAGCGGCACCGTCACCCTCACCACCTGGGCCGGCGCCCAGGAACTCGCCGCGTTCAAGAAAATCGCTGCCGACTTCCAGGCTGTGCGCGGTGCCGAGGTCAAGATCGAGGTCCTGCCGTACGACCAGATCCGCACCGTGGTCGATCGCCGGCTGCAGGCCAACCAGGCTCCCGACCTCTTCCGGGTCTCCTACACCGACGTGGCCGGCTACGCGAACAACGGCGCGCTGGCCGATCTGACCGATGCGTTCGGCGACGGCTACGCCGACCAGTTCTTCCCGGCCCTGTGGAACTCGATCACCGTCGACGGCGCCCCGGCCGGTGTGCCGCACCACACCGACGTGTCGGCGCTGGTCTACAACAAGGACCACTTCGAGAAGGCCGGCATCAGCGACGTCCCGACCACGCTGGAGACGGCGTGGACCTGGGAGCAGTTCGTCGAGGTGCTCAACCAGCTCAAGGGGGCCAACGGCGACGCGGTCCCGTTCGCCTTCAACTACCAGCTCTACGGTGCCTTCCGCTGGTTCAACACCTTGTTCCAGGCCGGCGGGACCGTGCTCGACGACGCGTACCAGGCCGTCTCCCTGGACACCGATCAGGCTCGCAAGGCGCTCGAGTGGACCAAGGGTCTCTACACCCAGGGCCTGCACGCGCCGAGCGTGCTGGTCAAGCGCCCGACCTACCCCGACGAGATCTTCCCGACCCAGAAGATCTCGATGATCCAGGCCGGAGACTTCCTCGTTCCGTCGCTCGACGCGGCGGTGAAGAAGAAGTTCGAGTGGGGCGCCACCTTCCTGCCGCGCGACGTGGGTGCGGCGACTGACCTCGGCGGCAACGCGATCGTCGTCACCGAAGGGTCGAAGAACAAGGAGGTCGCGGCCGAGTTCGCCAAGTTCCTGGTCACCAAGGAGAACATGCAGCTCTTCTGCGAGCAGACCGGCGTGCTGCCGGTCCGCAACGACCTCGCCGACGCCAAGCTCGAGTTCGCCACCCGCAACGACCTGATGCCGGTCTTCCAGCAGCAGGCCACCACCCTGCCGGAGAAGCTGGTCAAGACCTCGACCCTGCCGGCGTTCCCGGGGATCAACCAGGCCCTGGTCGACACCATGGATCAGTACCTGTCCGATCCGTCCTCGAGCACCGATGCGGTCATCGAAGCGCTGACCAAGGGCATCACCAAGGCACTGCAGGTCTAGGACCGACGATGACCCTCGTGCACGAGGCGTCGGCGTCAACCCGGTCCGATCCCGGGCCTCGTCGACGTCGGGGTTCGGCGCTGCGCCGTTCGGAGCGCAACGCCGGTCTGATCCTGGTCGGCCCGGCGTTGCTCTTCTTCACCGTCTTCATGTTCGTCCCGCTGGTGCTGACCTTCTGGTACAGCCTGCATCGCTACTCCGGCTTCGGTCGGATGCGCTTCATCGGGGTGCAGAACTACCGCACCATCGTCGGCGACTCGACCTTCTGGACCGCACTGGCCAACACCGCCGTCTACACCTTGATCACGGTGCCGATCGGTATCGCCCTCGGTCTGGGGGCGGCCCTGTTGCTGAACCGCGTGATGCCCGCCCGCGGTCTGTTCCGGGCATTGGTCTACGTTCCGGTGGTCATCTCCGGGGTCGCCGCGGGAATCATCTTCCTCCGGCTCTTCGACCCGTTGACCGGGATCCTCAACCAGTTGGCCGCCTCGCTGGGTCTGCCGATCATCGACTGGCAGGGCAACGGGACCGCTGCTTTGATCTCCGTCATCATCGTGACCACCTGGCAGGGCATCGGCTTCGGCATGGTCGTCTACCTGTCCGGACTGCAGGCCATTCCCGGCGAGCTGTACGAGGCGGCCGCCGTCGACCGCGCGGTCGGTTGGCGCCGCTTCGTCCACATCACCTGGCCGCTGCTCCGCACGACGACGTTCTTCATGATCATCTACTCGGTGATCGGGAGCTTCCAGGTCTTCGACGTGGTCTACGTCCTCACCCGGGGCGGTCCGGGCACCGCGACCACCTTCCTGGTCCAGTACGCGTACGACCAGGGATTCAACCAGCGCCGACAGGGCTACGCGGCAGCGATCGGCGTGATCATCTACGTGATCATGCTGGCCTTCACTGCGGTCCAGTGGCGCGTCCAGCGCGGCGGGGACGAGGCATGAGTGCCGCATTGGCCACCACGGCCGTCACCACCGCAGAGCCGGGCGATTCGGCGCGCGAGAGCGGCGGGTCGCCCCAGTCTCGCGGAGTGATCGGGCTGCGGGTCGGACTCGCGACGGTCGCGCTGGCGGCGATGATGTTCCCGATCTACTGGATGCTGCGCACCTCGGTCGCTACCACCGACGAGTTGAGCACGTTGCCGGTGGCACTGTGGCCGCAGAACTGGCATTGGGCCAACTACCTCGAGCCGTGGCAGCAGTATCCGTTCGGGCGGTGGCTCGGCAATTCGGTGATCATCGCCGGCCTCTCGGTCGTGCTGACCCTGGTGATCAACCTGTCGGCCGGTTACGCCTTCGCCAAGCTCCGGTTCCCGCTGAAGAACGTGCTGTTCCTGATGATCATCAGCACCCTGATGGTGCCGGTGCAGGTGATCATGGTGCCGCAGTTCCAGGTGGTCATCGACCTGCATCTGCTCAACAGCACCTGGGGTGTGGTGCTGCCACGACTGGCCGAGGCGTTCGGGCTCTTCATGGCCCGGCAGTTCTTCCTCGGCATCCCGGACGAGCTGATCGAGGCGGCTCGGATCGACGGCGCGGGCCACCTCCGGACCTTCTGGTCGGTGGTGTTGCCGTTGTCGGGCCCGTTGGTCGCGGCGCTGGTGATCTTCACCTTCATGTGGCGGTGGAACGAGTTCGTCTGGCCGCTCATCGTGCTCACCGATGCCAGCGCGTACACGCTGCCCGTGGGTCTGCAGTTCCTGATCAGCCAGTTCGGCAGCGACTTCGGGCCCCTACTGGCGATGTCCTTCGTGTCCATCCTGCCGATGCTGCTGGTGTTCGCCCTGTTCCAGCGCTACTTCGTCCAGGGGGTGGCCCGGACCGGACTCAAGTGAGTCGGTCCGGCGCCGCCCTGGTCCGGGGGGTTAGTTCGTCGGGTTCAGAAACCGCTGCCGGCGTAGTCCTCGCCGGCGGGGACGTCGCGCTCAGCGCCATCCGGGTCGCTCGTCGAGCCGAGGCTGTAGTCGTCGGCGACGTCGGCCGCCTCGTTGGAATGGTCCGAAGCGGCGTCGGTGGCGGTGGTGTCCTCGTTGGCCGAGGTCTCGTCGGGGTTCGGGGTGGAGTCGGGCTCGGTCACGATGGGCCTTTCGACGGCGGCACGGCTGCTCCGCACCAGGGGTTCCTGCAGCCTAGGCGCGCGTACGCCGGGGGCCCGGTCGGGCGCGTGGTCGCGGCCACGTACCGACGGGACGCGTCCATGGGGGAGGTGGGCAGGTCGAGGTCGATCGGCGCTTCCAGAGGTGGTCCGGCGCCGGCCCGGTGCCGCCCGATCAAGCGGCGAACGGAGGGCAGAGAAGCGGCGAGCAGATGCTCGGGGGTTCATCTGCTCGCCGCTTCGGGACAAGTATCGTCAGAACGAACGACGGCGCGCAACTTCCTGGACGTCCTGTATTGGACATGTCCAGAAGTGGACATTTCCTTTCCCTGCCGGGCTCCACAGGCAAAGGTGATGCCACTGGCGGCGGAGACGGTCGGGGGACTCCTCCAGCGCAGATCGGGTGCCGCTGAGCTGCAACAGGTCGGTTCAGCGACACTCCGACTGCCGGACTCGATCCGGCAAGGGATGCGACTATTCGTCGTCGTAGTAGGACTGATCCCGCCGGAAACGGAAGTTGTCGAACACCATGCGGGTGCCGATCGACGACGCGACGACGAACAGCACCAGGCCGACGAGGGCGAGGACGGTGGGCAGCACATTGCCCGCGACTTCGGCCACGGTGAGCCCGATGCCCAGGCTCACGAGGGCAACTCCCGCGATGGCGAGCCACGTCGAGCGGCGGGCCTGGATCCGTCGGAAGGCGTCGCGGGGACTTGCCATTCACCCATTCTACGCGCGGCGGGCCGAGGACGCCGGCATCACGCCTGGTCAAACTGCCTGACGGAACTACGGGGTGGGCCGGCGGCGGACCTCGAACGCGCCCTTGGCCGTGGAGGGGTCGACGACATGGCCCTGCTGCACGATTTGCACCTCGCCACGAGCGGTCAACCGTCGGGCCGCCCGGCGGACCGCCTCACGATCGGCTCCGGTGGCGCCGATGAGCGCGACATCGGTGACCGAGCGGGTCCGCTCGAGCGCCGATCGGAGGGCGGAGTCCAGCTGTTCGTCGTCGGCTCCGCGGCCACGTCGGCGGCAGCCATCGCTGCAGAAGCGCACCTGACCCCAGTCGCGGGCCCATTTCTTGCGCCAGGTGATGACCCGACCGCAGGACACACAGGTCTTCTCCGGTATCGCCACCGCTCCATTCTGATACCGGGTCCCAGCACGGGGGTCGGTCGATGGTGGCTGGCCCCGACCGCGAGGGGGCCAGGAGCGTCCTGCCGCCCGTCTCCGACCGGCTCCGGGCAGCAGAAAAGCGGCGACCAGATGCTCGGGGGTTCATCTGATCGCCGCTTCGCTGAGAACTATGCCGGACCCGCGGCCCCGATCCAAACCCCCGGAGCGACCGGTTGATGACATGTCCGCAATCGGACAATCCGTCGACCGGGACCGGGGTCCACAAGCACCGACGCGGGTGGACCGCCCGAGCTCGATCCCGGACCCGGGCCGGGGAGGGAGACACGCCGAGTGACGCCATTCTTCGAACACAAGTCCTATTCTGAGTCCGTGTGGCAGCCCAGTGAACCCGAGATCCGGCATGTCTGGGTCCGTGGTCACGGTGACTACGGCCCACCCCGCCCCGGGGTCATCGTGGCTTGGCAACACGCGCCGGTGCGGAACGCCACCTCGGCTGCGTGGAATGCGCTGGTGGTGATGGTGCCGTTCGCCGGCGGCCTCCTGGTCGAGTGGGTGAGTGGGGAGCGGATCGTCGCGATCCGCGACGCCGGCCCACGCGCCGACGAGCGGCGACCCGGATGACCGAACCGCCGTGCCGCCACGTCTGGGTCAGCACGAGTGATGGAGTCATGCACCCCGGTCTGGTGGTGGTGTGGCGTCGTGGAGATCGTGCCTGGGAGGCGTACGTGGCGGTCGCCCAGGACGGCGCGGTGCTCGCGTCCTGGCATCCCGCCGCCGAGCTGCACCCGGTCAACGACAGTCGGGCGTCGATGTGACCGCTCGGGCAGGGCTCCGAAGCCTGGTGCCCGTAGGCGGTCGCACGAGACCGAGTTGGCAACTCGGCCGTGAACTACTAATCTCTCCTGGTCGCTGTTCCTCGGAACTGCGGATCGGGGCACGAAGGATCGAGTTCAACTCCTGGAGTTGACACGGTGCAGAAAGCCTCGTAAGGTTAGTCGAGTTGCCCCAATGCGGGATGTGAAAGTCTCGCAGCGGTGTGTACCCGAAACTTGAGAACTCAACAGCGTGCTAAAAGTCAATGCCAAATATGCACTATTGAAACCCGTGCTCGGCTTGGTTTGCTGGTCCCCTTTTTGGGGGGGTTGGTGGATTGGGTTGGGTGGGGTTCCTTTGAGATTGATTGATGATTGACCCAGTTAGGGTCCATGTCAGATGTTGAGCTTAAAGTTGTTTTTGACGATTTCATGATGCTGGCTCTGCTTTTGTGGGGTTGGTGTTGTGTTTCGATATTTTTCAACGGAGAGTTTGATCCTGGCTCAGGACGAACGCTGGCGGCGTGCTTAACACATGCAAGTCGAACGGTAAGGCCCCTTCGGGGGTACACGAGTGGCGAACGGGTGAGTAACACGTGAGCAACCTGCCCTTGACTCTGGAATAACAGTTGGAAACAGCTGCTAATACCGGATATGACACCTTCATTCCTGTGATGGTGTGGAAAGTTTTTCGGTCAAGGATGGGCTCGCGGCCTATCAGCTAGTTGGTGAGGTAATGGCTCACCAAGGCTTCGACGGGTAGCCGGCCTGAGAGGGCGACCGGCCACACTGGGACTGAGATACGGCCCAGACTCCTACGGGAGGCAGCAGTGGGGAATATTGCACAATGGGCGGAAGCCTGATGCAGCAACGCCGCGTGCGGGATGACGGCCTTCGGGTTGTAAACCGCTTTCAGTTCCGACGAAGCGAAAGTGACGGTAGGAACAGAAGAAGGACCGGCCAACTACGTGCCAGCAGCCGCGGTGATACGTAGGGTCCGAGCGTTGTCCGGAATTATTGGGCGTAAAGGGCTTGTAGGCGGTTTGTCGCGTCGGAAGTGAAAACTCAGGGCTTAACTCTGAGCGTGCTTTTGATACGGGCAGACTAGAGGGATGCAGGGGAGAACGGAATTCCTGGTGGAGCGGTGGAATGCGCAGATATCAGGAGGAACACCGGTGGCGAAGGCGGTTCTCTGGGCATTACCTGACGCTGAGAAGCGAAAGCGTGGGGAGCAAACAGGCTTAGATACCCTGGTAGTCCACGCCGTAAACGGTGGGCACTAGGTGTGGGGGACATTCCACGTTCTCCGTGCCGAAGCTAACGCATTAAGTGCCCCGCCTGGGGAGTACGGCCGCAAGGCTAAAACTCAAAGGAATTGACGGGGGCCCGCACAAGCGGCGGAGCATGCGGATTAATTCGATGCAACGCGAAGAACCTTACCTGGGTTTGACATATGCCGGAAAGCTGCAGAGATGTAGCCCCCGCAAGGTCGGTATACAGGTGGTGCATGGCTGTCGTCAGCTCGTGTCGTGAGATGTTGGGTTAAGTCCCGCAACGAGCGCAACCCTCGTTCTATGTTGCCAGCGGATAATGCCGGGGACTCATAGGAGACTGCCGGGGTCAACTCGGAGGAAGGTGGGGATGACGTCAAGTCATCATGCCCCTTAAGTCCAGGGCTTCACGCATGCTACAATGGCTGGTACAAAGGGCTGCGATACCGCAAGGTTGAGCGAATCCCAAAAAGCCAGTCTCAGTTCGGATTGGGGTCTGCAACTCGACCCCATGAAGTCGGAGTCGCTAGTAATCGCAGATCAGCAACGCTGCGGTGAATACGTTCCCGGGCCTTGTACACACCGCCCGTCAAGTCATGAAAGTCGGTAACACCCGAAGCCGGTGGCCCAACCTTAGGGGGGGAGCCGTCGAAGGTGGGACTGGCGATTAGGACTAAGTCGTAACAAGGTAGCCGTACCGGAAGGTGCGGCTGGATCACCTCCTTTCTAAGGAGCATGGCAGCTCGGCGCCCTTTTTGGGGTGTTGGGTTCATCTGTTCGGTTCCACGGCGTTCGTTCGTGGCCGGCAGGCTCTGGAATGTGGAACATTGACTATTAAGTTGTTGTTGTTGTCTGTTCGGTTAGTACAGCTTCTGCCTTTGGGTGGGGGAGTGGAACGCGGTTCGGGTGGTGATGATGGCCTAGGCACGCTGTTGGGTCCTGAGGGGTCGGTTACCTCATACCTTGGCACTGGAAGTGATTCTGGTGGGTGGTGTGGTGGCTTGTCTTCTCCAGCGGATCATTGCTTCATCACTGTTGTGGTGGTGGGGGTTGGTTTCCGCCCGTGTGTTGAGAACTTCACAGTGGACGCGAGCATCTTTGTAGTAACAACAAGCTACTAAGGGCAATCGGTGGATGCCTAGGCACCAAGAGCCGATGAAGGACGTTGTAACCTGCGATAAGCCCCGGGGAGCTGGTAAACGAGCTTTGATCCGGGGATCTCCGAATAGGGAAACCTCGAAAGAAACCGGAGTAATGTCCGGCGACCTCTACCTGAATATATAGGGTAGTTGGAGGGAACGTGGGGAAGTGAAACATCTCAGTACCCACAGGAAAAGAAAACAACCGTGATTCCGTAAGTAGTGGCGAGCGAACGCGGATGAGGCCAAACCGTACATGTGTGATAGCTGACAGGCGTTGCATGTGCGGTGTTGTGGGGCCATTGGGACCGGGCTGTTGACTGGTCACACAGTAAAAAATGATCTCAGAAGTCGAAGTACTTTGGGAAAGTACGGCATAGAAGGTAATACCCCTGTAGACGTAATGTGATCACTGTGCAGTGTAACCCCAAGTAGCACCCAACCCCTGAAATTGGGTGTGAATCTGGCGGGACCACCCGTTAAGCCTAAATACTCCTTGGTGACCGATAGCGGACTAGTACCGTGAGGGAAAGGTGAAAAGTACCCCGGGAGGGGAGTGAAATAGTACCTGAAACCGATTGCCTACAATCCGTCGGAGCGATGACCACTTGTGGTTGTTGTGACGGCGTGCCTTTTGAAGAATGAGCCTGCGAGTTAGTGGTACGTGGCGAGGTTAACCCGTGTGGGGAAGCCGTAGCGAAAGCGAGTCCGAATAGGGCGATTGAGTCGCGTGCTCTAGACCCGAAGCGGAGTGATCTATCCATGGCCAGGGTGAAGCGACGGTAAGACGTCGTGGAGGCCCGAACCCACCAGGGTTGAAAACCTGGGGGATGAGCTGTGGATAGGGGTGAAAGGCCAATCAAACTCCGTGATAGCTGGTTCTCCCCGAAATGCATATAGGTGCAGCGTCGCGTGTTTCTTGCCGGAGGTAGAGCACTGGATAGTCTAGGGGGCCCACAAGCTTACCGAAATTAGCCAAACTCCGAATGCCGGTAAGTGAGAGCGCGGCAGTGAGACTGCGGGCGATAAGGTTCGTAGTCGAGAGGGAAACAGCCCAGAACACCAGCTAAGGCCCCTAAGCGATTGCTAAGTGGAAAAGGATGTGGAGTTGCGGAGACAACCAGGAGGTTGGCTTGGAAGCAGCCACCCTTGAAAGAGTGCGTAATAGCTCACTGGTCAAGTGATTCTGCGCCGACAATTTAGCGGGGCTCAAGCAATCCGCCGAAGCTGTGTCATTCACATGTTAACCCGATTTCATCTTTACGGTGGGGTCCAGGTGTGTGGATGGGTAGGGGAGCGTCGTGTGCGCGAGGAAGCGGCGGGGTGACCCAGCCGTGGAGAGCACACGAGTGAGAATGCAGGCATGAGTAGCGAATGAGGAGTGAGAAACTCCTCCACCGAAAGACCAAGGGTTCCAGGGTCAAGCTAATCTGCCCTGGGTAAGTCGGGACCTAAGGCGAGGCCGACAGGCGTAGTCGATGGACAACGGGTTGATATTCCCGTACCGGCGTATGAACGATCATGCCGAGGCGAACGATGCTAAGCTCGCGAGTTGCTCGGAGACCTTCGGGTTGAGGAGTGATGAGCCTGCGATCCAGATTTGTATTAGGCAAGCTGCGGAGTGACGCAGGAAGGTAGCCCATCCCGGGCGATGGTAGTCCCGGGCTAAATGTGTAGGGTCAGGTGTAGGCAAATCCGCATCTGGTGTGCCTGAGACATGATGGCTGGACGATCTACGGGTCGTCGAGTGGGTGATCCTATGCTGCCTAGAAAACCTTCGTGAGCGAGTTCATGAGCCGCCCGTACCCTAAACCGACACAGGTGGTCAGGTAGAGAATACCAAGGTGATCGAGATAACCGTGGTTAAGGAACTCGGCAAAATGCCCCCGTAACTTCGGGATAAGGGGGGCCGGACGCGTCACTCACTCTAGCGGTGGGTTGGCGTTGAAGGCCGCAGAGACCAGGCCCAAGCGACTGTTTACTAAAAACACAGGTCCGTGCTAAGTCGTAAGACGATGTATACGGACTGACGCCTGCCCGGTGCTGGAACGTTAAGGGGAAGTGTTAGCTGCAAGGCGAAGCACTGAACTTAAGCGCCAGTAAACGGCGGTGGTAACTATAACCATCCTAAGGTAGCGAAATTCCTTGTCGGGTAAGTTCCGACCTGCACGAATGGCGTAACGACTTGGGCGCTGTCTCGACCACGGACTCGGCGAAATTGCACTACGAGTAAAGATGCTCGTTACGCGCAGCAGGACGGAAAGACCCCGGGACCTTTACTATAGTTTGGTATTGGTGTTCGGTACAGCTTGTGTAGGATAGGTGGGAGACTTTGAAGCAGCCACGCCAGTGGTTGTGGAGTCAACGTTGAAATACCACTCTGGCTGTTCTGGATATCTAACCTAGGTCCATTATCTGGATCAGGGACAGTGCCTGATGGGTAGTTTGACTGGGGCGGTCGCCTCCCAAAAGGTAACGGAGGCGCCCAAAGGTTCCCTCAGCCTGGTTGGCAATCAGGTTTCGAGTGTAAGTGCACAAGGGAGCTTGACTGTGAGAGGGACACCTCGAGCAGGGACGAAAGTCGGGACTAGTGATCTGACGGTGGCATGTGGAAGCGCCGTCACTCAACGGATAAAAGGTACCCCGGGGATAACAGGCTGATCTTGCCCGAGCGTCCATAGCGACGGCATGGTTTGGCACCTCGATGTCGGCTCGTCGCATCCTGGGGCTGGAGTCGGTCCCAAGGGTTGGGCTGTTCGCCCATTAAAGCGGCACGCGAGCTGGGTTTAGAACGTCGTGAGACAGTTCGGTCCCTATCCGCTGCGCGCGTAGGAGTCTTGAGGAGAGCTGTCCTTAGTACGAGAGGACCGGGACGGACGAACCTCTGGTGTGCCAGTTGTTCTGCCAAGAGCACGGCTGGTTGGCTACGTTCGGAAGTGATAACCGCTGAAAGCATCTAAGCGGGAAGCACGCTCCAAGATGATGGCTCCCACAGGGTAACCTGGTAAGGCCCCCAGCAGATCACTGGGTGATAGGTCGGATGTGGAAGCACAGCAATGTGCGGAGCTGACCGATACTAATAGGCCGAGGGCTTGTTGACTACATTGATGTTACGCGTCCACTGTGAGGTCTCTCGAGACACGGTCGAGAGCAATATGATTCGACTGACATCTCCATAGAGTTTCGGTGATCATGGCGAGAGGGAAACACCCGGCTCCATTCCGAACCCGGAAGTTAAGCTTCTCAGCGCCGATGGTACTGCACGGGGAACCGTGTGGGAGACTAGGACGTCGCCGGACATACAAATCCCCCGTAGGGAACTGAGCAATCAGTTACCTACGGGGGATTTGTGCATTCCCGAACGGAGATAAAACGGGGATGTGTCGTACGAATCGTCTCAGAGCTCGTTGGTACGAGCAGCGGCCCGACCGCCCAGGACGGTCAATCGAGCGACGATGCGGCGCGCCATCGGGGCGAGCCGGCGAGCGGCGACAGCGCCCTCGATCGTTTCTGAATCCTGATCGGATGTCCCCTTCGGAAGAGATCGCGTGGTCAGCGCCAGGAGCGCCGCGGTGGCTCGGGGTGCGAGGGCCTCGACCCGCGGGGCCAGGTAGGCCAGTGGGGTGAACGAGAGCGTGGCCCGGCCCTGCAGGGTGGCGCGGACGATGCGTCGAGCAGCCACCTCGGCGTCGATCGAGAGCACCGGCAGGGATGCGGCCGTGGCGAACCAGGCGTACTCCTCCGCCTGTCGACCGAAGAACTGGGCATGCAGATGTGAACCGGTCCGCATCAGACCCGGGGTCACGGTGGTCACCGAGACCCCGGTACCGCTCAGCTCGTTGTGCAGGGACTTCCCGAAACCGACGGCAGCGAACTTGGCCGTGCTGTAGGCCAGGAGATGGGGAGCGGCGATCTGGCCGCCGACCGAACTGATGACCGCAATGTGTCCTCGACCGCGGGTCACCATGGCCGGAACAACCGCGAGTGCGGTGTTGACCGGTCCCCACAACATGGTGGAGACCGCATCCTCGATATGCGACCGTCGCAGATTGTCGAGCGGACCCACCTGGATCGTGCCGGCCACGCAGAACAACGCCTCGATCGGACCGTCGTCGCCCTCGAGCTTTGCGATGAGATCGTTCACCGCGTCGTTGTCGCCGACGTCGCAAGTCTGCGCGATGACGTCGTACCCCGCCTCGCGCAACTGATCAGCCGCGCGTTCGAGGGTCGTGCCGTCGCGGGAACAGATCGCCAGCCGGTATCCCTGGGCGCCCAGCTCGTGCGCGATCAACAACCCCAATCCGCGCGAGGCCCCGGCCACGAGGGCCAGTGGTGCAGTGCTGTTGATCATCCGTCATCCCCTATCGGTCCGGGGGTCCCCGGGCGTTGATTCGACACTACCCACGCGGCACGATCGCGAAGCGGATGAGGAACAGGGGCGGCCCCCTAGCGCTCAGGGCGCCCCAGGACAGCGTCGATGCGGTGTCGGGCCTCTTCGAGCGCCCTCCGGGTCAGGGCCACCACGGTGTCGGAGTCGCCCTCGGCGACAGCCGCGATCAGCAGGGGCTGCTCCGACCACAGGTCGAGCTCGCCCTGCTGCCGTACGCCCAACAGTTTGTACGGACGGCAGCGGCGCCAGAGATTGTTGATCAGATCCACCAGCACCGGATTGCCCGCCGCCTCGTAGAGCACCGACAGCAGAGCCTCGTCGTGGTCGAGCGCGTCGTTGGTCCGGCCCTCGGCGACCGCGGTGGTCAGGTCGGCGTACGCGGCGCGCATCCGGACGACGCCGTCGTTGTCGAGGGCGCGGCTGCCGAGCCGGGCGGCCTCGCACTCGAGCAGCAACCGGGTGTCGTAGACGTCGACGAGTTCATCCGCGGTGAGCTCCACGACGACCGCGCCGCGATGGGGGAGCCGAACGACCAGACCGTTTTGCTCGAGCCGGCCGATGGCCTCGCGCACCGGCATCGGACTGGTGCCGAGCTGGGCGGCCAGATCGCGGAGTCGGAGCCGCGAACCGGGGGCGATCTCGCCGGACATGATGGCATCACGCATGGCGGTGAACACCCGGTCGGTGACCAGTGCGGGCTCCGCCAGTCGGGCCACGGTCATGGTCGAAGCCTACCCTTGATTTGAGATGTGATATGTGATCACATGAGCATATTCCTTCGCCGACCCCTGAGGACCTGGCCATGACCGTTCATGACACCTTCCCGGGCTCTCCGGGTGCGACCCGCTGGCCAACGCTCTTCTCCCCGCTGCAGTTGCGCCGGCGCACGCTCCCCAACCGCATCGTCTCCACCCCGCACTCGACGGGTTGGGGTCACGACGGGATCCTGACCCAGGCGGAGGTCGATTACCACGTCCGCAAGGCCGCGGGCGGGGTCGGCCTGGTGATGACCTTCGGGTCGGCGTCGGTCGACCCGCACAGCGCGGCGTCGTACGGATCGATCTCGCTGTGGGACGAGCGCAACGACAGGCTGCTCCGCCAACTGGCCGATCGAGTGCACGAGCACGGCGCGCTGATCATGTCGCAGATGACCCACATGGGCCGTCGAGGCAATTCGCTGCATTCCGGGGTGGCGCTCAAGGCGGCTTCCGATGTGCCTGAGGGGGTCCACCGCGAGGTGCCCGCGGTCATCACCGAGGAGGAGATCGCCGTCCTGGTCGGACGATTCGGCCACTCCGCCGAGCGGTTGATGGACCTGGGCTGGGACGGAGCGGAGGTGACCTCGCTCGGGGGCCACCTGGTCGAGCAGTTCTACGACCCGAACATCAACGACCGCACCGACCGCTACGGCGGCTCCCTGGACAACCGGGTCCGCTTCGGCCGCGAGGTTCTGCAGTCGGTGCGTGACCGGACCTCCGATGACTTCCTGGTCGGCTTCCGGATGACGGTCGACCAGGCGCTGCCGTCGGGCGGGATGACCCTGGACCAGCTCGACGAGGTGGCCCAGGCCATCACCGCTGGTGACACCACCGATCTGCTGAGCCTGTCCTACGGCACCGGCTACACCAAGCGGACCAGCTCCTACTTCGTCCCCGGCGACGAACTGCCCGAGAACGTCACCGGCCCGCGAGGCGGACAGATGCGCAAGGTCACCGGCAAGCCGGTGCTGATCGCCGGCCGGATCCTCGACGCCGAGATGGGTGAGCGTGCGTTGGTCGAGAACGGGGTCGACCTGGTCGCCATGACCCGGGCGTTGATCGCCGACCCCGACCTGCCGCGCAAGAGTGCCGGTGGCGTCACACCGCGGCCGTGCATCAGCCTCAACCAGGGCTGCATCGGTCGGCTCTACTCCGGTCTGCCCATGTGGTGCTCGATCAATCCGGGGATCCGCGAGCCCGAGGTCGATCTGCTGCCCGAACCGGGCGTACGCGAGCGCCGAACCGTGGTCGTGGTCGGCGGCGGCGTGGCCGGCGCCGAGGCCGCCCACCGCGCGGCCGAGCGGGGTAACGACGTGGTCCTGCTCGAGCGCGGCGACCGAATCGGCGGCCGTTCGGCGACCGCGGGTGTGCGCCGCGGCCGCGAACGCTGGCAGCTCTACCTGGACTGGCTGTCCGACCGGCTCACCGCCACCGGCGTCGACGTGCGGTTCGGCGTCGATCCGAGTGTGGCGGACGTCCTCGGGCACGCGCCGGATCGGGTGATCCTGGCGACCGGTTCCGACCCGCGGTGGCCGACCTGGGTCGACGGTGCCCCGACGCCGGTCATCGATGCCGACGAGGCCATCACCCGTACGCCGGAGCCGGCCCAGTCCGGAGCGGCCGTCCTGCTGATCGACGACGAGGGCGGATTCGTGGCCCCGACCGCGGCCGAGGTGCTGGTCGCCGCAGGCTGGACGGTGACCATCGCGACCAGCCTGACGTCGGTCGCGTACGAGGTCGACGCGACCCAGGTGTGGTGGGTGCGCCGGCGGCTGAAGCAGGCCGGGGTGACGTTCGTCGACTCGGTCACGCCGCAGCACGACGGGTCGACGTGGTCCTACCTGGACGTGGAATCCGACGACGTCCGGCCGGCCGGTGCGTTCGCGTTGGTCGTCCTGGCCGGCATCCGGCGCTCGCGCGACGGACTGAGTGCCGGTCTCGCCGCCGCTCGCCCCGAGCTCGACGTGGTCAAGGTCGGCGACGCTCTCGCGCCGCGAACCCTGCTCGACGCTGTCGCCGAGGGTGCCCGCGCGGGCGCGGCCGGGGCCCGCTGGCGCCCGATCGGGTAGGTCAGCAACGGGTTCGGCGGCTGGGACCCGCGAGCTGGCCGCGTACGCGGTGCGGGTGCATGACTGAGCCGGACCGCGACGGGTCAGAATGGCGCGGTGAACAAGCCGCTGGTCATCCTCCGCCCGGCCCCGCAGCATCGGGACCGTATCTTCAGCCCGGCCGCGCTCGACCGGCTGCGGGCTCGGTTCGAAGTGCTCGATCTCGAGGACGACGACTCGGAGGCGGCCTTCGACGCCGCTCTGCCCGAGGCGTTCGCGATCGTCGGCCAGCCCGATCTGCCCACCGACCGGCTCGAGCGGGCACCGCAGCTGCGGGCCATTCTCAACGTCGAGGGCAACTTCTTCCCCAACATCGACTATCCGACCGCCTTCGCCCGCGGGGTCCGGGTGCTCGGCTGTGGCGTGGCGTACGCGCAACCGGTCGCCGAGTTCGCCCTCGGCCTGGCCCTCGATCTCGCCCGCGGCATCGCCCGGGAGGATCGCGCGGCCCGGTCGGGCACGGAGCGTTACGTCTCCGACGGCAACGACGACGCGATCCTGCTCCGCGGTTCGGACGTCGGACTGATCGGGTTCGGCAACCTGGGGCGTGCGCTGCTGCCGCTGCTCGCACCTTTTCGGACCACGGTGCGAATCTTCGATCCGTGGCTGCCCGACGCGGTGATCGCGGAGGCCGGTGCCCAGCCGGCGGATCTGGCTGAGGTCCTGGCGACGAGCCGGTTCCTGTTCGTGCTGGCCACGGTCACCTCGTCGAGCGAGCACCTGCTCGATGCCGAGGCGCTGGCCCAGTTGCCCGACGGGTCCCGGCTGATCCTGGTCAGCCGCGCGGCGGTGCTCGACTTCGACGCGCTGCTGCCCGAAGTCACCTCGGGTCGGCTCTACGCCGGGATCGACGTCTGGCCGAGCGAGCCGATCCCGGCCGACGACCCCTACCGCCGGGTCGAGAACGTGATCATCTCCGGTCACCGCGCCGGTGGTATCCCCGCCGCCTTCACCAGCATCGGCGACCTGGTGTGCGACGACCTCGAGCTGATGGCCGCCGGTCTGCCTCCGGTCCGGATGCAGATCGCCGCGCCCGAGCTGGTCGGCCGCTATCGCAACCGCCCGGTGGCCTGAGGCGGCATCCGCTCGAGGACGGCCAGCTGTAGCTCGACCAGCAACCGGCCGGCCGGATCGTCGAGATCGACGTCGACGATCTCCTCGGCCCGACGGATCCGGTAGCGCAGCGTGTTCGGGTGCACCTGCAGCTCGGCCGCGGCGGTGCGGACATCGCCGAAATGCCGGAGATAGGCCTCGAGGCTGCGCCGTAACTCACCCGTTCCGCGGGCGTCGTACGCGATCAGTGCGGCGATCCGCGGATCGCGGAGCTGGTCGTGGGTGGCGATCAGGTCCAGGATCTCGCCGAGCAGCACCGGCGTACGCGAATCGGCCAGGGTGGTCACCGGCTGATCGCCGCTGGTCTGGTCGAGGACCCGGTCGACCTCGGCCCGGGCGGTGGCCACGTCGACCAGGTGGCCGACCGGTGAGGCGATCGCGGCGCGCAGCGTGACCCCGCTGTGTCGCTCGATCCGTTGGATCACCCCGCGGGTCCAGCCCGCCACCGCCGTCTGCGCCCGGCTGCGCGGAAGCAGCAGGTAGATGCGCCGGCCGATCACCGCGATCAGTGCATCGGCGGCGTAGGCCCCGGCGTGCAACCGCAGCCGGGCGGCCAACGCTTCGAGCTCGGCGTCGCGGCCGCCGAGGGCGGCGAAGCCGACGACCACCGCCGGACCGCCGGTGCTGATGCCCAGCGCGGCCGCCACCGAGGGCGCGTCGACTCCGCCGCCCCGGGCCCCGAGCAGACGCTCGATTTGGAGGGTCTCGGCGTTGGGGGCGTCGAGGGTTCGGACGATCATCCGCGCGGCGACCGCCGCTGCGCCGCGCAGCACCTCGGCCGATTCGGGAGCCAGCGGCTGGGCGCCCTCCTGGACCCAGATCGAGCCCAGCAGTTGATCGCCGTCGCGCATCCCGATCACCAGTCGCGGCCGGATTCCGAGCTCGACATCGGCGGGCACGGTGACGACGTCCTCCGTACGGCGCAACTGGTCGTAGACCCCCCAACCCTGCAATCGCTTGAGGTAGGCGGGCGGGCCCTGGCGGCCGAGGATCGACAACCGACGGAGCTCGTCGGCCGAATCGTCCGAGGCCGAGTAGGCGAGCACCCGGGCGTTGTCGTCCTCGATGCTGACCATGCCCCGGGTCAGCGCGGCCAACGTCTGGGCCAGACCGTAGAGGTCCGAGCCCAGCACCTCGAGGCCGAGCCGACGGACCGGTTCGGTGTTGTCCGATTGCACAAGTCGAACCCTAGAGCTTCATTCGACCGGACATATCGGAGGTGATCCGGGTGGAGTTGAATAGAGCTCGTACCCGACCCGCTGTGGAGGATCTGATGGATGCCGTGACCGTGGTTCCCGCCCCGATCAACGAACCGATCAACGACTACGCGCCGGGCAGTGCCCCGCGCGCCCGGCTCGAGGCCGAACTGGCCGACCTGGCCGCCAACCCGACCGACATCAAACAGGTCATCGGCGGCGTCCACCGCACTGCCTCGGGTTCGATCGAGAACGTGGTCCAGCCGCACCGGCACGCCGCGGTCCTCGGCTCGTACGCCAACGCCACCCACGCGGACGTGTCCGACGCCATCGAGGCCGCGACCTCCGCCGCCCCGGCCTGGCGCGATCTGCCCTTCGACGAGCGCGCCGCGGTGATCCTTCGGGCTGCCGACCTGCTGTCCGGGCCGTGGCGCGAGACGCTGGCCGGCGCCACCATGCTCGGCCAGTCGAAGACCGCGTACCAGGCGGAGATCGACACCCCGTGCGAGCTGATCGACTTCTGGCGCTTCAACGTCCAGTACGCCCGACAGATCCTGGCCGAGCAGCCCGTGTCGTCGGCCGGGGTCTGGAACAAGACCGACCACCGCCCGCTCGAGGGCTTCGTCTACGCGATCACCCCGTTCAACTTCACCGCGATCGCCGGCAACCTGCCGACCGCTCCGGCGCTGATGGGCAACACGGTGATCTGGAAGCCGTCGCCCACCCAGGCCGTGGCCGCGTACAAGACCATGCAGTTGCTCGAGGCGGCCGGCCTGCCCGCCGGCGTGATCAACCTGGTGCTCGGTGACGGCCCGCTGGTCTCCGAGGTCGCGCTGGCCGATCCGCGGCTGGCCGGCATCCACTTCACCGGCTCGACCGCGACCTTCCAGCGGTTGTGGCGCGAGGTCGGCAACAACATCTCCAGCTACCACACCTACCCGCGACTGGTCGGCGAGACCGGGGGCAAGGACTTCATCGTCGCCCACAGCTCGGCCGATCCCGAGGTGTTGACCACCGCACTGATCCGCGGCGCCTACGACTACCAGGGCCAGAAGTGCTCGGCCACCTCGCGGGCCTTCGTGCCCAAGTCGCTGTGGAACCGCATCGGCGACAGCGTGATCGACAAGGTCAAGGGTCTGACCTACGGCGACGTGACCGACCTGTCGAACTTCGGCGGCGCCGTCATCGACCAGCGGGCGTTCGACCGCAACGTCGAAGCGATCGAGCGGGCCAGGGGCGTCGACAGCCTGCGGATCGTCGCCGGGGGCACCTATGACGACAGCGAAGGCTTCTTCATCCAGCCGACGCTGATGGTCGGCAGCGACCCGACCGACAAGTCGTTCACCACCGAGTACTTCGGGCCGATCCTGTCGCTGCACGTCTACGACGATTCGACCCCGAATGCCTTCGCCGAGGTGTGCGCGCTGGTCGACAAGGGCTCGGAATACGGCCTGACCGGGGCGATCATCGCCCAGGACCGTGGCGCGATCGAGGCCGCCAAGCACGACCTGCGGTTCGCCGCCGGCAACTTCTACATCAACGACAAGCCGAGCGGCGCCGTCGTCGGGCAGCAGCCCTTCGGTGGGGCGCGGGCCTCGGGCACCAACGACAAGGCCGGAGCTCCGCAGAACCTGCTGCGCTGGACCTCGGCCCGGACCATCAAGGAGACCTTCGTGCCGCCGACCCAGCACCTCTACCCGCACCAGGGCCTGTGATGACCCTCCTCGATGCCGTGCTCCGGCCGGTCCTGCTCAGCGCCGCTCGCTCCTCGACCATGGAACGCCTGGTCGGTGGGCTGAGGCCCACCCGCGCCGTGGTCAACCGCTTCGTCCCGGGTGAGAGTGAGGCAGCGGCGGTGGAGGCCGTCCGTACGCTGCTGGCCGATCACCGGTTCGTCTCCGTCGACTTCCTCGGCGAGGACACCACCGACGAGACCCAGGCCCACGCGACGGTCGACGCCTACCTGTCGCTGCTGCGGGCCTACGGCTCGCTGCCGGTGGCCGATGGTCCGGCCCGACCGCTTGAGGTGTCGCTCAAGCTGTCGGCCATGGGTCAGGCGCTGCCCGGCAGCGGTCACGATGTCGCCCTGGCCAACGCCCGACAGATCTGTGAGCTCGCCGCCGAGGTGGGCGCCTGGGTGACCATCGACGCCGAAGACCACACCACCACCGACTCGACGCTGGGGATCGTCCGCGAGTTGCGTCGCGACTTCCCCGAGCTCGGCACCGTACTGCAGGCCTACCTGCACCGTACCGAGCAGGACTGTCGCGATCTGTCCGGACCGGGTTCGCGGATCCGGCTGTGCAAGGGCGCGTACGCCGAACCGGAGTCGGTGGCCTACCAGGGCAAGGCCGAGGTCGACGCTGCGTACCTGCGCTGTCTGCGGGTGCTGATGGAGGGCCAGGGCTATCCGATGGTGGCCTCGCACGACCCCAAGATCCTCACCGCCGCCGACGAACTCGCCCACGAGACCAAGCGCGGCGTCGACGACTACGAATTCCAGATGCTCTACGGCATCCGTGAGGACGAGCAGCGTCGCCTGGTCGACTGCGGCTACCACCTGCGGGTCTACGTGCCCTACGGGGAGCAGTGGTACGGCTACTTCATGCGTCGGCTCGCCGAACGTCCGGCCAATCTGAAGTTCTTCCTGCGTTCGCTGGTCAGCAGCAAATGACGGTGGAAAGTGGTGGACCGACGACGGTTCACCACTTTCCCGGTTGACCGACCTGCTTTCCCCGTTGACCGACCCGGGGGTCGACGATCCGCCATCTCAAACCCACCCGGACGCCGCACGGGAAGTGGAGTCAACCCCACTTCCTGCGACCCGTCGGCTACTTCCTCGTGAGCGAGGATTCCTTGTGGGCGGCCTTCTTGCCCGACTTGTCGCTCTCGATGATGGCGTAGGGCTCGTCCTCGCTGGCCTTGAACAACTGGTCGTCGAACGTGAACTCCCGGGTCTTGCGTTCGACGATCGTGCCGTGGGTCTCGCCCTGGGAGGTGTTCCAGCTGACTTTGTCTCCGACCTTCATGTCCACTCCTTCCCAGCGCGTGACGACCACGGATGCAGCAGCGGTCAGTCGCCGATCGAGTCGCGACTTAGCATGAGCCGTCCGCGGTCGGGGTGCGGGCTCTTCCCGCTGTCCGACTCGAAGGGTCTTCGATGATCACCACGCCCCGCGTACGCCGGGTGGCCTGCGCCACCGCCGCCACCGCCACCGCCCTCGCCACGATCCTGATCGGGCCGGTGTCCGCGGCCCCGACCGACAGCACCCCGGGGAATGCGCGGATGGGGGAGCGACTGCGTCGTGACCCTGCCACCTCGGGCCTCTCCGCCCACGCGCGTGCGCCGAAGGGTGTGCTGGGCATCGACGTGTCGAGCTACCAGGGCGACGTGAACTGGAAGAAGTGGGACAAGAAGGGCAAGTCGTTCGCCTACATCAAGGCGACCGAGGGGACCTCCTACAAGAACCCGTACTTCGCCACGCAGTACGCGAACTCGTTCAATGCCGGCTTCGTCCGTGGCGCCTACCATTTCGCCAACCCGGCCGGGAAGAGCGGCAAGAAGCAGGCGCGTTACTTCGTCCAGTACGGCGGGGCGTGGGCGGCCGACGGACAGACCCTACCCGGGGCGCTGGACATCGAGTACAACCCCAACGGCAAGACCTGTTACGGCCTGAGTAAGAAGAAGATGCGGGCCTGGATCAAGAGCTTCCTCACCGAGTACGAGGATCTGACCGGGCGGCAGGCCGTGATCTACACGACCCTCGACTGGTGGACCATGTGCACCGGCAACACCACGAAGTTCCGCAAGACGAACCCGCTGTGGGCGGCCCGTTGGGGCACCGAGGACGCCGGCAAGCTCCCCGGTAAGTGGAAGGAGACGACCTTCTGGCAGTACTCCGACGACCCGATCGACCAGAACTGGTTCAACGGGAACGCCTCCGAGCTGATCGACTTCGCCGACAACCCCCCGGAGCCCAGCCCCGCCGGCCAACGGTGAACCCCCGGCCAGGCGGGGGTGTGTGGGGGGTCGTCCCCCCACACAGATGGGGACGCGACGAGCGCCAGCGAGGACCGGCCGGGCGGGGGGTGTGGGGGGTCGTCCCCCCATACAGATGGGGACGCGACGAGCGCCAGCGAGGACCGGCCAGGCGGGGGGTGTGGGGGGTCGTCCCCCCACACAGATACAGCTAACTCACGTCGGCGTCGGAGTCACCGGCCGTGCCGGCGAGCTCGGCCGGGTCGGTGGTGCCCTGCGGGTCGTCCTCGACGGTCAGGGTGCCGTAGTCCTCGGCGGTGTCGACATCAGGGTTCGAGACGTCATCGGCGTTGTCAGGGGTGCTCATCGTTTCATCGTAGACGGGCGAGTCGGCGGTCCAGATGGCGCTGCTCGGCCGCCGACCCGAGGGGCGCGACCGATCCGTGGGTCACGCAACCGATCCGTCGATCAGAGGTGCGGTTATGGGCGGCTCCTCGGCGGCCCGGGCCTCCCTACGAGGCCCCGTTGACTCCCATGACAAGCCCTCGATGGCCACCGACCGTCAGAATCCGGGGAAGGCGCTCCGCAGGACATCCAGGCTGACGCCCTCGGTCTGGACCGGAGGGGTGTTCGCCGGATCGAGGCGACCGTAGATAAGCCGGACGAACGCCGCCGCGGGCAGCCGGAGGGTGGCCTTGGGGTCGTCCCCGTCCGGCTCGGCCGTGGTCGGCGGACCCTGCGGGCCGACGGTGAGCACGAGGTGGCGGTCGGGTTGCTCGGTGCTGACCAGGATGCGCTGCGGCTCGTCGACGGGCGCGCCGCGGGCGGTCAGCCAGCTGATCCCGTCGAGGATCCAGGGCACGGCCGAGGCCGGCAGCTCCGCGGTCGGATCGATCGTGACGAGCACGTCCCAGGCGTGCAGGATCTGCTCGTTGAGCCGGAGCGACAGCACCCCGGCGAGATCGCGGACGTCACCGAACAGCTCGACGGAGAAGGCGGCCCGCTGCTCGGCGGTCAGCGATCCCACCCGATCGAGGAACCCGGCGCTGGCCTGCTGCCAGACCCGCGCCTGCTCCTTGGCCGAGCGCGCGTCCCACACGGCCCAGACCGCCTGGAAGTCCGCCATGCCCGGAGCGGGCGAGCCGGCGAGGGCCGCGTCCACGATCGACTGGAAGTTCTCCGCCCCCGAGCCCAGATGGGACAGCGTCTGGGCTATCGACCAGTCGCGCGGGTAGGCGGGGGCGTTCAGCTCTTTGACGCTGAGCGCCGTGACCGCACTGCTCAGGGTGTCGTGCGACTCACGCAGGACGGACAGGAGGTCGTCGCTCCGGCTCATCAGGCCTCCATCTCCGGGTCGCCGAGCAGGGCGGCTACGTGGTTGGGCACATAGGTCGACAGCTCGCGGGGCGGGCGTCGGTAACTCGAGCTCGATTCGAGCCGCTTGGGCAGTTTGACCTGCGGACCGGGCACCGGTTCGTAGGGGATCGTCGAGAGCAGGTGGGCCAGCATGTTGAGCCGGGCGTGCTTCTTGATGTCGGACTCGACCACGAACCAGGGGCTGATCTCGGTGTCGGTGAAGGCCATCATCTGGTCCTTGGCCCGCGAGTAGTCCTCCCACCGACTGATCGACTCCAGATCCATGGGGCTGAGTTTCCACTGCCGGACCGGGTCGTTCTTCCGCGACTTGAAGCGGCGCAGCTGCTCCTCGTCGGAGACCGAGAACCAGTACTTCCGCAGCAGGATCCCGTCCTCGATCAGCATCTGCTCGAAGGCAGGGGTCTGCCGCATGAAGCGGTCGTACTCCTGATCGGTGCAGAACCCCATCACCTTCTCCACGCCGGCCCGGTTGTACCAGGAGCGGTCGAAGACGACGATCTCACCGGCGGCCGGCAGGTGGGCGACGTAACGCTGGTAATACCACTGGCTGCGTTCGCGATCGGTCGGAGTCGGCAGCGCGACGATCCGGGCGACCCGGGAGCTCAGGTATTCGGTCATCCGCTTGATGGTGCCGCCCTTGCCAGCGGCGTCGCGCCCCTCGAAGATCACCGCGACCCGAGCCCCGGTGACCCGGGTCCACTCCTGCAACCGGACCAGCTCGGACTGCAGCCGGAACAGCTCCGCCTCGTACGCGGCCTTGGCGATCTTTCGGGTCACGCCCGAAATCTACGCCCGGACCGCGTACGAGGCGGGTCAGGCCGGGTCTCAGCGGGACTTGATCTTCACCTTCGGGCTGGCCTTGCTCGCGTTGCCCGCGGCGTCGACCGCCCGGACCCAGTACGTGTAGGTCTTGCCGCGCTTCGCCTTGGCGTCGCGCAGGCGCACCGTCGGCCGGCTCCAGAAGTAGGAGGTGGCCTTGACCGAACTGATCCGCTTGGCCTTGCCCTTGTACGAGCGGTAGACCCGGTAGGTCAGGACCGCGTCATCGGCGTCGCGCGAGGCGCGCCACTTCAGTGTCACGCCCTTCTTCTTCGCCGTGGTCGCCTTGGGCTTGCCGACCCGCGCCGGATTCCCGACGTCGGGGGTCGGCCCGAACCGGGTCAGGCTCTGCTGGGCCTTGCCGTTGATGGTGGTGAACTCCCCGCCGGCCCACAGGTAGACCGAGGTGTCGTCCCTGGCCACCGCGAGCGCCCGGGGACCGACGCCCTCGCCGGTCCCGCCGTTGGACTGCGGGAACCACGGGCGGATCTTCTTGTCCGCGGTGGACTCGGACATGAAGTGGCGACGAGGTCCCTCCTTGAACCAGCCCTCCGACGAGCAGTCGTGGACGTGGCTGGCCGAGAAGAGCGTCGGGCCGTAGATGACGATCGACTGGGTCGCACCGCTGCAGCGGTCCCGCCACTTCTGGTTGTAGCTGCCCCAGGAGAAGGCGGCCCGGCCCTCGAAGTTGTCGTTCTGGGCGCAGTTGCACTCGTTGCCGATGTAGAAACCGGCGCTGTCCACCGCGATCGACTTGACCGTCGACATACCCGGGCGCTGAGTTCCGCGGCCGTCGGTCCAGGGGAAGAAGTTGGCCGGATAGGCCTTGATCAGCGAGCCGGAGGTGCCGCCGACCACGGCCAGCGTCGGGCTCAGCGTGCCGTTGATCCGGTTGTGCTGCCCGCCCACGATCACGTTCCCGGTGTTGGGGTCGGTGTTGAGCGCGAGGATGTCGTCGTCCGCGGCCGGGGCCCAACTGGTGATCAGCGAGCCGTTCAGGTTGAGTGCCGCGAGCCGGGTCCGCGGGGTGCTGCCGATGTTGAGGAACGCGCCGCCCAGATAGACCTTGTTGCTGGTCGCGGTGATCGCGTACACGAAGGACGTCGGCCTGGGGTTGAAGGGCAGGACCGTGCAACTGGCGATGTCCACTGCGGCGACGTTCTTGCGCTCGACGCCCTTGATCGTGGAGAAGATGCCGCCGACGTACAGGGTCGCGCCGTTCGGCGAGACGGCGAGGGCCCGGACGTAGGCGGTCTCGGATCCGCGGGACACGTTGAGGGTGCACGAGGTGGGTTTCCCGGTGGCGCCGTCGAGTACCGCGAGGTCGGTGCGGGTCACGCTGCCCGCCGCGCCGACGGCCTTGCCGGGAGCCCGCAACTGGGTGAAGTCGCCGCCGGCGAAGACCAGTCGGCCCGACGAGGCCATGGCCCAGACGGTGCCGTCGGCCTGCCAGGTGGGCAGCGCGTCGGCGGTGACCGCGTTCTCGGGCGCGTTGGCCGAGGCCGGTGAGCTGCTCAGCAGCTGCCCGAGCGCCAGCAGGAGAAGGAAGAGTGGAACGGTGAAGCGTTTCATGGACAGGACCCCCTTAGATGGAACAGCTCCGCCCGACGGGGCGGAGCCGCAGCACCGCTACTTGGCGGTGACGGTGACCGGGCTGCTCGCCGCGGTCTTGTTGCCGGCCGGATCGACGGCGCGAACGGTGTAGCTGTAGCTCTTGCCGGCCACCGTGGTCGTGTCGCGGTAGCTCAGGCTCGGCCGGCTCCAGATCCACGAGGTGCCGCTGACCGTGGCGATCGGGGTGGTGGTCCCCTTGTCGGCGCGGAACAGCTGGTAGCTCAGGACGGCGTCGTCGGTGTCGAGCGACGTCTTCCAGGTCACGGTCGTGCCGGTGGTCGCCGCGACGGCGGTGGGGGTGGTCATCGCGACGGGTGCGCCGACATCGGGGGTCTTGGCGAACCGGGTCAGGCCCTGCTGCGGGATGCCGTTCACCGTGGTGAACTCGCCACCCGACCACAGGTAGGCCGAGCCGCCGGCGTTGGCCACGGCCAGCGTCCGCGGTCCGATGTGCTCGCCGAAGCCGTCGTCGGTGTCGGGGAACCAGGGGACGATCTGCTTACCGGCGGTGGTCTCGGACAGGAAATGGTGCCGCGCTCCGTCGGGGAACCAGCCCTCGGTGGCGCAGTTGTGCGCGTGGCTGGCCGAGAAGAGCACACCGTTGTAAGGCAGCACCGCCTGGGTGGCGCCGCTGCAGCGGTCACGCCACCTCTGGTCGTAGGTGCCCCAGGAGAAGGCGGCCCGGCCTTCGAAGTTGTCGGTCTGGGCGCAGTTGCACTCGTTGCCGATGTAGAAGCCCGAGGCGTCGACGGCGATCGACTTGGTCGTCGAGTTGCCGTAGCGGCGGGCGCCGAAGCCGTCGGTCCAGGGGAAGAAGTTGGCCGCGTACGCCTTGGCCAGGACGCCGCTGCCGCCGTTGATCACGGCGAGGGTCGGGGTCAGGGTCGCGTTGATGCGGTTGAACTGACCGCCCACGATGAGGTTGCCGTTGCTCGGATCGGTGTTGAGTGCGAGGACCGCGTCGTCGGCGGTCGGCGACCAGGTGGTGATCAGCGAACCGTCGAGATTGAGTGCGGCGAGCCGGGTGCGGGGCGTGGTGCCGATGTTGAGGAAGGCGCCGCCCAGGTAGACCCGGCTGCTGGTCGCGGTGATGGCGTAAACGAACGACGTCGGTTTGGGGTTGAACGCCAGCACGCTGCAGGTGGCGATGTCGACCGCCGCCACGTTCTGCCGGGCCTGACCCTTGATCGTGGAGAAGATGCCGCCGACGTACAGGGTTGCGCCGTTGGGGGAGAGCGCGAGGGCCCGGACGTACGCGGTGCCGGTGCCGCGGGCCACGTCGAGGACGCAGGACGTCGGGGCGCCGGTGGCCCCGTCGAGCACGGCGAGGTCGGTCCGGTCCACGCTTCCGCCGGCGCCGGACGCGGCACCCGGGGGGCGGAGCTGGGTGAAGTCACCGGCTGCGAAGACCTTCCCGCCGCTCGACACCATCGCGTTGACGACGCCGTTGGTCTGCCAGGTCGACACCGCGTCAGCGGTGAAGCTGTTCTGCGGAGCGTTGGCCGCGGCCGGCTGGGCGGTCAGCCAGGGACCGAGCACAAAGGCCAGCAGGAAGAGCGGTAGGCCTAGGCGCCTCATGATTAATCCCCCGATTAATTCCGATTGGGTAATAACAAATAGGATTCCACCGGCGACGTCGACAAGGGGATCACCAGGACGAAATGTAATGCGTCTATTTAGTTCATGTCCAATCCTCGCGGGTCGGGAACCGTCGGCCCCGAACTCGGTTGCCGAGTCGATGGTGCGCTCGTAGCGTGGACCACGGCCGCCGGGCGCGATGAGTTCCGGGCGGTCGGGTAGTCGGTCGGGGTGGTGCGGCGGTGCCGCGACCCCGGGCGACCCGTCTGGGATACCTGTGTTCGAAGCCCGAAGGAGACAACCATGTCAGCCCCCGTGACCAGGTCGGACGAAGCGGCGGCCATGCCGCGGAGCTCGACCGCGATCATCGCCACGCTGCTGGTTGCCGCCTTCGTGGTGATCCTCAACGAGACCATCATGGGTGTCGCCCTGCCGCGGCTGATGACCGATCTGCGGATCAGCGCCCAGACGGTCCAATGGCTGACCACAGCATTCTTGTTGACGATGGCGGTGGTCATTCCGACCACGGGGTTCCTGCTGCAGCGCATCTCCACTCGGCAGGTTTTCGTGCTGGCGATGGGATTGTTCAGCGCCGGCACATTGATGGCGGCGGTCGCCCCCGGGTTCTGGCTGCTGCTGCCGGCCCGGGTGGTCCAGGCGTCGGGCACCGCGATGATGATCCCGCTGCTGATGACCACCGTCTTGACCCTGGTGCCGATCCACAAGCGCGGCGTGGTGATGGGCAACATCAGCATCGCCATCTCGGTGGCACCGGCCATCGGCCCGACGCTGTCGGGGGTCATCCTGCACTTCCTGCCGTGGCGGTTCATGTTCGTCCTGGTGCTGCCGGTCGCGCTGGCCGCGTTGTTCTTCGGCGCTCGACGGCTGACGAACATCGGTGAGGTGGGTCGGCCCACGCTCGACTGGCTCTCGGTCGTGTTGACCATCCCGGCCTTCGGCGGCCTCGTCTACGGCCTGAGCCAGCTCGGCAGCGATGCGGAGTCCGGGCCGGCGGTGGCCATCGGGTTCCTGGTGGTCGGCGCCGTCTGTCTGCTGGTGTTCGGCTGGCGGCAGTTGCGGCTGGCTCGGGGTGGTAGTCCGCTGCTGGACCTGCGGGCCTTCACCTTTGCGATGTTCAGCCTGAGCCTGGCGGTGTTGTGCCTGGGCATGCTGTCGCTGTTCGGCGTGATCGTGCTGCTGCCCATCTATCTCCAGACCATCCGCGGCATCGGAGCGCTCGAGACCGGACTGATGCTGCTGCCCGGTGGACTGCTGATGGGGCTGCTCGGCCCGCTCATCGGTCGGCTGTTCGACCGTCACGGACCGAAGGCGTTGACGATCTTCGGTGGTGTGCTGCTGACCGTGGCGATGTGGCAGTTCAGCCGAGTGGGTACCGACACCCCGATCCCGATGCTGGTCGGGCTGCACGTCACCTTGTCGGTGGGCTTGGCCTGCCTGTTCACACCGTGTTTCACCACCGCGCTCAATCCGCTCCCGCCGTCGCTCTACTCCCACGGCAGCGCCATCCTCGCCACGCTGCAGCAGGTGTCCGGGGCGGCCGGGACTGCACTGCTCGTGGCGATCATGGCCGCCCGGAGCCTGGCGCTGCGCGCATCGGGCGCCTCGGAGCAGGCTGCGCTGACCGGTGGGATCCAGAACGCCTTCGGGGTGGCCGCACTGATCAGTATCGCGGTGGTCGTCTGCGCGGCCTTCTTGAAGAACACCGTCCCGGCCGAGCCGCACAGTCACGACGCTGCCGGGGTCGAGCCCGGCGGGATCCGCGAGAACCGGGTCGAACCGGTCCGGGCCGACTGAGCCGGGCCGGCTGAGCCGGGCATGGCAGCATCGTCGTTCATGAGGACGGCGATCGTGACCGGCGGCGGCAGTGGGATCGGTCGGGCGGTGGCGGGTGCGCTCGCCGCCGAGGGCTGGACCGTAGTCATCGCGGGGCGCCGGCTCGGGCCGCTCGAGTCGGCGGCGGCCGCCTCGGCGCAGCTGCACCCGGTGGTGGCCGACGTCACTGACGAAGCCTCGGTCCGGGCCCTGTTCGACGGCGCCGTGGCCGAGCACGGTCGGGTGGACCTGCTGTTCAACAACGCCGGGATGGGCGGGCCGCCCCGCGACCTCGACGAGATCCCGTTGGCCGAGTGGCAGCAGGTGGTCGACGTCAACCTGACCGGGGCGTTCCTGTGTACCCGCGAGGCCTTCCGGGTGATGCGGCACCAAGACCCGCAGGGTGGTCGGATCATCAACAACGGGTCGATCTCCGCGCACACCCCGCGCCCGCGGTCGATCGCCTACACCGCGACCAAGCACGCCATCACGGGGCTGACCAAGGCCACCGCGCTCGACGGGCGACCGTTCAGCATCGCCTGCGGCCAGATCGACATCGGCAACGCCGCCACCGACATGACCACGGTGATGGCCGAAGGGATCCTGCAGGCCGACGGCAGCATCCGCTCCGAGGCCCGGATGTCGGTCGACGACGTGGGGCGCGCGGTGGTCTACATGGCCGGTCTGCCACTCGGCAGCAACGTTGCGACGTTGACGGTGATGGCCACGACCATGCCCTACATCGGGCGCGGCTGACGCGCGTCGGTCCAGCCGGCCAGCTCGTACGCGGCCCCCAGCGCCTGCCGTGCGGCCCGCTCGGTCCGCTCGCGTCCGGGTCGCTCGATCGCCGGCACCGGCGCCCCGATCTCGCTCCGCAACCGCTCGGCCGCGTGCAGGTGCCGGGCCGCCGGTTCGGGCTCGGCCAGCTCGATCGCGATGGCGGCCAGCTCGTCATGAGCGCTCGCCGCTCGCCAGCGATCGCCGAGCGCGTCGTGTTCGGCGAGGGCGGCCCGGGCCAGGCCCAGGGCGCGTACGTGGTCCCCGAGGGAGCGAGCCACCCCGGCCAGCTGTTCGCTGGCCCAGCCGATCCCTTCAGGGAAGGTCAATTCCTCGCAGAGCTCGAGACACTGACGCAGCAACTGACCGGCGCGATCGAGCTCGCCTCGGTAACGCGCGACCGCACCGAGGTTGATCAGGGCCCAGATCAGCCCCTCGCTGTTGCCCAGCTCGCGCATCCGGACCAAGGCGTCGCGGCCGAGCGGCTCGGCGTCGTCGGCGCGGCCACTGATCCAGGTCACGAAGCAGAGGAAGTTGAGCTGGTTGGCCTGTCCGTACGCGTCGCCCGCCTCGACGGCCAGCGCCAGCGCCTCGCGGTGCAACGTCTCCGAGCGCTCGTACTGGCCCTCCTCGCGAGCGATCGAGCCCAGCCGAGCCACCGACCAGGCGATCCCGGCCCGGTCACCGTCATGCCGGTAGTGCGCGAGGGCGCGTTCGGACAGCCGCCGGGCGTCGGCGTAGTCGCACTGCAGGAAGGCCAGCGTCGCGGCCAGCTGGAGCACGGGCGCGAGCTGCGCGCCAGGCGCATCGGGGTCCGCGGCCAGCGCGTCCAGGGCCCAGGCCCGACCGTCGCTGTAGCGACCGCGGAGGTAGCACCACCGACCCAGCGCGGTGACCAGCTCGAGGGCGAGTCGCGGCTGACGATCGAGCGACCAGGCGATCGCCCGTCGCAGATTGCCCAGCTCGCGATCCACGGTGGCGAGCCAGGCGGGCTCGTCGAGGGAGGTGAGGTGACGCGCGGCGTGGATGGCCAGCCCGGCGTAGTGACGGGCGTGCCGCTCGCGGATCGATCCCACGTCGGGGCGCCGGTCGAGCCTGACCTCCGCGTACTGCCGGATCAGGTGGAGCAGCCGGAACCGGGCCCGGGGGCCGCCGTCGTCGTGGCGGTAGACCAACGATTTCGACACCAGCGAGGACAGGGCGTCGAGGACCTGGATCGGCGACAGTCCGTTGGCGACCACGGCCACGGCCTCGCGGTCGAAGCCCGCGGTGAACACGGCCAGCAGCTCGAACAACCCGCGTTCGCGGTCGTCGAGGGTGTGATAGCTCCAGCTCACCATGGCGTCGACCAGGTGCTCGTCGCCGCGGGGGCCGCTGGTCGCGAGGATGGCGAGCCGGTCGTCGAGCGCCGCGGCCAGCTCGCCGACGGTGAGCACGTTGGTCCGCGCGGCCGCCAGCTCGAGGGCCAGCGGGAGTCCGTCGAGCCGGTGGCAGAGCCGGACCACCGCATCGCGGTCGGCCGCGCTGAGCGCCGTCATCCCGGCGCGGCTCAGGAACAGCTGGGCCGCAGGACTGGCCGCGACCTCGTCCGCGCTCCCGGCGGGGTCGGGCAGGGCCAGCGGTGCGACGCTGAAGGCCGCCTCGCCCGGCACCTCGATCAGATGCCGGCTGGTGACCACGATCATCACCTCGGGTGCGCCGGCCAGCAACGCCCGGCAGACAGCGCGGCACTCGGCGAGCTGGTGCTCGGCGTTGTCGATGATCACCAGCGCGTTCTGCGGCCGCAGTCGCTCCACGACATCGTCGATCTCGGGATAGGGCGTGGCGCGTACGCCGAGGGCTCCGGCCATCGCCGGCACGACCATGGCGCCATCGACCAACGGACCGACGGGCAGCCAATGGGTGCCGTCGGGGAAGTCGGCGGTGTGGCGGCGGGCGTACTCGACCGCGATCCGGGTCTTGCCCACCCCGCCCGGACCCAGGACGGTGATCAACCGAACGTCGGGACGGTCGGCCAGGACCGACAGCGCGGCCAGATCGGTCTCGCGGTGGATCAGGGCGTTCGGGAAGCTCGGCAGCGGCTGGGCCGTCGGTTCGCTGGGTTGCGCGGCGGCGAACAGCGCGGCGCGGTCGGATTCGGGCAGGTGCAGGCCCTCGGCGATGAGCCGGATGGTGGTGAGTCGCGGTGATCGGCGGCCGCGTTCGAGCAGCGACACCGCCTCCGGGCTGAGGCCGGCCCGGGCGGCCAACGACTCCTGCGACAGGCCGGTGGCACGGCGCAGTCGACGCAGCTCGTCGCCGAAGTGACTCATGTCTGCGCTACCTCACGAGGCGGTGGTCCGCCTCTGCCCGTTCCTCGTTTTCGCACGCCCTCTGCGTGGTCATTGTCCGCCCGTTGTTGGTGTTCCCACAACCGTTCGAGCGTGATGATCGGGTGTCGGCAGCTCCAGGAATTGCACGTCTTGCTCGGGAACTGCTCGTTGGGGGGATTCCGCCGGTCTCGTCAGGGGACAGTCATGGATCGGCAGGCGGAAGCCTGGAGGACGCGGGTCTCGCGGGGACTCGTCACAACGGCGTGGCTGCCCGCGTTCACCAGGTGGAACCTCTCGACGGCGACCGTCGTACGAGGTCTCGGTAGCGTTGCGGCGTGAACCCGCGAGCGCCTGAGGCGACCTGGCACGAGGTCGAGGGATTCGACTTCACCGACATCACCTATCACCGGGCGGCCGACGCCGGGGTGGTCCGGATCGCGTTCGACCGACCCGAGGTCCGTAACGCCTTCCGACCGCACACCGTCGACGAGCTCTACCGCGCGCTCGACCACGCCCGGATGACGTCCGACGTCGGCGCCGTGCTGCTGACCGGCAACGGACCGTCACCCAAGGACGGCGGCTGGGCCTTCTGCAGCGGCGGCGACCAGCGGATCCGCGGTCGCGCCGGCTATCAGTACGCCGGGGGCGACACCTCCGAGTCGGTCGATCCGGCGCAACTCGGGCGGCTGCACATCCTCGAGGTGCAGCGACTCATCCGCTTCATGCCCAAGGTGGTGATCGCCCTGGTCAACGGGTGGGCGGCCGGCGGCGGGCACAGCCTGCACGTGGTCTGCGACCTCACCCTGGCCAGCGCCGAGCACGCCCGGTTCAAGCAGACCGACGCCGACGTCGGCAGCTTCGACGGCGGATTCGGCTCGGCCTACCTCGCCCGCCAGGTCGGCCAGAAGTTCGCCCGGGAGGTTTTCTTCCTGGGTGACGTCTACGACGCCGAGGCCGCCCACCGGATGGGCATGGTCAATGCGGTCGTCCCGCACGACGAACTCGAGGCGGTCGGTCTGGAGTGGGGACGCAAGGTCTGCGGCAAGGGGCCCACCGCCGTACGGATGCTCAAGTTCGCCTTCAACGCCATCGACGACGGCCTGGTCGGCCAGCAGGTCTTCGCCGGCGAAGCCACCCGCCTGGCCTACATGGGCGACGAGGCCGTCGAAGGTCGCGACGCTTTCCTGGAGAAGCGCGCCCCCGACTGGAGTCCCTTTCCGTACTACTTCTAGTGGGGCGTGCTACTCGCGCTCGACGAGTGACCGTAGACGCGAAGGTTCAGGATGGGAGGCTCAGACGACGCCGTAGAGGCGGTCGCCGGCGTCGCCGAGGCCGGGGATGATGTAGCCGACATCGTTCAGGCGCTCGTCGACGCCGGCGACGACCAGGGTGCACGGGACGTGCAGGTCGTCGAGCAGGGCGCTGACCCGAGCGATGCCCTCGGGGGCGGCGAGCAGGCAGATGCAGGTGATGTGGTCGGCGCCGCGGTCGACGACGAAGCGGACCGCCGAGGCCAGGGTCCCGCCGGTGGCCAGCATCGGATCGAGCAGGAAGCACTGCCGTCCGGAGAGGTCGGCCGGGAGACGTTCGGCGTACGTGGTGGCCTCGAGGGTCTGCTCGTTGCGGACCATGCCCAGGAAGCCGACCTCGGCGGTCGGCATCAGCCGGGTCATCCCCTCGAGCATGCCGAGCCCGGCGCGCAGGATCGGGACCACCAGCGGTCGGGGGGCCGACAGATTCACCCCGATGGCCGACTGCAGTGGGGTCTCGACCACGCACTCGCTCACCCGGATCTCCCGGGTCGCCTCGTAGGCCAGCAGGGTGACGAGCTCCTCGGTCAGCCGGCGGAAGGTCGGCGAGTCGGTCTCCCGATCCCGCAGCACGGTGAGCTTGTGGGCAACCAGAGGGTGATCGACGATGCGCAGTTCCACACCGCGAACGGTAGCGAGTCGGCCTCGGTGGTGGGGGAGCAGGCTCCGTCGGGGGCCGAACGTCTGACACCATAGAACCCGGCTGCGAGAAAACGCTCACGTGAGGAGGGATCATGTCGGATATTGACGGCGAGGAGTACGAGTCGTTCGATCTGGAAGGCGCGGGCCGGGGCGACGCCGATGTCGATCTCCACGACGAGGACGACGAGGACGACGAGGAGCTCGACGACGACCTCGAGGACGCCGACGAGGACGAGATCGATTTCGTCGTGGCCGCCTATCGCGAAGAAGGCCAGTTGATGGTTGTCGCCCTGGCGAAAGACCTGGCCAACGATCTGAATCGGCTGATCCTGCAGTTGCGTCGGCTGCCGGCCGACTCGGGCGCGCTCGGGATGGTCAGCCTCATCGAAGAGGTCTTCGTGCTGGTCCGGGTCCGCGGGATGCGGGTCTCGGTGGTGCTCTCCGACGGCAGCTTCGCCGCCGACTGGCCGATCGCGCGTGATGTGGCTGACTACCTGGACGAGGACATCCCGGACGAGGACGACGAGGATGCCGACGAGCCTCTGGGCGACCTCAACATCCTGTCGGATGCCGCGATCACCGAGCTCGACCTGCTCAACCTGGTCGGGAACCTCGACCTCAACAGTCCGCAGATGCTGATGCACATCGCCGATCGGCTACGGCTCAACCCGCAGTATTCGACCATCGTCGGTTCGGTCTACCGGGGCTGATCGATGCCCGGTCGGTGGGACCGGGCGATGGACCTCGCCCTCGATCAGGCCCGGCGTGCCGAGCAGCACGGTGATGTGCCGATCGGCGCCGTCCTGCTGGACCCGGCCGACCAGGTGGTGGCCGCCGCGGGCAACGAGCGCGAACTCCGCCGTGATCCGACTGCGCACGCGGAGGTCCTGGTGTTGCGTGCGGCCGCGGCCGCACTCGGCGACTGGCGGCTGGTCGACCACACCCTGGTCGTCACCCTCGAACCCTGTGCCATGTGCGCCGGCGCCCTGGTGCTCGCACGGGTGGGCACCCTGGTTTTCGGGGCGTACGACGAGAAGGCCGGGGCGATCGCGTCGCTGTTCGACGTCGTACGCGATCCCCGGCTGAACCACCGGGTCGAGGTCCGCGCCGGGATTCGAGAACGGGACTGTGCGGCGCTGCTGTCGGCCTTCTTCGCCGCGCGTTGAGCCGCCCTCGATTATCGGAGGTACTTACGCCGGGTACTCACGGCGTAACTACCTCCGTTGATCCAGATTCCCCGAATCCGGCTCGGCCACCCCGCCCTGAACTGCCCCGATGGGGGACTCGCGGCCCTCCGGGCGGTCCGACCCGCGGATTCGATTCGCGCCGGACACCGCCGGTTGGGTAATCTTCCCCGCGGTGGCGTGTCTGAGCGGCCTAAAGAGCGCGCCTCGAAAGCGCGTGAGGGTAAAACCTCCGCGGGTTCAAATCCCGCCGCCACCGCCAGATGGCTTCGATGCCCCGTCCCACGACGGGGCATCGTGCCATTCTCAGGGAGGTCAGGGCCCGGCGCACGCGTCGTCGCTGACCGACCGGGGGCACCATTTGCCCGTTCAGTTCTGTTGACCTGGGCGCAACATCAGTCCGGGAGGATGTGCGCATGCCGATCGACATCGACGCCATCCTGCTGGTGAGCGCCGTCGTGCTGATCGTCGCGATCGTCGCCGCTCGGATCGGCACCCGGATCGGGTTGCCCTCGCTGCTGCTGTTCCTCGGGATGGGGATGGTCCTCGGCGATTCCGGGATCGGGATCAGTTTCAACGACCCCTACCTGGCCAAGGCGTTGGCGTTCGCCGCACTCGTGGTGATCCTGGCCGAGGGCGGTCTCACGACCAAATGGTCGGAGATCAGGGCCTCGACCGCGCTCGCCGGTGCCCTGGCCACGGTCGGGGTCGGGCTCAGCGTCGGACTGATGACGCTGTTCGGCGTCTACGTCCTGGGGCTCGAGCCGTGGATCGCCGTGCTGCTCGGCGCGGTCACCTCACCCACCGACGCCGCCGCCGTGTTCTCGGTGCTGCGTCGGGTGCCCATCCCCAGCCGGTTGCGGGGCGCGCTCGAGGCCGAGTCCGGTCTCAACGACGCCCCCACCGTCCTGCTGGTCACCCTGGCCAGCGCCACCGCGGCCGGCCACGGTCACAGCGGGCCGCTGGTGATGGTCGCGGTGATCGTTGCGGAGCTGATCGGGGGCGTCGCCCTCGGTCTCGGGCTCGGCTGGATCGGTGTGCAGATCCTGCGTCGGGTCGCACTGCCGTCCTCCGGCCTTTATCCGCTGGCCACGCTGGTGTGGGCCATCTTCACCTACAGCCTCACCGCGACGGTGCACGCCAGCGGGTTCGCCGCGGTGTACGCGTGCTCGCTGATGCTCGGCAACGCTCAACTCCCGCACCGCGCCGCCACCCGCAGCTTCGTCGAGGGAATCGGCTGGATCGCCCAGATCGGGCTGTTCGTGATGCTCGGACTGCTGGCCTTCCCCGAGCGGGTGACGCTCAACGCGGCTCTCACCGCGTTGGCCGCCGGCTTGTTCCTGACCTTCATCGCCCGGCCGATCTCGGTCGCGGTCTCGGCGCTGCCGTTCAAGCTGCCACCGCGAGAACAGGTGTTCCTGTCCTGGGCGGGGCTGCGCGGCGCCGTGCCCATCGTGCTGGCGACCATCCCGCTGGCCGATCACATCGAGGGCGCGGAATTCCTCTTCGACGTGGTGCTGGTCTTCGTGATCATCTTCACCTGCCTGCAGGCTCCGACGCTGCCGGTCATCGCCCGTCGACTCGGGCTCATCGACGACGCCGAGGCGCAGGAGGTCGAGGTCGAGGCCGCCCCGTTGGACAAGATCTCGGCGGACCTGCTGCAGGTGCGGATCCCCGAAGGCTCGCGGCTGGCCGGGGTCGAGATCGGCGAACTGCGGCTGCCCAGGCACACGGTGGTCTCGTTGATCATCCGCGGCGAACGCCCCTTCGCCCCCGCCGAACGCGAACGCATCAAGGTCGGCGACGAGTTGTTGATCGTCACCCCGGAATCGCAGCGGGTGAACACCGAGCAGCGGATCCGCGCTCTGGCCCGCGGCGGTCGGCTCGCCCGCTGGCGCGGCGACCGCTGATCGTCAGCGACTGCCCCGCCGACCGGAGCCGGGAGTAGCCGTACGCGGCTGTGCGGGGTCAGCCGCCGAGGGCGGGGGTGCTGGCGGCCTGCGAGGGCAGGCAGACGCTGGCGCTGCTGATCTTGTACGTGGTCTTGGCCTTCTTGTTGAAGCCGCCGTAGCGGTTGCCCACCAGGATGTCGACGGAGTGGTCGATCGCCTTGGCTGCCTCGGTGCGAACGACGGCGTCCTTGAGGAAGGTCTTCACGAACTTGACCTCGGGGGCGTCGGGACTGGCGCCGACGATCACCGTCTTCTGGACCCGCTCCTGGGTGTTGGTGGTCAGCGCGACCTTGAACCCCTTGCCGCGCAATGAGCGGCCGACCTCGGCCGCGAGTCCCTTGCGGTCGCCACCGTTGAAGATCCGCACGGTGATCTGGCTGGTCTTGAGCTGGCCCTTGGCCAGAGTCTGCTCGACACAGGGCGGCTCGGGCGCGGGCGGAACCGGCTGGATGATGTTGTTGTAGCCCCACCAGGCGCCGTAGAGCAGGACGCCGAGCAGCAGGAGCAGGGTGAGCGGCGTTCGGACGACCCGGAAGATCCGACCGATCAACGTCGAGCTCCTTCGCGTCTAGCTCCGCCCCGATGCGGGCCGCCGATGGGCATCGACAGTGCGCGTGAGCCTACCCTGGACGCTCGCTATTTCAGGTCCAGAACCCGCGCGTGCATCGTCTGTCGTTGTTGGAGCGCCGCCCGGAGGGCACGGTGCAGGCCGTCCTCGAGATACAGCTCGCCGCGCCACGAAACGACGTGGGCGAACAGATCACCGTAGAACGTCGAATCCTCTTCGAGCAGCGCCTCGAGATCGAGCGTCCGCTTGGTGGTGACCAGCTGGTCCAGACGCACCTGCTGAGGGGCGATGGCCGCCCACTGCTTCTGCACGTATCCGTGATCCGGATACGGCCGCAGGTCCCCGACGCGCTTGAAAATCACTCCCTCACCCTAGTGCACCCGTGCTGGCCGGCACGGCGATTGTGCGAGGCCGTGACGCGGTGCTCGTTACGATTCTGCACATGAACCAGCCCGAAACCCCGGACGCGACGATCCTCCCGGAGGAGGTGGTGGCCATCCAGCGCGGCTACACCTTCGACGAGCCGGCGATCGAGCTCGGCGTGCTGATGCAGGACGACAGCCCGGTCCCCTCGGTGGGCGTACGCATCCCGGTCAGCATGCTCAACCGGCACGGGCTGGTGGCCGGCGCGACGGGCACCGGGAAGACCAAGACGCTGCAGTTGATGGCCGAGCAGATCTCGGCGGCCGGCGTCCCGGTCTTCGCCGCCGACATCAAGGGCGATCTCTCGGGGATCGCGTCTCCGGGTCAGTCGAGCGAGAAGTTGCTCGCGCGGACCGCGAAGATCGGCCAGAGCTGGGAGCCCCGCGGCTGCCCGACCGAGTTCTTCGCGCTCGGGGGCCAGGGTCTGGGCATCCCGCTCCGGGCCACGATGAGCTCGTTCGGGCCGGTGCTGCTGGCCAAGGTCCTGGGGCTCAACGAGGTCCAGGAATCCTCGCTCGGACTCGTGTTCCACTACGCCGACCAGGCCGGGTTGCCGCTGCTCGATCTCAAGGATCTGCGCGCCGTCCTCACCCACCTGACCGATGACGAGGGCAAGGCCGAGTTGAAGTCGATCGGCGGGCTGAGCGCCGCCACGGTCGGGGTCATCCTCCGAACCCTCATCACCTTCTCCGACCAGGGTGCCGACCAGTTCTTCGGCGAGCCCGAGTTCGACACCGCCGACCTGTTGCGGGTGACCCGGGACGGACGGGGTGTGGTCTCGCTGCTCGAACTGCCCAACTTGGTCGAGCGACCGGCCGTCTTCTCGACCTTCCTGATGTGGCTGCTGGCCGATCTCTTCCACGAGCTACCCGAGGTCGGTGATATCGACAAGCCCAAGCTGGTCTTCTTCTTCGACGAGGCGCACCTGCTCTTCGCCGACGCGTCGAAGGCGTTCCTGTCGGCCATCGCCCAGACCGTCCGGTTGGTCCGCTCGAAGGGGGTCGGCATCTTCTTCGTCACCCAGACCCCGAAGGACGTGCCCGAGGCCGTGCTGGCCCAGCTCGGCTCACGGGTCCAGCACCAGCTGCGAGCCCACACCCCGAACGAGTCCAAGGCGCTCAAGCAGACCGTGGCCACCTTCCCCAAGTCGCACTACGACCTGGCCGAGACGTTGCAGCAGCTGGGGATCGGCGAGGCGATCGTCACGGTGATGGATCCCGATGGGACCCCGACCCCGGTGGCCTGGACCCGGATGCGGGCTCCCCAGTCGCTGATGGCGCCGACACCGGAGGAGGTGCTGCGGCCGGGGATCGCCCAGTCGGGGTTGATGGCCAAGTACGGTCAGGCGATCGATCGCGATTCGGCGCAGGAGATGTTGGCCCGGAAGCTGCAGGCCGGGGCCGAGTCGGCCGAGCGCGAGCGCCAGACTGCCGATGCCGCTCAGCGGGCTGAGGCCGACGCCAAACAGGCGGATGCCGACGCGCGGGCCCGGGCCAAGGCCGAAGCCGAGGCCCGGGCCCGGGCCGAGCGGGAAAGCCGTCCCCCGGCCCGATCGGGTGGGACCCGATCGCGTCAGGAGAAGTCGGTGCTCCAGCAGGTCACCGGCTCGACGGCGTTCAAGCAGTTCGCGCGGACGGCCGGCCGGGAGATCGTACGAAGCATCTTCGGCACGGCCCGCCGTCGCTGAGCGGTGTCTTGGTGGAGGGCGACCCCACACACACCCCGCCGGTCCGGTCGTCGCCGGCGCTGCTCGCGACCGGGTAGCCCGGTCAGCGGGCTTCGGGCTGCGGTCGCTGGCCCAGTCGTTTGCGCGACCGGTGCCGGGCCTCGCTGACTGCGCTCAGTTGCGCGTGTCGCTCGGCAGCGAGCTGACTCAGCCGAGGCTGAGGCGATTCATACGGATACAACATGGTGAGAACTCCCAGGATGAGAAACGTGCGAGTGATCGGGTGTGGATCAGGCGCGCGGGGCGAGGGTCGGCGCCCCCACGCAGGCGCCGGAAATATCAGCGGATCGGATCAAGGAGCACCCCTCTCGGAGTTCGTCGGATATGCGGTCGCGTAAGTTGCCTCAGGTTAAGCAGTCCGGTCACCGACCGGCAACCGATTAAAAGTGCGGCCCCACCGGCCGACGGCAAGGAGTCCCCATGACCAGCAGCACCCCGGACGTGGTCCCGACCGACGAGATCAACGCTGCCGACTTCGTCGAGCAGACCGTCGACGCCGATCCGGCCGCTGAGCAGGAGGGTGAACCGGGCCAGTTGGCCGGCGACGCCGCAGTGGGCCTCCGTGAGGCGGATGCGGCCGACGTCCTCGAGCAGGAAACGCTTGCCTACGGCGCGACCGACGACGAGCGCTGAGGCCGGCTCAACCGCTGGACGAAGCCGACCAGCACTGCTTCGCACAGGGCAAGCGAGGCGGCGGCGAGTAGGGACTTCATCGACCCGGCCAGGGTGACGACATCCAGCGGCTCGTCGGGGAGCAGCAGCAGTCCGGGCACGGTCCCGAACGCCCCGGTCGCGATCCCGCCCGACGCGTAGCCGAGCCGGAGCCACGCTCGGCCCGATGGTCACGGCGTCATTCTCGCCCCCGCCGCTCGATCGACGCCGGCCAGACGTAGTCGAGGTCGTCCGGGACGCCGGGAAAGAGCGGCGCGTAGAACTCGGGGTCCTTGCGGATCAGGTTCGACTGGTGCGAACGGTGGACGGCGGGGTCGCTGGTCCAGGCCGGTCGCCTCCGTTCGGTCGGGCGACCGCTGGCCTCGAAGAGCGCGGTGGTGCTGGCCAGGCAGGTGTCGGCGAACCCGCGCCCGGTCCACTCCGCGCAGGTCGCCTCCTGGTATTCGAGCAGCCCGGCCTCGTAGCCGACCCAGCCGAGGACCGCCGGGTGGTTGCGCCAGGCCTTGGGTTCGTACGCCTCGATCACCGCGACCGGACCGGTCCGGTTCCAGCGGCGACCGACCAGCACCGCGAAGATCTGCAGGGTCTCGACCCGCTGCTTGCCCAGGCGCTTGTTGTCCAGGACGGCGACCGAGCGGGCGAAGTCGGCGTACGGAAGGAAGGTCTGCATCAGTCCTCGTTCATCGGGTGGGTCGCCACGCCGGGAGCGCTACGACCCGGGCCTCGGTCAGCACGCCGTCGTCGACCCGGAGGCGGCCGAGCGTGCCGAACGGCTGCCGCCGCTTGTCGGTGGGCGAGCCCGGGTTGAAGATCCGCAGCCCGCCGTCGGCCTGATCCAGCGGTATGTGCGAGTGCCCGAAGACGACCAGATCGGCCCCGGGGAACCGGCGGCGCAGCCGCGGTAAGCGCCCCGCCGATGCGCCGCTGTCATGGATCATCGCCACTGCCAGCCCCTCGACGTCGAACTCGGCGGTCTCCGGAGCTCCCCAGGCCGCCACGTCCGGTCCATCGTTGTTGCCGAGCACGACGCGGACGGGCGCGAAGTCGGCCAGCAGGTCGAGCACGTCCGGCGTGCACACGTCGCCGGCGTGCAGGATCAGGTCGGCCTCGGTCAGGTGCTCGGCGACCGCGGGCGGGCAGACCTTCCAGAAGCGCGGGCTGTGGGTGTCCGACAGTGCCACGATCCGCACGCTCATCGCTGGTGCCTCGTCCTCGACCGCGACTCAGGTCCGGTCGAAACCGTGAACCACCGCGGCCATGTCGGCCCCGCCATGGCCACGGTCCGAGGCGACGGCGTAGGTCGCAGCCAAGGCGTCGATCAGCGCGGTCGACACCCCGACCTCACTCGCCGCGGCGCCGATCAGGCCGAGATCCTTGCGCACCCCGTCGAGCGCGAACGAGGTGGGGAAGGAGTCGGAGATCATCGCACCGCCCTTGAGCTGGGCGTAGGGCGAATCGACCGCGCCGCCGGAGATGGCGTCGAGGAAGAGCTGCGGATCGAGACCCGACGCTCGGGCCAGCGCGATCGACTGCGCCGTCGCGGCGTTGACCGAGGCGACCCAGGCGTTGCACGCGAGCTTGAGCGCGGAGGCGTCCCCCGGGGTCTCCGAGACGGTGAGGGTGCGGCTGCCGACCGCGTCGAAGACCGCGCCCGACCGTTCGATCAAGGGGTTCGGCCCGGACACCAACACCACGAGCTGACCGGTCTCGGCCGGCTTGCGGGTGCCCAGGACCGGGGCATCGAGGTAGCCGGTTCCGTGCTCCGCCGCGAGGGCGGCGGTCCGTTCGGCCCCCGGTCGGCCGATCGTGCTGCTCTGGATCCACCAGGCATCGGACCCGGCTGCCGGCAACGCCTCGGCCATCACGGCGGCGATGGCGTCCTCGTCGTAGAGCATCGTGACCAGGACTTCGGCGCCGGCCGCTGCGCCCGCCGGATCCTCGGCCACCTCGGCTCCCGCCGCAGCCAGCGGCTCGGTCCTGTCCTTACTACGGTTCCAGACGGTGACCCGGTGACCGGCCCGGAGCAGGCAGGTGGCCATCCCCGCGCCCATGATCCCGGTGCCGAACAAAGCGATGCGCATGGCGCCATTCTGCGCCCGTGGCAGGATCGGTCCACCGAGGGAGCACGCATGAGCGTCTACGTGCCCAGTGCACGGCTTGCCGAACTCGTGGCGCAAGGCGAAGTGCCGTAGGTCACGTCGGAAAATACTTGTCGAGCCTTCTGTATCGATTTAGAGTGGAAGCACTTAAACGATACAGATCCCGACGCCAGTCCCGCCGAGATCGCAGAGAGGATCCATCATGATGACCGTAGTTCCGTGGGCCACGCTGCAGCCGAGCCGTTCGCTCGCCAGTTCGGCCATGCCGGGCGCTCCGGTGATCGAGGAGTCCGGACCCGGTGCTTTCCGGCGCTTGGTCCGCGGTGTCGCCCGTCGCACCCGCTGACCGTGACCCGCTCACCCAGTCGTTCCCGACCGACGGCCGCTCCTGACCAGGAACGGTCGTCGGTTGGCGTTCCGGACCGCTCCGGGAGTCCCGCCGAACCGTCGGCGCTGCAGATCGTGCTGGGCCACCGGTTCTTCCGCTCGGCCTTTCTCGCCCTGCTGCTGAGCGGTATCGGTTTCTCCGCCGCCACCCCGCAGCTCACCCTGTATCTGGTGCGGGAGCTCGGCGCCTCGCTGCCGGTGGCCGGCTTGTTCTACCTGACCAACGTCGCCGCCCCGATCGCGGGGCTGGTGGTCGGCTCGATGTCGGACCGCAGCCGGGATCGACTGGTGATCTTCCGGATCTGCGTGTTGGCCGGTGGTCTCGGCTGGCTCGCGATGGCCCTGGCCACCGCGATCTGGATGCCGTTCGTGATCAGCGCCGTGGTCCTCAGCATCTCCTCCGCCGGGGCGGGTCAGCTGTTCGCCGCGACCCGCGACGAGCTCAACCGCCGGCCCACCACCGCCGACAACCGGGTGGTGTCGATCATCCGGATGGCGTTCACCGCCGGCTGGGTGATCGGTCCTGTGCTCGGCAGCTGGTTCGGGAGCGTGTACGGGTTGCGCGCGCTGCTCGTCGGTACCTCGGTCTGCGTGCTCGGCCAGCTCATTCCGCTCGGTCGCCAGCAGGTGACCCGGTTTGTGGCGGTGCCGACCGACGGCGACGTGGTCTCCACCCGGCGCTTCGCCGGGATGGGCCCGCTGTTCTTCTTCATCGGGCTCTGCGTGCTGGTGATGAGCGGCGACACCATCAAGTTCGCCTACCTGCCGCTCTATATGGCCGACGAGCTGAAGGTCAGCGACGGCGTACGCGGCCTCGTCATCGCGGTCCAGCCGCTGCTCGAGTTCATCCTGATGCCGTTGACCGCCTGGCTGGCCGATCGTTACGGCGGCCTACGGGTGCTGGTCGCGGGCTGTCTTTTCGGCATCGGGGCCTACATCACGTACGCGACCAGCACGGATGTCGTCGGACTGTTCGCCGGCCAGCTGCTGACCGCGGTGTTGTGGGCGACGCTCGCCGCCGTCGGGATCAGCGTGGCCCAGGCGCTCTATCCGCAGGGCGTCGGGACCGCATCCAGCCTGTTCATGAGCGCCATGATGCTGGCCGGTGCCGTCGGCGGGGCGATCGGTGGGCTGGGCGTCGACCGGCTCGGGCTGCCCGAGGTCTTCGTCCTCCCGGCCGGACTGACCACGCTGGGAGCGGTGGGCATGATCGCGCTCGCCCGCCGACAGTTGCGAGGATGACGTCATGGGTCGGGTGACGCTGAAGACGGTGGCCGAGGCGCTCGGCGTGTCCGCCGCCACCGTGTCGAACGCCTACAACCGCCCCGACCAGCTGTCGGAGGAATTACGCCGGTCGATCCTGGCCAAGGCCCTCGAGCTCGGTTATGCGGGCCCGGATGCGGCGGCCCGCGCGTTACGCCGCGGCAAGCACAACGCGGTCGGGGTGATCCTGACCGGTCGGTTGTCCTACGCCTTCTCCGATCCGTACGCGATCGGCTTCCTCGCCGGTCTGACCGAGGTGCTGGAACAGGCCCGGACCAGCGTCACTCTGCTGCCGATCGCCGAGATGGGTGTGGAGACCGATGTGACCGCGCTGCGCGAGGCGGCCGTCGATGCGATCACCGGTCTGTGTCTGGCCGAGGACCATCCGGGCTACCTGCTGGCCCGGGCCCGCGGGCTTCCGGTGCTCACCACCCACATCAGCGACGACCCCGACACCGCGTACGTGGCCATCGACGACCGCGCCGCGGGGGCCCTGGTGGGTGAGCACCTGCGGGCCCTCGGCCACCGTCGGGTCGGCGTCATCATCGACACCACCGAGCCGCCGGGCACGGATCCGGTGCCGATCGACGTCCGCGAGGTCAGCTGCGTCGACTGCCATGACCGGTTGAACGGGGTGCTGACCGCCATGCCCGACGCCGAGGTCACCGTCATCTCTGCCGGTCACAACGCCGAGGCCTCGGGCGAGCGGGCGGCCCGCTGGTTCCTCGAGCGACCCGAGCGACCGTCCGCCATCGTGGCCATGAGCGACGTGCTGGCCATCGGCGTCCTCCGGGTGCTGACCGCCGCCGGCGTCGACGTCCCAACCGACATCTCGCTGGCCAGCTTCGACGACATCCCCGCCGCCGAATGGCACGGACTGACGACGGTGCGACAACCCATCACCGAGAAGGGTCGGGAGATCGGTCGACTGCTGCTCGATCCCCAACGACCCGATCGGCAGATCGTCTTGGAGTGTGAGCTGATCGTCCGCGCAACCACGGGCTTCGCGCCGACCTGACCCGCAGCGTCGGCCCGCGTCGCCGTCACCCCGGCATCATCGATCGTGATGGGTGAATGTCCGACCGCGACGAGCGCCGGCCTGGACCGGTCAGGCGGAGGGTGTGGGGCGTCCCCCCACATCGACCGGGTTCCGCCAGCTGTGCTGGGGGTCGAAGCCCAGCACGCGACGGGCCTTGTCGATCGACAGCAGGGTCTGGTGCGGGCCGACCTCGCCGCGGATCTCGACGTCGGGGAAGCACTCGGCCAGGAGTTCGGCGTTCGGGCGCTCCATCACCGTGTCGGCGTTGGCGATGACGAAGATCTCGCACCCGGTCAGCTCGGATTCGAGCGCCAGCCGGACGGCCTGAGCGCCATCCCGGGCGTCGATGTAGGCCCAGAGATTCCACTTGCGCCGGGCCGCGTCGTCCTGGTGGTCGGCGAAGGCGGCGTAGTCCTCGGGATACATCACGTTCGAGAACCGCAGCCCGATCATCTTCAGCGCCGGGTCCCACCGGCAGAGCTGCGCGGCCATGGTCTCTTCCATGGTCTTGGTCAGCGAGTAGGTGGACTCCGGCCGCGGCGAGTAGTCCTCGTCGACCGGGACGTAGGGCGGCGGGGTGTCGAAGGGCAGCCCGAGCACGGTCTCACTCGAGGCCCAGACGATGTTGGTGATGCCGGCCCGACGGGCGGCGCTGACCACGTTCCAGGTCGCGTTCATGTTGTTGGCGAAGGTCGCGTGATCGGGGGCCAGACCGGGAGCCGGGATGGCGGCCAGATGGACCAGCGCATCGACGCTCGGATAGCGCTCCTCGACCCCGAGCATGGCGTCGAGCACCTGGCCGTAGTCGGTCAGGTCGACCGGTACGTAGGTGACGTCCAGACCCGGGTGCACCCGGTCGAAGACGACCACGTCCCAACCCGATTCGCTCAGATGAGTCACGCAGGCCCGCCCGAGCTTGCCGGAACCGCCGGTCACGACCACCGTGGACATCTGGACCTCCTCCTGTGCACTCGCCCTGAGCGCACAAACCCTCACCGTAATAGCTACCCGTCGGGCCGGATCCAGTCGCCTTCAGCGGTAGGAGCGGGGCACGGTCCAGTGGCGGCCGAATTCGAGGTTGAAGCTCTCGGGGAAGAACGGGCTGTGACCGCCGGCGGGATAGCTGGTCAACTCGCCGAAGACGATCCGGTCGGGCAGGTGATAGAGGTCGACGCGGACGAAGTCGGTCCCCGCGCTCCAGGTCTCGGCGAGCGCGATCATCTCCTCGAGCCGCTCCGGTCGGGGCTGCGGGGTCGGCGACCAGGCCGGTCCGCCGCTGAGCTCGAGATGCCGCCAGTCCGGGGTGTAGAAGTCCTGGGTCCGCCCGCCGAACCGGCCGGTGTCGAGCTGGATGAAGCGCACCTGCTGGTGGAAGACGAAGAGTTTGTAGTCGTCCGGGATGCCGTGATCCGGGGCGACCAGCCGCTCCTCGACCAGGATCCGGCGGGGGACCGGCCCGTACGCCCACTCCTTGTTCGGGCCCTGGCCGTAGAGCTGGTCGAGCCATTCCTCGGCCAGCTCGGCGATCCGGTGTCGGTCGGCGGCCTCGGGCCGGACGTGGCAGTAGACCCAGGACCCGTCGCGCTCCGGCAATCGGGCGTCGGCCGGGGCCGCGGGCGAGACCACGATGACCGCGCCACTGCCGTGGGTCGGCTTGACCACGAAGGATGCCGGCAGCTCGAGATCGATCAGCTCGATCGGATCGTCGAGCACCGCGTACGCCTCGGGCAGGTAGTCCGCCCCGCCGAGCGCCGCGACGTGCTCGCGAACCGCGGCCTTGTCGGCGAAGGTGACGAGCAGGGGGCGGTGGTCGCGGAGCATCTTGTAGCGGACCTTCTCGTTGAAGGTCCGCGGGCGTCGTGTCCGGACCAGCCGCCACAGCCGCACCAGCCGGCTGCGCTCGCGGAGCCGCGCTGTCCTCACCGGCACCCTCACTTCCCTTCGTGTCCGGAACCCCGATCCTGCCAGCCGTCGCCGGCGGGGATCAGCCGAGCGGTTCCATGTCGCTGGGACCGCCACCCACCCTGAATCCGGTCCGAGCCCGCCTCCCGATCACCCTTTTGACATCGATTGACGGCGGGGGACATACCGTCACTCAAGAGAAATGACGGGATTCCATGGGTGTGTCAGACCGCCGGGCCGGAGCTGACCGCAACGGTCTGGGTCAGCTTGGTGATGTAGCGGTGATAGCCGGCGATCTCCTCGGCCACCCGTGCAGCCGACCAGTCGAGCTGATCGGCGACCACCGCCGCGACCGCGTCGAGTGAGGACCGACCGAGATCGCCGTCGATTCCGGTCATGATGCGGCGGGCGACGACGTCGTTCAGGGTGACGGCGTCCTCGACGTGGACCGCGTACGCGATCTCGGCCACGATCAACCCGGGCACGTCACCGACCGGCCGCGCCAGCTCGGGGTCGGTGTGGACCGCGGTGGCGATCTGCTCGGCCCGGGTGCCGTAGAGGGCCAGGAGCCGCTCGACGGTGTCGGCAGGCAGCGTCGAGGTGCGGCGGAACTCTGTCTGGAAGCGCTCGAGGTCGGCGGTCTGCGCACCGGGGAAGCGGTGCAGCCTGGTCGGGCTTTTCCGCTTGGTCGAGAACTCACCGTTCTTCAGCACGTCGTCCACCACGTGTTCGGCCAACGCCCGAAAGGTGGTCAGCTTGCCCCCGATCACCGAGAACAGACCGTTCAACGGCTGATCGGTGTCGCCGACGTGATGGTGGACGATGTGGCGGCGGGTGATGTCTCCGGTGGGGCCGGCGGCCTGATAGGGCAGTGGCCGGACCCCGGTGTAGCTCCAGAGCACGTCGTCGGCGCTCAGCTTCGCCTCCGGGATGATCCGGTTGGTCTCGTGCAGGATGTAGCGCAGTTCGTCGTCGTCGATCGAGGCGGTGTCGAGCTCGCCGTCGAAGCGCACGTCGGTCGCGCCGATGATGTAGCGCCCGAGCCAGGGGATGATCATCATCGGCCGGCCGTCGGTGAGCGCCTCGTAGTACATCGCCGAGTCGGTCGGTGCCCCCGGGAACGGGTCGACGATCAGGTGGGTGCCCTTGGTGCCGCCCATCATCGGCTTGCGCGGGGTGCCGAGACCGGTCAGCACGGCATCGACCCACGGTCCGGCGGCGTTGACCACGGCAGGCGCGTAGGCGGTGTGCGTCTCACCGGTCGTGGTGTCGACGAACTCCACGCCGCGGGCCGCGCCGTCCTCGGTCAGCAGACGCGACACCTGGGCATGGTTGAGCACCGTAGCCCCGGCCGTAGCCGCCGCGACCGCGATCTCGACGACCAGGCGCTCGGCGTACGGGACCTGACCGTCGTAGTAGGTGCCCGAACCCTTGAGGCCGTCGGGGTCGATGCCGGGGACCAGGTGTTGGGTCTCGGTGGCGGAGTGGATCTTGTGCAGCGGGGTGCTCTTGTCGTACGACAAGACGTCGTAGGCCAGCAGGCCGGCCCGCAGGATCGTCTTCGGGTGCGCGTTGCGCGAGTAGAAGGGCAGCACGAAGCGCAGCGGGGTGACCAGATGTGGTGCGGCGCCGAGCATCCACTCGCGCTCCCGGAGCGACTCGCGGACCAGCCGGACGTCGTACTTCTCCAGATACTTCAGCCCGCCGTGGATCAGTCGGCTGTTCCAGGCCGAGGTCGCCCACCCGAAGTCCTGCTTCTCCAGCAGAAGCACCCGCAGACCGCGCAGCGCGGCGTCCCAGGCGATGCCGCAGCCGTTGGCGCCGCCACCGATCACGATGACGTCGAACGGCACGTCGAGTCCGGCCAGCCGACGCCGGCGCGTTTCCTGTTGATCCGTCATGTCAACCTGCTTCTCTTCTGGTCTGGTCAGACAGCGACCGGCGCTCGGCCGGGCACTGGGGTGTCGTCAAGCACGGCATGGATGAGTTCCACCCAGCGGTGGTAGCCGTCGCGGGCGTAGGTGCTGCTGGAGTTGGGCCGGAACCGGGTCGCGGCGGACCGGTCCTGGGCCCAGTAGGGATCGACCGTCCGACCCAACCCGCGGAGTGCAGCCTTGGCCGCTCCCACGCTGGTCAGCTCACGGATGTCGGGTCGCACCACCTCGCGACCGGACAGGTCGGCCAGTAGTCGGCAGAGGAAGTCGTTGGTCGCACCGCCACCGTCGACGTTGATCTCCGTCACCGCGTCACCGGCCGTGCCCATGGCCGCGAGCAGGTCGTAGGCCTGGAACGCCATGGCCTCGATGCCGGCCCGCATGATGTCGGAGGTGGTGGTGTCCATCGCCAGTCCGGTGATCGCCGCACCCCGGCCCTGCGGCCAGCGGGGTGCTCCCATCACGGTGAACGACGGCAACACGTAAACCCGGTCCCGGGGGGAGATCGACGGCGGTTCGAGATCGATGTCGAAGCGCACCGGGTGGCCGGTGCGCTCGGACAACCAGCTCATCGTGTAACCGGAGTGGAAGGCCGAGCCCTCGATCTCGTAGACCGTACCGTCCTTGCCACCGGACCAGCCGATCGAGGTGACCAGTCCGTCAATCATCGGCACCTCGGGCCCGGTGTTGACCGTGACCACGCCGGAGGTCCCGAAGGTGGCCTTGGCGGTCCCACGGGTCTCGCAACCGTGACCGAGCAGCGAGGCCTGTTGATCGGCGATGACCCCGATCAGTGGGATTTCCTGGCCGCAGACCGCCGGATGGGTGACGCCGAACGGCGCCATCGACGGCGTGACCTGGGGCAGGCAGCCGATCGGCACCCCGAGGGCGTCGCAGAGCTCGGGGCTCCAGGCGCCGGTCCGGATGTCGAGCAGCTGGGTGCGCGAGGCGTTGGACGTGTCCGTGCGATGCTCGCGACCGCCGGAGAGCCGGTGCAGCAGCCACGAGTCGACCGTCCCGACCGAGAGGTCACCGTACGCGGCCGCCGCGGCGACCCGGGGCACGTTCTCCAGCAGCCACGCCACCTTCGACCCGAAGAAGAACGCGTCGTTGCTCAACCCGGTGCGCTCCCGGATCAGCGGATCGAGGCCCTGGGCCCGCCAGCGCTCCACCACCGGCTGGCTCTGGCTCGACATCCACATGACGCCCGGATACAGCGGCTGCTGACGCGACCGGCTCCACGCGAACGCGGTCTCCCGCATGTTGGCGATGCTGATTGCTACCACATCGTGGTTGCTGCCCGCGGCCCAATCGAGACCGGAGCGGACGACCCGGATGGCCGACGACGCGACCACCTCGGGATCGACCTCGACCCAACCCGGACGCGGGAAGGACAACGGGATGTCCTCCGACGCACACTCGTACGACTGCCCGGTCTCGGTCTCGAAAGCCAGACATCGCACGGCGTGACTGCCACAATCCAACGCGAGAACCACACTGTTCGTCACGACATGACCCCCTCGGATGCGGATCGGACCGTCAGGCCGGGATGTCGTCGCCCGGCTCGCCGACGTAGGCGATCACCGTGCCGGACTCGACATCCGTGCCGGCCGGGAACATCAGCTTCAACACCGTGCCCTCGGCGACGCACTCGACGTCGAGGGTGGTCTTGTCGGTCTCGACGGTGAGCAACGGCTCACCGAGTTCGATCGTGGCGCCCTCTTCGACCAGCCACTCGGTGATGGTTCCACCGGTGACGGTCTGTCCGAGTTCCGGCATGATGATCGCTTCGGCCATGATGACTCCTCCTTGAATGTGGTGCGGGGAAATGGTGCAGGGGATGTGCGCTCAGCGGGCGCAGACATCGCGGATGGCGGTCGCTAGCTCGTCTCGGCTGGGCAGCACGGCCGACTCCAGCCAGGGCGCGAACGGCATCGGGATGTCCTTGCTCGCCACCCGGCGGACGGGAGCGAGCAGTTCGCCGAAGAACTTCTCCGAGACCCGGGCGGCGACCTCGCCACCCCAGCCACCGGTCAGGTGGGCCTCGTGGGCCACGACCAGCCGCTTGGTCCGGCCGACGCTCTCATAGAGCGAGGCCCAGTCAAACGGTGACAGCCAGACCGGGTCGATGACCTCGACGCTGATGCCCTCGGCGGCGAGCTCCTCGGCGATCTCGAGCGCAGCGTACAGCTGGGTGAAGGTGGCCAGCACGGTGACGTCGGTGCCGGAGCGCCGCAGCCGGGCCTGACCGACCTCGGTCACGTAGCTCTCCTCGGGCACGTACGCCCGGGTGTCGATCGATCCGGCCTCCTGGCGCTTTTTCGACCCGTAGAGCAGCTTGTGCTCGAAGACCAGCACCGGGTCGGGATCGCGCAAGGCGGCGACGATGCTCCCCTTGGCGGTGTACGGGTCGGAGATGCAGAGGACCTTGAGCCCGGGCACGTGGACGAACATGCTTTCCGGCGACTGCGCGTGCTGCGCTCCGCGCTGGGTCGCTCCGACGGGGCAGCGAAGCACCATCGGGACCGACAGCTTGCCGCCGGACATGTAGCGCAGCTTGGCTGCCTCGTTGACCAGCTCGTCCATGCCCTCGAAAACGAAGTCCGCGTACTGCAGGTCGGGAAGAGTCTTCATTCCGGCGATGGCGGCGCCGATCGAAACGCCCATGATCGCCTTCTCGCTGATCGGGGTGTCGACGACTCGATCCCGGCCGAACTCCTCGGCCAGACCCAAATAGATACCGAACGCCCCACCGAAGCCACCCGGAACGCCGACGTCCTCGCCGAGCAGGACGACCGACTCGTCCGTGGCCATCTCCTGGCGCAGTGCCTCACGCAACGCGTCGGCGATGCTGAGCTTGCGTTCTTCGGGACCGTCGGCGAGCACTGGCGCGATGGTCTGCGGCTGCGGCGGTGCGGCGAAGATTGCGGACGGATCGAGCGCGCTTTCCGGTGAGGCGTTGGGGGCGGTTTGCGCGAAGGCGACCGCTTGCTTGACCGTGGCCTTCGCAGCGGCGATGGCGGCGTCGGTCTCCTCGACGGTCGCGACGCCGGTCTCGATCAGCTTGTTCTTCAGCTGGTCGATCGGGTCGCGGTCCTTCCAGAACTTCTCCTCTTCTTTGGTGCGGTAGCCGCGCGAATCGCCGCGGCTGTGGCCCACGTAGCGATAGGTCAGGCACTCGAGCAAGGTCGGCCCGTCGCCGGCTCGGGCCCGCTCGACCGCTCGCTCCATTGCCTCGAGCACCGCGAGGACGTTCATCCCGTCGACCTGCTCACCCGGGATGCCGTAGCCGGCCGCCCGCGACGCCACATCGACGTTGAGGGTGGTCTCGTGGAACGGGGTGGAAGCGCCGTAGAGGTTGTTCTCGCAGACGAAGATGACCGGCAACTTCTTCACCGCGGCGTAGTTGACGCCCTCGTGGAAGGCGCCCTCGTTGCTGGCCCCGTCACCGAAGAAGCAGGCCACGACCCCGTCGGTGCCGTGATGCTGCGCGGCCATGGCCAGACCGGGGGCGATGGTGATACCGCCGCCGACGATGGCGATCGAGGGCAGGATCCCGATCGCGGGATCACCGAGGTGCATCGAGCCACCGCGGCCGCCGAGCGCACCGGCTTCGCGTCCGTAGATCTCGGCCATGGCCACGTCGGACCGCATGCCCTTGGCCAGTGCGTGACCGTGGGGACGGTGGGTCGAGGTGATCCAGTCGAGATCGTCAAGGGGGGTGCAGACGCCGACAGCGACTGCCTCCTGTCCCTGGGACTGGTGCAGCGTGCCGGGGATCTCCTTCTGCAGGTAGCGCAGATAGGCCATCTGCTCGAACTGCCGGATCTCCATCATCTTCTCGAGCATCTGCAGGGCGACGCCCTTGCCGATCCGGTCGAGCACGTCGAGGTGCGGGTCGCGTCCGAGCTCGGCGATCGTCTCGAAGTGCTCGTGCTGAGCGGCGTCGACCGACTCGGTCTCGATCGGCGGCAGCGTGTCCTCGGGGGACACCGGTGTGACGTCGAGTTGGGTCATGGTTCAGGCCTTTCCGGAGGAGCCGAAAACCTGCATCAGGCGCTGGATCTCGGCGGTAAGGGCGCGGGCGGCGACGGTATTGAGGTCACGGTCGAAGCGTGAGCCGTAGAGCAGGTTGGGATCAGTCTCCTGGCCCACAGCCGCGGTGAGGGCGTTGCCGAAAACGTATTTCAGCTTGGTTCCGACGTTGATCTTGGTGATACCGGCAGCGATCGCGGCCTGCATCTGGTCGGCCGGCGTACCCGAACCCCCATGCAGCACGAGCGGGACGTCAACGGCCTCACGGATTTCGTTGATCCGGTCGACACGGATCTTCGGCACGTAGTCGGAGGTGACGAAGTGAACGTTGCCGACCGCGACCGCGAGGCAGTCGACGCCGGTGGCACCGACGAAGTCGACCGCCTGGTTGACCTCGGTCATGGCGCCGATCGAGGTGTCGATGCTGCCGTCGATGGTCATCTCGGCCAGGGCACCGACCTCACCCTCGACGGCGATGTCCAGCGCGTGCGACGCGGAAACCAGGGCGCTGGTGTCGGCGATCAGCTTGTCCCAGCTCCAGCCCTGAGTGTGCATCATCACGCAGTTGTAGCCGGCCCCGAGCGCGCCCGCGGTCTCGGCGAAGCTCTCACCCTCGTTGAACAAGATGGCCGTCGGGACGCTCGAGCGGCGGGCCAGCGACTGGCAGGCCGCCCCGTACAGCTCGATGCCGATCGTGGAGAGCCAGCTGTGGTTGGCCGACAGACCACCGATACCGATGATCACCGGCGAACGCTCGGCCTCCGCCGCGGCGAGGGTCGCCTCCAGGCTGTAGATGTCCCAGGACTCGAAGTATCCGACGGCGTAACGGCCCTTTTCGGCACCGGCCAGCAGTTCGGGAAGACTCACGATCGACATTGATTTCCGCCTCTCTCACATATGTGAGTTGGTTGCACGTAAGTGAAAAATAGAGTGTCAGGCTCAGGGCCCTGTGTCAACAGTTGTTGGGGTGGTGAATGACGATTGCAGCTCTGGATCTGCCTGCGTCTGCCCCCTCCCCTCTCACTAACTGGGGGCAGATGGCGGATTCAGGGCATGGAGAAGCGTTATCTGCCCCCAGTTAGTGAGAGGGGAGGGGCAGGCGGGTGGCAGAGGAGTCGAGCAGGTACGCGGGTGCTGCGGGCGTGCGGGAAGCGGGGGAGGGAAGCCCTAGCCGAAGGTGAGCAGGTCGCGGGCCAGGGCGCTGTCGATGATGATGACATCGGTCAGCCCGCCCATCACCGCGCTGGCCAGGGCGCGAGCCTTGGCCCGGCCGGCGGCCACGATCGAGACCTCCGGGATCGTGCGCAGGTCGGGCAGGTCGATGCTCAGCACCCGTTCGGTCAACGCGATGTCGACCTGGCTGCCGGTGACGTCGAAGAACCGACCGCAGATCTGACCGATCACTCCTTTGACCTCCGCCTCAGCCAGTTCAGCGGGAGTGGCCTCGGCCACCTCGTGGAGGAAGAGCCGTGAGCTCTCCTCGTTGAAGGCGGCCAATCCCAGGATGGCCAGATCGACCGAGCGGGCCTGTCGGAGCGCCAGGGCGACCAACGGGCTGCCGGCTAACGATGTCGCCACCTCCTTGGTGGGCGCCACCGCCGGAGCGTTGAAGTAGGAGTAGCGGCCACCGATCCGCTCGGCGAGATCGCGTACGAGGTCGTGACCCGAGCGGGCCGGGTCGAGACTGGCGACACCGGACAGCTGCACCACGTTGACGTCCCAGCGGCCATCGAAGTGGGTCGAGTCGACCAGGGTCTGGATCGTCTTCCCCCACGACAGTCCGATGGTCTGACCGTTGCGCAGCACGCCGCTGAGCCATTCGCTGGCGCCCCGGCACACCGCCAGCAACGCGCCGACGCCGGCCGCGTCGGCATCTACCTCGACCACCACCGCGCTCTTCAGCCGGGTCGCCGCGAAGTGCGCCTGGATGGCGGATTCGAGCGAATGGTTCCGCACCGTGGGGTAGTCGATTTCGAAGCGGACCAGCTTTTGTTCGCGGGCCGAAGTGAGCATCCGAGAGACGTTCGACCGGGAAACCCCGAGCTGGCGCGACACCTGTTCCTGGCTCAAACCTTCCACGTAATAGAGGAATGCGGCTTGGGCCAGGCGTTGAGGGGTGAGCGCAGCCAACCTAGTGCCTTTCCCGTGATCGGTGATCTCGCAGGCAAATCTCGGTGACCCGTGAGTGCATCGAGCGGGATCCTATTGCATTTCGGTGAAACACCGACGCGATCGAAGCCGACTGGACGCCGGAGCGGGCCCGGAGCCGGGTGGGTCCTGATCTCCCACCCCACCCCGCCCCGTGCACTCAGCTGATGCTGTAGAGCGCCCGAGCCTCGTCCTGGGTGGCGACCGGACGGCCGACATCCTTGGCGATTTCCTGCGCCTGCTGCAGCAACTCGAGGTTGGTCGGGTTGCGCGCCGGATCGTAGAACAGCTCGAGGCCGGTCTTGATGTGGCCGCCCAGCTCGATCGCCCGCCGCAGCACGGTGGTGTCGTCGAGCGCACCCTGGCCCCAGATCGAGATGTACCAGGGGTGCTTGACCTTCGCCTCCTCGATCATGTCGAGGTAGTAGTAAAGGCTTTCCAGGGTCGGCTTCATGCCACAGGTGCCGATCGGCTCGGTGGCGGTGAGTCCGTAATCACCGATCAGGTAGAAGTCCCACATGGAGCCTTGACGAGACATGCCCTGATTGACGTAATGCATGGCCAGTCGTGCGTACCCCGGCTCGTAGATACCGAAGATCATCGGCATCTCCAGTTCGTTGCACATCTTGACCTGGGCGGCCACCCGGTCGTAGTTGAAGCCGTATTCACGGCCGCGGATGTAGCCGTCTTCGTCGGTGTGGCTGGAGAAGAGGCTGATCCCGGTGTCGACGCAGGCGATCTTGACGTTGAGTCCGGACCGGAGCATCGGGACGTGGCCCAGGCCGCTCTGCTCGGGCAGCAGTCGCAGGTTGTTGCAGGTCGTCGGATACCAGGTGATGTTCGGGTGCTTCTCGAGCACCTTGTCCCAGGACCGCTTGTAGTCCTTGACCGCGTCGCCCTCCAGCAGATCGAAGCTGGTGTTGTGGGCGTGGATCGCCCCGGCGCCGGCCTCCCAGCAGCGGATTGCATCCTCGGCGATCTCGTCGTAGGAGATCGGGGTGTTCGGGTTCATCTCCTTGCTGCGCACGCCGTTGATGTGCGATTCGATGATGACGGGATAGTCCCAGCTGGGTTTGGCATCGGCGAACTTGTCGAGCGCGGTGGCCATGATGTGGTCCTCTCGGTGTGACGGTCGTGGATGTGAAGGGTGGGTCGGGCGCGGGGTCCGGCGCCCACGTACGGACCGGGGAGCTCGGGTGGATCCGCGAGCTCCCCGGCGCTGGTTACGAGCAGCCGGGCGTCTTCTTGCAGGCTTCGGCGATGTCGCTGGGCGGGGCCGAACCCCAGACCCGGGTCCAGGCGTCGGTGAGGTTGCTCTTCGTCACGGCGATGGCCGGTTGGGCGACGTACTGCGGCAGCTTCTCACCGAGCATCGCCTTGATCAGCGTCTGGGCATGCATGGCGCCCTGCACGTCGAGCAGCTGGGCACCGCCGCCGATCAGCTGGCTGCCGGAAGCGATGTTCAGACCGAATTGCGTACCGAGGTCCTGCGAGGTCACCGGGATGGTCGAGCCCTGGCCGCGCAGCGAGGTCAGCGCCTGCAGTCCGGGACCGTCCCACGGGGTCCAGAGGCCCTGGACGTCGGGATTGGCGGTGATGAAGTCGCCGGCCCGCTGGGCGACGTCGTTCGGGTTGGTGACGCCGATCTCCTTGAGCTTGACGTCGGGGCGGTTGGCCTTCAGCCACTCGCGGGCGCCGTCCTCGCGCTGGTTGGCGGCCCAGAGCACGAAGTCCATCTTCACCATCCCCACGGTGCCGCCCTGCGGGATGCACTCGGCCAGGATCGACATCGCGATGGTGCCCATGCCCTTCTGGTCCATGCCGCTGGTCGCCGAGACGTCCTTAGGCCACTCCATGCCCTTGGGGGTGTCGTCGAGCATCACCAGCTTGATGCCGTTCTGCTGGACGGTCTTGTACGTGGAGGCCATGGCGACGCTGTCGGTCGGGACCGAGACGATCCCGTCGGGCTTGAGCTGAATCAGGTTCTGGATGTCGCTCTGCTGCTTGGTCACGGTCCACTGACCGTCGGTCACCTGCAGCACCTTGACGCCGTACTTCTCGAACGTCGCGGTCATCGAGCGGATCAGGATCTTGCTGTAGTCGATGTCCTCGGTCTGCATGGCGATGCCGACCTTGAGGTTGGCGGACTTGGCTTTGGCCGCTTCCTCCTCGGTCAGGTCGACCGAGGAAGGCGCCGCGGGCTGCTCGCCCCGCGGGCCGACGCCGACCGGCGAGCTGAGCTCGTGCTTGGCGGCATCGATCGTGTCGGGACATTCCCCGACCTTGCCGCTGCCGGCGGCGACCGGAGCGCCACCGCTGGAGTCGATCTGGCCGCCGCAACCGGCGGTCAGCAAGACCAGGGCGGCACTGGCCGCCAGCAGCTTGACGGGTGAACGACGGAGGAGGTGCAAGGCAGTGCTCACGATCGGTTCCTTTCGGGAGGGTTACGAGGGTTGCTGCGGATGTGGTGGTGGAGCTGTCGTGGTGCGGGACGTCGGCAGACGGGGAGGGCAGCACGACCTGCGCGGGCTCGGTGAGGAGCGCGCGGAGGTGTCCGAGCTGGGAGCTGCGGGTTAGGTGCGCTTGATGCCGCGGGTGAACAGGGTGACGGCGACGATGATGATCAGGCCCTTGACGATGGCCTGGGTGGCCGAGTCCGCGCCCACCAGAGTCAGGCCGTTGTTGATCACGCCGATCATCAGACTGCCCACCAGGGTGCCGATGATCAGGCCGCGGCCGCCGAACAGGCTCGTCCCGCCGAGGATGACGGCGGCGATCACGTCGAGTTCGAGTCCTACGCCGACATCGGGCCGGGCACCCTGGCCGCGGGCGGTGAGGATCAGACCGGCGAATCCGGCCAGGGTGCCGGTCAGGACGAACGCCAGGATCTTGACCCGGTTGACCCGGATGCCGGAGTAGCGGGCGGCCTGCTTGTTGCCACCGACCGCATACACCTTGCGGCCGTAGGAACTGACGTGGAGCAGGTAGGCGCCGACGATCAGCGCGAGCAGCGTCCACCACACCGGGACCGGGATGCCGAAGTAGATGCCGTTGTTGAAGGCGGTCCAGAACCAGCTGTTGTTGGCGAGCACCGCTTGGCCGCCGCTGATCAGCAGGGCCAGGCCGCGGCAGATGCCGAGCATGGCCAGGGTGACCAGGAACGACGGTATCCCCAACCCGGTGGTGATCAGCCCGTTGGCCAGGCCGACCAGCGCGCCGACCAGGAGTCCGGCGATCACGCCGGCCATCAGCTGGCCCCCGGTGGCCTGCATCGCAGTCGAGGCGACGATCCCGGCCAGCGCCAGCTGAGCCCCGACCGAGAGGTCGATCTCACCGGAGATGATGACAAATGTCATACCCACCGCGATGATCGAGACCAACGCCGTCTGGCGGCCGATGTTGAGGAAGTTGGAGGTGGAGAAGAACACCGGAGAAGCCATGGCGAAGACGATCACCAAGACGATCAGCACCAGCGTCATCAAATAGGGCTTGTCCGGACTGACCAGGTGGCGCAGTACCGAGCCGGCCGAGTTCCTTGGTGGGGTGGTGACCGGCACCGCGGTGGGTGTGGACGTCATCGTCATGGAGGTGTTCCGATCCGTGCTGAGACTGGGTGGTGAGGTGGTGGCGCCGCTGCGCCGTGGAGCTGCGGAGGGCCTCAGCCCTGGGCAACGAGGTGGTGGATGGCTTCGCTGCTGGGGATGGCCGATCGATCGATCGGATCGCCGGTCGTCCCGGAACTGACGACATAGATGCGGCTGCACAGCAGCAGCAACTCGTCGAGGTCCGACGAGGCGACGAGAACCCCGGTTCCCTGCTCGGCGGCGTCGCGGGTGACCTGGTAGATCTCCGCACGGGCACCGACGTCGACGCCGACCGTGGGCTCGTCGAGCAGCAGCAAGGAGCACCGGGGCTCGACCCAGCGGCCGAACACGACCTTCTGCTGGTTGCCGCCGGACAGCGACGCGAGGGTGGTCGAAGCATTGGGCGCCTTGACTGAAAGGCTCTGCATGATCCCCTTCGAGCGACGCCAGGAACTGCGGCGCTTGAACGACCCCAGCCGGGTGAGCTGCCTGAGCATCGGCATGGCCAGGTTGTTGTCGATCGAGTGCTGCAGGACGAGGCCCTGTTCGTGACGGTCCTCGGGAACCAGCCCGATCCCCATCCGGATAGCGTCGACCGACGACCGCAGGCGCTGGGGTCGACCGTTCATCAACAACTGACCGGACTCCACCTTGCGGAGCCCGAAGATCGTCTCCATGATCTCGGTGCGGCCGGCGCCGACCACCCCGGCGAGCCCGACGATCTCGCCCGGTCGGATGGTGAGCGACACCCCCTTGAGCGCGTCGTTACGCACATCGCGGAGCTCGAGCACCGGCTGCACGTCAGACTCGGTCGCCGTCGACTCGGTGAGGTCGACCTGCTCGGTCGTGGACGCTTCGGCGTCGGCTTCCATCGCGATCAGCTCATCGGCGATGGCCGCCTTCGGTCCGACGATCATCGAGACCAGCTGCGGCATGTCGGTGGTGGCGGTCTCGACCGTGCCGACGTTCTGACCATCGCGGAAAACCGTGACCCGGTCACAGAAGGCGAAGACCTCGCGGAGCCGGTGAGTGACGTGGATGACGCCGACGCCCTGCTTGACCACTCGGTCCACCGCGCTGAAGAGGACTTCTTCTTCGGACTCCGACAGCGCTGAGGTCGGCTCGTCGAGGATGAGGACGCGCACGTCGCCCATCAGCGCCTTGGCGATCTCCGTCATCTGCCGATAGGCGAACGGGATATCGCCGACGCGGGCGCGGAGATCGAGGGGGAAGTCGTAGCGCTGCAGGAAGGTCTTCGCCTCGCTCGTCATCGCCCGCCGGTCCACCCGGCCGAACCGCATCGGTTCGCGCCCCAGGTAGAGGTTGTCGAGGACCGTCATCGAGGGGACCAAGCTGAGGTCCTGATAGACGACGCCGATACCCGCCTTGAGCGAGTCAGCGGGAGAGGTGAACGACACCTCCTCGTCGAGGACCCGGATCCGCCCCCGCGAGGGCGGCGTGACCCCGGCGAGGATCTTGATCAACGTCGACTTGCCCGCGCCGTTCTGACCCAGGAGTGCGTGCACCTCGCCGGCGCGCAGTTGGAAGTCGACCCCGCGCAGGGCGTGTACGCCGCCGTAGCTCTTCGTCACCCCTGCGACGTCGACGACGACGGTTCCGGATGCGGTGGTCTCGGTGAGCGGCTCATCGATCACGGCTCCGGCTGAGCTTCCAGCAGTGCCGAATGCCTGGTCCTCGATCATCGACGATCCTTCCCTCGCCGCTCCGCACGGACGCGGCGATGCGTCCTCGAGGCGCAGACCATCGAAGTGATCTTCCTGACCCGCGCCATTGCCGGTGGGAGCCGCGAATGCCGCTCTCCGATTCACAAATGTGAGAGTCACCTCACGGAATTGATTGTGGCAGGGATCACCGAGGTGCGTCAAGCACCTGACCATGGTTGTTTTCTGGTGGTGCGTTCGACAGCGATCCGGGGTTAGGGTCCTGCTCATGTCGATCGCTCCGGAGGGCCGCAAGATGCTGCGGCTGGAAGTTCGTAATGCTGCGGTGCCCATCGAGAAGAAGCCGTCGTGGATCAAGACGACGGCTCGGATGGGTCCGGAGTATCGCGATCTGCAGCAGTTGGTGAGGAGCGAGGGTCTGCACACGGTGTGCCAGGAGGCGGGTTGTCCGAACATCTTCGAGTGCTGGGAAGATCGTGAGGCGACGTTCCTGATCGGTGGGGATCAGTGCACCCGGCGGTGTGATTTCTGTCAGATCGATACGGGCAAGCCGGCTGATTTCGATGCGGGTGAGCCGTTGCGGGTGGCGGAGTCGGTGCAGAAGATGGGCCTGCGGTATGCCACGGTCACCGGGGTCTGCCGTGACGACCTGCCCGATGAGGGTGCCTGGTTGTATGCGGAGACGATTCGTCGGATCAAGGCGTTGAACCCCGGTACGGGGGTGGAGATGTTGGCGCCGGACTTCTCGGGGCATCTGCCGTATCTGCAGCAGTTGTTCGATGCGGCTCCGGCGGTGTTCGCGCACAATGTGGAGACGGTGCCGCGGATCTTCAAGCGGATCCGGCCGGGGTTTCGTTATGAGCGTTCGCTGGCGGTGTTGACGGCGTCGCGGAATGCGGGGTTGGTGACGAAGTCGAATCTGATCTTGGGGATGGGGGAGACCCGGGCTGAGGTCAGTGAGGCGTTGCGGGATCTGCATGGTGCGGGGACCGAGATCATCACGATCACGCAGTATCTGCGGCCGTCGCCGCGGCATCATCCGGTGGAGCGGTGGGTGAAGCCGCAGGAGTTCGTGGAGTTGTCGGCGGAGGCGACCGAGATCGGGTTCGCGGGGGTGATGAGTGGGCCGTTGGTCCGGTCGTCGTACCGGGCGGGCCGGCTCTACGAACAAGCACGGGAGCGTCGCCGTACGTCCGTCGCGCACTGATGCGTGCCGAGTTGGTCGTGGTCGACGAATCACACCTCGCCCCGACGGCCACCTGGTCGCCCCCTACGGTGACCAGCCTGGGTGTAGCACCGGAGCATCCCATCCTCCGGCTGCACCGACCGCTGTCCACCGCAGCGTTCAGTCAGCGCGACGCGCTGCTACCCGGCTATCCGGCGGCCGAGCTCGCTGCGCAGCGGTGTGGATTCACGCCGATGAAGCGCACGGTGGGTGGCCGGATGGCGCCGCTGCACGAAGACACCTTGGTCATCGATTTGATCGCCGCGCACCCCGAGGCCAACTCGTCCACCCGGCGGCGGTTCGCCGAGACGGCCGGCATCGTCGCCGATGCGCTGCTGCAGCTCGACGTCCCCGCCCGGATCGGCGAGTTGCCGGGCGAGTACTGCCCGGGCGACTACAGCGTGAACGCGGCCGGTCGGGTCAAGCTCGCCGGGGTCGCGCAGCGGGTGACCCGGTGGGGATTCCTGGTGAGCACGGTGCTCGTGCTCGCCCGGCCGGATCCCCTGCGTGAGGTGGTTGACGCCTGCTACGGCGCACTCAGGTTGCCCGTCGATCCTTCGGTGGTCGGGGCGGTCAGCGACTACACCGCCAACGTGTCCCGGGCCGACGTCGTGACCGTCCTGATTGACCAGTTCGCCCAACGGCAGCCCTGGCTCATCTAGGGGTGGTTGCCCTCCGGGCACTCACCAGGCGAAGACGCCCGCGTCCTCGACGTAGCCCGGGCAGGCGAGGTTGATCAAGAGCCGGCGTCGGACGCGTCTACCCTGACGCTTGACCGGTCCAATCGCGTGGTCGGTGGAAGAGCCCGGGGAGCGCGATCCGCCCATCATGACGACTGTCTGCGGCCGGGTGCATGGGTCGGTGCCGACCGGGTACACCTGACTCATGACTGATGACACCCCTGAAGCGACGAACAGCCCGTCGGCCGGAGACACCGATACCGAGAGTCTGTACGGCGCCCCGCCGGACGGCTCGGACGAGCCCTCCGCCGTCGCGGAGGACGACCTCGACCTCAATCCCGCCGACGGAGGTCCGAGCACCTCGAGCCAGACCCACCCGTAGATGTTCTGCAGCCCCTGGCCGATCCTTAAACCACTGAGCGACTCGCAGGCCCCGTGTGAGGGCTCGCGGGATGCGACAGGGGTCTGACGACTCATCGATGGGGCTCGTCGTCAGAGCAGGGTGGGCCGACGCCCACGTCGGGGTGCGCCGCCGGTGCCTACCGAGTGCGGTGTGCCGCCGACCCGGCCGCCGGAGATCCAGGCGCTGTAGGAGCGCAGCGGCGCGCTGTTCGGCCGCCGGAGCCACGGCCAGGGATGGAGTTCGGTGATGTTCAGCTGCGCCGAGCGCCGGGACCAGCCCGGCACCGGTGCGTACGTGGTCGCCAGCCTTCGTCCGGCGAGCTCGACGACCGGATCGCCTCGACGCAACTCCAGCGGCCGCATGGTCGCCAGCTCGGCGAGCGTCTCGGTCAAGAAGACCAGCCGTTTGCTCGACAGCCGCAGCTGGCGGAGCAAGGGCTCGTCGAAGACGAAGACCGCCGGACGGTCCGACACGGCGTCGAAGGCCGGGTCCTCGACCCCGAGCGATTCCGCGGTCAGCCACACCCACTCGCCACCCTCGCCTTCCACCAGGTCCGGTCCGGCCGGGGTCGGAGCCGTACCCAGATCCGGGCCGTCCGCGCTCGGGCCGAGCGCGCCTTCGGGCCACTCCTGGATCGGGCAGGCCTGTTGCAGCGGGCAATGGCGGCACAGCTGCGGGGCGCGCTTCTCGACCTGCCAGCGGCTGAACCCGTACGCCTTCCCGCTACCCGTGCCCGTGGTCCACTGCCAGCCGAGCCGGTTGGCCGCCCGCGATCCGTCGAGCAGGTGGGCGAACATCTCCTGTTCGCCGTCGCGCCACTCCGCGCCCGCTCGCACCGCCCACTGCGAGGCCAGCCACATCCGGGTCTGGTTGACCACCCAGCCGTCGCGGTGCAACTCGCCGACCACGAAGGCCATGCAGGCCATCTCCGACGGCCACGGCTCGCCGGTCCACCCGGTCGCCCGCGGCTGTTCGCGACGCAGCGAGCGGCCCAATCCGGACCCGGTCCGTGCGTAGAGGTGGCGCGCGTACTCCTGCCAGAGCAGTTCGTCGCGATACCGCTTGCGGTCGGCCGGGGGGGCGTCGGCCACCGCGGCCCAGACCTGAGGCAGGGTGAGCAGGCCGTGCCGGATGTAGGGCGACATCCGGGTCGCGCCTCGTCCGGACTCGGGCAGCACGACGCTGCGTCTGCGCGAGTAGCCGTCGATGTCGAGTTGGGCTAGTGCCGCATCAGCCGCCGACTGCCCGCCCGCGAAGCCGCCCGCGACCACCCCGTCAGGTCCCTCGAGGGTCAGATCGCCGAGCTGCTGGCCCACCCAGTCGAGCACGTCGGCGGGATCGGCGGGCAGAGTCGGGAGCTGGGTCACGAGAACATTCGGGGCCGGGACGCTCGACGGATGCGAGTGGGCGCCCGAGCGGTCAGCCGACGGTCTCCCAGAGTCCGATGACGTTGCCCTCGGAGTCCTTGGCGTAGGCGTACGCGCCCATGCCGGGAATAGCCACCCTCGGGTGCACGGTCGACCCTCCGGCAGCCTCGACCTGGCGGAGCGTGTCGTCGATCGACTCGACGTCGAGGGTGATCACGGGCGCGCGGGTGATGTCGGTGCGCTCCACCAGGGCGCCGTTGATCCCCCCAGGCTCGATCGGATTCTGATCACGGTCGACGGGGGTGGTGGTGGCGCCGGTGTAGTCGACCCCGCCGCCCATCGGAAAGGTGGTGATCTCCCACTGGAACACCGAGCTGTAGAACGCTCGAGCCCGTCCGAGATCGTCGGTCGGGATCTCGAAATGCACGACTTTGGCCATGACAACCCCCTGGTCTGATGAGCAAGCGCTCCGAACCAGGTTTCGCCCGGACCAGGTCGCTGTCAAGGTCTGATGGGGGAACTCGGGTGGAGGCAGGCGGCTGCTTCGGCGTGGGGGACGACCCCCCACGCCCCCCGAGGAGTCAGGGCCGGTCGGCGGGGGTCTCGAGCGCGGCCATCAGCGCGTCGAGTTGGCCGAGGGCCTTGACCACGGTGAGGAAGTCACCGAGTCCGACGCCGGGCTCGCCGTTCTCGACCCGCCGGAGAGCGCCACGGGTGATGCTGGCGCGTTCCGCCAGTTGCTCCGGGTTCAGTTGCTGCTGCTCGCGGGTGGCCGCGAGTTGCGCACCGATCTGCACCGCGGCCCGTCGGGTCCGGATAGGTCGGGGCCGTGAGGCCATGTCCGGTCTCCGCTCGTGTGGGTCGATCCGCGACTACCGCGGATCGTGGGACCCACTGTGCCTGCCCCGGTGCGGGCCGGCTGACGGTGGTGGGTCAGGCGGCGCGGTGGGTCGACCAGGCGGCGAGGTTGTCGGACAACACCTCGCGGACCTCGTCAGCGTCGGCGCCTTCCTGGTTGCTGATCAGAAGGAGAAGGTCGTTGATGTCACGTGGGGTCTGGTACGCGGCCAGTTCGTTCTCCAGGCGGCGACGGGCAGCACGCTCGGCGCGACGCTGCCGCAGGTTTTCGCGGAGGGTGGGAACCAGGTTGGACACGGTGGTTGTGGTCATGCATCCATGGTGGAACACTACGAATCATTCGTCTAATGGCATCAGGGCATGATTCCCATGCGCATATCGTATGGATATGGACACCGAGGTGTTGCGCTACTTCCAGCAGATCGCCGACGGGTTGACGGTCACCGAGACGGCCGAGATCTATCACGTGAGCCAACCCGCGGTGTCGCGCTCGATCAAGCGGCTCGAGGACCAGGTCGGCGTGCCGCTGCTCGAGCGGTCGGGACGGATCCTTCGGGTCACCCACGCCGGCACCGTGTTCAAGCGGCACCTCGACGCCGCCCTCCACGCCTTGGACGACGGGCTCGCGGCGGTCGAGGAACTGCTCGAGCCCGAAACCGGTGTGGTGCGGATCGCCTTCCAACCCTCGCTCGGCTCGTGGCTGGTCCCCACCATGATCGCGTCGTTCCGCCGGCTGCATCCACAGGTCACGATCCGGCTCGAGGCCTCGGGCGACGTGCACGGTTCTACGCTCGTCGCCGAAGGTCGAGCGGACCTGCAGTTCACTGCAAGACGCCCCCGACACCCGGAGGTCCAGTGGAAGCGACTGGTCCGACAGCCCCTCTGTCTGGCTGTCCCCGTCGGTCATCGGCTCGTCGACCGATCGGCGGTCGCGCTCAGCGAAGCGGCCGGCGACGAGTTCGTCATGCTCACCCCCACGTGGGAGCTGCGGGGCCTGGTCGACGAGCTCTGCCGCCAGGCCGGCTTCGATCCGGTGGTGGCCTTCGAGGAGGCCGACATGGTGGTCGTCCGGGGCTTGGTGGCCGCCGGACTGGGGGTCACCGTCGTACCGGCGGTGCCGTTCGACCGCTCGAACGTCAGCGGCGGGTCGGAGAGGCTGATCCCGCTGACCGACGCCCAGGCGTTTCGCGAGGTGGGCGTGTCCTGGCCAACCACACGACGGTTGCTGCCGTCGGCGGAGTTGTTCCGTCGCCATGCCACCGATCAGGCTCACCGCTACGGGGGGTGGCCGGCTCCGGGGTGACCACCCGTGAGCGGGGGACGGACCAGCACCTGACGGCCGCCGCGATGAGCTCGTCACGCAGGAATTCGCGGTTCGCGATAAGACGTGGTGCGTCGCGCCGCGCAAGGTAACAGGTGAGTCGTGCTTAGGCCGCGGTGGGAACCACCGTGGTCGTGGCGCCCGTCGTGGTGACGACGAGCGCGCTATCGATGGGCCGGGTCCGCAGCCAGTCGATGGCCTCGTGGCCCTGGGCGAACGCGGCGGTGGCGTCGATGTCGGCCCAGGTCAGCGAGGACCCGATGACGGTGACCGACGCGATGCCGTCGGGAACGCGGCCGGTTCGGGCGTCGACCAGATGGGCGCCGCGGTGGGCCGTGCCGGAGGTGGCCACCGCCCCGGCGCGCAGCGGGACGACCGCGATCACCCGTCTCGGGTCGCGCGGGTCTTCGATCCCGATCCGCCACGCCTCCCGATCGGCGGCCGCCCGGCCCAGGATGTCGCCGCCGGCCGACAGGCAGAAGTCGGTGTCGTCGAGCGCCGAAAGGTGCTTCGAGGCGCGCTCCGCGGCCCAACCCTTGACCACGCCGCTGGGGTCGAGCCGCAGGCGCCCCCCGGGTTCGAGCGGCCGCCGGATCGCAAAGGCCCCACGTGACGCTTCTTCCGCGCGAAGGCCGAGCTCGAGCACCTCGATCACCTCGGCCGGGCACTCCTCGACGGCCAACTCACCACGGTCGAGTCGGCTGATCACCGAGTCGTCGCGATAGGTGCTGAAGACCCGGTCCGCCTCGGCCAGCTCATCCATCACCGCGGCCCAGGCGGTCCGCCCGATCGCAGTATCGGCGTGCCGGCCGCGCAGCGCGAGGCTGATCGGCATCCCCATCACGTGCTGCACGAAACGTGTCGTCTGTGGGGAGGATGTGTCTGTGTGGGGGGACGACCCCCCACGCCCCCCGGGGAATTCGCGTCGCTGGCGCTCCGGAAATTCGGTGTCTGTGTGGGGGGACGACCCCCCACGCCCCCCGGGGAATTCGCGTCGCTGGCGCTCCTGGGCGGTGTCTGTGTGGGGGGACGACCCCCCACGCCCCCCGAGGAATTCCCGTCGCTGGCGCTCCGGAAATTCTGGAAGGGCCGACCCTCTACCAGCGGCGATCACAGTCCGGCCGCATCGAGGGCGGACTGCAGCGACTGGAGGTAGCCGTTGCTGGTCACGGTCGCGCCGCTGACCATGTCGATGCCAGCGTTCTGCGCCTTGAGGGTGTCCGCGACCAGGATCGGCAGGGCGCGGTCGTTGATCGCGACGTCCTTCGGGTTGGCGCTGGGGGACTGCGGCACGTCGACCGCGGTGATCTTCCCGTCGGCGACGGTGAGCTTCACCTGGACGGGTCCCCAGCGGGTCTGGGCGACGTCGCCGGTGTAGGTCTTCCCCGGGGTGGTCGAGGTGCTCGACGACGTACCCGATCGGGTGGAGGTCGAGCTGGTTGTCGCCGCCGTCGAGTGGGTCGACGTGTGGTAGCCGAACAGCAGCACCACGATCGTCACGGTCGAGGCGAGCCAGATCACGATGCGTCGCACAAGATCACCATCCAAAGCTCTCGGTGTGGATTCGGTCGCAGGGAACACCGGCTGTGGTCAGCAGCCGTTCGACGCCGGTCGTCCAGACGGTCGGGCCGCACAGATAGACGTCGCGATCAGCGACATCGGGCACCCACCAGCGCAGCGCATGCAGTTCGTCCGCGCCGGCCGTGGGTCCGAAGACCGAATCGGCGTGGGCACGGGCGCCGGGTAGCGGGAGGACCTGCAGCCCGCGGTGCTGGGCCAGCGCGGCCAGCTCGGGGGTGAACAGGGGTTCGACGGTGAACCGCTGCATCAACAGCGCATCACCCGGGGCGTAGCCGAGCGCTTCAGCCAGAGCCCGGATCGGGGTGATCCCGACTCCGGCGCCGATGAGCAGCACCCGGCGTCGGGTCCGCGCCCGGCTGCTGAGTCGGCCGTACGGACCTTCGAACATCACCCGGGTACCGCGGCGCAGCCGAGCCAACCGGGCGCTGCCGTCGCCGAGCGCCTTGACGGTGATCCGCAGCGATCGGCCGTTCGGTGCGGCCGACAGCGAGAACGGGTGGGCGCGGGTCCAGCCCGCCCCGTCGAGGAACCGCACGTTGAGGAACTGGCCGGCCTGCACCGGCAACCGGTCGAGACGGCGCCCGGTGAGGTGGACCGAGACCACGTCGGAGGTCTCGCGGACCACGGCGGCGACGCGCAACTGGTGGCGCAGGCTCCGCACCAGCGGCAGGCCGATCCGCCAGACGATCACCGTGCCGGCCGCGGCGATCCACAGGCTCCACCAGTAGAGCGTGGCGCCGGGTGAGGAGAGGAACTCCTGACCGGTCCACAGCTGGTGGGGCAGGGCCAGCCCGACCCCGAGGTAGGCGTAGAGGTGAAGCAGGTGCCAGGACTCGTAGCGCAGCCGCCGCCGGGCCCGTTGCACGCTGGTGGTCACGACCAGGACCAGGCAGACCGTGCCACCGAGCGCGAGCAGCACCCCGCCGTACGTGGTGATCAGGTCCCAGGTCGTCGACGGCACCGAGGTCCAGCGGGCGCCGGCGTAGCCGAGGATGATCGTCACGATGTGGGCGAGCATCAGGTCGAACGACAGGTGGCCGGTGATCCGATGGATCCGCGCGAGCCGGTCCCGGCCGAAGGCGTTCTCCAGCGGTGGCAGCCGCGACATGAGCAGCACCTGGATGAGCAGCAGGTCGGCCGACCACAGACCGGTCAGCCGCCCGAACGAGGAGAGTCCGTTCGCCCAACCGTCCACGGCGCTCACGCCACCGCCGGCCATCCACCAGTAGGTGACCAGCAGCAGCCCGGCCCAACCGAGCAGTATCGAACCGACCCGAACGGCCTGGTCGACGCGGGTGCGGTCGACCGCGGCCCGTCGCGGGGCCGGGCGGACCGGCGGTAGCGGCGCCGGGACCATCGCCGGGGTCAGCGTGGTGGTCATGAGGTGGGCCTCGGGCTCGGTTGCTGCGGCACGTCGGGTCCTGCCTTTCTGCACCCGGTGGAGCGCATCCGCCGCCGGCCGACGATCGGTCCGACGAGGAGAACTGCACCACCGGTTTCTTAGTCACAGATGAGTCCGCGAGCCCGGGGGACGCCGGGCCGATGACGACGGGCGAGCGGGCCCGACGTGCCGGGTGCTCTAAGAAACCTCTGACCAACTGTGGCCAAGCTGTGAGCCAACCCAGCATCTGAGGAGCACACCCGTGACCGTCTTCGGTCTCCCGCTACACCCGCTGATCGTGCACGCCACCGTGGTCGCCGTGCCGGGCGCCGCGCTCGCCGGCCTGCTGGCGGCCTTCTGGCCCCGGTTCCGCCGGTGGGCGTCGTGGGGGCCGATGGCCATCACCGCGCTGGCCGTCATCCTGGTGCCGATCACCACCTCATCGGGCGAATCGCTCGAACACGCCATGCCACGCTCGGCCGCGATCGAAGCGCACGCCCATCTCGCCGACGGGCTGCTCCCGTGGGTGATCGCCCTGCTGGTCGGGGTGGTCGGACTGTTCTGGTCGGACCGGATCATCGATCGTCCCGGGCGCTGGACGCCACCGCGGCTGCTGCGCTGGGCGATCCTCCTGGTCATCGGGATCGGCGCGGTCGGCGCGCTGGTCGAGGTGGTCCTGATCGGCCACAGCGGGGCCAGTGCCGCCTGGGCCGGCGTCGCCTGATCCCGGGGACCATGAGGCATTCTGAACCAGTGGGCACCCTCGGACCGGACGCGTCGGGCGGACCGCGCGAGTCGGCGGCCCACGAGGCGTCCCGGGTGCTGCTCGTCGAGGACGACCGGTCCCTGGCCGCGATGCTCGAGGAGATCCTGGCGACCGAGGGCTACGTCGTCGACCTGGCGCGCGACGGGCAGGCCGGACTGCACCGGGGTCTGACCCGCACGTACGCGGTGATCGTGCTCGACCGCGGGCTGCCGGCGATCGAAGGGCTCGACCTGCTCGCCCGCTTGCGGGCTCGCGGCGTGGTCACCCCGGTGCTGGTGCTGTCCGCGCTCGGGCTGACCCGGGATCGGGTCGAGGGTCTGGACGCGGGGGCCGAGGACTATCTGTCGAAGCCGTTCGACATCGACGAGCTGTTGGCCAGGATCCGGGCCCTGCTCCGCCGGCACACCGACCAGGCCGACGCTGTCGCCGTGCCCAGCGGGCGGCTGCTGATCTCGTCGAGGGTCGTCCAGACCGACGCCGGAACGACCACCGATCTGTCCGAGCGTGAGTGCGAGCTGCTGGCTGTGCTCGCCCGGCGACCACACCGGGTGTTCACCCGCTCCGAGCTCGTCGCCGCCGTCTTCCCCGACGCCGACGACGACGGTGTGGTGGACACCTACGTGCACTACCTGCGACGCAAGCTGACCCGCGATGTCATCCGGACCGTACGCGGGCTCGGTTATCAGCTCGGGTCGGGTCGAGTCTGATGACCCGGGCGGCGCCGGCGCTCAGCCACGACCTCCGTCGGACCGCGCGGCTGATCGGGTTGCAGACGGCGGCGCTGCTGATGGCCTGCCTGATCGTCGTCGGCGGCGTCCTCTTCTGGTCGGTGGCCCGGAGTCAGGGCCAGCAGATGACCCGATCCTTGACCGCCGCAGTCGCGACGGCCGGGCGGGGCGGCGACCGCGATCACGACGAGTTCTCGCGCACCCGCGGCGCGGTGCAGACTGCGGTTCTCGACCAGCGTGGTCTCCGCACCTCGGGTGACACCCCGCCGGGACTGCCCGATGTCGCGATCATGCGTGAGGTCACCCGGACCGGGGTCTCGGACCGGCGCACGGTGAACCTGACCAGCGGTGCGTTCGAGGTGCTGACCGTCCGGCGCGGCGCCGACACCGTCCAGGCGATGGCCAGTCGTTTCGAGCAACACCAGGAGCGCGAACGGATCCTGGCCGCGCTCGGGATCGCCGGCGGCGCCGGTCTGGTCCTGGCCAGCCTGGCCGCCGCCGTCCTCGCCCGCCGAGCGGTCCGGCCGATCACCCAGGCCCTGGACCTGCAGCGGCGGTTCGTGGCCGACGCCGGTCACGAGCTGCGGACCCCGTTGACGTTGCTCAGCACCCGGGCGCAACTGCTGGCCCGCCGCGTACGCGATCCGCAGGCACCGCCCGACACCCGCGAGCGACTGATCGCCCGCGATGCCGAGGGCATCGTGGCCGACACCGCCGCGCTCACCGTCATCCTCGAGGAATTGCTGATGGCGGCCGACACCAGGACGCCGGTGCCGCAGGAGTCGGTCGACCTCGCGGCGGTGGCCGCGTCGACGGTGGAGTCCGCCCAGGCCACCGCCGAGCAGGGTGGCGTCACGCTGATCGCCCGAGCCGACCGTGCTCAGTCGCTCAGCGTGATCGGCGCACCCACCACGCTGACCCGGGCCGTCGCGGCTCTGGTCGACAACGCCCTCGACCACGCCCGCAGCCGGGTCGAGGTGCACGTCACCCGCGAGGGCCGCAACGTCGTGATCGAGGTCCTCGACGACGGTCCTGGGATCGCCGAGGACACGTTGCCCCGGATGTTCGAGCGGTTCTCCAGCGATCGTCCACCCACCGATCGGGCGACCGATCGGCGGCATTTCGGGCTCGGTCTGGCTCTGGTCAGCGAGATCGCCACCCGGCACGGTGGCGCAGTCACCGCCAACAATCGACGCCCACCGGACACCGGTGCCGTAGTCCGGCTGGCGATCCCGGCCGGCCCGATCGCGCTCGGGTCGGGAGCGGTCGATCAGCTGAAGTAGTCCGCGTCGCTGAGATGGGCGTGCGGGTCAGGCGGTGGGAGCGCCCGGCGCGCTGCCGGGACTGGCGTGGTGGGGTCGGCGATCGAAGGATCTCCGATCAGTTCGGCGAGGAGCCGGGACACCCGGGCGTCGATGTGGTCGCGGAGCGGCCGGATCCCGTCGAGGGTCCAGTCCGTCGGATCCGGTAGCGGCCAGGTCTCGTAGCGCACCCCGGGCTGTTCCGGAACCATCAGCCCCGGCTTCAGGGCCACCACGACGTCGGCCCGGTTCAACAGCTCGGGGGTCAACCGGGTCGGAACCTGGTCGGATCGGTCGATGCCGAGCTCGGCCAGCGATGCCAGGGCCACCGGGTCGACCTGGTCATCGGGTTCGGTGCCGGCGGACAACACCTCGACCCGGGCTACGCCGCGAAGGGCGGCGAGGCCGGCAGCCAACTGCGATCGGCCCGCGTTGTGGACGCACACGAACAGCACCGTAGGGGTGGCGGCCGGCACGAGGCGCTCGTTCATCGGCCGAGCCTCAGGCCGGGAGGAGTTCGGCGATGAGGACCTCGACCCGGGCGCGGATCTCGTCGCGGATGGGGCGGACGGCATCCACACCCTGACCGGCCGGGTCGTCCAGGACCCAGTCCTCGTACCGCTTACCCGGATAGAACGCACAGGTGTCGCCACAGCCCATCGTCACGACGACATCGGAGTCCACGACGGCTTGGTCGGTGAGGATCTTCGGCCGTTCCGCGGTGATGTCGATCCCGAGCTCGGCCATCGCCTGCACCGCAGCGGGGTTGACCTGGTCGGCCGGTTCCGAACCGGCCGACCGGACCTCGACCCGACCCTGGGACAGGTGGGTCAGGAAGGCGGCGGCCATCTGCGACCGGCCGGCGTTGTGGACGCAGACGAACAACACGCTGGGGCGCTCGCTCACGAACGGACTCCTTCGGTGGGTGCCGGCGGCTCGACCACCGCGGCAGGTTCGGGGAACAGGTGCTTGCGGGCCCAGAGCGAGACGTAGACCAGGGCGACCAGGGCCGGCACCTCGATCAGCGGTCCGACGACCCCGGCCAAAGCCTGACCGGAGGTGACGCCGAAAGTGGCGATGGCCACCGCGATCGCCAACTCGAAGTTGTTGCCGGCCGCGGTGAACGCCAGCGTGGTGGCCCGCGGATAGCCCATCTGCAACGCGCGCCCGATCAGCAGACTGGCGGTGAAGACCACCGCGAAGTAGACCAGCAACGGCAGCGCGATCCGGGCGACGCGGCCCGGCTCGGCGACGATGGTGTCGCCCTGCAGGGCGAACAGGATGACGATCGTGAAGAGCAGGCCGTACAACGCCCACGGTCCGAGCTTCGGCAGCACCCGTGCCTCGTAGCCCGCGCGGCCGAGCCGTCGCTCGCCGAGGAACCGGGTCAGGAACCCGGCCACCAGGGGGATGCCGAGGAATACCAGCACGCTGACCGTGATCGACCACACCGAGAACTCGGCCGACGTGGTCGGCAGTCCGAGCCACGAGGGCAGGACCTGGAGGTAGAACCAGCCGAGGGCCCCGAACGCCACGACCTGGAACACCGAGTTGAGGGCCACCAGGACGGCCGCCGCTTCACGATCGCCGCAGGCGAGGTCGTTCCAGATCAACACCATGGCGATGCACCGGGCGAGACCCGACGATGATCAGCCCGGTCCGGTACTCGGGGAGGTCGGCCAGGAAGATCCAGGCGAGGACGAACATGAACGCGGGGGCCAGCACCCAGTTGATCACCAGCGATGTCACCAGCAGTCGCCGATCAGCCAACACCCGATGAGTCTCGTCGTAGCGCACCTTGGCCAGCACCGGATACATCATCACCAGCAGGCCGATGGCGATCGGCAGCGACACCGAGCCGATCTTCACCGCGTCGAGGGCACCAGCCAGACCCGGAACCACCCGTCCCAGCAGCAGGCCGAGTGCCATGGCGGCCAGGATCCACACCGGAAGGAAGCGGTCGACCGTCGACAGGCGGGCGCGTGTCGCCTGCTCGCCGAGGGCGAGATCGGAGGTGTGGGCACTCATCGGCAGTTCCTCGAGACCGGCGCCGACTCGGGCGCGGGGGTGATCAGCGCGGCCAGATCGGCCAGGGCGGCGGAGCGTACGCGGTAGTAGACCCAGGTGCCTCGCTTCTCCCGCTCGAGCAGGCCCGACTCGTGCAGCACCTTGAGGTGATGACTGATGGTCGGTTGCGAGAGCTCGAAGCAGTCGGTCAGATCGCAGACGCAGGCCTCGCCGCCGGCGTGCGAGGCCACGATGGACAGCAGGCGGAGACGTACGGGGTCGGCCAGCGCCTTGAGCAACGGGACGATCCGCTCGGCCTCTTCCTGCCCCAGCGGTTCCCGCGACAGCGGCGAACAGCACGCCACCGTCTCGACCGGGCTGAGCGTCAAGGACATTGACATGCGTCAATATTGACGCAGGTCAATGCGATCGGCCAACTCGGCCCCAGCTGGGCGGGGTCGGTGATCAGGCATTCGACACGGCCCTGAGTCAGCGGTTCCGGACCGGCAGTTGGAGGTAGGACGCGTGCTCGCCCCCGGTGTGGATGACGTGCTGTCCGGCGTTGGCACCCGCGTACTCCCGGAGGCCCGGCATCAGCGTGCCGAGGAGGTTGCGCGCGCTGATGACGAAGCGCAGCTGTTCACCGGCGTGGAAGGTCAGGCCGATCGGGAGGAGGTCGATCTCGACGTCGACGATCTGCCCGGCCGCGAGCTTCTCGACTCGGTCGAAGCGGTGGGCGGGCACGTCCTCGGTCGACAGCGTCTCGTCGAGGCGGCGGGCCGACACGCGGAGCCGCCCGTCCGATCCCTTGTAGCGCAGGATCGTGGCGCCGTGGTCGGTGAGATCGTGGGCCCGCGCGCTCTGGTTGGGCACGGTGAAGGCCTGCAGCGGGGTTCCGTACGCGTCGAGCTTCTGGATCAGCACGAAGAGGTCCATGTCGTCGGCGCCCTGCGCCTCGACCCACAGGTGCGCCTTCGGGTAGCCGACCAGCACGGTCTCCTGGTCGAACCGGGTGAGGAACGACACCGCGTTCGGGTTGCCGTCGACGCTGTAGGTCGCCGCGACCGCGGTGCTCGGTGCGGTGGCGGTCAGCCCGCGCGAACCGCCGTCGAGGAAGAACTTCGTCGACGTGACGTCGGCCGGCGGGAACGACTCGGCGGCGAGCTCGATCTGGTCGCCACCTCGGAGGTCGAGCAGCGAGTAACGAACCCTGGGGGTCTGCTCCCAGTCGTTGTCGACACCCTTCAGGTAGTGGTCGAAGAACCGACGCAGGTCCTCGACGTTCGCCTCGTCGTAGTAGTCGGGCCACTCCTGGGTGTTGTGGATCCGCAGCCACTTCTGCTCCGACGCGATCCGGCGCCAGGCGCGGAAGGTGCCGGCGGTGTGGAGGGTGTTTGAGTAGCTGGCTACCACGTACGCCGGAACGGTGATGCGGTCGAAATCGGGGATCTTGTTGGTCCAGAGGTCGGTCATCTGCGGGTGCCGCGCGGCCTCGCCGACGATGTCCTCCTTGCCGTGGCGACCGAAGAAGCTGCCGTCCTGCAGAAGTTGTGCGAAGCCGGTGTCGGGCATCCCGCCGCGCATCACCAGATCGCGGTAGACGTCGCTGACGCCCTCCCACGGGTTGATCGCCGCCAGGTGCGGCGGCTGCTCGGCCGCGGTGAACCACTGCGCCACCGCGAGGTAAGAGGTGCCGCTCATCGCGACCTTGCCGGAGCACCACTCCCGCTCGGCCAGCCACTCGACCAGGTCGTAGCAGTCCCGACCCTCCTGCCGGTCCCAAAGCACGCTGTCACCCTCGGAATCGACCACGCCGCGTACGTCGGGATTGCAGATCGCGTAACCCTGCGCACACCAGTACGCCGGATCGGGCCCCTCGAACTTCTCGAGTCCGGAGACGGCCGCGTTGTCCAGGCCGACCAGCCCGAAGACGCCCAGGACGCTGACCGAGGTGCCCTGCCCCTTGCCGTACGGGCTCCACGCGACGATCACCGGCACCGGTGCGTCGCCGACCGGGCGGAAGAGGTCGACGTAGATCGTCACGCCGTCGCGCAGCTGCACGGCGACGTCCTTCTCGAACACGACGTCGACGGGCAGGGCGCGGAACGGGGGAGCGACCGTGAAGCCGGCCTCCAGCGTGCGGGTGCCCGGGTCGAACCCGGTCAGCACGCCGGTGCGCGGCGGGGGGAGCGGGTGGGAGGGCACGAACATCATCTGGTCATCGCTCATGGCGAACTCCTCGGGGCCGGCGCATCCGTCGTCGGATCTGGCGGTGGAGCGAGCGTAGGGCTGATCATCGGCAAACTCAACATGCGTTGAGAAGGTCGAGCGGACGGTAGATTCCGATTCGTGAAGGTGGAGGAGGACCCGACGCCGAAGATCCGTCGCGGGCGCCGGCCCGGGACGGGCAGCAGTCGGCAGGCCGTGCTCGATGCGGCCCGGGCCCGCTTTGCCGCCGACGGTTTCGCGGCGACCACGATCCGGCGGGTCGCCGCCGACGCGGGGGTCGACGCCTCGCAGGTGATGCAGTTCTTCCGGTCGAAGGACGAGCTCTTCGCGGCGGTGATGGCCGTGCCGGCGTCGGCGCTCGCCCGGTTCGACACGGCGTTCGAAGGACCCGACGAACGTCTGGGCGAGCGGGTGGTGCGTGCCTACCTGGAGGCCTGGGAGGGAACGGCCGCGGAGTCGGAACCACTGATGGCCATGCTTCGCGGCGCCATCGGCAGCGAGCAGGGCGGCAACCAGCTGCGCGATTTCATCCAGTCCCGGTTGGAAAACGGCACCCGCGGGCGAACCGACGAAGACGCCGCGTTGCGCGCCGGTCTCGCCGCGGCGATGCTCGTCGGCATCGTGACCAGCCGCCGCATCATCGGCGTCCCGGTCCTGCTGGCCGCCGACACGGAGCAACTGGTCGCCACCGTCGCCCCGGCGATCCAAGAGATCCTGGTGGGCGGCGGATCCCGCCTACGCGGCATAAAGCGCTGACGCTGCCGACGTCCCATGCGGTGCGGCGTCCTCTGCGTCCAGGGGCGCTCTCGATCAGGAAGGGCATCAGCCCGACAACAAAAGAAAGCGGCAACCAGATGCTCGGGGGTTCATCTGGTTGCCGCTTCGATATGAATCTTGCCCATAAAAAGGCGGCTATGCCAAATCCTTGGGTGGCCAATACTGGACATGTCCCATAAAGGACAACATGGACATGGAATGGATGGATTCACCGAGTTGGCGTCGGCCGCCTCAGCCTCGTCCTCGTGCCGTCCCGGTGGCGGGCCGGAATGCCCGTCCTGGGCAGCGAGTGACCGAGCGGACCGTCGGCTACGAGCGGGTCCGCGCGTCGAGACCGTCGTTCAGCTCGGCCAGGGCCAGCGCGAGGGGGACCTGGGGGGCCCAGCCCCAGGCCCGCGCCCGATCCGTGCGGATCTGACCCGTCCATGCCGGGAGGGTGTCGTCCCAGACCGCGTCGAGGCCCAATGCCTGGCAGACGGTCCCGACGTAGTCGCGCGCGGTCGCCGGCTCGCCGGCGACGTCGACCGCAGTGCACCCGCCCGCGACCGGCCCGGTCGCGACCTCGGCCGTCGGGGCAATCCGACCGGTGGCGAGATCGGCGACCATGGCAGCGAGGTCGTCGACGTGCACCCAGGCGAAGGTGCGGGCCGGATTCGTCTGCCGCTGGCTCTCGTCATCCCGGATCTCCGCCGGACGCAGGGTGTTCCACACCGAGGTCGAACCTGCGCCGAGAATGGCCGGCGGTCGGACCAGGACCCGGGTGATGCCGTCGACCTCGGCGAGGGCGGCATCGGTGTCGCGCTTGGTCAAGGAGTAGTCGTCGGCGTCGTCGGCCACCAGCGCCGAGGACTCGTCGACGTCGCCGATACCGGGGGAGCGCTGGTACACCGCGCAGGTGGAGACATGGATGAACAGCCCGACGCCCGCGTCCCGGGCCGTCCTGGCCAGCATCGGTGTGCCGTCGACCGCCACGCGTTCCTGGGTCGCGCGGTCCGAGCCCATGGGGTGGACCGTGGTGACCACGACGTCGGCAGCCTCGACGACCGCTGCGGCGAAGCTCGGGTCGGCGAAATCGCCGACGTGCTCGGTCACGGCGTCCAGCGCCGGCGCCGTACCCGCACGGCGGACGACCGCACGGACGGACGCACCCCTTTCGGTCGCCGCCGCGCACACCCTGGCGCCCACCAGACCGTTCGCGCCGGTCACGACGACGACGGGTGGGGCGGATGCGGCAGCTGCGGAGGTCATCCGGCCACCCTGCCACGCGGGCGGTAGCGACCGCAGTCGCGCCCGTCAGCGCTCCCGATCCACGGATCCGAGAACTTCACCTCCACCGCCCTCGCGCTGGAAATCAACCTCTGGACGGGCGAAACGCGGCCAAAACGCGGCGTGTCGGCCTCTGTCCGGGCACTGGACGTCGATTCTCAGCGGCCCACCCCTCCGAGGCACCCCCATCCGCCGACCGAGCGGCGCGGGGAGGGGCGAGCGGGTGTCAGACTGCAACGTGGACCAAGTCGAGGACGTGACCGCGCTGACCCCGCGACCGGTGTTGCGGTCGGTGCTCGCTCAACGGTGGCTCGATTTGTGCTTCCTGCACTGGGCCGTCGATCCGGAACAGGTCGCTCCGTGGATGCCGCCGGGTGCCCGGCCGGACGTGATCGACGGGGCAAGCTATGTCGGTCTGATCGGGTTCCGGATGGTCGGGTTGGGATTCGGGATCGGCCCCGGGCTGCCCTGGATCGGATCGTTCCTCGAAACCAACGTCCGGCTCTACAGCGTGGACGATCACGGTCGCCGAGCGGTGGTCTTCCGCTCGCTCGACGCCACCCGGCTGCTGTCGGTGCTCACCGCCCAGGTCAGCCTGCGGCTGCCGTACAAGTGGGCGCAGATGCAATTCAGCCGTGAGGGCGACGAGATCAGCTACCGCTGCCGTCGACGCTGGCCGGGACCGCGAGGAGCCACGAGTCGGATGCGTATCGGGGTCGGCGGTCCGGTCACCGATCCGTCGCCGCTCGACCACTTCCTGACCGCTCGCTGGGGCCTGCACACCCGGATCGGTCGCCGCACGGTTCATCTGCCCAACGAACACCCCACCTGGCCGCTCTATCACGCCGAGCTTCGCGAACTCGACGACGACCTGCTCCCCGCGGCCGGCTTTCCGGGGCTGACTGATCCACCGCAGAGCGTGCTCTACTCACCCGGAGTGCCCGTCCGGTTCGGCGCCCCCACGTCTCAGGTCGGGGCGCGCCCGTCCGCGAGCTCAGCGGGGTGACTGCAGAAGGGGGTCGACCAGATCGATGAAGGAGATGTCGACGGCGTTCGACTGACGCGCCTCCATCATGGCCTCTACCTCGGCGGGTGGCAGCTTCTTCTCGCCTTCCCGGGCGTCGGCCTCCGAGGTGAAGTACACGGCCTGCACGAACCGGCCGTCGTCGTCGATGGCGGCCAGACCGCCGAGGACGTCCGAGCGGTAGTCCATTGGGAGTTCGCTGAACGCCGCGGTCATCGTCCGTTCGCGGGCGGCGTCAGCCACCCGTCCGTGCATGACCTGCACGAACCCGGCATCGTCCGAGCCGCCCGGGCCCAGGACGATCACATCGTCGTACTCCTCGAAGCTGGTCTCCCCGGCCAGAGCCGAGGCGAACCCCGCCCACCACTCGCCCTGCTCGGGACGGTCGCTGTTGTCCTTGGCGGCGTCGGCCGAGCTGAACCGGACCAGAATGATGAACGCACCGTCGTCGTACGCGCCCCCCGTGCTCCCGAGCCAGCCCTCGGCACCCGGACTCAACTCGGCGACCCACTGGTCGAGGCTCGCGGTGAACGCGGCCCGGTCGCCGATCTTCCCCCGGATGACCTGCAGAAACATCTCGTCGTCCCCTTGAGACAGGCGGTCGGTCGGCCGCACTTTCATGATGCTCCGAGCCGCCGGAGTCGGCAAGCCTCACGCAACGACGGAGAGGGGCTTCCTCGGGTGCGTTTCCGGAAGCCCCTGGGCGATCAGCACGAAGCCCTGTTCGATGAGCTCGGACAAGGAGTCGGTCTGTTCGCTGGCCCGAGACCAGATCCGCATCCCGGACTTGATGGCGGACACGGCGGCGGCGGCGACCAGCCCCGGATAGAGCTCTGCGTCGGAGGTGGTACCCGCACGCTCGGCGATGATGTCGCTCAACGTCCTTTCCAACGTGTCGTACTGGGCGATCAGGTACGGGTGCAACGAGGGATGCTGGCGTTCGAGCTTGAGCTTGCTCAGATTGAGATCGAGTTGTTCATCGGTCAGCGACAACGCGTACTGAACCAGCACCTCGGCAAGCGATCGCAGTGGCGGCTCGTCGGTCGGGCGCCCGGCGAGATCATCGGCGATCTTGATCATGGCTTGCGAACCTGCCGTCGCCACCGCTTCCTCCTTGCAGGAGAAGTAGTTGGAGAAGGTGCGAGGCGAGACGAAGGCCTCCTTGGCGATCTCCTCGATCGTGAGGTGATCAAACCCCTTCTCGGACGCAAGTCGTAGGGCGGCATCCGCGATCGATTCGCGCGTCAACTGTTTCTTCTGCTCGCGGAGCCCCGGCACCACATCATTCACGTCAGCCATGCTACACAACTTGCTCATCTCGCCAAGTTGCCGTCCGTGCAATTATCGGTTGCTGGCGCTACCGAGGACCCTGCGGCCACCTGTGGACCTGAGCACAGGCCCGAACGCGACCGCAGGATGAGCTCAGAGTTGCCCAAGTGGCCAACTTGCGCATTCGGCAAAGTTCTGACATTGTTCTCGTATGCCGGTCGTTCGACTGAGTGCATCACCAAGGGTCCGATCGGGGCGGAACCCTCCACCCATTGCAAGGAGTCCCCCATGTCCCGTGCTTACGCACTTCTGCTCGCTGTTCTCGCTTCCGTCGAGGATCGTTTCGAAGGCCGCAACGACCGCGGCGCCACGGCCGTCGAGTACGGCCTGCTCGTCGGTCTGATCGCCGTCGTGATCATCGTCGCCGTCACCCTGTTGGGCACCGAGCTGCGGACCCTCTTCAACAGCATCGCCACCCAGCTCCCCTGATCATCGTCGGATGACATCCGCGGCCCGGCGCTCGATGAGCGCCGGGCCGCACCCGACGGAAGGGATCTGATGAAGCGACGGTCTGACGAACGCGGCGCGGCGGCCGTCGAGTTCGCGCTGGTTCTTCCCCTGCTCCTGTTGCTCCTCGTGGGCGTCGCTGAATTCGGCCGCGCCTACAACGTCCAGACCCGTGTGTCGAACGCCGCGCGTGAAGGCGTTCGGGTGATGGCTCTGAAGAACGACGTCAGCGCGACACGGACCGCAGCCAAGGCGGCAGCCGGGTCGATCCCGCTGACCGAAGCCAACATCAGCGTGACCCCAACCCACTGTGTCTCGACCGCGGCCACCAGCGTCAATGCCACCGTGGTCATCACCTATTCCCTGCCCTACCTCACCGGATTGTTCGGACACACGATCGCCGTGACCGGGAGAGGGGTCATGCGATGCGGCGGCTGAAGGACGAGCGCGGTGCGGTCGGCACCATGGTGGCGCTGTTGATGATTCCCATCATCGGCTTCGCGGCCATCTCGCTCGATGTCGCCGGCATGTACGCCCAGCGCCAGTTGCTCCAGACGGGAGCGGACGCCGGGGCGCTGGCCATTGCCCAGGACTGTGCGCGTGGTGCCTGCGGCTCACCGAACGCGACCGCCCAGCTCATGGCCACGCAGAACGTGATCACCGGGTCCGCGGTGACCGGATCCGTGCTCGGATCGGTCAGCCCAGCCACCGGGTCGGTTCGGGTCGAGACCGCAGCGACGCGCTTCCACCTCTTCGCTCCCGTTCTCGGTGCCGACTCGAAGACCCTGCATGCTCGGGCGAAGGTCTCCTGGGGGGTGCCCACCTCCGGATCGGTTCTGCCGCTGGCGTTCTCGTGGTGCGAGTTCCTCGCGCAGACCGGCGGCGGTCTGCCATCGGGTACGACCGAGCGGACGATCCAGTTCACCAAGACCTCGCAGACGTCATGCACCGGACCGTCGAACAACGTCGTGCCGGGCGGCTTCGGCTGGCTCACCGTCAACGCCGGCAGCTGCCGGACCAGCTCGGCCATCGGCAACAACCTGCTGACCGAGCCGGGCAACTCGCCACCCTCCAGTTGCTCACCCAGCGATTTCCAGGCCATGCAGAACCAAACGGTCCTGCTCCCGATCTTCGACGTCGCGGGCGGCACTGGCAGCGGTGCCTGGTACCACGTATACGGCTATGCCGCCTTCCGCATCGCCGGCTACTACTTCAACAACTCCTTCGCCTGGAACCCGCGGTGCTCGGGCAACAACCGCTGCATCACCGGCTACTTCACCAGGTTCGTCGACCTGACCGAAGCCTTCAAGTACGGGACCAATGCTCCGGCTTTGGGCGTCTCCGTCGTCTCTCTGACCGAGTAGGAATCTCGTGAAACGTCGTTTGATTGCTGCTCTGACGGCCGTCGTGTTGGCGGTCGTCGGCGGCGTCCTGTTAGTGCAGTACGTCTCCGCCGCCGATCGCCGGGCGATGGCGGACCTCGAGTCGGTGACCGTGCTGGTGGCCACCGAGTTGATCCCCAAGGGCACCGCGTCGACCGGCCTGGCCGATCTCACGACGACCAGAACCATCCCCAGGATGGCTGCCGTGGCCGGAAATGTCACCGACGCCGCAGAGCTCGGTGGTCTCGTCGCCGCCAGCGACATCCTTGCGGGCGAGCAGTTGCTCACCGCCCGGTTCGCCGATCCCGCCACCCTGGAATCCGGCCCAGTGAAGATACCGGACGGCATGCAGACCTTCTCGGTGTCGCTGGACCGCGCCCGAGCCGTCGGTGGCGACCTCACCCCAGGGGCCACCGTCGGTGTGTTCCTGTCATCGGCCGAGAAGCCCTACGTCACTCACCTGACGGTGCACAAGGTCCTCGTCACCAAGGTGGACGATGCCGCCGCTGCGCCGCAGTCGGACGGCGAGGCTGCCCAGCCACCCGCGGTGGATGCCAAGATCCAGGTCACGTTGGCCACCACAGCGACCGACGCCGAAAAGATCATCTTCACCGCCGAGCACGGAACGGTGTGGCTTTCAGCCGAACCGTCGAACGCCACCACCACCGGAACCACGGTCCGAACAGAGAAGAACTTCACGTCATGACCGACATCCTCGTGGTGAGCGAATCGGCCGAGCTGGCTGCCCGTCTGGCCATGGCCGCGGGCGACGACGCCGTGCGGTCCTTCCCGCCGGGTTCGAAGCCGATCGAAGACGCATGGTCCGCGTCGGCCGGGTTCGAGCCGGCGCCGGCCGTTGTCATCCTCGACTGCACGACCTCCTCCGAGACGGAACTCCGTCGGGCCGCACACCTCCACGAGAGCCGCCCGGCCGCCGTCGTCGTCCTGATCGGTGATGACCCCGACGCACTCGCCCTGGCGGGCTTGCGGGCCGGGGTCTACGACATCCTGGCTGCTTCGGCGACCCCCGAGGAACTGGGCCGAGTGCTCGCCGGGGCCAAGGTGCTGGCTGAGGTTCGACTGCGCGACGGCTGGTCGGCCGGGTCGCCGGAGGAATCCGACCCCCGCGGCCACCCGTCGGTCTCCGGCCGGGTGATCAGCGTGGTGTCGCCCAAGGGCGGGGTCGGGAAGACCACCGTGGCGGTCAATCTGGCCGTGGGTCTGGCCCGAGTCGCGCCGCGGGCCACGGTGTTGGTGGATCTCGACATCCAGTTCGGTGACGTCGCCAGTGGTCTCAATCTGGACCCGGAGTACTTCCTTCCCTCGGCGGTGCACGGTCCGGCCAGTCGGGATGCCATGGTGCTGAAGACCTTCCTCACCCTGCACGAGACCGGGCTCTACGTCATCTGTGCTCCCGAGTCGCCGGCCGAGGCGGACAGCATCTCGGCGGCCGAGGTCGCCCGGCTGCTGCGCACTCTGGCGGGGGAGTTCCGCTACGTCGTGGTCGACACTGCACCCGGCCTTTCCGAACACACCCTGGCCGCGATCGACGAGAGCTCCGACCTGGTCCTGCTGACCAGCATGGACGTGCCCGGCCTCCGTGGACTCCGCAAGGAGTTGGACACGTTGGATGCACTGAGCCTGCCGCCCCAGAATCGCCAGATCGTCGTGAATTTCGCCGACCCGCGCATCGGTCTCAGCGCCGCCGACATCGATGCCACGATCGGCACGGGCGTGGACATCATGCTGCCCCGCTCCAAGGCCGCCCCGACCTCGATCAACCTCGGCGTTCCGATGCTGCAGAGCGGCGTGCGAGACCCGCTGACCAAGCAACTGCGCCGGCTGGTCGACCACTTCAGCGGCGCCACCGATAACGAGAGTGTCCGTGGGCGGCGCCGCGGGTTCTCGGAAAAACCGACTCGGTCGACCCCCCGTCGGGCGGCATCGGGCTGGTTCCGGCGACCTCGGGTGGTGAACGCATGACCCTGTCCGACCGCCTGCAGAAGGCCCGTCAGGCCGACACCGGATCAGCACATGAGCCGACGACCGGTCGACCCCGGGTCGATGATGCGTCGGCCCCCCGCGTAGCCCACCCGCCCCTCACGCCGCGGCCGTCCCCGGAGCCGGGGTCGGATCGAGCGGCCGGTTCGATCTCATCCGGGGTGCGTTCGACGGCTCCCGGAACCGACTCCGGCACCGAGGCGCTCACGAGGATGAAAGATCGTGCCATTGCGGCATTGTTCGACCGGATCGGCGGCCGGCTCAACGACCCGACCTTGAGCGAAGAACAGCTACACGCCTTTGTCCGTACCGAGTTGAACGCGGTGGCCGCCGAGGAGCAGGTACCGCTCACCACGTCACAGCGCCAGCGTCTGATCAAGGACGTCGAGGATGACGTGCTCGGACAGGGACCACTGCAGCGGCTCCTGGACGACCCAGCGATCACCGAGATCATGGTCAACGGCCCCGACATGATCTATGTGGAGAAGGGCGGGAAGCTGATCCGAAGTTCTGCCCGCTTCGTATCGGAGACCCAGCTGCGAGGCGTCATCGAGCGCATCGTGTCCCGCGTCGGTCGGCGCATCGACGAGTCGTCACCCCTGGTCGACGCGCGCTTGCCTGACGGATCCCGGGTCAACGCCGTGATCGCCCCGGTGGCGTTCAGCGGATCCTCGCTCACCATCCGCAAGTTCGCCAAGGACCCGTTCCGGGTCGACGACCTGATCCGATTCGGGTCGCTGACCCCCGAGATGGCCGAACTCCTCCGGGCCTGTGTCGAGGCTCGGTTGAACGTCATCGTGTCCGGCGGCACGGGCACCGGCAAGACCACTTTGCTGAATGTGTTGTCCTCCTTCATCCCCGAAGGCGAGCGGATCGTCACGATCGAGGATGCCGTCGAACTGCAGCTCCAGCAAGAACACGTCGTCCGCCTCGAAAGCCGGCCGCCGAACATCGAGGGTCGCGGAGAGATCGCCATCCGCGACCTGGTCCGCAACTCGTTGCGGATGCGACCCGACCGCATCGTGGTCGGGGAGGTCCGCGGCGGTGAGTCCTTGGACATGCTGCAGGCGATGAACACCGGCCACGACGGGTCGCTGTCCACCGTGCACGCCAACTCACCGCGAGACGCGATCGCCCGTCTGGAGACGCTCGTACTGATGGCCGGCATGGATCTGCCGCTTCGAGCGATCCGCGAACAGATCACGTCCGCGGTTGACGTGATCGTCCAACTGACCCGGCTACGCGACGGAACCCGTCGCGTCACCGCAGTCACCGAGGTGCAGGGCATGGAAGGTCAGACGGTGACCTTGCAGGACGCCTTTGTGTTCGACTACTCGGCCGGTGTTGACGGCAACGGTCGCTTCCTCGGCAAGCCGGTGCCGACCGGAGTCCGTCCGCGCTTCGCCGATCGTTTCGCGGACCTGGGGATCACCGTCTCGCCCAGCGTGTTCGGTGCGGCGCCGATCCGGCGGGGGTACTGATGGTTCCATCGTTGTCGGGTTGGGCCGTCGTCGGCCTCGTCGCCTGTCTCAGCGCCCTGGTGATCATGGGTTTCCTGGCCGTGGCACCCGGACGCACCCGGCTGCCCCTGCATCGTCGACGGCCGGGCTCGGCTCAGCCTCGGAGCGCTCTGTCCACGGCAACCCACGTGACCACGTCGGTGATCGATGGGCTGATCCGCAGGCGGGGGCGCAGTGGCCAGGGGGCGGCTGCGCTCGAGTTGGCTGGAGTCAAGATGCGCGTCCAGGACTTCGCGCTCATGGTCATCGCGGCCGCTCTGGCCCTGGGTGCGCTGGGCGCCTTGGTCTCCGGGCCCGCTCTCGGCCTCGTGCTCGGGCTTCTTGTGCCGGTCGGGACCAAATTGCTGCTCGGTGCCCTCACCCGACGTCGGCGACGTCTGTTCGCCGATCAGCTCGACGACTCGCTGCAGCTGATGGCGGGGTCCCTCCGTGCCGGGCACAGCATGTTGCAGGCGCTGGCCTCGGTCGCGCGCGAAGCCGATCAGCCCACCTCCGATGAATTCGCCCGGATCATCAACGAGTCCCGCGTGGGTCGGCCGCTCGCTGACTCGCTGGACGAGGCGGCCCGACGGATGGCCAGCGACGACTTCGCCTGGATCACCCAAGCCATCGCCATCAACCGCGAGGTGGGCGGCAACCTGGCCGAGGTGCTCGACGGAGTCGGACACACCATCCGGGAGCGCAATCAGATCCGCCGTCAGGTCGTGGCCTTGAGTGCGGAAGGAAAGCTGTCGGCGATCGTCTTGATGGTCCTGCCCGTCGGAATCGCGGGCTTCCTGCTCATGTCCAATCCGGCGTACATGGCCAAATTCACCGCAAGCCTCATCGGCTACGCATTGATCGCGGCTAGCGTCGTCCTCCTGATCGTCGGCGGTCTCTGGCTCCGCAAATCTGTCCAAGTCAAGTTCTGATCGACCAGGAGGAATTCGATGATCGCCCTCATCGGCATCGGCGCACCGGCGCTCGTAGCCGTCGCCGCGGAGAGCATCGCTGTCGGGCTCTTCGGCTGGATCGTTCTCACGCATCCGAGGTCGAACAAGCAGGTGATGGCGAATCTACGGCGGGGACTGAAAGCAACGGACCCGACGGAAACCGGGCCGGAACCGCGAGAATCGGGCCTGCAGGCGTTCGCTCGATGGGCAACGCCGGCCCGAACCGTCCGCACCATCCATCGACTGCACGCTCGGGCCGGCTATCCCGCGGCATGGTCGGTGCCCCGCCTGGTTGCCGCCAAGATTGCTCTGGCGGCCATGGCCGCCTCGTTGGCTGTGCTCTACCTCGCCTCGGGGGCCGGCGCGTTGGCCGTCCTTCTCGGCGTCACCGTCACGGTCGTCGCCTACTTCGTCCCCGAACTTCTCCTGCACAGTCGAGCCCAGGAGCGGAGCCAGCAGATTGCCTTGGAGTTGGCCGACACGTTGGACCAGATGACGATAGCCGTCGAAGCAGGTCTCGGCTTCGACGCCGCCATGGCCAAAGCCGGCCGGAACGGAAAGGGTCCACTGGCCGGGGAACTGATGCGCACTCTCCAGGAAATTCAGGTGGGCCACACACGGCGGGACGCGTACGAGGGACTGGCCCGTCGAACTGACGTCGCCGACCTGAGGCGGTTCGTCCGAGCAATCATCCAAGCCGACACCTACGGCATCGCCGTCGCTGACGTGCTGCGGACCCAGGCTGCGGAGATGCGTCTGAAGCGCCGCCAGCGGGCCGAAGAGAAAGCCATGCAAATCCCGGTGAAGGTCATCTTTCCCCTGATGTTCTGCATTCTCCCGGTCTTGTTCATCGTCCTCCTGGGCCCGGCCGCCATGGACATCGCCAGGGCCTTCAGCTGAATCATGGGCAGTCCAGCCATCATTGCGGGCAGTGCGGTGATCACCGGCGCCGCAGCATTCTTCCTCACCGACTGGCTCACCGTGCTCGCCCAGGTTCGTTCCGTATGGATCAGGTCCCGCACCCATTCGGCATTGGCCGCGGCCGGAGGCGCCGGAGCAGGCGCCCTCGCGGATACCTGGATCGAAGTCGTCACCTTCGCCGGCCTGGCCTTGGCGTGCGCCCTCCTCGTCGTCGTCGATCTCGCCGCCTACCGGTTGCCCAACGCCATCGTCGGCCCGCTCTACGCGTTGCTCTTCACGGGCCTGACCATCGCCGGGGCATCGACCGGAGATTGGCCGCGGCTCGGGCGAGCGGTGGCTGCCGCCCTGATGTCGATCGGTCTCTACCTCGTGGTCGGCCTCCTCCGGCCGTCCGGCCTGGGACTCGGGGACGTCAAACTCGCCGGCGCTCTCGGCGGATTCCTCGGATGGCTGGGCTGGTCAAACCTGGCGGCCGGCAGCCTCGCTCCGTTCGCCCTGGGTGGAGTCGTCGCGCTCCTCCTTCTCCTCACCGGCGCGGCGGACCGGAACGGCCATTTTCCGTTCGGCCCCTGGATGGTCGCCGGAGCGGCCCTCGGCGCTGCTCTCGGCTCAGCCGCCTTCCCAGCCCTCGGCTGACCGTCGATCACCCCACGGAAGCTACCGGGCCGCGAGCTCGGGCGAAGGCCACCACTTAGTCGGTCTCGAACAGCGCGCGGATGTCGTTGGGGCCGAGGCTGCCGGAGAAACCGCCCTCGTCGCTCAGCACCGCGTCGAACAACTGAGCCTTGCGGGCCTTCAGCGCCATCACCTTTTCCTCGATCGTGTTCGCCGAGACCAGCCGATGAACCATCACGTTGTGGGTCTGACCGATCCGGTGGGTGCGGTCGATGGCCTGATTCTCCGTCGCCGGGTTCCACCACGGGTCCATCATGAACACATAGTCGGCCTCGGTCAGATTGAGACCGAACCCGCCGGCCTTCAGGCTGATCAAGAACAGCGGGGCGTGTCCGGTCTTGAACCGCTCGACGACCTCGGCCCGCCGTCGCGTGGCGCCGTCCAGGTACTCGTAGCCGATCCCCTCCCGGTCGGCCCGTTCGGCGATCTTGCGCAGGAAGGTCGTGAACTGGCTGAAGACCAGCGCCCGATGCCCGCTGGCGGTGACCTCCGCCAGCTGCTCGAACAGCAGGTCGAGCTTCGCCGAAGGCACCCCGGCGTACCGCTCAGGGTCGGTCAGGGTGATGTCCAGCGCGGCCCGTCGCAGCAAGGTGAGCGAGCGGAAGATGGTGAAACGGTTGCCCTCGAAGTCCTCGTCGAGCAGCCGGAGCACCCGTTGCCGCTCCCGCTGCAGCAGCAGGTCGTACGCGCGCCGGTGCTTCGGTGCCAGCACGACGGTCAGCTCCTGCTGGATGCGATTCGGCAGGTCGGGAGCCACCTGCTCCTTGGTGCGTCGCAGCAGGATCGGGCGGATCCGACGGCGCAGCCGGGTGAGCGCCGTCTCGCCCAGGCCCGCCGCCGTCAGGTCCGCTTCACGATCCTCGTCGCCGTACCGCAGGAGATGCCCCGCGTCCGCCTGTCGAATTGACTGCCGGGACCGCAGCCCATCGGTGACCGTCTTCACGTAGTCCTCGCGGAACCGGGTGGCCGATGCGTACAGACCGGGAGCGACGACGGCGAGCAACGCCCACAGCTCCATCAGGTTGTTCTCCATCGGCGTGCCGGTGACCGCCAGCTTGAACGGCGCCTTCAGCAACCGGGCACACTCGTTGGCGCGGGTCTTCGGGTTCTTCAGGAACTGCGCCTCGTCCAGGATCAGCCCGGCCCATTCGACCGCCGCGAACTGCTCGAAGTCGAGCCGGAAGATGGCGTACGAGGTCACGACGACGTCCACCTCGCCGACCATCTGCTCGATCGGGACACCGAGCCGGCCGAGCGTGCTCGGCAGCACGACGACATTCAGATCCGGGGTGAACCGCTGCGCCTCGAGTCCCCAGTTGCCGATGACCGACGCCGGCGCCACCACCAGGAACGGCGCGCCGCGCTCATCGGTCCGCGCCGACCGGACATGTTCGAGCAGGGCCAGCACCTCGAGGGTCTTGCCCAGCCCCATGTCGTCGGCGAGGATGCCGCCGAGACGGTGGGCGTGCAGGAACGCCAGCCAGTCGAAACCCTCCTTCTGGTACGGCCGCAGCTCGGCCTTCACCGTCACCGGAAGTTCCGTCGGCACCGGAGCGGCGCCATCCCGGGCCAGCGCGGCCAGCGCACCGACGGACTCCCGCCAGCGATCCGCCTGCTCCACCACGTCGGCAAGGTCCTCGAATTCGCCCCAGAGGCTGGCGGCGTAGCGGTTCAGCCGAAGCGGACCCGGACGGTCCTCCAGCCGGCGCGCCTCATCGATCAGCTCCCGCAGGCGGTCGAGGACCGCCAGGTCGGTACGCAGGTAGCTGCCGTCATCCAGCACGAGGTATTCCTCGCCAAGGGCGAGGGCGGCGAACAGGGGCCCGAACGGCACCTCGCGGCCCTCGACGCTGACGCGGATGGCGAGGTCGAACCAGTCGGGATCGTCGCTCTCGCTCGCCCCGACGGTGACCAGCGGGATGTCCTGGATCTCGCGATACGTCGGCAGCTCCGCTGCCTCGACGACGACATCGTCGGACGCCTCCAGGATCGGGAGCAGATCCTGCGCGAACCGAATCGCCGCCGTACCGGTGAGCTCGATCCGCGCCTGGAGCGGGAATCCGCTGCCCACCAGCGTCTCCTCGACTCGGCGCCGCGTCTCCGCCTCCGCTTCCGGGTCGCGGAGGACCTCCGTGGCCGGGTGCAGCGGGAGGCGAGCGGTGCCGTACGCCCACGTCCAGCCCAGGTGGAGCGTGCTCGGCTGTGGCGAGGCGATCGTCAGCACGAGCCGAGGCGGCGCTGGCTCGGGCAGCGTCACGCTGCCGTCGAAGCAGCGGAGGTGCACTCGGCGTCGCAACACCAGATAGGCCGACTCCAGGAACTCCGGCACTTCCGAACCCGGGACGGTCGCCTCTCCGAAGCCGGTCAGTGCCCGATCGTCGTCGGACAGCCGGTGCCCCGTCGGTCCGAGATCGAGGTGACGGGCCTTGCCGATCGAGCGCAGCGCGAACAGTCCGCTGGTGCCGACCATTCCCAGCACGTCACCGGTGATCGGCCGATCATCGAACGCGACGCGCTGCCGGAGTCGAATCCCGCCGTCACCGTGAGCCGTGGCCGCCAGGGCGAGATCGGCGCGCGACGCCAGCGCGACGGTGTCGCGGGCGGCGCTGCCGAGTAGCGGCACCTCCAGCCGCGCGCCCTCGGCCAGCAGCAGCCAGAGCGCGGAGGGCGCGAAGTCGTCCAGGGCACGCCACTCGGGTCCGCTGTAGCCATGGCCGTACCCGGCTTGGGTGGACCACAAAGAGCCCAGCTCGGTCAACCACTCCGTGAGTCGCGGATCGAAGGACGAGGATCGGTAGCGTGCCGGAGTCCACCCGACCGCGTACCCGCCGGACCATCCGCCCCCGGCTCCCTGCTGCACCGGCCTGGCCAGGAGCCTGACCGGTGTGACCGACCCCGGTCGCGGGCCCGTCTCGGTAGCCTGCTTCAGTCCGTCGACGCGAAACTGCAGGCCGAGCGGGGTGTAACTGCTGCGTGCTGGGGGGGTGGTGGTGCCGTGCGGAGCACCGTCGACGCCGCGGGTCAACGGGCCCAGTGCCGTCTTCCAGGCCGGAAGGGGCGCCGGTTTCGGGCGGGCGGGCGTGGGCCGCGGCGCCGACGACCGGTTGGCCGGCGTTGGAGTCGGAGCGTCCGGGAAGCCCGGCAGCGGGCTGGCGACCGCTCGTTGGTGATACGCGAGCAGGCTCGCGACCACGTGCTTGCAGTGACCACCCATCGGGCAGCTGCAGGAGGAGGCGGACACCGCACTGCCGGCGACGTCTCCGGTCAGCCACACGGAGATGGCGTACGGCTCGCTCCGGTTGCCGCGCACCGCGCCGACCAGCCGATTCTCGTCCGGGCGCCACTCGAGCCGCTTGACCCGGCCGAGACGCTGGTACTCCTTGCCTCGGGCATACGAGCGCACATCGACCGCGTCCTGGATCGCCTGCTGGCTGATGAGCGGGAGCGAGGTGACTGCCACCCGGCCATCCTCTCCGACTCCGACACACGGCTCGCCCGTCTGGACGGGCGCGTCGTGACCTATCCGCCGCCCGTCATGCTACGACCGATCGCGAGCCCGATCACCGGTGCGATGGCCCGGTGACGGTTGCGCACCCGCTCCAGCGATCTGCAGACTGACGGTTACGGAGTTGCGCCGGGCTGGGCGTGGCCCCGTGGCCGGCGTCCATCGGCTTGGCCAAGCTCGGCAGCCGCACCATCCAACGATGCCGATCTCGTCGAGTACGGTCGGGAATGGTCCCGCGTGCAGCCGCACGCGGGACCACGTCGAAGCGAAAGGAACCTCATGCACGCGACCTTGCGCAGGATCAAAACCCAGCCGGGCCGGGTGGCCGACGTTACCCGCCTGATCGAAACCGAGTATCTGCCCCAGATCGTCGGGGTCGACGGCTTCGTCTCGTACACGCTGATCGACCTAGGCGAGGACGAGATCTCCAGTGTGGGCGTCTTCACCAGTGAGGACAGCGCTCACCAGGCGAATAGCATCGCCCACGCGTGGACAGTCGAGACGCTGGCTCCGTACCTCGCTTCGCCCCTGGACGCGCGCGCCGGCTCGGTGTTGGTCCACCGCAGGTCGGACTGAGCTCGACGCGCGAGCCGCAACCCGGCTCCGCTACTTCTGCGCTGGAGCCTTCACCACGAGCACGGGTACGTCGGCGCGCAGGAGGATGGTCTGGGTGACGCTCCCCATGATCAACTTGCCGACCGCGCTGCGCCGCCGAGCTCCGATGACGAGCAGTTCGACATCGGAATCCTCGACGAACTCGAGCACGGACTGAGCGACGTCGGCGCCGGTGGCCACCTGCAGATTCCATTCGACATCGGCGAACTCGGCCGCAGCCAGGATGCCGGCGATCTCACTCCGGAGGCGTACCTTCTCCTCCTTCACCAGATCGACGTCGACGCCCTCGGCGATATGAATGACCGACAGGGACGCGTGGCGCAGCCCTGCCTCCCTGGCGGCCTCCTCGAGGATCAAACGCGCGGAAGCGGATACCTGGTGGGCGGCGACGACGACGCTCATGTGAACTCTCTTCTTCGGGCTGGGCTGCCCGGCCGGGCGCCGGGCAGATCAATCGTGCGGTGGAACAGTGCTGGAGTCGATGTGGGGTCGACCAGCCGGTCAGCCCTGATCAGCGGTTGACGGTTGAGCGAGGCCGGATGATCCGGAGTCCTCCCCGACGGGGAGACGTGACATCGCGTCCGGCTGCGGATTGTGGCCGTTCGAGGTTGCGGCCCCGTCGTGGTGGCCGTCCGTGTGCGGCTTGACGCGCAGGTAGAACCCGTCGCCGTACTTCTGGGTGCCGAACTCCACCGCCTCCTCGATGGCCTCCTCGGCACGCTGCCCGCGGCGGACGAGTGGATCCTTCCGAAGGTCCTTGTACAGAGCGACGCACATCGCCACCATGACGAGGACGAAGGGCGCGGCCATGATGATGGTGATGTTCTGGATACCCGAGAGGGCGTCGGTTCCGCCGACCACCAGCATGAGGGCAGCGATCGATCCCATCATCACCCCCCAGAACACGACGATGCGTTTGGAGGGATGGATGGTCCCCCGCTGGGACAGGGTGCCCATCACGATGGACGCCGCATCGGCACCGGAGACGAAGAAGATCGCGATCAGCAGCATGGCGATCACCCCGAGTACGCCGCCGAGGGGCAGCGTGTCGAGCAGGCCGAACAGCTGGCCCTCGATCGGCTGCGACGCCAGATCGGTGCCGTTCTTCTGCGCCGTGATGGCGGCGCCGCCGAAGATCGCGAACCACATCAGAGTCACGGTGCTGGGGATCAGGATGACGCCGGAGACGAACTCGCGGATGGTGCGGCCCCGACTGATCCGGGCGATGAACATGCCGACGAACGGCGTCCAGGAGATCCACCAGGCCCAGTAGAAGATCGTCCAGCCGGAGAGCCACGTGGCCGTGGCCTCGCCACCGGTGGCCGCCGTTCGGGACGCCATCTCGGTGAGTTCGCTGAAGTAGTCGCCGATCATGGCGGGGAGCAGGTTGAGGATGACGATCGTCGGTCCGCCGATGAAGACGACGACGGCCAGGGTGGCGGCGAGCACCATGTTGATGTTCGAGAGCCACTGAATGCCCTTGGCCACCCCGGACACGGCTGAGGCGACGAAGGCGATCGTCAGGACCGCGATGATGGCCACGAGGAGCGTGGTGCCCACCGAGTCCATGAAACCGGCGGCGATGAGCCCGCCCCCGATCTGGAGCGCGCCCAGGCCCAGGGAGGCGGCCGAGCCGAACAGGGTGGCGAAGATCGCGAGGATGTCGATGGCCCGACCGAACACGCCGTCGGTGCCGCGCGCCCCGAGCAGGGGCTGGAAGGCCGAGCTGATCAGCTGCCGGCGACCACGACGGAACGTTCCGTACGCGATGGCCAGACCCACGACGGCGTAGATCGCCCAGGGGTGCAGCGTCCAGTGGAAGAGGGTGGTGGCCATCGCGATGTCCAGAGCCTTCTCCGACCCAGCCTCCACGGTCCCGGGCGGGGGTGAGGCGAAGTGGGACAAAGGCTCACCGACGCCGTAGAACATCAGGCCGATGCCCATGCCGGCGCTGAACATCATGGCGATCCACGACACGGTCCGGAATTCGGGGCGCTCGTTGTCGCGGCCGAGAGGAATGCGGCCGTACTTGCTGACCGCCAGCCAGATGGCGAACAGGACGAAGGTGCTGGCGGCCAGGACGAAGGCCCAGCCGCCGGCGGAAATGACCCCGCTCAGCACGCTGCTCGCCACGCTGCTCAACGTCTTCGCGCTGATCAGTCCCCAGGCCAGCAGGGCGATGACCAGGGCGGCAGCAACTCCGAACACCACCTTGTCGGTGGGGAAGTGGTAGTGCTCGTCGGAGTACTTCGCGATCGATGGTGGCTCGTACGGTGGGGCGACACCGCCGCCACCCGGTCTTTGGTTGTTCTGGGTGCCTCTTGGCTTGACGTCCTCGGCCATCGCTAGACGGCCTCCCTCCTGATGATGGATCGGGCCCCGGCTCACCCCGCACTCAACAGAGAAGCGGATGGTCAACCGCGCTCGGCGCTTCTGGATCGCGGTGTGCGGAGAAGACCGGTTCGGTTCGTGGGTCGGGTCGTGCGGGGTTAAGGGTGTGCGGTCGACGTTGGTCGACTCCGAGCATCGTTCGGCCCCACCGGCACCGCGGGGAGCGTAAATCTGTTGCGTATAACGCGACGAGTTGTGCTGTGGAGAACGATGCCGCAGCGATGGGCGTACGTCAAGAGGGCACTCGGGCTGATTTCTCCGCGACTCCGAGGTGTTTCAGCCGTTCACAGCACCCGCCGGATGGCGCGCTCGAAGCTGATCACGTGTTCGAGAGCGAGGGAGGCGGCCGCATCGCCATCGCCGGCCGCGATGGTTTCGAGGAGGAGCGAATGCTCGCGGACATGCTCGGCCAGCTCGGGAAGGCGGTCGATGACCAGGCACCAGATGCGGGTGGCGAGATTGTCGTAGCGGATGAGGATGGCCTCGAGGTGCGGGTTGCCGGTGGCGCGGTAGATGAGCTGATGGATGGCCATGTCTTCGTTGATGAACGTGGTGCGATCGCCGGCGGCCAGCTCGAGGGTGTGGATCTCCTCGGCGATTCGCCTCATCCTGCCGCGCGTCTCGGCTGAAGCGTTCTCGGCGGCTCGGCGGGCGGCGTGCGGTTCCAACAGTTGTCGGATGTCGGAGATGGCGCCGAGTTCGGTGACGTCGACGACGGTGGCGAAGGTCCCGCGTCGGGGGTACGAGACGACCAGATGGTCGGTCTCCAAGCGTTTCACCGCTTCGCGAACCGGAGTCCGGCCCATGCCGAGTTCGGCGGCCAGGGCGAGGTCGTTGATGGGTTCACCGGGCCGGATGTCGAGCATGATCAACCGGTCCTTGATCTGCTCGTACGCGACGTTCGCCAGCGACGTCGTGGTCCCACGATCGTTCTCCGGCACCAGGACTGGTTCCATGATCATGTTGCGAGCCACCTCTCGTCGGGCTGTCGGTTGACACCTCGTCCGCCAGGCAGCACACTACTCATCAGCATTTAATATATCAGTGACATACTAGCTATGTCGGTGTGGAGGAGGACGAAACGGTGGTTGACGTGCTGACCCGCTCGCTGGCGGAGACGGACTCCGAGGTGCATACGGCCATCAACGCCGAGCTGAAACGCCAGCAGGGCACGCTGGAGATGATCGCGTCGGAGAACTTCGCTCCGCTCGCCGTCATGCAGGCGCAGGGCTCGGTGCTGACCAACAAGTATGCCGAGGGGTATCCGGGACGCCGCTATTACGGTGGTTGCGAGCACGTCGACGTGATCGAGCAGCTGGCCATCGATCGGATCAAGGCCCTCTTCGGCGCTGAGTTCGCCAATGTGCAGCCGCACTCCGGTGCCCAGGCCAATGCCGCAGCCATGGTCGCCCTGCTCCAGCCCGGCGACACGATCCTCGGTCTGTCGCTGGCCCACGGCGGCCACCTCACCCACGGGATGCGGATCAACTTCTCCGGTCGGCTCTACAACGTGGTCCCGTACGAAGTGAGCAAAGAGGACATGCTCATCGACATGGCCGAGGTGGAACGCCTCACGCTGCAACACCGGCCGAAGCTGATCATCGCCGGCTGGTCGGCCTACGCCCGGCAGCTCGACTTCGCCGAGTTCCGGCGGATCGCCGACCTCGTCGACGCCTATCTGATGGTCGACATGGCCCATTTTGCCGGCCTGGTGGCGGCCGGGCTGCACCCCAACCCGGTGCCGCACGCTCACGTCACCACCACCACGACGCACAAGACGCTCGGCGGACCGCGGGGCGGGGTCATCCTCAGCAACGATGCCGCGATCGCGAAGAAGATCAACTCCGCGGTGTTCCCCGGGCAACAGGGCGGCCCTTTGGAGCATGTGATCGCCGCCAAGGCCGTGGCCTTCAAGCTTGCGGCCGATCCGGCTTTCCGGGAGCGGCAGCAGCGCACCCTGCGGGGCGCCCAGATCATCGCCGAGCGGCTGCTCACCGACGAGCTCGCCGAAGCCGGGATCTCGGTGGTCAGCGGCGGCACCGACGTACACCTCGTGCTGGTCGACCTGCGGAACTCCGACCTGGACGGACAGCAGGGCGAGGACCGCTTGGACTCGGTCGGGATCACGGTGAACCGCAACGCGGTGCCGTTCGATCCACGGCCGCCGATGGTCTCGTCCGGGCTGCGGATCGGGACTCCCGCCCTCGCCACCCGCGGATTCGGCGACGAGGAGTTCGCGGAGGTGGCCGACATCATCGCCACCGCCCTGGGCGCCGACTTCGACGACGAGGTGCGGGTGGCACTGCGGAAGCGGGTGTCCGCCCTCGCCGACCGCTTTCCGCTCTACCCGGATCTCGACACGGCCGGAGCCCGCTGATGGCCGAGGCGCTGCCGTCCCACCCGGACTTCCTGTGGCGCAATCCCGACCCCAAGCCCTCGTACGACGTCGTGATCGTCGGCGGCGGTGGACACGGTCTGGCCACCGCCTACTACCTGGCCAAGAACCACGGCATCACCAACATCGCCGTGCTCGAGCGGGGCTGGCTGGCCGGCGGGAACATGGCCCGGAACACCGCGATCATCCGATCCAACTACCTGTGGGACGAGTCCTCGGCGATCTATGAGCACTCGCTCAAGCTGTGGGAGGGTCTCCCGGCCGAGCTCGAGTACGACTTCCTGTTCAGCCAACGCGGCGTGATGAACATCGCCCACACCCTGGGGGACGTGCGCGAATCGGTCCGCCGGGTCAGCGCCAACAAGCTGAACGGGATCGACGCCGAGTGGCTCGACGCCAAGCAGGTCAAGGAACTCTGCCCGATCATCAACATCAGCGAGAAGATCCGCTACCCGGTGCTCGGCGCGACCTTCCAGCCTCGCGGCGGCATCGCCAAGCACGACCACGTCGCCTGGGCGTTCGCCCGCAAGGCCGACGAGATGGGTGTGGACCTGATCCAGAACTGCGAGGTCACCGGCTTCGTCAAGGACGGCAACCGGGTCGTGGGCGTCGAGACCACTCGGGGGCGGATCGCCACCGAAAAAGTGGGTCTGTGTGCGGCCGGGCACTCCAGTGTGCTGGCCAAGCTGGCCGGGTTCGAGCTGCCGATCCAGTCCCATCCGCTGCAGGCGCTGGTCTCGGAGCTGCACCAGCCGGTGCACCCCACCGTGGTCATGTCGAACCATGTGCACGTCTACGTGTCGCAGGCCCACAAGGGTGAGCTCGTGATGGGTGCCGGCATCGACTCCTACAACGGCTATGGGCAGCGCGGCGGCTTCCACGTCATCGAGCATCAGATGGCGGCGGCGGTCGAGCTGTTCCCGATCTTCGCCCGGGCTCACCTGTTGCGGACCTGGGGCGGCATCGTCGACGTCACGCTCGACGCCTCGCCGATCGTCAGTCAGACCCCGGTGGACAACATGTTCGTGAACGCCGGCTGGGGGACCGGTGGTTTCAAGGGAACCCCGGGCGCCGGCTGGACCTTCGCCCACACCATCGCCACCGGTGCGGCCCATCCGCTCAACGCGGCCTTCGCGCTCGAACGGTTCGAAACCGGAGCACTCATCGACGAGCACGGCGCCGCCGGCGTCGCGCACTGAGAGGACCTGGCCATGATCTTGATCAAGTGCCCGAACTGCGGCCCCCGCGACGAGACCGAGTACCACTACGGCGGCCAAGCCCACGTGGCGTACCCGGAGGATCCGAACGCCCTCAGCGACCAGGAGTGGGCTCGCTACCTGTTCTACCGGGCGAACCCCAAGGGCCTGTTCGCCGAGCGTTGGGTCCATTCAGCCGGCTGCCGCAAGTGGTTCAACGTGCTCCGCGACACCGTCAGCTATCGCATCGAGGCCGTCTACCGGTCCGGCGAACCTCGCCCCGACCTGCCTGGAGAGACCCCGTGAACGCGCATCCCCATCGACTCAGCCAGGGCGGCCGGATCGACCGCTCGACCGAGCTCAACTTCGTCGTCGACGGCCGGAAATATGTCGGACACCGTGGCGACACGCTGGCCTCGGCCCTGCTGGCCGCGGGCGTGATCGAGGCCGGACCGTCCATCTATCTCGCTCGGCCGCGGGGGATCGTCGCCGCCGGCATCGAGGAGCCGAACGCGCTGGTCAACGTCCGCCGCCCCGGGCAGAGCGTGGTCGAGCCGATGGTGCCGGCCACCATCCTGGAGCTGGTGGACGGCCTGGAAGCCGATTACCTCTCCGGGGTCGGCGAGCTCGACGCCGGCGATGACACCTCGATCTACGACAAGAAGTACGTGCACACCGACGTACTGGTCATCGGTGCCGGCCCGGCCGGCCTCACCGCGGCCTCGACGGCCGCCGCCACCGGCGCCCGGGTCATCCTGATCGACGACCAGGCCGAACTGGGCGGCTCGCTGCTGTCCGAGCCGAACGCCGCGGTCGACGATCTGCCGGCCCAGCAGTGGCTGTCGCAGGTCGAGTCGCGACTCCGCGAGGAGCCCGAGGTGACGATCCTGCCCCGTACCAACGCCTTCGGCAGCTACGACGCCAACTACGTCATCGCCCTGGAGAGCCGCACCGATCATCTCGGTGCCGCCGGTGTCGGATCGGACCTGGCCGGGGTCTCCCGACAGCGGCTGTGGCACATCCGGGCTCAGCAGGTGATCGTGGCCACCGGCGCCCACGAACGCCCGCTGGTGTTCGCCGACAACGACCGCCCGGGCGTGATGCTGGCCTCCGCGGTTCGCACCTACCTCAACCGGTATGCCGTCGCGGCCGGAACCCGGGTCGTCGTCGCCACGACCAACGACAGCGCGTACGCGATGCTGCCCGAGCTGGCCGCAGCGGGGGTCGAGGTCGTGACCGTCGCCGACGCTCGGCCCACCCTTTCCGCGGTGGCCCGCGCGGCCCAGGAAGCCGGCGTCGAGGTGATCCCGACCGCGACCGCCGTCGGCACCACCGGCGATCCGCGGGTGAACTCGGCCCTGATCAGCATCCTCGACGAGACCGGCGTGGCCATCGGACCGCCGACCGAGGTCGCCTGCGATCTCGTCGCGGTGTCGGGCGGCTGGAGCCCGGTCGTGCATCTGCACAGTCAGCGCCAGGGCAAGCTTCGCTGGGACGACGCGCTCGTCGCGTTCGTGCCGGCCGATGACGTCGAGGGCCAACAGGTCATCGGCGCCGCCCGCGGCAGTTTCACCCTCCAGTCGTGCCTGGCCGACGGCTCCCGAGCCGGCGCCATCGCCGCCTTCAACGCCGGGTTCGTCACCGAGGGCGGTGCGCAGGCCCTGTCGATCCCGACCGAGGACCCGCAGCCGTCCGGACCCACCCAGCCGCTGTGGGTGGTCCGCGATCGTGACGTCGACCTCGCCGACCTCGACACCCACTTCGTCGACCTCCAGCGCGACCAGACGGTCGCCGACGTGCTCCGGGCCACCGGCGCGGGCATGCGCAGCGTCGAGCACATCAAGCGGTACACCTCGATCAGCACGGCCAACGACCAGGGCAAAACGTCCGCGGTGAACGCGATCGGGCTGATCGCGACGGCGCTGAACGGTGTCGACGAGGGCGAGCCGGGTCGCCCGGGCGGTGCGACTCCGGGGCAGGTCGGCACGACCACCTACCGGGCCCCGTACGCGCCGGTCGCCTTCGCCGCCCTCGCGGGCCGTGATCGTGGAGACCTGTTCGATCCCGCACGGCTCACCTCCATCCATGCCTGGCACGTCGCCAACGGCGCCGAGTTCGAGATCGTCGGACAGTGGCTCCGGCCCTGGTACTACCCGAAGGACGGCGAGTCGCTGGACGACGCCGTCCGGCGGGAGTGCGCCGCGACCCGAGCCTCGGTCGGCATGATGGACGCCACCACGCTCGGCAAGATCGAGGTCCGGGGCGCCGACGCCGGCGAGCTGCTGAACCGCATTTACACCAACGCGTTCAAGAAGCTGGCCCCCGGGTCGGCCCGCTACGGGGTGATGTGCACCCCCGACGGCATGATGTTCGACGACGGCGTGACCCTGCGGCTGGACGAACGTCGCTACTTTCTGACCACGACGACCGGCGGGGCCGCGCGGGTCCTCGACTGGCTGGAGGAGTGGCACCAGACCGAGTGGCCGACGCTCGACGTGACCATGACCTCGGTCACCGAGCAGTGGACCACGGTGGCGGTCGTCGGGCCGAAGTCCCGGGCCGTCCTCGAAAAGCTCGCGCCGGACCTCGACGTCAGCAACGATGCGTTCCCCTTCATGACCTTCCGCGAGACCACGCTCGCCTCCGGCATCCCCGCCCGGGTCGGCCGCATCTCGTTCTCCGGCGAGCTGGCCTTCGAGGTCAACGTGTCGGGCTGGTACGGGGCTCAGGTCTGGGAGGACATCTACGCCGCCGGCGCGGAATTCGACATCACCCCGTACGGCACCGAGACCATGCACGTGCTCCGTGCCGAGAAGGGCTACCCGATCGTCGGTCAGGACACCGACGGCAGTGTCACCCCGCAGGACGCCGGCATGGACTGGGTCGTGTCGAAGGTCAAGGACTTCATCGGCAAGCGGTCCTACACCCGCGCCGACACCGCCCGCACCGATCGCAAACACCTGGTGTCGGTGCTGCCCGTCGATCCGACACTTCGGCTCCCGGAGGGAACCCATCTGATCGGGCACACCGCGTCGGTGAACGCCGGCATCCAACCGGTCCCGATGCTGGGTCACGTGACGTCGAGCTATCACAGCGTGGCGCTGGGCCGCTCGTTCGCGCTGGCCCTGATCAAGAACGGCCGGAATCTCATCGGCCATACCCTGACGGCCGCGGTCGGCGACCGTCTCGTCGACGTCGTCGTCAGCGACACTGTTCTCTACGATCCCGAAGGGAAGCGCCGCGATGGTTGAGCCAACCGTGACCGCAGCACCGACCGAAGCGCTGGCCGACGGGCGACGGGTCAGCCCCGCCGCCCACCTGGCTGAGCGGTTCGCCGCCGCGGAGGTGACCGGCCCGCGCGCCGTTCGGATCCGGGAAACGGCGTTCCTGACGATGGTGGGGGTGCGATCGACGCCCGGCTCCGCCGTGGCCGCCCGGATCGAGACTCGATTGGGGGCTCCGCTGCCCGCCGCGTGTGGAGCCGTCACCACCGGCGAGGGGGTCTCGGTGCTGTGGTTGTCACCCGATGAGTTCCTCGTGGTCACCGCCGACGAGCAACCCGCTCAGCTGACGTCGAGGCTGATCGAAGCGCTCGAGGACGAGCCGGGGTCGGTGATCGACCTGTCGGCCAACCGGACCACGTTCGAGCTGGCCGGACCGTCGGCCCGCGCGGTGCTGGAGAAGGGCTGTCCCGCTGGATCTTCACCCCCGGACCTTCGAGGTCGGCGCCGCCTACGTGACGCTGATCGGATCGGTGCCGGTCGTGTTGTGGAAGGTCGAGGAGGAGTCGTACCGGATCCTGCCGCGTTCGTCTTTCGCCGACTTCCTGGGTCGCTGGCTGCTCGACGCGATGACCGAGTTCACCGCTGGGGAGCTGTCCTGATGGCCCCCACGACGAATCCGATGTCATGGCACTGAGCGCCCTCGACATGTTCTCGGTGGGCATCGGCCCCTCGTCCTCGCACACCGTCGGGCCGATGCGCGCCGCCGGCCTGTTCGCCGACGGTCTGCGCGACGCCGGTCTGCTGGCCGAGGTGCAACGGGTCCAGTCGGAGCTTTTCGGTTCGCTCGGCGCCACCGGCCACGGCCACGGCTCCGACAAGGCCGTGATCCTCGGTCTGCAGGGCAACCGACCGGAGACGGTGGACACCGACACCGCCGACCAGCAGGTGGCGGACGCGGTCACCAGCGGCAAGCTCATGCTCGCCGGTCGGCACAGCGTCGACTTCTCCCGTCGGGACGACGTGACCCTGCACCGGCGGCGGAGCTTGCCCGCCCATCCCAACGGGATGATCTTCCGGGCCTTCGGCGCAGGTGGGACGGTGCTGCGGGAGAGTACCTATTACTCAGTGGGCGGCGGTTTCGTGGTTGACGAGCACGCGGCCGGCGTCGACCGCATCGTCGAGGACGACACACCGCTGCGCTACCCGTTCACCACCGGCGCCCAGCTGTTGGAGATCTGCCGTCGCGAGGGACTCCGGGTCAGTGACGTGATGATCGCCAATGAGCTGTCCTGGCGAACCGAGGAACAACTGCGCGCCGAGCTGCTGCACATCTGGGCAGTGATGAAGCAGTGCGTGCACAACGGCTGCGTTCGCACCGAGAAGTTGCTGCCCGGGAATCTGAAGGTGCCGCGACGGGCGCCGAAGCTGCTGGCCGACCTCGAGGCCACCGATGACGAGTCCGACCCGATGCGGGCGATGGACTGGGTGAATCTCTATGCCCTCGCGGTGAACGAGGAGAACGCGTCCGGCGGCCGCATCGTCACCGCCCCGACCAACGGCGCCGCCGGGATCGTGCCCGCCGTCCTCCACTTCTACGACCGGTTCGTTCCCGGCGCCAACGACGACGGCGTCGTCCGCTTCCTGCTGACCGCGGCCGCCGTGGGCATCTTGTTCAAGGAGAACGCCTCCATCTCCGGCGCCGAGGTCGGCTGCCAGGGCGAGGTCGGCTCTGCGTGCGCGATGGCTGCCGGCGGCCTGTGCGAGCTCCTCGGCGGGACTCCGGAGCAAGTCGAGAACGCCGCCGAGATCGGCATCGAACACAACCTCGGCCTGACCTGCGACCCCGTCGGGGGTCTGGTGCAGATTCCCTGCATCGAACGCAACGCCATGGCCAGCAACAAGGCGATCAACGCGGCCCGCATCGCGATGCGGGGCGACGGCAGCCACAAGGTCTCCCTCGACAAGGCGATCAAGACCATGCGCGAGACCGGAGCCGACATGAAGGTCAAGTACAAGGAGACCTCGCGTGGCGGCCTGGCCGTCAACGTGATCGAGTGCTGAGGCCGCGCGGCCCGCAACGCTGAGCGCCGCCCCCGACACCACGAGAAAACCGGCCGGGGCCAGACGACGCTTCGTGTGCTACCCGCCGGTTGTTCAGGTAGCCGGGGATACCTCGAGCGCGGCGCGGGCCGCCTCGACGGTGTGCAGGAGCAGGAGCGCAGTCGTCACCGAGCCGACCCCGCCGGGCACCGGGGAGAGGGCGGCGGCGACGGTCGAGACCGATTCCGGATCGGCATCGCCGACCAGGCTCCCGTCCGCCAGGACGTTGGTGCCGACGTCGATCACGACTGCACCGCTGGACACGTGGTCGGCGGTCAGCAGGCCGGGCCGGCCGATCGCGACGGCCACGATGTCGGCCGGCCTGGTGAACCGGGCCAACGGGGTCGACCGCGAGTGGCAGATCGTCACCGTCGCGTCGCGCTGCAGGAGCAGGTGCACCAGCGGTTTGCCCACCACGGCGGACCGGCCGACCACGGCGACGTGCCGTCCGGCGATCGGGATCTGGTGATGGTCGAGCAGTTCGATCACGGCTCGTGCGGTCGCCGGCGCGAAGGCCGGCTCGCCCACGGCCAACCGGCCGAGACTCAGCGGATTGGCCCCGTCCACGTCCTTGGCGGCGGCGATGTGGCCGACCAGCCGGGCCGCCGCGACGCCGTCGGGCAGCGGAGTCTGCAGGATGATGCCGTGCACGTCAGCGTCGTTGCTCAGCTCCACCAGGTGCTGGACGATCTCCTGTTCGGTGGCGGCAGCGCCGAGGTCGACCCGGAGGCAGTGGATGCCGTTCTTCGCGGCCGCGGAGGCGATCGACCGTACGTACCACAGGGTCGATTCGTCCGAGGTGGCGACGACCACGGCCAGGGTGATCCGGATGTCGTCGCGGGCGTACGCGGCGGCCACCTCGGCCACGCGGGCCTTGATCTCCGAGGCCAAGGGGCCACCGGCCAGCACAGTGCTGGTCATGCCCGGATCTGCTCACGGACTCGGGCGGCGAGCGCCTCGGCCGCCGTGATGACCTCGTCGGCCTGGGCCACCGACCCGTGCAGCGGCGCAGCCCGGTCGGCGTCGGTCAGACCGGCGAGGTTGATCTCGATGTTCACCCGGGCCGTGGCGGCGGCCGCGCGCGCGGCTTCGGCGGCGGCCGCGACATCGCTGATCACGTTCGGATTGCCGAAGACCACCAGTCGCTCACCGAGCCCGACGACGGACGCCGCGAGCTCGACCAGACGCTGCGGAGGCGATGCCGCGGCCACCAGCGCCGCCTGAATGGCCTGAGACCGGCTGGTTGCGTCCTCCTCCGAGCCCTTCGGCAGCCGGTAGGCCGCGATCACCTGCTGGAAGGCGGACTCGTCGGCGTCGGCCAGCGTGCAGGGACGCCTGGGTGATGGCGTCCGCAGCCCGGCCGATCTCGGCCACCTCCGGTTCGTACGCGGCGTAGCGCTTGCCGGTCGTGAATCGGGCCACCATGCCGATCAGGGCGGCGGCCTGGGCGGCGTGCAGTGCCCCAGCGGCGCCGCCCCCCGGCGTCGGGTCGTGCGACGCCAGTCGGTCGAGGTAGCTGCCGATGGTCTCTGAGCCGATCACGCATCACTCCTGATGAGTTGGGGAAGGTGGGGCCGGGGATGTTGCCGAGGATTCACCCCCGCAGGCGGGTCATCTGGGGGTCGTAGAGCGGTTCGGGGGTGACGGTGGCCTTCACCGGTTCGCCGAAGTAGCTGATTTCCACGACGTCGCCTTCGGCGATCGAACTCGGCAGGTACGCGTAGGCGATCGGCTTGCCGATGGTGTAGCCGAAGGCGGCACTGGTCACGTAGCCGACCGGCTCGCCTTGGTGGAAGACGGGCTCCTTGCCCAGGACGACCGACCGGCCGTCGTCCACGGTCAGGCAGCGCAGCCGCCGCGTGGCGGTCTCCTCGGACCGTCCCGCCAGGGCCTGCTTACCGACGAACGCCTCCTTGGCGGCGCGGACGGCGAAGCCGAGGCCCGCCTCGTACGGGTCGTGCTCGGTGGTCATGTCGGCGCCCCAGGAGCGGAAGCCCTTTTCGAGCCGAAGCGCATTGAAGGCGGTCCGCCCGGCGGCGACCACGCCGAACGGCTGACCCGCCTGCCAGAGCACGTCCCACAGCCGCTGGCCGTTGTCGGCGGTGGTGTACAACTCCCAGCCGAGCTCGCCGACGTAGGACAGCCGCATCGCCGTCACCGGCACGCCGCCGATGGTGGCCTTCTTGGCCCGGAAGAAGCGATGCCCGTCGTTGCTGAAGTCGTCGCTGCTGATCGAGCTCACGAGGTCGCGGGCGTGCGGTCCCCACAGACCGATGCAGCAGGTGCCGCCGGTGATGTCGCGCACCTGGGCCCATCGCTCAGGAGACTCTCGACGCTGCCGGCGCGCCTCCCGGGACAGGTAGACCAGATCGACCGGGCCGTTCGCGCCGACCTGGAATGTCTCCTCGTCCAGTCGGGCGACGGTGATGTCGCTGCGGACACCGCCCTGCTCGTCGAGCAGCAACGTGTACGTGACCGCTCCGGGCTTCTTGGCGACGTCACCGGTGGTCAGCTTCTGCAACAGGTCGACCGCGCCCGGTCCGGAGACCTCGAGCCGACGCAGCGGTGTCATGTCGAACATCGCCACGGCCGTCCGGGTCTTCCAGGCCTCGACGGCGGCGATGGGGGAGTAGAAGCGGGACGACCACGCGTCGCGGTCGACCGGCCGCCATTCGGCGGGCAACTCCTCGAGGAGAGCGGCGTTGGACTCGTACCAGTACGGCCGCTCCCACGCACCGCCCTCCAGGAAGAAGGCGCCCAGTTCACGTTGCCGGGCGTGGAACGGGCTGACCCGCAGGTTGCGGGGGGACTCCTTGGGCTGCAGCGGGTGCAGGATGTCGTAGATCTCCACGAAGTTCTGCTGGGACGTCTCCGACACGTACGAGGGCGCGAACTGGACGTCCTCGAACCGGGACACCTCGCACTCGGCGAGGTCGATCTGGGACCGTCCGGTGGTCAGGACTTCCGCTACCGCGCGAGCGATGCCGGCCGAGTGGGTCACCCAGACGGCCTCGGCGATCCAGAAGCCGTCGACATCCGGGGATTGGCCGACGATCGATCCGCCGTCCGGGGTGAAGGAGAAGATGCCGTTGAACCCGTCGGCGATCTCGGTCTCGCGCAGCGCCGGCAGCAGCTCCTGGGAGGCCTTCCAGGCCGGCTCGAAATCCTCCGGGGTGAACTCCAGTCGGGACGGCATGTTGTGCGCGTCGACCTGCTTCGGAGTCAGCCCCAACGAGGCGGCGACGACCGGCATCGGGCGGTGACCGTAGTACCCGATGCCGTACTGGTCACCGTGCTCGCGGTAGTACAGGTCCTGGTCCTGATGGCGCAGGATCGGCAGGCTGGCTCCGTTGGGCGAGGCGTTGCGCCCGTCCAGCTGGGGGACGGGCGTCGTCTTGACGTACTGGTGGGCCAGCGGCAGCAACGGGATCGCCATCCCGACCATGGCGCCGACCTCGACCCCCCAGAAGCCGGCGCAGGAAACGACGATGTCGGCGGGAATGGTCCGGTCCGGGGTGACCACCCCGGTCACCCGGCCGTCGGCCTGTTCGATCCCGGTGACCGGCGTCGAACCGAGGTACGTCACCCCGGCCTGACGGGTGCGCGCGATGAGCAGCTGGGTGGCGCGGGCCGCCAGCGCGAGGCCGTCGCTGGGAATGTGCAGGCCCCCCAGGATGACGTCCGGGTCGAGCAGTGGATACAGCCGCGCGCACTCGGCGGTGTCGACCAGGCGCGACTCGATGCCCCAGGATGCGGCGTAGCCGTGCTTGCGCTTGAGCTCGTCGAGCCGGGCCGGAGTCGTCGCCACCTCGAGTCCGCCCACCTGGTTGAAGCAGCTGATCCCGTCGGACTCCAGCGAACTCAGCTTCTCGACGGTGTACTTGGCGAACAGGGTCATCGACTTCGACGGGTTGGTCTGAAAGACCAGTCCGGGCGCATGCGACGTCGAGCCGCCGGGCAGGTCCAGCGGACCCTGCTCCACGACGGTGATGTCGGTCCAGCCCCGAGTGAGGAGTTCGTCAGCGAGGTTGGTGCCGACGATGCCAGCGCCGATGATGACGACGCGCGGAGCAGATGGCATGAGTGATGTCCCTTTGTGGTTGTTGTCGGTCAGCGGAAGACGACGGTGCTGCCACCGTGAAACAGGATCCGGTTCTCGCAATGCCACCGAACGGCTCGGGAGAGGGCCAGGCACTCGGCATCCTGTCCCACTGTGGCCAGCGTTCTCGGGTGGTAGGTGTGGTCGACCCGGATCACCTCCTGCTCGATGATCGGGCCCTCGTCGAGGTCGGCGGTCACATAGTGCGCGGTCGCTCCGACCAGCTTCACGCCGCGGGAATAGGCCTGGTGATACGGCTTGGCGCCTTTGAAGCCGGGCAGGAACGAGTGGTGGATGTTGATCGCTCGGCCTTCGAGGGCGTTGCAGAGGTCGTCGGACAGAATCTGCATGTAGCGCGCGAGAACCACCAGGTCGATGTTGTGCTCGTCGACCAGATCCAGCAGCCGGGCTTCGACCTCGGGCTTGGTGTCTGCGGTCACGGGCAGGTGGAGAAAGGGCAGATCGGCCGCCTCCGCCATCGGTCGCAGGTCCGGATGGTTGGACACCACCAGGGCGATGTCGCCACCGAGGGTGCCGGCCCGCCAGCGGAAGATGAGGTCGTTCAGGCAGTGTCCCAGCTTCGACACCAGCACCATCAACCGCGGCTTGGCCTCGTCGTGGAACGAGAACTTCATCCCGAACTGGTCGGCCGTCGGGGCGAACGCCGAGGTGAGTCGACCCACCTCCAGTTCGTGTTCCGCGGCGAAGGCCGTGCGGAGGAAGAGGACATCGCGGTCGCTGTCGTCGAACTGGTGATGCTCGACGATGTTCAGCCCATGGTCCAGCAGGAAGCTCGAGACAGCCTGGACGATGCCGGGTCGCTCAGGGCACGTCAGGGTCAAGACGCCGAATGATCGTGTGGAGTGCGTGCGCGGGGCGGAGATGGCGATGGGCTCGATGGCTGAATCGATGGCAGACATGCGGATCTCCTGATGCGCTTATATACGGCTGATATATGAGATGCAGATTACCCGAGGTGGTCCTGATCGTCAAGAGGAATTCGGCTCGCTCGATCTCTTGACGGAGACGGCGTCCATGAGTCACAGTTGCACATACTGCATGACAACGCATAGTGCGCAACAGTTCGAAGGAGAAGCCACTCCACATGTTTGCTGCCTGTACCCGCATGGCCATCGAGCCTGGCGAGGCGCTGCGCCTGAATGGGCCCGAAACCGGGGGCGTGCCGATCGCCCTCTTTCACACCGAAGACGATGAGTTCTTCGCCGTCGACGACACCTGCACCCACCAGGACGCCTCGCTGGCGGACGGCTGGCTCGAGGGCTGCGAGGTGGAGTGCCCGCTGCACGCTTCGCGCTTCGACCTGCGCACCGGTGCCGTCGACGCACCGCCGGCCAAGCGCCCTATTCGTACGCACGCGGTGTCGGTCGTCGACGACACCGTGTTCGTGACGATGTCCGCCGAATCACCCAACCTCCCTCCCGGTGTCGTTCCCGGGAGTACCGAGTGAGCAGCGTCGCTGAGCACGTGGTGGTCGTCGGCGCCTCGCTGGCCGGGCTGTCGACCGCTCGGTCGCTGCGGTCGCAGGGCTACCGCGGATCGCTGACGATCATCGGTGACGAGATCCACCGCCCCTACGACCGTCCGCCGCTGTCCAAGGAGTTCCTCGGTTCGGCGCAGGGACAGGTCGAGTTGTCCCTCGAAGCCGACGGCGAGGACCTCGAGGTCACCTGGCGGTTGGGCGAACGGGCGACCAGCCTGCGTCCGCTGCCCGGCGGCGGTGCCGAGGTCGGGCTGGCCAACGGTGACAGCGTGAGCGCCGACCGGTTGGTGATCGCGACGGGTGCCACCGCGCGGTGTACGTTGCCGGGGGTCGGGCTGCCCGGGGTGCACCTGCTGCGGACGCTCGACGATGCAACGGCCCTGCGCGAGGATCTGCACGAAGCTGTGCGCAGCGGTCGGACCGTGGTGGTGGTCGGCGGCGGCTTCATCGGCTCCGAGGTGGCGGCCACCGCGCGCGAGCTGGGCTGCCGGGTCACCCTTGTCGTCCCCGACGACGTACCGCTGCGGGCGGCCCTCGGTCCCTACGCCGACGCGATCGCTCAGCTGCACACCTCCCACGGTGTCTCGATCCGGGCCCGGGCGCGGGTCCACGGCGTACGCCTGGGCTCCGAGGGTCTGGAAGTAGTGCTCGCCGAGGGCGATCCGATTCCGGCCGCCACGGTGGTCCTGGGGATCGGGGCGGCGCCGGCGGTCGGCTGGCTTGCCGCCTCCGGTCTGGATCTGGGCACCGGAGGAGCCGGGGCGATCCGCTGCGATGAGCACGGCGGGACCAATCTCGAGGGCGTGTTCGCCGTCGGTGACTGCGCGGCCTGGCACAACCCCGGGCTCGGGTACCACTACCAGATCGAACACTGGACGTCGGCGAGAGAAAGAGGAGCGGTCGTCGCGGCCCGCATCCTGAGGGCTGAGGCGATCCCCACCTGTCGGGCTCCGTACGTGTGGTCCGATCTCTACGGCAAGAAGCTCCAGCTCGCCGGATACCGTGATCTGGCCGATCACCCCGATGCGATCGATCAGACCCTCGAGGCCGGCTCGATCGCGGACGGTAGTTTCACGGCCGTGTACCGGCGCGAAGGCCAGCCGGTCGCCGCCCTCGCGCTCGACCAGACCCGCCAGTTCGCCGCCATCCGGCGTCGACTGGTCAACCCCGTACCCGCAGAAGTCGAAGGAGCCTCCGCATGACCCTCACCGAGCACCAACCGCAGCCCGATCCCGCCGTCCTCGAGCATGCCGGGGACTCCATCTCCGACAGTTTGATCCGCACCCTGCCGGGGCACGCCTACTCCTCGGCGGAGGTGTTCGCGAAGGAGCAGGAGAAGATCTTCGAGCAGATGTGGTTCTGCGCCGTGCGCAGCGGTGAGCTGGCCAAGGCGGGCGACTTCAAGACGGTGCAGGTGGGACGCGAGAGCATCATCATCAGCCGTAACCGCAAGGGCGAGGCGCGGGCGTTCTTCAACATCTGCCGCCACCGGGGCGCCCGGGTGTGCAGCGAGGAGAGCGGCAGCGGCAAGCGGTCGTTCCAGTGCCCCTACCACGCCTGGACCTACGACCTCGACGGCAAGCTGATCGCCGCTCCCAACCTGACCAAGATGCCCGACGTCGGTCGCGAGGAGTACGGCCTGCACAAGGTGCACGTCCGGGAGTGGCTCGGCTACATCTGGGTCTGCCTGGCTGACGAGCCGCCGTCCTTCGAGGACACCGCGATGGGCGCGGTCCGCAGCCGGCTCGGCGACATCGAGTCGATCGACCACTACTCGGTCGAGACCCTGGAGATCGGCAAGCGCATCGTCTACGACGTCAAGGCGAACTGGAAGCTCATCGTGGAGAACTTCATGGAGTGCTACCACTGCGCCACCATCCACCCCGAGCTCACCGAGGTGCTGCCTGAGTTCGCCGACGGTTTCGCCGCGCAGTACTTCGTCGGCCACGGAGCGCTCTTCGGTGAGGACGTCAAGGGCTTCACCGTGGACGGTTCGGAGGGGCTGGAAAAGATCCCCGGCGTCACCGACGACCAGGACCGCCGCTATTACGCGGTGACGGTTCGTCCCAACGTGTTCGTGAACCTGGTGCCGGACCACGTCATCTTCCACCGGATGTACCCGATGGCGCCCGACCGCACCGTCGTCGAGTGCGACTGGCTCTACCTGCCCGAGGTCGTCGCCTCCGGTGCCGACCTGGAGAAGTCGGTCAAGCTGTTCGATCTGGTCAACCGGCAGGACTTCGAGGCCTGCGAGCTCTGCCAGTCGGCCACGGACTCCCAGAAGTACGAGCACGGGGGCGTCCTGGTGCCCAGCGAGCATCACATCGCGGAATTCCAGAACTGGACCGCCGACGCCATCGCCGACTGATCTCCACACCCGACCCGCACTGATTCAGGAAAAGGACCCACCCGTGCCGCAGCAGGTTCAAGGCGTCATCTCGCGCGCCAAGGATGCACCCGTCGAACTCGTGACCATCAACGTCCCCGACCCGGGTCCGGGGGAGGCGGTGGTCACGGTCCAGGCCTGCGGGGTCTGCCACACCGATCTGCATTACGTGCAGGGCGGGATCGGCAACGACTACCCGTATCTGCTCGGGCACGAGGCTGCCGGCATCGTGGAATCGGTCGGCGAGGGCGTACGCGATCTCGAGCCCGGCGACTACGTGATCCTGAACTGGCGGGCCGTCTGCGGGACCTGTCGGGCCTGCAAGCGCGGTCGGCCCTGGTACTGCTTCGCCACGTCCAACGCGAAGCAGAAGATGACCCTCGAGGACGGCACCGAGCTCTCCCCGGCCCTGGGCATCGGCGCCTTCATCGAGAAGACCCTGGTCGCCGCCGGGCAGTGCACCAAGGTCGACCCGGCTGCCGCCCCCGAGGTCGCGGGGCTGCTGGGTTGCGGCGTGATGGCCGGTCTGGGTGCGGCCATCAACACCGGCAACGTCGGTCGCGGGGACAGCGTCGCCGTGATCGGTTGCGGTGGGGTCGGCGCGGCCGCCATCGCGGGTGCCCGGTTGGCCGGCGCGAGCACCATCATCGCGGTCGATCTGGATGATCGGAAGCTGGCCACGGCCCGGGAGCTGGGCGCCACGCACACGATCAACTCCACGTCGACCGATGCGGTTCAGGGCATCCAGGCGTTGACCGACGGCAACGGTGCTGACGTGGTGATCGACGCGGTCGGTCGGCCGGAGACCTGGAAGCAGGCGTTCTACGGCCGGGATCTGGCCGGCACCGTGGTGCTGGTCGGCGTCCCCACCCCGACGATGCAGCTCCAGCTCCCGCTGCTCGACGTCTTCGGCCGGGGCGGATCGCTGAAGTCGTCGTGGTACGGCGACTGCCTGCCGTCCCGGGACTTCCCGATGCTCATCGACCTGTATCTGCAGGGTCGGCTGCCGCTGGACGCGTTCGTCACCGAGACAATCGGGATCGGCGACATCGACGCCGCGTTCGCCAAGATGCACTCCGGTGACGTCCTTCGCTCGGTGGTGATCATGGCGGATTCGCGCCCTGAGCCGGTCGAGTCGCGCCCTGAGCCGGTCGAAGGGCGGAACCCGTGACCGCGCGCATCGATCACACGGTCACGTCCGGGACGTTCTCGCTGGACGGGCAGACCTTCGACGTCGACAACAACGTCTGGGTGGTGGGCAATGACACCGAATGCCTGGTGATCGACGCCCCGCATGACGTGTCGGCGATCCGCGACGTGATCGGGAATCGGACCGTGGTCGCCGTGCTGTGCACCCACGCCCACGATGACCACGTCCGCTTCGCCCCCGACCTGGCCCGGGCCGTGTCGGCGCCGGTGCTGCTGCATCCCGCCGACCTGCCGGTGTGGCAGCTCACCCACGCCGACCCGCCGGACGGTGAACTGACCGACGGCCAGCAGATCCCGGTCGCCGACATCGCTCTCGAGGTGATCCACACGCCAGGTCACGCTCCCGGAGCGGTCTGCTTCTACTCGGCCGACCTCGGTGTCGTCTTCACCGGCGACACCCTGTTCAACGGCGGTCCTGGTGCCACCGGACGTTCCTTCAGCGACAAAGACCTGCTCGTGGCCTCGATCACCGAGCGGCTGATGGGGCTCCCCGGAGACACCGTGGTGAAGACCGGCCACGGGATGGACACGACGATCAAGGCCGAGAGCGTCAACCTCGGCTGACTGGTCGGCCGATGGTCTGATCACCTCGGCGGTTGTCGTTCGATCATCACAGCTTCGCCCGAGGAAGGGTTTCCGAACATGGCCAAGCGCCTCTGTCCAGCGCGCCATGACCACGTCGATGAGGAGAAGCTCTCCCTCTCCGAGCTCGAGGACCACGCGGCTGGGGTGAAGGCGGTCGCTGTGCTCGGCCCGATCCCGACCCGGAGCATCGGCCACCTCCGAGTCGGTCATCCTCCGCATGGTCCCGATTGGCTCGCCACCGACGACCGACGACTCCCAGGAGCTGGTGGGGGCCGATGATCGGCACAAGAGCTACCCGCAGCCGGAGTACCTGGGGTGACGGCCGCCGCGTACGACCGGCGGGTCGGCCGGGATGAGCCGGGGGCGGGCTCGGCGAGGCGAGCTGATCGCGTCGACGGTTGTGCGGCTGCTCGCGAACGCCCGGTACGAGGTCATGCCCACGGCGACGACCGAGGCCAAGGTGATCCAACACCTGCCGCTCGATCGCGTGGTCACCGTCACCGCGTCACCCAGCAAGGGTCTCGAGGCGACGCTGGAGCTCAGCGAGCGTCTGGCCCGACGCGGCTATGTCGTGGTGCCCCATCTGGCGGCTCGCATGGTCAGTGGTCGCTCGGAGCTCGCCGAAATCGTGGACCGGCTGACCAGCCAGGGAATTGGGCGGGTGTTCGTCCCGGCCGGTGACGCCGATCCGGTCGGCGATTACCGCGATGCGCTCGGGCTTCTGGAGGACCTGGCCGAGATGGGGTCCCCCTTCGAACAGATCGGCATCACCGGCTATCCCGAGTCGCACCCGAGCATCCACGACGATGTGACCGTCCAGTCAATGTGGGACAAGCGGCTCCATGCCACGCACATCGTGAGCAATCTGTCCTTCAGCGCCGCGGTTGTCCGCAGCTGGATCTCGCGATTGCGCGCTCGCGGGGTGACGACACCGGTCGTGCTGGGCGTACCGGGTCCCGTCGAGCGGTCGAAGCTGCTGGCCATGGCCACCAAGATCGGGGTCGGGGAGTCGACCCGCTTCCTGGCCAAGAACAAGGGACTGTTCGCCCGGATCGCGGCGCCCGGCGGCTTCACCGGGGAACGGTTCGTGCTCGACTGCGCCCAGTCGGTCGGCGCACCGAGCGCCGGCGTCGAGGGACTTCACGTGTTCACGTTCAATCAGGTCGCTGAGACCGAACGGTGGCGTACGGAACTCCTCGCCCGGCTAGGAGTCGGGATCAGCCCTGATGGGCCCAGTGCCCCATCCGCTGGCTGAGAGCTGCGGCGGTGGTCTCGAGCTCAGCGAGATCGTGGTGGGTGTGGGGAGTGAAGCGATCAAGCTCTCGCCCGATCAGCTCGGCTTGTCGGGCACTGTCCAGGTGGGCCAGCAACACCTTGCCGCTGGAGGTGGCGTGCAACGGGGTCAGCTGACCTACCCGGTTCTGGCTGGCCACTGAGCTGGACCTTGACCCTGCGAGCGAGTCGGACGACCCCGAAGCCCAGACGATACTTCCCACGCTCGAAATCCTGTTGGACCATCTCGCGCGCCTCGAGCGCACCCGACCGGCGAAATGCCGTCGACTTGTGCACACCGATCTCGGCGGCGGTCTCGCTGACCCCGCCGGAACCCCATCCCGCCAACAACTCGAGCACCTGCAGGGCGCGGTCCACCGACCGCAGGCCGCCGGCGAGCACGCAGTACCCGACTGGTGCGGATCCCACTGTGGCAGTCCCGGAGCCGCTCGACCCATACTTGTACCGACGAGGTCGGCGGCGCGCAGCTCGGACACCTCGTCGAGGCCGAGCCTTCATCCTGGTGGGCCGCGAAATGGGGGGTGCAAATGAGTCGATCCGCACCGGTGGTCCGATTGGTCCGCGCCGTCACGCGACGCCTCGGGTTCCATCCGTTCGATTCCCACCCGGAGACCTTCGATCTCACCGGTCGGAAGGCACTCGTCATCGCCACCAACCACGGTGCGCTCGACATGGGGAAACCGACGGGGGTGTTTGCCAGCGAGTTGACGACCGCCTACTACGCGTTCGTCGACGCAGGTATGACGGTGGACGTGGCTAGCCCCGCCGGCGGGCTGATCCCCGTCGATCCGCTGTCGATGAGATCCGTCGTCCGCACGGCGTCCGATGATCGCCTGCTCGATGATGCGGACCTTCGCGGCAAGATCATGGAGTCGGTCTCGGTCGACGAGGTCGATGTTCTCGAGTACGACATCGTCTATCTGGCCGGTGGTTGGGGTGCCGCGTTTGACCTCGGGTTCTCCACGACGCTTGCGGCCAAGATGACCGAGGCCGCCGCGGCCGAGGTGATCATCGGCGGGGTGTGTCACGGGCCACTCGGTCTCATCAACGCCACACGGCCCGATGGGCGACCTCTGGTCGAGGGCCGACGGGTGACCGCCGTCAGCGACCGCCAGGTTCACCAGCTCGGCATCGCCAACACTCCTCAACATCCGGAAACCGAACTGCGCCGCAAGGGCGCCCGGTATGAGTCCAGTACCCGGCTCCTTGACGTCCTCGCAAACTTCTGGGTGATCGATGGCAACCTGGTCACCGGGCAGAACCAGAACGCCGGCCCGGTGGTTGCCCGGGAAATGCTTCGGCTCGCCAGCGAGCGGAGGACCGGTCAGCACAGGTCAGGCCAATCGACCGACACCGGTCACTGAGGCCTCATGTGGGTACGGCGTCCGACTTACGGGCAGTCGCGCTCCCGCCCTCGCGTAACAGACGCTGCGCCCAACGACCCCTCCTCGGGGTCCCGGAACGCACTGTGATGGGCCTAACCATCATCGTCCCTAGTAGACGCCCACCAGTCCCTACCGTCACGGGCTTGAGTGGTGGTGCTGAGTGGTTCCGGCACCGCCGAGGTCGTCGATGCCGTCGAGCCACCCTGATGCGGCTCCGCCGAGGCCAAGGGTGCCTAGGGCGACCACCGCGACCAGGGCGAGCGCCCGGTGGTGAGCCGAGAGTGGCGGCCGGGTGGTCCGGTCCTTTCGGCGCCGCAGCGTGAGGACAGCAACCAACGTGCCGATCTCCAGGAGACAAGCCACGCAATCGGCCAGACCCACCGGCTCGGCGGTGCCGGCCTCCGGACCGAACGGCAGGCCTGCGCTCCGTGACGCGGCCCAGAGCAAGATGGGGATGACAGACACGAGCGTTGCGAGTGCCAGACCGGCGGCACGGTGCCGGGCGATGAACACGCCAGCGGCAGCGGCCACCTCGGCCACCGACAGCACCAGGAAGAACACCCCGGCTGCCGGCCACTCCTGCAGGTGCTCGGGCGTGACCGCCGCATGGATGGCGGCGCTCGTGAGGAGCGCGGCTACGAGAAGCATCCGGATGTCCTTCGCTCGGCTACCGGTAGCGGAGTCGGGACCAGACCTGGGACTAGGGGCGACCAGCCTGAGCCGTCCGCCGCGGAGGGCAACCACCCAACCGACCAGCACGATGTTGGTGACGAGCAGTGCGGCACCGGTGTAGGCGATCGCCCGGGCATGGGCGTCCACGGTCATCCACTGCTGCCGGCCCAGACAGGCCGCGTCGCAGTCGTTCTGCATACCAGGCATGCTCCGCATCAACTGGAGCTGGCTGGACTGGAGGTAGTAGTCGTAGGCCGCGCTGGCCGCGCTCAGCGCGACGGCGGCTACCGTGGCGAACCCAGCGACCAGCAGTCCGGCGACCACAAGGGCCGTTCGGGACGGGAGCTCCGACCCGAACCGGTGGAAGGCGTAGGTCACGGCGGCGAGGACAGCAAGGACGAAGACCGGCAGCATCAGGGTGGAGGTGCGCAAGTAGCTGGTGAACGGCTCCTGCGTCCGTGAGATGGCACCCACGGCGCCGCGGAGAGAGGTCATCCAGAAGCCGTCGGCGTAGGCCAGAACCACGGCGAGGGGCAGCACCGTCAACCACGGCACGGCGCTTCGGAGCGGGCGGGCCGGGACCGTGGAGTTGCGGTCAGCGGTGAGGAGGAGTGCCATGGCGGTCGAGCTCGTTTCTAAGGGTGGGCGGCGGCCTGGACGTCGGCTTCTACCCCCGTCTGCCGGGCTCCATGCCTCGGCTCGGCGGGAGCGCTGCCGCTAGGGGGTTATCTCCCAGCCGAACATCATCGCGTGGTCCTCGTGTGCCAGGTTGTGGCAGTGCCCCACGTAATGCCCTGTGAAGTCTCGGAAGCCGCGGTAGATGATGACCGACTCGCTCGGGTCGAGGGCGACCAGGTCCTCGCGGGACTTGTCGTCGGGATGCGCGGAACCACCGCCGGCCGTGACGTCCTTGCCGTTGCGCATCACGGTCCGGTGCTCCTCCATGTGTAGGTGGAACGGGTGCACCCAGCCGCCGCCGCCGTTCCTGATCTCCCACAGGTTGAAGCTGCCCTTCTTCTGCTGCGCGAGCGGCGACTTACCCGCCGGGTTCTTCAGGCTGGTGGCGTTCACGGCCGGGTCGAACGCTTTGCCGTTGATCAGCCACTCCGTCTCACCGATCGTGTTGCCCCGCTGCACCTCGAACACCAGCCGGTTGTCCATCAAGGTTTTCCAGTTGCTGGGCAGCGGGGGAATGTCCCGCAGCATCTGCGTCGGAGCAGGGATGAGGCTGTCATCGGCCGCGTCGTCGCCGATGACGAATTTGATCACCGGCACCTTGTACTTGGAGTCCGGTGAGAAGCGGGACGAGGCGGCCCACATCCGGCCGTCGGGCATCTTCATCGTGTTGGTTAGGTAGATGACGTCGCCCTTCTTGGTTGGGCTGCCGTCCTGGTACCGGGTGAAGTCGATAATCATCTCTCGCCGCTTAGCCGGCCAGAGCTCGAAGTTGTCCCGCGTAACCGCGAACGGCAGCAGCCCGCCATCGGAGGCGATCTGGGTGAACTTCATGCACTGCTGACCGTCGGGAATCCGGTACTGGCCCTGCAGCTCGTCGCCTGTGTAGCCGAGCGAGATGGCGGTCTTGGGACCCTGGCTCGAGCTCATCAGCTTGAAGTCGTAGATCCGGGCAATGGAGGCGTCCAGAAAGCGGAAGCGGTATTTGCGACGCTTCACCTCCATCACCGGGTACGCCGTGCCGTTGACTGTGAAGATGTCCCCGACGAAGCCGTGGTTCGGGAAGTGCTTGTAGAAGGTTTTGCCCCACCACTCCGGGTGCGTGTTGGGATTTTTTGCCTCGGGGAAGTCGCCTTCGGTGTCGTGGACGTCCTTGTGGATCGTCACCCCGTCGTCGAGGCGGATGTCGGAGAAGGCCAGCGGGATGTCGTATTCGACGTCGAAAGACCCGTCCGAGTGGTCGGTCCGGACGCCGGGCAGCCGCAACCCCTGACGCTCGTCACCCATGTCCAGCCCGCCCTGGCCCGTTACATACTCCTTGGGGTCATAGATCGGATACAGCCCGACAAGGCCCTTGTAGACGTTGGAGCCCGTCTGGTCCATCCGGTGGTCGTGGAACCAGAAGAAGCTCTGCTTCTCCCGGTCATCGCCCCCGGCTGGCCAGTTCAGGTACAGGTTGTCGCACCACTCGCCCGGAAGGTATCCCGCGCGCTTCGGCCCGTAGTTCATGGAGTAGTGCGGGTTCCCGTCGCTCTCGGGCGCTGTGTGTCCGTTGTGCAGATGGGTCAGGAACGACAGGTCCTTGGTGCCGAAGTCCTGCCGATCGAGACCAAGCGGGTTGTCGTCCAGGTGGTTGGCGAAACGCACCAGCGCCGGCTTGCCGTATTCGGCGTTGATCATGGGGCCGGGAAACTGGCCATTGAAGCCGTAGATGGTGCTGGGCGGCAGCACTCTGGTGGTACCGGCCGCGTAAGTATTGCGGTCGGCGTCGTAAGAGGGGATGGATCGGCCGTTCCTGTCGATCGGCAGCACCTTCGAGGTGGTGAAGGCGTGACCCCTCACCTGCAGGTCGAGCTTGTAGACGATGGGGTCCGGCGAACCGATGTCGCTCGACCACTTCTGGTGGCGCTCGTTCTCCAGCGAGTTCTGCTGGCCGTAAGACGGTCCGGGCGGCTTCGACCAGTTGCTGAAAGTCGCCTTCTCCTCAGGCCGGAGGGCCTTCGGGACGTTCAGTTCGTCCTTGAAGGGCTGAAGGATCAGGGGGCTGGTCGGAAAGGCCTCGAGGTACACGAGGTCGGTGATGGCCGTGGCGGCGGCGGCGAAGATCCCGTCGGGTGACATGAGGCCTCGAGGCGCCAGGTACGGCCCAAGCGTCGCGTGGGCGCTGGCCAGCGCGACGCCCGTGACGCCGAGCGCGCCCAGCCGCAGCGCGTTGCGCCGCGTGATGCGGCCCTGCCTCTCCTGCCCCAGCGGGTCCAGCGCAGCGAACTCAGGGTCGGAGGGCAGCAGCAGCCCGGTCGACGGCCCTGTGACACCGGTTTGGTCGATCTCGTTGGGACCCTGACTTGTCGCCATGACGGCTCCTCTACACCCTCTGTGACTGACATGTACGCAGTAACGGGAGAGGAGCGCGCAACTCGCCAGTGCCGCCCCCGGCGAAGACCTGCTGGGCTCACTCTTCTCGCGTGAGGTGGCTCAGCGTCGAGAGCGGTGGTCAGCGGCAAAGCCGTCGTGCGGAGCGAGGCGTGCGTCGTGCTTCCCCCAAGATGCCCCCGTCGCGTCCTTGATCCGGCGGCAGACTCATCGGACCATGAGGGGGTCACCCAGCGGGACCCCCAAGCGGGGGAGCGGCGCCCCCCCAAACACGGGGTCAGGTCGGGTCGCGCCTTGACCGGTCGGTGATCGCTGGCCAATCCGGTCTTCCCTCAACCGCCAGCACAAACGTCCAGAGAGCACTCGCCAAGCTGCAGATGTGGGCGAGGCATCGGACCGCTCACGAAACGACTGCGCCTTGTCACTTAGGGACACGCCCCATAGTCACTGCCGAACGAAGTCCGCGCAGACAGCAGTCTGAACCGGAGAAGGACTTCGGCGGGCCCCGCGGATCCGGGTCGAACCCGTTCGCCCCGAACTCCGAGTACCTCCCGTTGATGGCGCTACTGCGCGAAGCGCGTGCGGAATGGCCGTCTCCATGACGCCCGGCACACGGCGGCCACCGTCCTCCTGGTCCTAGGTGTGCCCGACCTCACCGTGATGGGTCTGATGGGGTGGTTGAGCACAGCCATGGCGGCGCGGTACCAGCACTGTGACGGACCCATCCGCCGACCGTGGCTCACCAGGTCGGAAGGGCTGCTCTGGGCCGTTCCCGAACAGCGGAAGCGGAGGCAGCTGAGACCAAAACTGGGATTACTCAGTCCCCAGAGCCCGATCCCAACTGAGGCCGCCAGGTGTCTTGCCTGGTCAGGTGGCGGAGGATACGAGATTCGAACTCGTGAGGGCGTAAACCCAACCCGCTTTCCAACTCCGCACAGTGCTGTTTGCCGACGTTCGCGGTGGTCCCTCTGAGTCTGCGAGCCCGGTGTCGCGAACGTCGGCGGACGACCGCGAATGGTGGCAACTGAGACTAAAACTGAGACCATGGTCAGTCGATAGTGACTGGCCGGCCCGACGAGCCGATCGGAAAGCGCCCCGCTGTGTGGTGGGCTTTCGGGTGGTTCTTGATGCCTACCGTGCCGCCGGGATGGCGACCATGGGTTCAGTATCGCTGGCGGGTTGGAGTAACGCCATGGAGGTTTCGGAGAGGTAGCGGCGTTCGCCGACTTGCCATTCGTCGTGGGGCGTCGTGGAGGACCGCACCGACGAGTCTGATCACGGAGGCGTCGTTGGGGAAGATCCCGATGACCCGGGCTCGGCGTTTGATCTCGCGGTTGATCCGCTCGATCGGGTTGGTCGACCAGATCTTGATCCAGTGCTGCCGGGGGAACGCGG
>CAWFIO010000022.1:0-23977 GCA_963815905.1 uncultured Actinomycetota bacterium | reverse complement strand
CGTCCGTAGCCCGGGATCGAAACGTGCAGGTCACGTGGGAAGGATGAGGTTGCAGGCCTGCTCGCGGATCAGCGTCCAGGTGCAGCACCGTCGGCGCATCGCTCCGGCCCGGCCCCGGCGTCGGCGGCGTCGCGACTGTCGAGGCCCAGGGCGCACGTCGTCGACCGCATCGGTTCCGCCCGGTGCGGGACGCCGGGCGGGACCGATCGGTCGTTGCCGGCCGGCTCGACAGAGTTCGTCTTGGTGGCTGGGGAGCAAGGCCTGGCGTTCGATGTTGTCGTCGAAGGCCCGGGCGACCACATGGGTGTAGATGCCGACGGTGGCACCGCAGACGAGCACCAGAGCGGTGAGTACGGCCAACGACCGCATCAGCCAGCGGCGACCTCGGCCAGGTGGTACCGGAACTTCGATCGGAGGCTCGCGGGTATCGACGCGCGGCTCGGAGAAGATCGACATTCGGGGGGTCTCCTTCTAGCGACCAGATCCCCCGAAATGCAGGCCCAACATAGCAGTCGTCGTGCGCTCGTCGAGCCGCGCGGAGCCGGGCCGGCCCGGCCGTCACCCAACTGTGTCCGTCGGGCCCTCGCGGCTAGAAGCGACGTCTCGCTACGACCCCGTGGTCGGCCCGGCGAAAGCCCGCACCCGAGCGCCGCCGGACCTCGAGGAACGTCATTCACACCCCCCTACGGCGATCCCGGCCCCACGGTCAACCGGACCAGATCGATGGCCAGGCGGTCCTGGATCCGCTGGTAGCCGGCATTGCTCGGATGGCCGTTGGTCGGATTGGCCATCGTCGCCGTTTCGCTGGTCGCGAACCAGGACTCGGCGATGGCGTCGATGTAGGCGACTTCGTGCGCCTTCGCGTACGCCTTCAGCGTCTCGTTCACCGCCGCCTTGGGTTCCGACACCACACCCTTCACCGCGATCGGCCCGAGCATGATGATGCGGGTGCCCGGGTATCGGTCCCTGAATGCCGCCACTGTCTGCTCGACAGCCGGCCGGAGCGCGGCCAGTGGCTGCCGCTCGTCGTTGGTGCTGCCTTGCAGCACGATCAGGTCGAACGGGCCGCCCGGTGCCCCGGGCAGCCGCTTCAGGTAGGGGCCCCTGTTTGTCGGCGCCGGAGCGAGATAACCGGTACCACCTACCCCGTCGACCGTCACGGACCACCCCAGTGCCGCTCCCATCAGGTACGCGTACCCGCGGTTCTGCGGCTCCGCCCCGACCCCCTGGGTGTAGCTGTCGCCGAAGATCAAGACGCGGGCCTGCGGCGGCAGCGGGGTGATCCTGGGCGTCGAACCCGCCCCGGTGGCGCAGCCGGCGAACAGGACCAGGACGAGAGCGACGGCTACCGGCAGCCAGGGGGCCGGGGACCGCCGGCCGGTCACAGCGAGGCCCGGAACGTCTCGGTCACCTCGCGGTCGAGCGACCACCCGGTACGGATCCGGTCGGCGAGATCGTCGAAGCGACCGAGGACCCGGGCCGGATTTCCACCGACCACGGAGCCGTCCGGGACCGATCGGACCACGACCGCCCCGGCGGCCACCACACACCGGTTGCCGATCCGGACGCCCGGCAGCAGCGTCGCCCGAGCGCCGATGAAGACGTCGTCCCCGATCTGGATTCGTGCGTACCGGTAGTGCCGGCGGCCCTGCTCGTCGCGAATCAGCCATCCGGTGCCGTCGTGGGTGATGAACAGCACCTCGCTGCTCACCGTCACCCGGTCGCCGATGCTGATCAACTCGTACTCCGAGCTCACGTTCATCGAGAGGATGCGGCAGCCGTCACCCACCGTCACCCCGAGAGCACGACTGGCGGCCACGGGTCCGCGCAGCCGGGCCACAAGCCGCCAACGCCACCGGTCGGGAAGTATGGGCAGGCCGGGCATGAGTTACTCCTGATCGACTCGACGCGGCGGCCCCGACCCCGCTGATCCTGGTGGACCCGACTCCTCGTGGGGAGTCGGCTCGGAGTCTAACGGCTGTGCCTACTATGCTCCGGCAACCGTGACGCCCCTTCCCCCCGAGCCGCTCCGGGTCCTGACCGTCTGCACCGGCAATCTCTGCCGGTCTCCGACGGCCGAGCAACTGCTGCGAGCCAGGCTGGCCCCGGTGAACGCGAGCGTCGAGGTGGTCAGCGCCGGCACCCAGGCCACCGCAGGCGAGCCGATGCACCCCGCTTCAGCCGAGTGGAGCAAGGCCATGGGCGGGGATCCGACCCGGCACCGGGCGGTCTACCTGACTCCCGCGGTGCTGCGATCAGTCGACCTGGTGTTGGGGATGGCCCGCGAGCATCGGCGGGCGGTGGTCGATCTCAGGCCCGGGCTGGTCCGATCGAGCTTCACCCTGACGGAGTTCGCCCGGCTCTCGGCCGGTCTCGACGTCGCCGAGTTGGCCGAGGGCGCCGCGGCGCCCGGTCCGGGCGCTACGGTGGCTGACCGGCTGCGCGGCGTGTTGAGTCTCCTGGCCCGAGCCCGGACCCGCTACCCCCTGTCGACCGATTGGTCGATCGACGACGTGCCGGATCCGATCGGTCGGGCGGCGGCGGATTACGAACAGTCGGCCCGGATCATCGAAGCAGCCGTCATCGAGGTCACCCGTGTGCTGACCGTGGTCGCCCCCGCCCCAGAGAACCGCGGCCCAGAGAACCGAGGCCCGGAGAACCGCGTATTTCGCGGCGGATCGTCCAGCAGTTGACATCGCCGAGCCACGTCAGGATTGTTGTTCGCAAGCCGTGCGACTGTAGGCTGAGATCGCTATTGATGGTCGTTCATTTCTCGGGGGGTTGAGGAGTGCCGACACAACATGGAGCTTCGCGAGTATCTTCGCTTGCTGCGAAAGAATTTACTGCTTCTCGTGGCCACCGCATGGGTGGGCGTCGGGATGGCGACAGCCTATTCGCTGACCCGAACGCCACAATTCGAGGCGTCCAGCACGGTGTTCGTCTCCACTCAAACGGCCGAATCGGCTCAGGAACTCAACCAGGGCAGTAATTTCACCCAGGCCCGGGTGAAGAGCTATGTGAGCCTGGTGTCGACTCCGATCGTGCTCAGCCCGGTGATCTCCCAGTTGCGGCTGCCGCTGACCGAGACCGCTCTGAACCAGCAGGTGACGGCCAGTTCCCCACTGGGTACCACGTTGATCGAGGTCGCGGTTCGCAACCCCGATGCGGCCCAGGCCGCAGCCATCTCCAACGCGGTGGCCAGTAGCTTGACCTCCGCGGTCGAGCAGATCGAGACGCCCACGGGCCAGACCAGTTCGCCGGTCAAGCTCGCGTTGGTGCGGCCGGCCTCGGTGCCGATCGCGCCGGTGACCCCGCGGGTCACGCTCAACATCGCGGTGGGGCTGTTGATCGGGTTGGTGATCGGTCTCGGTGTCGCGGTGGTGCGTCGACTGCTCGACAACCGGGTCCGGACCGACCGTGATGTCGCAGCGCTCACCGATGTCCCGGTGATCAGCGCGGTGTCCTACGACGCCAAGGCCAAGGAACGGCCCCTGATCGTCCACATGGATCCGCGGAGCCCGCGGGCCGAAGCCTTCCGAACGCTCCGTACCAACCTGCAGTTTCTGGACATCGACGCCTCACCGAGCTTCCTGGTGACCTCGAGCATCCCAGGCGAGGGGAAGTCGACGACCGCGATCAACGTCGCCATCGCTCTGGCCGATGCCGGTAGCCGGGTGATGTTGATCGACGCCGACCTGCGGCGGTCGAAGGTCGCCGCGTACATGGGCATCGAGGGTGGAGCCGGTCTGACCGATGTCTTGATCGGTCGAGCCGAGCTGGACGACGTCCTCCAGCGCTGGGGGTCGGAGGAGTTGTACGTGCTGCCCGCCGGCAAGGTGCCACCGAACCCCAGCGAACTGCTCGGCTCACGGGCGATGACCGAGCTGATCGACCGGCTGGAGAAGGAGTTCGACGCCGTCATCTTCGACGCGCCCCCGCTGCTGCCGGTGACCGACGCAGCGATCCTGGCCAAGCGGGCCGGTGCGGTGATCATGGTCGCGGCCTCGGGCCGGACGACCAGGCACCAGTTCTCCGGTGCACTCGCGGCCCTTGAACACGTGGGCGCCCATGTCGGCGGCGTTGTGCTGTCGATGGTTCCGCTCAAAGGTCCGGATGCGTACGGCTACCAGGGCTATGGCTATGGGTACGGTTACGGACCCGAGGAGCCCAAGAAGGGCAAGCCGAAGCGGGACAAGAAGTCCGGCGACGGGCCCCCGGCCCCGGTCTCGGTCATCGACAAGGGTGACGTGACGATGCGTCCAACCGCCGGTGCGGCGGTCCGGGCGGTGCAACCGCCGGACACACCCATCAACACCCCGAAGATCGCGACGCGCTGACCCGCGCGATGACTGCCCTTCCCGCCGTAGCCACGAGGGCCTTCGCCACCCGCGCCGGCACGATCGTGGTCAGCTGCGGGCTGGCCGCCGCGCTGGTCGTCGGCGCGCTCTCGCTGATCAGTTCGCGTACTCCGGGGCTGCTCTTGCTGCTGGTCGGCGCGCTGGTGGCTCTGGTCGTCCTGCTGGTCGTCCCGGTGCACGTGCTGCCGGTCTTCGCCCTCGTCATCATCACCGCCATACCCGACCGACTGACCGACTTCACCACGTCGCCGTTGATCACCCCGGCCACCGTCGTGCTCGCCGTGTGGATCGTGCGGCGGCTGCTGTTGCGGGTCATCCTCGACCCGGCCGGTCCGTCGCTGGCCCACCAGCCCGGGCTCACGGGTCTTCGTCGGGTCACCGTGCTGCTCGGCGTCATCATGGTGCCGCTCGTCCTCGTCGCCCCGGTGCAGCAGTTCGCGGCCAGCTGGGTGTTGACCTACGTCGTGGCGATCATCGCCATCCTGCAGATCGGCCCGATCGACCGCGAGGCGTCGAGCCTCCGGACGGCGCTGCCCTGGGTGGGGACGGTGGCCGCGGTGTACGCGCTGATGCAGACCGTGTGGGAGGACAACGTCATCTACACCCCGCTGTACGAGGCGTTGGGCAAGGTCGACGTCCAGCACTGGGCGGTCTACCGGGCCGACGGCAGCCTGGGTCATCCGCTGTTGGCCGGACTCTTCTTCGGCGTCGTGCTGACGTTCTGCCTGGGCCGGTGGTTCGAGACCGGACGACGTCGCTTCGTGATCCCCGCGCTGATCAACGCGGCCGGGATCGTCAGCACGGTGTCGCGGGGTTCCTACATCGCGGCGGCGGTCGGCGTCGTGGCGCTCCTGATCGCGGCCATGCTGACCGGTCGGCTCCGCACCCCTCGGTTGACGGCGATTCTCGCCGGCCTGGTGGCGGCGGGTTACCTCGCGCTGAACAACGATTCCTTCGTGCAGCGGACGCTGAGTGTCGAAGGCCTGGCTTCGCTCAACTCGCGCGACGCGCTGCCGCAGATCACCCTCGCCACGGCGGCGGCCCACCACTGGCTCGGCGGTGGTCCGGCCAACTCGATGTCGGTCGCCGCACCGTTCAACTACCAGGGCCTGCCGATCGAGAACTCCTACCTACAACTGGTCATCAGCGTCGGGGTGCCGGGCACGATCGCGTTCCTGGCCGTCCTGGTCATCTCAGCCGTCCTCGCCTATCGCGCGCGCAACCTGGCGGCGCTCGGCGGGCTGGTCGCGTACGCGGTCGCCATCTCGGGGTTCGCGGCCCTCGACACCCGGCGCAATCTGCTGGTCCTGCTCGGCATCTTGATCATGCTCTGCCTGGCCCGACGACCGGTGGAACCCGACGAGCCCGAGCAGATCGACGCGCGTGCGACCCGCTCGATGGAGGCCGCCGGTCGGGGAGTGCGGTGACCGGCCCGGTCGATAGACCGCCGGTCGACTGCGTGGTGCCCACGCACGGCCGTCCGCAGTACCTGGCCGAGGCCTTGGCCTCGATCGCGGCCCAGACCCACCGACCCGCCGAGGTCGTGGTGGTCAGCGACGACGCAGACCCAGCGTCGCGGGCGGTGGTCGAGCGGGCGCGGCTCGATCATCCGGGGTTGCCGGTGTCCTTCGTCGAGCGTCAGACCGGTCCGCCGGGTGCATCGGCCTCGCGCAACGCCGGCGCGGACCGCGGAGCGGCACCGGTCGTCGCGTTCCTGGACGACGACGACCGTTGGGCCCCCACCTACCTGGAGTCGGCGGTCGCGCGGCTGACCGCGAAGCAGCCGCAGCCGGGGGATCCGAAGGCCGACGAGGTGGGCATGGTGGTCACCGCCATCCAACGGTTCTCCGTCGCCGGTCCCGGCGTCGTCATCACCCCCCGATCCGATTTGGATCCACGCAGCGTGTTCCGCTCGAGCGCCGGCGTGACGGGCAGCAGTGTGGTGGTTCGGCGGACGGTGTTCGACCGGGTCGGTGGCTTCGACCCGGGACTCCCGGTCCAGAACGACCGTGACTTCGTCCTGCGGGTGCTCGACGGCGGTCATCGGTACGCGGTGCAACCGCAGCCCCTGGTCGAGATGCGTGACCACACCCACGGCCGGCTCACCGACGCCTCACCCCGACGAGCCGACGGTGTGCTGCTCTTCCTGGCCAAGCACGGATCGCGGTTCTCCTGGTGGGACCGGCGGATCTTGCGGTACACCTCGCACTACACCCGGATGGCCTGTGCCTCGTCACGCTCGGCCTTTGTCGCCAGTGCCTGGGGGGCGCTGATCAACTGGTCACCGACCGTGGCTCGCAACCTCCCGCTGCGGCTGTTCCGGATCGACCGGCTGCGTTCGCTGGGACGGAAGTTGAGCGGTCGGGCGTGGTAGTCGACGTCTCTGCGCCCCCGTCGCTGGCCAGCTCGGCCGCCCGCGGCACGCTCATCACCATCGTCGGTCAAACGCTGCGCATCGGCACCCAGTTCGGTTCGATCTTCATCCTGGCCCGACTGCTCGACCCGGTCGACTACGGCTTCCTCGCCATGGTCTTGTCGATCATCGGTGTCGCGGAATTGCTCCGTGACTTCGGGCTGTCCGCGGCGGCCGTGCAGTCGAAGGAACTGAGCCCCGGCCAGCAGTCCAACCTGTTCTGGCTGAACTCGCTGATCGGACTCGCGGCCTCGCTCATCGTGCTGGCCTGCGCGCCGTTGATCGCGCGGTTGTACCACCAACCCGAGCTCGCCGTGATCACCATGGCGCTGTCGCCACTGTTCCTGTTGAACGGCCTGGCGACCCAGTTCCGGGCCCATCTCAACCGCGGGATGCGGTTCATGGCGTTGGCGGTCACCGACGTCGTCCCCCAGGTGGTCGCGTTCGGGGTGGCGATCGTCGCCGCGATCAGCCTGCGTAGCTATTGGGCCCTCGTCGCCCAACAGGCCACGGTAGCCGTCGTCGGTCTGATCCTCGCGGTGGCGCTGGCCCGGTGGCGACCGTCGCGACCCCGGCGTGAGGCCAGCCTGCGCAGCCAGCTGCGATTCGGGTCGCACCTGTTCGGCACCCATCTGTTGACCTACGGGGTCAACAACTCCCAGACCGTGATGATGGGCGCCGTCTGGGGTGCGAGCATCGTCGGGTTGTTCAGTCGCGCCTACCAGCTGATGGCGCTACCGCTCACGCAGGTCGTGGCGCCGCTGACCAAGGTCGCGCTGCCCATCCTGTCGCGCGTGGCCGACGACCCTCCGCGCTACGCCCGCATCGTCGCCCGTGCCCAGCTGGTGGGGTTGTATCTGACCGCGCCCCTGTTCCTGCTCTGCTTCACTCTGGCGGACCCGATGATCGCGGTGGCCCTGGGCGCGCAGTGGTCGGCATCGGCGCCCATCTTCGCCGTCCTCGCCCTCGGCGGCGCTTTCCGGGCCATGGCCCAGCTGTCGTTCTGGATCTTCCTGTCCTCTGGCCGGACCCGCACCCAGATGCGGTTCAACCTGGCCGCGTACCCCGTGCTGGTGGCCCTGATGATCGCCGGCCTGCCCTACCAGGGGGTGGGCGTAGCGGTCGGCCACACAGTGGGCTACGCCCTGTACTGGCCGGTGTCGCTGCTGGTCGCCGCGCGGGCCGGTGGCCTCGCGTTCCGGCCGCTCGCCATGACCGCGCTGCGGGTACTGGTGGTCGTCGGGGGTGGGGTGCTCGCGGCCTCGTACGCGATCACCGTGATCGGCCTCCCTGACCTGGTCACCGTCATCCTCGGCGTGCTGGCCGGAGTCTTCTGGTGCGGATTGGTGATGCTCGTCATCCCGGCTCACCGGCGCGACCTGCGGGTGCTGGTGGAGTTCGCCCGTGGGGTCAAGCGGTGACCGCCACGCTGGCGACCTCCTCGACGAGTCTCCCGGCCGAAGGTGAGAAGGCCAGCGGAGCCGGATTCCGCGCCGACATCGAAGGGCTCCGCGCATTCGCGGTGCTCGCGGTGCTCGTCTATCACCTCGATCCCGCCTGGTTGCCCGGGGGGTTCGCGGGGGTCGACGTGTTCTTCGCCATTTCCGGCTTCCTGATCACCACCCACCTGCGCTCCGAGGTGGCCCGAACCGGCTCGTTGTCGTTGACCCGGTTCTGGGGCCGTCGCATCACCCGGCTGCTCCCGGCCTCGACGCTGGTGCTGGTCGCGGCCGCCGGTGCGACGGTGCTCATGGCCCCCCGCTTCGTCTGGTCGCAGTTCGGCCACGACACCGCGTACGCCGGCAGCTACAGCCTGAACTGGCTGCTGGCCGCGCGATCGGTCGACTACCTCGCCGAGGACGCAGTGCCCTCGGCGGTTCAGCACTACTGGTCACTGGCGGTGGAGGAGCAGTTCTACGTGCTCTGGCCGCTGATCCTCCTCGGTCTGGCAGTTTGGGCCCGACAGCGTCGGCGTGCGGTGGGTCCGGTGCTGATCGCGGCGGCGGGCGCGGTCGGAGTGCTGTCGTTCATCACCGCCGCGGTGGCGGTGCAGGGGCACCATCCCTCGGCGTACTTCACCACGACGACGCGGTTGTGGGAACTGAGCGTCGGTGCGCTGGTCGCCCTGACCCTGCCGATCGTGTCGACCCGGATGACCCCGCGGTTGCGGAGCGGATTGCTCGGCCTCGGAGCGGTCGGCCTCGTCGTCTCGGTGCTGCTGCTGACCGGGCGCGGGTGGCCGGCCTGGCCGGCGCTGGTCCCGACCCTGGCCGCCGCGGCGGTCATCATCGCCGGTGGCCGGGCCCATGCGGTCTCACGCGTCCTCGGACTGCCCCCGCTGGTCTGGATCGGCGGCATCTCGTACGGGATCTACCTGTGGCACTGGCCGCTGATCACACTGGCCCGGCTGCGCTGGGACGACTTCAGCCCGATCCAGACCGTCGGTCTGGTGGTCGCTTCGGTGGGTCTCGCCTGGGTCAGTCGACGCTGGGTCGAGGACCCGATCCGGTTCTCCGGCTGGTTCCGCGCGCGGGTCTGGCGGCCGTTCGCCCTGGCCGGTCTGTGTATGGCGCTCAGTGTGGGCGCCGGGGTTGCGCTCGCCGGCGCCGGCCCCGGCACCAGTCTGATCGCGCCGCCGGGCGCCCGGGCTGAGGGCGCGGGCGTCCTACCGGCCCGGATCGATCTCGTTCGGCATCCCGTCTGGTCCACCGGGGTGGACTGGGTGGTTCCGTCCCCATCCACGGCGCTACGCGACGTACCGGTCGCGTACGCCGACGGATGCCAGCAGAGCTCGACCGCCGGCAATCCGCTCACCTGTACCTACGGCAACCGGGCGGGCGGCAAGACCGTAGCCCTGGTCGGCGATTCGAAGGCCCTACAGTGGCTGCCCGCGCTGGACCGCTGGGCGGCAGAACACGGCTACCGGCTGTTGACCTACGTCAAATCGTCGTGCCCGCTGGCCGATGTCGTCGTCGATCTGGGGGGTGCGGCGTACCCCAGCTGTCGGACCTGGTCGGATGCGGTCACCCGGGAACTGCTCGACCAGCGGCCCGACCTCGTCGTCACCTCCCAGGTCCGCAGGGAGGCGAGCGCGGCACCCGGCGGCACCGCCGATCCGCGGCAGCAGATGGTCGACGGACTGACCCGGACCTGGCGTCGGCTCCTCGATGCCGACGTAGCGGTGACGGTCATCGCGGACACCCCGCAGACCGGGGCCGCGGTGTACGCCTGCGTGGCGGAGCATCCGGACGATCTCGACGTGTGTGGCTACGACCGGACGACGGCGATCGGCGCCAGCGCCTCCGGTGTGCAGACCGCAGCGGTGACCGCCCTGGGCGGGTCGGTCCTCGACGCGTCGGGTGTCGTACGCGAACGCGGCCGCGATGACCGGCTGACCCTGGTGGATCTCGACGACGCGGTGTGTCCGGACGCCGTGCGCTGCCCGCCGGTGGTCGGCAACGTCTTGATCTACCGGTCGGGATCGCACCTGACCAAGACCTACGTCGACACCCTCGCCCCACGACTCGGACGACTGCTCGAGCGCACCGACTGAAGACCTCCGCCGAGCGGTCGCTGACCAGGGACTCGGCCGCGGTCGCCGTCAGCGCTGACAGACCAGGTTGGTGACCCGGATGCCGTTCGCAGCGGTGTTGTCGCAGCCGACGATGTTGCCGATGCCCTTCTGCAGCCAGACTCCGTAGCCGGTGGCGTTCGAGACTGTCGCCTGGTTCCGGACGAAGATGTTGTCGCGGCCCCAGTCGGCGGCCTTGGAGTAGGTGGCGGTGAAGCCGTTCTCGGGTGCCGATACCCCGGTGTTGCCCTCGACCAGGAAACCGTTGCCCTTGACGACGATCCAGCCGCCGGCCAGATCGGCGGTCATGGCCGCCCCGTTGACCGTGTTCCCGCGGATGGTGCCGTCGGAGCTCCCGGCCTTGACGTCGATGGCCTCGGCGGTGGTCGCGGAGATGACGTTGTCCTGAACCAGCGAGCGGTCGCTGCGGTCCGGGTCGCAGTTGGAGTAGGTGCACCACGCATCCGGGTCGGAACCGATGTAGACGCCTTCGCCGTACTGCGGGAAGCGGAGCCCGGTGCGCTCGATGGTGTTGTTGACCACCGCGTTGTCGGTGGCGTTGCCGCGGACGTGAATGGCTTCCTCGCCGATGTCGGACAGGGCGAGATCCGACATCGTGTTGAACGACCCGCCGCTGACGATGACGCCCTTCTGCACGTTGCGCAACGTGAACCCGGTGACGATCACGTGCGAGGCCTTGGACAGGCTGATGCCGGCGCCGCCGCTCAGCGGATCCCCGTAGTCGATCACGGCGGTGCGCGGACCGCAGATCCACACCGGGTTGGCGGCGGTGGCCGGCACAGAGGTGGTGAAGGGTCCCTTGTAAACACCAGGGGCCAAGGTGATGACATCGCCGGGCGCGGCGGTCTTGAGCGCGTACTGCAGCGCGCCGGCGGTGGCCACCGGGCGGGTGGCGGCCGGACAGTTGGCGAAGCGCTCGTTCACCGGTGCGGGGGCGGCCGGCGAGGTGAGGTTCGCGACCGGCGAGGACGGGGATTCGTTCCCGCTGGTGTCCAGCGCGGTCAGCCGGTAGGAATAGGCGACCCCGCTCTCGAGACCCACGTCGAGGAAGCTGAGCTGAGTCGGCGGCAGCCGGTCGAGCAGCACCTCGATGTTGTCGTTCGAGCCGGTCCGGAACAGCCGGTACGCGGCCACGTCGGTCGCGCTCGAGGGTTGCCACTCGACGTTGATCCCGGTTCGGGTGTTCTTCAGCGAAGGCGAAGCGGGTACCGGAGGGGCTGAGCTGTCGGTGACCACGAAAGCGTCGAGTGAGATGCCGCGCCCGACCGATGCCGGGTTCAGCGTTCCGGTGCGCTCGATCCGGATCGAATGGGTGCCGTCGCGCAGGCCGGTCCGGTTGTAGACCGTTTGCTGGTAGGCCGTACTGGCCGAGTACAGGTCGACCTTGGTGGCCGCCACCCCGTCGATGTAGACCTGCGCAATCCCGGAGAAGCTGTTCGTCCGGGTGATCCACTTGATACCGGTGCCGGAGAAGGTGAACTTGGCATCCCCGGTCGTGGTCAGGGTGGCGTAGTTTCCGCCGCTGTCGCGGGTCGAAGACGACGTCGCCCAGCTGGTGCCCGTATAGACGATCGCTCCCGAGGTGTTCTCGTGGGTCCCGGTGCTGACCGCGGTGGTCGCCGACGCCGTGGTCGAGGGGGCGGACTCGTTCCCGCTCGTGTCGACCGCGGTCACCCGGTAGCGGTACATCAGTCCGGGGGTCAGCCCTTCGTCCAACCGGCTGGTCTCGCTGATCGGCCCATCGTCGATCGGCGCGAACACGGTGTCAGCGCCGGAGCTGCGGTAGATGCGGTAGCCGGACGTGTCCGCGTCGAGTGAGTCGGACCACTCGATCTGCACGTTGGCGCCCGAAGGCATCGCCCAGATCGATCTCGGCGGCTCGGGCGCCATGGTGTCGGGGACCACGAAGCTGGTCAGCGAGGTGGTGGCCGGTCCGGTTGCGGCCTCGTTGTGATCACCGGTCCAGGCGACCTTGACCACGTGGGAGCCGGAGCCGAGGCCCTTCTTCTCGAACAGTTTGACGTTGCGCACGGTGTTGGGGGAGTACTGATCGACGGTCGCAGCCCAGTCCCCGTCGATGTAGACCTTCGCGATGCCGCCCGCGGGGAACCGCGACCCCATCCAGCGCACCCCGCTCTCGACGAAGGTCAGCCCGGCGTAACCGGCCCCGGTGGTCTGTTGTCCCACGGTGGTGCCGCCGCTGTCGATGTCCGCGGTCCAGTCACCGGCCAGCCGGACCCCGGAGTGGTCGGCCCGGTAGGTGCCGGCGCCGACTGCGGTGCGGGCCGGTTCGCCCGCGTAATCCGACTCGTTGCCCGAGCTGTCCACCGCGGTGACCCGGTACTTGTAGACCGTGTTGAGCGAGAGATGGGGATCGACGAAAGTGGTGGCGTCGAGGGGGAAGTCGGTCAGCAGTTCGTAGGTGGTCGATCCACTGGGTGCCCGGGAGACCTGGTAACCCGACAGATCGGTCTCGGTGTTGCCGTCCCAGCTGAGCCGGATCCCGTCATTCTCGGGCCTGGCGGTCAGGTTCGTCGGCGTACGCGGGGCTCGGGTGTCGGGCACCACGAAGCTGTCCAGGTTGATTGTGCGACCGGTCGACGCCTCGGCCTTGTTGCCGGAACGCTCGATCCGCAACGTGTGGACGCCGTAGTCCAGCACGGGCGAGCTGTAGACGACCGTCTTGTAGGTGCTGGTCGCCGAATAGAGGTCGACGGCGGTCACCAGGGCGCCGTCGAGGTAGACGTTGGCGACGCCGAAATAGGGACCCGTGCGGGCCACCCACTTGATCGAGGTCTCGGTGAAGGCGACCTGGGCGAACCCGGCCGTGGCCAAGCTGGCGGAGGAACCGCCGGAGTCCGAAGACGACGTCGTTGCGGCCCAACTGCCGTTGTAGATCACCTGGTCATGGGTGTTTTCGACCGTGCCCGCTCCGACCGAGCTGGAGTCGGAGGTGACGAGGACGTCGTCGGACCGGGGCGAGGAGTTGCCCGAGTTGTCGACGGCCGCGATCTGGTAGTGGTAGTCGGTGTGCGGGGTCAGTGCGGGGTCGGTGTAGCTGGTCCCGACGTACGGGGTCTCGTTCACCACGTCGTAGACCGAGGAGGCCCCCACGGCCCGGTACAAGACGTAGCCGACGAGATCGTCCTCGCCGTTGGCGTTCCAGCTGAGGGTCACCCCGGCCTTTGCCGCGGTGGCGGCCAGGCCGGTCGGGCTGGCCGGGGCGCGGCTGTCGGTGACCACGAAGCTGTCGACGTTCACGGCCCGGCCGGTGGAAGCGTCGTTCTTGTTGCCGGACCGCTCGATCCGCATCGTGTGGGTGGTGTAGCTCAGCGTCGGCGAGGTGTAGGAGACAACCTTGTATCCGCCGGTGGCCGCGTAGAGATCGACCGCGCCGACCAGAGTTCCGTCCAGATAGACGTTGGCGATCCCGAAGTAGTTACCGGTGCGGGCCACCCAGCGGATCGTGGTTTCCTTGAAGGCGATCTGGGCGAAGCCGGTGCCGGTCAAGGTGGCGATGGAGCCACCGGAATCCGACGCCGAGGTCGCCGTGGTCCAGGTCCCCGAGTAGGTGACATCATCCGACGTGTTCTCGTACGTACCGCCCGGGACGGCGGTCGCCACCCCGGTCACGGTGACCTCGGCGCTACGGCCCGAGATGTTTCCGGCGGTGTCGACGGCTGCGATCCGATAGCGGTAGTCGGTCCCGGGGGTCAGGGCGGGGTCGGTGAAGCCGGTGTCGGTCACCGCGCTGTCGGTCAACGTGTCGAAGGTGGCCGAGGCGGCCGTGGCCCGGTAGACGAGGTAGCCGGCCAGATCGGCCTCGGTGTTGGCCGTCCAGCTCAGCTGCGCGCCGGCGTTCCTGGCCACCGCGCTGAGCCCGGTCGGCGCGAACGGGGCCCGGGTGTCGGCCACGACGAAGCTGTCGACGTCGATCGTTCGTCCGGCCGACGCGTCGTTCTTGTTTCCGGAGCGCTCGATCCGCAACGTGTGGGTGCCGTAGGGCAGTGTCGGGGAGGTGTAGGCGAGCACCTTGTAGGTAGTGCTGGCGGAATAGAGGTCGACCGTGGTGACCATCGACCCGTCGAGGTAGACGTTGGCGATGCCGAGGTAGTTCCCGGTGCGGGCGATCCAGCGGATCGAGGTTTCCTTGAAGGCGATCTGCGCATACCCGGTCCCGGCCAGGGTGGCGATCGAGCCGCCGAAATCCGACGCCGACGTGGCCGTGGCCCAGGTGCCGGTGTAGGTGATGTCCGCGGCCGGATTGTCGTACGTCCCCGCTCCGACCGCAGTCGAATTGGCGGTGACGGCAACGTCCGCAGTCCGGCTCGAGGTATTGCCGGAGGTGTCGACGGCGGCGATCCGGTAGCGGTAGTCAGCTCCCGGAGTGAGCGCAGGGTCGGTGTAGCCGGTGTCGGCGACCGGGCTGTCGGTCAGCGCGTCGTAGACGTTCGACGTCCCGCTGGCCCGGTAGACCAGATAGCCGGCGATGTCGTCCTCGGTGTTCGCGGCCCAGCTGAGCTGAGCTCCGGCGTTCTTGGCCACCGCAGTGAGCCCGGTCGGGGCGGCCGGCGCCCGCGTGTCGGCAACGACGAAGCTGTCGACGTTGACCGTACGACCGCTGGAGGCGTTGTTCTTGTTGCCCGATCGCTCGATCTTCAGGGTGTGGGTACCGTAGGCCAGCGTCGGCGAGGTGTACACGACGGCCCGGTAGGCGTTGGCGGAGGAGTACAGGTCGACCGCCGCGACCAGTGACCCGTCGAGGTACACGTTGGCGATTCCGAAATAGTTGGCCGTACGAGCCACCCATTGCACCGACGTCTCAGTGAAGGTCAGCGAGGCGGAGCCGGCAGCGGCAAGGGTGGAGATCGAACCGCCGGAATCCGAGGCCGAGGTCGCCGTGGTCCAGGTGCCGACATAGGCGATCGCCGCGGACGTGTTCTCCTGACGCCCCCCACCGACGGTGATCGCGGCGTGGGCCGGCGTGCTGGGCACCAGGGTCATGGTGATCAGTGCCGCCAGAACGGTGGCGATCGATCGGGAGACTCGGACCATGCGGCGTTGGGGGACGTTCATGTGGGTTCCTCGGAAGAGACGCGACAATTTCCCCGAGAAACGTCTGGTATCGCGCGGTTCACAGCGACCAGTGCCTTGTCACTGATTTAACGTCATCGTTGTCACCGCCGCCAAATTTGGGCGCGCCTGTGATGGAAACGTCACTCCTGCACGAGGTGCCGTCACGTCGCAGGGGTGGACCCCGGCAGAGCAGATGACCTAGAGTTGGCCCCGTTCGCTCGCCCCGAGGTTCCTCACCGGGGTTGACTGGACCGAGTTGCCGAACGCGTTCCTATGACGCACGCACGTTTTGGCACCATTCAGTCGGGCTCGGGGTGAAAGGTGAGCCACATCATGACCCACGGTGCCTACCGGCTCGAGTCCGCGACCGTCGATCACTTCGAGGGGATCCAGTCGGCGCCCGCCGCGGGCTGGATGACGGCCTATCTCCAGCGTTTGGCCATCACCGACCTGCTCTCCGTCGCCATCGCCGTGAGTTTGGCCCAGTTCATCCGGTTCGGATCGGTTTCGGCGATTTTCTTGTGGTCGCGTTCTCCCTTCAGCTACACCGCGGTGACCGTCACCCTTATCGTGGCCTGGATTGTGCTGCTCTCGGTCTTCCGTTGTCGTGATGCCCGGGTCGTGGGCTCCGGCTTCGAGGAGTACAAGCGGATCGTGCATGCCTCGTTCGCGCTGTTCGGGACGGTCGCGATCGTCGGGTTCCTGCTCAAGCTGGAAGTCGCCCGCGGTTATCTGGGCGTTGCCCTGCCGCTCGGCCTGCTCGCGCTGGCGCTGACTCGCTGGGGCTGGCGCCGCTGGCTCGGTCGGCAGCGCGGTTCTGGCCGCTGTCAGTCCACAGTGCTGGTGGTCGGAGCCCATCGGGCCGCCGTATCGATGGCCAAGAACTTCGAACGGCACCCGGCGGCGGGTTACCGGGTGATCGGAGTCTGCGTTCCCGGCTGGACCACGCAGCATGGGCGGCTGATCGACATCGACGGCCATCGCGTGCCTGTGCTCGGCGATGAGCACAGCGTTCTCGAGGCGTTGTCGCGCACCGGGGCGAGCACCGTGGCCATCAGCAATCCGGAGTTCCTCGGCGCCGACGGCATGCGCCATCTGGCCTGGGAGCTGGAGGCGAGCAACACCGACATGGTGGTCTGCCCGGGCGTCGTCGACGTGGCGGGTCCCCGCCTGCACATCAGCCCGGTCGGCGGGCTGCCTCTGTTGCACGTGGACAAACCGCAGTACCGCGGGGCGCGGCGCGCGGGCAAGCTCACGGTCGACTTGGGTGTGGCATGCCTGGCGACCCTGATGGCCTCCCCGATCCTCCTGGTGCTGGCCGTCGTGGTCAAGATGTCGAGCCCCGGTCCCGTCTTCTACCGCTCGGAGCGGATAGGTCTCAACGGTCGTCCCTTCCGAATGTTGAAATTCCGCTCGATGGTGGTCGACGCCGAAGCGCAAAGGTCGGCCCTGATGGAGCCAACGAGGGGTCGGGGTTGTTGTTCAAGTTGCGGAGCGACCCGCGGGTGACCCCGGTCGGCCGCTGGATGCGTCGATTCAGCCTGGACGAGCTGCCCCAGTTGTTCAACGTCCTGCAGGGCCACATGAGCGTTGTCGGCCCCCGGCCCCCGCTACCGGTCGAGGTCGCGGAATACACGGCGAGCTCCATCGCCGGTTGATGGTCAAGCCCGGAATCACCGGGTTATGGCAGGTGAGCGGCCGGTCTGATCTGTCCTGGGAAGAATCGGTCCGGCTCGATCTCTACTACGTGGAGAACTGGTCGATGGTGCAGGACCTCATGATCGCCCTGCGCACCGTGCGTGCCGTCCTCAGTTCGCACGGCGCCTACTGAAACACCACGGGTGTGCGACGTCTCCGGCGCGCTCACGCTGGCACGTGGATGCGTGGCGAGTCGGCCGCGAGGTCGGGTCGAGGGCATCGACCGAGCGGCCGGTGACCGCGCTGATGACTTCGAGCAGCTTGGTGCCGCTGTGCTCGGGGGCGAAGCGGCTGAACCACGCGCCGGCGTCGACCGGGGTGAGTTGGCGGGCTCGGTCGACCGCCGCGGCGAAGGACTCGGGCCGCGAGTCCATGGCGAAGATCCCGGTGACCTCGGGAACGATGGCGTCGGCCACGCCGAGGGCACGCGATGAGGTCACGCTGGGAATGCCGGCCGCGGCCGCCTCGACCAGCACGTTCGCGAAACCCTCGGCCACCGACGGCAGCAGGACCACGGCGTCGGCGGCCGCTTCGTCGAACCAGGCGGTCACCCAGCCGCGGAAGCGGACCGCGGACATCGAGCCGGACCGGCGATCGCCCGGATCACCTCCGCCTCGGGTCCGGTGCCGAAGTAGTCGACGCTGGCATCGATGCCGTACATCGACGCAGTACTGCCGCCGTTTCGACGGCCACCTCGGGCTGCTTCTCCGCGACCATCCGGGCTGGGCACGGTCAGCGTGACGCGTGGGCGGCCCTGCCGGGCTGACTGCGACCCGGGACGGCGGCGCGGGTGACCGAGCTTGGCGGTGGCGGGGTTCGGCACGACCCAGATGCGTTCCATCGGCAGCCGGTAGCGGCTCGTGGCCACAGCGGCGACCGGATGGGAGATGGCCATGTACGCGTCAGCTCGTCGGTAGAGCAACCGGCCCAGCGCCAGTTCGACCCGCAAGCGCGAGCCCTGGGTCACCAGCGGTGGTCTCGATGTTCCGCCCACTGATCACCACGGCCGGCCGCCCGCGCAGTCCGCAGGGCCACCAGGGCCAGCACATTCCAGTGCGGCATCAGGGCCAGCAGAACGTCGTAGCCAGCGTTCCGCAGATGCTGCCGCAGCCGCGCATCCGCGGCCGGCGAAGGACGTGCGCAGCGACCAGGCGTCAGCGCCGGGTCGGGGCGCCGCAGCGGCCATGGGTCGTGATGACATCGACCGCGTGACCGGCCCGGCGCAGATGATCGGGCCCACTGCATCGGCGACGAACTCCGCACCACCACCGCTTCGCCGCGGGACGCAGGACCGCTATCCGCAGCTAGTCATCGGGCCTGCCGCCGAGGGAACCATTCGGGCAACGAGCCGGCGGACCCTCGTCCGAGATCGACCCGAGCCGGGACCCCGGCGACGGTGACCCCGGCCGGCACGTCGGCATCCAGCACGCAGTTGGCCCCGATCACCACGTCGTCACCCACTGTGATCCCGCCGAAGACCACCGCGCCGGGGGCGATGTAGACGCGATCGCCGAAGGTCGGCACGCCGCCGGCGTGCACGCCGAGATTGGTGCCGGAATGGATCCGGCAGAACGATCCGACCCGGACCCGGTCGTTGACCACGATGCTGCCGACATGGGCCATCGACAGGCCGCGGGCCGAAGGTGCCGGGCGGGATCGACACCCCGGTGTGCACGGCGAGCCGGGCCAGCCGGACCCGGCCGGCCAGATAGCGGACCCGACCGACCCGGCGACTCCGGGTCTCCAGGTACTCCACCCGGCGGAGCACGCGCTGGTAGTGCAGTTCCGGATGTTGCGGCCGCAGCCAGACCCGCCAGCGGGCGACATCGTGAGCGACGCAGATCGGCGGCCAGGAAGTCCGCGTAGTCGGCGCGGTCCCGGATCCGGTCATGATCACGATCGGGCGCCGGTCCCGATCTCGATGCTGGTCCGGCCGCACGATGCGGTCATCCGTCCCACCCGAAGGTCTGCCGGCCCCAGGCCAGATGCCGGGCCAGACCGTCCTCGATGTCGACCTGGTCGGGCGCCAGCCCAGGACCGAGGTGATCTTGGACGTGTCGCCGCCGGTCCGGAAGACGTCACCGGCCACCGTGTCGGTGTAGTTGATCTTGAGCGGACGGCCGTTGAGGGCCTCGATCAGCGCCAGCGTCTGGTTGACCGTGACATTGGAACCGCCGGCCACGTTGAACACCGAGCCGGGCTCGACCGTCCGTCCGGCGGCCGCGGCCAGGTTGGCCGCGACGACGTCGTCGACGAAGGTGAAGTCCCGCATCTGCTCACCGGTGCCGTAGATGTGCACGACCTCGTCGAGCACAGCCGCCCGGACGAATCGGGTGAAGGCCATGTCGGTGCGTTGACCGGGACCGTAGACGGTGAAGTAGCGCAACGAGGTCGGTCGGTACGCCGAAATTGGTGCCGTACAGGCAGCACAGGTGCTCGGCGGCCAGCTTGGTCACCCCGTACGGGCTGATCGGCTGGGGCCGATCGGTCTCGATGGTCGGGTAGCGCTCGGCGTTGCCGTAGACCGACGAGCAGGACGCGTAGACCAGCCGCTGCAGGGTGGGGGAGTTGCGGGCCGCCTCGAGCAGTCGCTGGGTCGCCGCGATGTTGGCGCGCAGGTAGATCGAGAAGTCCTCGACCCCACGACTTGCGGACGCCGGGCTGCCCGGCCTGGTGGAAGATCCAGTCGACCCCGATCAGCAGTTCGCGCAGCGGCACCTCGTTGAGGTCGCCGTGCACGAACCGGAAGTTCGGGTCCGGTCAGCGTCGACGAGGTTGCGCCGCTTGATCGCCACGTCGTAGTAGTCGGTGAGCGCGTCCAGCCCGATCACCTCGTGCCCCTCGGCGAGCAGCCGGCGGGCCAGCGCGCTGCCGACGAATCCGGCGGCGCCGGTGACCAGAGCTCTCATCGTTCGTCCTTCGTCTGGGGTCGGCTCGCTCGTCGAGGATGCGCCCGATCAGGCTGGGCGCGTTGAGGCCGGCGACGGCGTCGCGGACGGTGGTGCGGTCCAGTTCGAGCGCCCGGACCAGGCCATCGGCCAGCTCGGTCGGCTGGCGGCCGCAGACGTAGCCGGTCAGGCCGTCGATGACCAGGCCCCCGGTGTCGGACCCCTGGGTGACCACGGCGGGCAGCCCGGAGGCCATCGACTCGACCAGCACCCGGGCGTACCCCTCGTAACCGGGATGCGAGGTCATCAAGAAGATGCCCGCCCCGGCCATCGCCGAGGGCCACGTCCTCGGGTTCGACCCGGCCCGCGGAGCCGGATCCGCTCGGCGATCTGTCGCCGGCAGCGGGCCACCTGGGCCTTGACCTCGGGCAGCAACGTGCCGGAACCGAGCACGATCGAGCTCCCACGGACGGTCGGGGTCGCGACGGATCAACTCGGCCATCGCCTCGACGGCCAGCGCCGGGTCCTTGGGCACCTCGAGCCGGCCGACCCAGACGATCCGGTACGGGTCGCGCGGCCGGTCGGCCGCGATCAGGTCGGGGTCGAACCAGGTGGGGGAGAACGATCGTCCGGGCGTTCCACTGGCGGACGATGTCGGCTGTACGACTCGTTGAACACCACCACCCGCTGCGCGCCGCCGGACCACCGACCGTTCGAGCCGCCGGTGGGTCCCCCCGGCGAACCGCCAGAACGAGTCCGAGGTGCGTCCCGGTCAGCCCGTTCCCCTGGGTGTGGATGAAGTAGTCCTGGGGGATCCGCAGCAGCCGGCGCAGGACGAAGGCGGTGTCCATCCGGTGCACCTGGACGATCTCGCGGCCGGGGCAACAGATGACGGAACCGGCCACCGCGCGCCGGTCAGCCGCAGGGCATGCGGTACGCGACGACGCTGGTCGGCCGGATCCAGCTCGACGACCGGCAGGAACCAGAACCGCCGTCCGTCGGGCCATTCGTACCGCTCCCAGCGACCCAGCACCCGATCGGGTCCACCGCCCCCGGTGTCCACCCCGACGACCGCGACGTCGAGGCCGACCGGCAGGTAGCGGCAGATGCCGCGCAGGCAGGTGTCGATGCCCGCCCGGGCGAGGGCCGGGCCGGGATCGAACTGGTGGACGATCAGCCGATCGACCCGCGCCGGCGGCTCGCCGCGGCTGACCGTACGCGTGGCGGACAGCCGTGGCGTCGCTCATGCCACGCGATCCGCTCCGAGGCGGTGGTGACGCTGCGTGACCGTCCGCCCCGCCGCCGTCTCCAGGATCCGCCGGCACGGGTTCGTCCAGATCCAGGATGCGTGGTCAGACCGCCGGCGCGCCATGGTCGAGGCGATGCCCAGTCTGATGGTCGTCGACGTGCTCGCCGAAGGCGTGGCGACGGACCGCCAGCACGGGCGAGTGACCCAGCTCGAACTGGTTGCAGGATCGAGCCGACCCCGGCGTGGGCGACGACCACGTCGGCGGCCCGGGACAACGACTCCAGCTCGCGGGGTGCGACCTGGTCGAAGACCCGGCCGGGCAGACCGTCGCGCCGATGCGTGGCGCCCGAGCTGCCAGGTGACCTCGTCGCCCTCACGGATCAGGCTGAGCACGGCGTCGACGGCTCGGTCGAAGCGGTAGGGGGCGATGGTGCCCAGGGTGACCAGGATGTTCAGCGGTCCCGGGCTGGCCGGGGCGTCCCGCTGATCTCCCAGTCGCCCAGGGTGTTGCCGCCGTAGCGCCAGTTGTGGTTCGCCCACTCCGGGTACTGGGTCAAGGTGTTGACCCGCGGGGCCCGCTGCAGGATTCGGCCGGTGAACGACGGACCGGTCGGCCGAGCCAGGCTCTCCACGTAGTAGGTGGGGATGCCCGGCCAACGCGGTCATCGGCAGCATGGTCGCGGCCAGGCCGCACCGGTGCTGATGCAGGCGTCGAACTTCTCCGGCCCGCAGCAGCGGTCGGCCTGCGAGCGGCGCGAAGCGCCGCCTTCAGGTCGCGCGGGGCGACATAGTCGACGAAGGCGTGGCGCCGGTCGGCCAGAAAGCCGCTGCTCTGATCGGTGTCGAAGGTGACCCACAGCGACTGCGGCGACGCCTCGAGCTGGTCGCTGATCATGGCCAGTTCGGCCAGATGACCGCCGGTCGAGCTGACCCAGAGGATCTTCGCTCCCCGGGGGATCCGGTCGAGCTCGAACGGATCGCTCGCTGAGCTGGGCGGGGTCACGGCGTGAATCGCCCGGCAACGAGGCGTGGGCGGCGGGCGGTAGTCACCGGCTCGACGGGAGGTATCCGGTCTTGATCGACCGATCGCACGGTCCCGAGCCCTCGGAGGCTCGTGACGGTGACCCAGGACGAACGTTCGGCGTGTGCACTACGACTGGGGGGCAGGGCCTGCATGGCCTTGGCCTTTCGCGACAGGCCGCCCCCGCGGCAAAACGACCGACTACGGTCCCCGAGTAGTGTCGATGGGCGGGATTCCGGAGTGGGTGCCCCGCCGAGGAGCCACTGCTACGCATCCTAACCGCTGATCTTGGCTGATGCACAGCGGGCACGGGGGCGCCGGACACGGTTCCGCGTCAGCTACCCCACGCAGTCCACGTTGGTCACCCGGCGATCGTCGTTCGAGCGGTTGTCGCAGCCCACCACGTTCCCGATGCCTTGTTGCACCCACACGCCGTACCCCCGGGTGTTTCCGGTAGCCGCCCGGTTGCCGAGGAACACGTTGTCGCGCCCCCACCCCGCAGCCTTGGAGTAGGTCGCGGTGAAGCCGTGTTCCGGGGCGTGGGTGCCCACGTTCTCGTCGACCGACCAGGCATTGCCCTTGATCACCACCCAGCCCCCGGAGCGCGTCGGTCCCATGGCCGATCCGTCGATCGTGTTTCCGTGGACGATTCCGTCCGAGGTGCCGGCCTTGGCCTCGATCCCCTCGGCGGTGACTGCGGTGATCGTGTTGTCCACGATGGCGTTGCGGTCGCTGCGATCCGGCCCGCAGTCGGAGAAGGAGCACCACGAGCCCGGGTCGGATCCCACGTAGATCCCCTCGCCGTAACCGGCTGTCCGCAGGCCGGTGCCTCGGATCGTGTTGCCTGCTACCACGTTGTCGCTCGATCGCGCACGGAGGTGGATGGCCTCCTCGCCCACGTCGGTGACGGTGAGATCGGAAAGGGTGACGAACGAGCTCCCGCTGACCATCACCGCCTTCGAGGTGTTGCGCAGACTGATGCCGGTGACGATGACGTGCGAGGAGTCGGTGAGCGTCAGGGCGGTTCCGACAGTCGTGGGGGCCCAGCGGTCGATGACCGCATCGCGGGGGCCGCAGATCCACACCGGTCGCTCGGTGGTGGCTCGGACCGAGACGACGAAAGCCCCGTGGTAGATCCCCGGCGCCAGGGTGATCACCTGGCCCGATGTGGCCTCACGCAGCGCCTGGGTCAGGCCCGCGGCCGTGGTGACGGGGTGGGTGGCCGGAGGACACCGCGCATACCGCTGCGCGACGGGCGCCGCACCGATGGGTGCCGCGATCCGCACGCCGGTTGAGGGCCGTCGAAGCGTTCCACCTGAGATCGACAGCGATCACCCGGTAGGTGTACGTCACCCAGGCTCGACCCCGCTGTCCCGGAGATTGCGCTGCGTGATCGGTAGCGAGGCGAGGACGACCGCCGCCCGTCGGCGGCCGTCCGTTGCACGCGGTGGGTGACGACGTCGCCGGAGGGGGAGCGGGTCCAGGCGATGCGGATCTGGGTCCGGTTCGGGCGACGCGCGCTGTGGCCGGTTGGCGGGTGGGCTCACGCTTGAGCACGTGCAGCGCGTCGAGCATCACGTTCCCGCCGTGGCTGGCCGGATTGCGGGTAGCGCTGCGGACGATCCGCAACCGGTGGCGACCGGCGGACAGCCCCCGGACCTCGAACACCACCTGCTGGAAAC
>CAWFIO010000021.1:0-644478 GCA_963815905.1 uncultured Actinomycetota bacterium | reverse complement strand
CCTTCCGGTCTGCCTTGGCGTCGAGCTTGCCGATCAGGGCGTCGTCGCGCAGGATCGGCAGCGCGAAGTAGCCGAATCAGAGTGGCTGGTGGCCCGTCTCACTGTCACGGAGGCGGCTGACCAAGCCAGCCTTCGCGCCCTTCAGCCGCCGCTCGCTACCAGCAACGCCCCAGGCGGTGACATGTTTACCGCTCTCGAGATCGAAGCGGAGTGCCCTAACCCGCTCGGTGTTCAGCCACCAAGGGCCCGGATAGTCGACCAGGCTGATTGAGAACACCGACGACCTCGACAACCGTCGCGAGGTCAGGTAACCGCGGATGACCAAGCCCTGGTCGTCAACGACCACTGCCATACGCACAACCCGGACGAGCAGGCCGCTCAGCACGACGCAGATAGCCAGCCCCAGCGGGTCCAGCCAGACACCAGGCAGATCCGGATCAGTCACCGCCATAGCTGACGCAACGAGCAGAAGACCAAAAATCGTGCCGCTCCACACCCGCGCGTGCGGCGTTCTCACCACAAGGACCTCGCCACCTGCCACCACTCCACTATCGGTCATCAAGGCGCCTCCATGGGCTGAGCCCTTGGGTGGGGCCGGATCGAAGCGTTACTCCGGGACCAACTCGGGTTGACATAGCCACATCAGCTTGAGCTCCACAACGACGTCTTCGGCCAGGGGTCGAGGTAATCGGCTTCGTCGGCGAGCAATCCGAGCGAGGAAACTTCGAGCCTTGGGACTGGTGCTCACCTGCCGGGGAGCGCTCACCCCGATATGCTTCACCGATGGATGAGCATGGCGTTGCGGGCGTACCCAGCAGTATGCAAGTGTTCGTAGTCATCGCTTGGGTGGTTGGGATGAGCTCGTTGTTATTGGTCGGAGTTGGCCTCTATCGAGGCGATTACACGAGGGTTCTCGCACCAGCGGCGACAGCTCTAGCAATGCTGTGTGTGATACTCAGCCGACGCGCTCAAAGGAAACACAAGAATTCAGCCCGTAAACCAACAATACCTCAACCGCCAGAGAGATGACGCGTTGTTGAGTAACAAGGTGATGTGGCCACTCCTGACAAGGATGCTTCTATTCCCCTCTCCGAGATCATCAACATCGCCACCTCCCCGACAACTAGGATCATCAGTACCCAGCCACTCACAGCGTCGACCACTGAACACGCCTCCGCTTGGCGGTCACGAATTGGCAAGCTCGAGGATGACATGAAGGGATCAGCGCTTGAGGAATCCAGGTCATGTCCGCAACCGGGCCGTCGCTCCTAAGTGCGCCCAGTCACCTGCCGGCAAACGTGAAACGGGTGCGCCGTCTGACAAGACGCAAGTCCTTCAATCACCAACCAAGCCGCGACAGCAACCCCCTACCCAAGAAGTTGTGCCGCCTGAACCATAATTGCGCTGTCACGGCGAAGTCAGGCCAGTCGCTCTATGGTGACGTGGCGGCTGGGGGCAGTGGCGTCGTTCAGCGCTTCGATCAGGTGCTGGTCGCACGTGACCTTGCTGCGTTGACCGTGGTTGTAGGTCAGCCGCCAACGGGCGGAGCGCACGCAACCGTAATCGCACTCGCACGCTTGGCCTGTCCCCAGCGCCGTTGCGCCGCGGGCTTGTACATCTCGAGCAGGTACTCGAACCCGAACAATTCCGCCGCCCGTTGCCGGTCGTGGATCAGCCGGTCGAAGGGCGACAGCAGCGCCGTACGCCCGGTGAACGGTGCGTCCGAGGTACGCCGGGTCGACCCGCCACTCGCCGGCCACGCCCTCGACCACCGCCGGCTCACCGGCCTCGCCGACGTCGGCCGGCTCGACCGAGCCCTCGGTGGTCCGCGCCCGGGCGATCCCCAGCGCGGCCAGCCGGCGCTCGTTTCGCTGCTGCTCGGCCTCGGGTTCGGGAACCGCGGGCTGATCCGGTAGACCCGCTCGGCCAGATCCCACAGTCGTTCGCGGCCCGTCGGCCGGCGATGGCCACGTCACCGCGCCGCGCCATCACGCCAGCAGCTGGGTGATGTTCTTGTTGTGGGTCCATCCGGTCGAGGTCCACGGCACCGCGCAGGTGTCGGGCAGTTCGCGCGACGGCAGCGGCCCGTCGGCCTCGAGCCGACGCAGGATGTCGGCCGGCAGCCGTGGTTGGCCCGCCAGCCAGGCCCGGGGCCGGTCACGCCAGTCGCCCAGCTCCGCCTCGCCGGCCCACTCGGCCATCTCGGCTCGGTAGAGCGCGATGTCGTCGATCGGCCGGATCAGCGCCCGCAGCTCGACCAGGTCGCGCGCGTCGCAGCGCCCGGCCACCAGGTCGGCCGGCGCGTAGCGTCGACCCGAGCCGACTCCACGGCACCAGATCGGCCGCCGGCGCGATGGCCGCGGTCGGGTCGAGCTGCAGAAAGCTCAGCCGCCGGACGACCGCGAGCAGGTCGGTCGGCCGCGGCGAGGTCGAGCAGTTGGGCCCGGATGGCGATCCGGCGCGCCTCGCGGACCGACAGCCGATGCACGCTCAGACCCCCAGAGCTGCTCAGTGCGTGTGCGTGGGGTCTGCGGCGCGCCCAGGGGTCTGAGGTTGCCCCAGCGGGGTCAGCGGCAGCAGGCTGCGGCCGGTCGGGCCGACCTGGATGGTGGTGTCCATCTGCGGGCAGACGCCGCAGTCGAAGCACGGGGTCCAGCGGCAGTCCTCGACCTCGACCTCGTCGACCGCGTCCTGCCAGTCGTCCCACAGCCACTGCTTGTCGAGCCCGGAGTCGAGGTGGTCCCAGGGCAGCACCTCGTCGTGGCCGCGCTCGCGGGTGGTGAACCAGTCGACGTCCACTCCGGTGCCGGCCAGCCCGGTCTCGGCGCAGCGCATCCAGCGCTCGTACGAGAAGTGCTCGCTCCAGCCGTCGAACCGGCCGCCGTCGCGCCAGACCGCCTCGATGACCTGTGCCGACCCGGCGGTCGCCGCGCGACAGCAGGCCTTCGACGATGCCGGGCTTGCCGTCGTGGTAGCGGAATCCGATGGCCTTGCCGTACTGCCGGTCGCTGCGGACCAGGTCGCGCAGCTTGGCCAGTCGGGCGTCGACCGTCTCGTGATCGCACTGCGCGGCCCACTGGAACGGGGTGTGCGGCTTGGGCACGAACCCGCCGATGCTCACCGTGCAGCGGATGTCGCGGCGACCGCTGACCTCGCGGCCGGTGGCGATGACCTTCTTGGCCAGTTCGGCCGATGGCCAGCACGTCCTCGTCGGTCTCGGTGGGCAGACCGCACATGAAGTAGAGCTTCACCTGCCGCCAGCCGTGCGAGTACGCCGCGGCGACCGTGCGGATCAGGTCCTCCTCGGTGACCATCTTGTTGATCACCTTGCGCATCCGCTCGGACCCGCCCTCGGGCGCGAAGGTCAGCCCGGAGCGCCGGCCGTTGCGCGACAGGTCGTTGGCCAGATCGATGTTGAAGGCGTCGACCCGGGTGCTGGGCAGCGAGAGCGAGACGTTCGACCCTTCGTAGCGGTCGGCCAGCTGGTGGGTGACCTCGGCGATCTCGCTGTGGTCGGCGCTGGACAGCGAGAGCAGGCCGACCTCCTCGAGCCCGGTCGCGTCGATGCCGGCCTGGACCATCGCGCCGATGGTCTCGATGTTGCGCTCGCGGACCGGGCGGGTGATCATCCCGGCCTGGCAGAACCGGCAGCCGCGGGTGCAGCCGCGGAAGATCTCCACCGAGTAGCGCTCGTGCACCGTCTCGGCCAGCGGCACCAGCGGCTTCTTCGGGTACGGCCACGCGTCGAGGTCCATCAGGGTGTGCTTGCGGACCCGCTCGGGCACGCCGGCCCGGTTGGGCACGGCGGGACCGAGCGATCCGTCGTCGGCGTAGGCCACGTCGTAGAACTTGGGCACGTAGACCCCGCCGCCGGCGGCCAGCCGCAGCAGCAGACCGTCGCGACCACCGGGGCGGCCCTCGGCCTTCCACTCGCGGATGACCTCGCTGATGGCCAGCGCGATCTCCTCGCCGTCACCGAGCACGGCGGCGTCGATGAAGTCGGCGATCGGCTCGGGATTGAACGCGGCGTGCCCGCCGGCCAGCACGATCGGGTCGTGCTCACGGCGGTCGACGGCGTGGATCGGGATCCCGGCCAGGTCGAGCTCGTTGAGCATGTTGGTGTAGCCGAGTTCGGTGGCGAAGCTGAAGCCGAAGACGTCGAACGCGCCGACCGGGCGGTGGCTGTCGAGGGTGAACTGGGGCACGCCGTGCTCGCGCATCAGCGCCTCCATGTCGGCCCAGACCGCGTACGTGCGCTCGGCCAGGATCCAGTCCCGCTCGTTGAGGATCTCGTAGAGGATGGCCACGCCCTGGTTGGGCAGGCCCACCTCGTACGCGTCGGGATAGGTCAGGCACCAGCGGACGTCGACGCGTCTCCCAGTCCTTGAGCACCGAGTTGAGCTCGCCACCCACGTACTGGATCGGCTTGCTGACCCGGGCGAGCAACGGCTCCAGGCGCGGGAACAGCGACACGGGGACTTCGGAATGCGTGATCGTCATGGCCCGCCCAGCCTAATCCCCGTCGGCCGCTCCGAGGAGTCTCCGCGAGCGTACGCCGCAGCCCGGCCGGGTCGTCGACGGCCACGGACCGGACCCCGGTCACGCCGGCATCGGGTGCGCCGACCTCGTCGGCCAGCCGGCCGGTGCCGGTCAGCACGACCACCGGTCGACGGGCCCGGCGGTGCCCGTCGAGCTCGAGTCGGGCCACCCGGCCACCACCGGCCAGCACCACCACCACCGGTCCGCGACCGTCGAGCTCGGCGCACAGCTCGAGCATCGTCGGAGTCTCCTCGCCCCAGGTGCGGCCGCCGACCAGCAGCGCGTGGGTGTGGTGCGGTTCGAGCGGGGTCGCGTCGGGGCGGGTCACCTCACCGCCGGGCACCACGCCGATCACCGGGCCGGCGAAGCGGCCGTCGGCCAGCGCCTACCCGAGCAGCGCGAACAGCCCGGCCTCGGTGCCGCCGGAGACGATCACCGGACCCGGGCGGCCGACCGACCTCGGTGACCGCGACCGCAAGCGCGGCGGTCAGCGCCGCGCCGGGAAGTCCGAGCTCGTCGCTGGTCCCGCCGTTGACCACCAGCGTGGTGGTCGGCGGCGGGCAGCGCCAGCCGGTCGAGCACGCGGTCGAGCGCGCCGGGGGTCGGCCCCGACCGCCAGCCGACGCGGGCTCATCCGACGTCGTCGCGCGACGGCGGGCCGGTCGGACAGGGTGAAGCCGGCCCGGGTCAGATCGTCGGCCAGTTCGTCGCGGACCAGCAGGTCGCGGCGGACCTGATTGGCCCGGTAGACCGTCCGGCCGACCAGGTGCGCGGCGACCGGTGCGGTGATCAACTGGCAGGTGGCGATCAGCAGCACGGTGCCGAACGCGGCCCAGGACCGCAGCGACAGCTCGACGCCGATGGCGATCATGATCAGCCCGAGGGTCTGCGGCTTGGTCGCCGCGTGCATCCGGCTCAGCACGTCGGGGAAGCGGACCAGGCCGACCGCCGCGGCGAAGCACAGGAACGCGCCGACCAGCACGGCAGGCGGCGCCGAGCAGATCGAGCGACGGCGGTCACTGGTGACCCTCCTGGCGGTCGGGTCTCGCGTTCGGGATCGGCCACGTCCCAGCGGGTCGGCCCCGCCGCCGGGCGCCGACCGGTCCCGGTCGGCCACGAAGCGGGCGATGCTCACCGAGCCGGCGAAGCCGAGCAGCGACAGCACCAGCATCACCGGCAGGGTCGTGGTGTGGTCGTTGATGATCGCCTCGGCGGCCAGCCCGGCGATGACCACCGCGACCAGCACGTCGGCGGCCACCACCCGGTCCAGGCTGCTCGGGCCGCGCGACATCCGGCGACACGGTCAGCGCCGCGGCCACCACCAGCATGCACCGCGGCCGAGACTGACCATGATCATCACCGCGAGATCAACCATCGCGGCTCCAGCTCGGGGGCGGCTCAGGGCTTGATCTCCTCGGCGGAACCGAAGGCCCGGATCACCCGGGCCTCGGCGGCCAGCACCGTGCGGCCGCGCGCTGGCGAGATCGTCGTCGGACACGGCGTCGAGCACGTGCAGATAGAGCGTGCTGGTGGCCCGCCGGGCCTCGACGACGATGGTGCCGGGGACCAGCGAGACCAGTTCGGCGGTCTGGGTCAGATAGAGATCGGAGTGGCTGCGCAGTTGCACCCGGATGATCGCGCTGCGCGGCGTGTGCCCGAACCGGAACGCCAGCCTGACGATCCCGATGCTGGAGGCGACCACGTCGGCCAGCAGCTCGGCCGACCAGCCGGATCAGCCCGATCGGGCGCACGTGTCCGTCGCGCTGGATCGGCGGCAGCGGGAAGACCAGGGTGACCCCGACGGCCACCAGCAGCCCGCTGATCACCACCACCGGCGTCGGGCGGTCCCACAGCAGCACCCAGACCACGGTGAGCACGACCAGGGCGGTGACGCTCGGCCGGTGGCGCGGCCGGCTCATCGGACCCCCTCCGGCAGCACGGCGGTGACGTAGGCCTGCCGCCGATCAGGTCGGTCGGCGGCGCGCTCGGTGAAGCCGTAGAGCGGTCCGGCGACCGCGGTGATCCCCACCCCGACCAGCGACCAGCACGGCGGCGGTGACGACCATCGGCCGCGGCATCGGCCGGCGCCTTGCGCGGCTTCTCCGGCGCGTCCTGCGACCGGACGCCAGAAGGCCCGGTTCCAGACCTTGGCCATCGCGTACAGGGTGAGCAGGCTGGTCACCACGCCGCCGCCGATCAGCAGGTAGGCCAGGAAGCCGCCGTGCTCGGCACCGGCCTGCAGCAGCCCGATCTTGCCGACGAAGCCCGACAGCGGCGGGATGCCGGCCAGGTTCATCGCCGGGATGAAGAACAGGATGCCGAGCACCGGCGACGGCCGCGGCCAGACCGCCGAGCCGGTTGAGCGAGGTGCTGCCGCCGCGGACCTCGATCAGCCCGGTGATCAGGAACAGCGTGGTCTGGATGGTGATGTGGTGGGCGGTGTAGAAGATCGCGCCGGCGTAGCCCGGCCGTGCTGGCCAGACCGATGCCGAAGATCATGTAGCCGATGTGGCTGACCAGGGTGAACGACAGCATCCGCTTGATCTCGGACTGGGCGATCGCGCCGAGGATGCCGACGATCATGGTGGCCAGGGCCGCCCAGAGCAGCAGCCGGGTCAGCGTGGCTGTCGGGGAACAGCACGGTCTGGGTGCGGATGATCGCGTACACGCCGACCTTGGTCAGCAGGCCGGCGAACACCGCGGTGACCGGGGCCGGCGCGGTCGGGTAGGAGTCGGGCAGCCAGGCCGACATCGGGAAGACCGCGGCCTTGATCGAGAACACGGTCAGCAGCAGCAGTTGCAGCACCAGCTGCGACTCCGTGCGGCAGCTCGGGCAGCCGGACGGCGAGCTGGGCCAGGTTGACCGTGCCGGTGGCGGCGTAGATCGCGGCGATGGCGATCAGGAACAGCATCGAGGACAGCAGGCTGACCACCACGTACGTGCTGCCGGCCCGGACCCGCTCGCCGGTGCCGCCCAGGGTGAGCAGCACGTACGAGGCGAACAGCAGCATCTCGAAGCCGACGAACAGGTTGAACAGGTCGCCGGCCAGGAAGGCGTTGGAGACGCCGGCACTGCAGCACCAGCAGCGTCGGGTGGAAGATCGACACCGGGGTCTCGCGCTTGCGTTCCTCCTCGTGCGCGCCCATCGAGAACAGCAGCACGGCCAGGGTGACCACCGACGGAGACCAGCAGCATCAGGGCGCTCAGCCGGTCGGCGACCAGCGCGATGCCCAGCGGCTCGGGCCAGCGGCCGACCCACAGCACGATCGGCCCGTGCCGGTCGGTCAGCCCGATCAGCACCGCGGCGATCGCGGTGACCGCCGGCCATCACCACGGTCGAGACGATCCGCTGGGCGCGCGGGCGGCGGTTCAGCGCCAGGGCGAGCCCGGCCCCGAGCAGCGGCAGCAGGACGGGCAGCGGCAGCAGGTTGTTCACGTCCGGCTCGCTTCGCCCGACTCGTCGAACGCGTCCTCGGCACCCGGGTGCCCGACCTCGGCGCCCTGGGCGCGGATCAGGGCCTCGTCGGCGGCGATCCGCTCGCCCTCCTCGTCGGCCGTGCCCCGCCCGACCTCGTCGGGCCGGCCCTCGACCGATTCGTCGTACGAGCCCGGAGGTCTCGTCGGCGTCGGCCAGCTAGCGGATCGCGGCGTCCTCGACGTCGTCGGCGACCTCGTCGTTGCCGTGGAGCTGGAAGCTGCGATAGGCCAGCGTCAGCAGGTACGCGGTGACGCCGAGGGTGATCACGATCGCGGTCAGCACCATGGCCTGCGGCAGCGGATCGCTCATCTCCTCGGGCGGTGACGCCGATGATCGGCGCCCCGCCGGCCGCGCCCGGAGACGACCAGGAACAACACGTTGACCCCGTTCGAGGCCAGCAGCACCCCGATCAGGATCCGGCTCAGCGAGCGCTCGAGCAGCAGATAGACCCCGGCGGCGATCAGCACGCCGGCCACGACGACCAGAACCAGGTTCGGGCTCATGATCGCGACTCGCCTGGTCGACGGCGCGGGCCGCGCAGCGTCGGCCGCGGGACCGGCGTCCGGTCCTCGTCCTCGTGCCGGTCGATGCCGGCGCCGAGGCTGCGGGCCAGGTCGAGCATCACCCCGATCACCACCAGATAGACCCCGATGTCGAAGAACACCGAGGTGACCAGGTGGGTGTCGCCGAGCGGGCCGAGGTGCAGGCGCGATGTCGTAGCTCTGCAGGATCTTGCCGCCGACCAGCGACCGGGGCCAGCGCGCTCGACGCGGCGACGATCAGGCCGGCGCCGAGCACCCGGCCGGCGTCGACCGGCGCGGCCTCGTCGAGCTCGGCGCTGCCGGCGGCCAGATAGCGGATGATCAGGGCCATGCCCGGCCACCAGACCGCCGGCGAAGCCGCCGCCCGGCGCGTTGTGACCGGCGATCAGCAGATAGACCGAGACCACGATCATCACCGGGAACAGCACCCGGGTGACCACCTCGAAGACGATCGAGCGGCGCAGCGCCGACAGCGCCTCGCCGCCCCGCAGCCAGACCGCCCGGCCGGCCGCGCCGGCCTCGGTCGGCCTCGGCCGCGTCGGCGCTCGCGCTGCGGCTCGGGGTCGCGGAGTAGCGGCTGCGGATGAAGATCAGGCTGGCCACGCCGGTGGCGGCGACCACCAGCACCGAGATCTCGCCCATGGTGTCCCAGGCCCGGATGTCGACCAGGGTCACGTTGACGATGTTCTTGCCGTAGCCGAAGGTGTACGCGGCGTCGGGGAAGTCGACCGAGATCGGGATGGCCGATCCGGACGCCGGCGGCCACGACCACGACCAGGCAGACGACCACCGACGACGGCGATGGCGATGACCAGCCGCCACCACCGGCTGGCATGCAGCGGGCGGGTGGTGAAGTACTTGGGCAGCTTGCGCAGCACCAGCGCGAAGATGACCAGGGTCACCGTCTCGACCAGCACCTGGGTCAGGGCGAGATCGGGCGCGCCGTGCAGCAGGAAGAGCATGGCCACGCCGTAGCCGGTGACCCCGACCAGCATCACCGCGCGCAGCCGGCCGCGCGAGGTGGCGGCCAGGAAGCCGGCCACGATCATGATCACCCCGACCAGCAACTGGGCCCAGCGTGTCGGCGAGCCGGACGCTGGTCCGGCCAGCTGGTCGATGACCAGCAGCGCGCCGCCGGGCAGCAGCACGACGACGAGCAGGATCGAGCCGAGGTAGACCGGCAGCGAACCGCGCTGGGTCCGCGCGGTGAGCTCGACGGCCAGCCGGTCGACCCCGCGCATGGTCTGCTGGTAGAGCTCCTCGGACTCGAACGCGGTCGGGAAGGTCGACTGGGCCCGGGCGATGAACGCCCGCTGCCAGAACAGCAGCGACGCCGCCGGCCAGCGCGACCGCCGACATCAGCAGCGGCACGCGAGAAGCCGTGCCACAACGCGATGCCGTGGCTCTCCTCGACCGGTGCCGAAGTCGGCCACGTACGGCTGCAGGGCCTCGGTCAGCTGGTGGCCGATGAAGCCGCCGGCCAGGCAGAGCCGCGCCGAGCAGCACCGGCGCGGCGGCGAAGCCGGCCGGCACCCGGTGGCAGCGGCGTGCACGCTCGGTCGGACGCGCCAGCGGCCGACTTGGTGGCGAACGCGCCCCACAGGAAGCGCAGCGTGTAGCCGACGGTGAGCGCCGAGCCGGCGACCAGGGCCACGGCCAGCAGCACCGCCGGCAGCACCGGCACCCCGGTCCCGTCGCCGTCGGCGACCAGATAGCTGACCGCCTCGAACGCGGTCTCCTTGGCGGTGAAGCCGATGGTCGGCGGGATGGCGGCCATCGAGGCCCCGGCCAGGACGGCGGCGACGGCGACACCGGCATCGCCCGGCCGACGCCGGAGAGCTTGCGCAGGTCACGGGTGCCGGCGCTGTGGTCGACGATGCCCACGACCAGGAACAGCGTCGACTTGAACAGCGCGTGCGAGATCAGCAGCGCCGAGCCCGCCCAGCGCGGCGGCCCGGGTGCCCATGCCCGCAGAGCACGATCAGGAAGCCGAGCTGGCTGACCGTCCCGTACGCCAGCAGCACCTTGATGTCGTACTGCCGCAGCGCCCGCCAGCCGCCGATGATCATCGTCGCCGCGCCGAGGATCAGGGTGACCGGCCGCCAGCCGGGGGTGGCGGCGAAGACCGGCGCGAGCACGGCGACCAGATAGACGCCGGCCTTGACCATGGCCGCGGCGTGCAGGTAGGCGCTGACCGGGGTGGGCGCGGCCATCGCCCCGGGCAGCCAGAAGTGGAACGGGACCAGGGCGCTCTTGGACAGCGCCCCGACCAGCAGCAGGATCACCGCGGTGATGACCAGCGGCGAGCCGACGCCCTGAGCCGGCCGCGGCCGGCCAGCACGCCGGCCAGGCTGTAGGTGTCGTAGCGGACGGCCAGCAGCACGATGCCGGTCAGCATGGCCAGACCGCCGACCGTGGTCACCATCAGCGCGGTCAGCGCGGCCCGGCGGTTGGCGCTGAAGTTCGGGTTGTGCCCGACCAGCAGGTAGGAGAAGACCGTGGTCAGCTCCCAGAAGACGTAGAGCCCGATCAGGTCGTCGGAGGTGACCAGCCCGATCATCGCCCCGGCGAAGGCGACCAGCACCGCCCCGGTCCGCAGCGGCGGATCGTCGTCGCCGAAGTACCAGCGGCAGTAGAACAGCACCAGCGCGCCGATGACCGCCGACGATCAGCACCAGCACCCACTGGATCAGTCCGATCCGGAACGAGACGTCGATGCCGAGCGACGGCGATCCAGGTGAACGTCTCGCTGACCACGCCGCCGGCCAGCACGGTCGGGGCGTGCGTCGCGGCGATCCAGACGCGGTGGCCAACGGACGGCAGGGCGAGCAGCAAGAAGGCGCGGCCGCGCAGCCACCGCAGCAGGCAGGGAGCCAGGCAGGCAACGCCGAAGTGAACGGCGATGAGGAGCGTCACAAGGATGCCTCTCGTCGTCAGGTGCGTTGACGGGTGGGTGTGGAAACCCTAGCGGAGATCAGCTGCGGGCCTCGACGGTCACGGCGCTCTGAGAACCCGACCCCCGGTGACCGGCGGCGCCGCGACACGCCGACTTCCGGGGCCTCGCGCGCGGGCACTGAGATCGATGTTCAGCGGCGGGGCCGGACCAGACCGATCTCGTAGGCCAGCACGACCAGCGCGACCCGGTCGCGGAGGCCGGTCTTGGCCAGGACCCGGCCGACGTGGGTCTTGACCGTGGCCTCGGACAGGAAGAACTTGGCCGCGATCTCGGTGTTGGACAGCCCCTGGGCGATCTCGACCAGCACCTCGCGCTCCCGCTCGGTCAGCCCGGCGAGCTGCTCGGGCACCGGGGCGCGCCGCGTCGGGCACCTGGTCGACGAAGCGCTCGACCAGCCGCCGGGTGGTGCTCGGGGCGACCACCGCTTCCCCGGCGTGCACGGTCCGGATGGCCCGCAGCAGCTCGCCGGGCGGGGTGTCCTTGAGCAGGAAGCCGGCCGCCCCGGCCCGCAGCGCCGAGAACGCGTACTCGTCGAGATCGAACGTGGTCAGCACGATGACTCTGTCGCGCGCCGCTGTCTCGCGCTCGTCGCCGGGACCGCTCGGTGAGGATGCGGGTCGCCTCGACGCCGTCCATCCGCGGCATCCGGACGTCCATGATCACCACGTCGGCGGCGGTCACCGCGAGCCGCTCGACCGCCTCGCCGCCGTTCGCCGGCCTCGCCGACGACCTCCAGGTCGGGCTGGGAGCCGATCACCATGGCGAAGCCGGCGCGGACCAGTTCCTGGTCGTCGACCAGGAACACCTTGATCGTTCGCTCACGCGTCGTCCTCCTTCGTCGGCAGCGGCAGCCAGGCGACGACCTCGAACCCGCCCTCGGCCGAGCGGCTCGGCGGTCAGCGTCCCGCCGACGGCGGCGACCCGCTCGCGCATCCCGAGTCAGGCCGTGGCCGGGACCGTCGTCGGCCATCGGCGCCGCGGTCCGCGGCCGCGAGTCGACGCACCCCCACCGCGAGCCCGCCGTCGGCCCGGTCCAGACGCACGGTGACCTGCGGACCGCCGTACTTGCGGGCGTTGGTCAGCCCCTCCTGGACGATCCGGTACGCGGTCAGCGACACCAGCGGCGGGACCGGGCCGAGCTCGATCGCGGTCCGAGCACGGCACCTCGCGCCGGCTCGCGGGCCTGCTCGACCAGCGCGTCGAGATCGTCGAGGTCGGGCTGCGGCCGCGCGCCGGCGGCCTCGCCCGTCGGTCCGCAGCAGACCGAGCAGGTCGCGCATCTGGCCCAGCGCCTCGCGGCCGGTGGCGGAGATCTGCTCCACGCGCCCGCCGGGCGGTGGCCGGCGACTGCTCGACCACGTACGCCGCCCCGTCGGCCTGCGCGATCATCACCGACAGCCCGTGCGCGATCACGTCGTGCATCTCGCGGGCGATCCGGGCCCGTTCGGCGGCGGCGGCCAGCGCGCGCCTGCTGCTCGCGCTCGCGGAGCAGCCGGTCGGCCCGCTCGGCCAGGGCGATCCGGCCCCAGCCGGGCCGAGCGCAGCCGCTCCCCCAGCGCCCAGGCGGCGACCATGATCAGGGCCATCCCGACCGTGGTGAACGGCCGCAGCCACAGCTCGCCGGTGGCCAGCTGCAGGTCGATCCACCGCCACCAGCCGGTCAACGCGCCGACGACCGATGGTGACCAGACCGCCGGCCAGCGCGATCCGGCCGAACCGCCGGCCGGTGTAGCCGACGGCGGTGTAGAGCGCGAACGGCACCGCGGCGTTGTACATGCCGATCAGCACCCCGGACAGCGGCCTGGACCATGGCGACCGCGAAGACCAGACCGAGGGCCGAGCCGCGGGAAGCGGCGTCGGATGGCCAGCGGCAGCGCACTGGGCGATCGACGAACAGGTAGTCGACCGGCTGCTCGTGCAGGGCCATCACGGTGAGCAGCACCGCGCCGAGGCCGACGAAGACCAGCGCCAGCACGATGTCGAAGGCCAGGCCGCGGGCCGGCAGGTCGCGTCCGACGTCGCCCGCGTCCCCGCCGTCGAGCGTGCACCGGGCGAGCCGAGGCGCGGCGCGTACCCATCCCGTCACCCTAAGCTGACCCCATGAGCGCAGAGACGGTCCAGGACAGCGGTGTCGGCACGATTCCGCTGCCGGGCGACGCCCCGATCGGAGGCAACGAGTTCGTCATCTTCAGCAAGCCCGAGCTGGGCCGGCTGGGTGACGCGGACCTCGACCGCGGTGTGGGATCTGTTCGCCGACGTCGTTCGCGCAGCACGGGGTCACCGTGCACGACGTCAAGATCGCCACCGGCGCCGAGCTCGAGTCGTCCGGGCTGGATGGCCCAGCACTACGGCGTGATCAACCAGATCTCCGACCGGCGGCCGGCCCGCGCTGACCGCGGCGCCGAAGCGGCGCTGGTCGAGCAGTACGGCGACGCGCTCGACGGCGCCGAGGTGCTCGGCGGCCACCAGTTCCTCGAGCGCTACCCCGAGTTCAGCCCGTTCTCGCTGGCCATGCTGTTCTCCAACGCCTCGGTCGGCCGGCTCGGACCGGGCACGTACGCCGGCCAGGTCACGATCGACGGCACGACGGTGATCATCCTCAACGGTTTCCACCCGCGGCAGCTCAGCTTCTTCACCGCCGACGACACCGTCTGCGCCTTCCTGCACGGCAGCAGCGACACCGACTGGGAGACGCTGCGGAGCGAGCTGATCGGGGCGACCGACCCGGCCAAGGCGGCGGCGATCGTCGATCCGCGGCACGCTCAAGGCCGACCCGGCCGCGTACGGACTGACCGCGGTGAACTCCAACTTCAACGGCGTCCACATGTCCGCCGGCCCGCTCGAGGGCCTGGTCGAACTCGGCCGGTTCTTCGGCGACCTCAAGGGTGGCGACGACTGGAAGTTCGCCGCGCGACCTGGCCGCGGCCGGCGCCGACGCGGCCCGGATCGCCGAACTCCGCGACAACCCGGTGATCGAGACCGCCGACGGCGAGAGCGAGCACCGCCTTCGACCTGACCGAGGGCGTCGACTCGGCCGAGGCTGCGCGGCTGCTGGTCTGACCGGCCAGGCCGAGCGCTCGGACCCGGATCAGCCGGGCTGAGCGCTCAGGCCGGAGCGCGGGCGTCCAGCTTCTTGCCGAGGACGAAGCTGATCAGCCAGATCGCGGCGAACATCGCGCCGACCACGAACATCGCCGAGGTCAGCAAGCCGAGCGCGATCCCGGCGATCTGGGCCACCCAGCCGAGCGGGTAGCCCCACGGCTGGCGCAGCATGCCCGCGGCGACCAGGGCCAGCAGCGCGGCGCCGCCGCCGAAGCCGCCGGCCGGCCGCCGGGGATGTCGGAGTTGAAGATCATCACCGGGATGGCCAGGCCGAAGACGATGACCTCGAAGAGCAGCACCGACAGCAGCACCGACCCGCATCGGGTTGCCGGCGCTGAGCGCGATCAGTTCCATAGTTCGCGCTCCTCGTCGGTGGGCCGTCCTCGCCGTAGTCGGCGTCCCAGTCGTCGTCGGGGTCCTCGTCGCTCTGCTCGGTCGACCAGCGGCTCGTCGGTGACCAGCAGCGTCCGGGCCTCGCCGACCGCGACCACCGAGCCGGTGACCAGCACGCCGGGCGCGCCGGCGCCGTCGGCCTCGGCCAGCGCCATCGCGCGCTCGATGGCGTCGTCGAGCCGCGGCGCGACGGTCACCCGTTCGGCCCCGAAGATCTCGGCGGCCAGCTCGCCGAGCTCGTCGGCGGGCAGCCCGCGCGAGGTCGAGGCGACCTGGGTGACCACGATCTGGTTCATCACCTCTTCGAGCACGGTGAGCACGCCGCGGGCGTCCTTGTCGGCCATCACCGCGACCACCCCGATCAGCGGGGTGAAGCTGAACGCCTCGGTGATCGCCGCCGCGGTGGCCCGGGCGCCGTGCGGGTTGTGCGCGGCGTCGAGCATCGACCGTCGGCGAGCGGCGGACCACCTCCAGCCGGCCGGGGAACGTCACCTGGGCGAAGCCCTCGCGGGCCACGTCGGGGTTGAGCGCCTTCAGCCCGAGGAAGGCCTCGACCGCGGCCAGCGCCTGGGCGGCGTTGGCCGCCTGGTGGGCGCCGTGCAGCGGCAGGAAGATGTCCTCGACCGGGCCCTCGGCCCCGTTCAGCCGGATCAGCTGACCGCCGACGGCCAGCCGCCGGTCGATGCACCCCGAAGTCGATGCCCTCGCGCTGCGGCAGCGCGCCGACCTCGGCGCAGCGCTCCAGCAGCACCTGCGCCGCCTCGAGCGGTCTGGCCGGCCAGGATGGCGTGCGCGCCGGGCTTGATGATGCCGGCCTTCTCGGTGGCGATCTCGGCGATCGTCTCGCCGAGCAGATGGGTGTGGTCGAGGTCGATCGGGGTGACCACCGCGACGTCGGCGTCGGCGACGTTGGTGGCGTCCCAGGTGCCGCCCAGTCCGACCTCGACGACGGCCACGTCGACCGGGGCATCGGCGAAGGCGGCGTACGCCATCGCGGTGATGATCTCGAAGAAGGTCATGGCCACGCCGTCGAGCTGCTGCTCGTCGACCAGCGCCACGTACGGCTCGATCTCGCGCCAGACCTCGTCGAAGCGTTCCTCGCTGATCGGCTCGCCGTCGATGGTGATCCGCTCGGTCACGCTCGTCACGTGCGGGCGAGGTGAACCGGCCGGTCCGCAGTCCGTCGGCCCGCAGCAGCGACTCGATCATCGCCGCCGTGCTGCCCTTGCCGTTGGTCCCGGTCAGGTGGATCACCGGGTACGCCCGCTGCGGGTCGCCGAGCAGCTCGGTCAGCGCGCGCGATCCGGGCCAGACTCGGCGCGACCCGGTGCTCCGGCCAGCGCTGGGTCAGGGTGGCGACGATCTCGGCGTGGGTCGGTTCGAGGTGGGTGAGGTCAGGCATAGCGCCCCCGAGTCTAGGCGGCCTCCCCGCGCGACTCAACGACCCCGGCCGCGGCTCGCGTGACCGGCGGTCGCGACTGGGCGGCCGCTTCGGAGAGGGACCGACCGATGCGGTCAAACCACTCGAGCCGACTGCTGGGCGAATGGCGTCGACGCGCCGCCGTGTGATCGCCGGCCAGCTGGCGTCGGCGCGCCCGTCGGCCGCACGCCGACAACGACAACGACCCTTGTGCTACACCACCCGCAGCGACGGCACCCGTTGTACACGGGCGCCTCGGCCAGCCGGGTCTACGACGCCCGGTTCGAGCTTCGGGCGCTCGATCGACATCCCGCGGGGCTGCTCGACAACCGCTACGTCCCCCAGGGCATGGCCGCGTGGACCAACTGGAACGGCAACGGCGAGGACATCGCTCTGATCTCCGCCTACCACGACGGAAACGGCAACAAGGAGCCCGACGGTCCACAGCGCCATCTTCGGCGTGGTGGCCAGCGGTAGCCGGGCCGGCACCGGTCTCGGCCGGATGCTGATCAGAACGGTCACGTCGGCGGGATCGGGTCTACAAGGGCTGTGTCTACGTCGGCAGCGAGCCGACGATCCGCGGCTACCGGCTGTCCGACGGTCGCGATCGGCCTGGCCGGGGCCGACAACAGCACGGTGTACGGACCGCTACAACCGGCGCGACCAGCTACGTGGTCGGCTTCATGGGCACCGGCGACGGTCACCTGTGGGCCGGCGACTTCACCACGACCAACGCGACCCACCTCAACGGCTACGTGCAGACCAGCGCCAGCCGGGGCCATCGAGTACCGCTCCGCCACCCAGTCGTACGCCCCGAAGAAGACCCAGGGCGTGCGTGGTGACCCCCGAGCTACGTCATCTTCTCCACCTCCCTCGGCCGCAACGACCGGGGCAACCTGTGGGTGATGCGGCGCAACCAGCACAGCCTGACCGACGCGAACTCGTACTGCTTCCGTGCGCCCTCGATGAACCAGGGCATCACCCAGCTCAACGGCCGGGTCTACCTGAGCTTCGAGAGCGCCGCCTACACCTACACCAAGGACGCCGGCGACCGGCCCCGCAACTCGGTGAAGCGGATCCACACCGCGACCACCGCCGAGCTGACCGCGCTGTACGGCAGCTCGGACTAGCGCCGTTCGCGGACTCTGCTCGGGTCGTGCGGCTGCTGCAGGAGCCGCAGACCCGAGCACGGTCCGCAGCCGTAGGCCGGGCGGGCGGTCCGCAGCCACAAGTCCGGTGCCGGGTCGGACAGCCGGGGCCACCGGCGCCCACGCCGGTAAAGTGGCCACGCTCGTGGCCCTGATCGCGGGGCCGCACGTCCTCGAGGATTGCGCCATGACCGCCCGCCGCTCCGTTCCGGACCGCCCCGCGCTGGAGGGTCTGGAGGACAACTGGGTCGCGCGGTGGAAGGACGACGACACGTACGCGTTCGTCCGGCCGGACGACCCGGGCCGAGGTGTTCAGCATCGACACCCCGCCGCCGACCGTGTCCGGGCTCGCTGCACGTCGGGCACGTGTTCTCCTACACCCACACCGATCTGATCGCCCGCTACCAGCGGATGACCGGCAAGCACGTCTTCTACCCGATCGGCTGGGACGACAACGGCCTGCCGACCGAGCGCCGGGTGCAGAACTACTACGGCGTGCGCTGCGACCCGAGCGTCGCGTACGACCCGGACTTCACCCCGCCGGCCAAGCCGGACCCGAAGCGGCAGGTGCCGATCAGCCGGCGCAACTTCGTCGAGCTGTGCCACGAGCTGACCCACGTCGACGAGAAGGCCTTCGAGGACCTGTGGCGCCGGGTCGGGCTGAGCGTGGACTGGTCGAGCCTCTACACCACCATCTCCGACGACTCGATCGCCGTGGCCCAGAAGGCGTTCCTGCGCAACGTCGCGCCGCGGCGAGGCCTACCTGTCCGAGGCGCCGACGCTGTGGGACGTGACCTTCCAGACCGCGGTCGCCCAGGCCGAGCTCGAGGCCCGCGACTACCCCGGCGCCTACCACCGGGTCGCCTTCCACGGCGCCGACGGGCCCGGTCCACATCGAGACCACCCGGCCCGAGCTGATCCCGGCCTGCGTGGCCCTGATCGCCCACCCCGACGACGAGCGCTACCAGGCGCTGTTCGGCACCACGGTGACCACGCCCGCTCTACGGGGTCGAGGTGCCGGTGCTGGCCCACCCGGCCGCCGAGCCGGACAAGGGCGCCGGCATCGCGATGTGCTGCACCTTCGGCGACCTGACCGACGTGACCTGGTGGCGCGAGCTGCAGCTGCCGGCCCGGGTGATCATCGGCCGCGACGGCCGGATCCTCGCGCGACCGGCCGGACTGGATCGCCGACGACCGGTCGACTGGACGGCGATCGCCGGCAAGACCACCTTCTCGCGCCCGCGAGGCGATCGTCGCCGCGCTGCGCGAGTCCGGCGACCTGGACGGCGAGCCGAAGCCGACCCAGCGCAAGGCGAACTTCTACGAGAAGGGCGACAAGCCGCTGGAGATCGTCTCGACCCGCCAGTGGTACATCCGCAACGGCGGCCGCGACGACGCGCTCAAGCAGACGCTTGCTCGCCCGCGGCGACGAGCTCGGCCTGGGTGCCGCCGCACATGAAGTACCGCTACGACAACTGGGTCGGCGGGCTGAACGGCGACTGGCTGATCTCCCGGCAGCGCTTCTTCGGCGTGCCGTTCCCGGTCTGGTACCCGCTGGACGCCGACGGCGAGCCCGACTACGCCGCACCCGATCCTGGCCGCCGAGGACACGCTGCCGGTCGACCCGAGCTCGGACCTGCCGCCGGGCTACACCGAGGACCAGCGCGGCGCGCCCGGCGGGTTCATGGCCGACCCCGACGTGATGGACACCTGGGCGACCTCGTCGCTCAGCCCGCAGATCGTCTGCGGCTGGGAGCGCGATCCCGAGCTGTTCGCGCTGACCTTCCCGATGGACCTGAACACCCACGCCCACGAGATCATCCGCACCTGGCTGTTCTCCCGGGTGGTCCGGGCGCACTACGAGAACCACTCGCTGCCCTGGGCGCCGCTCGATGATCAGCGGCTTCGTGATGGATCCCGACCGCAAGAAGATGAGCAAGTCCAAGGGCAACGTCGTGGTGCCGACCGAGATCCTCGAGACGCTACGGCTCCGACGCGGTCCGCTGGCGGGCCGCCAAGGCCCGGCCCGGGCATGGACTCGCCGTTCGACGAGCGCGAGATGAAGGTCGGCCGCCGGCTGGCCCTGAAGGTGCTGAACGCCAGCAAGTTCGTGCTCGGCCTCGGCGCGCGCCGGTCGACGCCGACGCGCGATCACCGAGCCGGTCGACCGGGCGCTGCTCGCCCAGCTGCGGACGGTGGTCGCCGAGGCGACCGCCGCCTTCGAGGCGTACGACTACACCGGCGCGCTGGAGGTCGACCGAGCAGTTCTTCTGGCAGTTCTGCGACGACTACCTCGAGCTGGTCAAGGAGCGGGCGTACGGCGCCGAGCGGTCCGGCGCGCCGCCTCGGCCCAGGCCACGCTGGCCACCGCGCTGCGACGTCATGCTCCGGCTGCTCGCGCCGATCATGCCGTACGCGACCGAGGAGGTCTGGTCGTGGTGGCAGGAGGGCTCGATCCACACCGGCCGCCTGGCCGACGCGCCGAGCGAGGTCGACGGTCGACGGCGACCCGGCCCTGCTGGCCGACGTCGCCGCCGCGCTGATCGAGATCCGCGGGGCCAAGTCGCAGGCCAAGGTGTCGATGAAGACCGAGATCACCGCGGCGACCGTCGCCGGCCCGGCGCCGACGCTCGACCGGCTCCAGGCCGTCGAGTCCGACCTGCGCGCGGTGGGCCGGATCACCGGCGGCTCTGACCTACGCCGAAGCCGACGGCCCGCTGTCCATCGAGGTCACGCTGGCCGATCCGGCTGATCCGGCGCCCGGCGACCTGTGCGGCGACCGTCCTGGGTAGGGTCGACTGCAGGCATGACCTGACACCAGCCTGACCGTCCATCGCACGATCAATGCCGCCGCCAAGGACATCTTCGACGTCCTGACCCGGCCCGACCGCCACACCGAGTTCGACGGCTCCGGGTTCATCCGCTCGGCCGAGAAGCCGCAGCGCATCCAGGCCGTCGGCGACACCTTCCGGATGAACATGGAAGGCGCCCACATGGGCGGGGAATACCAGGTCGACAACCACGTCAGCGCGTTCCACGACGGAAGCTGGTCGCGTGGAAGACCGCCCCGGCCGGCACCGAGCCGCCCGGATGGGAGTGGACCTACGAGCTGACCCCCGAGGGTTCCGACCGGACCGAAGTCGCTCTGACCTACGACTGGTCAGCCGTCACCGACAAGGAGCTGCTGAAGAAGATCACCTTCCCGCTGGTCTCGGCCGACCAGCTCGAGGACTCGCTGGCCTCGCTGGCCGCCGCGGTCAACGGCTGATCCTCGACCGCGCCGCGGGCCCCGATCCGGATGTCCGGATCGGGGCCCGACGCACGTCCGCATGGCTCAGTTCGTGATCAGGGCTTGACGCAGAACAGCGGGTGGTGCACGGTCAGCAGGATCCGGCTGGCCGCGCTGCCCAGGATCAGCTTGCCGACCGGGCTGCGCCGCCGGAGCCCGATCACGATCAGGTCGGCGTCGACCTCGGTCGGCGATCTGGTCCAGCTCCTCGGCGATGTCGCGGCCCTCGTTGACCTGCCGCAGCTCGGCCTCGACGTCCAGCGCCTCCAGCTCGCTGGCGCAGCTCGTCGGCCTGCGCTGCCCTGGACGAAGCGGTCGTCGACCAGCGACGTCGCCGCCGGTGGTGTTGACCACGACCAGCCGCAGCCCGCGCAGCCGGGCCTCGGCGATGCCCGCGGTCCAGCGCCGCCCGGCCCTCCGGGCTGGGCACGTACCCCACCACGACCGCACTCATGCGGCGACCTCCTCTGCCGTCGTCGGACGACCGGCGCAGGATCGGCGGCACCGACGATGGCCAGCAGGGCGACCAGCAGCACGACCCGGCTGAACCAGGTGTCGACCAGGGTCGACAGGTCGCCGTCGCTGATGGCCAGCGCCCGGCGCAGGTTGGTCTCGGCCACCGGGCCGAGGATCAGCCCGATCACCGCCGGGGCCACCGGCCAGCCGAAGCGCCGCATGGCGAAGCCGAGCAGCCCGATGCAGCAGCAGGATGACCAGGTCGAGCGGGTCGGCGTTGACCGCGTACGAGCCCGAGCGAGGCGAACATCAGGATGCCGGCGTAGAGGTAGGGCCGCGGGATCTTCAGCAGCTTCACCCAGATGCCGACCAGCGGCAGGTTGAGCACCAGCAGCATCAGGTTGCCGATGAACAGCGAGGCGATCAGCGTCCAGACCAGCGCCGACTCCTTGGTCAGCAGCGTCGGGCCGGGCTGGATGCCGTAGCCCTGGAAGGCGGCCAGCAGGATGGCCGCGGTCGCCGAGGTCGGCAGGCCCAGGGTGAGCAGCGGGACCAGGACGCCGGCCGCCGCGGCGTTGTTGGCCGCCTCGGGTCCGGCGACGCCCTCGATCGCGCCCTTGCCGAACTCCTCGGGGTGCCTGGTCAGCCGCTTCTCGGTCGCGTACGACAGGAAGGTCGGGATCTCCGCGCCGCCGGCCGGCAGCGCGCCGAACGGGAAGCCGAACGCGGTGCCGCGCAGCCACGGCTTCCAGGACCGCTTGAAGTCCGCCCTGGTCATGAACGAGCCGCTGCTGCTCATCACCTCGACCGGGCCGTGCCGCAGCCGCGACGCCACGTGCAGCGCCTCGCCGACCGCGAACAGCGCCACCGCGACGACCACCACGTCGATGCCGTCGGCCAGCTGCGGGATGCCGAAGTTGAAGCGCTGCTGGCCGGTCAGCAGGTCGGTGCCGATCAGGCCGAGGAACAGCCCGATGCACAGCGACGCCAGGCCGCGGATCGGCGACGAGCCGAGCACGGTCGCCACGGCGAGGAAGGCCAGCAGGGCCAGCGCGAAGTAGTCGGCCGGGCCGATCGGCGATCGCCAGCTTGACCACGGTCGGCGCGATCAGCGCCAGCAGCAGGGTGGCGATCGTGCCGGCCACGAAGGAGCCGATGGCGGCCGTGCCGAGCGCGGCCGCGCCCCGCCCGGCCTTGGCCATCTTGTTGCCCTCGAGCGCGGTCATGATCGAGCTCGACTCGCCCGGGGTGTTCAGCAGGATCGAGGTGGTCGACCCGCCGTACATGCCGCCGTAGTAGATGCCGGCGAACATGATGAACGCCGCGGTCGGCTCGAGCACGTACGTGATCGGCAGCAGCAGCGCGACCGTCATCGCCGGGCCGATGCCGGGCAGCACGCCGACCGCGGTGCCGAGGAGCACGCCGAGCAGGGCGAAGAGCAGGTTGATCGGGGTCAGCGCGTCGCCGAAGCCGTCGAGCAGCTGCTGAGGCATTCAGGGGCAGGTCCAGGATCATGCCGTCAGATCCAGCTCGTCGCGAGCTCGAGCAGGATGCCGCCGGGCAGCACCACCCCGAGCGCCTTGACGAAGATCAGCCAGATGATCACCGAGGCGATCCCGCCGGCCAGCAGCGGCCGGACGAGCCCGCCGATCCGACCGGCCCGCGCGCGGCCCGAGCGCCCAGGCGACCACGCCGAACATCAGCGTCACCGCCAGCGGCCAGCCGATCACGTTGATCAACAGCGCGTGGGCCAGGAAGGCCACCGCGATGATCGCCACCGCGCGCCAGGAGGTCGGCGGCGTTCGGGATCGATGTCCTCGCCCTCCTCGGCCGGGCCCTGGTCACCGCGCAGGATCCGGATGACCAAGCACGACCGCCGACCAGCGACGGTCGCGCCGCCGACCAGGTAGGGGAAGAACCGCGGGCCGACGGTGTTGGACGAGCCGGGGATGGTGATCGCGGCTGCCGTCGATGATCAGGTAGACGCCCGAGCACGACCAGCAGCACGCTGAGCGCCAGCTCGCCGTAGTCGCGGCCGCGGCTCGGCCGGCCGGTCGCGGTCGTCGACGGCTCGCGGGTCGGCGCGGGTCGCGCGGTCGCTCATGTCAGTCCGATCTCGTCGAGGATGGTCTGCACCCGGTGTCTCCTCCTCGGCCAGGAACGTGTCGAACTCGGCGCCGGTCAGGAAGGTGTCGTCCCAGCCGTTCTTGGTCAGGACGTCCTTCCAGTCCGGGCTGTCGTGGGCCTTGGTCACCAGGTCGACCAGGTCGGCCTTGGCGCTCCTCGGCTGATCCCCGGGTGGGTCATCAGGCCGCGCCAGTTGGAGACCACCACGTCGTAGCCGGCCTCGGTGATCGTCGGCACGTCCGGCACCTGCCCGGACCGCTGCTCGCTGGAGACCGCCAGCCCCTTGAGGTCACCGGACAGCACCTGCGGGCCGTACTCGCCGACGCCGGAGATGCCGGCCGCCACCTTGTTGCCGAGCAGCGCGGCCAGCGACTCGCCGCCGCCGGAGTAGGGGATGTAGTTGATCTCCTTGGGGTCGACGCCGCCGGCCTGGGCCAGCAGTCCGGCCAGGATCTGGTCGGTGCCGCCGGCCGACCCGCCGGCGATCGGCAGTTCGCGCGGGTTGTCCTTCCAGGCCTCGACGAAGTCCTTCAGGGTCGCGTACGGCGAGTCCTTCGGGACCACGATGATCTCCGGCTCGCCCAGCAGCCGGGCGACCGGGGTCACGTCGGTGAGCTTGACCGTGCGACTTGTTGGTCTCGACCGCGCCGACCATGACCAGGCCCATCATCATCAGCAGCGCGTCGTCGGTCTCCCGGCTCAGCTGGCCGAGCCCGATGGTGCCGCCGGCGCCCTCGACGTTGAACACCTGGACGTTGCGGGCCAGGCCGGTCGAGCGGATCACCCGCTGCAGCAGCCGGGCCGTGGTGTCCCAGCCGCCGCCGGGAGCTGGCCGGGGCCATGATCCGCAGCCGACGAGATCGCCCGGCTTGGCCGTGGTGCCGGCGCACCGGTCAGCGCCAGCACCGGCACACTCAGCGCCCCGGCCAACAGTGTTCTTCGGCTGACGCTCACGTCCTCCTTGGCTGATACTCGACTGTGTGAGTCACGTTACACAACCCCCGACTTGCTCTGATCCACTATATCGCGATATATCGTGATACTCACAAGCACGGTATCTCAGAGGGATACCAGAACCAAGGAGAAATCATGAGATACCAAGAACGGAATCCATTCGAAGGGCTCTGCGGCGATCGGCGGTCGGCTCGGTTCGAGCGCGGACCCGGCGGAGCGGGTGAAGGCCGACGGCCGCATCGGGCTCGACGGTCACGTGGCCCCGAGCGTGGGCCGCGGGCGAAGAGCCGGGCTTCGGTCCGTGGCTTCGGCGGCGGTCCGGGCTTCGGGCCTGGACCCTGGGCGAGCGCGGCGGTCATCGCGGCGGCCGACGCGGCGGGCCGGGCGGCTGGGGACGGGGCCGGGCCCAGCGCGGCGACGTCCGCACCGCGATCCTGCTGGTGCTCGCCGAGGAGCCGATGCACGGCTACCAGATCATGCAGGCGATCGCCGACCGCACCAGCGGTGCGTGGCGGCCGAGCCCCGGCGCGATCTACCCGACGATCGCCCAGCTCGAGGACGAGGGCCTGGTCACCGTGTCCAGGAGGAGAGTGGCCGCAAGCTGGTCACCCTCACCGACGAGGGCCGGACCCAGCTCGAAGAGCGCACCGCCCAGCAGGGCGATCCGTTCGCCGGCTTCAGCGGCGAGCAGAACGGCCCGGATCTGCGGGCCGCGATGCACGAACTCGCTGGGCGCCGCCCGCCAGATCGGCACCAGCGGCAACTCAGACCCAGCGCGAGGAGGCGGCCAAGGTGCTCGGCCCAGGCCAAGCGCTCGCTCTACCTGATCCTCGCCGGTGACGACCAGGACGGCGCGTCCGACGCCACGCAATGACCGATCCGAGGCGCGGAGCGGCGGGTAGCCTCACCGGGTGACCCGCCTCTCCGACTTCACCGCCACCTCGCTGACCGGGGTCGATACTCCCCTGTCGGCCTACGACGGCAAGGTCGTCCTGATCGTCAACACCGCCTCCAAGTGCGGTCTGACCCCGCAGTACGAAGGCCTGGAGCAACTGCACCGCAACTTCGGCGACGACGGACTCGTGGTCCTCGGATTCCCCTGCGACCAGTTCGGTCACCAGGAGCCGGGTGACGAGGCTGAGATCTCCGACTTCTGCGCGTTGAACTACGGCGTCAGCTTCCCGATGTTCGCCAAGATCGAGGTGAACGGGGACGGCACCCACCCGCTGTTCGCGTGGCTCAAGGCCGAACGCACCGGCCTGCTCGGCGGCTCGATCAAGTGGAACTTCACCAAGTTCCTGGTCGGCCGCGACGGCCGGGTGCTCGACCGCTTCGCCCCGACCACCACCCCGGACCAGCTCGAGGGTGACGTCAAAGCCGCCCTCGCCGCCTGACCGCCCGCCCCCTTCAATCGCCGGGCCGGGCTGTCAGAAAGAGGAGTCAACTCCGCTTCCTGTCACTTCACGCCGGAAGTATCGGGAGGTCGGCGACAGGAAGTGGAGTTAATGCCACTTCCTGCGGCCATCACCGGGTGGCCGGACTGTGGGGTCGATCAGGCGGACTTGTCGCGACGCTCGCGCTTACCGAGCTTCTCGCGCGGCACCAGGGTCGGCAGGACCGAGTCCTTGACGACCTCGGCCGTGATGATGACCTGGGCGACGTCATCGCGGCTGGGCACGTCGTACATGACGTTGAGCAATACCTCTTCGAGGATCGCACGGAGCCCGCGGGCGCCCGTCCCGCGCAGCAGCGCGAGGTCGGCGATGGCTTCGATCGCGTCGTCGGAGAACTCGAGCTCCACACCGTCGAGCTCGAACAACTTGCGGAACTGCTTGATCAGCGCGTTCCGCGGTTCGACCAGGATTCGGATGAGCGCGTCGCGATCGAGCGGCGCCACCGAGGAGATCATCGGCAGACGCCCGATGAACTCGGGGATCAGACCGAATTTGACCAGGTCCTCGGGCCGGACGTCGGCGAAGGGGTCTTCCGACTCGGGCCGGCGGGTGGCGAGATCGTTGTTGAAGCCGAGCGGCCGCTTCCCCACCCGGGACGAGATGATGTGGTCCAGTCCGGCGAACGCTCCGCCCACGATGAACAGCACGTTGGTGGTGTCGATCTGGATGAAGTCCTGGTGCGGGTGCTTACGTCCCCCCTGCGGAGGCACACTCGCCGAGGTGCCCTCGAGGATCTTGAGCAGCGCCTGCTGGACGCCTTCACCGGACACATCGCGGGTGATCGACGGGTTTTCGCTCTTGCGGGCGATCTTGTCGACCTCATCGATGTAGATGATCCCGGTCTCGGCCTTCTTCACATCGAAGTCGGCGGCCTGGATCAGCTTGAGCAGGATGTTCTCGACGTCCTCGCCGACGTAGCCTGCCTCGGTGAGCGCGGTCGCATCGGCGATGGCGAACGGGACGTTCAGCATCTTGGCCAGCGTCTGAGCGAGGTACGTCTTGCCGCAGCCGGTCGGGCCGATGAGCAGGATGTTCGACTTGCCCAGCTCGACGCCATCGTCCTCGGCCCGGCGGGCCGGATTGGCGGCCTGCGCCTGAACCCGCTTGTAGTGGTTGTACACCGCGACCGCGAGCGCCTTCTTGGCGTTGCCCTGACCGATCACATAGCCATCGAGGAACTGCCGGATGGCGTGTGGCTTGGGCAGGTCCTCGAGCAACCCGACCTCGCCACCTTCGGAGAACTCCTCCTCGATGATCTCGTTGCACAGGTCGATGCACTCGTCGCAGATGTAGACGCCGGGTCCGGCGATCAGCTTCTTCACCTGCTTCTGGCTCTTCCCGCAAAACGAGCACTTCAGCAGATCGCCGCTTTCTCCGATGCGTGCCACGCCGTCTCCTTCACATGTCCGGCCAGACCTGACTCCACCGAACCTCAGCTATCCCAGCTTGCAAGATTAGCCCGACGGCATCCGGATGTGGAGCACATTCATCCGGAGCCGACGGGCCGTCGTCGATCAGACCGGAACGGCCTTGAGCGAGGTCAGAACCTCGTCGATGATGCCGTACTCCAACGCCTGCTCGGCGGTCAGATACTTGTCGCGCTCGATGTCGCGGCTGACCTCTTCAGTCGATTTGCCCGTGTCGGTGGCCAGCATGTCTTCCATCAGGGCCCGGATCCGCAGGATCTCTCGGGCCTGGATCTCGATGTCGGAGGACTGACCGTATCCGCCCTCGGTGGCCGGCTGGTGGATCAGGATCCGGCTGTTCGGCAGGGCGAGTCGCTTGCCCTTGGTGCCGGCCGCCAGAATCACGGCTGCCGCCGAGGCCGCCTGACCCAGGCAGACCGTACGCACGTCGGGCTTGATGTAGCGCATGGTGTCGTAGATCGCCGTCAACGCGGTGAACGAGCCACCGGGTGAGTTGATGTAGATCTCAATGTCACGCTCGGAGTCCATCTGCTGCAGACAGAGCAACTGAGCCATCACAGCGTTGGCGATCTCGTCGGAGATCGGGGTCCCCAGGAAGATGATCCGATCCTCGAAGAGCTTGGTGTAGGGATCGATCCGGCGCATCCCGTACGAGGTGCGCTCTTCCCACTGCGGGATGTAGTAATCCATGGTCGGTGCGAACTGCTGGCCCTCGGCGAAGGGCGCTCCAAAGGTGCTCATCGTGGCGCTCCTTCTCACTGGTTGGGAGCCTGCGAGGACGGGATCTGTGCCGCCGCCTCGTAGACGTGATCGATGAAGCCGTACGCAAGGGCCTGCTCGGCGGTGAACCACCGGTCGCGATCGGAATCGGCCTCGATCTGATCGAGGGTCTGGCCGGTGTGCTCGGCGATCAACCGCTGCATGGTCGACTTGATGTGCAGCGACTGCTCGGCCTGGATCCGGATGTCGCTGGCCGTGCCGCCGAGACCGCCGGACGGCTGATGCATCATGATCCGGCTGTGCGGCAGCGCGTACCGCTTGCCGTGAGTGCCCGCGCAGAGCAGGAACTGACCCATCGAAGCAGCGAGGCCCATGGCCACGGTGGCGACGTCGTTGGAGATCCACTTCATCGTGTCGTAGATCGCCATCCCCGAGTCGACCGAGCCACCCGGGGAATTGATGTAGAGGTAAATGTCCTTGTGCGGGTCCTCCGCGTTCAGCAGGAGCATCTGCGCGCAGATCGCGTTCGCATTCTCGTCCTTGACCTCGGAGCCGAGAAAGATGATCCGGTTCTGCAACAGGGCCTGGTAGACGTTGTCGTCCAGGCCGAAGCCGGCCCGGCTGGCCGCCCGGTGGACGTAGGGAGAGTCTGACGATGCGTTCACGAGGACGAACCTACTCCGGGCCACTGACAGTCCGGGACTGATCGCGGCTCTGTTCGCTGTGGGCGCAGCATCCCCGGCCGGCGTCAGGATCTGTCCATTCGTCGACCCCGGACACAGAATCGGCCGGTTCGTCGGTGATGACTCACCGTCGAACCGGCCGATCCAACCCCGAGGCTTTTCTCGTTCTTCGCTCCCCCGAGCTGTGAGTCCCGAGATCATGCCTCTTCTCGATCGACGGATCCTCCCCCAACGTCGGATCCACCCGATCGAACTTGTTCGGCGGTCATGTCCCGACCCGTACCTGGGGCACGGACGGGGCCACCGATGTTCACAACGCCCGAACGACGACATCCCTCGGCCGCCGTTCTGACCTGGTCAAGTCTTACGGATCGGACGCGGCGATCCCAGATCTTCACGCGGCGATTTTGCTCAAGATTCAACGAGACAGCCGTTGAGCCTCTGGAGGAAAACCAGAGCTAACCACGTCGCATGCCACGCGATCTCACGATTCCCGTGGTGTACGGAGTCTCGGGCAACGGATTTCGCAGTCGGCCCCTCACGGATCCTGTCCCATTTGGCCATCGGGGTTACGTCGATGCCCACTGTCCGGAAGAAGACACCGGCCGCGACCGGGGCGGAAACCGCGACCGCCCGCCCGGATCAGATCCGGACGGGCGGTGCGGGTCGAGCAAGAATCAGGCCTTGGCGTCCTCGGCCGGCGCGACCGGGGTTTCCTCGGTGACATCGGCGTCGGCAGCGCTGTTCTCGTCGGCAGCGCTGTTCTCGTCAGCAGCGATCTCGTCGGCGCCACCCTCGACCGCGACGCCCTCGTCGACGCCGTCTTCGATCACGGTGTCGTCGGAGTCGGACAGCGTGCCGTCCTCGCGGAGCCGGGCCAACTCGAGGACCTCACCGTTGGAGTCGGTGACCTCGGCCGACTCGACGATGAGGGCCAGAGCCTTGCCCCGCCGGATCTCGAGCATGTACTCCTCGATGTGGTGGGGGTGTTCCTTCAGGTGGTCGGCGACCTGCTGCGGCGGCACGTTGTCGGCCTGCGCCTTGCGGATGATGTGCTGGGTCAGGTCGTTCTGGTCGACCCCGATCGTCCGGTCGTCGCCGACCTTGTCGAGCACGATCTGCGCCTTGAGGCCCTGGGTCGCGCGCTGCTCCATCTCGGCCCAGAACTCTTCCTCGGTCTGGCCGTCCTCGTTGTCCGCGAGGTATTCGGCCAGGGTGAGGTTGAGCTGGTTGAGCTGGTTGGTGATCTGGTCCCGACGACCCGAGATCTCGGACTCGAGCAGCTGCTCGGGCACCTCGATGTCGATCGAGTCGACCAGGGTCTCGAGCACGGCGTCGCGGGCCTGGCTGGCCTGCTCGAGGCGGGCCATCCCGGTCAGGCGCTCGGTGATGTTGGCCCGGAGCTCCGCGATCGTGTCGAACTCCGACGCCTCCTGGGCGAATTCGTCGTCCGCCTCGGGCAGCGTCTGCGACTGGACCTTCGACACCGTGACGGTGACGTCGGCCGCTTCGTCCTTCAGCGGTCCACCGACCAGGGTGGTCGAGAAGGTGGCCGACTCGCCGGCCGACAGCCCGGTGATGGCCTCGTCGAGACCGTCGAGCATCTGCCCGGACCCGATCACGTACTCCAGGCCCTCGGCGGTCGCGTCGTCGAGCGCGTTGCCTTCCTGCGTGGCGACGAGGTCGATGGTGGTCACATCGCCCTCGGCGGCGGCCCGCTCGACGGTCTCGCGCGAACCGAAGCGCTTGCGCAGGGCGTCGATCTGCTCCTCGATCAGCGCTTCGGGCACCTCGAGCGCGTCCACCGAGGCCTTGACGCCGGTGAAGTCGGGAAGCTCGAAGTCGGGGCGGACGTCGACCTCGGCGGTGAACTCGACCAGGTCGCCGTCCTCCAGCTTGGTGACCTCGAGCTCCGGCGGGGCCAGCGGCTTGAGCTTGTTCTCGTCGATGGCGGAGCGGTAGAAGCTCTCGATCGAGTTGTTCAGCGCCTCCTGCAGCACCACGCCCCGACCGAACCGCTGGTCGATGACCATCGGCGGGACCTTGCCACGGCGGAAGCCGGGGATGTTGACGGTCTTGGCGATCTCGGCGTACGCCTTGTCCAAGCTCGGCTTGAGGTCGGTGAACGGGATCTCGACGGTGATCTTGACCCGGCTCGGGCTCAACTGCTCGACGGTGCTCGGCACGCTGGCAACTCCTGTGTTCACGGTGTGGCAGGGGCTCGTGGCCCCGGAAACGGTCGTATGGGCTCGCTCGGAGCCTCGGCAATCCTACGGTGACCTGGTGAAGCGGCCAAACCTCGCGGTTGCGGTGAACACCAACCCGGTTGGTACGCGGCCGCCGGTGCCCTACACTCATCGCGGACGTTCCGGGCTCAGCGCAGGCTGACTTCGAGCGGCCGGGGCGTAGCGTAGTGGCTAGCGCGTCTGCTTTGGGAGCAGAAGATCGCAGGTTCGAGTCCTGTCGCCCCGACTCCGCTCCAGCCACTGAATCGGAGCGGTTCACACCCCGGCGGGTGTAGCTCAATGGCAGAGCACCAGTCTTCCAAACTGGCTACGCGAGTTCGATTCTCGTCACCCGCTCCCTAGATCTGACGGCTCCGGCCGAACGCGGGTTGACGATCCTCATCCGCGTCGTTTGCGCACACAAGAGCCGAAACGACCGGGAGACCCGCCGAGATCGGCACCGTTTGCGCGCACGAAGGCGCCAACGGCGTGACGAGTCGGGTCAGAGGGTCTCGCCGAGCAGAGCACCGAGTGCGCGTACGCCGCGGATCATCCGGTCGTCCGGAACCCCGGAGTAGCTCATCCGGGCGTGGTGGGGGCGTTGTTCGACCGGGAAGAACGTGGCGCCGGGGACGAAGGCGACCTTGGCCTCGGGTAGCAGCCGCTCGGTCATGAAGGCGGCGGCATCGAAATCCTCGGGGAAGGTGAGCCAGGTGAACAGGCCGCCGTCGGGTTCGGTCCAGCTCACCCCGGGCGGCATCGATTCGGCCAGGGTGGCCAGCATCAGGTCGCGCTTGTGCCGATAGACCGGGACGACGTCGGCGAGGTGGGCGTCGAGATCGAAGCGGGTCAGGTATGCCGAGGTCGCCGCCATGTTGAGGGTGCTGCTCTGGGTGTCGGCGGCCAGCTTGAGCAGGCCGAGCTGCTCGAGGATGTCCGGAGCCGCGACCGCCCAGCCCAGCCGCATGCCGGGAGCCAGGATCTTGGAGAAGCTACCGAGATGGACGACCCGACCGGCGGTGTCGAGGCTCTTGAGCAGCGGTAGGTGCGCACCGGAGTAACGCAGTGCGCGATAAGGCGTGTCCTCGACGATCAGCACGTCGTACGCCTCGGCCAGCGCGATCAGCCGGTGCCGGCGTTCCCGGCTCAGCGTTGTCCCGGTCGGGTTGGCGAAGTCGGGCACGACGTAGATCAGCTTGGCCCGCGGCTGCTCCTGCAGCACCCGCTCGAGATCGTCGGTGTCCATCCCGTCGGCGTCGCTGCGCACCGTCGCGTAGGTGGGCTCGCACGGGTTGAAGGCGATCAGCGCGCCGAGGAAGGTGGGGTCCTCGGTGATGATCACGTCACCGGGGTCGATCATCAGCCGGGCGATCAGATCGAGTCCCTGCTGGCCACCCTGGATGATCAGCACGTCGTCGGCGGTGGCGTCGACGCCGTCCCGGCCCAGCCGTTCGGCCACCTGGGCGCGGAGCTGAGGCAGGCCGATCGAGGCCGTGTACTGCAGCGCACCCGCGTTCTCCGGCACCAACAGTTCGCTCATCACCTGGGCCAGCTCGGTCACCGGGAACAGCGTGGCATCGGGATAGCCACCGCCGAAGCTGATGACGTCGGGATCGGCGCCGAGCCGGAGCAGGTCACGGATCGCGGACGGTTCGACCCGGCTCATCCGGCGGGCGTACGCGGTGCTCACGCCGGACGTTCCGCGGACAGCTCGCTGAACGCCAGGGCGCTCGGGCGACCCTCGGTCAGCGCCCTGACATGCTCGTCGACGTTCAGCGCGTCGAACAGCGACCGGCCCGACTCGATGGCGGAGCGGAGCGCGCGCTCACGGTCCTGGATGGCTTCGGCCCGGTCCACCACGGCCGCCAGCGCGTCCGCCGATCCGACGACCACGCCATCGTCGTCACCGACCACGAGATCACCGGGGTCGACCAGGACATCGCCGATCGACACCGGGATCTGGATCCGCGGCACCCGCTGAGCCGGGTAGGCGTTCGGGGCGACCCCGCGGGCGAAGACCGGCAGATCGAGGTCGGCGAGCACGGCCGAGTCGCGGCAACGGCCGTCGATCACCAGGGCGGCGACCCCGCGACGGACCGCTTCGGTCGCGAACAACTCGCCCGCGACCGCGCGACCGTGGTCTCCCGCCGCGACCACCAGGACGTCGCCGGGGCCGGCTACGGCCAGGGCCGCGATCACCGACATCAGGTCGGCGCCGGCATCGGCGGTCACCGCGACCCCGGCGAACCGCCGGGCACGACCGATCGGACGCAGGCTCACCGGTAGCACCCGTACGTCGCCGCCGGCGTCGGCCAGCGACGTGCTGTCCAGGGCGCGCAGTCGAGTCAGCAGGTCCTCGTCGCGGGTCATTTCCACTCCAGTCCTCGGGCCGACACCGGCCCGTTCGCCCATCCTCGCTGGTGCTTTTACGCCACAACACCCCGTCCACGCACTCGGATTGTTCTGCCGACGGCGCCGACCTCGATCGACCCGTCGACCCCCGAGGTCACCACGACCGCGCTCAACGTCCGTACGGCTCACGGCCGACGCACGTGGCGTACTCGGGGGCCGTCGCTTCGGGCTGGCTTCAGCCGCGGGCGGCGGCGAAGGCGGCCAGGTGGTCGACCAGCGCGCGGACGCCGGCGATCGGCATGGCGTTGTAGATCGAGGCGCGCATCCCGCCCACCGACTTGTGGCCTTTGAGCTGGATCAGCCCGCGCTCGGCCGCCCCGGCCAGGAACTCGGCGTCGAGGCCGGCGTCGGGCAGGGTGAACGGGACGTTCATCCGTGACCGATCACGGGGCTCGACCGGGTTGGCGTAGAAGTCGGAAGCGTCGATCGCGCCGTAGAGCAGCGCCGCCTTCTCGATGTTGCGCCGCTCGGCCGCCGCGACGCCCCCGGTGGCCAGCAGGTGCTTGAACACCAGGCCGGCCAGGTAGACCGCGTAGGTCGGCGGGGTGTTGTACATCGAGTCGGCCTTGACGTGGGTCGTGTAGTCGAGCATCGGCGAGGGCCGCGGGTCGCCGAGACCGATCAGGTCGTCGCGGATGATGACGATGGTCACCCCGGCCGGACCGATGTTCTTCTGCGCCCCGGCGTAGATCAACCCGAACCGCGACACGTCGACCGGGCGGGACAGGATGCTCGACGACATGTCGCAGACCAGCGGGACGTCACCGGTCTGCGGCGTCCAGCCGAACTCGACCCCGCCGATGGTCTCGTTCGCCGTGTAGTGGACGTACGCGGCCGCCGGGTCGAGATCCCAGACGTCCTGGGCCGGCGCGTAGGTGAAGCCGCGGTCCTCGGCACTGGCGGCGACCCGCACCGCGGCCAGCCCGCGTGCGGCGCCGATCGCCTTGGTCGCCCAGTGGCCGGTGTTGACGTAGTCGGCGCCGGTGCGGCCGCGCATCAGGTTCATCGGGATCATCTCGAACTGCAGCGACGCCCCGCCCTGCAGGAACAGCACCCGGTAGTCGCTCGGGATGTCGAGCAGCGTACGCAGGTCGGCCTCGGCCGCCTCGGCGATGGCGATGAACTGCGGCCCGCGGTGCGACATCTCCATCACCGACTGACCCGAACCGCCCCAGTCGAGCATCTCGTCGGAGGCCCGCTGCAGCACCTCCTCGGGGAGGGTCGCGGGTCCGGCGCTGAAGTTGTAGACGCGTGCCATGGCTCGTTTCCGGTGCTGGAGGGTCCGACGAGGCCAGACCCTACCCGCGTACGCCGGACCGGTCGGGGCATTTCTCGCCGGGACGCCGCAGACCCCCGGCCCGGGCCCGCCGCGACGAGGCGGTGGGTCCGAACCGGGGGTCCGAGGTGGTTCCGGGTCCGCCCGCGGTGCGGGCGGCCCGGTGCGATCAGGACGGGATGAAGGCGAACGTGTCCGGGTTGGGCCCGGTCCGTCCCTCTTCGCCCTTGTCGAGCGCGCTGATGGCGGCGATGTCGTCGTCGGTCAGCTCGAAGTCGAAGAGCGCGAAGTTCTCCGCGATCCGCGACGGCGTGGTCGACTTCGGGAAGATGATGTCGCCGCGCTGGATGTGCCAGCGCAGGGTGACCTGCGCGGTGCTGCGGCCGAGCCGCTGGGCGATCGCCGAGATCGTCGGGTCGCCGAGGACGCCGCCCTGGGCGATCGGGGACCAGGCCTCGACGGCGATGCCGTGCTCGGCGCAGTAGGCGCGCACCTCTTCGTTGGTGAAGTAGGGGTGCACCTCGATCTGGTTGACCGCGGGCACGATCTCGGTCTCGGCGGCCAGCCGGCCCAGGTGCTTGGTCTGGAAGTTCGACACACCGATCGAGCGGGCCCGACCCTCGCGGTAGAACTCGATCAGGGTGTTCCAGGTCGAGACGAAGTCACCGTCGTAGAGCGTCGGCAGCGGCCAGTGGATCAGGAACAGGTCGACGTAGTCGAAGCCTAGCTTGGTCAGCGTCTCGTCGAACGCGCGGCGGGCGGCGTCCGGCTCGTGGAAGCCGTTGTTCAGCTTGCTGGTGATGAAGACGTCGGAGCGGTCGAGACCGGAGGCGCGTACGCCGTCGCCGGTGCCCTGCTCGTTCTGGTACATCTCGGCGGTGTCGAGGTGGCGGTAGCCGATCTCGAGCGCCTGCTGGACCGCGGTCGAGGTCTCGGCCGGATCGATCTGGAAGACGCCGAAGCCGAGCTGCGGGATGCTCTGGCCGTTGTTGAGGGCGATATCGGGAACTGAGGTCATGCGGTGTTCTCCTTCGTTGGACGGAACGTGGTGCGCCGGCACCGGTCCGCGCGGGGCGGCCCGGTGTCGGCGACGGGCTCAGCGGGGTGCTGACGCCTTGGCGATGGTGGGCAGACCCTTGTTGGCCCGATCGGCGGCGGCCACGCGTTCGGCCTCCGGGACGGTCGAGCTGGACAGGACGACGACCGAGTGCGATTCGATCCGGTGCTTCGACCGGGCCTTCCACGGCTTGGCGTCGACCGGATCGGCCGACCCGGCCGCGGTGTCGAGCCGGGTCACCCAGTTGTCTCCGAAGGCCTTGCCGGGCAGCTGGAAGCTGATCGGCTCGTCGGAGGCGTTGAACAGCATCAGGAAGTGGTCGTCGGTGATCCGCTGACCGCGGCCGTCGGTCTCCGGGATGGCGTCGCCGTTGAGGAACACCATCAGGCTGCGGGCGAAACCGGAGTTCCAGTCGCCCTCGTCCATCGGGTTGGCGTCGGGCTTGAGCCACTCGATGTCGCCGATGGCGCTCTTGCCGCCGTGCTTGGCCTCACCGGCGAAGAACCGGCGACGACGCAGGGCCGGGTGGGCCTTGCGCAACGCGATCGCGGCCGAGGTGAACGCGAGCAGGTCCTCCTGCTCGGGCGTGAGGTCCCAGTTGATCCAGGCCAGCTCGTTGTCCTGGGCGTAGACGTTGTTATTGCCGTTCTGGGTGCGACCCAGCTCGTCACCGTGGGCGAGCATCGGGACACCCTGGCTGATCATCAGGGTCGTGATGAAGTTGCGCTGCTGGCGCAGCCGCAGGGCGTTGATCTGGGGATCGTCGGTCTCGCCCTCGACGCCGCAGTTCCAGGAGCTGTTGTGGCTCTCGCCGTCATTGCCCCCTTCACCGTTGGCGTCGTTGTGCTTCTCGTTGTACGACACCAGGTCGCGCAGCGTGAAGCCGTCGTGGGCGATGACGAAGTTGATCGATGCCGTCGGCCGCCGGTCGGAATGCGCGTAGAGATCGCTCGATCCGGTGATCCGCGAGGCGAACTCGGCCAGCGAAGCCGGCTCACCGCGCCAGAAGTCGCGCACGGTGTCGCGGTACTTGCCGTTCCACTCGGTCCACAGCGGCGGGAAGTTGCCGACCTGGTAACCACCGTCGCCCAGGTCCCAGGGCTCAGCGATCAGCTTGACCTGGCTGATCACCGGGTCCTGCTGGATGATGTCGAAGAACGCGGACAGCTTGTCGACCTCGTGGAACTGTCGGGCCAGAGTCGCTGCGAGGTCGAACCGGAAGCCGTCGACGTGCATCTCGAGCACCCAGTAACGCAGCGAGTCCATGATCAGCTGGAGCACGTGCGGGCTGCGCATCAGCAGGCTGTTGCCGGTGCCCGTGGTGTCGTAGTAGTGGCTCTTGTCCTCATCGACCAACCGGTAGTAGTTGGCGTTGTCGATGCCCCGGAAGGCGATCGTCGGGCCCTTTTCGTTGCCCTCGGCGGTGTGGTTGTAGACCACGTCGAGGATGACCTCGATGTTCGCCTCGTGCAGCGCCTTGACCATGGCCTTGAACTCGGTCGTCTGCTGTCCGTCGCTGCCGCTGCTGCTGTAGCCGTTGTGCGGGGCGAGGAAGCCGATGGTGTTATAGCCCCAGTAGTTCGAGAGGCCCTGGTCGACGAGGTGTGAGTCGTTGACGAACTGGTGCACCGGGAGCAGTTCCACCGCGGTGACGCCGAGGTTGGTGAGGTGCTCGATGATCGCCGGGTGGCCGATCGCGGCGTACGAACCACGGATGTCGTCGGGGACACCCGGGTGGGTCATGGTCAGACCCTTGACGTGCATCTCGTAGATGACGCTCTCGTGGTACTCGTGGCGCGGCGGCCGGTCGTGGCCCCAGTCGAAGTACGGCGTGGTGACGACCGACAGCATGGTGTGACCGGCCGAGTCGTCCTCGTTGAACGCGTCCGGATCGTCGAAGCGGTAGGAGAACAGCGACTCGTCGCCGTCGATCTGCCCGTCGATCGCCTTGGCGTACGGATCGAGCAACAACTTCGCCGGGTTGCACCGGTGGCCGGCGGCCGGGTCGAACGTGCCGTGCACGCGGTAGCCGTAACGCTGGCCCGGCTGGATCCGGGGCAGGTAGGCGTGCCAGACGAAACCATCCACCTCGTGCAACTCGAGACGCGTCTCGGTGCTGTCCTCGTCGATCAGGCAGAGTTCGACCCGATCGGCCTTCTCCGAGAACAAGGCGAAGTTGGTGCCGCTACCGTCGAAAGTCGCACCCAGCGGGTACGGCTTACCTGGCCAGATTTCCATGTGTATCCCTGCTGTAGATGTCGAACGTCAGTGCTGCTCAGGCCCGGCGCGATGACCTGCCGGACCTCACAACCTACGGGCGAACGGTGAACTGCTCCAACTGAGCCCGAAGCGGAATTCCGCTGCGGGAGACCATTACCCCTACTACACCCGGCCGATGCGGCGGACCCGGGTGATTATTTTCACAACGCGGACTCTGCAGGGCGGCGGACGGGTCTGAGCACACAAGTAGCAGCCGTACACCCCGGATCCGAACGGGCAGGATGGGATGGTGCGAGCTGAGGCGTCGATCCTGCATCTGGATCTGGATGCGTTCTTCGCCTCGGTCGAGCAGCGCGACAAACCATCGTTGCGCGGGAAGCCCGTGATCGTCGGCGGGGTCGGGCAGCGGGGTGTGGTCGCCACCGCCTCGTACGAGGCCCGGGTCTTCGGGGTCCGCTCGGCGATGCCGACGCACGAGGCCCGGCGACGTTGCCCCCATGCGGCGTTCCTGACCGGCCGGTTCGACGCTTACCGCGAGGCCAGCGGGCAGGTGATGGCGGCGCTGCGTCGACTGTCGCCCCTGGTCGAGCCGCTGTCGCTCGACGAGGCCTTCGTCGACCTCCGGGCCGCGACCGTACCGGTCGACTACACCTTCGACGGACTGCGCGACCTGGTTGTCGAACTGAAGTCCGAGGTGGGCGCCGTGACCGGCGGACTGACCGCCTCGGTCGGACTCGCGTCGTCGAAATTCCTGGCCAAGATCGCCACCGAGCTGGGCAAGCCGGACGGTATCCACCTGATCGATCCGGGCACCGAGGTCGACCGGCTGCAGAGCATGAAGGTCGGGGTCATCCCCGGTGTCGGACCGGTCACCCAGGAGAAGCTGCACCGACTCGGGATCCACCTGATCGGCGAGCTGCAGCATTTCTCGGTCGACGAACTGGCCCAGATCGTCGGACGGGCGCAGGCCCAGGGCCTGATCGAGCTGGCTCATGCCCGTGACGACCGGCCCGTCGAACCGGAGCGCGAGACCAAATCCATCTCGGTCGAGAACACCTTCGCCACCGACCTGGTCGACGCGGCCGAGCTGGCCGCCATCGTGCGCCGCGGCGCCGGGCAGGTCGCCGCGCGGCTGCAGTCGGCGCAGCTGTTCGCCCGGACCGTGACGATCAAGGTGCGGCTGCCCGACTTCACCACGTTCACCCGATCACGCACGCTTTCCACCGCGACCGACGACGCCGGGGTGGTGAATGCGGTCGCCCAGTCCTTGCTGGGCGCGGTCGACGTCCGGGCGGGTGTCCGGTTGCTCGGCGTCGGCGTGGCCGGTCTGACCGAAATCCGTCAGGACGACCTCTTCACCGAGTTCGAGGCGGTCGCGCTCGAGGAATCCACGGTGATGTCGGCCGTACCGGTCGACGCGGCGTCCGAGGTCGATCGGAGCTTCCGGCCCGGGGCCGACGTCGTGCACGACCAGCACGGTCGTGGGTGGGTCTGGGGTAGCGGCCTCGGTCGGGTCACCGTGCGCTTCGAGACGGCGGTGTCCCCACCCGGACCGATCCGGACGTTCGCGATGGACGATCCGGAGCTCCAACCGGCCGGGGCCGGAACGCCCGGGCCCACCGACGAATGAGGCCCGGACCGCCGGTGGTCAGTCGACGGCGGCGGAGTCGCGAAGCGCGGCCGCCTCGACCAGACCGAGGAACAACCCGTAATCGTCCCCGCTCTCGGGATGCCACTGGACGCCCATCCAGAACGGCCGGTCAGGATCCTCCAGGCCCTCGATCGTGCCGTCGGCCGCGCGGGCGGCGACCTCGAACCCGGGGTGGCTGGTGACCGACTGGTGGTGGTGACAGCTGACCTGCATCGTGTCGCCCACCAACTCGCGCAGCTGCGACTGGCGGACCGTGGTCACCGAGGTCCAGCCGTACGCGCTGCCGCCGGGGGCGTGTTCCTCGTGCCCGACGACATCGGGGACGTGCTGCTCGAGCGCTCCGCCGGCGCGGACGGCCATCAGTTGCATCCCGCGGCAGATCCCGAGCGTCGGGACCCCGAGGCGGTCCGCCGCGTCGAGGATGGCGACCTCCCACGCGTCGCGGTCCTGGCGGACCCGCACGGTCTTCTCGTGCGGAGCAGCGCCGTAACGTTCCGGATCGACATCGGGGCCGCCGGTGATGATCACCCCGTCGAGCCGCGCGACGAGCTCGTCGGCCCCCTCGGCCTGCGGAGGCAGCAGGGCCACGACGCCGCCGGCCGCCTCGACCGAACGCGTGTAGAGCGACGGCAACAGATCGGCCGACTGGTCCCACACCGTCCAGCGCGCCTGCTCGCGATAGGTCGTCAGCCCGATCACCGGCCGTCGCCTGTTCACCGCACGCTGAGCCATGACCCCACCCTATTCGAGCGCCTCTCCCCTCCCCCCCTTCTCAGTAACTGGGGGCAGATAGCACCGGAGCAGCTGCTCGCGACGTCATCTGCCCCCAGTGCTGACCAGGAGAGGGAGCGCCTATCCCCTCGACCCTTTTCCAGTAACTGGGGGCAGATAGCACCGGAGCAGCTGCTCGCGACGTCATCTGCCCCCAGTTGCTGACCAGGAGAGGAAGCGGCCAGGGGCCGGCGGCGCGAGCGAACACCGATCAGAGCGGGGTGACGTACGCGGCGGAGATGCCGCCGTCGACGAGGAAGGTGTTGGCGGTGATGAAGCTGGACTCGTCGGAGGCCAGGAACAGCACCGCGTTGGCGATCTCGTCGGGTTCGGCGAAGCGGCCGACGGGGATGTGGACGAGTCGCCGGGCGGCGCGTTCGGGGTCGCTGGCGAACAGTTCCTGCAGCAGCGGCGTGTTGACCGGGCCCGGGCAGAGGGCGTTGACCCGGATGCCCTCGCGGGCGAACTGCACCCCGAGCTCGCGGCTCATCGAGAGCACACCGCCCTTGGAGGCCGAGTAGGAGATCTGCGAGGTCGCGGCGCCCATGATCGCGACGAACGATGCGGTGTTGATGATCGAGCCGCGCTTCTGCCGGGTCATGTAGCCGAGGGCGGCCTTGCAGCAGAGGTAGACGCTGGTCAGATTGACGTCCTGGACCCGACGCCAGGCGTCGAGATCGGTGTCCAGGATCGAGTCGTCGTCGGGTGGGGAGATGCCGGCGTTGTTGAAGGCGATGTCGACCGAGCCATAGGTGTCGTACGCCGCGGCGAACAGGGCGTCGACGTCGGCCTTGCTCGTCACATCGGTCCGCAGGTAGAGCCCGTCGACCTCGGCGGCGACATCGGGACCACGGGTGTCGTCGACGTCGCCGATCACCACGCGGGCGCCCTCGGCGGCGAGGCGGCGTACGGAGGCCAGGCCGATGCCGGAGCATCCACCGGTGACGACGGCAACCCTGCCGTCGACGCGTCCAGTCATGTTGTGTCCTTCGGGGGTGAGGTGCTGCGGGGGGGTGCGGGTCGGGCGGTCAGGCGTTGCTGATGAAGACGTTCTTCTCCTCGGTGAACGCGTTCGGCGCATCGGGCCCGAGTTCGCGCCCCAGACCCGACTGCTTGAAGCCACCGAACGGGGTCCAGTAACGGACCGAGGAATGCGAGTTGACGCTCAGGTTGCCGGCCTGGATCCCGCGGGCCACCCGCAGCGCCCGACCGACATCGCGGGTGTAGATCGAGCCCGACAGCCCGTACTCGGTGTCGTTGGCCAGCCGGATCGCGTCGGCCTCGTCGGTGAACGGCAGCACGGCGACCACCGGACCGAAGACCTCCTCGCGCCAGATCCGCTGCTGGGTCGAGGTCGCCATGACCACCGAGGGCGGCAGCCAGTAGCCGGGTCCGCCGGGAACCGATCCGGCGAACGCCACGTCGACCTCGGCCAGGAAGCCCTCGACCCTGGCCTTCTGTCCCGGGGAGATGAGCGGGCCCATCTCGGCCGACTCGTCGCGCGGGTCGGCGACGACGACACCGCGGACCGCGTCCTGCAGGGCCTCCAGGAACTCCTCGACGACGGGCTCCTGGACAAGGATCCGCGACCGGGCGCAGCAGTCCTGGCCGGCGTTGTCGAAGACCGCGTACGGGGCGCTGGCGGCAGCAGCGGCGACGTCGGCGTCGGCGAAGATCACGTTCGCGCTCTTGCCGCCGAGCTCGAGCGTGCAGCGTTTGACCTGGTCGGCGCACCCTCTCATGATCCGTTTGCCGACCTCGGTCGAGCCGGTGAAGCAGACCTTGCGCACAGCGGGGTGGGTGACGAAGCGCTCCCCCACCACCGAGCCGCGACCCGGGATCACCGTGAACACGCCCTCGGGGAGTCCGGCTTCGAGCGCCAGTTCGCCCAACCGGATTGCCGTCAGCGGAGTGAGTTCGGCCGGTTTGAGCACGACGGTGTTGCCGGCGGCCAGCGCCGGAGCGAAACCCCAGCCGGCGATCGGCATCGGGAAGTTCCAGGGCACGATGACCCCGACCACACCGAGCGGTTCACGGAAGGTGACGTCGATCCCGCCGGCCACCGGGATCTGCCGTCCGAACAGCCGCTCGGGCGCGGCGGCGTAGTAGTCGAGCACATTACGGACGTTGTCCGCCTCCCAGCGCGCGTTGGCGATGGTGTGACCCGAGTTGATCACCTCGAGCTGCGCCAGTTCCTCGCGGTGCTCGTCGACCACGGCGGCAAACCGCCGTAGCAGCCGCGCGCGGTCGCCGGGGGCGACGTCGCGCCAGGCCGGGAACGCCGCCTCGGCCCGGCCGATCAGCTCATCGGTCCGGGCCAGATCGGCCAACTCGACCTCGGTGACCTGTTCTTCGGTCGCCGGGTTGATGACGACATGGGTCTGCGGGACGATCTCGGTCGTCATGCTCACATCCGTTCGAAGGAGCGCGTGAGCTCCCAGTCGGTGACCGCCGCGTCGAAGGCGGCCAGTTCGACGTCGGCCATGTTCGTGTAGTGCTCGACGACCTCGTCGCCGAACACCTCACGCGCGATCGCCGACGCGTGGAACCCGGCGCGGGCGTCGCGCAGGGTCTTGGGGATGGTCGGCAGGCTGGAGGCGTACGCGTTACCGACGAGCTCGGGACCGAGCTCGAGCTGGTGCTCGATCCCGTAGAGCCCGCCGGCCAGCATCGCGGCCAGAGCCAGGTAGGGGTTGACGTCACCACCGGGGACCCGGTTCTCCAGCCGGGCTCCCGCACCCTTGCCGACCAGTCGGACCGCGCAGGTCCGGTTGTCCAGCCCCCAGGCGATCGTCGTCGGCGCGAACGACCCGTCGGCGAAGCGCTTGTAGGAGTTGATGTTCGGCGCGTAGAGCAGGGTGAAGTCGGCCATCGTGGCCAGCAGGCCCGCGACGAAGGAGTCGTAGAGCGGCGTACGCGCCCCGTCGGCCCAGAACACCGTCGAGCCGTCACGTCCGCGCAAAGACAGGTGGATGTGACACGAGCTGCCCTCGCGCTCGTTGTACTTGGCCATGAAGGTGAGCGACTGGCCGCGCTGCGCGGCGATCTCCTTGGCCGCGGTCTTGTAGACCGCGTGGTTGTCCGCCGTGGTCAGCGCCTCGGCGTAGAGGAAGCCGATCTCATGCTGGCCGAGGTTGCACTCCCCCTTGGCCGATTCGACGTCCATCCCCGCCGCGTACATGACGTTGCGGATCTCGCGGAGCAGCGGCTCGGCCCGGGAGCCGCCGAGGATCGAGTAGTCGACGTTGTACTGGTTGACCGGGACCAGATCGCGATAGCGCTGGTTCCAGGCGTCTTCGTAGCTGGTGTTGAAGGCGATGAACTCGAGCTCGGTGCCGGCGAGCGCGACGTAGCCCAGGTCGGCAGCGCGCTCCAACTGGGTCGTGAGGATCGTGCGCGGGGACTGGACCACCGGGGTGTGGTCGAGCCAGACCAGGTCGCACTGGACCATCGCGGTCGCCGGCTGGTGGGTGAGTCGGCGGATGGTGGCGGTGTCGAGGGAGAACTCCATGTCGCCGTAGCCGCGTTCCCACGACGACATCGCGTAACCGCCGACCGTGTTCATGTCGATGTCGACCGCGAGCAGGTAGTTGCAGCCCTCGGTGCCGTCGTCGAGGACATGGGCGGCGAAGTACGCGCCGTGCATCCGTTTGCCCTGGAGTCGGCCCTGCATGTCGGTGAACGCGACGATCACCGTGTCGATGTCGCCCTCGGCGATCCGCAACCGGAGTTCGTGCACGCTGAGGTGCCGGTCGTTGCGCAGTTCGGTCATCTCAACAGTCCTCTGAGCAGAGCGGCGGTGTCGTCGCAGTGGGATTCCATCACCCGTCGAGCACGGACGGAGTCCCCGGCCAGGATGGCCCCGACGATCTCGGCGTGCTGGGCGTCGGAGTGGTCGATGTTGACCGGCAGCACCGGAATGGCCAGCAGCATGTCGTTGAGCTTCGCCTGCACCCCGGTGACCGCCTCGACCAGCTGCGGCGACTCGGTCACCGAGACGATGGCCAGGTGCAGCCGCGAGTCCGCCTGGCGGTGTTCGGCCGGATCGCCGGCCTCCGCCACCGCGGTCAACGCCTCGGTCAGCAACCCGCGCTGGTGATCGGACAAGGTGCGGTGCGCGGCCAGTTGGCACGCACCCGGCTCGACCACCCGGCGGAAGACGAGGGAGTCGATCAGCTCCGCGCGCTGGGCCTCGTCGAGGGTGGCCTGCGGACGACCACCCGGGACGCCCGGCGGGTGGTCGACGATGGTGCCGCCGCCCCGACCACGGGTGGTGCGCACCATCCCGGCCGCCCGCAGCGCGGCGATCGCTTCACGCAGCGTGGCCCGAGAGATCCCCATCCGCCGGGCCAGTTCGCGTTCCGGGGGGAGCGAGGTCCCGTACGGGTAGACGCCCAACCGGATCGCGGTGGCCAAGCGCTCGACGCAATCCTCGAACGCGTGCCGCCCGCGGGTGGCGCCCAGCACCACCTCGGCCAACTCGTGGTCTGCCACAACGCTCACTGCTCGCCCGGCACCCGACTCGGGGTGCTGGTCGGGTGCTCGTCCTGGGGGCCGTTCATGAAGTTCTTCTTGCCACTCACGAACCACGAGACCACCGCGAAGACGACCACGACCAGCACCGCGATCGGCGCGTAGTTGAAGGTCTCGACGGTGACCGGCGCGACCGGGGGCAGCACGAAGAGCACGCAGATGAAGATCACCCAGACCACGGCGATCCAGCCGATCACCGCGCTCCACCGACCGAGGTTCCACGGGCCGGGAGTGAACTCGGGGTTGATCCGGCGCAGGAAGACCGGCACCACGTACGCGATGTAGAGCCCGATCACCGCGATCGAGGTCACCGCGAAGTACGCGGTGGCGCTGAACAGCGCAGGCGAGGCCAGGATGATCGACAGCACCACGCACAGCCAGATCGAGTTGGTCGGGGTCCCCGTCCGCGGATTGACCTGGGCCCAGATCCGCGAGCCCGGAAGTGCGTTGTCGCGCGAGAACGCGTACGACATCCGCGAGTTGGCGGTGACCGAGGCCATGCCGCAGAAGAACTGGGCGACGCAGACGATGAACAGCAAGAACTTGGCCACCGACGGGTTGTCCAACGAGTCCAGGAAGATCTGCGCGGGCGGCAGGCCGGTGTCGGACTCCGACAGCTTGGCCAGGCCCTCGGGGCTGTTGTCCTGAATGGCCGCGGTGATCGAGTAGAGCAGGATGAAGCCGCCGATCACCGAGACCAGCACGCTCATCACGATGCCGCGGGGCGCGGCCCGGCTGGCGTTCTTGGTCTCCTCGGCGACGTGGGCGGAGGCGTCGTAGCCGGTGTAGGTGTATTGCGCCATCAGCAGACCCATCAAGAACACGTACGCCAGGCTGGTCCAGCCGGTCTCGTTGTGGAAGCCGGTCAACGTCCAGCTGACCGACTGGTGCTTGGCCGGCAGGATCCACAGCACGGCGACGATGATCAGCACGCCGCCCACGTGCCACCAGGCGGAAACGCTGGACAGCAGGCTGACCAGCGTGACCCCGAAGGCGTTGAGCAGCGCGTGGATCACGATGATCACCACGAAGGTGGCAAAGGTCTTGGCCGGCGTCGGCTCGACCCAGCCCATCAATGCGGCGAAGGCCATCCAGGTGGTGGCGCAGCCGAAGTCGATGGCGGCGGTGACCGCGACCTCACCGAGGAAGTTGAACCAGCCGACCCCCCAGGCCCATTCGCGACGGTTCTTCCGCGCCAGCCGTCCCGCCCAGAAATAGAGTCCGCCGGCGGTCGGATAACGCGAGCAGACCTCGGCCATGGCCAGGGCGACGGCGAGAACCATGATGCCGACGATCAACCAACCGAGCACCAGGGTCGACGGACCCCCGGAACGGAGCGCGATGCCGTACGAGGTGATGCAGCCGGTCAGGATCGAGATGATCGAGAACGACACCGCGAAGTTGGAGAACCCGGACATGCCGCGGTGGAGTTCCTGGGTGTAGCCGAGCTCTGCGAGCGCTTTCGCGTCGTCGTCCATCTGCTGATCGAGGCTCATCGCTGCCCTCTCCCCGGTGGTTGATATCGGTGTCGACCTCGGGGCTGAGTCTTTCGTCGGGCCCTCCGCCACGTCAATGGTTTGACCTCAGACCATTGAGCAACGTCGTGGTCATCCGGCGATGACCCCGATCTGATACCCGTCAGCGCGAGCGGTCTCCCGCCGCGTACGGCTCGCCCAGGTCGATGTCCAAGACGGTACGGACCGGGGCGATCAGGGCGCTCTCGAGCCGGCACGTGTACGCCCCGTCGCCGTCGAGCCCGGAGATGGTGTGGCCGTCGGCGATCACGTCGCCGGCCTCGAAGAGATAGCTCGCGGTCGAGTGCAGCAGCGCGGCGATCTCGCCGGCATCGCGGTCGACGAAGTGGCACTGGACGTCGGGCAATCCGACCAGGTGCAGCCCGAGGCTGTCCATCACCGTGGCCCCCTCGGCGGCCTCGAACATCCGGATGTTGATCACGCCGTCCAGATCGCCGGCGTCCTCCTCGGGCGGGGTGACCCGCTGGCTGAGCGGCCAGCTCACCATCACCGGACGGGTCCGGCGAGCCAGCACACGGACCACGGCGGCAAGCGCGGAGACCCGCTCCTGGCGGTCGGCTCCGCCGGCGAACATCTCGGTGACCAACAGCGACGCCTGGCACTGGGTGACCAGCTGATCGGCCTCCGCCCAGTCCCAGGTCTGACTCGGATCGGGGCGTTGCTTGCCGTCGGTGCCGAGCGGGCTGCCGTGGGTGATCACGGTCAACAGCGCGGGTTCGCCGCCGGCCGGAGCGCTGTGCGGGACGACCAGCGAGTCGCTCTGCCGTTCGGTGTCCGGGGCGATCTCCCGCAGCGCGTCGATCAGGTCGGGGTCGTCGAGCTGCGGGGGCCCGGCGTACCAGATCTCGGCCAGCAGGGTCGGTTCGGCGCTCACGATTTCTCCTCGGTCAACGAGCGGACGGCCTCGGCGATCACGTCGGGCCGATCGAGCATCATCAGGTGGCGGGAATCCTCGACCACGATCTGGCGGAAGCCGAGCAGGTCGGCCAGTCGATGTTGGCGGGCCGGCCAATCGGCGCCGCCGTCACCGGTGGCGGTGAGGACGAAGCCGGGGCGCGACGGCCACGGCGAATGGTCGCGGAGTTCGTCGAGGTCGTCGATCTGGGCGGCGTACGCGGCGTTCTCGGCGATCACCGCCGCGACCGAGACCTGGCGGCGATACACGGCGGCGAAGGCGTCGCCGGCCGGGCCGCGCCAGCTCTGGTGGCTGGCGACTGCCACGGCACCCCGGCCGATCAGCCCGCCCACGGGGCCGACGGTCGGCAGTCCGGCCACCAGCCGGGCGAGGCCGAGTTGGCGTCGGGCCGGGCGCCCGGACTTCTCCTCCCACTCGACGCTGCCGTCGATCAGCACCAGCCCGGCCACCAGTTCCGGGCGGTCGCGGGTCACGGCCTCGGCGTGCAACGCGGCCATCGAGTGGGCGACCACCACGACCGGTGCGTCGAGCCGGGCCAGCAGCTCGGCCAGCGTGCGGTTCTCCTCGGCGAGGGTCGGGAGGCGTCCCGGCCAGGGGCTACCGCCGAGACCGGGGCGGTCGAGCCGGACCGTGCGTACGCCGGGGAGCAGACGGGCCACCCCGTCCCAGACCGGGGACGGCACGCCGCACCCCCCGAGCAGCACCACCGGTCGGCCGCCGCCGCCCGCGTCGCTCACCCGCACCTCGCGACCACCCAGCTGGACCAGCCCGTCGATCCGTCTCGCCTCAGCCATGCGTTGCCCCCATCGATTCCCGAACCCGATCGTCGGCCGGGTTCTCGCGTTCGCCCACCAAGCGGAAGCCCACCGCGGCAAACCATCCCGAGGCCATCACCACCATCACCGCCTGGGGGTAACCGGGACCCGGCAGTCCGAGCACCAGCATCCCCATCATCACCAGCAGGGCCGCGACCTCGACCACGGCGATCCCGATCACCACCCGACGGCGGCGCGGCTCCGGACGCGGCGAGCGGATCATGGCGATGGCGGTGGAGACCATCGAGGCCACGATGCCGACCTGGGCCCCGACGCTGGTGAAGGTGTGCGCATAGTGCACCAACGACAACTGACCGGTCTCCTCGAGCACCCGACAGCGTTCCGACAGGCTCGGCGAGCAGTCCATGGCGAAGAACGCGTCGAAGAACGTGGCGACACCGAAGAGCAGCAGCGAGGCCGACGCGACCGCCCACCACCGGCCCGACGTCGGCGCACCGACCGTTGCGGCCCAGCGGACCCGCCGTCGCCACAACACCAGCGCGCGGATGCCCATGGCCAGCACGATGACCGCGGTGATCAGATCGCCGCCCCGGAAGAAGGAGGAGTGCGGTTGGTCGGAGGCGGAGAGCTCGGAGAGGTAGCCGTTGAAGATGGCTCGGTGTCCGTTCAGCGGCTTCCACAACATCCAGGTGTTGTAGGTCAGCACGGTCAGCGCACTCAACGACGGCCACAGGTGGCCGGTCCGGAAGGTCCCGACGGGTTCGGTCCCGCTCACGTGCGTGGTCTCACCAGCGGGAAGGCGATCGTCTCGCGGATCGAGGTCCCGGTGAGCATCATCACCAGGCGGTCGATCCCCATCCCCAGCCCCCCGGACGGGGGCATCGCGTACTCGAGTGCGGTGAGGAAGTCCTCGTCGAGCTCCATCGCCTCGGGGTCGCCACCGGCGGCCTGCAAGGACTGCTCGGTCAGCCGCTGCCGCTGGATGACCGGGTCGACCAGTTCGGAGTAGGCGGTGCCGATCTCCGCGCCGAAGGCGACCAGGTCCCAGCGTTCGGCCAGCCGCGGGTCGTCGCGGTGCTGCCGGGTCAGCGGCGACACCTCGGCGGGGAAGTCGGTGTAGAAGGTCGGGGTCACCGTGACGTGCTCGGCCAGGTGCTCGTACAGCTCGAGCACCACCGCCCCCCGGGTCCAGCGCTCGCCGACCTCGATCTTCAGACCGCCGGCGATCCGGAGCAGCTCCTCACGGGTGGTGTCGGCGGTGACGTGCTCGCCGCACCCGGCCGAGATCGCGTCATTGACCGTCACCACCGGCCAGGGCCGACCCAGATCGACCTGGTGCGGCACGCCCGCGCGATCGGGTCCGGTGACCAACGTCCCGCCGGTGACCGCGCGGGCGGCCTCGGTGATCAGCTGTTGCGCGACGACCCGCATCGTCGTGTAGTCCCCGTACGCCTGGTAGGCCTCGAGCATGGTGAACTCGGGGTTGTGGGTCGCGTCGGCGCCCTCGTTGCGGAAGTTGCGACCGATCTCGAACAGCCGGTCGACGCCGCCGACCATCAGCCGCTTCAGGTAGAGCTCGGGGGCGATCCGCAGGTAGAGATCGAGGTCGTAGGCGTGGATGTGGGTGCGGAACGGCCGCGCGTTGGCCCCGCCGTGGACGGTCTGCAGCATCGGCGTCTCGACCTCGAGATAGCCCAGCCCGTCGAGGGTGTTCCGGACCGCCCGGATCGCGGCCGATCGGGCCCGCAACTGCTGCCGGGCCGCCGGGTTGACCGTGAGATCGAGATAGCGCTGGCGTACCCGGGTCTCGGGATCGGAGATGCCCTTGAACTTGTCGGGCAGCGGCCGCAGCGCCTTGGCGGTCAGCTGCCAGGCACGCACCTCGAGCGACAATTCCCCACTGCGCGACAGCACCACATCGCCCTCGGCCCCGAGGTGGTCACCGAGGTCGATCACCGAGCGGAGCTGATCCATCACGCCGGGGCCGGTGACTTCGGCGGTGAGCAGCAACTGCCCGTCGCCGGTCCAGTCACGGAGCTTGACGAAGATGATTCCGCCCAGATCGCGGACGCCGAGGACCCGCCCGGCCACCCTGGCGCTGACCCCGAGTCGGAGCTCCCCGAGGCCACGGCTCGGTTTGTACGACGCCGGATACGGCTCGATCCCCGCGGCGAGCAGCCGCTCACGGACCTCCATCCGTCCCCGGACCTGCTCGGGCACCCGCGGTCCGGGCGCGGGAGGCGGCGCGACGTACGCCGGCCGCTGCTGATCGGGTCGCTCGACCGCACCGGTGGTTAGCGCACGGACATCGGTGAGCTGGGGCTTGAGAAAGCTCGGCAGGTCGATGAATCCCTCGGCCACCCCCGATGCGGCCCCGACCAGGGCGATGTCACGGGTCTCGGCGAAGCAGAGGAACCGGGGCTGCCAGTCGGGTCGGTACTTCACGTTCGACCGGAACAGCGCCTCGATCTGCCACCAGCGCGAGGCGACGAGCAGCAGTCGCCGCCACAGCCGGATGATGGGGCCGGCGCCGATCCGGGCCCCTTCCTCGAACGCCGCCCGGAAGACCGCGAAGTTGAGCGAGACCCGACGGATCCCGACCTCGCGACCGGCGGCCATCAACCCGGCCACCATCAGCTCGGTCACGCCGTTGTCGGCGGCCGGGTTGCGGCGCATCACATCGAGGGAGAACCCGTCGCTCCCCCACGGCACGAAGGACAGCACCCCGGCGACCTGGCCCATCGGGCCGACTGCGGCCCGATCGGGCGGGAACAGCGCCTCGACCATCAAGCAGTCGGCGTCGGCCGGATCGCCGAGCCGGCTGAGCGCCATCGAGAAGCCACGTTCGGTCTCGGTGTCGCGCCAGGCGTCGATCTTCCCGATCAGTTGCACCATCTCGTCGGCGGGGATGTCGGCGTGCCGGCGTACGCGGGTCCGATAACCCATCTTCTCCAGCCGTTGCACGGCCTGCCGGACCGGACGCATGTCGCGGCCGTCGAGATGGAACTCGCGGGTCTCGAGGATGGCTTCGTCGCCCAGCCGGATGACCCGCAGCCCGGCGCGGGCGTACGCGGTGGCGCCCGCCTCGCTGGCCCCGATGACCGCCGGCGTCCAGCCGTACGCGTCGACCAGGTCCTGCCAGGCGGCGATCGCACCCTGCCAGTGGTCGCGGGGGCCGATCGGGTCGCTGCTGGCCAGACAGACGCCGAGATCCACCCGGTAGGTGATGGCCGCCCGGCCGTTGGCGGCGAAGACCACCGACTTGTCGCGCCGCGTGGCGAAGTAGGCCAGTGAGTCCTCGCCGGACTCGGCGACCAGCGCCCGGACCCGCGGTTCGTCGTCGGCCGACATCAGCGAGGCCCGGCGCTGCGACCGGACCAGGGCGACGATGGCCGCCAGCAGGGTCAGCCCGAACAGCAGCCCGACCAGGGTGTTGATCCAGCTGGGCGGAACGTTCACCGGTTGTGCGGCGAGGCTGGTGTCGGGCCCGAAAGCCGCCTGCTCGAGGCGGCGGAGGATCCAGACGAGCCGACCGCGTGGGCCGACCAGTTCGTTGGGGAACACCGTGACCAGCAGCATGGCCACGCCGAAGGTGACGGCCAGCCCACCGAGCAGGGTCAGCAGCGCCTGGCGCACGCTCCCCGGCGGGCGGCGCGCGGTGAACTCACGGCGGTAGGCGATCATGCACGCGGTCAGCGACCCGAGCGCAGCCAGGTTGAAACTGAACCGGGCCAGCAGGGGCAACGAGGCGTAGTCCGCGTCACCGGTCACGGCGACGACGACGAGCTCAGCGACCAGCACCAGATCGAGGAGCAGCGACAGCCCGAAGAGGATTACCGCGATCACCCAGGCCGCCTGCTTACGTCGGCCCAGCGCCGCACCGAGGATGAACAAGAAGATGGCGAACCCGAGGGTGCCGCCGTCGATCGGGAAAAAGGCCGTGGAGAACAGATCGACCGCCGAAGCGATCCACGGCACCTGCGGGAGCAGCGATTCGGCCACCAGCACGACCGCACCGACGAAGAAGATCCGCGAGACCAGGGTGGGCAGCTTGGGGAACCTCCGCCGCGGACGGGTCACCGACGAGGGCGACCCGGAGGCCGACGACACGGAGGCCGGGGGCTCCGATGCCGGCGTCTCGGGGCGGACGCTGACCGTACTGCTCACGCCCACACTCTCCCAGATCCGTTCAACGGATCGGCTGCGGTGACCACCGTTCCTGCACGGTCGGCACGCCCTCCGGAGCCGGTCGAGGGTCGGGGCCAGAGTCGAGGCCGGGGTTCGGCCGGGGTGGGGGTCAGTCGAGGGTGGTACCGCTGCCGACGAGCAGCCAGCTGAGCGCCGAACCCGGGGAGGCGCGCCACCGCCGACCGGCGGCGGCGAGGGCGTGTCGGACACCGACCTCCCGGCGGCGGGCCACCTCGGCCGCGGTGACTCCCCACCGTCGTCGCAGTGGTTCACCCAGATCCTCACCGACGAGGCGGAACACCGCGGTGAGGTAGGCCTCGTGGGCCGGGTCGAGGGGACGCAGCGGATCACCCTTGCCGCCGGCCCCGAGCCAGCCGCCGAGCGCGACCACCGCGGCCATCCGTCGGCCGGCGTCGGTGGCGGCCAGCTGGATCTGTTCCAGCTCCGTCGCCGCCCCGAGCGCGGGCACCGAAGCGATCTGCGTGGCGATGGCGCCGTCGACCGGCAGACCGGCCACCCGATCGGGGGTGGGGACATGGCGGGCGCCGGTCACCATTCCGGCCAGCAGCACCTCCGGCAACGCCAACCCGAGGCCGGGAACGAACGTGTCGTGGGCGGCGACCCAATCGGTGGCCACGTCGACCACGTCGGCCGCCCCGGTCCGGGTCGCCTCACGGGCGGCGAAGATGATGAGCCGTGGGTCGGCGATCTCGAGGTCGAGGTGCCGGGCCAAGAAGAGATCGAGTGATTCCTCGGCCTGGTCGCGGTCCGGCACCGAACCCCGGATGAGCCCGTACTGGACGACCAGTGCGGCGTGCACGTCGGGCAACGCGACGATGCCGGCCGACGTGAGCGGTGCGTCACGGAACAGCACCTCGAGCGTCGCAGCGACCAGGCCGTCGAGTGGTTCGGCCGCGCACAGCTCGAAGTGCACGCCGCCCCCGGCAGAGCGCAGCTCGACGGTGAAGACGCCGGGCTCCCAGCAGGAGAGCTCCGTCAGTCCCTGCCGCTGTTCGACCGCCACCCCGGACGGGGTCAGCACCGCCGTGTCGTCGTCGGCCGCAATGGTGATGACCTGGTCGACCTCGAGCCGGCGGGTCGACGGAATCTGCGATCGCGCCCGTCGAGCCGCCGAACGGCGCCCCCAGTCCCAGCTCCACTGCACGACGAAGCGACCCTGGGGCGCGAGGGCGACCGGCCCGAAGCCGAATCCGTCGGCGTCGATCCGCTCGACGGTGCCGAGGTCGAGCGTGCCGAGCAGGACCGGGCCGGTGCTGTCGGGGGTGGGCACCACGTACGTGCCGACCGCCCCCGCCGCCAGCACCCAGACCGGAGCGTCGTCGGCGGCGGTCCAGGTCAGCCCGAGCTCGTCGAGCGCCACCGCCTCGTCGCCCAGATTGGTGACGGCGACGCGTACGCCCCACCCCACCGCGAAGCTGTGGCGGACGGTGACCCGGATCGACCCGCCGAGGTAGCCGAACTCGACCTCGTCGGCATCGGCCAGCACCTCCGGACCCGCCCACTCCATCGCCCGGCCGTCGACGATCGCCGTCGGCCGCCCACCGCCGGTCAGCGCGGGCCAGCCCGGCCGTCGGTCGTGCTCGACCCGCGTCAGCGACCCGTCGGCGTCGAAGTCGATCACCCCGGGGCCGCTGCGGAAACTCAACCCCGGCGTTGACACCGGCCACACCAGAACAGATTGCGACCGGCCAACACCTCGGTGCGGATCTTGGACCCGCAGACCAGGCACTCCTGGCCGGTGCGGCGGTAGACGTAGACCTCGCCGCCGTGGTCGTCGACCCGAGGCGCGCGGCCCGTCGCCTCGGGGCTGTGCTCCTCGCGGACTGTGTCGATCCGGTTGTCGCGCACCCCGACCGGCATCAGCGCGAGCAGATCGGACCAGATGGCCAGCCAACTGCGGCGGGTGAGTTGCCGGCCCGGCCGGTGCGGGTCGATCCGGTTGCGGAACAGCACCTCGGCCCGGTAGACGTTGCCGACCCCGGACAGGATCGTCTGGTCCATCAGCAGCGCGGCGATCGGCCGCCCGGCTCGCTGGATCCGCCGCCACGCGACCTCCGGATCAGCATCGGACCGCAACGGATCCGGTCCGAGCCCGGCCAGATGCGCCGAGACCTCGGCCGGGGTCTCGATCGCGCAGACCTGTGGACCGCGCAGGTCCGCGACGACCGTCGAAGTGGCCAGCCGCACCCGCACCTCGCCCACCGGCGGGGCGGGCGGACCGAGCAGGAACTTGCCGATCAGACCGAGGTGGACGTGCAGGATCTGCCCGCCGTCGAACTCGCAGAACAGGTGCTTGCCGTGAGCGCTGGCCGCGTGCATCAGCGAACCGTCAACCATCGCTGCCGACTCGGCGAACCGGCCCTGTGGACTCGTCACCTCGACGGGCCGCCCCTGGAAGGCCTCGTTGAGGTCCTGGGCCAGTCGGTGCAGCGTGTGTCCCTCGGGCAAACCAGCCCCCTACGGTTGAAATCTGGACTAGCGTGGTCAGCATGACAGGTACGCACACTGTCGCGGGTCGGACCGCACCGCACGAGGGTCGCGATCTGTGGCCCCGCGATTTCGGTCGGGACGGCGTCTCCGGCCTGGTGACCGGGGCCCGCGCGCTCCGGGCCCGCGATGTTTCCCAGCCCCGACCCGAGGACGAACACCTCGCCCTCGAGGTCATCGACTCGCTGCTGGCCCGGATCGACGGCCGCCGCCGCTAGGCCCCATCGCCGACCCTCGGACCGGGGTCAGGCGCGCCGGTCCTCGTACTCGGCCAGCAGCCGGATCCGGCGGGCGTGCCGCTCCTCGCCACTGAACGGGGTGGCCAGGAACGTACGGACCAGCTCGAGGGCCTCTTCCTCGCTGTGCATCCGGGCGCCGATGCTGATCACGTTGGCGTCGTTGTGCTGGCGGGCGAGCGTGGACGTGTCGGTGTCGTACGCGAGGGCCGCGCGTACGCCGGTCACCTTGTTGGCCGCGATCTGCTCGCCGTTGCCGGACCCGCCGATGACGATGCCCAGGGCACCCGCATCGGCGACGGTGGCCTCGGCGGCCGGGATGCAGAAGACGGGGTAGTCGTCCTCGGCGTCGTAGCTGTCCGGACCGTGGTCGACGACCTCGTGCCCGTCGCCCTGCAGTGCGGTGACGAGGTAGTTCTTCAGGTCGAATCCGGCGTGGTCGGTGCCGATGTGTACGCGCATGACTGCACTATTTCAGTCGGGGCCCGGCGCATCTACCTGGCCCGGTGCCGGCCGTGCCGCACTGGCCGGTTGCGCTGAGGTCGGCGGGGGCACCGCCCGGGTCGACCCGCATCGCATCGACCCGTCGAGGACCGTGATCAAGTCGAGACCTTCCGGTGAGTCGTGACAAGATCGAGTTCATGTTTCCGCACAACCTGACCCGTGCCGAGGCCCAGGACCGGGCGTCACTGGTCGACACCGAGCGCTATGCGATCTCCGTCGATCTGTCCGGCTCGGGGGTGGATCGACCGAACGAGCAGTTCGTGTCCTCGGTGGTACTCACCTTCATCGCGCGGGCCGCGGGAACCACCCACATCGATCTGATCGGCGACCGCGTCGTCGACGCCTCGCTCGACGGCGAGCCGCTCGACCCGACCACCTTCACCGGGTCCCGGCTGCCCTTCTCGGTCGAGCCGGGGCCGCACGAGCTCCGGGTCACCGCAGTAGTCCGGTACAGCCGCGTCGGCCAGGGTCTGCACCGCTTCGTCGATCCGGTCGACCAGCGGGTCTACCACTACACCCAGTTCGAGGCGTCGGACGCGCGCCGGGTCTACGCCTGCTTCGAGCAGCCGGACCTGAAGGCCCGGTTCGCCATCGACGTGGTCGCGCCGAGCGCGTGGATGATCATCTCCAATGGCGCCGTCACCGGTGCCGAACCCGCCGGCGAGGGCCTGACCCGCACGACGTTCGCCGAGACGCTGCCCGTGTCGACCTATCTGACCGCCCTGATCGCCGGCGAGTACGTGGCGGTCGAGCACAGCTACGAGGGCCGGGCCGGCACCATCGCGATGACCCTGGCCTGCCGTCGCTCGGTCGCGGAGTATCTCGACGCCGACACGATCGTCGAGGTCACCAGCCGCGGCTTCGACGTGTTCGAGAAGCACTTCGATTTTCCGTATCCCTTCGGCAAGTACGACCAGGTCTTCGTCCCGGAGTACAACGGCGGCGCGATGGAGAACATCGGCTGCGTCACCTTCCGCGACGAATACCTGTTCCGCAGCAAGGTCCCGCAGGCCTCGCTCGACTACCGCCGCGACACGATCCTGCACGAGCTGTCGCACATGTGGTTCGGCGATCTGGTCACCATGCGCTGGTGGGACGACCTGTGGCTCAAGGAGTCCTTCGCGAGCTGGGCTTCGGTCTTCGCGGTCGGCGAGACCGCGGACGATCCGACCATCGCCCGCGCCGGCTTCACTGCCGGCTCGAAAACCCAGGCCTACCGCCAGGACCAGCTGCCCTCGACCCACCCGATCGCGGCCGACATCGTCGACCTGGAGGCGGTCGAGTACAACTTCGACCAGATCACCTACGCCAAGGGCGCGGCCGTGCTGGCCCAGCTGGTCGCCTTCGTCGGCATCGAGGAGTTCCTGGCCGGCGCGCGGATCTACTTCCAGCGGCACGCGTACGGCAACACCGATCTGAACGACCTGCTGAGCGCGCTCGAAGCCGCATCCGGGCGCGACCTCTCGGACTGGTCGGCGCAGTGGCTGGAGACGGCCGGCGTCAACACCCTGACCCTGGACTGCCGCTACGACGACGCCGGGGTGATCACCGCGGCGACCCTGCTCCAGACCGCGCCGGCCGAGTGGCCGACGCTGCGCCGGCACCGGGTTGCCTTCGGGGTCTACGACTCCGGGCCCGACGGGCTGGTGCGCACCGAGCGGGTCGAGCGCGACATCGACGGGCCCGAGACGGTGATCGACGAACTGATCGGCCGGCACGCCGACGCGGTGATCGTCAACGACGACGACCTGACCTACGCGAAGGTCCGGCTCGACCCGCGCACGGTGGTGGCCATGGTCGGTGGGCTGGCGAGCATCGGGAGCGCCCTCAGCCGGGCCGTGGTCTGGGGGTCGTCGTGGGACGCCTGCCGTGACGCCCAGCTGCCGGCCAGCGATTACGTCGAGCTGGTGCTGAACGGATTGGTCGCCGAATCGGGGGCGACCACGTTGCGCGCCCTGCTGTTCCAGGGTGGTTCGGCCGCGTTCGGCTACACCGCTGCCGAGAACCGGGCTGCGGTTGCCGAGCGGTGGCGGACCGGACTGCGCGGCCGCCTCGACTCGGCCCCACCCGGATCGGACCTCCAGCTCGCACTGGCCCGCGCTCTGATCAGCGCGGCCGACCCGGGCTGGAGCTCCGACCTGCTCACCGCCTGGTTGGCCGGCGACGGGGTCCCGGACGGACTGCTGATCGACACCGATGTCCGCTGGTTGCTGCTGTCCAATCTGGCCCGGCTCGGGCTGGTCGATGAGGAGCAGATCGCCGCCGAGGAGCGTCGCGACTCCTCGATCGCCGGGGCCGAGTTCGCCGCCGGGGTTCGCGCCGCCCGCCCGACCGCGGCGGCCAAGGCCCAGGCCTGGCGGTCCGCGGTCGAGGAGGACGAGTTGCCGAACGGCATCCAGGCCGCCACCACCCTCAACGTCTGGGTGCGCGGTCAGGACGAGATCCTGCTCCCCTACATCGACCGCTACTTCGCCGTGGCCGAGGACATCTCCGCCGTACGCGGGGGCTGGGCGACCAAGGGCATCTCGCTGCGGAAGAACGTGCTGCGCAACCTGTTCCCGTGGCCGGTGGACAAGCGGGCGTTCCTCGACCGGCTCGACGCCTGGCTGGAGACCGCCGAGCTGTCCCCGACGGTGCTGCGGACTATCCTCGAACGCCGCGACGACGCCCTGCGCTCGCTGCGCTGCCAGGAGCGCGACCGGCTCGGCTAGCGGCGCGTGCGGGGGGGTCTCGACGTCCGGCGGCGCCCGGGTCGTCAGGCGTCAGGAGACTTCCCGTAGACGCCGCGGCCCTTGACCCTCTCAGTGGGCGTGCAGCGTGCGGGGCTCCCGGGCAGCCTCACCGAGCTGGGAGATCCCGGCCAACAGGCCGCCGAGTAGATCGCCGGCCGCGAACGAGGTCTGCATCGTCGCGGCGGCCAACCGGCACTCGATGTCCTCGAGGGCGCGCCGGGCTTCGGCGCCGGTGACGATCTCCAGGGCTCGACGAGCCGGATCACAGAGCACCAGGACCGAGTGGTCTGCGTCGTCCAGACCACGGTGAATCCGCTCGGCGAACGCCCGGGCGTCCTTGTCCGAACGTCCGACGTAGAGCGAGAAGCTCAGCCCACAGAGCCGTTCGGCGTTGCCGACGGCCCGGTCGAGCCGCTCGAGGTCGATGGGCGAGAACAAGTCACCAGCGGGCACCGGCACCGCCCGCGGCGCTCGTCTCGTTACCGTCTTCTTCGAGGTCCTCGTCCGGCAGGGTCCGTCGACCGCCGACCCAGACCGGGTCGGTCCGCTCGATGGCCGAGGTCGTGCCGCCCTTGGCCGCGTTGCCGATCTTGGCCACCGCGATGGCGATGATGAAGGCGAGCACCGGAAAGCCGATGAGCAGTCCGAGCAGTTGCAACGCCGATGGGTCCTCTGCGACGGGCCAGCCGGCCAGGGTGTCCAGAGGCACTAACATGCTCACGAGTTCGCTCACGGCCCTACGGTATCCCCCGCCCGGGCATCGGGCGAGACCCGAGTGGAGGAGGATTGCGTGTCCGGGACTCCCCGATCGCGGCCGGTGCTCGACGCCGACCAGATCACCCGAGCCGTCGCCCGGATGGCACATCAGATCCTGGAGGCCAATCGTGGGGCCGAGGGCCTGGTCCTGTTGGGCATCCCGACCCGCGGCGTCGCGCTGGCCGAACGGCTGGCCGTGGCCATCGGCCAGGTCGAGGGTCGTCAGCTCCCGGTGGGGGCACTCGACATCACCATGTACCGCGACGACCTGCGTCGTCAGCCCACCCGGGCGGTGGGGCGTACGCACCTGCCGGTCGAGGTCGACGGCCGGGTGGTGGTGCTGGTCGACGACGTGCTGTATTCGGGTCGGACCGTACGCGCCGCGCTCGACGCGCTCGGTGATCTCGGTCGCCCGCGTACGGTCCGGCTCGCTGTGCTGGTCGACCGCGGCCATCGGGAACTACCGATCCAGCCCGACCACGTCGGCGCCGATCTGCCGACCCGCCCCGGCGAACGGGTCCGGGTGAGGCTGCGCGAGGTCGACGACGTCGAGGATCTCGTGGCCGTCTTGTCCGACGAGGAGAACTGATGCGCCACCTGCTGTCGGCCGCCGATCTCGACCTCCAGGAGATCACCACGATCCTCGATCTCGCCGAGGAGATGGCGCTGGTCCAGACCCGGCCGGTCAAGAAGCTGCCGGCCCTGCGCGGGCGTACGGTCGTCAACCTGTTCTTCGAGGACTCGACCCGCACCCGGTCGTCGTTCGAACTGGCCGGCAAGTGGCTCTCGGCTGATGTCATCAACGTCAGCGCCAAGGGTTCCTCGGTGTCGAAGGGCGAGTCGTTGCGCGACACCGTCCTCACCGTGGCCTCGATGGGCGTCGACGCGCTGGTCATCCGGCACCACGCGTCGGGCGCCCCGTGGCAGGCCTCGCAATGGATCGACTGCCACGTGCTCAACGCCGGTGACGGCACCCACGAGCACCCGACCCAGGCCCTCCTCGACGCCTTCACCATCCGTCGGCACCTGCGGGCCAGCGAGCCCGGGCTGAGCGATTTCGCCGGCAAGACGGTGGCCGTGGTCGGCGACATCACCCATTCGCGGGTGGCCCGCAGCAACGTGCTGCTGCTGCAGACCCTCGGCGCCCGGGTGGTCCTGGTCGCGCCGCCGACCCTGCTGCCGTCCGGGGTCGACACCTGGCCCGCCGAGGTGAGCACCGACTTCGACTCCGTGCTCAGCCGGGCCGACGTCGTGATGATGCTCCGGGTGCAGCGCGAACGGATGTCGGGCGGCTTCTTCCCGACGCCGCGGGAGTACACGATCGGCTACGGCTTGACCCGGGCGCGGCTGGCCACGATGAAGTCCGGGGCTGCGATCTGCCACCCCGGTCCGATGAACCGTGGGCTGGAGATCTCGGCCGACGCCGCCGACGCGACCAATTCGCTCATCCTCGACCAGGTCGCCGCGGGGGTCGCGGTGCGGATGAGCGTGCTCTACCAACTGCTGGGAGGCGGGGAATGACGCAGCTGAGCGGTGCCGGTCCGACGAGCATGCTGATCACCGGGGCGGAACTGGCCGGCGAGGGCCGGGGCGACCTGGCCATCCGGGACGGCCGTTTCGTGCCGGTCGACGCGCTCGGTCCTGACCCGTTGCGGATCGACGCCGCCGGTCTGGTCGCGCTTCCCGGGCTGGTCGATCTGCACACCCACCTGCGCGAACCCGGCCGCGAGGACGCCGAGACCGTGGTCACCGGCACGGCCGCGGCCGCCCGCGGCGGCTTCACCGCGGTGCTCGCCATGGCCAACACAAACCCGGTCACCGACACCGCGGAGGCGGCCGAGCACCTGTCGGACATCGGCGTACGCGAGGGGCTGGCCCAGGTCGTCCCGGTCGGGGCGGTCAGCAAGGGCCTGGCCGGAGCCGAGTTGGCCGAGCTCGGTCTGATGGCCCGCTCACGGGCCGGGGTGCGCTACTTCTCCGACGACGGTAAGTGCGTCGCCGACGCCCGGCTGATGCGCCGCGCGCTCGAATACGTCCGCGCGTTCGACGGCGTGATCGCCCAGCACGCGCAGGATCCGAAGCTCGCCGGTCCCGACGCCTGCTGCCACGAGGGACCGGTGTCCGGGCGGCTCGGTCTGCCCGGCTGGCCCGCGGTGGCCGAGTCGACGATCGTCGCCCGCGACGTCCAGTTGGCCGAGCTGACCCGCTCGCGGGTGCACGTCTGCCACGTCTCGACGGCGGAGACGGTCGACGTGCTGCGCTGGGCGAAAGCGCGGGGCATCGACGTCACCGCCGAGGTCACCCCGCACCACCTGATGCTGACCACCGCCGAGGTGGAGAGCTACGACCCCACGTACAAGGTCAATCCCCCGCTGCGCCGCGACGAGGACGTGCTCGCCGTTCGTGATGCGCTGTCCGACGGCACGATCGACGCGGTCGCCACCGACCATGCGCCGCACGCCCGCCACGACAAGGAGCACGCGTTCGCGGAGGCGGCGTTCGGGATGCTCGGGCTGGAGACCGCGCTCGGGGTGGTCGTCGAGACGATGGTCGACCCCGGCCGGCTGGGCTGGCGCGAGGTGGCCCTGCGGATGTCGATCGTCCCGGCGCACATCGCCCGGCTCGGGGTCCAAGGCCGACCGTTGACCCCCGGCGAACCCGCCAACGTCACCCTGGTCGACCCGGCCGCCCGCGCCGTGGTGGATCGCGCCGACTCCGTCTCGCTGTCGCGCAACAACCCCTGGCACGGCCGGGACCTCCCCGACCCGGTCGTCCACACGATCTGGGCCGGTCGGGTCACCTACTCGCGCGGCTGAACCCGCGTCTGGCGAGCTCACCCCGGGGGGCGGGTGGGCCGGCGGGCGATGGCCACGCCGACGATGCTGAGCGCGCCGCCGACGATGGCCAGGAGCACGGGGATCTCGCCGAGGAAGAGCCAGCCGAGCAGGATCGCGACCGGCGGCACCGCGAAGGTGGTGACGCCGAGCTTGCCGGCCGAGGTCCGGCCGAGCGCGTACGCCCACGCGCTGAAGGCCAGAGCGGTCGGGACGACACCGAGATAGACCAGCCCGAACACCGGTGCGCTGCCGACCCCGCGCAGGTCGCGGATCAGCGAGCCGACGAACGGCAGGCAGGCGACCGTGCCCATCAGGCAGGCGAGCCAGGTCACCTGCAGGCCGGGGACTCGGCGGAGCACGATTTTCTGCGCGACCATGGCCACCGCGTAAACCACCGCACTGAGCAGGACCAGGAGTACGCCGGCGCGGTCGGTCTGGCCGGTGCTGGTGGCGAACCCGATGACCAGGGTGCCGGCGAAGGCGACGAGCCCGCCGATGACCAACATCCGCGGGAAGCCCTCGCCGAGCAGCACGCCGGCCAGCACCCCGATCAGGATCGGGGCCAGCTGGATCAACATCGCGGCGGTGCCGGCGTCGATGTGCCGCTCGCCGGCGTTGAGGGCCACGTTGTAGACCGCGAACCAGGCCACCCCGATCAGCCCGACCAGCGCCCACTCGCGGCGGTTCATCACCACCCAGCGTCGCGGCACCATCAGCGCGCTGAGCACGAGCGAGGCAACGAGCAGCCGACCGAACGACAACGCCCCCGGTGAGATGACCTTCCCGACGTAGCGGATGACCACGAAAGCCGAGGCCCAGGCGAGCACGGTGAAGGCGACGGCGAGAGCGACCTTCGTCCCGCCGCCCGCGTCCGCGGGTCGAGTGGTGGAGTTCGACGCGAGCGCGGAGGTGGTCACGCCGCTACTATCGTCGCGTCGACGCTTTAGCACCAGCGAATTCTCATACGCAGCACTGTTAAGGAGCACTAATTGTTGAGTCTCGATCGGCTCCAGGCGCTCCAGGCCGTGTCGACCTTCGGATCGGTCACCGCGGCAGCCACCGCGCTGCGGCTGACCCCTTCGGCGGTCTCGCAGCAGCTCGCCAAGCTGCAGCGCGACGTGGGCCAGCGGCTGATCGAACCGTACGGTCGGGGCGTTCGGCTGACTGCCGCCGGCACCGTGCTCGCCGATCGGGCGCAGAGCATCCTGGCCGAGGTCGAGCTGGCCGAGAGCGAGCTCGACCGCCGTCGCGACCAGGTCTTCGGCGAGATCGAGGTGGCGGGCTTCGCCACCGCCTGCCGGGCCATCCTGCCGCGTACGGTCGCGCTGCTGGCCGAGCGCCACCCGCAGCTCAAGGTCCGGCTCTCCGAGCGGCAGCCCGAGGAATCGGTGCGACTGGTCGCCGCCGGACACCTCGATCTGGCTCTGGTCAACGACTGGTTCAACGCCCCGTTGGTGCTCCCCGACGGCCTCGAGCAGCGATTGGTGCTGACCGACCCGGTCGATCTCGCGGTACCGGCCACCCATGGTCTGGCCGACCGCCGCACGGTCGAGCTGACCGAACTCGCCCACGAAGCCTGGATCACGTGGCCGAACGGCGCGTCCTGCTTCGAGTGGCTCAACCAGACCCTGCGCCAGCATCAGCTGACCCCCGACGTCCGGCACACGGCCGAGGAACACCAGACCCAGCTGGCGATGGTGGCAGCCGGGCTCGGGATCGCGGTCATGCCCCGGCTCGGCCGCGGCCCGGTCGGCGACGAGATCCGGCTGCTCGAGCTGCGGCCCGGCTTCACCCGCCGGGTCTTCCTGATCTGGCGGACCCTGGCCGGTGCCCGCCCGGCGATCACCGCCACCGTGGACGCGATCGGCGAAGTCGCCACCGGCCACTCCTAGGGTGTGGCGCATGCCCGTCTGGTTTCCCGAGAATCTCTCCGAGGTCGTGGACTTCATCCCCCTGCGGATCCTGTTCCTCGTCGTGGTCGCGCTGATCGCCCGGTCCGTCATCAACCGACTGATCAACCGGACCGCCCACCGCGCCATCGCCCGGCCACCACGGTCGACGTTCCGCCCCGCCCAGGTGCTGATCGAGGCGACCAGCGTGCCGACCCAGCGCCGCTCACAGCGGATCCTGGCCCTGACCTCGTTGGCCACCAGCGCCGTCACCCTGGTGGTCTTCCTGGTCACCGCGGTGATGATCCTGGCCGAGATGGGCTTCAACATCACCTCGGTGGTGGCCGGCACGTCGGTGGTCGCGGTGACGGTGGCCTTCGGCACCCAGAGCATCGTCAAGGACCTGATCTCGGGGATCTTCATGCTGGTCGAGGACCAGCTCGGGGTCGGCGATTTCGTCGACATGGAGAAGGCGTCGGGCACCGTCGAATCCATCGGGCTGCGGGTGACCCAGCTCCGCGACGACGACGGGACCGCCTGGTACGTGCGCAACGGCGAGGTCGTCCGGGTCGGGAACTTCAGCCAGGGCGGTCCCGGTCGCCCGCCCGAGAGCGAACCCACCGACAGCTGAGCCGGTCGGCGTTGACCGCCGACCGGCTCGTACTGCGGCACCCTGCTGGTTCTGGGGTACTTCGTGCTGCGGACCCCTACTGGGTCAGCGTGGCCTCGAGGGTGATCTCGGTGCCGGTCAGCGCCTGCGAGACCGGGCAGTTGGCCTTCGCGTCCTGTGCCGCCTCCTCGAACTGTTCGGGGGTCAGACCGGGGACGACCGCGCTCACGGTGAGCTTGATCCCGGTGATGCCCTTGCCCGGCTGGAAGGTCACGTCGGCCTTGGTGTCGACCGAGGTCGGCGGGGTGCCGGCGCCGGCCAACCCGTGCGACAACGCCATCGAGAAGCAGGTGGAGTGCGCGGCGGCGATCAGCTCCTCGGGGCTGGTCTTGCCGTTGGCCTCCTCGGCTCGCGAGGGCCAACTGACTTCGAAGCTGCCTGCGCCGGACGAGACGAGCTCGACCTCGCCCTGCCCCTCCATCAGCGAGCCTTCCCAGTGAGCCTCGGCAGTACGGACTGTCGCCATGAATCAACCTTTCGTGGATCGGTGGTTACCGACCCCATCCTGCCAAACGCGATAATGGTGGCGATGTCCAGTTCAACGCCTCCGCACACCTTCTACGACGCCGTCGGCGGTCACGACACCTTCGTGGCCCTGATCCAGCGGTTCTACGAGGGGGTCGCCGGCGACCCGCCGCTCCGCGCGCTCTACCCAGAAGACGACCTCGGTCCGGCGGAGGTGCGCTTCCGGATGTTCCTCGAACAGTACTGGGGCGGTCCCACCACGTACGGCGAGGAGCGCGGCCACCCGCGGCTGCGGATGCGCCACGCCCCGTTCGCCGTCACCGCGGACATGCGTGACCGCTGGCTCACCCACATGCGCGACGCGGTCGACTCACTCGGACTGGCCGACGACCTCGAACGCGAGCTCTGGACCTACCTCGAACGCGCCGCGCACTTCATGGTCAACACCGCCGACGACGCCACCGGGCCGAAGCCCGGGCTGACCATCCTCTGATCTACCCCGACCCCCGACCCGCTACCGAAGGCGGGTCAGGGTCTGGACGCGGGGCCGATCAGAACCGCGGCACCCCGGGGTAGACCATCGGCTTCAGGGTGTTCGGGTCGTTCTTGGAGGCGGACAGCGCTTCGGCGACCTGCTCGAGGCCGAACTTGCCGGTGACCAGCCCGTCGAGGTCGACCGCGCCGCTGGCCGCCAGGGCGATGGCCGCCGGGTAGCAGTTGGCGTAGCGGAAGGTTCCGGTCAGCATCAGTTCCTTGACCTGGATCATCGCCACCGGCAGTTCGAGGTCGGCGGCCCCCATCCCGACCAGGACGATCCGGGCGGCCGGCGCCGCGACGGCGAAGACCGACTTGATCGCCGGGGCCGCGCCGCTGCACTCGATGATGACGTCGACCGGCTCGATCTGGTCGGCCAGCGCTCCACGCAACGCGTTGATCGTCGCCGACGCTCCGCGCTGTTTCGCGACCTCGAGCCGGTGGTCGACGGCGTCGCTGACCCCGACCCAGGCCGCGCCCCGCGCCCGGGCCACGTCCGCGGCCAGCAGCCCGACCGGCCCGGCCCCGGTGATCAGCACCCGGTCCCCGGGCTCGATGGCCGCCTTCCGGGCCGCCCAGATCCCGACCGAGAGCGGCTCGATCAACGCGGCCGCGTCGTCGGACATCGAGTCCGGTACGGGATGGGCCCGGTGCGCCGGCAGCACCACGTACTGGGCGAAGGCGCCGTGGATCGGCGGGGTGGCGAAGAACTCGACCCCCGGGCACAGGTTGTAGTGACCGGTCAGGCACTGCTTGCACCGGCCACAGGTCTCCTGCGGCTCCATCGCCACCCGCTGTCCGACCTCACGATCGGTGACCTCCGAACCGATCGCCCGGATGGTGCCCGACGCCTCGTGGCCGAGGACCAGCGGCTGATCGACCACGAAATCGCCGATCCGGCCGTGATCGAAGTAGTGCACGTCGGACCCGCAGATCCCCACCGCAGCCACCTCCACGAGCACCTGATGGGGACCGGGCTCGGGCACCGGGGCCGGCTCCACCTGAACCTCGCGGGTGGTGATCAGCAGCGAGCGGGTCTGTTCGGACGGCAACGTTGAGGTCGACATGGCCCTCAGGGTAGTGGTCGGTGATCGCGGTAAACCGCGGGCGTCCGGCCGAGTGCTACCGGCGGGACCACCCGTACGACGACCGGAGGTGAGCCGCTGGAGCACCCGCTCACCGAAGACCGGCAGCCGTTCTCCGCCGACCGGCCGATCGCCGATCTCTCCGGCTTCACCGTCCGGTAGCGGCGTACGCGGTGATCGCGGCGCGTTGGTCCTCGGTCAGCGGTCGCTGGCTGACGACCACGGTCCGGGCGGTCGCGTACACGGTCGATCCGTCGGGTTCGCGGATCTCCGCGGCGACGGTGAACGAGCGGGTGCCGATGGCCGAGATCATCGTGGCCACCTCGTACGCGGGCAACCGGAACCCGATCGGCCGGCGGTACTCCAGGTCCTGCCGCACGATCACCCAGACGTCGTCACCGCTCCAGCCGAGCGCTTCGTCGATCAGCGCGACCCGCGCCTCCTGGACGTAGTCGTAGTACTTGACGTTGTTGACGTGACCGTAGGAGTCGAGATCGGACCACCGCACGGTGAGGGCGTAGCGGTGATGCGGCCGGTCGCCGATCGCGACCCGGTCGATGGTGCGCAACGGCTCGGCCGGCCGCAGTTGCGCGGTGAAGAGGGCGCGTTCCTCCGGGCTCAGCCGGCGAAGCCGCTGGTCGCGCAGGTCGTACGGGGCCAGCACCGTCCGTGCCCGGGCGGCCAGCACCTCGGCGTCAAAGAGGTCGTAACCGATCGCGAACCGGCTGCCACCCACCTCGTCCAGCCACATCACGATCCGCAGCGGCTCGGCGGAGAACCCGACCGGGGCGAGGTATTCGACCTGGTGGGCGACGACGAGCACCCCGTCGCTCAGCAGCCGGTGCAACACCGGTGGCCCGCTCAGCAGGAAATGGACGCGGGCTTCCTGCAGGTAGTCGATGTAGGTCCCGTTGTTCACGTGCCCCTGCGCATCGAGATCGCCCCACCGCCGTGGACAGGCGTACACCAGTTCAGCCACGCGCCTACGCTCTCACGTCGCGCGCCGGCCGAACGGGGACCTCAGTCCTCGGTGTACATCCCGTCGAGCAGGTCGCGGTACTTGTCCTCCACCGACTTGCGACGGATCTTCTGGCTCGGGGTGACCTCACCCTCGTCGACGCTGAGCTCGGTCGGCAGCAGCTCGAACTTCTTGATCGTCTCCCAGCGTTCGAGCTGGGCGTTGGCCTGGGTCACGTAGGACTCGATCAGCTCGCGCACCTCGGGCTTGCTGAACAGTTCATCGGCCGACCCGGTGACGTGGTGCTCCTCGGCCCAGCCGGTGATGGCCTCGGGATCCAGCGCGATCAGCGCGGTGACGTACTTGCGCCCCTCGCCGTGCACCACGACCTGGCTGACGTAGGGGCAGGCCGCCTTCAGCGTGCCCTCCACCTTCTGCGGGGCGACGTACTTGCCGCCCGAGGTCTTGATCAGATCCTTCTTGCGATCGGTGATCCGCAGGTATCCGTGGTCGTCGAGCTCGCCGATGTCACCGGTGGAGAACCAGCCGTCGCGCAGCGTCTCGGCGGTCGCCTCGGGGGCATTGTGATACCCGTGCATCACCCCGGGACCCTTGACGAGGATCTCGCCGTCCTCGGCGATCTTGACCTGCGACCCGGGCATCGGCGGACCGACCGTGCCGAACCGGGTGGCGCGCGGATTGTTCACGCAGGTCGCAGCGCTGGTCTCGGTGAGACCGTAACCCTCGAGCACCAGCAGACCGGCCGCGTAGAACCACTCCTGCACCTCGGGGTTGAGCTGCGCGGAGCCGGAGACGAAAAAGCGGATCTTGCCACCCATCCGGGCCTTGATCTTGCTGAACACCAGTCGGTCGGCGAGCGCGTACTGGACGGCGAGCGCGCCGGTCGGCTTGTCGCCGGCCAGCCGGATCGGCAGCGTTTTCCGACCGACCGAGAAGGCCCAGTCGAAGATCTTGGCCTTGACACCCTTCGAGGCGGTGGTCATCACCCGGGCCCGGACCTTCTCGAAGATCCGCGGCGCTCCGGCCATGAAGGTCGGCTGTACGACGGCCAGGTTTTCGACGATCTTGTCGATCCGTCCGTCGACGGCGGTCGCGAATCCGATCCGCAGCTGCACTGCGATCAGGGTCTTGCCGAAGACGTGGCTGAGCGGCAGCCACAGGTACTGCAGGTCGTCGGCGTAGATGATGTCGAACTCCTCGACGGCCACGCCCATGTAGGTCCAGCAGTCCTGGACCAGCCGCACACCCTTCGGACGTCCGGTCGTCCCCGAGGTGTAGATGAGGGTGGCCAGGTCATCCGGGCCGAGCCCGGCGATCGCGTCCTCGACCCCGGTCGGATGCTCGGCCAGGTACGTCGTGCCGCGGGCCCGCAGCTCGTCGAGACTCATCACCAGGTCGTGGGCCGGCGCTCCGCTCAGCTGGACAATGGCGACCAGCTCGCCGAGCTCGGAGCGGTGGTCGAGGACTTTGGCGGTCTGCGTCGCGTCCTCGGTGAACACCACCTTGCTCTGCGAGTCGGCCAGGATGAAGGCGACATCCGCGTGGGTGGTCGTCGGGTAGACCGTCGTGGTCGCCCCCCCGGCGCACATGATGGCCACGTCGGCCAGGATCCACTCGATCCGGGTCCCGGAGGCGATCGCCACCCGGTCCTCGCGTTGGATGCCCAGGTCGAGCAACCCGGCGGCCAGGGTGAACACCTGGTCCTTGGTCTGCTGCCAGGTCAGCGAGACCCACTTCTCACCCTCGAGGTAGCGAAAGGCCTCCCGCGGTCCGGAAGCCTTCACCTGATCGAGGAACATTGCCCCCACCGACGTCGGCCGCGCTGCCAGCGTTGTCGTCTGCGTCACACCGCCCAGGCTACAGGCCGAGGTCGCGACCGATCAGTTCCTTCATGATCTCGTTCGACCCGGCCCAGATCTTGGCCACCCGCGCGTCGGCCCAGGCCCGCGCCACCCGGTACTCGTTCATGTAGCCGTAGCCACCCCAGAGCTGGACGCAGTCGTCGATGATCTCGTTCTGGATCTCCGCCGACCACCACTTGGCCTTGGCCGCGTCGACCGGGCTCAACCGGTGCTCGACGAACTCGAGCACGGCGTTGTCGACGAAGGCCTGGGTGACTTCGGCCTTGGTCACCAGCTCGGCCAGAGTGAACTTGTTGGCCTGGAACGAGCCGATCGGTGCGCCGAACGCGTGCCGCTCCTTCACGTAGGCCAACGTCTCCGCGAGGATCTGGCGGGCGTGGGCGATGTTGTTGACCGCGGCGCCGATCCGTTCGGCGACCAGCCGCTGCATCATGTGGACGAAACCGCGGTCGACCTCGCCGATCACCTGGCCGTCGCCCAACCGGACGTCGGCAAAGAAGAGCTCGGAGGTGTCCGCCTCGGTCTGACCGACCTTGTCGAGCTTGCGTCCGCGCTCGAAGCCCGGCATCCCCGCTTCGACGGCGAACAAGGTGATGCCCTTGGCGCCCTTCTCGGGGCTGGTGCGAGCCGCCACCACCACCAGGTCGGCCGAGTAGCCGTTGGTGATGAAGGTCTTCGAGCCGTTGAGCACCCAAGCGTCGCCGTCGCGTACGGCCGTGGTCTTCAGTGCGGCCAGGTCCGACCCGCCCGACGGTTCGGTCATGGCGATCGCGGTGATCAGCTCACCGGAGCAGAACCCGGGTAGCCAGCGCTGCTTCTGCTCCTCGGTGCACAGATCCACCAGATAGGGAGCGACGCAGTCGGTGTGGATGCCGATGCAGGAGGCGTACGCGAACGAGAGCCGGGCCAGTTCCTCGGACAGGATCATCGAGAAGCGTGGGTCGTCGACGCTCGATCCGCCGTACTCCTCGGGCACGTTGAGCCCGAGCAGACCCTGGCGACCGAGCCGCAACCACAGGTCCCGCCCGAAGGCATGATCGACCAGGTGTTTCTCCTGGTGGGGGTGGATCTCGCGATCGACGAAGGTCCGGCAGGTCTGCCGGAACGCCTCATGGTCCTCGGTGAAGACCGTCCGCCTCATCGCGCACCTCCAGTGCTAAGTTACTCGTGAGTAACTTTAGCAGGCCACTGTCCGACGTCATGGTCGTTCGGGCACGATCTCCGCTTGACTCGGACTCGTGCGCCACCCGTGCCGCCGCGGCCTTCGTGGTGGCGGCCGCCGTCGCGATGCTGGTCAGCGTGGTGCTGGTCGCGACGGACGGCGTCACGGGTGGCGAAAGGCCCAGAGAGTACAGGCCGGGACGGGTCGGTCAGGCCTTGATGGCCTCGATGCTCAACGTGATCTCGATCTTCGCGCCGACCAGGAAGCGGCCGCCGTCGAGCGGGACGTTCCAGTCGACCTTGAAGTCGTGGCGATCGATCGTGGTCTTGGCCTCGGCGCCGAGCACGGTCTGGCCCCACGGGTTGACGTCGACCCCCAGGAACTCAGCAGCCAGGTCGACCGACTTCGTGATGCCGTTGATGGTCAGGTCACCGGTGATGACGTAGTCGTCGCCGGCGGGGGTGACGGCGGTGCTGGTGAAGGTCAACTCGCCACCGGTCTCGGGGCTGAAGAAGTCGGCGGAGCGCAGGTGACCGTCGCGCTGCTCGTTCCCGGTGGTGATCGAGGAGGAGACGATGTGCACGTTCACGGTGGACTCGAGCGGGTTCTCGGTGGTGACGATCTCACCGGTGAACTCGGCGAAGTGGCCGCGGACCTTGCTCATCAGGTGGCGGGCGGTGAAACCCACGGTGGTGTGGGCCGCGTCGATGGCCCACGTTCCGGCGAGGAGGCCGGTCTGGGAGGCAGTATTGGTCATCGCAGATCCTTTCAGGTAGTTTAAGATTCAACTTCCCCAGGACAGTAACGTCAGAAAGTTGAAATGTCAACTACTACGAGTCTAAGATTCTTGACATGACCGAGACCAAGACCACCGGTTGGCTGAGCGCCGACGAGCAGCGTGTCTGGCGGGCCTACCTCCTCGGTAGCGCCCGACTGACCGAGAAGCTCGATGCCGACCTACGCCGCTTCGGGGTCGACCTGGCCGAGTACGAGATCTTGGTCACGCTGTCCGAATCCGAGGACCGTCGGAGCCGGATGTCGGACCTCGCCGCCGCGGTGCACCAGTCCCGGTCCCGGCTGACCCACACCATCACCCGGATGGAGAAGCGTGGGCTGGTCGAGCGCGTCGACTGTCCGACCGATCGGCGGGGAGTGTGGGCCCAACTGACCGACGCGGGGTTCGCCCTGTTGGAGACCGCGGCTCCTGACCATGTCGACGCGGTGCGTCGCCTCTTCGTCGAAGCCATGAAGCCGTCCGACTATGCCGCGGTCGGTCGCGCTTTCGCCGCCATGGTCGCCCTGGACGACCCCAGCTGAATCCCACCCGGGCGGGTGCCGCATCTCACGGCCCACCCGCGCCAGCAGGCCCGCAACCCTGGGTCGGCGATGCGTAGGATCGCAGCAAATGCCGAATGCCGCTGCCCTGCCCGAAGTCGTCGCCGGGTCCGAGGTGGGATCCCCCGCCGACTCGCTCGCCGAACTCCAGTCCCAGCTCCGACGGCGGGGCGCCGACGCTGCACTCGACACGAGCACCCTGGCCCGCGCGCTGTACTCCACCGATGCCTCGCTCTACCGGGTCGTCCCGCAGGCGGTTGCGCACCCGCGTGACGTGGACGAGCTGCTGGCCGTGGTCGACGCGGCTCGTGCGTCCGGGATGGCGATCACCACCCGTGGGGCGGGTACGTCGTGCGCCGGTAACGCGGTGGGACCGGGTCTGGTCATCGATGTCGCCCGGCACCTCAACCAGATCCTCGCCATCGACCCGGAGGCCCGGACCGCCACCGTCCAGCCCGGGGTCGTCCAGTCGGTGCTGCAGGCCGCCGCGCCGTACGGACTGCGCTTCGGGCCCGACCCCTCGACCCATAACCGCTGCACCATCGGCGGGATGATCGGCAACAACGCCTGCGGTCCACGAGCGCTCGGTTACGGGCGTACAGCGGACAACGTGGTCGCGCTCGACGTGGTCACCGGTAGCGGTGACCGACTCCGCCTCGGACCGGACACCCGGCCCGGCGATCACGAGCTCCTCGGCCGGCTGGAGAAGGTCATCGGCCGCGGCCTGGCGACCATCCGCACCGAGTTCGGCCGGTTCGGTCGGCAGGTGTCGGGCTACAGCCTCGAGCACCTGCTGCCCGAGAACGGCTTCGATGTCACCCGGTTCCTGCCCGGCACCGAGGGGACCCTCGCCGTCATCACCCAGGCCACGGTCCGGCTGGTCGCCGACGCCCCGTACAAGGCGATGATCGCGCTGGGCTACGCCAGCATGGCCGATGCCGGCGACGACGCGGCGCTGATCGTGACCCACGGCCCGACGGCCGCCGAGGGGCTCGACCGGCGGATTGTCGACGTGGTCCGGCGGACCCGCGGCTCGGCCGCCGTGCCGCCGCTGCCGCGCGGCGACGGCTGGATGTTCGTCGAACTGGTCGGCGACGAGCCGGGTGAGCTGCGGACCCGCGCCGAGGCGCTGCTCGCCGACGCCCACGCGATCGACGGGTTCGTGGTCGACGACCCGGTCCAGGCGCTGGCCCTGTGGAAGATCCGCGAGGACGGCGCCGGGCTGGCCGGGGTCAGCCTGGCCGAGCCCGCGTACCCCGGCTGGGAGGACGCGGCAGTGCCGCCGGCCCAGCTCGGGCACTATCTGCGCGACTTCGATGCACTGCTCGACGAGTACGGGCTCGACGGGCTGCCGTACGGGCACTTCGGCGACGGCTGCGTCCACGTCCGGATTGATTTCCCGCTCACCCGGCCCGGCGGAGCGGCCACCTACCGCCGGTTCGTCGAGCAGGCGGCCACGTTGGTCGCGGGCTACGGCGGCTCGATGTCGGGCGAGCACGGTGACGGGCGGGCCCGGTCGGCCCTGCTGCCGGCCATGTACTCCTCCGCGGCGATCGAGATGTTCGGCCAGGTCAAGGCGGTGTTCGACCCGGACAACCTGCTCAACCCCGGGGTGCTGGTCGACCCCCGCCCGGTGGACGCCGACGTCCGCTATCTGGCGATCGTCGGTCGCGACGACCACTTCTCCCGTGAGGTGCACCAGTGCACCGGGGTCGGCAAGTGCCTGGCCGACACCACCGGCGGACTCGGGGTGATGTGTCCGTCGTACCAGGCCACCCGCGAGGAGAAAGACTCCACCCGCGGCCGGGCCCGGGTCCTGCAGGAGCTGGTCAACGGCACGCTGATCGAGGGCTGGCGCTCCCCCGAGGTGCACGACGCGCTCGATCTCTGCCTCTCCTGCAAGGGCTGCGCCCGCGACTGCCCGACCGGGATCGACATGGCCGCGTACAAGTCGCAGGTACTCGACCACAGCTATCGCGGCCGGCTGCGTCCGCGCGGTCATTACGCCCTGGGCTGGCTGCCGCGCTGGGGCCGGCTGATCACCCGGTTCCGCGGTCTGTCCACGCTGATCAACCTGACCACGTCGCTGCCCGGGCTCAAGCACGTCGTGCGGTGGAGTGCCGGGGTCGACCAGCGCCGCTCGCTGCCGGAATTCGCCGGCCGCTCGGCCCGGAGTCGGGTCGAGCTCCCCGCGACCACGGGCAAGCCGGTGGTCATCTGGGTCGACTCGTTCTCCGACTGCTTCACCGGCGACGGCGTACCGGCGATCGTCGAACTGCTGACCACGGCCGGGTACGCGCCGGAGTTCCTCGAACGGTCGGCGTGCTGCGGGCTGACCTGGATCAGCACCGGACAGCTCGACGGCGCCCGCCGACAGCTGCGCACCGCGCTCGACGTGTTGCACCCGCATGTCGCCGCGGGCACCCCGGTCGTCGGACTCGAACCCTCGTGCACGGCGGTCTGGCGCAGCGACGCCAAAGAACTCCTCCCCGACGACCCGCGGGTCGGCGAGGTGGCGGCCGGGGTGTTCACCCTCGCCGAGTTGCTGGCCCGGACCGACGACTGGACCCCGCCCGACCTGTCCGGGGTCGAGTTGGTCGCCCAGCCGCACTGCCACCACGCTTCGGTGCTGGGCTGGCGGGCGGACGCCGCACTGCTGGCCTCGACCGGCGCCACGGTGACCACCGTCGGGGGCTGTTGCGGACTGGCCGGCAACTTCGGGGTCGAGCAGGGCCACTACGACGTGTCGGTCAAGGTGGCCGAACACGACCTGCTGCCCGCCGTACGCGAACACCCCGAGGCGATCGTGCTGGCCGACGGCTTCTCCTGCCGAACCCAGCTCGCGGAGCTGGCCGACCGCAAGGCGATCACCCTCGCCGAGGTGCTGCTCGGCCGTCGCTGAATCCGTCGGTCCGCCGGAGAACAGCGCGAAGCCGGTCGGCGGTCACCGGTCAGGGCTGGGCGGCGTGCCCCGGCCGCCCGGCCGAGCGTTCGGACTGCTTGAGCCGGGCCTCGAAGAGGTGGCGTACGCCGCCGGCGAGGTCGTCGCGCGCCTGCTTCTCGAGCGAGCGGAACAGCGACCAGTAACCGTCGTCGTACTCCTCGACGATCTGGAAGGTCCAGCGTCCGGGGATCACGTTACGCCCGATCAGTTCGCGCTCGAGTCGCTCGGCGATCGCGTCGTGGCCGGCCTCGCGGAGCGACGTGACGGCCGCACCGAGCTGGATGTCGGCCGAGCCGGTGAGCTGGTGGAAGTCGTACAGGTGACCTCGGGCCCGCTCGCAGGTCTCCAGCGCCTCGGACAGCTGACCCAGGGCGGCGATCGTGGCGTCGTCGACGCCGTCGGGGGTCTCGCGGCCGGGCAGATCGGATTCGGGGAGGTCGTCCATGATCGTGAAGCTACCCCCGCGGGTGGCGGAGCAATCGGGGCCGTTGCCCCGACTAGGTTGGTCCGATGCCGTCCGCACCGAGCCACCCGCTGCCACCGGAGGTCACCGATGACGCGGTGCGCTGGCGGATCCCCCGTTCCTGGGCGCCGGACGGGGTGCGATTCGAGGTCGACTGGTCCGTCGGTCAGGATCTCGACTTCGCCGCCGACGGCGACTGGTGGACCTACCTGCTCGCGCGGCCCGCGGCCTGGCGGCTGGAGTACCGCCTCGAGCTGCGGGGCGGCGACGGCCTGGGTCTCGACCCGACCAACCCGCGCCGGGTGCCCAACCCGTTCGGGGACCGCTCGGAGATCCGCTTCCCCGACTACCGCCCGCCGGCCTGGCTGAGCACGACGGCGTCCAGCAGAGCAGTCCCGCTCGACCTGCCCGCCGGGCCGCTCGCCGCACCCATCCCGGCTCGGGTGTGGAGCCCGCCCTGGTTGGCCGACGACCGCCCCGCCCCGGTCCTGATCGCCCACGACGGCAGCGGGATGGCCCAGTCGGGATCGCTGCTCAGCTGGGCCACGGCCTACGCGGGCGCGAGGAGCGCTGGTGATGACCGACCACGCGGGGGTGTGGGGGTCGCCCCCCACAGGGATACCGCCCCACTGCGGGTGTGCCTGCTCGACGCTGCCGACGGTCTCCGCGACGAGTGGTATTCCGACAACCCGGACTACGCCGACGCGCTGACCGAGATCGTGATCCCGGCGCTCCGCGACCGGTTCGCGACCTCGGCCGTGGCCGGCCTGGGGGCCAGCCTCGGAGCGGTGGCGATGCTCAGCTGGCACCGTCGCCACCCCGGCGTTGCCGATGCGCTGGCGCTGCAGTCGGGCAGCTTCTTCACCACCGACCTCGACCCGCAGGAGTCGGGATATCCGGCGTTCGCGCGGGTCTGCGCGGCCACCGAGGCCGCGACCGCCGAGGCCCCCGACCGACGCATCCCCCTGGTGATGACGTGCGGGGCGATCGAGGAGAATCTGGCCAACAACCGGTCGATGGCCGCACGGTTGGCCTCGATCGGCTATCCGGTGGAGTTCGCCGAGGTGCCGGACGCCCACACGATGATCGGCTGGCGTGACGCCTGGACCCCGCATCTGACCGGGTTGCTGGCCAGCGTGGGGCAGTAGGCGGAATGATCACCCCATGACCTCCGACCGCACGACTCATCTCATCGGACTTCTGCTCGGCACCGAGGACGACTGGCCGCGGGCCTTCGAGACCCTGGTTTCCCGGGTCGGCACGGTCCGCCACGCCGACCGCGACCACGACTTCGCCACCGAGCGGGTCACCATCGAGCCGTTCGACCTGCGCGATCCGGTGCGCCACTCGGTCGTGATCGATCGGCTGGCCTGGTGGTATTTCCATCCGCGCGAGTGGCTGAAGAAAGCCGCGCTGGTCAACGGGACCTACCTGCTCAACAACCCGTTCACGTTCCAGGCCATGGAGAAGCACTCCGCCTACTGCGCGATGATCCGGCTGGGATTCGACATCCCGCCGACCGTGCTGGTGCCGTACAAGCACCCGGTCGACAGCCAGCGGTGGGCGTACACCGCCTCGACCTACAACCTGCCGTTCGATCTCGACGAGGTGGCCTCGCGGGTCGGCTTCCCGATGTTCATGAAGCCCTTCGACGGTGGCGCCTGGCGCGGGGTGAGCCGGATCGACGACGCCGACGAACTGCACAGCGCGTACGACGCCTCGGGGCAGATGCTCATGCACCTGCAGTCGGCGGTGTCGCCGTACGACGCCTTCGCCCGCTCGCTGACCATCGGCCCGGAGACCAAGGTGATGAACTTCCGGCCCGAGCTCCCGATGCACCTGCGCTACGAGGTCAGCCACGACTTCCTGGCGCCCGAGGCGGGCTCGGAGATCCTCACCCTGTCGAAGTCGATCAACGCCTTCTTCCGCTGGGAGTTCAACTCGTGCGAGGCGCTCGTCCGCGGCACCGAGGTCAAGCCGATCGACTTCGCCAACGCCTGCCCCGACATCGCGATCACGTCGCTGCACTACTACTTCCCGTGGGCCATCCAGCAGCTGATCAGCTGGTCGATCTTCTGCGCGGTGACCCGCCGGCCGTCGCAGATCGACACCACCAGCAGCGAGTGGTTCGCCGTCGCGGACAACCCCGATCTCGACTTCACGGCCAAGCTCGCGCAGTACGACGTGCTGGCCGACCGCTACTTCGACACCGAGCGCTACCGCGAGTTCTGCGCGACCTCGCTCGCCTCGCTGCCCGGGATCATCTACGACTGGATCGTCTCACCCGAATTCGACGACCTGCTGATCGAGACCGTACGCGCGACCTACCCCGAGCACGAGCAGGACGAGTTCGCCGCCCACTTCCGCGGCCTGATGCAGCTCTGGGTCGACGACCAGCGCTGACGTCGGGAACGTCGAACCCCTGAGCACAAACCCAGCCCCCGCGGAGGGGGCCTGGGTGTGCTCAGGGGTCTGAGGTCCAGCGGGTGTGGGCGGGTGGCTACCGGGTCAGGCGGCGGTGGGTGGCCCGGTGCGGACGGGCCGCTTCGGCACCGAGGCGGGAGATCTTGTTGGCCTCGTAGTCGGCGAAGTTGCCCTCGTACCAGAACCACTGCGCCTGATCCTCGTCGTCGCCCTCCCAGGCGAGGATGTGGGTCGCGACCCGGTCCAGGAACCAGCGATCGTGGGAGATCACCACGGCGCAGCCCGGGAACTCGAGCAGCGCATCCTCCATCGACTGCAGGGTCTCGACGTCCAGGTCGTTGGTCGGCTCGTCGAGCAGCAACAGGTTGCCGCCCATCTTCAGCGTCAGGGCCAGGTTCAGCCGGTTGCGCTCCCCACCGGACAACACACCGGACGGCTTCTGCTGGTCCGGACCCTTGAACCCGAACGAGGCGACGTAGGCGCGCGAGGGCACCTCGAAGCTGCCGACCTTGATGTAGTCGAGGCCGTCGGAGACGAGCTCCCAGACGTTCTTCTTCTCGTCCAGACCGGAACGGCCCTGGTCGACGTAGGAGTACTTCACCGTTTCACCGATCCGCAGCGCACCGGAGTCCGGCGTCTCCTCGCCGACGATCATCCGGAACAGCGTCGACTTGCCGACACCGTTCGGGCCGACGACACCGACGATGCCCGCGCGGGGCAGGGTGAAGCTCAGTCCGTCGAACAGCAGACGGTCGCCGAATCCCTTGACCAGCTTGTCGCCGTCGAGGACCGTGCTGCCCAGCCGGGGACCAGCCGGGATGTTGATCTCCTCGAAGTCGAGCTTGCGGTTACGGTCGGCTTCGGCGGCCATCTCCTCGTAGCGGGCCAGACGGGCCTTGTTCTTGGCCTGTCGCGCCTTGGGGTTGGAGCGGGCCCAGTCGAGCTCGCGCTCGAGGATCTTGGCCCGCTTGGCGTCCCGCTTGCCCTCCACCTGCAGCCGGGCCCGCTTGGATTCCAGGTAGGTCGAGTAGTTGCCCTCGTACGGGTGGGTCTTGCCGCGGTCGATCTCGAGGATCCACTCGGCGACGTTGTCCAGGAAGTACCGGTCGTGGGTGACGGCCAGGACGGCACCCGGATACGCCTTGAGGTGACCCTCGAGCCAGTGCACCGACTCGGCGTCGAGGTGGTTGGTGGGCTCGTCGAGCAGCAGCAGATCCGGCTGCTGCAGCAGCAGCTTGCACAGCGCCACCCGGCGCCGCTCACCGCCGGAGAGCACGTCGACCATCGCCTCCGGCGGCGGGCAGCGCAACGCATCCATCGCCTGCTCGAGCTGCGAGTCGATGTCCCACGCATTGCGGTTGTCGAGCTCGGTCTGGACGTCGCCCATCTCGGCCATCAGCGCGTCGAAGTCCGCATCGGGCTCGCCCATGGCGATGCCCAGCTCGTCCATCCGGCGCTGCAGGGTCTTGATGTCGGCCACGGCCTCCTCGACGTTCTCGAGCACCGTCTTGCCCTCGGTCAGCGGCGGTTCCTGCAGCAGGATTCCCACCGTGGCGTCCTTGGCCAGCATCGTGTCGCCGTTGTTGGCCTTCTCGATGCCGGCCATCAGCTTGAGCAGGGTGGACTTGCCGGTGCCGTTCGGACCGACGACACCGATCTTGGCGCCCGGGTAGAACGAGAGCGTGACGTTGTCGAGCACGACCTTGTCACCCAAGGCCTTGCGAACGTTGTGCATGGAAAAGACGAATTCAGGCATGAATGTGTGCGTGACCTCTGGGTTTGGTGCGGGTGATCCAACGCGCCAGTATGCCAGTCACCCCCGAACTCACCGAACCGCAACCGCCCCGCCCCCGCCCGGGCCCGTCACGCTGCCCGGGCTTCGCGTTCCTCCTGGGCTTCGCGTTCCTCCTGGGTCGGACCGGCGGCATCGAGGTCGTCGGGCGGCGGCTCGTGGTCGGCCGGTGGTCGCGGTGAGGCGATCCGACGGAAGGCGGCGGTGCCGCGGTTGAGGTCGTGCCCGACGACCTCGGCCTCGAGCACCAGCCGCTCGAAGCTCTGACCATCCTTGTCCCAGGTGTTGGTCCGCAACCGACCGACCACGACCACCGGGTCGCCCTTGCGGACGCTGCTGAGCACGTGCTCGGCCAACGACCGGAAGCAGGCCACCTCGATCCAGGTGGTCGCCCCGTCCCCCCACTCCCCCTTGGTCTTGATCCGCGGCGTGCTGGCCAGCCGGAACTTGGCCACCGCACCCCCGGCCCTCGCTTCGACCTCGGTACCGACATAGCCCGTGATGTTGATGACGGCTTCCATGACCCTGTCCTCTCCTGAGCTCGATCGAGCTGTCGAAGTAAGGATGCGTAGGTCGACCCCGAATCGTTCGGGCCCTCGAAAATCTGTGGACAACGGTTGTGCGAGGTGCCGAGCTGTGGACAACCGCGAGGTGGAACGACGGGGTCAGGCCGCGCCGCGGGCCCGGACCAGCGCCGCGCGGGCCCGGTCGTATCGCTCGAGTTCCGTGCGTAGCGGGTCGACGACCAGGTCGGCCGTCACCTGGGCGATCGCCGCGGCCAGCAACTGCCGCGCCCTCCGGGCCCGGCGCCGGGCACCGACCTCGACACCGACCCGGGACAGTCCGGCGAGCACCAGGCCCGCCACCACCCCACCCACGACCAGCACCGTCGGCGCCGGCAGCCCGCGCCAGGTGACCTCGGGCAGCGGCGGCAGCTGGAGATAAGCCATCACGAAGGCCACACCCAACCAGACGAGTCCGGCGACCACGACCGCCACCAGGAGCCACTGCAACACCCGGACGAAGGCCCACCACCGTCGATGGGCGCTCAGATCGAGATCGGTCCGGGCCACGGCCCGATCCACCCGATCGGCGAGTTCGATCTCGTTGGCCCGCGCGGCCCGTTTGAGGGCATCGGTCCAGCCGCGGGACAGACCCGACCCCGCCTCGTCGGCCAGCGCGCGGAGCGCGGAGTCGACGCGGGCCCGCTGGACCCCGGATGCCGCCGGCAGCGACGTCCGGCTGGTCGCCGACGGATCGATCTCCTTGCGTCGGCCTCCGGCTCCGAGCCGGTCCAGGTGCAGCCGTCGCAGCGGGTCGGGCTTGAACTTGGCCAGCCAGGACAGCACCGGCCACCCGGTGGCCAGACCGCCCCGCAGCCGCCAGGCCTGCCCGACAGCGTCGGCCACGACAGGTACACCGGCGGCCGTGGCCACCTGGGCGTCGAGCCGATCGACTGCGCTCCGCTCGAGTGGTCCGGCCGCCCGCTCGCCACAAGCCCGGGTGAGTCGGTCGACGACGACGTCCACGTCGGCGCTCAGCCGTTCGGCGGCCGCCTGCTTGTCGGCGACCCGGACGGCGAGCCGGCCCCGCAGATCGTCGAGCCCGTCGCCGGTCAGCGCCGAGACGGCCAGCACCTCGACCTTGTCCAGACCCTCGCTGTCGAGCAACCGGCGCAGGTCGCCCAGGCAACGGTCGCGCTCGACCGAAGACAGCCGGTCGACCTGATTCAGCACGATGATCATCGCCTTGGCGTGCCGCGCCAAGGGTCGGAGATACCGGTCGTGCACTGCAGCATCGGCGTACTTCTGCGGATCGAGGACCCAGATCAACACATCGACCAGTTGCACCAGCCGGTCGACCTCGAGCCGGTGGGCCACCTCGGTGGAGTCGTGATCCGGCAGATCGAGCAGCACGAGCCCGGCCAGCTTCTCCGCCGCGACCGGATCCGTCTCGATCGCGTGCCGGCGCGGGATGGCCAGCCAGTCGAGCAGCTCCTCGGCCGAGTCGGTCCCCCAGGTGCAGGCCATGGCGTGCGCGGTGGTGGGCCGGCGTACGCCGACCGTCGCGAGGTCGGTCCCCGACAGGGCGTTGAACGTGCTCGATTTGCCCGATCCGGTCGCCCCGGCCAACGCGACCACGGTGGCATCACCGGACAGCGCCAAGCGTTTGTCCGCGCGCTCGATCACCGAGCGCGCGGTTTCGACCGCCACCGCGTCGACCCGGCCGTCGCAGGCCTCGACCGCGTCGGCCAGGGCTCCGAGCCGCCCGACCAGGCCGTCGCTCGACTTCTTGCGCGACCGCAGGCCGCGCATCGACGGCGTCATCAGCGCAGGTCCTCCTCGATCAGCTCCGCGTCGACCACGTCGTCGGGCTGACCCGGCGGCACCACGTACTGGGTGATCGTCGTGGCCTCGATCGCCCGTCGTCCGGGAGAGCCGGCCAGCGCCGGCTCGGACACCGGCGGCGACGGACGTCCGGTGGGTAAGCCCTCGGTCCGCGCCGTTTGCACGGCGAGCGCCGCCCGGCGGAGCCGGTCGGCCTGCTCGACGCGTACGCCCTGGTCGTCGATCAGCGCGTGGTAGCGCAGCAGCTCGTGGGAGAGCAGCGCCTGGACCCGACTGTCGAGTTCCTCCTTGGCCGTGTCGGCCAGCCGACGGATGGCCTGATCGCCGAACACCGCCTCGAGCACGCGCTGGGCCAGCACGGCGGTGCCGCCGGCCACCCCGACCTCGGCCCCGACCAGCCCACCGGTGTGAGCGAACACCACGATCATCAGCGCGACGCCGACCCCGTTCACGCCGAGCGCCAGGAACCGCGCCTTCGAGCGCTTCGCCATCCCTTCGTCGGCGACCAGGTCGAGCACCGCACCCTGCCAGTCCCGGATGGCCCGTGCGGCATCGCGGGCGAATTCCGGGGTCGACCGCGACAGGTCAGCCGGCGTCGAAGCGAGTAGGGTCCGTCCGGCGGTGTGCGCCTGCCACGACGACTCGGCCCGTTCGGCGGCGGCATCACCTTCGTTGCGGAGTAGTGACTCGAGCCCCGACTCGACCGCCACCTTGAGGTTTCCGGCCCCCGCCGGCTCACCCTTGAAGCTGGCGACCACCCGGTCGCGGATCCAGCTGACTTTCTGTTCGAGTGCTCGGAAGAACTCGCCGGTGCCGACGAACTCGTGCCAGCGAGCCAGCACCTCGCCCCGCAGCAGGGTCCCGTCCGCGCTCTGCACCTGGATGCTGCGGACGGCTTCGGCGTAGGAGTGATCGACCTCGGCACGCAGCTGGTCGAGCACCTCGGCCTGCTCGTCGATCGCTGCAGCGAGTTCGGGCGCCCGGCTGGTCAGCGACCCGATCGCCCCGTCGAGGGTCCGCAGGACCACGACGGCGCGGCTCGACTGATCCTGCGCGACACCGGCCAGCCAGCTGCGGATCGGTTGGATCGCCGCTGCCGGGAGCAGACCCCGCTCGTCGACGGCGGTCTCGGGGACGGCGAACAACGGCGACCCGCCCAGACCCCGGTCGCTCATCAGCTGCCCGAGGTGCGGCGGGATGTCGGCCATGGCCCGAGGCGGCACACGATCGAGGACGACGGCGACCGAGGCGCTGCGCCGCGCGGCCGACAGGAGGAAATCCCACGGGACCGCATCGGCATAGCGGGCAGCGGAGGTGACGAACAGCCACAGGTCGGCGGCGGCGAGCAACTGCGTCGCGAGCTGCCGGTTCTCGACCACCACCGAATCGACGTCGGGTGCGTCGAGCAACGCCAGACCGGGCGGGATCGAGTCGTCGGCGACCAGGGTCAGCGAGCGGGTGTCGCTGGTCGATCCACTCGACCGGGCGAGACCGGGCAGGATGCGATCGTCGGCGAACCAGTGCGCATCCGAGCTGTGGTGGACCAGAACGGGAGCCCGCGTCGTCGGCCGGATGACCCCGGGTGCGCTGACCTGACGTCCGACCAGCGAGTTGACCAGGGTGGACTTGCCGGCTCCGGTCGACCCGCCGACCACGGCCAACAGCGGCGCGTCGATGGTGGCCAGCCGGGGCAACACGTAGTCGTCGAGCTGGCGGGTGATCTCACCGACTGCACGTTGCTGGTCGGCCGCTCCCGGCAGTGGCAGCGGGAAGGTGATCGGGGCAACCGCCGCCCTGAGCTCGTCCAGGGCAGCCTCCAACGGCGTCCGCTCCCTGGCCATCGCTACTTCTCCTACTCCCCGGGAGGCTTCCAGCTGGGATCGACCTCCGAATACTGGGTAGCAGTCTGCCCCAGCGGCACGGCTCCGGCGCGCGGGGCCGGGAAGTTACCACCCAGACCCGCCGGCCCGGGGTAGCTCGGGGGCGCGTACGCCGGAGCGAGGGCCGCGCGACGGCGCAGGCTCGGATACGCAGCCCGGGCGGCCGGCTCCACGACGGCGCGCGGACGCAGATCGCGTAGGCGGGCGAGCAGGAACTTCTCCCGGACCAGCCCGGCGTCGTCGACCAGCCCGCGGGTCATCGCGTCACGCAGGTAGGCCAGCTCGGTGGCCGCCCGCTGGGTGCGCAGGGTGGCCAGGAACTCGTCCGGGCCGAGGAACAGCGACTGCCAGAGTGCGCGTACGCGTGTCCGCAGCCGCGAGAAGGCGGCTGGATCGGCCTCGGGCAACCAGCCGACCCGGACGTAGTCGGTCAGCCGTTCGCGGATCAGCCGCCCTTCGCGGAACAGTTGCCGGACGATGAAGACGACCACGCCGGTGACCAGCGGCAGAGCGACGAAGAAGTACATGAACTGCAGGTTGCGACCGGTGACCAGGGTCGCCGTGGTGTTGAACGCCATGTGCAGGAACGCGGCCGCGCAGAAGCCGGCCAACGGGGCGACGATCCGGACGATCTTCGATTTCGACCGCAGGGCGACGGCCAGCCCGATGCCGGTCATCGCCGTGAAGAGCGGGTGGCCGAAGAAGGTCATCACGCCGCGGAAAAAGAACAGACTCTGCAGGGCCTCGAGCGGCTGCGCCTGGCCGAAGGTGCGCGCCGCGTACCGGTAGGCGCGACCGTAGTAAAGGATGTTCTCGGTGAAGGCGAACGCGGCGCCGGACAGCCCCGCGAGCACGATGCCACTGAGCCGGCTGACCCACTGGTAGCGCAGCAGGATGGCGATCCAGAACAGCACGGTGGCCTTGGCCGCCTCCTCCACGAACGGGGCGACATAGATCGCCGCGCGCGCGCCGGTGGCCGGATCCCCGTCGCCGGCGATGCTCAGGTGGCCCGCGGCCCAGGTGTTGACCTGCGCGGAGAGGTAGGTGGCCACACAGGCGCCCCACCCGATGGTCAACAACCAGATCCAGAACCGCTGCGGGCGGAACCGGTCGGCCCAGACGAACAGCAGGCTCAACGGGATCGCGGTGATCGCGGCGTATTTGGCGGCGATCGGCAACGCCTCGGTCCCGAGCCCGGGCACCACTCCGCCCGGGACCTCCTGGTCGGGCACGACCTGCCGGTAGAGCAGGACCAGCAGGGTGGCGTACGTCAGCAGCAAAACGACGGTGAGCCAGAAGAACGTCGACTTGAGTAACCGCTTGGGCAGCGGCTGGGCACGGTCGGGCTCGTGCGGGAGACCGTTGCGGGCGAACGCGCGCCGGAGGGCCCGGTCAGGTGCGATCGCCGACATGGGCACCAATATAGGCGGGCTGGAGCCCGGTCGCGGCGGAGTCAGCCCGGCCCGAACTGCTACTTCGCGAAGAAGGCGAGGAAGGGCTCGACCTCGCGGAGAAAGACGCTGGGGGTGCGCTCGTGGAAGTCGTGGCCACCGGGGACGCTGGTGAAGGTCGCGTTCGGGATCCGCCGGCTGAGCTCGGCGATCCGAGGCTGCGGGAGCGGGGAATCGGCCGCACCGAGAACCAGAGTCTTGCTGCTGATCTTCTCGGCCAGCTCGGCCCAGCCCTTGGGTGGGTTGTTGCGCCAGCGGGCCAGGGCGATCTCGGCCCGCCAGTCGACGTGGTCGTCGTCGTACGGTTCGCGCGGGAAGCCCATCGGCCGATCACTCGGATCGGGCGGGTTGATCTCCTCGAGCACGAGCATCCGCACCGCTTCGGGGTGGGTGGCGGCCAGCTTGTAGGCGACCAGGGCCCCGGTCTCGTGCCCGACGACGATGGCGGCGATCACGCCGAGCTGCTCGAGCAGTCCGGTGACGTCGTCGACCCAGGCGTCGAACGGATAGTCCTGGGTCCGTCCGCTGCGCGCGTGACCGCGGGCGTCGGGGGCGATCACCCGGAAGCGTTGCCCGAGCGCAGGTCCGACGTTGCGCCAGGAGTCGCTCGACGACCCGAAGCCGTGGAGCAGCAGCACGACGGCACCATCCGGGCGGCCCCACTCCTGGTAGTACAGGGCGGGCCCGCCTGGCAGGGTGATGGTCGGCATGGGGGAAATCTATCGGTGCCCGACCGTCGGGGTGAGTGCGGTGGCGCCCCCGGTAGGAATCGAACCTACGACCGGCTGATTAGAAGGCAGCTGCTCTATCCGCTGAGCTACGAGGGCAGGCTCGGCGCAGTCTAACGCTCGGCGCGCCCCCGGCCCCGGTCGCAAAGCGCCCGCGTCGCGACCAGACGCCCACCCTGGTCGGCGGGTAGGTTCCTCGCGTGGTCGAGTCGGAGCCGGTGCGTTGGCGCTCGATCATCATCCCGGCGTACGGGCCGACCTTCCTGGTCTCGATCGGTCAGGGAGCTGTCCTGCCCCTGATCGCGCTGTCGGCCCGCGACCTGGGCGGCAGTATCGGCACCGCCGCCTTCATCGTGGCGCTGGCCGGTGTCGGTCAGCTGATCGGCGACCTCCCGGCCGGCGCCCTCGTCGCGCGGATCGGCGAACAACGCGCGCTCGTGGCCGCCTGCCTGTTCGACGCCGTCGCTCTGCTCGGCGCGTTCTTCGCTCCCCACCTGTTCACCCTCGGACTGGCGATCACGGCGATGGGGCTGGCCGCGGCGGTGTTCAGCCTGGCCCGGCAGGCGTACCTGACTGAATCCATCCCCATCCAGGTGCGCGCCCGGGCCATGTCGAGCCTGGGTGGGACCTTCCGGATCGGGCTGTTCATCGGCCCGTTCGTGGCCGCCCTGCTGGTGACCCGCTACACGATCGGGACCGCGTACGCGTTCGCCGCGGTGATGAGCCTGGCCGCGGCCATCCTGACCGGCTTCCTGCCCGACGTCACCGCGGCGCACCGCTTTGACCGGCGCGAGGCCGGGACCGTGCATCGCTCGGTCGTGGCGGTGCTGCGCCAGCACCGCCACGTCCTGCTCACCCTGGGCGTGGGCGTGACGATGATCTCCGCGGCGCGGGCGACCCGGCAGTCGATCATCCCGCTGTGGGCCGAATCGGTCGGGTTGAGTCCGGCCACCACCAGCCTGATCTACGGACTGTCGGCCGGGGTGGACATGCTGCTGTTCTTCCCCGGCGGCGCGATCATGGACCGCTACGGACGCCGCTGCGTCGCCCTCCCGGCGATGCTCGTCCTGGGACTGGGCTTCGCGGTTTTGCCGCTGACCGACGGGGCTACTAGCGTCGGGCTGGTGGCGGCGCTGATGGGTCTGGGCAACGGCATCTCGGCCGGGGTCGTGATGACGCTCGGAGCCGACGCCGCCCCACCGGCGGAGCGGCCGCAGTTCCTCGCCGGCTGGCGACTGTGCAGCGATGTCGGCAATGCCGGCGGACCGCTGCTGGTCAGTGCGATCAGTCTGGCGGCGCCACTGGCGCTCGCGTCGGTGGTGATGGCCGCGCTCACCTGGGGCAGCGCAGGCTGGTTGGCACGCTGGGTCCCGGGCCGAGGAGTGAGGTAACGATGGCCAACGACCTGATGGTCTGGGTGGACTGCGAGATGACCGGCCTCGATCTGTCGAGCGATGCGCTGATCGAGGTGGCCGCGCTGGTCACCGACGCTCAGCTCAACGTGCTCGGCGACGGCGTGGATCTGATCATCAAACCGAGCGATGCCGAGCTCGAGCAGATGGGCGACTTCGTCCGCAACATGCACTCCGAGTCCGGTCTGCTCGACCAGCTCACCGGTGGGCTGACCCTGGCCGAGGCCGAGGCCCGGGTGCTCGACTACGTCCGCAGCTTCGTCCCCGAGCCGCGACGGGCGCCGCTGGCCGGCAACACGATCGGCACCGACCGGATGTTCCTGGCTCGCGACCTGCCGACCTTCGAGTCGCACGTCCACTACCGCAACATCGACGTGTCGAGCATCAAGGAACTGGCCCGCCGCTGGTATCCGCGGATCTACTACAACGCCCCGGCCAAGTCGGGCAACCACCGTGCGCTGGCCGACGTGCAGGAGTCGATCGAGGAGCTGCGCTACTACCGGGAGGCGCTCTTCGTGGCGCCGCCCGGACCGGACAGCGCCAGCGCCAAGGTGGTGGCCGCCCGTCATCAGGGCGCGCTCACCGGCGCCGTGGTGCCGCCGACCGAAGCCTGACCACCGCGTACGCCCGGGCGTGGAAGGCTTTCGACAGGTCAGCGCCGGACGGCTATGCTTCCGTGCGGCGCTGATGGCTGGCGTCATGGTGGGTGTAGCTCAGTTGGTAGAGCTCCTGGTTGTGGTCCAGGTGGCCGCGGGTTCGAGTCCCGTCACTCACCCCATGCACGAGAAGTGTCACCGGCTACGGGGAGAATGATCCCCATGTCGACCGATCCACCCTCGCTGGTCCGCCGCGTTCCCAGGGTCGCGTTGCGTCCCGTGCCCCGACTCCGGCTCCGGGCGGCGACGTGGGCCGGCCGGCTCGCGTCGGTGGCCTCACGGGTGGCCGGTCGCGGATCCGGTGCCTCGATCCGCGGTCAGGTCATGACGCGGCTCGATCCGCAGGCTCTGGCCAAGCTGGTCGGCGGGCGCCGGGTCGCGATGGTGTCGGGGACCAACGGCAAGACCACCACCACCCACTTCCTCGCGGCGGCGGTTCGTGCCTCGCTCGGTGATGCGCACGCCGACCGGCTGGTCCACAACGCCGACGGCGCCAACCTGCACCACGGCATCGCCTCCGCGCTCAGCGAGAAGTGGCACGCCGATATCGCCATCCTGGAGACCGACGAACGGGTGGTCGCCGACCTGGTCCGGCTCGGTCGACCCGAAGTGCTGGTGCTGCTCAACTTCAGCCGCGACCAGCTCGACCGCCACCACGAGATCAAGGGCCTCGGCCGCAGCTGGCGCGATGCTCTGGAGACCGCGGGTGCGGAAGGACCCGTTGTCGTGGCCAACGCCGACGAACCGCTGATCGTCTGGGCCGTGCAGACCGCCCGCGAGGTGGTCTGGGTCGACACGGCAAGCACCTGGATCCAGGACGCGTCCCTCTGCCCGGCCTGCGGCGCGAGCCTGGTCCGCGAGCAGCCCGACCACACCGGCGCCATCGGCGCCACCGACGGACACTGGCACTGCTCGGGCTGCGACCTCGCCCAACCCACCGCCGACTACCGCGTGGTCGAGGGGCGGATCGTCGACCCCGACGGGAGCTCGTGGGATCCCCGGCTCAACGTTCCGGGCGCGTTCAACGTGGGGAACGCCGCCTGCGCACTGGCGGCGGCACAGCTGATGGGGGTCGACCCGGCAACCGCGATCGCCGGCATGCGGGAGGTGACCGCCCCGGCGGGGCGGTTCGCCATCGCGACCTTCGGCAGCACCACCGCCCGGTTGGTACTGGCCAAGAACCCGGCCGGCTGGGCCGAGGCCATCCCGTTGGCCGAGACCTCGACCGTCGTCCTGGCCATCGACTCGGCCGCGGCGGACGGGCGGGACGTGTCCTGGCTCTGGGACGTGGAGTACGAGAAGCTGGCTGGGCGGACCGTGATCGCCACCGGACCCCGGGCGCAGGACCTGGCTGTGCGGCTCGCGTACGCCGAGGTCGAGCACCGCTGCGTCCCCGATCTGGCCGAAGCGTTGGCCGGACATCCCGAACCGGTCGATGTGATCGCGACCTACACACCGTTCCAACGACTGCGGAAGATGGGGGGCGTCTGATGCGCGTCGAAGTGGTGCTGGTCTATCAGTCGCTGCTCGGGATCTACGGTGACCGCGGCAACGCCGCGGTGCTGGTCAAGCGGCTGGCCTGGCGCGGGTTCGATCCGGTGCTGTCCGTGGTCGAGCCGGGTGAACCGCTGCCCGACTCCGGCGACGTCTACCTGCTCGGCGGGGGCGAGGACGCGGCCCAGATCTCGGCGGTCAAGGCGTTGCGGGCCGACGGCGGGCTGCATCGCGCCGTCGACCGCGGGGCTGCGGTGTTCGCGGTCTGCGCCGGCTATCAGATCGTCGGTCGCTCGTTCACCGTCGGCGAGCACGACGAGGAGATCGAGGGACTCGGGCTGCTCGATGTGACCACCACCCGCGGACCGACCCGCGCTGTGGGCGAGCTGCTGACCCGCTGGCAGCCGGCCGAGTCGGCCGCGACGACCCCGATCACCGATGCGGATCGCCGGCTCAGCGGCTTCGAGAACCACGGCGGGCACACCCGGCTCGGCCCCACGGCCACGCCGTTGGCCCGGGTCGAGATCGGCGTGGGCAACTGCGGGGACGGGACCGAGGGCGCGGTGGCCGGCAAGGTGATCGGGACGTACCCGCACGGCCCGGTGCTGGCCCGGAACCCGGCGCTCGCCGACCACCTGCTCGAGCTCGCCTTGGACCGGCCGCTCGATCCGCTCCCCCGGCCCGAGATCGAGGAGCTGCGGCGACAACGACTCGCCGCGGTCCGCCGCACGACGCGGTGAACCCCGCGGCCCGGATGCTGTTGCCGGACGGTCTGACCGACCGGCGGCGCCGGGTCGCGTACCGATGCCTGATCCTCTACCTGATCGTCGTGGTGGTCGATCTGACCGCCGAGGCGTTCGCGGTCGACGTGGTGGCCGGTCCGGCGCTCGTGCTCGCCATGCCGTTGCTCATCGCGGTCGTCCGGATCAGCCTGGCTCCGTCACGCGGTCGGGCGTTGCTGCTGCTCGCCCTGACGTTCGCCTGGCTGGGCGACGCGTTCGGTTTCGTCGTCCTGGTGAAGATCGTGTTCTTCCTGGTGACCCAGCTCGCCTACTGCGTGAGCTTCTGGCCGCTGCGCGAGCACAGCCTGCTCGCGCACCGCCCGCTGGCGCTCGGCTACGCCCTCCTCATGACGGTGATCATCATCGCCATGGCCTCCCAGGCCGGGAGCCTCGCACCGGCAGTCGTGCTCTACGGCGCACTTCTCGCCCTGATGGTGGCGCTGGCCTCGGGGGTCAACCGGGCGACCGGGGTGGGCGCGATCGCGTTCCTGGTCTCCGACCTCGCCCTCGGCTACCAGTTCTTCCTCAGCGAATCCGGACCGGCCAGCGCGGTGCTGGCCATGTCGACGTATCTGATCGCTCAACTGCTGATCGTGCTCGGCCTGATCCACCGCGAGGCGGCCAGCCGCCGATGGTCCTCCTAAGGTGGGCTCCATGAAGACCCGCAGGCTCGGCCCCTACACGGTTTCCGCGATCGGTCTCGGCGCGATGCCGATCTCGATGAACGAGGACCATTCCATCCCCGCGGAGGGCGACGCGATCGCCGTGGTGCACGCCGCGCTCGACGCAGGCGTCACCTTCATCGACACCGCAGACATCTACGCGCCGAGCTGGGACACCATGGGCCACAACGAGGCTCTCGTCGGCAAGGCCGTCCGCTCGTACGGCGGCAACACCGACCAGCTGGTCATCGGCACCAAGGGTGGGATCACCCGTGGTGAGGGTGAGACCTGGGGCCGGGACGGCTCGCTGGCCTACCTGCGGACCGCGGTGGAGAAGTCGCTCCGGGCGCTCGGCGTCGAGGCCATCGACCTCTACCAGTGGCACCGCCCGGACCGTTCGATGATCTACGCCGATGTCGTGGGCCACTTCGCCACGCTGCGTGACGAAGGCAAGATCAAGGCGATCGGCATCTCCAACGCCAACGTCGAGGAGATCGAGATCGCCATCGAGGTGCTCGGCGAGGGCGGACTGGCCAGCGTGCAGAACGAGTTCTCGCCCCGCTTCCGCGGCAGCGAGGACGAGCTCAACTACTGCGGCGAGCACGGCGTCGCCTTCCTCCCCTGGAGCCCGTTGGGCGGTACCGGTGGTGCCGCGCGCAACGTCGGCGATCAGTTCCACGCGTTCGCCCGGATCGGGGCGGGTCGCGGGGTCAGCCCGCAGCAGATCGTGCTGGCCTGGGAGCTCGCGCTCGGCGACCACGTCATCCCGATCCCCGGTGCCCGCCGGCCGCAGTCGATCATCGACTCGGCTCAGGCGACCCACATCGAGCTGACCGCGGAGGAGATCGAGCTCTGCTCGGCCGGCCGATGAGCCGGAAGGATCGGCCCGTCGTCATCATCGGCGGCGGGCACAACGGCCTGGTCGCCGCGGCGTACCTGGCCCGGGCCGGCCACCCGGTCACCGTGCTCGAGGCCCGGGACGAGCTGGGCGGCGCGGTGGCGAGCCGGGCGTTGTTCTCCGGTGTGACGGCCCGACTCTCCCGGTTCTCCTACCTGGTCTCGCTGCTCCCGGCCTCGATCGTCGACGATCTGGGCCTCGATCTCGAGTTGCGTTCGCGGCGGGTCAAGTCCTACACCCCGTACGGGGACGGGGGCCTGCTCGTCGAGCGTCCTGAGGGGCCGGCCACCGCCCGCTCGTTCGCCGACCTGACCGGCGGGGAGACCGAGTACGCCGCGTGGCAGCGACTCGACGCCGAGCTCGAGGCGCTGGCCGCGGTGGTGGCACCCACGCTGACCGGACCGCTCCCCCGCGCCGCCGACCTCGCCGCGCAGATCGACCCAGCGACCTGGACCGGGGTGGTCGAGCAGCCAATCGGGCAGTTGCTCGAGGAACGGTTCGCCTCCGACGTGACCCGCGGGGTGGCGTTCACCGACGCACTCATCGGCACCGACAGCTGGGCCCACGACCCGACCCTGCGGCAGAACCGCTGCTACCTCTATCACGTGATCGGCAACGGGACCGGTGAGTGGCGGGTCCCGGTGGGCGGGATGGGCGCGGTCGCCGCGGAACTGGCCCGTGCCGCCACGGAGGCCGGGGCCGGGCTGCGGACGGGCGTGCCGGTCGTGGCGCTGCGTCCGCGCGCCGGTGGCGGCGGTGAGGTGGTGTCGGCCGACGGCAGCGTGCTCGAAGCTCCGCTCATCCTGGCCAACTGCGCCCCGGCCGTGCTGGCGGGGTTGCTCGGCGAACCGCTGGATCCCCCCGAAGGCAACCAGCTCAAGGTCAACGTGGTGCTGCGGCGGCTTCCCCGGCTGCGCTCCGGGATCGATTCCGAGATCGGTTTCGCCGGCACCCTGCACCTGAACCAGTCCTATTCCGGGCTGCAGACCGCGTACGAGGCCGCCCAGGCCGGGGCGGTGCCGGATCCCCTGCCCTGCGAGGTCTACTGCCACACCCTCACCGATCGCTCGATCCTCGGCGGCGAGCTCGCCGCGGCCGGGGGCCACACCCTCACCCTTTTCGGCCTCCATACCCCCGCGCGGCTGTTCCGCCACGATCCGGACGGCGTACGCGAGCAAGCCGGCCGAGCCGCCCTCCGCTCGCTGCAGTCGGTGCTCGCCGAACCGCTCGAGGACTGCCTCGCGCTCGATGACCACGGCCGTCCGTGCGTCGAGGTGATGAGCCCGCTCGACGTCGAGGCCGCCATCGGGATGCCGGGCGGACACATCTTCCACGGCGATCTGTCCTGGCCGTGGCTGGCCGATGACGCCCCGGAACCGGTGACCGCGGCCGAACGCTGGGGCGTGGCCACCGGACACGACGGCATCCTGATCTGCGGTTCGGGCGCGGTCCGGGGCGGCGCGGTCAGTGGTCTCGGCGGTCACAACGCCGCGATGGCGGTGCTCGAGGACTGGCGCCGATGAGACACGATTTCCGCCCAGCCGAGCCCTTTGCTAATGTTTCTCCTCGCGCGCCGCTAGCTCAATAGGCAGAGCAGCTGACTCTTAATCAGCGGGTTGGGGGTTCGATTCCCTCGCGGCGCACCATACGACCGGCCAGCACGGTTCTCGTCATGAGTTCCGCGCTGATGGCGTTCTCCGAGTGGGCGGGTGTGACCGGCGGCCACCATCTGCCCCGCGTGGCAACCGTTGACCCTCTAGGTTCTGAGGTACGACCGACCGGCGTCGGCGTGACCGTTCGAGGAGGCCCTGTGTCCGTCACCAACCCCACCGCTGTGCCGACCACTCCCGGCCGCTTCGCCGAGACCGACTGCCGGATCGAGGACTTCGCCGCGCTCGTCGACCAGTCGACCGAGGCATCGGACTATCCCCACGCGAACAGGGTCGAGGGCAACATCTTGATCTACGAGGCGGCCGCACTGCGCGAAGCGATGGGGTCCCCCGCCGGTCGGCCGGCCGTCGAAGTGGAGCTGGTCCGCGCGCTGACGGCCGGCCCCGGGGTGGTCGCGTTCACCGGCGCTTTCCCGGACGCAGCCGTGGTTGACCGGGCCACCCGCACCTTCGACGACATCATCGCCGCCGAGAAGCGGCGCGGAGCGCGCAACGACCACTTCGCCGCGGCCGGCGCCAACGACCGGGTCTGGAACGCCTTGGAGAAGCTGGCCGTCCGCGACCCCGAGACCTTCGTCGACTACTACGGGAACGACATCCTGGCCCTGGTCAGCACCGCCTGGCTCGGCCCCGGCTACCAGATGACCTCGCAGATCAATGTGGTGCGACCCGGCGGCCAGGCACAGGCTCCTCACCGGGACTACCACCTCGGCTTCCTGTCCAACGAGGTCGCGGCCGGCTATCCCGCCCACGTGCACCTGCTGTCGCCGGTCCTGACCCTGCAGGGCGCGGTGGCGCACTCGGACATGCCGGTCGAGAGCGGCCCGACCATGTATCTGCCCTACTCCCACCAGTACCCTCCCGGTTACCTCGCCTGGCGACTCCCGGCGTTCAAGGCGTTGTTCGCCGAGCGCCACATCCAACTCCCGCTGGCCAAGGGCGATGCCGTGTTCTTCAACCCGGCCCTGTTCCACGGCGCCGGCACCAACGTGTCCGCCGATGTGCAGCGGATGGCCAACCTGCTTCAGGTGTCGTCCGCCTTCGGGCGGGCCATGGAGACCGTCGACCGGACCAAGGTGTCGAAGGCCATCTACCCGGCTCTGCGAGCTCGACGGGCGGCCGGAGTCGACGCGGCCACGCTGACCCGCGCGATCCACTGCGCCGCCGAGGGCTATCCCTTCCCCAGCAACCTCGACCTCGATGAGAACGTGGGCGGACTGACCCCGCTGGCGCAGTCCGAGCTCGTGGAACGGGCCCTGGTGGAGGACCTGAGCGCGGACCAGGTGAACGAGTTGCTCGATGCCTACGCGACCCGGCATCGCACCGACGACATCTGAGCCGCGCCCTCACCACGAGAAGCCGAGTTTCTCTGCGGTGACCACCACAAAGTGTCGGATACCGACGCAGCATTGGCTGAGATCCGCGTCACTATCCGACACTTTGTGGCCGCAGCAGCGGAAGGAGCAGCGACGGAGGTGGGGAGATGCCCGAAGGGGACAGCATCTGGAAGGTCGCACGCACACTCGACGCGCTGAAGGGCAGGCGGATGGCCGCCGTCGAGTTGCGGGTGGCTTCGTTGGTCGGCGCGGAGCTGGCCGACACCACGCTGCTCGAGAACGACACCCACGGCAAGCATCTCCTGACCCGGTTCGACAACGGCCAGACCCTGCACACCCATCTGCGGATGGACGGCTCCTGGAGCGTGGTGCGGCCGGGCAAGACCCTGCCCCGGGCGCTTGATCCCGACATCCGGGTGTTGCTGGCAGCCGTGGGCGGGCCGACCGCGTACGGGCTGACGATCCCGATCGTGCAGCTGGTGCAGACCTCGTCCGAGGACCAGGTGATCGGTCACCTCGGACCCGACCCGCTGCGCGCCGACTGGGACGCCGGTGCTGCTGTACGCCGGATCGGTGCGGATCCCCAGCGCGGGATCGCCGCCACGCTGCTCGATCAGCAGACGATGGCCGGGCTGGGCAACCTGTGGGTCAACGAGCTCTGCTTCCTCCGCGGCGTCAGCCCGTGGACCCCGGTCGGGGAGGTCGACCTCGAACGGTTCGTCGCCCTGGCCGCGAGAGCCCTACGGCATTCGGCGAAGGTGCCCGGTGCCTATCAGGTGACCACCGGCAACAGCCGCCGTGGGCGCGATCATTGGGTCGCCGGCCGGGCCCAGCAGCCGTGTTATCGCTGTCGTACCCCGATCAAGGTGGTCGAGGAGGTGCGGGGTGACCCCGAGCAACGGCGGACCTGGTGGTGCCCGACCTGCCAGCCGGGTCCCGGTCCAGCGCCCGATCGACGCTGACGCGGAGGGGAAGACAGATCTGGCGCAGTCGCGACTCTGCGACTGCGCCAGATCCGTCTGGTGGAACCGGGTGCTACTTGACGCCACCTGCGGTGAGGCCGGCGACGATACGGCGCTGGAAGATCAGCACCGCGATCAGCAGCGGAACGGTCACGATCACACCGGCGGCCATGATGGTGCCGTACGGGGTGTCGAAGCCGGTGGTGCCGGTGAACTTGCTGATCGCCACGGTCGCCGTCTGCTTGTCCGGAGACGGCAGGAAGGTGAGGGCCAGCAGGAACTCGTTCCAGGCACCGATGAACACGATGATCGCCGTGGTGAACACGCCGGGAGCCGCGAGCGGCAGGATCACCTTACGGAAGGCGACCCCGGGCGTGCATCCGTCCACCATCGCGGCCTGCTCGAGTTCGATCGGCAGCTGCCGGAAGAACGCGGTCAGGTTCCAGACGGCCAGCGGCAACCCGAAGCTGAGCCCCGGGACGATGACGGCCTGATAGGTGTCGATCCACCGCGGGAACCACTCGAAGGGAGCGGTCGAAGAGAACATCTTCAGCAGCGGTGGGATCAAGATGATGATCGGGAACATCGAGCAGGCCATGATCAGCCAGAGGACCGCACCCTTGAACTTGAAGGTCAAACGGGCCAGCGCGTACGCCGCGACGATTCCGAAGACCAGGGTGAGGAGCGTGGTCACGCCGGACACGATGATCGAGTTGATCAGCGAACGTCCGAAGTTGTTCTGACCCGCGAACACCCCCTTGAAGTTCTCGATCGAGGGCGGGTTCGGGATGAAGTCCGTGCTGCGACCCATGGTCGGCAGACGCAGCGAGGACACCACCATCCAGTAGAACGGGATGACGCAGTACAGCACGATCGCGATCATGCCGACGTACGAAGCGATCATCCCGACCAACATCTTGGTCGGACGCTTCGGCTTCGCCAGGGCAGCGACGTCAGTAGCGTTGCTCTGCTTCTCGGTGGGTGTGGAGACCGTGGTCGACATCAGTGGGCTCCTCCCGCCAGCTCGAGACCAGGCACCGCGGCGGTCGCGGCGTTGGCATCATCGTCCTTGTCCTTGTCCTTCTTCTTCTTCGGTGCGCTGTCACCGATGACGTCCGCGCCGAGCACCTTCACGAACAGGAAGGCCACGAGCAACACGTAGAGGAACAGCACGATCGCGTACGCGGAGGCCGGGCCGTAACGCTCAGCGGCAGCTTCCTGGTACGAGAAGATCGACAGCGTCTCGACCCGGTACTTACCCGGGCCGATCATGCCGTACGGCAGGTCGAACATCCGCAGGGTGTCGAGGGTGCGGAAGAGCACCGCGACCACCAGCGTCGGCTTGACCATCGGCAGAGTGATTTTGGTGAACTGCTGCCACGCCGTGGCGCCGTCCACCTTGGCCGCTTCGTAGACCTCGGCCGGGATCGTCTGCAGACCCGCGAGGGTCAGCAGGCCGATGAAGGGCGCGGTCTTCCAGACGTCGGCAATGACGACGGCCCAGAACGAGGCCCCCGAGTCGGCGAGCCAGAGGATCTCACTACCAATGATGCGGTTGGCCACACCGGAGGAGTCGAAGATCAACTTCCACATCAGCGCCGACACGATGGTCGGGATGGCCCACGGGACGAGGATCCCCGCGCGGACGATGCCACGACCCCGGAAGGCCTTGGACATGATCAGGGCCATGATGACGCCGAGAATCGTCTCGAAGATGACGCAGACGATCGTGATGGCGGTGGTGTTGAGGAACGCGTTGAAGAACCGTCCGGTGACTCCGAACGAGCCGGCAACCGTGTCCGGGTTGGTGAGGATGGCGGTGAAGTTCTGCAGACCCACGAAGGACTCGCCGGCTGCGATCAGACCCGTGTTCGGATCGACACCACTGTTACCTTGGAAAAACGACTCGCGAATCGCCACGATGACCGGGATACCGGCCACCACGATGATCACCAGCAGCGTGGGAGCGAGCAGGATCCAGGCCAATCGGCCCTGTCCATCGCTCAGCGCGTTCTTCTTGTGCTTGTGACCGTCGCCGGTTGCACTCACACTCCGCGACTCCGCTGTGGCAGTTGACATGCAGCTACCTCCTTGACTGGGATGCGCCGATGTTCCCGGCGCGGCCTCGCCGACCGCGCCGGGAACATCGATAACGGATGACTACTGCTTGATGAGCGTCTGCAGCTTGGTCTGCAGGCCCTGCAGCGCGGCTGTAGCGTCAGCGGTGTCGCCGTTGGCGCCATCCTGCAGTGCCCCGTATGCAGCATCCTGAATGGCCAAGGTCACATCACCGTACTCGACGGCCTTCGGCCGCGGCTTCGCGGTCTGGATCGACTTCAGCTGGATCGGGAAGTACGGGAACTTCTTGGTCAGATCAGCGTCGGCGTAGAGCGCCTCGATGGTCGGCGATGCCGAGGTGGCCAGCGAGTTGCTCTTCTGGACCTCTTCCGAGGACATGAACTTCAGGAAGTCGACCGCAGTGCCCTTGTTCTCGGCGTTGGTGGCGATCGCGTAGTTGTGGCCACCGAGGCTCGACACACCCGCACCGGAGATACCCGGCAGCGGTGCGATGTCGAACTTGCCGGCGACCTTGGACGAGCCATCGGTCTTCTGGGCCAGGTTGTAGACGTAACCCCAGTTGCGGTGGAAGATCAGGTTCCCGCTCTGGAAGGCCTGACGACCCTGCTCTTCCTGCCAGGTGATGGCAGCCTTGGGGATGTCGCCGCTCTTGAACCAGTCGGCGAGGGTCTGCAGACCCTTGGCCGCCTCCGGGGACGCGACGTTCGGCTGGCCGTCGTCGCCGACGATCACGCCACCGGCACCGTGCACGGCCTCGTCGAAGTTGACGGTCAGGCCCTCGTACTTGTTGTACTGACCGGCGAAGCAGTTGAGCTTGTCGTTCTTCTCGCCCGCCTTGATGGTGTCGCAGGCGGTCTTCATCTCATCGAAGGTCGTCGGCGCAGCGGCGATGTTGTACTTGTCGAGCAGGTCCTTGCGGTAGTACAGCAAGCCGCCGTCAGAGGTGCTCGGGTAGGCGTAGAGCTTGCCGAAGTAGGTGCCCGAATCGACGGCGGACTGCAGGAAGCCGGTGGTCGGGAACTGATCGGCCGGGAGCGGCACGATGTACTGCTTGGCGGCGAACTCAGAGGTCCAGACCACGTCCACGCTCAGGACGCCCATCTTCGGGTTCTTGATCTGGGTGTTCTGGATCATCTGCTGGCGCTGCTGGTCGGCGGAGTCGGGCAGCTCGTGGAATACGACCTTGCCGTTCGGGTGCGACGAGTTGAACTGCGCCACGAGCTTCGGGAAGTTACCCGAGGTGTCCTTGCCCTGCCAGACCTCGACGTCACCCTGCTTGGTGAAGTCGACGCCGGGGGCGGCGTCGCCGGATCCGGTTCCACCGGGGGTATCGCTGCTGCCACCACAGGCGGCGACCGCCAGGAGGGCGGTCAACGACGCGCCCGCAACCAGGATGCGTCGCGCGGGACGAGCGAAAGTCATGAGGCCTCACTTCATTGTCGAGTACCACCCGGGATGGGTGCCACCCCGCCACCATAGGAGAAAACTCGGTGAATAGGGAGACGCCTCTCAAGAAACCTTTAGATTTCTTACGCGGGCCGTCGCGACCATGACTCCGCCCTGACACACGTCAGAGGTAGAGCCCGGTCTGACCGTCCTGCAGCCGCTCGGCGGCCACCGCATGAAGATCACGTTCGCGCAGCAGGACGTAATCCTTGCCGCGCACCTCGACCTCGGCCTTGTCCTCGGGGTCGAACAACACCCGGTCGTCGACCTTCACCACGCGCACCGAGGCTCCGACCGCCGCGACCGCACCCCAGGACAACCGGCGCCCGATCGCCACGGTGGCGGGGATGAGGATACCGCCACTGCTGCGCCGGTCCCCCGACTCGTGGTCGGTGGAGACCAGTACACGATCGTGGAGCATCCGGATCGGCAGCGCGTCCGCGTCGCTCATGGCCGTGGTCCCGGAACGCTCAGCGGGCGCTCCGGCGACGGGCGATGGCCCGGACGACGATGAGGAAGGTGGCGAAGCCGGCGCTGGCTCCGCCGACGGCGATCAGCCGGTCGCGGCGCAGATCCCCACGGGCGTTGAAGACCAGCGACTTGGCACTCTCGGCGGCGTTGCGGGCCACCTCCTTGAGCCGGCCGATGCCCCGCTGCTTGATCCGATTGGGGTGAACCTGATCGATCAGCGCCTCCAGCGAGGCGGTCAGCCGATCACGGGTCGCGCCCAGATCAGCCTCGATCTGCGATCGGGTGCGGCTGTTGTCGGCCACGGGGTTCCCCTCTTCGGTTCGGACGGTGTTGCTCCGGCGTTGACAGCGTATTGCAGACGCGCCCCGACGGAGCCAGCCGGTCACACGGGTGGGACACCCGTGCGGAGTTGCCACTTCCTCGCCTGCCGCACCCGGGCGACGACCGACCACGCGGGGGGTGTGGGGGGTCGTCTCCCCACATAGATACTGGAGCCATGACGACGCGACTGTCCCCCGGCGACCCTGCTCCCCCGATCACCCTGCCCGATGCCGACGGCAACGACGTGTCACTGGCCGACTTCCCCGACTCGCGGGTCGTCGTCTACTTCTATCCGGCCGCGATGACGCCCGGGTGCACCACCCAGGCCGTCGACTTCACTGCAGCGATGAGCGAGTTCCACGGCGCTGGGCTCGAAGTGCTGGGCATCTCGCCCGACAGTCAGGAGAAACTCGCGCAGTTTCGCGAGCGGCAGCACGTCGCCTTCCCGCTGCTGTCCGACGCGGACAAATCTGTGCTCCTGGCCTACGGCGCGTACGGGGAGAAGTTGCTCTACGGCAAGTTGATCGAGGGCGTCATCCGCTCGACGTTCGTGATCGACGTCGACGCCTCCGGGGTCGGGACGGTCGCCGTTGCGCAGTACAACGTCAAGGCCACCGGCCACGTCGACCGCCTCCGGCGAGAACTCAAGCTGTAGCGTCCGGCCCCGGCTCGCGCCCCCGGGCCGGCCGGATCGGCACCCGGCCCCGCGGCGTAACGGGTAATCTGCTGGGCGCGCCGGAGTGGTGGAATTGGTAGACACGCAGGATTTAGGTTCCTGTGCCTACGGGTGTGAGGGTTCGAGTCCCTTCTCCGGCACACCGTTTCTCCGGCACCGGCACCGGCACCGGCACCGGCACCGGCACCGTTGCCGAAGCCGTTGCTCGCGAAGCTGCCTTCGACAGCGCTGAAACCGTCGTTCCCGGAAGCGATGACGACGTGTCGGAGCGCTTCAGGAACCGGGGCGCCGCTCGTAGCGGACGAACGAGAAACCGGCGTGCGGTGCGCGGGACGACTCCGTCCACACGGCCGGGTCGATGATCGGAAACGTCACCGAGCCTTCGGGGTCGCGCTCGACCTCGGTGATGTCCAGACTGGTCAACCGATCCCAGGCCGCCCGGTAGATCTCCCCGCCACCGGCCACGTAGACCACGGCGGGCTCGAGCAGCAGGGCTTCGTCGATCGCCCAGTCGACGGTGGGCGCGGCCCGGGTGCCCTCCCCACGCCACCTCCGGTCGCGGGTGACCACGATGGTGGTGCGACCCGGCAACGGACGGCCGATCGAGTCGAAGGTCTTGCGGCCCATGATCAGCACCTGACCCATGGTGACCCGCTTGAAGCGTTGCCAGTCCTCGGGGATCCGCCACGGGATGTCACCGTCGGCGCCGATCACCCCGTTGCGGGCGACGGCGGCGATGGCGGTGATCTCGCTCATGCGCGCGTGTTCCGGCTCAGACCGCGATCGGGGCCTTGATGCCCGGGTGCGGGTCGTAGCCCTCGATCCGGATGCAGTCGAGGGTGAAGTCGTCGATCTCGCGCGGGGCGCAGTCCAGGACCAGCCGAGGCAGTGGCCGGGGCTCGCGGGTCAGCTGGAGTCGGGCCTGGTCGAGGTGATTGAGATAGAGGTGGGCGTCGCCGAGGGTGTGCACGAACTCCCCCACCTGGAGCCGGCAGACCTGCGCGACCAGGTGGGTGAGCAGCGCGTACGAGGCGATGTTGAACGGGACGCCGAGGAACACGTCGGCCGATCGCTGGTAGAGCTGGCACGAGAGCTTGTTGTCGGCGACGTAGAACTGGAACATCGCATGGCACGGCGGCAGCGCCATGTCGGCCAGATCGGCCACGTTCCACGCGCTCACCAGGTGGCGACGCGAGTCGGGGTTGTGCTTGATCGAGTCGATCACCGCCGCCAACTGATCGATGTGCCGTCCGTCGGGGGTGGGCCACGAGCGCCACTGGTGGCCGTAGACCGGCCCGAGCTCGCCGTCGGCATCGGCCCACTCATCCCAGATGGTCACGTCGTTCTCGTGCAACCATTTCACGCTGGTCGAGCCCTGGATGAACCACAGCAGCTCGGCGATCACCGACCGGGTGTGCACTCGTTTGGTCGTGACCAGCGGGAAGCCCTTGGCCAGGTCGAACCGCATCTGGTAGCCGAACGTGCTGAGCGTCCCGGTCCCGGTCCGGTCGCCCTTGCGGGTGCCGGTGGTCAGGACGTGGTCGAGCAGATCGAGATAGTTCTTCATGACGGGTTCTTCCTCAGCTCGTCGATCAGCACCGGGACGATGGCCCGCACGGCCCGGCCGCGATGACTGATGGCGTCCTTGGCGGCACTGTCGAGCTGGCCATTGGTCACAGTGTTCCCCCCGGCCACGAACAGCGGGTCGTAGCCGAAGCCATTCTGGCCCAGGGCGGCCCGGATCAGCAGCCCCGACATCTCACCGAGACGGACGTGTTCGGTGCCGTCCGGCAGCACGAAGGCCATGGCGCAGACGAAGCGGGCCGTACGCCGCTCGTCGGGCACGTCGTCCAGCTGGGCCAGCAACAAGGCGTTGTTCGACGCATCGGTCGCGTCGGGTCCGGACCACCGGGCCGAGCGGACGCCGGGCATCCCGTTGAGCACGTCGACCGCGATCCCCGAGTCGTCGGCCAACGCGGGCAGACCGGTGGCCTCGACGCAGGCCCGAGCCTTGAGTAACGCGTTTCCCTCGAAGGTCGACTCGGTCTCGGCCGGCTCGGGATACCGTGGGACGTCGGCCAGACCGAGCACCTCGATCTCGGGCGCCGCCGCAGCCACGATGCGTCGCAACTCCGTCAACTTCTTCGCGTTGTGCGTTGCCAGGACGACCCTGAGCTCGTGCGCCGGTGACTCAGCGGCTTCGCTCGGGCTCACCTGAGCGCGGCCCGCTGGAGCTCGGTCAGACGCGCGCAACCAGCCGTACCGAGATCGAGCAACTGGTCGAGCACGGCCCGGTCGAAGGGCGCCCCCTCGGCGGTGCCCTGCACCTCGATGAACTCCCCCGCTCCGCTCATCACGATGTTCATGTCGGTGCCGGCGGCCGAATCCTCGGCGTAGCAGAGGTCGAGCATCGGGGAGCCGCCGACCACACCGACCGACACAGCCGCGACGCTGTCGGTCAGCGGCTCGCCGACCAGCGCGTTGCGGTCGCGCAGCCAGCTGATCGCGTCGGCCAAGGCGACGTACGCCCCGGTGATCGAGGCGGTCCGGGTCCCGCCGTCGGCCTGCAGCACGTCGCAGTCGAGGACGATCGTGTTCTCACCCAGCGCCTTGTAGTCGATGACCGCGCGCAGGCTGCGGCCGATCAGCCGGCTGATCTCGTGCGTGCGGCCGCCGATCCGACCCTTGACCGACTCGCGGTCGTTGCGGGTGTTGGTCGCCCGCGGCAGCATCGCGTACTCGCTGGTCACCCAACCGAGTCCGGAGCCCTTGCGCCACCGCGGCACGCCCTCGGTCACGCTGGCCGCGACCAGCACGCGGGTGTCGCCGTATTCGACGAGCACACTGCCCTCGGCCTGGCTGAGCCAGCCGCGGGTGAACCGCACATCGCGCAGGTCGTCAAGGGCACGTCCGTCAACTCGAGAAGTCACCGGGCAACCTTAGTGGCGGCATCGCGCAGGACGTGTTCACCGCGACGGGGCCCCGATCGTCCATCGCGCGCCGGTCGTGGCCAGCTCGACCGGGCCCGGGAAGTGCGGCGCCGCCTCGGCCAGCACCCGCTGACGGTCGTGCCAGGGCGGGATATGGGTCAGGATGACCGCTCCGACTGCGGCGGCGGACCCCGCGGCCGCCGCCTCCCGGCCGTTGAGATGCAGCCCGGGCGGGTTGCCGGGCCGGTCGAGGAAGGCCGACTCGACCAGCAGCACGTCGGCGTCCCGGGCGATCTGCACCAGCGCGCTGGTCGGACCGGTGTCACCGGAGTAGGCCAGCGTGCCGCCGCCGGGGTTGGTGTCGGTGATCCGCAGCGCGTACGCCTCGACCGGATGATCGACGCGGATCGTCGCGACCTCGAACGGCCCGATCCGCTGCGTAGGCTGCCAGTCGACGAACGCGAACTGTTGGCTCAGTCCCGGGCCCGGCTCGATCGCCGTCGGCGCCTCGTACGCGGCCTCGAGCCGTTTCGCCGTACCGCTCGGACCGTAGACGGTCTTGGCCGGCCAGGGTGCGCTGGGCGAGTAGCGCGAGGCGACGTAGAGCGCGCAGACGTCGAGGCAGTGGTCGGGATGGAGGTGGGTCAGCGCCACCGCGTCGAGATCGACCGGGTCCATCTCGCGGTAGAGCGCGCCGAACGCCCCCGGTCCGAGATCGAGCAGCAGCGAGAATGTCCGCCCGGCGTGCCGGGACCGGACCAGATAACACGAGGCCGGCGAATCGGGCCCCGAGACCGATCCGCTGCAGCCGATGACGACCAGCTCCACGCCGTTCCCCTTCAGACGAACTGTTCGACGTCGGCGACCAGCCCACCCATCAACCGGGCCCCCACGCCTTCGAAGATCTCCGGGCTGCCCGTGGTCAGGAACCGGTGCCGGGCCACCCGGGGTCGGTCGTGGGTCAGACCGCGGCGGGTCAACTCGGCGTAGACCTGCTTGGCGCACTCGTCGGCACTCGAGACCAGGTTGACCCGCTCGCCCAGCACGTAGGAGATGACGCCGGCGAGCAGCGGGTAGTGCGTGCAGCCCAGGATCAGGGTGTCGATGTCGGCCTGCTGCAGCTGGTGCAGATAGAGCTGGGCGCTGGCCAACAGCTCGGGCCCGCCGGTGATCCCGGCCTCGACGAACGGGACGAACGTCGGGCAGGCGACGGTGTGCAGCTCGATGTGCGGCGCGGCCGCGAAGGCGTCGTCGTACGCCTGCGAGGTCGCGGTCGCCTCGGTGCAGATCACCCCGACCCGTCCGGTCCGGGTGGCCGCCACCGCCCGCCGGGTGGCCGGGATGATGACCTCGATCACCGGAACCGCGTACCGTTCGCGGGCGTCGCGGAGCACCGCCGCACTCGCCGAGTTGCACGCGATGACCAGGGCTTTGACCCCTTGCGCGACCAGGTGATCGAGACACTCGAGCGCGAACTCACGGACACTGGCGATGGGCTGCTCCCCGTAGGGCGAGCGCGCCGTGTCACCGAGGTAGACGATGTCCTCGTTGGGCAACTGATCGATCACCGCCCGGGCCACGGTCAGCCCGCCGAAGCCAGAATCGAAGATGCCGATCGGCGCATCGGAATCGGGGAGCATCACGGGCCGTGAGTTTACGCGGCCGCCCCGACAGTTCCGTTGGTCTCGGTGAGCCGACGATCGACCCGCACCGCGAACGGGGACGTCGTAGACATCCCCCCGACCGGCAGCTGCACCCGGGGGACCGCCACGGTCCGCCTCGACCAATAGCGCGGGTGAGGCGGCGATCCAGCGCGGGAGAGGTCGCCTGGACTACGCCCAGACCTGGGTGTCCAGGTAGTCCTCCGTGGCGTCGAGGTCCGAGGTGTAGGCGCCGGTGGAAAGGTATTTCCAGCCGGCGTCGCAGATGATCATCACGATGTCGGCGGTCTCGCCGGCCTTGAGCGCACGGACCGCCTGGGCCAACGCCGCGTGCACGATCGCGCCACTCGACAATCCGGCGAAGATGCCCTCGCGTTCGAGGAGCTCGCGGACCCGGCGGACCGAGTCGCGCGCGCCGACCGAGAACCGCGACGTCACGTACTTGGCGTCGTACAGCTCGGGGACGAAGCCCTCGTCGAGGTTGCGCAGCCCGTAGACCAGCTCGCCGTAGCGCGGCTCGGCGGCGATGATCTTGACCTCGGCCTTGGCCTCGGTGAAGAAGCGGCCGATCCCCATCAGGGTGCCGGTGGTACCGAGCCCGGCGACCACGTGGGTCACCTCGGGCAGATCCTCGAGGATCTCCGGGCCCGTGGTGAGGTAGTGCGCCTCGGCGTTGGCCGGGTTCCCGTACTGGTAGAGCATCACCCAGTCGGGGTGCTCGGCGGCCAACTGCTTGGCCACCCGGACGGCCTCGTTCGATCCGCCGGCGGCCGAGGAGGACACGATCTCGGCACCCCACATGGCCAGGATCTGCCGGCGTTCGATCGAGGTGTTCTCCGGCATCACGCAGATCAGCCGGTAACCGCCGAGCTTCGCCGCCATGGCCAGGGAGATCCCGGTGTTACCGCTGGTGGCTTCGAGGATCGTCGCGCCGGGACGCAGGGTTCCGTCGGCTTCGGCCGCCCGGATCATGCTCAGGGCGGCGCGGTCCTTGATCGAACCGGTCGGATTGCGGTCCTCGAGCTTGGCCCACAGTCGTACGCCCGACCCGGGTGACAGCCGGGGCAGGCCGACCATCGGGGTGTGGCCGACCGACTCGGCCAGCGAGGCGTAGCGGGTCACGAGCCGCCGGCGACGGCCGGCAGGACGACGATGACGTCACCGTCGGCCGTGACCGCCTCGAGGCCGCCGACGAAGCGGACATCCTCGTCGTTGACGTAGACGTTGACGAAGCGACGCAGACCACCGGACTCGACCAGGCGGTCCTTCAGTCCGGGGTTGCGCCCGTTGATGTCGTCGATCACCTGGAGCAGGGTGTCCCCGTTGCCCTCCACGGCCTTCGCCCCACCGGTGAAGGTGCGCAGGATCGTCGGGATCCGTACCTCTACTGCCATCAGCTCTGCTCCTCGCGTTCGACTCACTAGGCCCAACACGTCGGGCCGGGGGCGCTATTCCGTGACCTGGATCTCTTCCTCGGTGACCGTGCCGTCGAGGATGCGGTAGGAGCGGACGCTGACCGGCCCCTCGCCCGACCCGGACTCGGCGGTCGAGACCAGGACGTAGTGAGCCTGGGGCTCGGTCGCCAGACCGATGTCGGTGCGCGACGGGTAGGCCTCGGTGGCGGTGTGCGAGTGGTAGACCACGACCATTTCCTCGTCGTTGGCCTGCATGTCCTTGTAGAGCTGGAACTGCTCGCTCGAATCCCAGACGTAGAAGGTCGGCGAGCGTTCGGCGTTGGTCATCCGGACGAGTCGGACCGGGTCGTCGCTGCCCTCGGGGCCGACGATCACGCCGCAGGCTTCGTCCGGGTGGTCCGCCCGGGCATGGGCGATCATCGACTCCACGTGGGCGCGGGTGATGTTCAACACGTCGCCCAGCCTAGGAGCCGGTCCACCTTGTGAGCAGCCCATCCGGAGCGTGAGACGGTGCCGAGGTCGCCCTCCGTCGAGCCCAGCGGTCGGGGCCACGGACACTGTGGGTGCCGCGTCGTAGGTTCTTCTCATGCGCCCATCGACGATGCGCCTGGCCACCTTCAACATTCTGCACGGCCGGGCGCCCAGCGACGGCGTCGTGGACCTGAGCCGGCTGGGCGAGGCGGTCCGCTCTCTCGATGCCGACATCCTCGGACTGCAGGAAGTTGACCGTGATCAGCCGCGCTCGCACCTGGCCGACCTGACCGCGGTGGCCGCGGAGGCGATGGGTGCGACCAGCTACCACTTCGCCCCCGCCATGGCCGGCACGCCGGGCGTGACCCGGCTGTCGGCCCGCGAGGCCGAGGTGCCGGGGACGGCCGCGTACGGAATCGCGCTGATCTCGCGCTACCCGGTCCGCTCCTGGGAGGTGCGACAGCTCCCCCAGCTCCCGTTCCGGGTGCCGATCCTGATCCGGCAGACGCGGCGGCTGGTGATGGTCACCGAAGAACCGCGGGCCGTGCTGATCGCCCACATCGACACGCCGGTCGGGCCGTTGGTCGTGGCCAACACCCACCTCTCGTTCGTCCCCGGTTGGGGCCGACGACAGCTGGTCGACATCCGCCGCGCCCTCGCCAAGGTGGGTGGGCCCGCCGTGCTGATGGGTGACTTCAACCTGGCCGGTCGGCTGCCGGCCCGGATCAGCGGGTTCCGCGCTCTCGCCAGCCACCCCACGTTCCCGGTCGAGCGGCCGCGCCGTCAGATCGACCACATCCTGCTGCGCGGTCGGCTGGGCACCGTGCGCCATACCGCCGCTCCCCGACTCGCGCTCTCCGATCACCGCCCACTGGTCGTCGAGCTCGACCTGGACGAAGTCTGAGCCTGGTCCGATCAGGCTTTGCGCAGCCGCTGACCGTGCTGCATCACCGGCTCACGAGCTATCCGCCGGAGCGGATCGAGTCCCTACGCCGAGCCGGCAACCGCACTCGAAGAGCCGGCCTGGGTCGTGAAGAACGCCGAGGACGAGACCCTCCGCCGGTCACGACGGGTGCCGGGCCACCAGGTGTGATGTCTCAGGACATGGGTGACTGTTCTGGATCAGGACATCGGTGACAGATGGTGTGTCAGGACTTCGGTGACGCTTCGGTGGTCTTGGGGCGTTGGCCGCGGGTCTGCCGTTGCCGACGTAGGTGATGCCGGGTGCGGGTCGGGTGTGTTCGATGAGGACTTCGCCGTGGAAGTCGGCGACGGTGATCTTGTCGCCGTCGATGATGACGAGGACCTGCTGGAAGCCGTGTTGCCCGCCGACCAGGTAGGTGACCCTGTCCATCGTCAGGGTGCCGGCGCTGCCAAGCTTTCTGATGCTGGTGCCGGCGGGCAGATCGGTCGGCGGCGTGGCGGTCCGAAGACTTTTCTTGGCTGCCGGGATCTGGGCTCGAGCGCCGCAGCCGGCCCGTCGACTGCGGCCCGTTTACGGAGCAGGTAGAACGACTTACGCGAGATGGCGTGCTCGGCACAAAAGGTCGAGACCGCACCGCGCGGGGCGTCGTCAGGCCACTGAGCGATCGCGAGGCGGACACGGGGATCAATAGGTTCATGGGCAGCCACCGCCGAATCCTCGCGCCACAAGTGTCACCACCAAAACCATCCGAAGCGTCACCGATGTCGTGATGCGGAACTGTCACCGATGTTCTGGGACATAACATGCCGGGCCACCAGGAGAGTGTTGTATTCGAACAGATGTTCTACTACAATTGGCCTATGGAGATCGAGGGAATCACCGGCATGGATGAGGCCATCGCCTCGTTGAATGCCGCGCTCGATACGGTGCTCCACCAACTGCTGCATTCTGATGCTTTTCCGGTCGAGGAGCAGATCGCTCGAGCTCGACAACTGGAGCAATTGCAGGACCGATGGTCGCAGATCAACCTCCAGATCTTGACGGGTCTGGACCGCTCCGATGCCGCCACCGCCCTGTGCCAGGGGAATCTGGCGCGGGTGTTGACGTCAGCGCTGCGGATCTCGAAAGCCGAAGCGAATCGGCGGGTCCACGCCTACGAACAACTCGGGCCCCGCCGGTCCATGCTGGGCGAGGAACTCGGACCGGTTCGACCCCTGGTCGCCGCCGCCGTCGCCGCCGGGGAGGTGTCGATGGAGAAGGCCCTGATCATCACCCGAGCGTTGACACCGATCGACCGGGCCGGGTTCGACCCCGCCGACATCGCCGCCGGCGAGAAACTCCTCGTCGACGACGCCACGATCTTCAACCCCGAAGAGTTACGGATCCTCACCCAACGGGTGGTCGATGCGATCCACCCCGACGGGACCACCCCCAACGACGAACTGAACCACGACCGACGCTGGTTCGAGCTCAAACCCACCACCGACGGCGCCTACACCGGAAAATTCCGGCTCACCGCAGAATGCGGTGCGAAACTCGCCACCCTCCTCCGACCCCTGTCCAAACCACGCGTCGACTACCCCCACCGCAACACCACCACCGACCCCGGCGCCGACCCCGACACCAGCACCGACACCGCGACCGACACCGCTAGCACCGGTGGTGATGAGGCGGACACCCGGGCCCGGCGAGCCAGAGTCATCGACGAGCGAACCTTCGGCCAACGTCAACACGACGCCTTCAACGACCTCTGCGACCGGCTACTGCGGGAAGGCACGGTCCGCGAGAACGGGACCGACGGCCCCCCGGTCACGGTGATCGTCACCATCGACGCACACGACCTGACCCACCGCACCGGGCACGCCACCACCACCACCGGCGCACAGCTCTCCACCGACACCGTGGTCCGGATGGCCAATCAGGCCGACGTGTTCACCGTGATGCTCGACCAACACGGAGTGCCCCTCCAGTTGGCGCGCCGAAAACGCTGCGCCACCCGACACCAGACCATGGCATTGATCGCCCGCGACATCGGATGCTCATTCCCCGGGTGTACGCACCCAGCCGACTACTGCGAACGCCACCACATCATCCCGTGGATCGACGGCGGCATGACCGACCTCAACAACCTGACCCTGCTCTGCGTCTATCACCACCACAACTTCCTCCAACGCGGCTGGACAGTGAGAATGAATCACCAAGGACTACCCGAATGGCTGGCGCCGCAATGGGTCGACCCGCAACAAAAACCCTTGATCAACCATCGGATACGCGTGGCCCACGAACGCGCCCGAGCGGCCGTTCAGAGTCCATCATGACCTTGAACTCCGCAGCACCTCTCGGTCATTCAAGTGCAGGCAGAGCCACTGCGACGATGAGGCGCGGTGGCATGTCCCACGCATGTCCCACCTCAAGCCGCCCCGCATCAGCGAGCCTCCAGCAGCGAGCTCTAGAGCGACGAGATCAGGGTTTCCTGGGCGAAACCGAGCCAGTCGTAGACACTGACCAGGAAGGCGCGCGGATCATCGTCGGGCAGCTCGGCCAGCTCCTCGGCCGACTCGGCGTCGGTGATGTCGAGCCGGGTGGCCACCGCCAGCCGGACGCTGGTCAGGGTGCGGAGCCAGGCGTCGGCGTCGGTCGGGGTGATCCGGACCTCGTGACTGCCGAGTTCGGTCGCGGCCAGGTCGCGGAGCACGAGCTGCGCGTCGACGAATTTGCGGGTGCGCAGGCCGCGTTCGGTGTAGCGGCGAAAATCCGAGGAGGCCGCGTCGTCGTGCGGGTACGGGTTCGGGAACAGCCGCTTGAGCACCGGATCCTCGTGCGTCTCCGGCTGGTCGGGGTCTGCAGCCAGGCCCTGGACCAGCTGCTCGAACGGATCCTCGGGCGGGGTGAGGCTGTCGGGGTCACCATCGGTGACCAGGTCGATCAGCTGCCCGACCAGCGAGGAGAGCAGCTCGACCTCGTACGCGCTGAACCGGGTGCTGATCACGCCCCGGCGGCGGTGAAATTTCTTCACGGTCTACTCGTCGGCCTTGTCCAGGGTTGCCCACAACCCGTACTCGTGCATGGCGGTGACGTCGCGCTCCATCGACTCCCGGCTGCCGCTGGACACGATGGCCTTCCCGTCGTGGTGCACCTGCAACATCAGCTGCTCGGCCTTGGCCTTGGAGTAGTTGAAGTAGTTGACGAAGACGTGGGTCACGTACGACATCAGGTTGACCGGGTCGTCCCAGACGATCGTCACCCACGGAGTCTGGGCCAACGTGTCGACGTCCGGCCGCTCTGCGACGGCGGTGCCGCCGAGCGGCGCCGTCTCGCCCACCGATTCACCCATGGGTCCATTCTGTCCTGTCGATCCACCCGGCTCGACCGAGTGGTGGCGGCTGACGGGCGACCCCGGGCGCTCCGAGGCGACAGCCACGGTCGGTCGGGGTCGTGGTTGGCTGAGCAGATGAGTGCCGACGACCGGACCTGGGGTCCGCGCGAGGTGCCGACCACGGCGCTGCTGACCGACCACTACGAGCTGACGATGGTGCAGGCGGCCCGCCGGTCCGGGACCGCCGACCGGCGGTGCGTCTTCGAGCTGTTCGCCCGGCGGTTGCCCGAGGGCCGCCGCTACGGCGTGGTCGCCGGGGTCGGCCGCGCGCTGCGGGCCCTGCGGCAGTTCCGGTTCGACGACGAGGCCTTGGCCTTCCTGGGTGAGCAGGTCGGGCTCGACGACGACCTGCTGGGCTGGTTGGCCGACTACCGCTTCTCCGGCGACATCTGGGGCTACCCCGAGGGCGAGATCTATTTCCCCGGGTCGCCGGTGCTGATCGTCGAGGGGGGCTTCGCCGAGTCGGTCGTGCTCGAGACGTTGCTGCTGAGCATCTACAACCACGACACCGCGATCGCCTCGGCCGCGTCGCGGATGACCGCGATGGCCGGCGATCGGCCCTGCGTCGAGATGGGCTCGCGGCGCACTCACGAGCTGAGCGCGGTCGCGGCAGCCCGTGCGGCGTACGTGTGCGGCTTCCAGGCCACGTCGAACCTCGAGGCGGGCCGACGCTACGGCGTACCGACCACCGGCACGGCCGCCCACGCCTTCACCCTGTTGCACGGCGACGAGCGCGAGGCATTCACCGCACAGCTGGCCGCACTGGGCGAGCGGACCACCTTGCTGGTCGACACCTACGACGTGTTCGCCGCCGTCCGGATCGGAGTCGAGCTCAGCCACGGCCGGCTCGGCGCGGTCCGGCTCGACTCGGGCGATCTGGCCGTGCTGGCCCGCGACGTCCGTGAGCTGCTCGACTCGCTCGGCGCCCAAAAGACCAAGATCATCGTGACCAGCGACCTCGACGAGTTCGCCATCGCCTCGCTGGCCGGGGCCCCGGTCGACGCGTACGGCGTCGGGACCGCGCTGGTCACCGGAAGCGGGCATCCGACCTCGAGCTTCGTCTACAAGCTCGTATCCCGGGCCACCGGCGACGATCCCGACGGGCCGCTGGTACCGGTGGCCAAGAAGAGCGTGGACAAGGCCTCGCTCGGCGGCCGCAAGCATCCGGCCCGGCGGTCGCGCGGCGGGGTGGCCGATGCCGAGCTGATCGGCATCGACACCGAGGTGCGGTCGGACGACGTCGACCTGCGCCCGTTGCTGGTCCCGCTGGTACGGGCCGGTGAGGTCGTCGGCGACGAGCCGCTCGACGCCGCGCGCGAGCGGCATCGCGTACGCCGGGCCGAGCTCCCGCGTGACGCACTGAAGATGTCGCGCGGCGATCCCGTCCTGCCGACGATCTTCGTCCCGGCTTCCTGAGGGCTCCGGGGCGGCGGCAGAATCGCCCGCATGGAGATCCCGTTCCCGATCGACGACCTGACCCTGATCGCGGACGGGTCCGCCGATCTCGGCGTCCAGCTCACGAACCTCGCGACGTCCGCCGCCGACCGGCTCGCCATCTGGGACCACCAGGTGGCCGCCGTCGCCCGCGCCAACACCGGCGCCGGCGCCGAGACCGCCGTACTGGTGACCAGCTCGACCGGGGCCGGCGGGCTGCTGGGCCTGGCTCGCCGCGAACTCCTCGGCGTACGCGTCGAAGCCGTCCAGTCGACCCTGCGTGACCTCGACGACCTGGCCGGGAACGCGACCCGGGTGCTGGCCGCCGCCGATGCCCTGGCCGACGCGTGGTCGGAGGAGGTCGAGCTGTACGTGGGGCTGCCCTATGCACCACGGTGGGACCGGGCGGCCGACGCAGTGGAGGCGGCCGGTCACCGAGCGGCGATCGCTTCGGGTCCGGCTCCAGGGCCGTTGATCGCCCAGCTTTCCGGGCTGATCGAACGCGACTGCCCGTTCACCGTGCAGTGGACCAACGGGGGTCCCTCGCTGTGGGGGGTGGTGGCGGCGGTGGCGGCATTGATCGACGACGCCTCACCCGCTGAGGCCGAGCGTCAGCTCCGGACCGGGCCGCAGCACTGGGACGATCCGGCGCTGGCGCGGATCCGTCGCCGACTCATCCGCGTCGGCCGGGTCCTCGCCGCTGCCGACGCTCGATGATCAGGCAGCCCCCGCCACCGATCAGCAGCAGCAGCCCGCCGAGCGGGATGCCCGCATCGACCCCGCCGGTCTCGGCCAGTTCGGAGTCGCTCGGCGCGGCGCCGGACCCGGCGGCCGCCGAGGGCGGGGCGGTGTAACCGGCGGCCGGGGTCAGCCCGGCGTCGATCGTGGTGTCAGTGGGGTGGTCGTCACCGATGACCACCACGGCTGATTCACCCCGCAGGGCACCGTCGGGAGCGGGGTCGGAGGGACCGGCGTCGGAATCGACGCCGCGGTCGTCCCCGATCAGCGGCGCGGTGAACCGTTGCCCGGTCGGCAGGCCGCTGAACCGTACCCGGTAGCTTCCGGCGGGGAGCCGGCTGAAGGTGTAGCGGCCGCGCGAGGTGGTGGTCTTGGTGACCAGCACCCTGCCGTCGGCGTTCAGCAGCTCGACCCGAACCCCGCTCACGCCGGGCTCGCCGGGCTCGAGGACCCCGTTGCCGTTCGCATCGCGCCACACGGTGTCGCCGACCTCGTACGAGCCGACCAGGCCCGCCGCCAGCCCGCGGTTGACGAAGTCCACACCAGGCACACCGGCGTCGGCGGCGTCGACGAGTCCGGCCGCGCCCGACTCGAGCTTGAAGGCCGCGGTCCGACCGGTGGCCGGGTCGGCGTCGGAATCGACAGAGCGATCCGATCCGACCGCTCGCGCGGTGAACGAGCGGTTGGCGGGCAGGCCCTCGAACCGCAGCTGATAGGTCCCGGCCGTCAGGTCGGTGAAGGCGTACACACCCTGGGCATCAGTCTGCGCGGTGGCGATCACCGCGTCGGTCGGGCCGAGCAGGGCCACCGTGGCCGCGGCCGGCGGTTCGGCCGTCTGCTGCACCCCGTCGCCGTTGACGTCCAGCCAGACCCGGTCGACCACGGCGTAGCGCACCGGGGCTACCCCGGCGTCCATGGTGGTGTTGATGTAACCGGCCTCGACACCGTCGGCGGGCACGGCGGCGCGGACGTTGGACTCCCCCACCCCGAGGGTGAACGGCGGGGTCATCCCGCTGTAGTCCGGGTCGGAATCGACCGACCGGTCCGCGCCGACCGTGCTGGGGGCGAAACGGATGGTGTCACGGAGACCGGCGAAGCGGATCAGGTAGCGGCCGGCCCGCAGGTTGTCGAACAGGTAGTAGCCGTTCGCGTTGGTCTGGGTCGACCGCAGGATGTCGCCGTCGGCGTCGAGCAGCTGAACGCTGACCCGCGACTCGGCCGGTTCGCCACGATCGCGTACGCCGGACCGGTTCAGATCCTGGAAGACCAGGTCACCGACGGCGAAGCGCGCCTGTTCCGAGGCTTCACTCGGCGCCACATCGGTGGCCGGTGGTTCCACATCGGCGGTGGGCTCGGGGGCGGGGGCGGGGGCAGACTCCGGCTCGGGGACCTTGATGGCCACCCCCATCCGCACCGCCTTGTCCTCCGACGCGACATCGACGGTGGTGCTCATCGGTGCGAAGGTCGGGCTGCCGGCGACGGGCGTCAGGTCGGGCCGGTCCGCCGGGATTTCGGCGACCACGAAATAGCGGCCACCGCCGATCTCGGGCCGACCCTCGATCTCGTAGCGTCCCTCGGCGTCGGTCCGCCCACTGACGCTGAGCCCGGTCGGGTCGGTGACGACGATCAGGATCCCGGGCTGCGGTTGATCGATCTCCGGGTCGTAGTTCCCGTTGCCGTTGACGTCGAGCTGGACCACCACGGTGAGTTTGCCGTCGGTCGCATCGGCGTCCGCGGTCGGCGCTACTGCCGCCAGCGCCAACAGGGGCGCGAGCGTCAGCGCGGCCAGGCGCGAAAAACGACGCGTACTCAACACAGAGTCCTCATAGGGCGAGAGGCCCCCGTGGAATCGGGAGAGGAGCGCCCGGAACGCCCCGACCAAGGGTCAATATAGCCAAGCCAGCCAGGTTGTCCAGTTTCCTTGATCACATCGGAATGGGACTGTGACCAGCAGAAAGGCCGCTTCTCAGGGCCGCTGGGCTGGTCGTACGACCTGGGTCTTGGCGGCCAGATCGTGCAAGGCCTGTCGCTTCGGCTGCCACAGCGGGAACAACACGTCGACGAGACGGAAGATCGGCCCGACGATGCTGATGACGCCCGGAATCAGGCACACGGCCACCCGGACCGCGATCGAGGACCACCCCAGCGCGCCCGGATCACGACCACGATCGACCGGGGTGACCCGGAGACCGACGGCCAGTTTGCCCGGTGTTGCGCCCTTCCAGCGCAGGAACCCGGCGTGGTAGATCAACCCCACGGCGAGGGTCACCCCGATCACCGCCCACTGGTCGCTCGGGTCGAAGACCTGACTGGCCTGTGCCGGGTCGATCACCGTTCCCTGCGCCGCCTGACGCATCAGGCTCATGAACTGCTCCGCCATCCGCGAGATCGCCCGGAAGGTCAGGACGGAGGCGGCGACGGTGACCAGCACGTTGTCGATGATCACCGCCAGCAACCGCGCGCCCCAGCTGGCCAACGGCACGCCGTCGGCGGTGAAGGCGGCGCGTACGCCGGGCCCCGGCTGCGGGTAGCCGGATCCGTACGGCGCCGGGGTGCCCGGGGTCGGATAGGGGTTGGCGCCGTAGCCGCCCCCCTGGCCGCCGTCCTGCGGACCGGGGCCGTACGGGCTGGGGCGGGGCGCCGGGGACCCGTACGGGTTCGGACCGTAGGGGTTGGGCTGGCCGTACCCACCGGGCTGTCCGCCACCCGAGGGCGCGGCGCCGCCACCGGCCGGCCGCTCACGGGGGCGGGTGTTGCGCGACCACTGCCAGCCGTCCCAGTAGCGCTCGTGCTGCTGGTCGACGGGGTCGGCGTACCAACCGCTCGGCGCGGCGTGGCGTCCCGGCGGGACCGGCGGGGAGCCTATGGGGATGTCGGACACCCGCTCATGGTAGTTCCCCCGACCGTACCGGCCGGGCTTATACCACGCGGCCGAGAAGGGCTGAGAGGACCAACAGACTCCACACAGGTGCGGCCCGGTCATCGACAGATTGGCGACATTCGGGCAGATTCGGGCTGATTTTCAACAGGCCTGGGCAAGATGCCTCGGTTCCGCTATACATATACACACACGTGGACTGCTCACATCATCGAGCGTGGAACGAGGACTACTGATCAGCGTGAGATCGGCGATCACCCAGCGGCTTCGGCCCTCGGCGACCCCCGCTCGTACTGACCGTGCCGCGCACCCCGCCTCGACCGAGAGCCGTTCCGACCGGCGTCAGGTCGCTCGACCCAACGCTCGACTCCCCATGGCCGACTCGGCCCAGATGCCCTCCCAGGCACTTCCAGGAAGGATCGACTCCACATGCGTTGGAATCGAAAGGTAGCGGCGGCAGTAGGCCTGTCCGCAGTATTGGTGGCCACCGCCGCGTGTAGCGGTGCGGGCGGCGCCGGCGGCGGCGGTGGCGGCGGCGACGGTGCCGACACCTCCATCAACGTCCTCATGGTGAACAACTCGCAGATGCTCGATCTGCAGAAGAACATCGACGCGTTCACGTCGGCCTCCGGCATCAAGGTCAATTTCACCGTGAAGGAGGAAGGTGAGATGCGCAGCCTGGCGTCGCAGGATTTTGCCAACCAGGCCGGTCAGTTCGATGTGGCGACCCTGTCGAACTTCGAGATCCCGTTCTACTCCAAGAACCAGTGGCTCTGGTCGATGGATGACATCCAGGCCTACAAGGACGACAAGGAGTTCAACCAGGCGGACATCTTCCCGTCGATGACGAACTCGTTGAAGGGTCCGGACGGCAAGCTCTACGGCGAGCCGTTCTACGGCGAGTCGTCGTTTCTGATGTATCGCAAGGACCTGGCCGAGAAGGCCGGCGTCAAGATGCCCGCCAACCCGACGTGGGACGAGGTCGCCGCGGCGGCCGCGAAGCTCGACACCGGTGACACCAAGGGCATCTGCCTGCGGGGCAAGCCCGGCTGGGGTGACGTGATGGCGCCCCTGACCACGGTGGTCAACACCTTCGGCGGCACCTGGTTCGAGAAGGACTGGACCGCGAAGGTGAACGCCCCCGAGTTCAAGGAGGCCACCACCTTCTACACGAACCTGATCAAGGAGCACGGCGAGTCGGGTGCCGCGCAGGCCAGCTTCAACCAGTGCCTGTCGGCGATGCAGCAGGGCAAGGTCGCGATGTGGTACGACGCGACCTCCGGTGCCGGCAAGCTCGAGGCCGACGACTCCCCGATCAAGGGCAAGGTCGGCTACGTCCAGGCCCCGGTCAAGGTGACCAAGGCCTCCGGCTGGCTGTACGCCTGGTCGTGGGCGATCGAGAAGAAGTCGACCAAGCAGGACGCGGCCTGGAAGTTCGTCTCCTGGGCGTCGTCGCAGAAGTACGAGGAACTGGCCGGGGCCAACCAGGGCTGGGCCAACGTCCCCGCCGGCAAGCGGACCTCGACCTACTCCAACGCCGACTACCGCAAGGCCGCCGAGGCGTTCGCGGACGCCACGCTCGAGGCGATCCAGAATGCCGATCCGGTCAACCCGGGTGTGCAGCCGCGCCCGACCATCGGTGTCCAGTTCGTCGACGTGCCCGAGTTCACCGACGTCGGCCAGAAGGTTTCCGAGGACATCTCCGCGGTCATCGCCGGTCAGAAGACCGTCGACGAGGCGCTCGACGCCGGCCAGGAGTACGCCACCCAGAAGATCACCAAGGTCTACCAGGGCCAGTAGCCCCCGGCCACCCCGACCAACTGGGGGCAGATAACGCTCCGCCTGCGGAATCCCGCGTTATCTGCCCCCAGTTGGTTCTCCTGCTGATGCGATTCGAGAAAGGGCGGAACCCACGATGGCTACCGCGACTGCAACCCCCGCCGCTGCGCCGGCGAGATCGAAGAAGAAGGCCAAGCCACCCAAGGCTCCGTTCCGTGATCGCTGGCTGGACAAGAAGGGCTGGTCCAAGCGGGCCCCCCTGCTGCCCGCGTTCATCTTCGTGTTCTTCCTGACCCAGCTGCCGTTTTTGTTCACGCTGGTCATCTCGCTGCTGAACTGGAAGGCCACCCGACCCGATCTGTTCGGCTTCGCCGGGTTCGGCAACTTCGTCACCGTCTTCACCGACCCGGGCATCCGCTCGCAGCTGTTCTTCACCGTCGTGCTCACCGTGACCGTGGTGGGAGTCTCGCTGCTGCTCGGCCTGGGCATCGCCCTGCTGCTCAACCGCGACTTCTTCGGTCGCGGCGCAGTCCGCACCATGATGATCGCGCCGTTCCTGATCGTCCCGGTCGCGGCGGCCCAGCTGTTCCGCTACCTGATGTTCGACGTCAACTCCGGTCTCTACAACGGTCTGCTCGCCGTCGTCGGCGGCCCGCGGATCGATTGGCTGACCCAGTTCCCCCGGCTCGCCGTCGAGTTCGAACTGATCTGGCAGTGGACCCCGTTCATGACCCTGATCCTGCTGGCCGGGCTGCAATCGCGCCCCGGCGACATCATGGAGGCCGCACAGGTCGACGGTGCCAGCGGTTTCCAGACCTTCAGCCAGATCACCCTGCCGCACATGCGCCGCTACCTGGAGCTCGCCGGCCTGCTCGGCGCGGTCTACATCATCCAGCAGTTCGACACCATCTACGTTTTCGGTGGGATCGGACTCGGCGCCGCGAACCTGCCCTTCGGCGTGTTCAACACCCTGCAGAACGCCAACGACTACGGCCTGGCCTCGGCCCAGGGCGTGCTCGTCGTGATCGGCTCGATCTTCCTGGCCACCATGGTGCTGCGCAACCTGTCCAGCCTGTTCGAAGAGGAGAACCGATGACCACCGCACTGGCACCCGCGCCCAGCAAGCTCGCGCACCAGCGCCGCGCCTCGAACCGCCGGGCCCGCAAGCAGGGCTCGAGCGTCGGCAACATCCTCGCCGGGGTCGTGGCCTGGATCGTCGGGCTGCTCTTCATCTCCCCGATCCTGTGGATGCTGCTGACCAGCCTGCACACCGAGCAGGACGCCGCGGCCGCCACGCCGCAGTTCCTCGCCCCGCTGAGCTTCGCCAACTTCGAGAACTTCTTCGCCGGTGGTCAGGCCGTCGCCCCCATCCTCAACTCGGTGATCGCGTCGTTCTCGTCGACGATCCTGGTCATCCTGCTGGCCATCCCGGCCGCGTACGCCCTCTCGGTCCGTCCGATCGACAAGTGGACCGACGTGATGTTCTTCTTCCTCACCACCAAGATGCTGCCGCTGGTCGCCGGCATCCTGCCGATCTACCTGATCGCCAAGAACCTCGGCCTGCTCGACAACATCAACCTGCTCGTCGTGCTCTACACCTCGATGAACCTGCCGATCGCGATCTGGATGCTGCGCTCGTTCCTGGCCGACATCCCGGTCGAGCTGTTCGAGGCTGCCTCGCTCGACGGTGCGGGGCTGATCACCACCCTGCGTTCGGTGATCGTGCCGATCATCTCCCCCGGGATCGCGGCCACCGCGCTGATCTGCTTCATCTTCAGCTGGAACGAGTTGTTCCTGGCCAACCGGCTCGCGTCCGGCGTCGTGGCCCGGACCGCGCCGGTCTACCTCGGCAGCTTCATCACCGGTGAGGGCCTGTTCGCGGCGAAGCTGGCCGCCGCCGCGGTCGTCGTCTCGCTGCCCGTCCTGATCGCCGGCTTCGCGGCCCAGGACAAGCTCGTGCAGGGCCTGTCGCTCGGTGCGGTGAAGTGAACGAGAGGATCGTCCCATGACGGCATTGACGCAAGCGAACCTCGATCAGCTCGACATCCCGGTCCCCGGCTACGACCGATCGGCGGTGACCACCGGCATCGTGCACTTCGGCGTCGGTGGATTCCACCGTGCTCACCAGGCCATGTATATCGACCGGCTGATGGAGTCCGGGCAGGCCCTCGACTGGGGCATCTGCGGGGTCGGGGTGATGCCGTTCGACCTCCGGATGCGCGACGCCATGGTCAGCCAGGACTGCCTCTACACGCTGGTCCTCAAGGATCCGGTCGATGGCTGGCAGCCCCGAGTCATCGGGTCCATCGTGGAATACCTGTACGCGCCCGACGACCCGGACGCAGTCATCGAGAAGATGGCCGATCCGAGCACCCGGATCGTCTCGCTGACCGTCACCGAGGGTGGCTACAACTTCCATCCGGTCACCGGGAAGTTCGATGCGGACAACCCGGCGGTCCGGGCCGACCTGCAACCGGGCGCAGTGCCGGCCACGACCTTCGGGTTGGTCACCGAGGCCCTGGTCCGGCGACGCGAGCGCGGCCTGGAACCCTTCACGGTGATGTCGTGCGACAACATCCAGGGCAACGGACACATCGCGGCCGAGGTGTTCACCGCGTACGCCCGACTCCGTGACGCCGAGCTCGGCGACTGGGTGGCGAGCGAGGTGAAGTTCCCCAACTCGATGGTCGACCGGATCACCCCGGTCACCACCGACGACGACCGCGCACAGATCAGTGAGCGGTTCGGGGTGGAGGACGCCTGGCCCGTGGTCTGCGAGCCCTTCACCCAGTGGGCGCTGGAGGATGCGTTCTCGCAGGGAAGGCCGGCCCTGGAAGAGGTCGGGGTCCAGGTTGTGCCTGACGTCGAGCCGTACGAGCTGATGAAGCTGCGACTGCTCAACGCCAGCCATCAGGCCCTGTGCTACTTCGGCTACCTGGCCGGCTACCGGCTGGTGCACGAGGTGGCCCAGGATCGGCTGTTCGCGGACTTCCTGCTCGGCTACATGGACCGCGAGGCGACGCCGACCCTGTCACCGGTGCCGGGCATCGATCTGACCGCGTACAAGCACAAGCTGATCGAACGGTTCTCCAACGACGCCGTCCGCGACACCGTCGCCCGGCTGTGTGCGGAGAGCTCGGACCGGATCCCCAAGTGGCTGCTGCCGGTCATCCGGGAGAACCTGGCCGCCGGTCGTGACGTCACCCTGTCGGCCGCCGTGGTGGCCAGCTGGGCGCGTTACGCCGAGGGGGTGGACGAGGACGGCGAGTCCTTCACGGTGGTCGACCGGCTGTCCGACCAGCTGACCGGGATCGCCCGGACCCAGCGCGACGACCGGCTGGCCTTCGTGGCCAACCGGGAGTTGTTCGGTGATCTGGTCGACGAGCCGGCCTTCACCGAGCCGTATCTGGCCACGCTGGACTCGCTCCACACCTACGGCGCCCGAGCGACGCTGGAAGGTCTGGCTGCTCGCACCGACTGAGCACCGGTCTCCACCAGACCACACCGATCCGAGCGACGACCGGGGGCAGCTGACGTACCGATGACCATCGGTCGCGTCTCTGCCCCCGGTTCTCTGCTCGGCCGGGGTTCCGCCAGGGCGCTTGGGACTGACCCGGGTGTCGGGCGAGAATGGGGCCACCATGAACAGGATCGGACGGTACGCGATCGAGCGTCGGATCGGCGCCGGATCGTTCGCGACCGTCTGGCTCGGCCACGACGAGGACCTCGATGTGCCGGTCGCGGTGAAGGTGCTGGCCGAGAACTGGGCCGCCAACGACGACGTGCGGCAGCGCTTCCTGGCCGAGGCGCGGATCATGCGCCGGATCCACGACCCGCAGCTGGTCCAGGTCTACGACATCGGCACGCTCGAGGACGGTCGGCCGTACTTCGTCATGGACTACATCTCCGGCGGCTCGCTCAACGACCTCCGCAAGGACGGGGTGGACCCGGTCCGCGCGCTGCAGCTTTGCGCGGCGGCGTGTCGGGCGCTCGAGGTCCTGCACGCCAACGACATCATCCACCGTGACGTGACCCCGGGGAATCTGCTGGTCACCACCGGCCCGGGCGGCGGGACCCGGGTGCTGATCGCCGACCTCGGGGTGGCCAAATCACTGATCGACGCGGTCGGCGCGACGATGACCGCCGGCACCCCGTCGTACATGGCCCCGGAGCAGGCCACCGGCCAGGTGCAGCTCGATCGTCGGGCCGACATCTACTCGCTGACCGCGGTGACCTACGCGATGTTGACCGGGCGCCCGCCGTTCCCGGTCACCGGGATCTCCGACATCCTGTCCCGCGACCAGCGTCTGCAGCCCGAACCGATCGCCGGCCGGCTGCACGCCCCGCCCTCGCTCGATGCGGTGATGATCTCCGGGCTCGCGTACGACCGCAATCGCCGACCGCCGACCGCCCTGCTGCTGGCCGACGCGCTCGACCTCATCGCCCGCCAGCTGGAGTCCGGCGGGTCCCGGTCGGCCGCGGCACCGCGCTCCGCCCCCACCCCGCAGACCCAGTCCGACGCCACCGTCGGCACGATGCCCACCGGCCCGACCGCGCACCCGACCGCGAACCGGGCGGCCGCGTACGCACCGCACCCCGGCCCGGCCCAGCCGGCCTCGGGCTACTCGCAGCCGTCGCCGGCCTACGCGAGGACGACGGGGACGATGCCGACGGGTGTCGGATCGTTGTCGACCCCGGCCCACGCGGGGGCGACTGCGCAGCCCGCCGAACGGCGACCGGGCCGCGGCGTGATCTACTACGTGCTGCTGGCGATCGGCGGACTGGCGTTGTTCGCCATCTCGATGTTCGTGACCATCCTGCTTCTGCGCTCGTGACGCGTCGGGGACTAGCCGGTGGCGGACCTCAGCGGCTCGCGCCGCGACGGAACGGCGGGGTCGAGCGCCGGCACCAGCACGGCCCCGCGGATCCGCCCGCTGACGAAGCCCGCCGCGGTCGCCGCGGAGGCCAGCACCAGGGCTCCGGCCCCACTCAGCCGCCGCAGCCGGTGCGTCTCGGTGGGTGCGACCGCGGCCTTGATCTGCCGGCGTACGCCGCTGCCGACCAGGCCGGCCGGGCGGACCTGGGCGGGATCGACCCCGACGGACGCCGCCACGGCCGCCCGCACGGTCCCGGCCCGGTAGGACCGCTGGACCAGGTTGCGCCAGGTGAGCTCGGTCGGGCGGACCCGGTGCCGGACCAGGGCCGTCGGCTCGAAGACGATCGCGGCCTCGGGGCGGGTGCCGCGGATCCGGACGCAGAGCTCGCGTTCGACGTCGCCGAGCGCGCTCACCCGGGGGTCGACCTGCTCGTCGAAGCCACCGACGGCGTCGAACACCGACCGTCGGAACGACATGTTCGCGCTCATCACGCTCGCCGCGGGCTGCTGCACGGCGGGCTGACCCGGCGAGGTGCAGCCGACGACCCAGTCGAGTTCCCCACGTTCGCCACCCCGGGCCGGGAGCATCGGCGGGCGGATGTCGCCCAGCGTCCACGACGGCGTCGCCGCTCCCCCGACCGCCTCGACGGCCGGGTCGGCGTACGGGGCGAGCAGCAGGGCCAGCCAGTCGCGGTTCGCGGCGAACGCGTCCGGGTCGACGAAGGCCACCACCTCGGTGCGGACGTGGTCGAGCGCCGTGTTGCGGGCGCCCGAGCGACCCGGCGTACGGTCGTTGACGATCATCCGGAGCTGTGGGTAGCGAGCAGCGAAACTGCGCCGGGCCCGGCGGAGCAGCAGGTCGTCCCGCTCGACGACCAGCCAGACCTCGTCGGGCCGGGCGGTCTGGTCGAGCACCGAACGCAGCGAGCGGTCCAGGTCGTCCCAATCGCGTCGGGTGTCCGCGCAGATCACCACGGCCACCGTCGGTAGCGCCGGGCGCTCGCCGGGACGACTGACCACCCGGAGATGCCGGCGGTTCGCGCGTGACTCCCCGGTCTGATGTTCTGATGTCATGAAACCCCCGGCTGCTGGTCGACCCGACGCATCCGGCCGACAGCGACGCCGCCCCCGGCATCGCTCCCAGCAGCCTACGAAGGTCACGTCGAAAAAGCGGGCGGAGAGATCAATTCGATATGCAAGTGGTGGTGATCGCCCGCCGCGGGTAACGGGCCTGGGGACTATTCTCCCGTTTCGGACACGCCCGGGCGATCTCCGCGATGGACGGCCCGAGCGATGGAACGACAGGAGCAGCAATGACGGCGCGTGAACTCATCCTGGTCAGACACGGCGAGAGCCTGGGCAATGCGGCGGCCGCGGCCGCCGACGCCCAGGGCGCGGAGATCATCACCATCGACCACCGCGACGCCGATGTCGCGCTGTCCGAGGTGGGCGCCCGGCAGGCGGCAGCCCTGGGCGCCGGTTTCGCCACCCTGTTCGCCGACGGAACACCGACCGTGGTGTGGTCCTCGCCGTATCTCCGGGCCCGGCAGACGACCTCGCTCGCCCTGGACTCAGCCGGTCTGAGCGAAGCGGTCCGGATCGACGAGCGCGTACGCGACCGCGAGCTCGGAGTCCTGGACCTGCTCACCACCCGTGGGGTCGCCGCCCGCTTCCCGTACGAGGCGGAGCGCCGGCGCTGGCTGGGGAAGTTCTACCATCGCCCGCCCGGCGGCGAGTCCTGGGTGGATGTCGCGCTCCGGGTGCGGAGCTTCCTGCGCGACCTCGACGATCTCCCCGACGGGACCCGGGCGCTCGTGGTCTGCCACGACGCCCTGGTCCTGCTGTTCAGATTCGTCTGCGAGCAGTTGTCGGAAGAGCAGGTCCTCCAGATCAGTGCAGCCACCCCGGTCCGGAACGTCTCGATCACCCAACTGGTCCGCGACCGGTCGGGTGCCTGGCAGCTGACTCGGTTCAACGACGTCAGCCACCTCGAGGAACAGGCCGTGCCGGTGACCGAGCACGGCGGCGAGCCCCAGCTCCCCCAGGGGCGTTGACGTGGCGACGACGGTGGTGTCGCCGGCCCTGCTCCGGGACTGGGCGTTGCCCAGCTGGTCGGGCCCCAATGACTCGAAGTACTCCCGGGGCCGGGTCCTGGTCGTCGGCGGGGCAACCGAGACGCCGGGCGGGGTGCAACTCGCCGGCCTGGCGGCGCTACGGGTCGGCGCGGGCCACCTCACGGTTGCGGTCGCCGCCCCGGTGGCGGCCGCGATGGCCGTGGCCATGCCCGAGGCGGGGGTGATCTCGCTGCCGGTCAACGACGCCGGCGCGGTGCTCGGCGCGGGGAGCGATCGGCTCGAGCGGGAACTCGGCGCAGCGAACGCCGTCCTGATCGGTCCCGGCCTGAACGATCTCGAGCAGGCGGCCGAGCTTTTGGTCTGGGCGATCCCGCGGTTGGGTGCGGAGACCGCGTTGGTGCTCGATGCGTACGCCCTGGGGGCGCTGTCCGAACGACACGGGGCCCTCGAACTGCCGACCGGGCGCCTCGTCCTCACCCCGAACTCGAGTGAGCTCGGCCTGCTGCTGGAGGGGATCGGGGCGGCGGAGCGGACCGATCAGAGTCCGTCGACCGAGGTCCACGTCGCGGCCGGCTACGGCGCGGTCGTCTCGGCGGGCGGCTACGTCGTCCACCCCGACGGCCGGAGCTGGAAGATCGACGCCGGTCACGACGGCCTGGCCACCTCGGGCAGTGGGGACGTGATGGCCGGCGCGGTGATCGGGATGCTCGCCGGTGGAGCCGACCCGGAGCAGGCCGCGGTCTGGGCCAACTATGCGCACGCCTCGGCGGGCGACCGGTTGGCCGCCCGGGTCGGTCGGCTGGGCTTCCTGGCCCGCGAGATCATCGACGAGCTGCCCGCGGTGATGGTCCAGTTGCAGAACTGAGCCGGTCGTCGAGCGCTTCGGGCAGCTGGGGGTGGGCGAAGGTGACGCGGGACGACCCGGCCACGACGGCTCGGCGCGGGGTGGGCACCTCGGTCAACGCCGGCCCCGGATGGCCCAGTCGCGGATGTGGTCGATGCGTGCCTGGAGCTCTTCGGCGCTGGCGATCGCCGACGGCGGACCGCCGCACTCCGACCGCAAAGTGGCGTGGATGACGCCGTGCGGCTGCTCGGTGCGGTGGTGCCAGGCGGCGACCAGACCGTTGAGCTCCTTGCGCAGCTCGCGGAGCTCGGTGTGCGCGCTGCGGGTCGGGACATCGGGGCGACGCTGGGAATGCGTGGCCTGGTGGCGGCGCAGCAGATCCTTGACCTGCTCGGGTTCGAGGAGCCCGGGGAGGCCGAGGTAGTCCTGCTCCTCGTCGCTGCCGGCCTGGGCGGTCATCCCGAACTCACCGCCGTCGAACACCACCCGGTCGAAGTCGGCCTCGCTGGCCAGTGCGGTGAACTGGCCCTCGGGCAGGTCGGGCTCGCTGAGGGTCCGCTCGGCCTCGACCAGGAGTTCCGACTCGTCGCGCTGGGCCGGGGCCTTGAGGACGTGGTCGCGTTCGCGCTCGAGCTCGGCGGCGAAGCCGAGCAGGTTGGGCACGCTGGGCACGAAGACCGACGCCGTTTCGCCGCGGGACCGGGCCCGGACGAAGCGGCCGACGGCCTGCGCGAAGAACAGCGGGGTCGCGGTGCTGGTCGCGTACACCCCTACGGCGAGCCGCGGGACATCGACGCCCTCGGACACCATCCGGACCGCCACCATCCAGCGGTCCTCGCTGTCGGTGAAGGCGGCGATCTTCTTGCTGGCCTGGGCCTCGTCGCTGAGCACCACGACGGGTTTGCGACCGGTGATCGAACGCAGGGTCTCGGCGTACGCGCGGGCCTTCTCCTGATCGGTGGCGATGACCAGTCCGGCGGCGTCCGGAACGTGGGTGCGGACCTCGGCCAGCCGGGTGTCCGCCGCTCGGAGGACCGCGGTCATCCACGAGCCGTTCGGGTCGAGTGCCGTACGCAATGCCTGGGCGGTCAGGTCCTTGGTCAGCGGTGATCCGAGTCGGGCCGACACCTCGTCGCCGGCGCTGGTCCGCCAGTGCAGGTCGCCGGAGTAGGCCATGAACAGCACCGGCCGGACGATGCCGTCGGCCAGCGCCTGACCGTAGCCGTAGGTGTAGTCAGCCGCCGACCGCAGACCGCCCGAGCCGTCGCGCTCGTAGCGGACGAACGGAATGGGGTTGGCGTCGGAGCGGAACGGCGTACCGGTGAGCATCAGCCGCCGGGCCGCGGGCTCGAACGCCTCGCGTACACCGTCGCCCCAGCTCAGCGCGTCGCCGGCGTGGTGGATCTCGTCGAGGATGACCAGGGTCTTGAACGCCTCGGTGCGGATCCGCAGGGCCAGCGGGTTGAGCCCGACCGCGGCGTACGTGAGCGCGATTCCGGCGTAGTCCTTGCTGGTCCGGCCCTGTTTGGTGCCGAAGTGGGGGTCGATCGCCAGGTTGACCTTCGCCGCCGCCTCGGCCCACTGCGTCTTCAGATGCTCGGTCGGCGCGACGATGATGATCCGGTCGATCTGCCGACGCGACAGCAGGTTGACCGCCAGGGTCAGAGCGAACGACGTCTTGCCCGCACCGGGGGTGGCGACGGCGAGGAAATCCCGCGGCTCGTCGGCCAGATAACGGTCCAGCGCATCCTGTTGCCAGGCCCGCAGCACCTTGACCGTGCCCCACGCCGCCCGCGCCGGGAACGCCGGCGACAGACCGGACGCACTCAGATCACGACGAACAGACACTCGGAGAAGCTTAGGCGTCAGCCTCCGCAAACTCATTTCTGACCGCGCCGATGCGCAGCGACACGAGCACGGCCAGCACGGCGACCAGGACCATCGCGGCCAGCACCGACCCGAAGGTCAGCGACCGTGCGGCGCTGCCGTGCAGGGTGGCGAAGATCGTCCCCGAGACGCCGACGAACAACGCGCCACCCAGTGCGTCGGACAGGTTGAGCGACGACGCGTTACGTCCCTGTTCGGAGTGCGCCGACAGCGTCATCGTTGCGAGCGAGGTGCTCGAGGTGGCCAGACCCATGCCGAGACCCGAGAACACCCAGGCCACCCCGACCAGCCAGTAGGGCAACGTCGCGATCACGGCGACCAGTGTGGTGCCGAGCAGACCGACGGTGAGCGAGCTGCAGCCGAACACGATCAACCGGTCTCGACGGATCCTGAGCCAGGGCCGCGACTGCAGCCAGGAGCCGGTGGTCCAGCCGATCGCCCCGACGGTCAGCGACACACCGGCGATGACCAGCGGCACACCGCGCGACTCGACCAGCATCAGCGGGACGAACGCCTCCGCGCCGATGAACGCACCGGCCAGGAAGCCGCGGGACGCGATGACCGCGGGGAGACCGCGCTCGAGCCGGGTGAAGCAGGCCGGCATCAAGCGCGGCAGACCGAGCACGAGCAGCGTCACGCCGACGATGAACAGAGCGAGACCCAGCCAACCGAGCCGCTGGCCGGCGAACTGGATCAACGCCGCGGCGACGGCCACCGCACCCGCCGCCCACAGCGGAGCCGGCCGGGCGCCGTCGGGCTCGGCCTGGGGGCGTACGTACGAGCGCTGCATCGTCCGCAGCGTCGGCAGGGCCACCAGACCGCCGAAGATGACCAGCGGGATGACGGCGAAGAAGACCCAGTGCCAGCTCAGCTGCACGGTGAGCCAGGCGGCGATCGGCGGCCCGACGAACGCCGGCAGCACCCAGGCCGTCGAGATCATGGTGAAGATCCGCGGTCGTTGGATCGGCGCGTACGCCTGCGCCACGCAGACGAAGACCGCGGTGTTCATCAGCCCGCTGCCCAGACCCTGGACCAGCCGACCGCCCACCAGTTGCAGCATGTGCTCGGCCGTGCCCGCAATGACCAGACCGATCGAGAAGATGAGCAGGCCGACGGCGAGCGGCTTCACCGGCCCGATCCGGTCGGCCAGTCGTCCGGCTACCACCGTCGCGAACAGCATCCCGATCACGAAGAGCGAGAAGGCCCAGGCGTAGTAGGCGAGCCCGTCCAGATCCCGCGCCGCGACCGGCATCGCCGTGGCCACGGCCATCGACTCGAACGCGATGGCAACGACGTTGGTGCACAGACCGATGGTGAGGCGGCGCTGCGACACCTGCGGCGGTGCCGCTGCTACCGAGGCAGCGGGCGAGACGGACATGACTCCAGTGGACCACCTCGACCCGACTCGAGGTCAAACCCGTTCTGCAGGGCCACCCGGATTAGACTCCCCGTCGTGAGCGAGCAACTGAGTCCCGGGGCCCAGACCATCGTCGACGAGCGGACCAAGGAAAGTCCGTTCCGCACCGACGAGGGTGATCACGAGCGGTTCTCGCACTACGTGCCGAAGGACAAGCTCACCGAGGCCATGATCATGGGTACGCCGGTCGTCGCGCTGTGCGGCAAGACCTGGGTGCCCAGCCGTGATCCGGAGCGCTTCCCCGTCTGCCCGGACTGCAAGAAGATCTGGGAATCGATGGCCGCCGGCGAGGAGTAGCCGGAGGCCCTGGCTCAGGATCGCTCAGCAGTTGCTGGCGTACAGCTGACGCGCGAGGCCGTTGCTCTTGGACGGTTCGACCGCGCAGTTGATCACGCCGGTGCTGGGGTCACCCTCGGCGCGGAAGGTCCAGGTCTGTTCCTGGCCCGAGCACAAGACCACGACCGCGGCGGTGAGCGGCGAGGACGCGTTGTAGGCCACGTAGGTGCCCGGTGAGCTGAACGGCTTGCGGGTCGGGCTGGCCTCGGCGTCGGGTGCGTCGGGCCGGTCGACCAGCACGGTGTGCTTCTGGGTCTCGATCAAGGCCGCGACGGCGTTGACCGTTGGCCCGTCAGCGATCGCCGTCTGCTGCGGACTGATCAGGCCCGGGGTCAGGAACTCGCTCCGCTCACGGGTGCCCGGAGTCAGGTTACGGCCGTCGGAGACCAGGGTGGCGAACTCGGTGGTCCGCCGGCCCTCGACGTCGATCTTGGCCACCCGGAGCGGGGTGATCGCCGTACAGCTGGCCGACGTCGTGCTGGGCGAAGCACCGCCCGAGGGGCCGACGGGCGGTCCGACCGGCGTCGCGGACGGCGAGAGGCTGCCGCTCGGCGACGCGGATCCGTTCGGGGAGACGCGGTCGCTCGGGTCCGCTGATGCGCTGGGCGACCCGGACTCCGACGAAGACGTCGCCTCACTGCTGCTCGCGGAGCTGGTGGCTTCGGACGGCGTCGGTCCCCCGTCGCTGCTGGGCTGCGAGCAGCCGGCCAGAACGAGGAGTCCCACGACCAGCCCGGCGGCGCGCACGATCGACATGGACGCAGCCTAACGACGTCACACGATCGGCGGCAGGCCTCAGGAGACTTCGATCGGTTCGCCGGCGGTGAGCTGTCGCGGCCGGTTGGGGAGAATGGTCGTCATGCGAACCCTGATCGCGCTCCGGCACGCCAAGTCGTCGTGGAAGACCGACGCCGAGGACCACGACCGGCCGCTGTCGGGACGCGGGCGACGCGATGCCGCGGCGGTCGGCCAGTGGCTGGCCGCGTCGGCCCCGGTCCCGGATCTGGTGCTCTGCTCGTCGGCGCTGCGGACCCGCGAGACCTGGGCGGGAGCCGTCGCGGGCGGGGCCTCTCGGGAGAAGTTGCGCTTCGAATCCTCGATCTACGCCGCCTCGGTCGGCGACCTGCTGCGGCTGATCCGCAGCGTGCCGGGCAAGGTCGGCACCGCACTCGTCCTCGGGCACGCACCGGGAATCCCCGATCTGGTCGAGTACGTGTGCCGCCGCGCGGACTCGCCCCTGTGGCGCGAGATCGACCGTAAGTTCCCCACCAGTGGCCTGGCCGTGATCGAGGTACCGACCAGTTGGGCCGAGCTGGGTCGCGGCCGCGCCAAGCTCGTCGACTTCGTCGCGCCGCGGGGGTGAGACCGCAGCGCATCGGCTAGCCGCCGGCGACGAGGTCGTGCACGAAGACGAGCTTGTCGATCACCGGTTCCCCCAGCACGAACGGGTAGAGGTCGTCGCGCCCCATGCTGCGGTTCATCTGGTTCAGGGCCCGAGTCAACGGCAGCCAGGTGGTTTCGATCAGTTCGGGCAGCGGCACCATCCGCACGTCGCTGACCGCCGCGTCGTCGTCCGGCAGCAAACCGAACACCACCGCACTCTGCACGGCGTCGGCGATGTGCAGGAAGTGCGCGAACACCTCGGCGAAGTCCTCCAGCGGATGCATGGTCGCGTACGCGCTGATGTGGGCCGCGTCCCAGCCGCTCCCCGGCCCGACCGCGTAGTACCGCTCCCGCGCGGGCTCGTACGCGACGGTCTCGTCACCGAACAGGCTCCGGAACTCGTCGCGACGGCCGGTGGTCAGCGCCAGCACCTCGGCGTAGTAGTGCCCGATCTCATGCCTCAGGTGGCCGAGGACCGTGCGGTACGGCTCGCCCATCCCCGCCCGGAGCGCCTCGCGGTGGGCGTCATCGGTCTCCGCCAGATCGAGCGTGATCACCCCGTTGTGGTAACCCGTCGTGATCGGCGCCCGTCGGCTGGACAACAGATCGAAAGCCACCCCGAGATACCCGTCGCTGACCGGGACCGGCAGCCCCAGCTCGTCGAGCTGGAACACCAACCGCCGCTTCGCCTGCTCCGCGACTGCGTACTGCCGCAGCCCGACGCCGTCGTCGTCCGCCGGCCGGGTCCGGGTCAGCCGGCAGTTGAAGCACAACCCGATCGCCGACCCCGGGTCCGCGATCCAGTTACACCCGCATCGATCGAGATTCGCGCAGATCGGTCCGGCTTCGCCCACCACCGCCATGTCCCGCCGCCGCCGGTCGTACCCCACCGCCGACCCGCAGCTCAGACACACCGAGTTCTCGAAGTACAGCTCCGCCCCACACACCGAGCACTCGAACACACGCACCCCGCCACTCTGCCAGGCGTCGGGAGAAGCCGCCCGTACCTGATCTCCACCCATCCGATCGCGGGGAACGCCTCGACAGTGAACGCCGACCCTGCGCACCTCCTTCACCCAGGCGGGCCGTGGTCCCGCCACCCCTCCATGTCGAGTGCGCCCCGCGCCCCCCGCGGCCTGAGACGAAGGGGGTACGGACGGGGCGGGCCGCCGAAAAGCTAAGACGCCTGAAACCCGTACGGATCGCAGATCGGACCCATGGACCGAACCCGACCGACACCTTTTCGGCGGCCCGCCCCGTCCGTGCCCCCGTAGTCGATCAACCAGAGTCAGCGCGGGGCCATGTCGACCGAGACTTTGAGGGTCGACTTCTTGGCTTCGGAGAAGATGACGCCCTTCACCGGTGGCACGTCGCCGTAGTCGCGTCCGAAGGCCACGGTGGCGTGGGTCTCGGAGATCGGGCGGTTGTTGGTGGGGTCGAGGTACAGCCAGCCGGTGCCGGGGACCCAGACGCCGACCCAGGCATGACTGGCGTCGGCGCCGATCAGCCGGGGCTTGCCGGGCGGGGGGCGGGTGGCCAGGTAGCCGCTGACGTAGCGGCCGGCCAGGCCGAGCGAGCGCAGGCCGGAGACCATGAAGTGCGAGAAATCCTGGCAGACCCCGCGCATGTCCTCGAGCAGCTCGGAGACCTTCGTGCTGGTGGTCGTCGCACCGGACTTGTAGGTGAAGTCGGCGTAGACCCGGTGCATCAGATCGATCGCGGCCTCGCCGATCGGACGGCCGGGTGGGAAGGACTGCTCGGTGTACTCGCGGATGCCGGGCGGGATCTCGACGTAGGGCGAGGCGAAGGTGAAATCGGTGGCCTCCCAGGCGTCGGGCTGATCGGCCCGCTCGCTCGGACGGGCGCGCTCCCACGGCTGGGCGAGGGCGGCGCCGTCGTATTCGGGCTTGTCCACCTCGACCAGGCTGATCGCGGTGATCGACAGCAGCAGGTGCGGCCGGACGACATGGAAGTAGGTCTTGGTGTTGCCGTAGAGGTCGACGTGACGGAAGAGGTCGGCGGGTTCCGGGTCGATGGAGATCTCGTGGGCCAGGCAGCGCTGCCAGTCGAGGTCGCGCGGACGGAGGTGGAAGTCGCCGTAACTGCCGGTGACGTCGGCGTCGTAGGTGTAGGTGGTCGAGTGCTCGATGCGGTAGGACGCGGTCATCAGGCCCTCGCTGACGGTCGGAACAGCGGCTGCTGGGTCGGCGGCTGCTTCTGGTACTGGTCGCGAATGGCCAGCGCCAGATCACGCAGCTGCGTCTGCAGTTCGCTGAGGAACATCGACAACGCGGGTCGTTCGCCGTTCATCGGGTCGGCGAGTGCGGCCACGTCGGCGCTGCGTACGCGCTCGATCAGGCTGTCGACGAGCCGCAGCGGGCGGGCGGTCGGCGAGGTGTTGGGGATGGCGCGCAGATCGGTCTGGAGTCGGTTGAGCTGGTAGGCGACCGAGCGCGGGTTGTGCTGATCGAGCACCAGTAACTCGACCAGACCCTCGGCCCCGGGCCGCCGCCGGTAGCGCCGACGGAAGGTGACGATCGACTCGGCTGCGGTGAGCACGCCCTCGGTGATCAGCCGTTCGGTCTCGGGGGCGCGAACCGGCCCCACGGTGACCCGCAGCAACGACAGCACCTGCAGCGCCCGCTCGAGTCCGCGACCGGAGTCGAGCATGTACCAACCGGGATCGCGGACCATGTTCTCGCTGGCGATGCCGGACAGCGCGAGCAGCCCCGACAACACGCGCTCACTGGCGTCGGTCAGCTGCAGGCCCTGGTCGTAGGGGTTCGCCGCCAGCGCCGACATCGCGCGTTCGGTGTCGGCCAGCACCATCCAGACGTCCTCGGACAGCTGGTCGCGTACGCCCTGGGCGGCGGCCGACAGCGCGCCGATCGACTGCGCCACGGTCCCGCGGCGGTGCCGGTCGAGCAGCAGCGAACGGAACTCCGGCCTCATCGCCGTCCCCGAGCGCAGGAACCCCGGGTAGGTGGTGCTGACGTGGGTGACCGCGTGCAGCAGGACCTCGAGCGCATGACCGTCGGTGACGTCGAGATCGGTCTCGACACCGACGTTGCGGGTGGCGAGTAGCAGCCGGAGCAGGTCTTCGGCGCGTTCGGCGTAACGACCGAACCAGAACAGGTCGGACAGCACACGCGGGACCATGGCCGCCGAGGCCGAGCCGGCCAGGGCCGGCACGCCCTCACCGCTGTCGCGGCCCCGGGCCGCGACCAGACGGGGCGCGGGCGTCGGGCCGGCGCTGACCACCCAGACGTCTTTGGAGGTCCCGCCGTCGGGTTCGGTGACCAGCACGCCGCGGCGCTCGTCGGTGTCGTCGGTGACCCGGGCCAGACCACCGAGCATCGCCGTGTACGACGTGCCGCTACGGACGGTGAAGGTGCGGAGCACGACGCTCCCGCGGACCAGCCGGTCGTGATCGCTGGTCGGGGCCGAGGAGAGCGGCAGGACTTCTTGACCGACGAAGCGGTGCGGGGCGGCCTTGATCCGGTCGACCAGGCGCGCGCGCTGGGCGGCGTCGAGGGCGGACCCGCGTACGCTCCGCCCGTGCCCGCGGCTGATCGGCCGGACGACGATCTCGTCGAGATGGCTGAGGACGTGGTCGAGACCGCCGGGATCGCCGCACCACCAGGTGTCGACCGAGGGCAGCCGGAGTGACTGGCCGAGCAGCCGCTCGCACAGCTCGGGCAGGAACGGGATCAACGCGGGATTCTCCAGGATCCCGGAGCCCAGCTTGTTGACCACGCTGACCGTGCCCTGCCGGACGCATTCGAGCAGCCCGGTCACCCCCAGCCGCGAGCCGGGCCGGAGCTCCAGCGCATCCATCCAGGTCGAGTCGACGCGGCGCAGGATGACGTCGACCTGTTCGAGCTTGCCGAGCACCCGCATCCAGACCCGACCGTCACGCACGGTCAGGTCGCTGCCCTCCAGCAGCGGGAAGCCGAGCAGTGAGGCGACGAAGGCCTGGTCGAAGGCGGTCTCGGAGTGGGTGCCGGGGCTGAGCACGACCACCCGTGGGTCCTCGACCGTCGACGGCGCCGCGTCGACGAGGGCGAGCCGCATGGCCTGGAAGAACGGGGTCAACCGGTGCAGGTTGGCCTGGTGGTAGATGTCGGGCAGGACGCGCGAGACGACCCGGCGGTTCTGCATCGCGAAGCCAGCGCCCGACGGCGCCTGGGTGCGGTCGGAGATGACCTTCCAGCTGCCGGTGCTGTCACGACCGAGATCCGCGGCGATCGTGAACAGCCGCTGGTCGGCCACGGTGTCGGAGCCGACCACCGGACGCAGGTACTCCTCGTGATCGAGGATCGCCTTCGCCGGGATCGCGCCCCGGGAGAGCAGACGCCGGGCGCCGTAGAGGTCGGTGAGGATGGCGTCGAGCAACTCGGTGCGCTGCACCACGCCGGCCTCGATCGAGGCCCACTCGCGGTCGTCGAGGATGAGCGGCACCGGATCGAGCCGCCAGGGCTGCGGGTCGGTCAGCTCGCCGAGCACCGGCGCCGGGGTGGTCTTCTCGTCGGCGATCGAGACCGCTGAGATCGGGCTCGGGGTGTAGGTGACGTTGTCGTCCTCCAGCAACCGGGCGACCTCGCGCTGGGCCAGCGCCAGACCGGTGTCGGCGAAGTCGTCGAGGGCACCGCCGATCAGGGTCGACCAGGCGGTGCGTACGGTGCCGTCGGGCGCGACGAACTCGTCGAACGTCGAACCCCGACTGGATCGCTCCTGGGCGGTGCCGACGTAGCGCCCCAGAACCGTCACAAACGACCCCAGCGCTCGGGTAGACGGCGCCGCAGATCCAGGGTCAGCGGGTAGTCGCGACGGGTGGTCGCGCGCCAGGCCAGCTGGGCGTCGATCTTCTCGACGTCGATCTCGCCCGGGGTCATGCCCATGGCCTCGAAGCGACGGGCCCGACGGGCCTCGGCCTCGGGGGCGTTGACCGGTGGGTGGTCGTAGGTCCGACCCCCCGGGTGGATGACGTGATAGGTCGCACCGCCGAGCGACGTACGGCTCGGAGCGTCGATGATCTCGAAGAGCAGCGGGGAGTCGATCTCGAGCGTCGGGTGCAGTGACGACCACGGCTTCCAGGCCTTGTAGCGGACCCCGGCGACGTAGCGTCCCGGCGTACCGGTCGGGGTCAGCGGGACCGGGACGCCGTTGCAGACCAGCCGGTGTCGACCAGGGACGAAGCCCTCGACCTTGACCTGCAGCCGCTCGGTCGAGGAGTCCACGTAACGGGCGGTGGCGCCGGAGCTCGACTCCTCGCCGAGCACATACCAGGGCTCGATCGCCGATCGCAGCTCGAGCTCGACCCCACCGGCCTCGGTGATCCCGATCCGCGGGAACCGGAACTCCAGGTAGGGGGCGAACCAGCTGAGGTCGAGGTCGAAGCCGTGGGCGCGCAGATCCGCGACCACCTCGGCGATGTCGGCCATGGCGAAGTGCGGGAGCAGGAACCGCTCGTGCAGCTCGGTCCCCCAGCGCACCAAGGGCGCCGAGTAGCGCTCCTCGGCGAACCGGGCGACCAGCGAGCGGACCAGCAGCGCCTGGACCAGGGCCATGTCGGGGTGCGGCGGCATCTCGAAGCCGCGCAACTCGAGCAGGCCGAGCCGACCGCGGGACGAATCCGGGCTGTACATCTTGTCGATGCAGAACTCGGATCGGTGGGTGTTGCCGGTGATGTCGGTGAGCAGGTGACGCAGGGCCCGGTCGACCGCCCATGGTCGGTGCTCGTCGTCGGCCAGCCGCTCGATCTCGGCGAACGAGATCTCCAGCTCGTACAGCGTCTCCGGACGACCCTCGTCGACCCGCGGCGCCTGGCTGGTCGGTCCGATGAATCGGCCCGAGAACAGGTAGGACAACGACGGGTGGTGCTGCCAGAAGGTGAGCAGGCTGACCAACAGGTCCGGCCGCTTCAGCATCGGCGACTTCATCGGCTCGGCGCCGCCGAGGGTGATGTGGTTGCCACCCCCGGTGCCGCTGTGCCGGCCGTCGATGGCGAAGGTCTCGGTGCCCAGTCGCAGCCGGCGGGCGGCGGCGTACAGCGTGTGGGTCAGCTCGCTGAGCTCGCTCCAGCTCGAGGTGGGATGCACGTTGACCTCGATCACCCCGGGGTCCGGGGTGACCATCAACGTCTTGATCCGGGCGTCCGGCGGTGGGCCGTAGCCCTCGAGGATGACCGGAGTCCCGGCCGCCTTGGCGGCGCGCTCGACCATGCCGACGAGCTCGACGAACGCGTCGAGCTTGTCCAGCGGTGGCAGGAAGACGTGGACGAAGCCGTTTCGGGCCTCGACGACCACCGCGGTGCGCGACGGCGCCTCGTCGGGGGCGACCACCACGGCCTGCGGGTGTCCGCCGTCGACCAACGGCTCACCGGCCCGGGTGTAGTCGGGCTCGCCCTCGTACTCCGGGTCCTTCCACGAGATCGAGCTCAGCGGCAGCCGCATGCCGGCCGGCGAGTCACCCGAGATCAGCACGACCCGACCCCGACGGGTCTTCCAGGCCGCACTGGCCCAACCCTCGCCGAACCACGACGGGATCAGGGGCAGCACCCAGGCGACCGGATCGGGTACGCCTTGGTCGAGCTCGGCGACCAACGAAGGATCGGCCGTCAACGGGTCCTGGCCGGGCCGGGGGCCGGCGGGCGCGCGGATCTCGTTGACCAGCGTGGTCAGCGGGTCCTCGTAGCAGCCCTGCAGCTGTTCGGCGGGGAGTCCGAAGTCCTGGGTGAGCGCCCGGCCGAGGGCCTCGGCGTGTGCCCGCGCCTGATCGGAGGCGTCCGCGTCGGCGTGCGGGTCGGCCAGCAGCGACGGATCGGACCACAGCGCCTTGCCGTCGGTCCGCCAGATCAGCGCGATCTGCCAGCGCGGCAGCGGCTCACCCGGATACCACTTGCCCTGGCTGCGCTGGATCAGCCCGCCGGTGGCGAACGCGTCGACCAGCGACAGCGCCAGGTCGTTGGCCTTCTCACGCTTCTCGGGTCCGTCGGCGGCCACGGTCCACTGGGCCGAGGTCATGTCGTCGACCGAGACGAAGGTGGGCTCGCCACCCATGGTCAGCTCGAGCCCGGCCGCCGTCAGCCGCCGGTCGACGTCCTCACCGACCCGCTGCAACTGGCCGACCTGCTCGGGCGTGTACGGCTTGGTGACCCGCGGGTCCTCGTGGACGCGGCGGACCGTGTTCGAGAAGTCCATCGTGGTCTCGGAGCGATCGGTCACCCCGGTGATGGCCGCCGACGACGCCGGGTTGGGGGTGGCGGCCAGCGGGATGTGGCCCTCGCCGGCGAACAGCGCCGAGGTGGGGTCGAGGCCGATCCAGCCCGCGCCGGGGATGTAGACCTCGGCCCAGGCGTGCAGATCGGTGAAGTCCTCTTCGGGCCCGCTCGGACCGTCGAGGCTCTTCTGGTCCGAGGTCAGCTGGACGAGGTAGCCCGAGACGAAGCGGGCGGCCAGGCCGAAGTGCCGCAGGGCCGCGACCAGCAGCCAGGCGGAGTCGCGACACGAACCGATGCGTCGGCTCAGCGTCTCGTCGGGGCTCTGGACCCCGGCTTCCATCCGGACCGAGTAGCCGACGTCCCGGTTGACCGCGGAGTTGAGCGAACTCAGGAACGGCACCGTGGCCATCCCGCCCTCCGGCGTGGCCGGCAGTGCCTTGAGCCAGTCGTCCAGCACCGGGCCCGGCGCCTGATCCGGGGTGGCGAGATAGGGCGCCAGGTCCGACGCCAGATCAGGGCTGTAGGTGAACGGGTAGAACTCCGCGTACTCCTCGATGAAGAAGTCGAACGGGTTGATCACCCCCATGTCCGCGACCAGACCGACGGTGATGTCGAGGACGTCGGACGTGGTCGGGAAGACCACCCGGGCCAGATAGTTGCCGAACGGGTCCTGCTGCCAGTTGACGTAGTGATCCGCCGGCGTGATCGTCAGCGAGTACGCCTCGATCGGCGTCCTCGCGTGCGGCGCGGGCCGCAGCCGGATGACGTGCGGACCGATCGAGATCGGCCGGTCGAAGTTATAGGTCGTCCGGTGTTCGAGCGCAACCTTGATGCTCACGAGGCAGCCTTTCTAGCGGCGTGGTCCTCGGTGACGTGGGGCGTCGCCGACGAATCAGTAGCGGTAGTGGTCGGACTTGTACGGGCCCTCCACCGGGATGCCCAGGTAACCGGCCTGCGTGGGGGCTGAGCTCGGTGAGCTTGACCCCCAGTGCATCGAGATGGAGCCGTGCCACCGCTTCGTCGAGGTGTTTGGGCAGGGTGTAGACGCTGAGGGGGTATTGCTCGGGCTTGGTGTAGAGCTCGATCTGGGCCAGCACCTGGTTGGTGAAGGAGTTGCTCATCACGAAGCTCGGGTGACCGGTCGCATTGCCCAGGTTCATCAGCCGGCCCTCGCTGAGCACGATGACGCTGTGCGGGTCGGTGTCGTCACTCGCCTCGAAGACCCACTCGTCGACCTGCGGCTTGATGGTGATCTTGGACGCTCCGGGCAGTCGCTCCAGCCCGGCCATGTCGATTTCGTTGTCGAAGTGGCCGATGTTGGACACGATCGCCTGGTGCTTCATCCGGCGCATCTGGTCGGCGGTGATGACATCACGGCACCCGGTCGCGGTGACGTAGATGTCGGCGTACGGGAGGGTCTCCTCGAGGGTGATCACCTGATAGCCGTCCATCGCCGCCTGCAGGGCGCAGATCGGGTCGACCTCGGTGATGATGACCCGGGCGCCCTGGCCGCGCAGGGACTCCGCGCAGCCCTTGCCGACGTCGCCGTAGCCGCAGACGACGGCGACCTTGCCGCCGATCAGCACGTCGGTGGCCCGGTTGAGGCCGTCGATCAGGCTGTGGCGCACGCCGTACTTGTTGTCGAACTTCGATTTGGTGACCGAGTCGTTGACGTTGATGGCGGAGAACAGCAGCCGCTGGTCGCGCAGCATCTCGTAGAGCCGGTGGACACCGGTGGTGGTCTCCTCGGTCACGCCCATGATCGCGTTGGCCACATCGATCCAGTGACGGCCCGATTCGATCGACTTCTTCACCAGCGCCAGGAAGATCCGGTATTCCTCGGAGTCGTCCTCGGTCGGCTCGGGAACTTCACCGGCCTTGAGCGACTCGACGGCCTTGTGCACGAGCATGGTGGCGTCGCCACCGTCGTCGAGGATCATGTTGGCGAGCTCGTCGCCCCAGTCGAGGATGCGCTCGGTGCACTCCCAGTACTCCTCGAGCGTCTCGCCCTTCCAGGCGAAGACCGGGACACCCTTCGGGTCGTCCGGGGTGCCATCGGGACCGACGACGACGGCGGCGGCCGCGTGGTCCTGGGTCGAGAAGATGTTGCAGCTGGCCCAGCGGACCTCGGCGCCCAGCTCGACCAGGGTCTCGATCAGCACCGCCGTCTGGACCGTCATGTGCAGTGACCCGGCGATCCGGGCCCCGGCCAGCGGCTTGGTCTGGCCGAACTGCGCCCGCATGGCCATCAGTCCGGGCATCTCGTGCTCGGCGAGACTGATCTCCTTGCGCCCGAAGTCGGCAAGGGTCAGATCGGCAACGCGGTACTCCATGGGCCAACCCTAGGGCAGCGCTGTGACCGTCCCGGCCGCTTCCCGATTCTCCGGGCCGCGGCCGGTGGAGAGCGTCAGTGGCCGGGAGCGCCCGGGCGAGCCGGACGGGGAGCCGGTTCGTGACCGTCGACCCATAGATCCGGCTCGAGATAGAGCGCGGTGACCATCGGCTCGGCTTCGCGGATGGCGACCTCGGCCCGGTTGATGGTGTCAGCTGACGTCGGCGGCGGTATCGGTCCCGGTGACGGCGATCTTGGCCGCGACCAGGATCTCCTCCGGGCCCAGGTGGAGGGTCTTCATGTGGATCAGCCGATCCACGCCGGCCGTGCCGGAGATGGCTCGTTCGATCCGCCCGACCGACTCGCGACCGGCCGCCTCGCCCAGCAGCAGGCTCTTGGTCTCGATGGCCAGGGTGACCGCCACCACGACCAGCAGCAGACCGATCATGGCCGTCCCGACGACGTCGAAGAACGCGTTGTGGGTGATCAGCGTCATCCCCACCCCGAACAGCGCGAACAACAGGCCGAGCAACGCGGCGAAGTCCTCGAGCAGGATGACCGGCAACTCCGGCGCCTTGGCCGAACGGATGAACCGCTTCCACGACTGCTTGCCGCGGGTCTTGTTCGACTCGACGATCGCGGTCCGGAAGGAGAAGCTCTCGGCGACGATCGCCAGCCCGAGCACCGCCAGCGGTACCCACCACCACCGGCTCTCGAGCAGCCCGTTCGGGTGACCCTCGGCGATCTCCTGCCACTTGTGGTACGCCTCGTAGAGCGCGAACAGTCCGCCGATGCTGAACAGCACGATCGAGACGATGAACGCGAACACGTAGCGCTCGCGTCCGAAACCGAACGGGTGCTCCGGCGTCGCCGCCCGCTGGGCGCGCCGCCCACCGACCAGCAGCAACGCCTGGTTCCCCGAGTCGGCGACCGAGTGGATCGCCTCCGCGAGCATCGACGACGCACCGGTCAGCGCGAACGCCCCGAACTTGGTCACCGCGATGAACGTATTGGCCAACAGCGCCGCGACCACCGCGCGGGTTCCACCTTCTGCACTCACGCACTGATCCTTTCATGGGCCGCGTCGCCGACCCCCCCAGCACGACACCACTCACCGGCCACGACTTACAGGAGGGTGCGACCCAGACCCACGCTGAGGTAGACCGCGGCGTACATGCCCGTCTGCAGGAGGGTGGCGTAGCGCTCCACCTCGGAGCCGTGGAGGTGCTCGATGACGCAGACCCGGACATCGTCGCGCTCGGCGGAGGCGACGAGGCGGGCGCGGTCGGAACGGATCAGGGGGTCGTTGTTGCCGTCCTCGACCAGCAGCAGGCCGGGTCGGCGGTCGGGCGACACCACATCCTCGAAGGGGTCGGCGAAGGGGTCCCGGGCGTCGACGGCCTCGACGATGGGCAGCAACTCGTCAGCGTCGGCGGCCAGCACGGCGCGACCGGTCGCGGCCCGCAGCGCCTCGGCGAGACGACGCGCGGCACGCGCGGCGAGCACCGAGCCGCCCCAGACCAGCGGCTGCGCATCGGCGAGCGCCATGGCCAGGTCCTTGGCGGGGTTGATCGAGACGTCGGCGAAGGGCGAGCAGTCGGTGGCGACCTGATCCATCGCAACGGCCACGGCCTCGGGGCGGACCGGTGGTCCGAGCTGCCACTCGTGCAACGCGTCGAGGACCACGATGGCCGCGGCCAGCGGGTCGCCGGTCGAGGTCGGTAGCAACGTGGTCGAGCGCGAGCCGGCGTGTTCGGCGACGGTGGAGGCGGCCGGGCAGGCGATCAGCAACTGGCAGCCGCGGCGGACCGCCTCGTGCACGGTGGCGAGCAGTCCGGCCGGCGCACCGTCGCTGGCCATCACCACGACCAGGTCGAGCGTGCCCACCCAGCCGGGCAGGCCGTGGGCCGGCCAGGCGACGAAGGGCACCGGGCAGACCGGTTCGAGCATGGCGCGGATGAACCGGGCCTCGGGTCCGGCGGCGATCACGGCGCGCGGTCGCGGCTGATTGCTCAGTCCGGCGATCGGGCCGGCGGCGTCGAAGGTCTCGCGGCGGACCCGTGAGCCCGCTTCGGCCAGCCGGCGCAGCAGCGGGTCGGCCCGGCTCAGGGCCTGTGGGTCTTCCAGCCAGGTGTCGTCGAAGATCGTCACCGGACTACTCCGAATCGGGTCGGCGGGCCTCGTCGATCAACAGCACCGGGATACCGTGCCGGACCGGGTAGGCCAGCCCACAGTCGGTGGCCAGGCAGACCAGTTCGTCGCGATCGTGATCGACGGCCAGGGCGCCGTGACAACTCGGACAGGCCAGGATCTCCAGCAGTTCGGGGGCCAGTTCCACGGCCATGGAGTCTCCTTCGATTTCGGGATTCAGCTGCGGATCAAACCTAGTGCTTCGTCCCGCAGCGCCGTCATCTGCGCCTCGGATCGGCCGCCTCGACGTTGAGCCGCAGCAGCGGCTCGGTGTTGCTCGGGCGGACGTTGACCCACCAGTCTGGCCCGGCAACGGTGAGGCCGTCCAGCCGGTCCTGCTCGCCGCGGCCGTCGAACGCGGTGGCGACCCGGTCCATCACGACCTGTTGGTCATCGACCAGGGTGTTGATCTCCCCCGAAGCCAGGTAGCGGTTGAACTCGGCCCCGAGCACCGACAGCGGGGTATCGGTCCGACCCGCCAGCGCGAGGACGTGCATCGCGGCCAGCATGCCGGTGTCGGCTCCCCAGAACTCGCGGAAGTAGTAGTGCGCCGAGTGCTCGCCGCCGAAGATGGCCTGCTCCTGCGCCATCGCGGTCTTGACGAAGGTGTGACCGACCTTGGTGATGACGGTGCGACCCCCGGCGTCGGCGACGATCTCGCGTACGGCCCAGGAGGTGATCTTGTTGATGACGATGGTCCCGCCCGGCTCGCGGCCGAGCTCCTGGGTCGCGATCATCGCGGTCACCGCGGACGGGCTGAGCACCTCGCCGCGCTCGTCGATGATGAAGCAGCGGTCGGCGTCCCCGTCGAACACCAGGGCCAGATCGGCACCGTGCTCACGGACCGCCTGCTGGGCGTCGACCAGGTTCTCCGGCTCGAGCGGGTTGGGCGGGTGGTTGGGGAAGGTTCCGTCCGGGTCGGTGTAGAGCCCGATCAGATCGAGATCGACCGCTCCGAGGACCGCGGGCAGCGTGTGCCCGGCCATCCCGTTGCCGGCGTCGACCACGACCTTCAGCCGGCGGATGCCGGTCAGATCGACCAGCCCATGCAGATGGTCCGCGTACGCGGGGAGCAGGTCCTGCTCGCGGTACGACCCGGTCGTCTCGGCGGCCACCGGCTCACCACTCATCGCCTTCTCGCGGATCGCGACCAGCTGCGCGGGCAGGATCGGCGCGGCTTCGGAGAGGCAGAACTTGACCCCGTTGTAGTCGCCCGGGTTGTGGCTGGCGGTGAACATGGCCCCGGGCAGCTCGAGCCGGCCGGAGGCGAACCACAACTCGTCGGTGCTGGCCAGGCCGATGTCGATGACGTCGGCTCCCCGGCTCAGCACACCGGCGGTGAACGCCTGGGCGATCCGCGGGACTGCTGACCCGCATGTCCTGCCCGACGACCAGGGCCGCCTTCGGCGGAGGTCAGGTCGAGCACGTCGACCAGGGCGGCGCCGATCGCGTACGCACCGGCCTCGTCCCATTGCGGCGACGGGCCTTCGGTGATCCCCCGGATGTCGTTGGCCTTGAAGATTTCCGGAGTGATCATCGCTGGGTTGACCTCAATCAGGGCGGTCGGCGAGCACGGTGAGGTGACCACGGCGGCCCAGCTCGACCACACTGCTGCGATGCGTGGGGCGCTCTGTCAACGGCTCGGAGCCAGCATCATAGGACAGCCCCACCTCGCGTACCGCATCCGCGAGCGCGAGCAGATCGTCCGTGCTCGGCTCGGGCTCGTCGGGAACGGCCAGCCGGATGACCTCCCAGCCCCGCGGGGCCGACAGGGCATGCGCATGCTGGGCGCACAGGTCGTAACCGTGCGGTTCGGCCCGGCTGGCCAGCGGACCGAGCACCGCGGTGGAATCGCGGTAGACGTAGGTCAGGGTCGCCTTGGCCGTACGCGGGCAGCCGGCTCTCGAACAGCGACGGGTCCCCACTCGCTCGACGCTACAACCGAGGTCGGCACAACCGTGGGATGCTTCGTCCGTGTCCCACCGACGCGATCGCCACGACCGAGGTCTCCGCGGCCCCCTGGCCCGACCCAACGGTCTGACCGGCATCATCGCCACTCCTCCGCAACCGGCGACCAAGGCCGAGTTCTTCGCCGACGCCGTACGCGACTCGCTCGATCGGATCGGATCGCGGTGCCCGAGCGCGTTGACCGGGGTGATGGTCGGGGTCGAGGACGTCCCGGTGGTGCCGCTGGGATGGGCCGGTGATCGGGTCCCGCTGGCGCTCGCCGTCGACGCCACCGCCGACGCTCCGGGACGCGTCGTCGTCTACCGCCGCCCGCTCGAGCACCGGGCGGCCAGTCGGCGCGGGCTGCGCATCCTGGTGCACCGCACCGTGGTGGAGCAGCTGTCCGCGTTGACCGGTTTGAGCGTCGATCAGATCGATCCCGACGCCGCCGACCCGGACGACTGATCCGCTTCGGCTCAGCGCCCGACCGTCGGGTCGGACACACTGCGCGGGGCCCGCGCCGCCAGATCGGGTGACACCAACGGCAGGGTGGCCAGCCCGGCGATGTCCTCGCCGTTGCCGGTCAGCACGATGCCGCCGATCACCGACGCGCCCCGAGGCACGCTGACCACCACGTACGCGGGACCCTCGGCCTTCAGGCGCCGCGTCGCGGTGCTCCCCGGGACCAGCACGAGGGCGTCCTTGCGCAGGCTGACCCCGTCGTAGCTGAGGACCTCGAAGTCCAGGCTGACGTCGTCGGCCCCGGCGTTGCTCACCACCAGCTCGCTGTCGGTTCCGGAACTGGTGGCGATGGCGCTCACGCCCGACCCGACCAGCGGGCTGGCCCCGGACTGCACGGCGACGTCGGTGCTGGCTCCCTCGACCTGGCTGTTCGACACCACGGCGGCAGTCACCGGCCGGTCGCTGGTGAGCATCACGCTGCCCGCCTCGCCGGCCATGGCCTGATCGAGGCTGACCACCGTGGACGACTCGGCCGGCACCTCGAGCCGATCGGCGCCGGTCGGGACGTACGCACCCTGCAATCCCAGGACCGAGACCGACACGGTGGCTCGGTCCTCGCTCGGGTTGGTGACCACCAGACGCCGCGCACCTGCGTCTCCGGGGACCGCCGGGATCAGTACCGTGGTGCTCGGGCCGGCGGTCGGGACGGCCCAGTCGACCCCGGCCGGATCGAGGTCCTTGCTCTGCAGCCGCCGGGCCACCGCGCTCACCCGGCCCTGACTCGCCTCGACACTCAGCCCCAACGGCCCCGTCACCTCGACGATGCTGCTCAGCGACACCGTCCGGGACGCGTGGGCATCGACGACCAGGCCCGGGCTACCCGGCACGACCACCCGGCCCTGACTGCCGTAGAACTTCAGGTCGACCTGGGCCTGGGTGTCGTCGGGGTTGGTCAGGATGAGCTCGGTGCGGTCGCTCTCCTCGGCGCCCAGCCCGCTGAACCAGGCGGACGTCGCGGGCGTCAGACACGGTGCGGCGGCCAGGCCGGCATCGGTCCCCGACTCGGCCGAGGTCAACACCGCCCCGACGGAGCGGGTGGCCATCACCCCGTCGGCGGTCAGCACCACGGGGGTCCGGACGCCGGAGATCCGGTCGCCGCGCCCGAGTGCCTCGATCGAGAGCTCGGTCGCCGACCCGTCCAGTCCCGCACCGGAAAGCCGGCCGGGCTGATCGTCGGGTCGACCGAGCGTGACCGCGGCCACCGTGGCCGGCGCGCCGGCGGCTTCGGTCGAGGTCGCGGCCGGGCTCGGGGCCGCCGACGCACTCGGCGCCGGGACCACCGGGGACGGCGTACCCGGATCGGGGGTGGCGGGGGCCGACGGGGTGGCACCCGTGACCGAGCTGGTCCCCGCGGCACAGACGGCGGTGGTGCGCCCCACCTGGGTTGTGCGGGGCGGCGGTGACGAGGCGCTCTGGGACGGCAGCAACGCCCCTCCCGCCCCGATGGCGCCGACGGTGAAGAGGGCGACGAAGACAGCCAGGACTCGTCGGCCGCGCAGTCGTGCGCTGAACTCGTCGCTCATCAGACGGTCTCCGAGAGGGTGGCGGCGCGGCGCGCCGTCTTGGTGGGGTCACGGACATCGGGGCGGCGGATGCCGGGAGCGGCCAGCACCGCGGCGACCAGCAGGATGAGGCCCTGACCGGCCATCAGCCACGACATCGGCGACCGCAGCTGATAGGTCACCGTGCCGCCCGCGGCCGGCACGGCGAAGGCCTGCTGCCAGCCGGCGGAGACGACGTCGAGCGAGCGGCCGTCGATCTCGGCCCGCCAGCGCGAATCAGCCGATTCACCGAGCTTGAGCAGACGACCTTCCGGACCGGCGGGGATCGCGATCGTCGATCCGGCGACCGGGCTGGTCTCGGTCCCGGCCGACAACACCGCGCGCGACACGGCCGGCGCGAGCGTCCACACCGTCCCGCGTTCGGTCCCGCTCGCGGTGCCCAGGCCGGGTGTGTTGCCGATCCGAGAGGTGACCTCGTCGGCGGCCCCGCTGACCCACACGTAGCCGATGCCGAGGTCGGCGAGCTGCGGTGCGATGTCGGAGTCCGCGGTGCCGGCGACCAACCGGACGACCAGATCGTCGACGATCGCGCGGGCCTCCTTCGACCCGCCGTACGCGAACCCCCGGTCGGCGGCACCGAGCCGCACCTGTCCGTCGGACAGCACCGAGTAGGCGGCCCGGTTGCCGGTCAGGTCGACGGCCAGCACCCGCGGCCGTTGCGGGGTGGCCATGGCGTTGAGCACGTAGGGCGGGATGGAGTCGAGCCGGCTGCGCTCGATGGGACCGTTGGCCCCGCCGACCATCCACCAGGCGCCGGCGCCGAGGGTGATCACCGCGGCCAGCGCCCCGGCCAGCACGGTGATGGGCTGCAGCCACGTGAAGCTGCGCCGGTTGAGCCGTTCGCGGAGTCCGTCGACCCCGATGCCGCCGGCCAGCAGTAGCGCCGCGAAGCCGACGAAGAGGTAGGCCCCGACCCACGGCCGGACCTCGGCCCCGTAGGGCGGGACCGAGACCACGATCCGCGAGAGCAGCACGGCGGTGGCCAGCGTGAGCGCCGCGGTGAGCCAGGCGGCGGTCACCGCCCGGCGCTCGGCCCGGCGGGCCAGCCCGATCAGCGCCACCACCCAGATCATCCCGAAGACGACCCCGCTGACCCAGATCGGCGGCAACCCGCGGCCGATCCCGGTGCCGATCAGCAGCCCCCAGACCTGCGGAGCGCGGCCGGCCCCGTCGAGCGCGGCGTCCGGCCCGACGAACAGCCGTCCCGGATCGAGGATCAGCGTCGGCAACCAGGGGGCGAGCACGAGCAACGGCACGCCCAGCGCAATCCCGATCCGGCCGATCTTGCGTGGCGTACGCCGCAGCATCACCGCGCCGATCGCGCCGAAAATCAGCGCGAGGATCAGCACCGACGGCTCGAAGGCGATCAGCACGACCAGCACGACGGCCGCGCCCCAGGCGCCCCGCCACGCCTCCGGGGTGCGGACCCGGCGCAGCACCAGGGCCTGGCCGGCGGCGACCAGCAGCGGCACCCCGATGGCGAAGACGCCGAGAGTGATGCGGCCCTGGTTCGAGGCGCCGAGCAGCACCGGCAACAACGCGTAGGTGACCGCCACCCACAGTCGGATCCGCTGGTCGACGATCAATCGCCGCGCCAACGGATAGGCCGAGATCAGCGCCAACGGCACCACGCCGGCGACCAGCAGGGTGCTGAACCATTCGGGCTGCCCGGCCAGCACCGTGGACCCGAGCGCGGCCACCGCCAGCCAGGGCGGCGCGATCTGTCCGGGTGCTCCGGCGATCGGCTGGATCGCGGTGTCCCACAGCCGACCCAACGAGTCCTGGGCGGGTAGCAGAGCGGGGCCGACCAACGAGCCGAGGCCGATCAACGAACGGGCGGCGATCACACTGCCGACCGCCGCGGCCAGGGTGGCGAGGATGATCGGGTTGAGCCAGGGGTAACGGGGCCGGTCGTCGACCACCGAGCTGAACTCGTCGGTGGTGAGCTCGTCGAGCGAGGCCGCGTCGAGGTCGCCGGCCACCGAGCGGTACCGGTCCGACATGGCCGAGCTGAGCACCTCGGCGGCGACACTCAGACTGTTCCACCACGGGGGGCGCAGCCGCGCAACGACCTCGGCGGTGCCGGGGGCGGGGTCGATCTGGGCGGTCCGGGCCCGCAGGTCGCGGATGCGCCGGGGATGAGCGATGAACGAGCCCACCGCCAGCATCTCGTCGAGCGACCGGCCGGGCACCTTGCCGACGAGGTAGCCGAAGGCGCGGGCCAGGCAGCTGAGCACCAGCCGCAACCAGACCAGCGGGAGCATCGCGCCGGGAGCATGGCCGGCGACGACCAGCATGCCGAGTAGTCGATCGACCTGACCCGGTCGCCGCCCGGTCAGGCCACGCGGCCGCAGCCCGGCCCGGCCGACCTGGCGGTGGACGACGAGTGCGCCGGGGGTGGTGACCACCCGGTAGCCGTTGAGATGCGCCCGCCACCCGAACTCGACGCCGTCGCGGAAGACCGGTAGCGCCGGATCGAGGCCGTCGAGGTCCTGCCAGACGGCGGCGCGGACGAGCATCGCGCAGGTGGACACCCCGAGCCGCTGGGTCGGCTTGTCCTGCTGGCCCTGGTCGATCTCGCCGGTGTCGAGCGCGAGATCGCGCCGGCCGGTGCCGGAGATGCTGACGCCGACCTCGCTGATCGGTTGGCCACCGTGCCGCCGGCGGGGCAGCACCAGCTTCGGCCCGGTGATGTCGATCGACCCGTCACGCAGAACGTGGTCGAGCAGCTTGTGGAGAGCCTGGGGCTCGGGGGCCGCATCGTCGTGCAGCAGCCACAACCAGTGCCGGTCGTCGGCATCGTCGAGCGCGATCACGCCGGTCTCGGCGGTGAGGGCCATCCGGTCCTTGCGCAGCGCGGCCTTGACCGCGGCGCCGAAACCGAAGGTCGACCGACCCTCGTAGACGGCGTCGAGCACGCCCTGGTCGCGGGCCCGCTCGAGCAGGGTGCGGGTGGCGTCGGTGCTGCCGTTGTCGATGGCGATCAAGCGGTGCGGGCGCACGGTGGAGGCGGCGAGGCTCGCCAGCGTCGCGGGCAGCCAGCGGGCAGCATCGAAGGCGACCAGCACAGCGGTGACCCGGGTGGCGGACACATCGAGCGGGGCCCGATCGATCCGCTCGGTCTGCGCCCAGGCCCAGGGATCCTCGACGTCGGCGAAGCGATCGGTCATCGGGCGGACCGGGGTCGGTCAGGGCCGGTGAGTGACCTCACGCCCATGAACCCATCCTTGTGATCGACCTTCGACTGACCGGCCCCGGACATGAAGCAGGGCCGCCCCTGTCCCGGGGCGGCCCCTACCTTATGCGAGACGACCGACCTGTGTCGGTGTCGTCGCCACTGCTCCAGCGCCGCCTGCCGCGGACACCACGCTGACGTCGCTAGACGGCTCGCTTCTTCAGCTTGCGGCGCTCGCGCTCGCTCAGCCCACCCCAGATCCCGAAACGCTCGTCGTTGGACAGCGCATACTCCAGGCACTCCCGGCGGACGTCGCACGACAGGCAGACCTTCTTGGCCTCCCTGGTCGATCCACCCTTCTCCGGGAAGAACGCCTCGGGGTCGGTCTGAGCGCACAGAGAGCGCTCCTGCCACCCCAGTGCCCCGTCGTCTTCGCCGACCTCACCGTCGCCGTCGAACTCGATCAGTTCGTACATCCCAGCCCTCCTCGACCCGCATTCCGTGTACCCCTCTGCTGCGCCCCGGGCCCGACTTCGCGGATCGCTCCCGGCTGCTGGCCGACCACCGCCGGGTTCTCGGCACCCGGCGCTGATGACATCCGACCGGCGAGCCGGTCAGCAGATGAATCACATGGCTGAAATTACATGCCTGTCGGTACCCCAAAGTCAAGGGGACAGCTGATATTGCAGGTCTGCTCGACGGGTGCTACGAACGACTCGGCTCAGCGTGCGGGAGGAGGCGGCTCGGGCGCCCGGCGGGTGGTGCGATCCGGGTCGGGGGCAGGCGGGTCCGTCGGGGAGGGCGACGCGGGAAGCGCCCGCCAACCCGAGAACTCGGAGGTGGTGCTCCCCCAGCCCGTGGCCGGCGCCCCCGACGCGGCATCCCCGGCGGTCAGCCACGCCGCCCCGGCCGCCGAATCGGCCTGCCAGGTCGGCTGGAGCTGCGGGTCGGGAACGGGAGTCGGCGACGAGTCGGGACCCGACTCCAGCGCGGCCGGCGCCGTCGGTCCGAGGGTGGCCCGCGGCCGCGCCCCCACGCGGTCCCCGCGGCTGCGACCCTCCATCGTCACCTTGATCAGCAGCGCCAGGGCGAGGGTCGACACCGCGAGACCGATCAGCGGGGTGGCGGCATCGACCGGCGACACGGGTGCGGTGAGCCCGTACGCGGCCGCCCCGATCCCCAGCAGCACGAGTACCCCGGCCAGCGCCGTCGCGGTCAGCGCCAGCGCACCGGCCGTGGGCACTGGATCGATGAGCACCGCCGAGGCGACCACGCCCGCCAACAGGACCAGCAGGAGAGGGTCGGCGATCCGGTAGGCCACCACCGTGGCGTAGCCGATCGAGGTCTGGACGTCGGTCGCGGCCACGCTCACCACGATCAGCACCAGGTTGACCAGCAGTACGGCCATCAGCAGCCAGGCCACCGGCGTACGCCAGGTCTTGAGGCTTTCCATGTTCGCGATCGTAACGGCGGCCGGTGACACACTGTCCGGCATGCAGATCGTGGTCCTGGCCGGTGGCGTCGGAGGTTCGACCTTCGTCCGCGGGGTGCGGGCCGCGTACCCGGAGGCGACGATCACGGTGGTCGGCAACACCGCCGACGACATCACCCTGCACGGCCTGCGGATCTGTCCCGATCTGGACACGATGATGTACACCCTCGGCGGCGGGATCGACGCCGAACGCCGCTGGGGTCGGGCCGACGAGAGCTGGCGGCTGCTCGAGGAACTGCGGGCCTACGGCGCGGACGAGACCTGGTTCTCCCTCGGCGACCGCGACCTGGCCACCCACGTCGCCCGTACGGCGCTGCTGCGCCAGGGGTGGCCGTTGTCGGCGGTGACGCAGCGACTCACCGCTCGATGGCTGGCCGGTGACGACCGGCTGCACCTGGTGCCGATGAGCGACGACCAGGTCGAGACCCAGGTGACGATCGCCGACCCGCAGCGGCGCGAGGTGCACTTCCAGGAGTACTGGGTGCGGTTGCACGCCGAGCCCGACGCCCTGGCCGTCCGCTGGTCGGGAGCCGCGACCGCGACACCCGCCCCCGGGGTCGTCGAGGCGATCACCGACGCCGATCTGATCCTGGTGGCGCCGAGCAATCCGGTGGTCTCGATCGGTCCGATCCTTGCCGTTGCGGGGATCCGCCAGGCGATGCGCTCGGCGGCGGCGCCGGTCATCGGCTTCGCCGGCATCCTCGGCGGTGCTCCGGTGCTCGGGATGGCCCATCGGCTGCTGCCGGCGATCGGGGTCGAGGTCACCGCCGCGGCGGTCGGGGTCCACTACGGTGCACGCCAGGCCCACGGGGTGCTCGATGTCTGGGCGATGGATGAGCGCGACGCGGACGGTGCGGCGGAGGTCGAGGCGGTCGGGCTGCGCCCGGTGGTCTCCGCGTTGCTGATGCACGACGACGGAGCGACGGCCGACTTCATCCACACCGCCGTCGCCGCGTCGACCGGATGATCACCGTCTCCGCGCCGGCCGGGATCCCCGAGGTCGGACCCGGGGCCGATCTCGCCGCGCTCATCGTCGACGCGTGCGCGGCTGATCCGTTGCGCGACGGCGACATCGTGGTGGTCACTTCGAAGATCCTCAGCAAAGCCGAAGGTCGGTTCGCCCCCGCCGTCCGACGCGACGCGCTGGTGCTGACCGAGGCCCGCCGGACGGTCGCCGTACGCGGTCGGACCAGGATCGTGGCCACCCAGCACGGGCTGGTGCTGGCCGGGGCGGGGATCGACAACTCCAACGTCGACCCCGCGTACGTGCTGATGTTGCCGGTAGACCCCGACGCCAGCGCGGCGTCGCTGCGCCGTGCCCTGGCCGAACGGTTCGGCGTACGCGTCGCAGTGATCGTGTCCGACACCGCGGGCCGACCCTGGCGCGAGGGCCAGGTCGACCAGGCCATCGGCGCCGCCGGGGTCCGGGTGGCCGAGGACTTCGCCGGTCGGACCGATGGCTACGGGAACGATCTGATGGTGACGAAGACGGCGTACGCCGACGAGATCGCCGCGGCCGCCGACCTGGTCAAGACCAAGCTCGGCGGACGACCGGTCGCCGTGCTGCGCGGGCTCGGGCACCTGGTCGGCGACGGCCCGGATGCGGCCCGCGACCTGGTCCGACCACCGGCGCTCGACCTGTTCGCCTACGGCAGCCGCGAAGCCGTCCTGGCTGCGGTGCTGAGCGCACTCGGGTCGGCGGATCGCTACGAGGAACTGGTCGGGCTGTCGCCGGACGAGGGGGCCGACCGGGTGCTGGCCGGCCACGACTTGGGTCCGGAGGCGGCCGCACTGGTCCGCCGGGTGCTGTCCGCCGACCTCACGATGCCGGGCGCGGACAGCAAGCCCCTATAGACTCCCGACTTTCCCGAAGCCGATCCAGGAGAGTCCGACAGTGGCGAAAGCACCGGCCAACCCGAGCCCCACCGGCGGCACCAAGGGCGGGCGCGCGTCCGGATCGAAGCCGGGCGGAAACCGGCGCGACAAGTTGGCCTCGTTCGAGGAGGCCCGGAAGAAGGAAGCGCGAAACCGGACCATCCGGCTGCTGATCATCTGCGTGGTGGCGGCGTCGCTGATCCTCTCGGTCCCGATCTACCTCTACTGGCAGGACGCCCAGGCGCGCGGTGCGGCCCTGGCCGACCTCGGCGTCCCCGCCTCCGCGGCCGGCTGCGATACGGCGATCGAGGATCCGGCCACCGGCAACCAGGAGCACGTGGCCGCGGGAACGCAGATCGAGTATGCGCAGTACCCGCCGGATTCGGGCAAGCACTACGACACCCCGGCCAGCTTCCTGAAGAAGTTCTACACCGAGAGCGACCGGCCCGAGGTCGGCACGTTGGTGCACAATCTCGAGCACGGCTACACCATCGTCTGGTATCGCCCGTCCGCCCCGGCCGAGCAGATCGACGCTCTCGAAGCCATCGCCAAAACCTTCAGCAGCGACGACTACGACCCGACCAAGAAGTTCATCGCCGCCCCGTGGCTCGACACCGACCCACCTGGGATCCCCGAGGGCAAGGACGTCGTCCTGACCCGCTGGACCGCCGACCCGAACAACCCGTCAGTCGCCGCCAACCAGCGTGGGGTCCGGCAGGCCTGCACCGCGGTGAGCGGTCCGGCCATCGCCGACTTCATGACCACGTATCCGTGGGAGAACAGCCCCGAGGCCAACGCGGCCTGATCGCTCGGGCCTGCCTACCGACCTCAGGTTCACGGGCAGGTCTGGTCAGGCGTACGCGTGGCCGAGCCGGGCCGTGACCTCGGCGACCAACTCCTTGATCCGTTCGGCCTCGGAGATCGGGCAGACCAGGGTGATCTGAGGGGTCTGCACGATCACCGTGCCGGACAGGCCGACGACGGCGACCAGGCGGCCGTCCTCGGCGTTGTTGATCACCAGGTTGTCCTGGGCGTCGACGAGAACGCTGGTGCCCTGGGTGACGTTGCCCCGGTCGTCGCGCGGCAGTTGTTCGGCCAGCGAGGCGAAACCACCGACGTCGTGCCACTCGATCGGCAGCCGGACGGCCTTGACGTGTGCGGTGCCGCGACCCTGCGAAACGGGCTCCATGATCGCGTAGTCGACGCTGATCTTGGTCAGCTTGGGGTAGATCTCGCCGAGCCGTTCGGGGGCGGCGGCGAGCTCGAGGATGGCGGCGTGGGTGGGCGGCAGCAGCTCGGCGAGCTGGTCGAGCAGGGTCTGCGCGCGCCAGACGAACATGCCTGCGTTCCACCAGTAGCGGCCCGAGGCCAGGTATTCCTCGGCGGTGATCCGATCGGGCTTCTCCTTGAACGCCACCACGTCGCTGACCGCCGGACGCCCCGGATCCTCGGCACCGCGCTCGAGGTAGCCGTAGCCGGTGTGGGGCGTGGTCGGGACGACGCCGAAGGTGACCAGGGCGGCCGGGTCGGACTCGACGACCTCGAAGCCTTCGATCAGCGCGGCCTGGAACGCCTCGACCGGGTGCATCACCTGATCGGCGGTCACCACCGCGATCGCCGCATCAGGATCGGTCGTGGCCAGGATGGCCGCCGGCCAGACGACGGCATTCAGCGAATCGCGGCCCTGGGGCTCACCCAGGATGTTGGCGGCCGGAATCTCGGGGAGCTCTCCCGCAACCACAGAGGCGTAGTCGGCGCCGGTGCAGACCAGAATGCGTTCCGGCGGAACCACCCCGTCCAGCCTCTCGTAGGCGATTCGCAACAGGCTCTTGCCCCCGAGGACTTTGAGCAGCTGCTTGGGCATGTCTTGCCGTGACAGCGGCCACAGTCGCTTGCCGGATCCACCGGCCACGATCAGCACGTAACGCATGGCGAGAAGGCTAACGGCGGAGTGTGACAACCGAGGGACAGTGCCGACCTCGTCGGTATGTGTCACCCGCCACTAGGATCGCGCCCGTGGCCGAGCTGATCGCAGGGTTGTTGCAACGCCGGGTCCGGACCGACGGGGCGAGCCCGCTGCTCACCTACTACGACCTCGACTCCGGCGAACGCACCGAGCTGTCGGCCACCAGCTTCGCGAACTGGGTGGCCAAGACCGCCCATCTGCTGGTCGACGAGCTGATGCTGGATGCGGGCGACCGGGTCCGGTTGGCGTTGGCCGAGAGCCATCCCGGCCACTGGGTGACCCTGATCTGGGAGCTGGCGTGCTGGCGTACGGGGATCGTGGTCTCCACGGCGGGGCACGACGACAGCTTCGCCACGGTCATCGGCCCGGACACCGGCTGGGCGAGCTTCGGCGAACCGGTGATCCTCTGCTCCCTCCACCCGCTCGGACTTCCCGCCCGGGTGGAGGCGCCGTTGCTCGACTACAACACCGAGGTCCGCGGTCAACCCGACCGCTTCGACGCCCCGGCTCCCGCAGCGTGCGCGCCCGCCTGGCACGCCCCCGACACCGACCTCGACCAGTCCGACCTGCTCTCGATCGATCCGGCCACCGCCGGCCGCCGACTGATCCGGCCGACCGACCCCTGGTCCACCGCCCGCGACGCCATCCTCCGCCCCCTCGTCGTCGGCGGCTCCAGCGTCATCGTGACCACCACCGACACCCCCGACCCCACCCGCCTCGCTCACCTCCGCGAGACCGAACGCACGCTCTGACCCGCCGCCCGACTGATCGCGGCGAGTCGAGGCGGACGTCGCTCAGGGCCGCCGTACGCGGATGCCTCCCGGGCGTCTGGGCGATTGTGTGCGCAGACGGCGCCGGAAATGCCCGTTCTGGTCGTCGTCTGGGCGATTGTGTGCGGAAACGACGGCGCAGCAATGTCGCAGCGGGGCCCGAAGGTCCCGCTGCGATGAGAGACCGTCAGGCGTTCTGCGGGAACCCCAGGTTCAGTCCGCCGTGCGACGGATCGAGCCAGCGCGAGGTGATGACCTTGCCGCGGGTGAAGAAGTTCACGCCCTCCATGCCATGGGCGTGCGAGTCTCCGAAGAGCGAGTTCTTCCAGCCGCCGAAGGAGTAGTAGGCCATCGGGACCGGGACCGGGACGTTGATCCCGATCATGCCGACGGTGACCTCGTTCTGGAACTGCCGAGCGGCGCCACCGTCGTTGGTGAAGATCGCGGTGCCGTTGCCGTACGGGTTGGAGTTGATCAGGTTGACCCCCTCCTCGTACGACTCGATCCGCACGACCGAGAGGACCGGGCCGAAGATCTCGTCGGTGTAGATGCTCATGTCGGTGCCGACCTTGTCGAACAGGGTCGGGCCGACGAAGAAGCCGTTGCCATCGGAGTCGGTCTCGATACCGCGACCGTCGACGACGAGGTCGGCACCGGCCGCTTCGCCGGCGTCGACGTACCCGGAGACCCGGTCGCGCGCCTGGGCGGTGACCAGCGGGCCCATGTCGCACGAGCGGCGGCCGTCGCCGGTCTTCAGGCTGTTGGCCCGCTCGGCGATCTTGGCGACGAGGGTGTCGGCGATGTCACCGACGGCGAGCACGGCGGAGATGGCCATGCAGCGCTCACCCGCGGAACCGAAGCCGGCGTTGACGGCCTGATCGGCGGCGAGGTCGAGGTCGGCGTCGGGAAGGACGAGCATGTGGTTCTTGGCGCCACCGAGGGCCTGGACCCGCTTGCCGTGGGAAGTGCCGGTCTCGTAGACGTACTTCGCGATCGGGGTCGAGCCGACGAAGGAGATCGACGAGACGTCCGCATGGGTGAGCAGACCGTCGACGGCGACCTTGTCCCCGTTGAGGACGTTGAAGACGCCGTCGGGCAGACCGGCTTCCTTCCACAGCTGGGCCATCCACAGGGCGGAGGTCGGGACCTTCTCACTCGGCTTGAGCACGACGGTGTTACCGGCGGCGATGGCGATCGGGAAGAACCACATCGGGACCATGGCCGGGAAGTTGAACGGCGAGATGATGCCGACGACACCGAGCGGCTGACGCACCGAGTGCACGTCGACCTTGGTCGAGGCGTTCTCGGTGAAGGCGCCCTTGATCAGGTGCGGCATGCCGCAGGCGAACTCGACGACCTCCTGGCCACGGCTGACCTCGCCGAGCGCGTCGGAGAGCACCTTGCCGTGCTCGGCGGTGATGATCTCGGCCAGCTCACCCTTGCGGGCGTTGAGCAGCTCGCGGAAGGCGAAGAGCACCTGGGTGCGTCGGGCCAGCGAGGTGTCGCGCCAGCCCGGGAAGGCGGCCTTGGCGGCCGCGACGACGGCGTTGACGTCGTCCTCGCTGGCCAGGGCCAGCTGCGCGCTGACCTCACCGGTGGCGGGGTTGGTGACGTCGCTGAAGCGGCCACCCGTGCCCTCGAAGAGCTCGCCGTTCTTCCAGTGGTAGAGCGTGGTTGCCATGATCTCGGGTTCCTTCTCTCGTGGTTCTTGACTTCGTGGTGCGTGAGGGTCGTGCGGGTGGGAGCGCTCAGTCGCGGACGGCGCCCATGTCGATCGATACGGGGCTGCAGGTGCTCAGGTACGCCTTGGTCCGCTTGGCGATGGGCAGCGGGACCTCAGGAGCGCACGGATAGAGATCATGCTCGATGATGCCCTTGATGTCGGTGTCCAGATTGGCCAACGCCTCGAGCACGGGTGGCATGAATGGCAGGCCGAGCGGCGGCTCGGTCATCGCGCCCATCCGGACCGCTTCCGGCCAGACGATGTTCTGCTCGCGCGACCTTGGCCATCACCACCGGGTCGACCTGTTTGAGGTGGACGTAGCCGATCCGCTCCGGGTAGGAGGTGATCAGCTCGACCGAGTCACCGTCGTAGTAGGCGATGTGGCCGGTGTCGAGGCAGAGGTTCACGTAGTCGGGATTGGTCGACTCGAGGAAACGCTCCACGTCGCGCTGGTAGCCGACGTGGCTTTCGGCGTGCGGGTGGAACTGGACCTTCAGCCCGTACTCCTCGAGGATCCGACGGCCCAGCTCGTCGGTCTGCGAGGTCAGGAGCTGCCACTGCTCGTCGGTCAGGGTCGACGGCTCGAGGTCGGCGCCGGTCTTCTCGTCGCGATACATCGCCGGGATGACGACGATGTGCTCGCCGCCGACCGCTCGGGTCAGCGCGGCGACATCGGTGACCTGCTTCCAGACCGCATCCCAGGAGTTCGGCTGGTGCAACCGGGAGAACACGGTGCCGGCCAGCACCGACAGGTTGTACTGGGTCAGCGCCTCGCGCAGCTGCGTCGGGATCGGTGGGCAGGTAGCCGTACGGGCCGAGCTCGATGGCCTCGTAGCCGGCCTCGGCCACCTCACGCAGGAACTGGTCGGCGGGCAACTGCTCCGGATCGCTGGGGAACCAGATTCCCCAGGAGTCGGGCGCGGTGCCGATGGTGATGGTGGATGCCATGGTGATTCCCTCCTAGAGGAAGAGCCGCTGCTCGGCCTTGTGCTGGTCGTAGGTGACGCGGGCGGTCCGGGTGGAGTCGAGCGTCGAGGTCGCGCTGACCGGGACGTCCCACCAGGACTGCGAGCTCGGACCGTCGATCAGCGGGTCGGTCTCGACGTAGATGACCGTCGAGTCGTCGGACGCCTTGGCCTGCTTGATGGCGGCGGCGAACTCGTCCGGCGACTTCACCTTGACGACCTCGATGCCGAAGCTCGCCGCGTTGGCGGCGATGTCGACCGGCAGGATGTCGCCGTTGAGCCGTCCGGTCCGCGGATCGCGATAGCGGTAGGCGGTGCCGAAACGCTGCGAGCCCAGCGATTCCGAGAGCGCGCCGATCGAGGCGAACCCGTGATTCTGGACCAGCACGGTGATGACCTTGATCCGCTCCTGGACCGCGGTCGCCAACTCGGTGGCCATCATCAGGTACGAGCCGTCGCCGACCATGATGAACACGTCGCGGTCGGGGCAGGCCAGGCGTACGCCGAGTCCGCCGGCCACTTCGTAGCCCATGCAGGAATAGCCGTATTCGACGTGGTAACCCTTGGCGTCGCGGGTCCGCCAGAGCTTGTGCAGGTCGCCGGGCATCGATCCCGCTGCACAGACGACGACGTCGCGCGGGTCGGACAGCTCGTTGACCAGCCCGATCACCGCGTTCTGGCTGAACAGCCCCTCGGGGGTCTGCCCCTGCGCGAAGGCCGCCCCCACGGTGGCATCCCATTCGGCGTCGAGCGCGGTGTACGCGTCGACATACGCCTGGTCGACCCGGTGGCCGTCGAGCAGCGCGGTGAGCGCCTCGAGCGACTCGCGGGCATCGGCCTGGACCGCCAACCCGGCGTGCTTGACCGCATCGATCGGCGCCACGTTGATGTTCACGAACCGTACGTCGGGGTTCTGGAACGCGGTCCGGCTCGCGGTGGTGAAGTCGGAGTAGCGGGTGCCGATCCCGATGACCAGATCGGCGTCCCGGGCGATCGCGTTGGACGCGGTCGACCCGGTCGAGCCGATCGCCCCCAGGCACTGCTCGTGATCGTAGAGCAGCGTGCCCTTGCCGGCCTGTGACTGGCCGACCGGGATCCCGGTCGCGGCGCACAAGGCGGCCAGTGCGTCCGTGGCACCGGAATAGTGCACACCGCCGCCGGCCACGATCAGGGGCCTCTTCGCGCTCCTGATCACCTCAGCGGCCGACTCGATGATCCGGCGCTCGGGCAGCGGCCGGGCGATGTGCCAGACCCGCTTGTCGAACAGCTCGACCGGCCAGTCGTACGCCTCGACCTGGACGTCCTGCGGGAAGCAGACGGTGACCGCACCGGTCTCGGCCGGGTCGACCAGGACCCGCATCGCCGACAGCAGGGCGGCGGGCAGTTGCTCGGGCCGCCAGACCCGGTCGAAATACTTCGACACCGGCCGGAACGCGTCGTTGACCGTCAGGTCGCCCGCGTACGGCTGCTCGAGTTCCTGCAGCAACGGCGAGGCGGACCGGTCGGCGAAGGTGTCGGCCGGCAGCAGCAGGACCGGGATCCGGTTGATGGTGGCCAAGGCCGCACCGGTGACCAGGTTGGTGGCGCCCGGACCCACGCTGGTCGAGATGGCCCAGGTCTGCTTGCGGTCCTTCATCCGCGCGTACGCCACCGCGGTGTGCACCATGGCCTGCTCGTTACGGCCGAGCACGTACGGCAGGAGCTCGGGCTCCTCGAGCTCGTACTGCAGCAGCGCCTGGCCGATCCCGGCCACGTTGCCGTGACCGAAGATGCCCAGGCAGCCGGCGAACAGCTTCTGCTCGACGCCGTCGGACTCGGAGTACTGCGCGCCCAGGAACTTGATGGTGGCCTGCGCCACGGTGAGGTTGATCGTCGTTGATGCCACGTCACGAGCCCTTCGGGAGGAGTCGGGGGTCGATGTCTTGGTGCTGCCAGGTGTCACGGACCCAGGTCTGGTCGGGGTGGTCGGAGATCTTCCACGCCCGCTCAGCACCGGGGCCGGCCATCACGTTCAAGTAGTACATGTCGAAGCCGGGGGCGGCGACGCAGGGGCCGTGCCAACCGAACGGCACCAGCACGGTGTCGCGGTCGTAGACCTCCTCGAGCAGATCGATGTCGTGACCGGGCGAGGACGAGGTCCGCATGAACCCGAATCCCGGCTCGCCGTGGGGTCCGGCGGAGATCTCGAAGTAGTAGATCTCCTCCAGCTCGGACTCGGTCTCGCTGGTCTCGTCGTGCTTGTGCGCCGGGTAGGACGACCAGTTGCCGGACGGGGTGATGACCTCGCAGGCGATGATCGTGCTGGCCTCGAGCGCACCCGGGGTGCCGAAATTGCGCACCTGGCGGCTCGACTGTCCGGCGCCGCGGAGCTCGACCGGCACCTTGGCCGCCGAGAGGTAACGCAGCGGCGTGGTCGGACCCGCGGTCCGCGCCCCGCACAGCGCGAACCGGCCGCCGCTTTCGGAGCGCAGGGTGGTGACGTGACCGGCGCCGACGTACGCGACGTCGGTCGGGCCGGCGAAGACGTCGGTGCGCCCGTCGAGCTCGCAGTGCGAGCCGTCGACCTCGACGGCGACCCCGCCGCTCAACGGCACCACGATGATCTCGTCGTCGCCGGTGGAGAACTGGTGCTCGCCCAGCGGGTCGAGCTCGATGATGCGCAGCGACGAGTGGGCCCAGCCGGCCGACTCCGGGGTGACCTCGAGCGCGTACGCGCCGTTACCCGTACCGCGGGCCGGGAGGTAGTAATCCGAGTGCATCGCCATCACCGCATCAGGCTGACGGCGGTGTCGACCGCCGCCGCCACGTCGTCGTCGCCGGGGTAGAGCAGGGTCCGGCCGACCACGAGCCCCCGGACCGACGGCAGCGCGAGCGCGGCCTGCCAGGACGCGTAGGTCTCCTGGGGGTCGGTGTCGGGATCGCCACCGAGCAGCAGGGTGGGCAGGGTCGTCGAGTCCATCACGCGCTCCATCTCCGGCACGACCGGCAGCTTCATCCAGGTGTACGCGCTCGAGGCGCCCAGACCCTGGGCGATGGCCACCGACTTGATGACCGCGTCGGCCGACAGGTCGTTGACGATCCTGCCGTTGACCCGACTGGACAGGAACGGTTCGACCAGCGCGATCAGTTCGGCCCGGTTGGCCTCGGTGATGATGCGACCCTGGGTCTCCAGGGTGGCCACCGTTCCCGGGTCGTCGAGATCGATCCGGGTCAGCATCTTGATGCCGTCGAACCGCGACTCGAGGGTCCCGCGGACGTCGTAGCCGGTGTTGCGGTCGTCGATTTCGAAGGTCGAGCCCTGGAGGCCGCCGCGGTTGAGCGAGGAGAACACGAGCTTGTCCTCGAGTGCCCCGAGCAGCAGCAGATCCTCGGCGATGTCGGCGGTGGCCAGCAGACCGTCGACCCCCGGCCGGGCGAGCGCCGTCTGGAGTCGACCGAGCAGCTCGGTGCGGTTGCCCATGGCACTCGCGTTGCCCTGCGCTCCCAGAGCCCCGCGGGCCGGGTGGTCGCAGGCGATGATCATCAGCTGACCGGCGGTGTCGAAGATCTCGCGCCGGCTCCTGACCGCGAGCAACTGCTTGATCCGGTGCGGATCGCGGTACCGCACCTCGTTGAGGTCGGCGATCGAGCCCACGAAGACTCCGCTCATCGGGTCCCCTCCAGGTGGTTGGCCTGCGCGTCGGTCAGGCGGTCGTTGGGGTCCTTGCCCTCGATCAGCAGATCGATCTCGGCGGCGGTCGGCATCGCGGTCGAGCACTCGAGCCGGGAGGCGACGATGGCCCCAGCGGCGTTGGCGCGCTGCAGGATCTTCTCCAGCGGCCAACCCGAGAGCAGTCCGTGGCACAGCGATCCCCCGAACGAGTCCCCCGCGCCCAGGCCGTTGAGCGGCGTGATCAGGATCGGTGGGGAGACCACCCGCTCGGTGCGGGTCTTGGCGAGCACGCCCTTGGGGCCCTGCTTGACGATGGCCAGCTCGACCCCGGCGTCGAGCAACGCGTCGGCCGCCCGCTCCGGATCGGTCTCACCGACGGCGACCTCGCACTCCTCCCGGTTGCCCACCGCCACGGTGACCTGGCCGAGGATCTTCTGCACCTGCTCGGTCGCGTGCGCCGGGGTGTCCCAGAACATCGGCCGGTAGTCGAGGTCGAGCACGGTGAACTCCTTGCGGGCGCGGGCCTCGAGCAGCTCGAAGTGCGACTGCCGACTCGGCTCCTCCGACAGCCCGGTGGTCGAGATCCACATCAGCGCGGTGGACGCGGACGGCGTCGAAGTCGATGTCGGCCGGGGTGATCTGCAGATCGGGCGCGGAGGGCTTGCGGTAGAACCACAACGGGAAGTCGTCCGGCGGGAAGATCTCGCAGAAGGTCACCGGGGTGGCGAACTCGGAATTGGTGACCACGAAGCGGTCGTCCACGTCGAGCTCGCGCAGCGCCTTGCGCACATAGCGGCCGAACGGATCGTTGCCCACGCCGGTGATGATCGCGGTACGGCGACCGAGCCGGGCGGCGGCCACCGCGACGTTGGCGGTCGTCCCGCCGAGGTACTTGCCGAACGTCTCGACGTCCTCCAGACCGACACCGATCTGCTGTGGGTAGATGTCGACTCCGGCCCGACCGAAGGTCAGCACCTCGAGTGCAGAATCGCTGCTCATCAACTCTCCTTCGAGATCGACAGGTCCGCCCGGACCGGCATCTTCCAGCACCGTAGAGGCCGGGTCTGACACTGTCAAGAATTGTTAGGACAAAAGGCCAAACGTGGTGAAACGAACGAGCTCACAACTCGCCGGTGAGGAACTGCGCCCGGCCCAGACCGAACGACCAGTCCTCGCGCTGGTTGGCCGCCACCGACACGATGAGGTCCTCCGGCCGGACCAGCCCGGCGCCGTCGAGTCGCTTCGGCCAGTTGCTCGTACGCCCGCCGCTTCTGCTCGGCGGTGCGGCCCTGCTGGAAGATCTGGATCACGGTCACCCCGTCGGAGCGCTCGAGGCCCAACCCGGTGTCCTCGGCGATGATGTGGCCGACCGGATGCTCGGTGATGACCTGGTAGCGATCTCGGGCCGGCGCGGCGAAGACGTCGAGCATCACGTCCTGCACGACGTCGGCGAGCTCACGCAACTGCTCGGCGCTACGACCGGTCTGCACATCGATCCGAACTAAGGGCATCGGGTTCTCCTTGGGGTGATGTCACCAAACTATCTTTGTAAGGACATAATGTCAAATGTGGCCATGGCTCGCCATGCCGCCACGTTCCGTCGGCCGACGAGCGGGAGTTCCGACCGTCGCCCTGCCTTGTCCTGACAATCACTTGACAGCCGTGCGCGGAGCCTGGATCGTATGGCGGAATCACTCCCTAGATCGCTCTAGGGAAAAGCCGTGTGCTCGCCCATCGGAGAGGCTCCCAGCCATGCGTTTCGGATTGTTCGGCTGCGGCCGCATCGGCCGGGTCCACGCCGACTCCGTCGCCCACCACCCCCGGGCCGAGCTGGCCATGGTCTACGACCCGATCGCCGCAGCGGGGGACGAGGTCGCGGCCACGTACGGTGGCACGGCGACGACCGATGTCGGACGCCATCCTGGCCGACGACAGCATCGACGCGGTCGTCATCGCCTCCCCCACCTCGACCCACGTCGACCTGCTGACCCGCGCGGTCCACGCCGGCAAGGCGGTGCTCTGCGAGAAGCCGATCGATCTCGATCTGGCACGGGTCGACGCGTGCTGGTCGCAGATCGGCGATCTCGACGCCACGATCATGCTCGGCTTCAACCGCCGATTCGATCCGACCTTCCGCTCGATGCGCGAGCGCATCGTCGCCGGCGAGATCGGCACTCTCGAGCAACTGACCATCATCAGCCGCGACCCGGCGCCCGCGCCGCAGGCCTACATCGCCACGTCGGGCGGGTTGTTCCGCGACATGACCATCCACGACTTCGACCTGGCCCGGTTCTTCCTCGGCGAGGTCGTCGAGGTGTACGCGGCGGGCGCGAACCTGTTCGAGCCCTACATCGAGGCCGAGGGCGACATCGACAGCGCGGTCGTCGTGCTGCGCGGTGCGAGCGGTGCGCTGGCCCACATCACCAACTCCGCGGCGTGCGGTCTTCGGCTACGACCAGCGGGTCGAGGTCTTCGGGTCGGCCGGGATGTTGAGCGCCGACAACCAGACCGCGACCACCATCCGCAAGGCCTCGGCCGACGCCACCGGGGCAGCGCCGGCCTACCTCAACTTCTTCCTCGATCGCTACACCCCGGCCTACCGGGCCGAGCTCGACCACCTGATCACCAGCGTGGAGCAGGGCACCAAGCCGTCGCCGGACTTCACGCGACGGCCGTGCCGCGCTGGCGCTGGCCGAGGCCGGCGCTGCAGAGCCTGGCGCACCGGCGCCGCTGTCGAGGTCCGGCGATGAGCGAGACCGCTCGGGGCGCGCGTACGCCGGCGCTGCGGGTCGGAATCGTCGGCCTGGGCTGGATGGGTCAGGTGCACGCCCGGGCCTTCGTCCGGCTCCGGCAGAACTACCCCGACGCCCCGCTGCGTCCCGAGCTGGTCGCCGTGGCCGACACCGCCACCGACGGCCGGCTGCAGGCGGCGATGGACGCGTACGGTTTCACCGATCTGCACTCCGACTGGCGCGAACTGGTCGCCCGCGACGACATCGACGTGGTCAGCGTGACCGGGCCGAACTTCCTCCACCGCGAGGTGGGCGTCGCGGTCGCCGAGGCCGGTAAGCACCTGTGGATCGAGAAGCCGGCCGGCCGGAACGCCGCCGAGACCGACCGCGATCGCCGACGCCGTACGCCTCGCGGGCGTGCAGTCCGCGGCGGGCTTCAACTACCGCAACGCACCGGCGGTCGAGGCGGCGAAGGCGTTGATCGCAGACGGTCGCCTGGGCACGATCGAGCACGTCACCCTCCGGCTGCTGTCGGACTACGCCGCCGATCCGGCCGGCGCGCTGACCTGGCGATACGAGAACGCCTGGGCCGGTTCCGGGGTGCTCGGGGACCTGGTCAGCCACGCCGTCGACCTGGGTCGCTACGTCGTCGGCGAACTCGCCGAGGTGGTCTGCGACACCGCCACCTTCATCCCGCAGCGGCGGCGACCGGGAGCGGCGACGACCGGACACGGCGCCTCCGGGACCGGCGAGCTCGGCACGGTCGAGAACGAGGACTACGTCAACGCGCTGCTGCGATTCGCCAACGGCGCCCGCGGCCTGCTCGAGTCGAGCCGGGTCGCGGTCGGGGAGCAGAACACCTACGGCTTCGAGGTGCACGGCGACCGCGGTGCGCTGGCCTGGGACTTCCGCCGGATGGGCGAGCTCCAGGTCGCCATCGACCAGGACTTCGCCGATGCGGCCTGGAGCACCCGCTACGTCACCCCGGCGACCGGGGAGTTCCGTGCCTTCCAGCCGGGCGCCGGGATCGCCATGAGCTACGACGACCTCAAGGTCATCGAGGCCCGACGCCTCGTCGAATCGATCGCCACCGGTACGCCGCACGGCGCAACCATCGATGACGCGGTCCGCGCCGCCCGACTGGTCGATGCCCTGGCCGAATCGGCGGCCGGACGTCGCTGGGTCACCCTCTGAGCACGAGGCCCGTGCTCGCCCGCCCGCCCCGAAAGGATCACGACATGACCGTTGCCGTCGCCCACCAGATCTCCAAGACCGGCCACCTGGCCCTCCGCCACGCCGCGCAGGAGGCGAAGCTCCGGCAGACCGACCTGGCCGTGATCCACGTGACCGACTCGGCCCTCGATCTCGACGCCACCGAGGCCAACAAGGCCGGCATCTCCGACGAGATCGCCCAGGTGATGGAGGAGGCCGGACTCGCCGACATCGACTGGAACCTGCATCTGTCGACCGAGGACCACATCGCCGACGCCGTCACCGATCTCGCCGAAAGCGTCGGGGCCGAACTGCTCGTCATCGGCGCCCGCCGCCGCTCGCCGGTCGGCAAGTTCCTGCTCGGCAGCTCGGCGCAGAGCATCATCCTCGACGCCACGATGCCCGTTCTGGTCGTCAAGCTGTAACTGGTCACCGCCCGCCGTGATGCGGCTCGCGGGGATGCCGGCCCGCGGGGATCGACTCAGAGTGGGGCGCGGGTCCTGGCGCGGGGGTCGTTTCCCGGCACATGCTGCGAGACGACCCCGCGCAGCCCGATCTGACGGCCGTTTCCCGGCACCTGCCGGGAAACCACCCAGGGGCGACGGGGTTACTTGCGCAGCCCGACGAGGAAGCCGGCGCCCCAGGCGATGTGGGTGGCGGCCAGCACCAGCGGCAGCCGGAGGCGGGCGGCCGGGGTCATCGGCGGGGTGCCGACGAGCGAGCCGCCCACGATCAGCGCGGTGTAGCCGGCCGGAGCGGCGAAGCCGGCTTTGAGCAGCCGCGATCCGCCGGCCACCCCGATCAGACCGAGGATCAGTCCGAGGAGCATCGCGGCCACGGTCACCGGCGGGGCGAGGTAACGGACGCTCGCGGTGTCGGGATAACGCGCGATGACCTCACGGCGCCACTTGCCGGTGTCGTACATCTGCTTGACCAGCGCCCGCAGGGTCGAGCGCGGCCGGTAGGTCACCCGCAGCTCCGGAGAGAACCAGACGTTGCGGCCGCTCTCGCGCAGCCGGTGGTTGAGCTCCCAGTCCTGGGCCCGGTGCATCGACTCGTCGAAACCGCCCAGCGCCACCAGCGCCTCCTTGCGGAACACGCCCGAGGAAGACCGTCTCGGCCTCACCCGGCCGCCGACTCGGCGAGGTGGAAGGTCGAGCCGCCCAGTCCGAGTCGGGTGGTGTACGCGGTCGCCACCGCCTGCTCGAACGGGGTCTCCCCGCGGGCGTCCATCACCCCGCCGACGTTGGCCGCACCGGTCTCCTCGAGCAGTTCGACGGCCCGGGTGACGTAGTGGTCGGTCAGTTCGCCGTGTCCGTCGACCCGGACGATGATGTCGTGTGCCGCCGCGGCCACGCCCAGGTTGAGCGCGGCCGGCGTCCGCGCCGCCGGGTTGTCGACGATCCGGATCCGCGGGTCGGCGGCGACCAGCCGCTCGGCGATCTCGTGCGTGCGGTCCTTGCACGGGCCGATGGCCAGGATCACCTCGAACGGACCCGGGTAGTCCTGGGCGAGCACCCGCCCCACCGCCGCCTGCAGGTGCTTCTCCTCGTTGAGCACCGGCATGACGACGCTGACCCCGGGCCAATCGCTACGCATCAGGCCGAGCAGACCTTGGCCAGGTTGCTGGTCTGACCGGACTTGGGTTTGCCGGACGCCGGGGTCGACTTGGGCGCTGCGCTGGTCGACTCACTCGGTGCCGAACTGGCCGGTGCCGAGGTGGCGTCCGGGTTCGCCGCCTTGGCGTCGGCCGCCTCGGCCTTGTCGACCTTCTTGGTCACCGCGCGGTGGATCTTGTCGAAGTCGGGGTCACCCGGCTGGATCAGCGGCGGCACGATGGCCAGGTTGCCCACCGGATACTGCTTGGCCTTGCTGGCCAGGTCGAGCATGGTCGAGATGTCCGAGGTCGGGATGTCGGTGGCGACGACCTCCTTACCGGCCTTGGCGATCTTGTTGAAGTTGGTCAGCACGGTCACCGGGTCGAACTGGTTGAGCATCGCGTTCATCACGCACTTCTGCCGGATCATCCGGTCGTAGTCGCTCGAGTCCGACCGAGACCGGGCGAACCACAACGCCTCGCGGCCGTCCAGGTGGCGGTTCTTGCCGGCCTCGACGTAGCCGTAGAGCTTGGCGCTGCCGCCACCGATCGGCACCCGACGATAGACGTCCATGTTGATGCCGCCGACGGCGTCGATCAGGTCCTTGAAGCCCCGCAGATCGATCAACGCCCAGTAGTTGATCGTGAGCCCGGTCGCCCCCTCGACGGCTTCCTTGGTGGCCTGGGCCCCGGGATTGCGCACCCCGGGATACAGCTCCTTGTGCGTGCTGGCGTAGGTGTAGACAGCGTTGAGCATGCAGGAGTGGTCGGAGCAGCCGTAGCCCTTCGGGAATTTCTTGTGCAGCGGGGAGGACTCCGGGAACGGCACGTCCTCGAGGTTGCGCGGCAGGCTGATCAGCACGGTGCGGCCGGTCTCGGCGTCCACGCTCGCCACGGTCATGCTGTCGGGACGCAGCCCGTTGCGGTCCGGTCCGGCGTCGCCACCCATCAGCAGGATGTTGTAGCGACCGGCCTTGACCTGCTGGTCGCCGCCGCCGGCGAAGACGGTCTTCATCAGGTCACGCTGCGTCGACACGACCCCGGCGCCGGCCACCAGGGCTCCGACCACGCCGCCGACCAACGCCAGGCTGAGCAGCGCGAAGCCGAGCCGGTGGCGACGGGCCAGGTCCGGGGGGTGGGAGATCCGCCAGGCATCGAGCAGCAGCAGCCCCCAGCCGATGGCCACCACGATCAGCCCGACCTGGACGAGCCGCAGGGTCGGCCCCGTGGTCAGCATGGTGATCGCGGAGTTCTGGGCGACCAGGACGAAGAGTCCGGTCAACAGGGCCAAAGCGATGATCCCGAGCCACAGGCGTACCGCGATCCGCCCGATCCGGCGGTTGCCCGCGGCGATCTGGGCCGAACCGGGCATGCAGCAGGGTCATGCCGAGGAAGGTCAGACCGCGCCGCAGTTTGATCCGCTCGCTGCGGTGCTGCGGGGTCTGTAGCGAGTTGGGAACGAGGACGCGCTCGGCGTCTTCGTCCTGGGCGCGCTCGTCCATCAGGCTGGTCGACAACTCCCGACCTTTCGTCGACATCAGGGAAGAATTCTCGTGAGAGATGCCGGTCAGTCTCGCAGCCGGTCCGGCCAACAGGCCCCGTTGACACGGCGGCACCGACGATTTGGTCGATCCGCTCCGTTCCAGAAGTAGCCTGTTCTCCGTGCCGAGCCGCGACGAGGACCTCGAATGGCTGTACGGCCGGGAGCGACCGCAGAGTCAGCCCGAGCCGACCCGGGTGCTGCCCGGCCCGGCCACCGATGCCCCCGGCCCCCGGCCAACGCCCACGGCATTCGCGCCGCCATCCGCCCGTCCGACGCCGGATCACGGCCCCGTCGCCCCGCCCGGCTATCCGGCGATGCCCGCGTACGGTGACCGGTCCGGAGGACCCGGTCCGGCCGCTCCCGGCGGTCGGCCGCCGCGGACGAGGCGGCGCCACCCGGTGCGCAACACCTTCCGGGTGCTGCTGGTGCTGGTGCTGTTGGCCACGACCTGGTTGGTCGGCGTTCCCGCGTACGCCTGGAGTCATGTGGGCCGGGTCGACGATGCGCCGTCCGGGGATCGACCCGGAAATCAGCCCGGACAGACCATCCTGCTCGTCGGATCGGACTCGCGGGAGGGTCTGACCAAGGCCGAGCAGAAGAAGCTCGGGACCGGCGATGTCGCCGGCAAGCGCACCGACACGATCATGCTGGTCCACATCCCGCCCAGCGGCGAGCCCGCGCTGATCTCCCTCCCCCGCGACTCCTATCTACCGATCCCGAAGAACGGCACCAACAAGATCAACACCGCGTACGCGTTCGGCGGCCCGGAGCTGTTGGTGCAGACGGTCGAGGAGAACACCGGGCTGCGGATCGACGGGTATCTCGAGATCGGCTTCGGCGGATTCGTCAACATCATCGACGCGCTCGGCGGGATCCGGATGTGCCTGCCCAACGCCATCAAGGACCAGGACAGCCACCTCAACCTGAAGAAGGGGTGTCAGCGGTTGAGCGGGGTGAACGCGCTCGGCTACGTCCGGATGCGCAAGGCCGACCCGCGCGGCGACCTCGGCCGCGTCGAGCGGCAGCGGCAGATGCTGGCCGCGATCGCCAAGAAGGCCGCGACGCCGGCCACCCTGGTCAACCCGTTCCGCTACTGGGAGTTGTGCAACGCGACCACCGCCGGGATCAGCATCGGTCGAGGACACCTCGATGCTGCAGGTGGGCCGGCTCGCCCTGGCCATGCGGGCGATCTCGAGCGGCGACGGCAAGACGCTGACCGTCCCGATCTCCAACCCCGACGCCACCACCCCGGTCGGCTCCTCGGTCCTGTGGGACACCGCCAAGGCCAAGGCCATGTTCGCCGAGCTGGCCCGTGGCGACACCTCGAAGCTCGACAAGTACATCGAATAGACCCGCCCCCCTGGCCGGATCGCCGAAGAGAAGGATCTGCCCATGCCCGCACCCACCGACATCGTCGTCGCCGCCGGAGCCCGTACGCCGTTCGGCAAGCTCAACGGCGGGTTGTCCGCCCTGACCGCGGTCGAGCTCGGCGCCCACGCCATCCGACACGCACTGTCCCGCTCGGGCATCCCGGCCGAGGCGGTCGACACCGTTCTGATGGGGCAGGTCATTCAGGCCGGTAGCGGTCAGGGACCGGCGCGTCAGGCGGCCATCGCCGCGGGAATCGGCTGGGACGTCCCGGCTACCACCATCAACAAGCTCTGTCTGTCCGGGCTGACCGCGGTGATCGACGCCGCCCGGCTGATCCGCTGCGGCGAGGCCTCGGTGGTCGTCGCCGGCGGCCAGGAGTCGATGTCGAACGGGCCGCACCTGCTGCCGGGATCGCGCCGGGGCTGGATCTACGGCGATGTGACGATGCTCGATTCGGTGGCTCACGACGGGCTGACCGACGCCTTCGACCGGATCTCGATGGGTGCCTCGACGGAGCGCTCGATCACCCACCTCGGCATCAGCCGGGCCGAACAGGACGCGGTCGCCGCCGCCAGCCATCAGCGGGCCTCGGCCGCGAGCGCCGACGGCACGTTCGACGCCGAGATCGCCCCGGTCGAGATCGTCCAGCGCAAGGGCGCTCCGCTGATCATCGCCCGCGACGAGGGTGTCCGCGACGGGGTCACCACGGAATCGCTCGGCCGGCTGCGGCCCGCGTTCGACCCGGCCGGTCAGATCACCGCGGGCAACGCCTCGCCGATCAGCGACGGTGCCGCAGCCCTGATCATCACCACCCGCGAGATCGCCGAGCGCTACGGCGCCACCCCGTTGGCGGTGATCGGTGCACCGGGTCAGGTCGCCGGACCGGACAACTCACTGCACTCACAACCGGCTCGAGCGCTCGCCGCAGCCCTGAAACGCGCCGATCTCGGTGTCGCCGACCTCGACTTCATCGAGATCAACGAGGCGTTCGGCGCGGTGGTGGCGCAGTCGCTGTCCGAGCTCGGCTACCCGCTCGAGCGCACCAATCTGCACGGCGGGGCGATCGCGCTCGGTCATCCGATCGGCGCCTCGGGTGCCCGGGTCGCCCTGCACGCCGCGCTCGAACTCTCCCGCCGCGGCTCGGGCCGCGCCGGGGTCGCCCTGTGCGGCGGTGGCGGTCAGGGCGAGGCACTCCTCCTCTCCGCCGCCTGACCCCCGGCGTCAGGTCCCCGCGCCAAGCGCCAGAAGGCCGGGTGCAGGCCGCGGAAAGTGGGCGTTCAGTTCGGGCGGCGGGCGGCGGTCACTGAGGCCGCAGCCGTGGCCCGGTGGAGATGGATCAGCGCCGTTTTTTCGGGGGGCGGCGGTTGGTGCGGTGGATGCGGCCGGTGATCTCGGTCCGCCCGCTGGTGTTGGCGGTCGACGTCTTCTTCGGTGGGGCCGGGGCCGACTTCCGGGGGGCGGCCTTCTTCGGCGCGGTCTCGGTCGGGGTCGGGGACGGCGTACGCGAGCGCGAACTGTTGGCCGTACGCCCCCGGACGATCCCGATGAAGTCCTCGACCAGCGGGTTGTCGTCACCCGTTCGCCAGGCCAGACCGACCTGGGTCGGCGGCAGACCGAGCACCGGGCGGTAGACCAGGTCGCGACGGCTCTGTGCCCGGGCGATCGACTGGGGCACGAACATCACACCGGCACCCCCGGCGACCAGGTCGATGGCGTCGGGGTGGTCGGCTCCGATCACCGCCTCGTCGGCGAGGTCGGCCAGCTCGACCTCGTCGAACACGGCGATGGGATGGTCCTTGCGGGCGACCACCACGGCCAGCTCGTCGTACAGCGGAATCAGGTGCAGCCCGTCGCGTACGACCGGCAACCGGACGAAGCACAGGTCGAGGTGGCCGTGGTCCAGCCCGATCCGTTGCTCGCTCTCGGCCACGTCGATGAATTCCAGCCCGACCTGCGGGAAGCGGTCGGCCCAGATCCGTTGCCACTTGGTCGTCGTGACCCCCGGCACCTGCCCGACGCGCAGCCGGGATCGGTCGTGCGCCGGTTCATTCATCATGAGGAGGTTAGCCTGAGCAGGTGAGCCAGACCATGAAACCCGTCACCGCAGCAGCCAAGCTGAGCATCTACCTGCCGGCCGCGCCGGAGGAGTTCCGCAACGCCACGCTCACCCGTGACGAGGTCGAAGCGCTCCGCGACAACCCGCCGGAGTGGCTGGTGGAGCTCCGCCGCAACGGACCGTTCCCGCGCGACGTCGTCGCCCAGAAGCTGGGCGTCTCGCGCAGCGGACTGGCCCGGGCCGGCGTCACCGAGGCCCTCGACGCCGACGAGATCGGCGTCCTGCTGGCCGACCCACCCGAGTGGCTGCGCCGCGAGCGCGAGACCTACGAGGAGGTCGTCGAGGAGAAGGGCCGCCTCAAGCACGCCCACCTCGACCGCCGCTAGTCCGCCGTCAGTCCAGCCTCTCAGGACGGTCGGGCCAGCAGTTGGCGGGCCATCACGATGCGCTGCACCTGGTTGGTGCCCTCGTAGATCTGGGTGATCTTGGCGTCGCGCATCATCCGCTCGACCGGGTAGTCGCGGGTGTAGCCGTAGCCACCGAGCAGCTGGACGGCGTCGGTGGTGATCTCCATGGCCACGTCGGAGGCGAAGCACTTGGCCGCGGCGCCGAAGTAGGTGAGGTCGGGGTCGCCGCGCTCGGATTTGGCCGCGGCGGCGTAGGTCAGCTGACGCGCCGCCTCCAGCTTCATCCCCATGTCGGCGATCATGAACTGCAGACCCTGGAACTCGGCCACGGCCCGGCCGAACTGTCGGCGTTCCTTGACGTAGCCAAGCGCGTAGTCGAGGGCACCCTGGGCGATACCGATCGCCTGCGCGGCGATGGTGATCCGGGTGTGATCGAGGGTCGTCATCGCCGTGGCAAAACCGGTGCCCTCGGCCCCGATCAGCCGGGTCTCGGGGATCCGCACCTGGTCGAGGTAGACCTCGCAGGTCGGTGACCCCTTGATCCCGAGCTTCTTCTCCGGCGCGCCGAAGGAGACGCCCGGGTCGGACTTCTCGACCACGAAGGCACTGATGCCCTTCGTTCGGGCGTCGGGGTCGGTGACCGCGAAGACCGTGTAGAACTCGGACACCCCCGCGTTGGTGATCCAGCGCTTGCCGCCGTTCAGCACGAAGTGGTCCCCGTCGCGGATCGCGCGGGTCTTCATCGCGGCCGCATCCGACCCCGCCTCGGGCTCGGACAGGCAGTAGGAGGCCATGGCCTCGCCGCGGGCGATCCGCGGCAGGTACTCCTGCTGCAACGCGGCGTCGCCGACCAGCAGCCAGGGCAGCGAGGCCAGCTTGTTGACCGCGGGGATCAGCGAAGTCGAGGCGCAGGCCCGCGCGACCTCCTCGATCACGATCACCGTGGCCAGAGCATCGGCGCCGACCCCGTCGTAGGCCTCCGGCACGTGTGGGGCGTGGAAATCGGCGGCGACCAGTGCCTCGTACGAGGCCTGCGGAAATTCGGCCCGCTCGTCGACCTCCGCCGCCCGCGGCGCCACCTTGGCGTCGCACACCTCACGCACGGCGGCGCGGAACGCCTCGTGCTCCTCGGTGGGTCGGTACAGGTCCTGACTCATGACCCCCCCAGGGTGGCCGCGTACGGGTCCCAGTCCTCGGGCTGGTCGGCGGCGTGGGCCACCTCCGCGTGGGCGGCCGGGGTGGTCAAGGTGGTCACCAGCTCGACCCCGTCGCGCTCGTGGACGCTGGCCGAATCACCGCAGACGGCCACCCCGCACTGACGCCGACACCGACCGGTCCGCGACGGCTCACGCACCGGCCCCGAGCCCGAGCACGAAGTCCCGGCTCACGCGTACGCCATCGAGCACATCACCCTCGGTGTCGTCGAACTCGATCACCCGGAGGGCGTACGGAGCCGCCGCCAGGATCTCCGCGATCGGCACGACGCCCGCTCCGGCCGGCACCTGCTTCTTGACGTCGAGCGAACCGTCCCCGTCCTTGATGTGCAGTGCGGTGACCCGTCCGCCGAGGCGGGTCAGCAGCGCCGGGACGTCGGCCCCGCCCGCGTACGCCCAGTAGGTGTCGAGTTGGAGCACCACGTCCTCGTGCAGCTGACCGGCGAAGAACTCGAGCGCGTGCTGACCCTCGATCTGCTCGGCGAGCTCGAAGTGGTGGTTGTGATAGCCGACCCGCAGCCCGAACCCCGCCGCTTCGGTCGCCGCGGCGTTGAGCGCGAGCGCGATGTCGGACACGTCGGAGGCCGACGTCCACCGCGACGCGTCGGTCGACGGCTGGATCACCGTGCCCACCCCGAGCTGGGAGGCGGTGGCGAAGATGGTGTTCCGGTCGCCGGTCAGCAGGTCGACGTGCGCCGTGGGCGCGGCCAGGCCGTGGGCCGGCAGAGCGGCGGCGAGTTCGTCGGCGTAGCGATCGAGTGCGAACGGTTCGATGGTGGTGAACCCGAAGCCGGCCAACCGAGCGATCGTGCCGTCGAAATCCTCCGCCAGGGCATGGCGCACGGTGTAGAGCTGGACGGACAGATCGGGCATGGGCAACTCCTTGGACGACCGGTGGTCCACTCACTGTAGGCGGAGTGATCCGACGGCCGTCCGATCGCCGCTTCGGACCGCGTCGGACCGCGTCGGTCAGGAACGGACCGGGTCTGGCCCGGCTCGCCTGACCCAGCATCGTCTGGAAACCCCACCCCCGCGCGGGTCGGTCACGCCGAGTCTGGAGGGGGAGTCGCTGAACCGTCAGCCGGCGGCGGGACTCGCCGCGTCGGTGCGTTCAGCAGTTCGCGGGCCAACAAGGTGCCGCCGGCGGTGGCCACCGGGAACACGATGGCGCCGGCGAACGGGATGGCCAGCAGCAGGAAGGTCGGCACGGCGAAGCCGAGCACCCGGGCCCGGTGCGTGCGCAACGCTGCTCGTCGGTCGCCGATCCTCAGCAGCCCCCGACGTTCGAAGGCCGAGCCGACCAACTCCACCGCGAGCAGCCAGCCTCCGACACACGCCGAGACGACCGGCACGACGACCTGGCCGACCAGCGGGATGAAACCGGCGGCGAACAGCACGATCGCGGCGAGCATCGAGGTGAGGATCAGCCCGATCGACTGTCGGACCGCCCGGACGGCGCCCGTCCGCAGCGGTTCCTCGAATTCCGGCACGTCGCCGAACTCCGCCTCGCAGTACTCGGACAGCTTGTCGTAGATCGGCGAGCCCAGGGCCAGGGTCAACGCGGTGAACGAGATGACCAGGATCAGCACCAGACCGGCCAGCAGCGCGACCCCGATCAACGCCCGCACCGCCGACGCCGTGCCCGGATTCCAGGTGTCGGCGAAGCCGGTGAACCCGGCGACCAGCTCGGGAAGCCGCTTGACCGCGATCACCACCGCGATCGTGAACAGCACCGAGGTGATCAGCGGCGGTAGCGCCCCGAGCAGGAACATCCGCGGCCGCCGGACGATCAGTGCCAGCCCGCGGGCCAGCAGGCCGACACCGGCGAAGAACTCACTGACCATCGTCATGGCACCCCGGCACCCCAGAAATCTAGCGGTGTGCTCCGAGCTACGGCCGATCGACGCGGCCGACATGGCCGATGCCGCCGGGCCGGCGTGGTCGGGCCGGCGTGGCCGGGCTGGTCCTGGGTGCCGGGGGCGCAAGGTGTCGGCGGCGCCGGAGGCGTCCGGACCGCATCGCGGTGGACGGGTGAGGCGGTCAGGCCTGGCTGCGGATCGTCGCGCCCTTGGCCTCGGCGATCGAGCGCAGCTCGGCCTGGAAGTCGATCATCTTGGCCTGCAGCACCGGGTCGCCGGCCGCCAGGATCCGGACGGCGAGCAACCCGGCGTTGCGGGCGTTGCCGATGGCCACGGTGGCCACCGGCACGCCGGCCGGCATCTGCACGATCGACAGCAGCGAGTCCATCCCGTCGAGGTACTTGAGCGGGACCGGTACGCCGATCACCGGCAGCGGGGTGACCGCGGCCAGCATCCCGGGTAGGTGGGCCGCTCCCCCGGCGCCGGCGATGATCACGCTCAAGCCTCGGGTGTGGGCCTCACGGCCGTAGCCGATCATGGCGTCGGGCATCCGGTGGGCGGACACGACATCGGCCTCGTACGCCACCCCGAACTCGCGCAGGGCCTCACCGGCCGCGCTCATCACCGGCCAGTCGGAGTCGGACCCCATCACGATCCCCACCCGCGGCCTCAGGCATCGGGGTCGCCCATCAGATAGCCGGCGGCATGCCGGGCGCGGGTGCGGGTGGCGTCGAGGTCGTCGCCGTACGCGGTGACGTGGCCGACCTTGCGTCCCGGCCGCACGCCCTTGCCGTAGAGCTGGACCTTGAGGCGTCGGTCGCGCGCGAAGCAGTGGAGCAACGCCGACGGCAGGTCCTCGACCGAGCCGCCGAGCACGTTGGTCATCACCGTCCACGGCTCGCGCGCCGACGGGTCACCGAGCGGCAGGTCCAGCACCGCACGCAGGTGGTTCTCGAACTGCGAGGTATGGGCCCCGTCGATGCTCCAGTGGCCGGTGTTGTGCGGGCGCATGGCCAGCTCGTTGACCACCACGCTGCCGTCACGGCGCTGCATCAGCTCGACCGCCAGCAGACCGACCACGCCCAGCTCGTGGGCGATCTGCAGCGCGAGTTGCTGGGCCGCGGTCGCCTGGTCCTCGGTCAGCCCCGGGCGCGGGGGTGGTGGTCTCGACGCAGATCCCGTTGCGCTGCACCGACTCCGAGATCGGGTACGCGGCCGCCTGGCCCGACGGCGACCGGACCACCAGCGCGCTCAGCTCGCGCTCGAAGTCGACGAACTCCTCCGCGACCACGGCCACCCCGTCGGCCAGGCCGGTGAACGGCGCGGCGGCATCGGCCGCGTCGTCGATCTTCCACACACCCTTGCCGTCGTAGCCGCCCCGCGAGGTCTTGGCGATCACCGGCCAGCCGTGTTCGTCGCCGAAGGACACCAGCGCCGCCTCGTCCGCGACCACCCGGTAGACCGGGCAGGGCGCGCCGAGGGCGGAGAGCCGGTCGCGCATGATCGCCTTGTCCTGCGCATGGATCAGCGCATCCGGGCCGGGCCGGACCGCGATCCCCGCGGCCTCGAGCTCGCGGAGCAAGCCGGTGGGGACGTGCTCGTGGTCGAAGGTGATCACATCGCAGCGGGCCGCGAAGCCGCGTACGGTCTCCGGATCGGTGTAGTCACCCACGGTGACGTCGTGCACGACGCCCGCCGCCGAGACCTCGGGGCCCTCGGCCAGCAGCGCGACCTTGATCCCCAGCCCGATCGAGGCCTGATGCATCATCCGGGCGAGTTGACCGCCGCCGATGATGCCGACGGTGAAGGTGCGCAGTTCAGCCACGGGCCGCAGGTTACCCCGTATCGATCAGCGGTGCTCGGCGGGCGATCAGTGTCGCGATACCGCCGGCGACCGCGGCGCAGACGATGATCCACATGGCGGCCAGCAGCCAGAGCCCCACCCCGTTCAGCCCCAGGAGCACGTTGACCAGGCTGAACACCCAGCTGGCCAGGGCGACCAGGCCCAGGTGAGGCCAGCGGCGCTCCCCGGCCCGGACGGCGCTGATGGTGAACCCCACCAGCAGACAGACGATGCTGAGCAGGCCAACGGTCTCCATCGACACCGACGGGTCGGCCAGCCCGACGAGGACGCCGAGGGCCGCCGACGCGAAGAAGATCAGTCCGGCATCACGCAGTGCGGCCCACACCGGGCTCCGGACCACGGCCTGCGACCGCCGCGGGGTCGACGGCGGCGGCGCGAAGGGCGGCGGCGGACCGGTCGGCGCGTTCGGAGCGGGAGCGTCGGCGCGCAGGAAGGTGTCGAACGAGAAGGTGGCCGGACCGGTCGGCGCGGGCGGCCCCGGCTGGTAGACGGGCATGGGAGGGGCGGCTGGCGCAGCCGCCACCTTGGTCCGGCGGATCGCGATCATGCTCACCAAGGCGGTGGCCAGCCCGAGCAGGGCGCTGACGAAATCGAGACCTTCCTTCATGCTGCTCTCCCCCGGACGACGTGGGTATCGGTCGTTCCGACAGTAAGGGCGACCGCCCCGCCAGAAGCAGTTGGTAAAACTTCGCCTCAACTCGGGTCAGCGGAGTTTGAAGATCACCGAACGCTGGACGACGAAGTTGACCGTCGTGGCCACCCCCTGGGCGATCACGAAGGCGACGGTCGAGACGAGGATCGGTCGCCACTGCCGGCCCTCGAGGACGATGAACAACCCGCTGAACAGCCCGACCTGGAGGGCGAAGGTGACCGCATAGAGCGCCACCACGGCGAGGAAGCGGCGGCGCGAAGGTTCGGCGCGGAAGGTCCACCGGCGGTTGATCAGGTACGCGGTCGTCGTCCCGGCGATGAACGAGCAGGCCTTCGCCGGTGTGTGCCCGAGCCCCAGCCGCATCAGGACCAGCAACAGGCCGAAGTCGACAATCGCCGAGAGCCCACCGGTGAGCACGAACCGGGTCAGCTGACCGCGGAGCGGCAACGGGCTCTCGCGTTCGTCGACCGGCAGCTCGATCGGCTGCGGATACTGCGGGACGTGCTCGGTCACCGCTCACCCCAGCTCGGCCAGCGGGCGGGGCGCTTCTCGTTGAACGCGGCGATCCCCTCGGTGCGGTCGGGCGAGAACGCGGCCTCGGCCCACGCCGCTCCCTCGAGCGCCAGCCCCTCGGTGAGCGGGAGATCGAAACCGCCGCGGAGCGCACGCTTGGCGGCGCGCAGGCTGACCGGTGACTGGGTGGCGATCCCGGTGGCGAGCGCGAGGGCCACGGCCCGGGCATCACCGGCCGGGGCCAGCCGATCGACCAGCCGAGTGTGCGCCGCCTCGTCCGCGCCGATCCGCCGCCCGGTGAAGATGAGGTCGGCCGCGGCGTTCAGCCCGATCCGCCGCCCCAGCAACTGCGTGCCACCGCCGCCCGGGATGAGTCCGAGTCCGACCTCGGGCAATCCGAAGGTCGCGGTCGCGCCGGCGACGATCAGGTCGCAGCACAGCGCCAGCTCGCATCCCCCGCCGAGCGCGAAACCCTCGACGACCGCGATGGTCGGCACCGCCACCTCGACCAACCCGGGGAACAACCGGGCGAAGACCCGCCGTTGATCGCGCAACTGCGCTTCGGTGAACCCGTTGCGTTCCTTCAGGTCGGCCCCGACGCAGAAGCTCCCGGGCACTGCGCTGGTCAGCAGCACGACGCTCACGCCGGGGTCGGTGGCCAGTGCGGCGTACGCCTCGAGCATCGCCTCGGCCTGGGCGGTGGAGATCGCGTTGCGGGCCTGGGGTCGATCCATCACCAGCTCGGCGACGTGCGCGGCCGGCCGTTCGATGCGGACGGTCACCGCCTCGCCCCGTAACCGGAGAACAACAGCTCGGTCAGCACCTGGTGAACGTGCTCGACCTCGGGAACGTCCACCAACGCCGTGGTGCCGTCCTCGGCGGCGGTCGCGACCTCGAGGGTGCCGCAGCCGAACATCCGGTCCGACAGGCTGCGCTCCGACGACACGTCGTTGATCCGGTGGAGCGGCAGATCTTTACCGATCTTGTTGAGGATGCCGCTGCGGGTCAGCAGGCGCCGGTCGGTGATCGTGTACGTGGTGGTCCACCACCGAAGGAACGGCAGCACCGACCACCAGAGGACCAGGATCAGGCCGAGCCCGACGACGCCGAACTGGCCGACCGGTTGATAGCGCGCGGGGATGGCTGCCGCTCCGGCCCCCATCACGGCGCCGACGCCGATCAATGCCAATGCCGGCCAGACCAGGGCTTTGGCGTGGGTCCGGGTGCGGACCAGGATCTGTTCCTCGGCGCCCGTCGACCGCGCGGACGGCGGTCGGGGCGGGCGGCTCACGCGGATCAGCGTACGTGGACCACGTCGCCGGCACCCAGGATCACCGGACCGCTCGGGGTCAGCACCCGGAGCCGCCCGTCGGCGTCGACCCCGACCGCGCGACCGCGTACGGTCCGATCCTGCGACACCTGGACCGCGACGTCGCGCCCCAGGGTGGAGCAACGGGCGGCGTAGCGCTCGACCAGGCCGACCGGATCGGCGCCGCGATGATCGAGCGTCACCTCGAGCCGGCGGAGCACCGCGATGGCGACCGCCGTGGCCCCGGGTGCGGCGTCGCCGAGCAGCATCCGCAACGAGGTGGCGGTGGGGACCGGGACCTGCGCGGCGGTCAGGCTGGTGTTGATCCCCATTCCCAGCACGACCGCCGGACCGTCGGGGGCGTCGAGCCGCTCGGCCAGGATCCCGCACAGCTTGGCCCCGTCGACCAGGACGTCGTTGGGCCACTTCAGGACCGGCGCGACGGCACCGCGGGTGACCTCGGCGACCCCCTCGGCCACGGCCAGCCCGGCGACCAGCGGGATCCACGTCCAGTCCGCCTCCGGCCAACCCGGGCGCAGCGTGACCGACAACGCGAGGCTGGCCCCGGGCGGCGCGCTCCACACCCGACCGCGGCGGCCCCGTCCGGCCGACTGGTGACCGCTGGCCAACACCCGGCCGATCGGGTCCCCGGCCCGCAGCCCCGCAGCCAGATCCGCATTGGTCGACCCGGTCTCGGCCACGACGTCGACGCTGGTCCACCGCGGCCCGACCCCGGCACGGATCGCGTCCTGATCGAGGGCCCCGAGCGACATGAGGCTCAGCCTAGGGTCCCCCGGTCCGCCGCCGATCCCCCCGAAAGCAGCCCCCAGGAGGCGACGGCACGGCCGAGGTCGCCGATTACAGTCCCACCATGACCCGCACAGACCGATCGTCGACCGCCGGGAAATTGGCCGATCTCGAAGAGCGGATCATCGAGGCGGTGCACGCCGGATCGGCGGCCGCGGTCGAGAAGCAGCACGCCAAGGGCAAGCTCACCGCCCGCGAACGGCTCGAGGCCCTGCTCGATCCGGGCTCGTTCACCGAGCTCGACGAATTCGCGCGGCATCGCTCGACCGCCTTCGGGATGGATCAGCGGCGACCGTACGGCGACGGCGTGATCACCGGCTACGGGACCATCGACGACCGCCCGGTCTGCGTGTTCAGCCAGGACGTCACCGTCTTCGGCGGCAGCCTCGGCCAGGTCTACGGCGAGAAGATCGTCAAGGTGATCGACTTCGCCCTCAAGACCGGGTGCCCGCTGGTCGGGTTGAACGAGGGCGGCGGCGCGAGGATCCAGGAAGGCGTCGTCTCGCTCGGGCTCTACGGCGAGATCTTCCGCCGCAACACCCACGCCAGCGGGGTCATCCCGCAGCTCTCGCTAATCATGGGGCCGGCGGCCGGCGGCCACGTCTACTCCCCCGCGCTCACCGACTTCGTGATCATGGTCGACCAGACGTCCCAGATGTTCATCACCGGACCCGACGTGATCAAGACCGTCACCGGCGAGGACGTCACGATGGAGGAGCTCGGCGGCGGGCGGACCCACAACACCCGCTCGGGCAACGCGCACTACCTCGCCACCGACGACGAGGACGCGATCGCGTACGTCCGGGCGCTGCTCGGCTTCCTGCCGCAGAACAACCTGGAGGACCCACCCAGCTACGACGTCGCGGCCACGCCCGAGACCACCGCGGTCGACCGCGAGCTCGACGCCGTGATCCCCGACTCGCCGAACCAGCCGTACGACATGCACGAGGTGGTCTCCCGGGTCCTCGACGACGGCGACTTCCTCGAGGTGCAGCCGCTGTTCGCCCCCAACATCGTGATCGGCTTCGGCCGGGTCGACGGCCGCGCGGTCGGGGTGGTGGCCAACCAGCCGCTCCACTTCGCGGGCTGCCTGGACATCGACGCGAGCGAGAAGGCGGCCCGGTTCGTCCGGACCTGCGACGCGTTCAACATCCCGGTGATCACCTTCGTCGACGTCCCCGGATTCCTGCCCGGCACCGACCAGGAGTGGAACGGCATCATCCGCCGCGGCGCCAAGCTGATCTACGCGTACGCGGAGGCGACCGTCCCGTTGGTCACGGTGATCACCCGCAAGGCCTACGGCGGCGCGTACGACGTGATGGGGTCCAAGCACCTCGGGGCCGACGTCAACCTGGCCTGGCCGACCGCGCAGATCGCGGTCATGGGCGCGCAGGGTGCGGTCAACATCTTGTATCGCAAGGAGTTGGCCCAGCATCGCGACCCGGACTCCCGGCGGGCCGAGCTGATCGCCGAGTACGACGACGAGCTGGCCAATCCCTACATCGCGGCCGAGCGCGGCTATGTCGACGCCGTCATCCCCCCGCACCGGACCCGGGTCGAGATCGCCCGGGCACTGCGGCTGCTGCGGACCAAGCGGCAGACCCTGCCGCCCAAGAAGCACGGGAACATCCCCCTGTGAACGCGTCGACCGACGAACCGGTCATCACCGTGGTCCGGGGTGCGCCCACCGACGAGGAACTGGCCGCGGTCGTGCTGGTCCTGTCGGCGGGGAGTCGCGGCCGATCGCCGGCGGAGCGGCCGCGATCCGGTTGGTCGGCGTACGCGCGCACCCTGCACAACCCGGGTCACCGGGGCCCCGAAGCCTGGCGACTCTCCGGACGCCAGGCCCGATAGCGACGGACCTAGGCTGACTCCGACGTTGCCATCCGGGCGGCCGGAAGAAGGGTCGCCTGTGAGCGCCATCGACGAGATCATGCAACAGATCCCCTTGGGCCAGCTGGCTCGCCAGCTCGGTACCGACGAGCAGACGGCCGGCGCCGCCGTCCAGCAGGCGCTTCCGGCCCTGCTCGGCGGGATGCAGGCCAACGCGGCCGATCCGGACGGGGCCGCCTCGCTCGAGAACGCGTTGAACCAGCACTCCGCCGGACTCATCGACGGCGGGGTCGATCTCGACCAGGTCGACACCGCCGACGGGCAGAAGATCGTCAGCAACGTCTTCGGGGGCAACACCGACCAGGTCGCCCACACCCTCGGCGGCGCACTGGGTGGTGGCCAGAGCGATCTGATCAAGCGGCTGCTGCCACTGCTCGCCCCGATCGTGATGTCCTACCTGGCCAAGCGGATGGGGGGCGGCGCGGGCGGGTCCGGAGGCGTGCTCGGCTCGGTCCTCGGCAGCGTGCTGGGCGGCGGATCCCACTCCGGCGGCGGGGTCGGGGACCTGCTCGGCGGCATCCTCGGCGGGCGCTCCGGCACCGGCGAACAGACGAGCGGGTCGGGCAACCCGATGCTCGACATGCTCGGCGGGCTGCTGGGCGGCGGTCGGCGGGGCTGAGCGGGGAGTTGGCCACCCTGTGATCCGGTTGATCCTGGCCTCGGCCTCGCCGGCCCGGCTGAAGACGCTGCGTTCCGCGGGCCTCGATCCCGAGGTGATCGTCTCCGGCGTCGACGAGGACGTCATCTGCGAGCCCACCGTCGCCGAGCTCGTCGCCACGCTGGCCCGGCTGAAGGCCGAGGCGGTCGTCGCGACCCTCCCGCCCTCCGCCACGCCCACGGTGGTCGTCGGCTGCGACTCGCTGCTCGAGCTCGACGGCGCCCGCTGCGGCAAACCGGGTACCGCCGCGGAGGCGGTCAGCCGATGGCGCGCGATGAGCGGGCGATCCGGAACCTTGCACACCGGACATCAGGTCATCCTCTGCGAGAACGGCGTGGTGACCGAGCGCTCGGCGACCGCCAGCACCGTCGTGCACTTCGCCGAGCTGAGCGAGGACGAGATTGCCGCGTACGTGGCCACCGGCGAGCCGCTCGTGGTAGCCGGCGCCTTCACCGTCGACGGGCTGGGCGGCGCCTTCGTCCGCGGTATCGAGGGCGACCACCACAACGTCGTCGGCATCAGCCTCCCGCTGCTGCGTGACCTGCTCGCCGACCTGGGCGTCGGCTGGACGAGTCTCTGGCGCTGAGCTGTCCCCCTCCCCTCGGGTCGTTTCCCGGCACCTGCGGCGAAACGACCCCCGCGGCGCCTGCTTCTCGGGCCGTTTCCCGGCACCTGCCGGCAAACGACCACTCAGCCCGGGGCCCGGGGCCGGGGTCAGCCGCGTGCGGTCAGGACGATCAGAATGACGTTGAGCGCGCTGATGATTCCGGTGACCACCCAGGCGACGGCCACGGTCGCTCGCCGGGTCGGGGCGAATCGCATCAGGTCCCGATCGGCGGCCACGGTGATGAGCGGGACGAGGGCGAACGGGATGCCGAACGACAAGATGACCTGCGAGAGAATGAGCACGCTCGTCGGATCGAGGCCGACCCCGAGCACGATCAGCGCCGGGATCGCGGTGAGCAGGCGGCGGGCCAGGATCGGGATCCGCCGGTTGAGCAGGCCGTCCATGATCACCGAGCCGGCGTAGCCACCGACCGACGTCGAGGCCAGACCCGAGGCGAGCAACGCCAGCCCGAAGATCACGCCGAGGGCCGGGCCGAGCTGCGACTCGATCCCGGCGTGTACCGCGGGCAGGCCGTCGATCGACTGACCCGACAAGGCACTGGCGGCCAGCAACAGCATCCCGATGTTCACGCTGCCGGCGATGATCATCGCGAGCGCGACGTCGAGCCGGATAGTGCGCAGCATCGGCTGCGCGTCGTGCATCTCGGCCGCCCCGTGGCGGTCGCGGATCAGGGCCGAATGCAGATAGATGGCGTGGGGCATGACCGTCGCACCGAGCATGCCGACGGCGAGCAGCACACTCTCGGTGCCGGCCAATCGCGGCACCAGTCCGGCCGCGGCAGCGGCCGGGTCGGGTGGGGAAACGAACAGCCCGGCGAGGAAGCCGATGGTGACCACGGCGAGCAGCCCGGTGATCACTCGTTCGAAGTTCTGCTGGCTGCGGCGGTTCTGCAGGATCAACAACACCGTCGACACCGCGGTGGTGATCAGCGCGCCGACGATCAGCGGCAGCCCGAAGAGCAGTTGCAACGCGACCGCACCGCCGAGGATCTCGGCCAGGTCGGTGGCGACGGCGACGAGCTCGGCCTGCAACCAGTAGGCGATCCGCGCCCGCCGACCGGTGCGTTCGGCCACCAGCTCGGGGAGCGAGCGTCCGGTCAGCCAGCCGATCTTGGCCGACAGATACTGCACCAGCCCGGCCATCAGGGTGGCGGCGACGAGCACCCAGAGCAGGAGGTAACCGTACGTGGCCCCCGCGGCGGTGTTCGTAGCTACGTTGCCGGGATCGACGTAGGCGACCGCGGCCACGAAGGCCGGGCCGAGGAGCTTGCCGCGCTGCCGGAGCAACCGACGGTGGATCAACGCCACGCGGCGAAGGGTAGCCGTGCCCGGTGACCGGGCTCCTCGACGCCCACCGGCGCCCCGGCGACGCAGCACGAGGATTGCTCTACCCCGCGTCGGCCGAGTCAACGGAGCTGATCGCGAGCGGACGCACGACAGCGACGCGGGTCAGACCCGCGTCGCTGTCGTGGACGTACACCGTCTGGCAGACGCCTCTCGGCGAGTGGCCGCTCGTAGCGGCGAAGGGTTGAGGCCCGGGGGTCCTGCACCAGACGGCACTGGGTACAAGGGATCGGGCCGGTCCGATATTCCGATCGCCGGGGAAAGATTTCGATCCGGGAGAGGTCTCGATCAGATCAGGCGCTGAGAATCGACGTCCAGTCGAACCGCGGCCGGCGACCCGCCGCGATCTCGCCCGTCGGCCCACCACTGGATGTCGATTTTCAGCGGCAACCGGCGGAACTGGTCAGTCGTCGGAGCGGGCGTCGCGCAGGGCCTGGGCCGACTCGCGATCGTTGGCCTTCTGCAGCGCCTCGACCAGCTCGGCCTTGGTCATCCGCGACCGCCCGGTGATCTCGAGCCGGGTGGCCAGCTCGTAGAGGTGCTGTTTGGTGGCGTTGGCGTCGACCCCGCCGGCCGTCGGCTTGTCGGAGTCCCGGCCACCCTCTTCGGCGCGGGCGTCCGACGGCCCGTTCTCCTCCTTCGGCTCCCAGTGGTCGCCGACCTTCTCGTGGGTGTGCTTGAGCGAGGCGAACGCGGTCTGGTGGGCCCGACGCTCATCGTCGTACTGCTCGATTGCCGAGTCGTAGGTCTTGGCGAAGACCTGCTGGGCGTGGTGGTCCGAACGCTGGATCGTGCTGGGCAGTTCGTCCTCGATGGCCTTGCCCGACGTGGTGGTCTTCGGCATACCGCCTCCTGTCACCCGATGGCTCTTGGTCCGAACCTACGACATGGGGTGGCCGGGTCAGGAAGGACGCAGCAGGATGGCCGAGGCGCGACTGTCACCGGTGAAGCGACCGGCCCAGCCGTAGCCGGTGAAGGTCAGGGTCAGCGTGGCCGGGTCGGCGGCCGTGACGGAGAAGCCGGCGGTCGGCAGCGTCTGCTGCAGGTAGCCGAACACCTCGGCGGCCGGCGGAGAGGTGAGCACCGCCGCGACGTTGTTGGTCTGGTCGATCTCGACCCGCACCCGCGACGTACGCGGGACCGAGAGCTGGCGTACCGGTCCGTTGGTCAGTCCGTACGAGGCCAGCGCGACCCCGTCGGCCGGGATCGAGACCGAGACCGAGCTCCCCGGATCGGGGGTCGGATCGGCCGGCCGGGTGGGTGCGGCGCAACCGGCGAGGAGTACGCCGCCGAGCAGCATCGCCGCCCGCAGGCGTCGATCGAACCGCGTACGCACCCGGACACGGTAGCCGTCCGGCGTTGCCGAGAGGCGAATGGCGGCCTCGATGGATAGCCTGGGTCGGTCATGACCAGCACCGAAGTCGCCGTACGCCCCAGCCGGTTGCCCGCCGCCGTCCGGGCCATGCGCCCCCGCCAGTGGGTGAAGAACGTCCTGGTCGCGACCGCACCGCTGGCCGGTGGGGTGCTGACCAGTGCCACGGTGCTGGTGCAGGTGGGGCTGGCGTTCCTCGCGTTCTGCCTGGTCAGTGCGACGGTCTATCTGATCAACGACATCCGTGACGTCGAAGAGGATCGGCTGCACCCACGCAAGCGGTTCCGACCGATCGCCGCCGGTGAGTTGCGCCCGCAGGCCGCGGTCGTGCTCGCCGTCATCACCGGCGTCCTCGGACTCGGCATCGGCTTCCTCACCGCCATCCCGCTCGGGGTCACGCTGGTCGTGTACGTCGGGCTGCAGATGCTCTACTCCGGCTTCCTCAAGCACCTGCCGGTCGTCGACCTGGCCATGGTGGCCAGCGGATTCCTGCTCCGCGCGATCGCCGGTGGGGTGGCCACCGACACACCGCTCAGCCAGTGGTTCCTGCTGGTCGCTGCGTTCGGCTCCTTCTTCATGGTCGCCGGCAAGCGGTACTCGGAGATGAAGGCGATCGGGGGTGAGGCCGGCACCCGTCGCTCGCTGTCTCGCTACTCCGAGTCGTATCTGCGGTTCGCCTGGATGATGGCCGCGGTGATGGTGCTGATCTCCTACAGCCTGTGGGCGTTCGAGAATCGTGGCGCCGGCGCCTTCGACATCCCGTGGACCGCGATCTCGATCGGGCCGTTCACCCTCGGGCTGCTGCAGTACGCGCTCGAGGTCGACGCCGGGAGCGCCGGTGAACCCGAGGACGTCGTCCTCCATGACCATGTGTTGCAAGGCCTGGGAGCCATCTGGCTCCTGACGATCTGTCTGGCGGTGTTCGGATGAGCGACTACCCGGAGAACGGGACCGAGCTGGTCCCCGAGATCGCACCCTCCGTGCCCGAGCACCAACCGGCGATCCCCCAGCGGTTGGTCGAGCTGCACGGCTGGGGTCGGGCGGCCGGATCCCGGTCGCATCTGGCCCAGATCGACTCGGTCGCCGACGCGGTCGCCGCCCTGCGCCGTTCGGACGCGCGGGGCGTGGTGCCCCGGGGACTCGGTCGGAGCTACGGCGACGCGGCGCAGAACTCCGGCGGACTCGCGCTCGATCTGACCAAGCTCAACAAGGTCCGTTCGATCGATGCCGGATCCGAGCCGCCGACGGTCAGCGTCGAGGCCGGGGTCAGCCTCGACCGGCTGATGCGGGTCCTGCTCCCGCTGGGACTCTGGGTCCCGGTGTTGCCCGGAACCCGCCAGGTCACGATCGGTGGCGCGATCGCGGCCGACGTGCACGGCAAGAACCACCACACCCAGGGCAGCTTCGGCAACCACGTGCTGAGCCTGGATCTGCTCACCGCGGACGGCGAGGTTCGGACCCTCGCCCCCGACCGGCCCGGATTCCGCACTGTTCTGGGCGACGATCGGCGGGATGGGGCTGACGGGCGCGGTGCTCGGCGCGACCGTGGCCCTGCAGCGGGCCGAGACCGCCTACTTCGCCGTCGACACCGACCGCTGCTCCGACGTGGACGACTTGATGGCCCGGATGAGCGAGGGTGACGCGGACTACACCTACTCGGTGGCCTGGTTCGATGCGGTCACCCGAGGCAAGTCGATGGGCCGGGCCGTCCTCACCCGCGGTAGCAAGGCGACCTTCGCGGAGCTGCCCGCCAAGCTGCGGCGTGATCCGCTCAAGTTCGTCGCGCCGTCGTTCGGCACCATCCCCGAGGTGTTCCCGAACCGGATGGTCAACGTGGCCACCGCCAAGGCGTTCAGCGAGTTCTGGTTCCGCAAGGCGCCGAAGCACCGGGTCGGCGAGCTGCAGAACATCACCGCCTTCTTCCACCCGCTCGACATCGTCGCCGAGTGGAACCGGGTCTACGGGCCCAACGGGTTCCTGCAGTACCAGTTCGTCGTGCCGTTCGAGGCGCACGAGACCTTCCGTCGCTGCCTGGAGATGATCGTCACCTCCGGCCACCTGTCCTGCCTCAATGTGCTCAAGCGGTTCGGCCCCGGCAACGACGCTCCCCTGTCCTTCCCGATGCCGGGCTGGACGCTGACCGTCGATCTGCCGATCGAGCAGGGTCTGGACCAGCTCTGCGACGCGCTCGACGAGCAGGTGATCAGCGTCGGCGGCCGGGTCTATCTGGCCAAGGACTCACGGATGGACGCCGAGACCTTCCGGGCGATGTATCCGCGACTCGACGACTTCCTGGCCGTCCGCCGCGAGGTCGATCCGTCGGGTCTGTTCAACTCCGATCTCGCCCGCCGTCTCCAACTCAGCTGAGGAAACTCCTTGATCAACTCCGTCGGTCGTCCGCAATCCCTTCTGCTGCTCGGGGGCACCTCCGACATCGGGCTGGCCCTGGTCCGCACCTACGCCGCCCGCGGCACGTTGCGCGTGGTGCTGGCCGCGCGGCCCTCCTCGCGTCGTACGCGGGCGGCGGCCGAGCTCACGGCGCTGGGTTGTGCGGTGACCGAGGTCGATCTCGACGCGCGGGACTCGGATTCGCACGCCGCCACGATCGAGGAGTCCTTCGCCGGTGGCGACATCGACATCGCCGTGGTCGCCTTCGGACTGCTCGGTGATCCCGAGCAGGCGTGGACCGATCCGGCGGTGGCGCTCGAGCTGGCCGAGGTCAACTTCACCGCGCCGGTCCACCTCGGTGTGCTCCTGAGCCAGAAGATGAAGGCCCAGGCGCATGGCTGGATCGTCGCTCTGTCCTCGGTGGCCGGCGAGCGCGTACGTCGCTCGAACTTCGTCTACGGCTCGACCAAGGCCGGCTTCGACGGCTTCTACCTCGGGCTCGGCGAGGCACTGGCCGAGCACGGCGTACGCGTCCTGGTGGTCCGCCCCGGCTTCGTGAAGTCCAAGATGACCACCGGCCTCGACGAGGCCCCACTGGCCGTCACCCCCGACGAGGTCGCCGCCGCGATCGCCCACGGGATCAACAGCCGCAAGTCGCTGATCTGGGTCCCGGGCACGATGCGTGCGGTGATGTCGGGATTGCGCCACGTCCCGCGCCCGCTGTTCCGCAAGCTGCCGATCTGACCGAGGTCGATCACGGCAGCGCGTAGGTAGACCGGGGGCCGACTCGGCAAACGTGGGTCCAGTCGACCGGAGAAGCGCCTTTTGGGCTTCATTTCGACCGCTGGACCCACAATCGCCGACTGGTGCGTCCGGCGGATGCTCGTCCAGCAGCACAACCCGTCGGATCGCCCCCACTCACGGCCGATCGGTGGGACGCTCGACAGATGCGCGTGCTGTTCTCCACGACCGCCAACGACGGTCATTTCGGGCCGATGGCCGGCCTCGCCCGAGCAACGGCTTCGGCCGGACATGACGTCAAGGTCGCTGCGCCGGCATCCTTCGCCGCCGCGATCACCCGGGCCGGGTGCGACCACCTGCCCTTCGCCGACACCGCTCCCGAACTGGTCGGGCCGATCATGGCCCGGCTGCCCGGCCTGCCGTTCGAGCAGGCCGACGCCACCGTCCTCCGCGACGTGTTCGCCCGGATCGACGCCCAGGCCGCCCTGCCCGGTCTGCTGGCCGCCGTCGACCAGTGGAAACCCGACGTCATCCTCCGCGAGCCCGGCGAGTTCGGCGCCCTGGCCGCCGCCCGGTGGGCAGGCATCCCCCACCTCCAGGTGACGATCGGGATGGCCGAGCTGAGCCACGCGGTGATCGAGGTGACTGGCGACCCGCTCCGCGAACTGGCGCTGCTGGCCGGCCTCCCCGAGGACGCCCTGGTTCGGGCGGCCGCCGACGAGCCGTTGCTCAGTTCGGTGCCGGACCGACTCGACCGGGCCGGCGACGACGCGTACGTCGACACGGTGGCCTTCCGGTATCGCGACCAGCCGCCCACCCTCACCGCCGAACCGCTCCCGTCCTGGGGCGATCCCGAGGCTCCGCTGGTCTATGTGACCTTCGGCTCGGTCACCGGGCTGCTCCCGCCGTTCGCCGGAGTGTTCCGGCAGGCGCTCGACGGGCTGGCCGAGCTCCCGCTCCGGGTGCTGATGACCGTCGGCCGCCGGGTCGACCCGGCGTCGCTCGGCCCCAGCTCGAGCAACGCCCGGGTCGAGGCCTGGCGTCCGCAGGAGCAGGTCCTCAGCTCCGCCGCCGCGATGCTCGGGCACGGCGGGTTCGGGACCACGATGGGCGCGCTCGCGGCCGGGGTCCCGCAGGTGGTCGCCCCGATCTTCAGCTCCGACCAGCGGATCAATGCCCGTCACGTGGCTGCGGTCGGCGCAGGTTGCGCGATCGACCCGGGACCCGACGTGATCGAACGAGCGTGCCGCGAGGTGATGACGATGCTCGAGGATCCAAGCTATCGGAGGTCCGCTCAGGCCGTGGCTGCGGAGATCGCCGCGTTACCGTCAGCCGCCGAAGCCGTCGCGGTGATCGAGCGGTACGCCGGGTGATCGGGACCCAGCGTGCCGGGTGCAGTCCCTCGGTCGGTCGGCCCCACGGTCACGGGTCATCGATCAGCGGAGCTCCGGCTCAGACCGGCGGGACCCCGTGGCGTCGCTCGGTGAAGTGCCGGCTCTTGGTCGCGGCGGCCGCGAACCGGGCGATCAGTTCGCGGCGTACGTCGACCGGTTCGACGATGGCGTCGATGATCAGCTCGCTGGCCAGCCGGAGGACGTCGATGTCGATCTCGTAGTCGGACCGGAGCTGCTCCACGTACGCCGCCCGCTCGTCCTCGCCGGCGATCGCAGCGATCTTGTTCGCGTACACCGCGTTGATCGCGGCCTCGGGACCCATGACCGCGATCCGGGCGGTCGGCAGGGCCAGACAGGCGTCGGGCCCGAAACCGGGACCACACATCGCGTAGAGGCCGGCCCCGTACGCCTTGCGGACGATGAGCGACACGGTCGGGACGGTGGCCTCGGAGACGGCGGTGATCATTTTGGCGCCGTGCCGGATGATCCCCTGTCGCTCGACCGCGCTGCCGATCATGAACCCGGGAACGTCGGCCAGGTAGAGCAGCGGGATGTTGTAGGCGTCGCACTGCCAGATGAAACGGGCCGCCTTGTCGGCCGAGTCGACGAACAGGACGCCGCCCTTGACCGCCGGCTGGTTGGCCACGATCCCGACGACCTGGCCGTCGAGGAGCCCGAGCCCGGTGACCAGTTCGGGGGCGAACAACGGCTTGACCTCGAAGAAGGAGCCCTCGTCGACGATGGCGTCGATCACGGTGTGGATGTCGTAGCCGCGGGACTCCTCGGCCGGCACCAGATCGGCATCGAACGTGCGGGCCGCGTCGGCTCCGTCGTAGACCGGCGGGGTCGTTCGCCAGTTGAGCGGCAGGTAGCTGAAGTAGTGCTTGGCCTGTTCGATCGCCTCGCCGTCGTCGCCCGCCAGCTGATCGCCGCAGCCCGACACCGAGGCGTGCATCCGCGCCCCACCCATCTCCTCGAGGCTGACCCGCTCCCCGACCACCATCTCCGCCATCCGCGGCGAGCCCAGATACATCGAAGCGTTGCCGTCAACCATGATCACCAGGTCGCAGAACGCCGGGATGTACGCGCCGCCGGCGGCGCTCGGCCCGAACAGGCAGCAGATCTGCGGCACCCGCCCGGACAGCGCGACCTGGTTGTGGAAGATTCGACCGGCCCCCCGACGCCCCGGGAAGAGGTCGACCTGATCGGTGATCCGAGCGCCCGCCGAATCGATGAACCAGAAGATCGGCAGCTCGTCGCGGAGCGCGATCTCGGTGATCCGGATGATCTTCTCGACCGTCCGTGCCCCCCACGAGCCCGCCTTCACGCTCGGATCGTTGGCCACGACCAGCGCCGGGCGCCCCCCGACCAACCCGCGACCGGTGACCACGCCGTCGGCGGGCAGTCGATCGGCCAGGGCATTGGCCAGCTGACCGTCCTCGACGAAGGTCCCCTCGTCGAAGAGCAGCGCGATCCGGTCCCGGACGTAGAGCTTGTTCGCATCGGCCAGCTTGGCCGCCGCAGCCGGGCTCAGCGTCAGCGTCGCCGCCCGGGCGTCCTCGATGTCGGTCATGGACAACTATTCAACCGGCAGGCCGAGCGCCCGGGCGATCAGCAGTCGCTGCACCTCGGAGGTGCCCTCGCCGATCTCGAGCACCTTGGCGTCGCGATAGAGCCGTGCCACCGGATATTCCTCCATGAAGCCGTAGCCGCCGAAGATCTGGGTCGCGAGCCGGGTTGCGTCGACCGCCTTCTCGGTGGCGTAGAGCTTGGCGACCGACGCGGCCCGCTTCAGCTCCGATGCCGGCGCCCCGTGGTCGCGCATGCTCGCGGCCGCGTAGACCAGCAGCCCCGCCGCATGGCACATCACATCGAGGTCGGCGATCTTGAACGCGACCGCCTGCTTGCGACCGATCGGGCCGCCGAACGCCTGACGTTCCAGCGCGTACGCGATCGACAGGTCCCGGCAGGCCCGAATGCAGCCGAGCGACAGCGCGGCGATGGCGATCCGGCCGTCGTCGAGCGCGGTCAGGAACTGCGCGTACCCCTTGCCCTGCTCGCCGAGCAGATGATCGGCCGGGATCCGGACGTCGGTCAGCGTGACGGGGTGGGTGTCGGAGGCGTGCCAGCCGAGCTTGCGATAACCGGGCCCCACGTCGACGCCTGCGGTCCTGCGCGGGACGAGGAAGGTGGAGATCTCGGGCTTGCCGTTGTCCCGGGTCCCGGTCCGGGCCGTGACCAGGATCAACGACGTGATGTCGGTGCCGGAGTTGGTGATGAACTGCTTGTTGCCGTTGAGCACCCAGTCGTCGCCGGCACGCACCGCGCGGGTCCGCATGGCGAGCGCGTCCGACCCGGAGTCCGCCTCGGTCAGCCCGAACGCAGCCAGCGCCTGGCCCGACAGCAGATCGGGCAGCCACCGCTGCTTCTGCTCGGTCGTGCCCCACTCGGCGATCGGGTGGGCGCCGAGCCCGACGGCCGCCTCCAGGGTGATCCCGAGCGACTGGTCGACCCGGCCGATCTCCTCGATGGCGATGCACAGGCTGGTGAAGTCGCCGGCACCGCCGTACTCCTCCGGCCCGTTCAGCCCGAAAAGACCGAACTGGCCCATCTGCTTGATCGCCTCGAGGGGCAGCTCGTGCTCGGCGTTCCAGCGTTCGACGTGGGGGGCCAGTTGTTCGGCGGCGAAGTCGGCCACCGCGGCCCGGAAGTCCTGGTGTTCCTCACTGAGCGAGTACGGGTGGTCCATCGCCTGCCTCCGTCCGGAATCCCGCCGGTCGACATTGACCGACGAGACCTCTGCACTCTACCTTACGCTTACGTAAAGGTCAGCGAGTGGGAGGTGGACAGGTGCCATCACGGACATGGACGATCGGCGAACTGGCCGAGGAGTTCGACACCACCCTGCGGACGATCCGGTTCTACGAGGACCGCGGGCTGCTCACCCCGGAGCGACAGGGCACCACCCGGGTCTTCCACGACCGCGACCGCGTACGCCTCCAGCTCATCCTGCGGGGAAAGCGACTGGGCTTCACCCTCGACGAGATCGCCCGCGTGATCGACATGTACGACACCCCGACGGGCCGCGCCGGACAGCTCGAGTTCCTGATCGGTGACATCGACAAGCGCCGCACCGCGCTCCTGCAGAAGCGTCGCGATCTGGACGAATCGCTGGCCGAACTCGACGCTCTCGAGGCCCGCTGCCACGCCGACCTGGCCCGACTCACCGACGCCTGAGTCCGACTCCGACCGACTCCGACCGGTCGAGCTCAGGGCTCCAGAGCCAGCGAGCTGAGCGCATCCTGCTGTCCGGTCACGTCCCACAAGTGGTGGACGACGTCGTGCAGGAAGTACTGCAGTAGCGAGCCGACGGTGAAGACCGAGCCATTACTGCGTCGTCCTGGCCGGGCGAAGTCGGCCGCAGTCAGTGCCTGCAGCCGGGCGACGAAGGTCTGGGCGGCGGTCTCGAGCTCCTCAGCCACGTCATCAGGGTCGAGCTCGGCGTAGTCCCCGTCGATCGCGGCCCGGTCCTGATCCCAGTTCGCGAACTGCGGATCGTCGGTCTCGAGCATCTGCCGGACCCGCTCGTCGAACACCCGGATCACGTCGCGGACGTGGGCGCCGTACTCCAGCGGCGACCAGACGTCGGGTTCGGGCCGGTGGGCCGCCGCCGGGCTCGAGCGCAGGATCTGCACCCACTCCTCGGCCGCGATGAACGCCCGTTCGGCCACGTCCGCCGGTTCGACCTCACCCGCGGCGAGACCGCAGTCGGGGCACCGGCGATCCAGGGTCCAGGTCCAGTCTTTGATGTCCGGCGCGGCGGGCTGCACGCGGTCAGTCTACGACCGGCCCCCGGCGGGGTCGCGGTCTTGTCGGCGGTCGCTGTCAAACTGATCGGCGTGGACCTCAATGCCGACCTCGGCGAGTCGTTCGGGCGCTGGACGCTCGGCGACGACCTCGCGATGCTCGGCCTGGTCAACAGCGCGAACATCGCCTGCGGTTTCCACGCCGGAGACCCGGCCACCCTGCGCCGGAGCTGCCGGGACGCGGTCGAGCGGACCGTGGTGATCGGCGCCCAGGTCGGCTATCCCGATCTGGCCGGGTTCGGGCGTCGGTTCCTCGACATGACCCCCGAGGATCTGACCGCCGCGGTGATCTACCAGATCGGTGCGCTCGACGGGTTGGCTCGCAGCGTCGGCGGCCGGGTGAGCTATGTCAAACCGCACGGGGCCCTCTACACCACGATCGTCGACCACGAGGGCCAGGCCGACGCGGTGGTCCGGGCCGTGCTCGCCTACGACCCGGAGTTGCCGGTTCTCGGCCTTCCGGGGTCAATCTTTTTGAGCCGGGCCGCCGAGGCCGGGCTGCGACCGGTGAGCGAGTACTTCGTCGACCGCGGCTACACCGCTGACGGCCGCCTCATCGACCGGCGACTGCCCGGCGCACTGATCGATGATCCATCGGTGGCCACCGAGCGTGCGGTGCAGGCCGCCCGCGACGGCGTCGCCGAGTCGATGTGTGTGCACGGCGATGCGCCCGGCGCCGTCGCCCTGGCTCGTGCGGTCCGCGCCGGTCTGAGCCGCGCCGGGATCTCCCTCGCCCCGTTCGTGACGCCATGACCCGTCGACTGCTCGACTACGGCGATCGGGCCGTGCTGCTCGAGTGTGCCGACCTGGCCGAGGTACGCGGTCTCAAGCCGGCGATCGCCCGACGTTTCGACCCGATCACCGAGATCGTTCCCGGCGCCCGCACGTTGCTCCTCCGGCTCGACCGGCCACTCACCCCGGCCGAGCGCGCACTGCTGCTCGAGCTCCCGGCCGAGCCGATCGCCGATCTGGTCGTCGAGACCGTGCGGATCGCGGTCGACTACTCCGGCCCCGACCTGGCCGAGGTGGCCGAGCTGACCGGACTGAGCACCGACGGGGTCATCGCCGCCCACACCGGACAGCTGTGGTCGGTGGCGTTCTGCGGTTTCGCGCCGGGTTTCGGCTATCTGAGCGGGGAGGACCGACGGCTGTGGGTGCCCCGCCGGTCGGAACCGCGCACCATCGTCCCGCCTGGATCGGTCGCGTTGGCCGACCAGTGGTCGGGGATCTATCCGCGGTCGGGCCCGGGCGGCTGGCAGCTGATCGGGCAGACCGACGCCGACCTCTGGGACCTCGATCGCGACCAGCCGGCGCTCCTCCGACCCGGGATTCAGGTGCGCTTCGAGGTGGTGGACCGATGATCCTGATCGACGCACCGGGCCCGCTGGCCACCGTGCAGGATCTGGGCCGACCCGGATTGGCCCATCTCGGTGTGCCACCGTCGGGCGCCGCCGATCGCTACGCCCACCGGCTGGCCAACCGGCTCGTCGGCAATCCCGAACAGCAGGCCACGATCGAGGTCACCGGCGGCGGGTTGGAGATCCGGGTCGAGGCGCTGGCCTGGGTGGCGGTGACCGGCGCGGAAACCCAGGTCCGGGTCGACGGTCGAGCGGTCGGTTCGCACTCCTCGTTCCCGCTGCGGCCCGATCAACGGCTGCGGATCGACGCCTCACCACTCGGGCTGCGGAATTATCTCGCCGTCCGTGGGGGCGTCAAGGTGACCCGCACGCTGGGCAGCCGGTCGACCGATCTGCTGACCGGGCTCGGACCGCCACCCCTGGTCGCCGGCCAACGGCTCGGCCTCTGTCGGCCCCGACTGCCGCTGCCCGACATCGCGCTGGCCCCACCCAATCCGCCCCGCCGCGAGCTCGAGATCACCCCGGGTCCGCGCCGCGACTGGTTCGGCGAGGACGCCTGGCGCACGGTGCTCGGGACCACCTGGATGGCCGGATCGGCCAGCAACCGGGTGGCCGTACGTCTCGACGGACCCGCTCTGGAGCGGGTGGTGACCGACGAGTTGCCCTCCGAGGGCATCGTCCGCGGCGCCATCCAGGTCCCCTCGTCCGGGGTCCCGCTGATCTTCCTCACCGACCACCCGGTCACCGGCGGATACCCGGTGATCGGCGTGCTCACCGGCCGGGCCTGCGATCACGCCGCTCAGCTGCGCCCCGGTGACCCATTCCGGTTCGTAGGTCGCCGTTAGGGTGAGACCGGCGTGTCGCGGTCGTCGATGAGGAGGATCACCCGGTGGGAATCAGCAAGGTGCTCGTGGCCAATCGAGGCGAGATCGCGGTGCGGGTCATCCGGGCGGCGCGCGACGCCGGGCTCGACAGCGTTGCCGTCTATGCCGAGCCCGATGCCGATGCGCTGTTCGTCCGACTGGCCGACGAGGCGTACGCGCTGGGCGGCGCCACCCCGGCGCAGACCTACCTCGACATCGCCAAGATCCTCGATGTCGCCGCGCGTAGTGGGGCCGACGCGATCCACCCCGGATACGGCTTCCTGGCCGAGAACGCCGAGTTCGCCGCCGCCGTGATCGAGGCCGGTCTGACCTGGATCGGCCCCCCGCCCGCGGCGATCACCGCGCTCGGCGACAAGGTCCAGGCCCGACACATCGCCCACCGGGTCGGTGCTCCGTTGGTGCCGGGGACCGCAGATCCGGTGGCCGACGCCGACGAGGTGGTCGCGTTCGCCCGCGACCACGGATTGCCGATCGCGATCAAGGCCGCGTACGGCGGCGGGGGTCGTGGTCTCAAGGTCGCCCGCAGCCTGGAGGAGATTCCCGAGCTGTTCGACTCGGCCGTCCGCGAGGCCGTTTCCGCATTCGGTCGCGGCGAGTGCTTCGTCGAGCGTTACCTCGACCGCCCGCGGCACGTCGAGACCCAGTGCCTGGCCGATCGCCACGGCAACGTGGTGGTCGTCTCGACCCGCGACTGCTCGCTGCAGCGCCGACACCAGAAGCTGGTCGAGGAGGCGCCCGCGCCCTATCTGTCGAACGACCAGATCGACCGGCTCTACACCGCGTCGAAGGCGATCCTCCGCGAAGCCGGCTACGTCGGGGCCGGGACCTGCGAGTTCCTGGTCGGCCAGGACGGCACGATCAGCTTTCTCGAGGTCAACACCCGGCTGCAGGTCGAGCACCCCGTCTCCGAGGAGGTCGCCGGGCTCGATCTGGTCCGCGAGATGTTCCGGATCGCCGACGGTGAGGCGCTCGGCTACGACGACCCGGTCGCTCGGGGACACTCGATCGAGTTCCGCATCAACGCCGAGGACGCCGGCCGCAACTTCATGCCCGCACCGGGAACGCTGACCGCCTGGTCGCCGCCGACGGGGCCCGGGGTCCGGATCGACGAGGGCTACCTCGCCGGCATGACCGTGCCGGGCGCGTTCGACTCGCTGATCGCCAAGCTCATCGTCACCGGGGCCGACCGGGACCAGGCGCTGGCCCGCTCGCGGCGGGCCCTCCGCGAGCTGGTGGTCGACGGGATGCCGACCGTGGTGCCCTTCCACCGGGTGGTGCTCGACGACCCGGCGTTCACCGCCGCCGACGGGGCCTTCGGTGTGCACACCCGCTGGATCGAGACCGAGTTCGCCAACACCATCGAGGCGTACGCGGGCGCCAGCGGCGAGACCGCCGAGCCGGCGGAACGCACCACGGTGGTGGTCGAGGTCAACGGCAAGCGGCTCGAGGTGAGCGTTCCGACGGGCTGGTCGGGCGCAGCGGCCGCGGCTCCGGCCCGATCGCGCAAGCCGACCCGGCGCGCCGGGGGACCGTCGCCCGCGAAGCCACCGTCGGGTGATGCGCTGACCTCGCCGATGCAGGGCACGATCGTCAAGGTCGCCGTCGCCGAGGGCGACACGGTCGGCGCCGGCGATCTGATCGTGGTGCTCGAGGCGATGAAGATGGAGCAGCCGTTGACCGCCCACCGCGCGGGGGTCGTCACCCGGCTGAGCGCAGTGGCCGGTGCGACGGTGTCCAGCGGCGCCGTGCTCTGCGAGATCGTCGACGCATGATCATCCGGTTGCCCACGTCGCTCCCCCATCCCCCTAAGACATCATTAAGAACAGCTGTGTGCACAGGGAATCCACAGACCGCCCAGGCAAACTGAACGCCATGGGTGAGTTGATCGTTTTGCTGATCATTCTCGCGGTGGTCTTCGGTGCAGTCGGTTTGTACCGCCGTCGCGCGGTGACCACGCGACAGGCTGAGGCGCAGGCGGCGCTGGAGACCCAACTCTCGACCTCGCGGCGCGCCGCCGACGAGGACGTCACCAAATTCGGCGAAGAGCTCCAGCGTCTCGACTCCGACGTCGCCGGTCACGCGCTCGACGAAGCCATGCAGCAGGACTACCAGCGGGCCCTGGACGCGTACGACGATTCCAAGACCTCGCTCGACGCCGTCACCAAGCCAGACGAGATCCGCCACGTGACCGAGATCCTGGAGGACGGCCGCTACGCCGTGGCCTGCGTCAAGGCCCGGATCGCCGGCGATCCACTGCCGGCCAAGCGCCCACCCTGCTTCTTCAACCCGGCGCACGGGCCGTCCTCACGCGACGTCGAGTGGGCTCCGCCCGGTGGCGCCGCCCGGACGATCCCGGCCTGCCCGGCCGACGCCGAGCGTGTACTGGCCGGCGCCGACCCCTACATCCGCACCGTCCAGGTCGGCGCCCAGCGCGTCCCCTACTGGGAGGGCGGCCAGGCGTACGCGCCGTGGGCCCAGGGCTACTACAGCCGCTGGAACGGCAGCGACATGCTGTCCGGCATGCTCATCGGCGGCATGCTGTTCGGCGGCATGGGCAACATGTTCGGCGGCATCGGAGACGGTGTCGGAGATGTTTTCGGCGGCATCGGCGACGGCCTCGGCGACATCGGTGACGGCATCGGTGACATCGGCGGCGGTATCAGCGACATGTTCGGCAACCTCTTCGACTGACGCGCCCGGCCCCGCTTCGTACGCCCGCCCGCCCCGCTCGCCCGCCGCCTGGCGGAACCGGGGGTCGCCGGGCTCAGAGCGCGGCGGCGAGGGCGGTCAGGGTCTCGGAACAGCCAGCCTCGAGCTTGACCGTGGCCAACTCGTCGCCCCGGGTGGCGCCGCGGTTGACGATGACCACCGGTCGAGTCTGCTTGGCCATGTGGCGGGCGAAGCGCAGGCCCGACATCACGGTGAGTGAAGAGCCCAGGACGACCAGCACTTCGGCCTCGCCGACCATCGCGTACGCGGCGTCGACCCTGGGTCGGGGCACCGATTCGCCGAAGAAGACCACGTCGGGCTTGAGCCGACCGCCGCAGTTGGGACAGCGGACCAGGACGAAGGTGCTCCAGTCCTCGACCACGGCATCGCCGTCGGGCCGGAGCTCGGCGTGCTCGAGCACCTCGGGCTCGTCCAGACCCGGGTTGACCTCGGCCAGGCGCTGCTGCACCGCGGCCCGCGGAATGATCCGGCGGCAATCCAGGCAGATCACGTCGGCGATGGCCCCGTGCAGGTCGATCACCCGGCGGCTGCCGGCCGCATGGTGCAGCCCGTCGACGTTCTGGGTCAGCACCCCGACGAGACCGGCTGCTTCGAGTTCGACCAGAGCCCGGTGACCCGGGTTCGGATCGGCACGACCGATCCGACGCCAGCCCAGGTAGGAACGGGCCCAGTAGCGGCGCTGCGCCTCGGTGCTTCCGACGAACTCGCGATACTGCATCGGCGTCGCGCGGACCGACGTCGGACCCCGATAATCTGGGATCCCCGAATCGGTCGACATCCCGGCACCGGTCAGGGCGACCCAGCGTCGGCCGCGCAGCAACTCGGTGACGGCGTCGAGCGCCAGGCCGGTGGTCACGCTCACCCGGTCAATGTAGCCAGCGGGGCAAGCGGGCGGTCGGCCTCAGCTGATGGTGCGCGACCCGTGCAGCCGGCGGGCCGCCTCGGCGATCGAGCCGGTCATCGAGGGATAGACGGTGAACGACTCGGACAGCTGGTCGACCGTCAGTCGCTGCTCGATCGCGATGGCGATGGGGTAAATCAGCTCGCTGGCCCGCGGCGCCACCACCACGCCGCCGATGACGATGCCGGTGACGCTACGGCAGATCAGCTTCACGAAGCCGTCGCGGCTGCCCTGCATCTTGGCCCGCGCATTCCCGCGCAGCGGGAGGGTCACCACCCGGGCCGGGACCTCGCCGGCATCGACCTGCTGCTGGGTCACCCCGACGGTGGCGATCTCCGGGGAGGTGAAGACGTTGGCGGACACGGTCTTGAGATCCAGCGGGGACACCGCGTCACCGAGGGTGTGCCACATGGCGATCCGGCCCTGCATGGCCGCGACCGAGGCCAGCGGGAGCACTCCGGTGCAGTCACCGGCGGCATAGATGCCGCGCGCCGTGGTCCGTGACACCCGGTCGGTGATGATGTGGCCGCCCGGCCCGACCTCGACGCCGGCGGTCTCCAACCCCATCCCGGCCGTGTTGGGGATCGACCCCACGGCGAGCAGGCAGTGCGAGCCGGTCAACGTCCGGCCGTCGGTCAGCGTGACCACGACCTCGTCGCCGTTCCGGGTCACCGATTCGGCGCGGGACCGCGACATCACGGTGAGTCCACGGCGGGCGAAGACGTCCTCGAGCACCTGGGCCGCGTCCGCGTCCTCGCCCGGCAGTACGCGATCGCGCGAGGACACCAGCACCACGTCGCCGCCGAGCGCGTTGTAAGCGCTGGCGAACTCGGCGCCGGTCACCCCGGAGCCCACCACGATCAGCCGCTCGGGCAGCTCGGTCAGCCCGTAGACCTGGGTCCAGGTCAGGATCCGCTCGCCGTCGGGGAGCGAGTCGGGGAGTTCGCGCGGGTGCGCGCCGGTGGCCAGCAGGATGACGTCGGCCTCGAGCGTCTCCTCGCCGTCGGCGGTCGTGGCGATCACGCGATCGGGACCGTCGAGGCGGCCGTGCCCACGGATGATCCGTACGCCTTCGCGCTCGACCCGTTCGACGATGTCTTCCGACTGCCGCTGGGCCAGGTCCAGCACGCGACGGTTGACCGCCCCGAGGTCGATGCTGACCCCGGCCTCGGCGTCGGCTGCCTCGGCGTTGCCGAACCGCAGGCCCAACTCGGCCGACTCACGGACCTGGGTCATCACCTCCGCGGTGGCGATCAGGGTCTTGGACGGGACGCAGTCGGTGAGCACCGCGGAACCGCCGAGACCATCGCGGTCGATCAGCGTCACCTCGCCCCCCAGCTGACTCCCCACCAGCGCCGCTTCGTATCCACCGGGTCCACCGCCGACAATCACCACTCGGGTCACGGACCCGATTCTTTCACCCGGACTCGAAAGGCCGATACCCTCCGATCCGTGCTGTACGCCGCGTACGGGAGCAACCTGGATCCCGCCCAGATGTCCGACCGCTGCCCGCATTCGCCGTTTCGCGGCACGGGCTGGCTCCAGGGCTGGCGGATCACGTTCGGCGGTGAGGGCTGGGACGGGCCCCTCCCGACGCTGGTCGAGGGCCCCACGGACCACGTTTTCGTCGGCCTCTACGACGTGACGTCGACCGACGAGGCGGCGCTCGACGAATGGGAGAGTGCGCACACCGGGCTGTATCGCAAGGTACGGATCCGGGTCGCCACGCTCGACGGCGAGCAGGGTGCCTGGGTCTACGTGCTGCACGACTTCGAAGGCGGTACGCCGAGCGCCCGCACCCTGGGTCTGCTCGCCGATGCGGCCGAGGTCGCCGGCGCGCCGAGCGAGTACGTGGCCGATCTACGGTCGCGCCCCTGCAACAGCGGCTGGTGACCAGGAACGGTCGGCCATGACCGCCTGACCGGGCGGGACCGCTGGCTATAGTGCGGCCATGTCCGAGGTGACCGAAGAGACCCCGTACGCGCTGGCCGCGCGCGCCGCCACCGCCATCCGTGAGCGGTTCGGCGTCGCCGGCCTCGACGCGGCCTTCGTGCTCGGATCGGGCTGGTCGGCCGCGGCCGATGACCTCGGTGAGCTCATCGGCCAGTGTGAGCTGTCCGAGCTGCCCGGCTTCGCGGCGCCGACCGTGCTCGGTCACGGCGGTGCACTCCGGGTCATCCGGACGACGTCGGGCCAGGTGGCCGCGGTGCTCACCGGGCGCACCCACTACTACGAGGGGAAGGGCGTCGCCCAGGTGGTGCACGGCGTCCGCACCGCAGCGGCGGCCGGCGCCCGGGTGCTGGTGCTGACCAACGGCTGCGGCGGACTCAACCGGGACTGGGGCCCGGGAACCCCGGTGCTGATCCGCGACCATATCAACCTCACCGGCGCGACTCCCCTGGTCGGAGCCAATTTCATCGACCTCACCGACGCCTACTCCCGCCGTCTGCGCGCGCTCGTGCAGGAGATTGAACCGCTGCCCGAAGGTGTCTACGTCCAGTTCCACGGACCGAACTTCGAGACCCCGGCCGAGGTGCGGATGGCCGGTGTCCTCGGCGGCGACCTGGTCGGAATGTCTACCGCGCTCGAGACGATCGCCGCACGCGAGGCCGGACTCGAGGTGCTCGGCATCTCGCTGGTGACCAACCTGGCCGCCGGGATCTCCCCGGAGCCGCTCAACCACCTCGAGGTCCTTGAAGCCGGACGCGAGGCCGCACCGCGGTTGCGCACCCTGTTGGCCGGGATCGCGGCCGAGATCTAGCCTGCTCCGACGCCAGCGGTTGACCCGGCCGACCTCATGCGAAAGGTGACTGCCGCACCGATGACCATCGATGCCGACCTGCACCGGGCCGTTGCGGCCTGGATCGCGCAGGACCCCGACCCCTCGACCCGCCGACGCGCGACCGATCTCGCCGCCGCAGCGGACGGGGGCGACGCCGAGGCGTCGACCGAACTCAGGGATGCCTTCGCCGGCCGTCTCGCCTTCGGCACGGCCGGGCTCCGGGGCGCGCTCGGACCGGGGCCGAACCGGATGAACCGGGTCGTGGTCGGACAGGCCGCCGCCGGGCTCGCCCGCTACCTGGTCGACCAGGGGCTGGTCGGCGGCCGCGTGATCATCGGCTTCGACGCCCGGCACAACTCTGACGTCTTCGCCACCGACAGCGCCGAGATCATGGCCGCGGCCGGCTTCGAGGCGCTGATCATTCCGGCTCCGCTACCGACCCCGGTCGTCGCCTTCGGCATCCGGCTCTTCGACTGCGTGGCTGCGGTCGTGGTCACCGCCTCGCACAACCCTCCGCAGGACAACGGCTACAAGGTCTACCTCGGCGACGGCTCGCAGATCGTGCCGCCGGCCGACGCCGGGATCGCGGCCCACATCGACGAGGTGGCGCGGGGCGACCTGTCCGAGGTGCCCCGCTCCTCCGATTACCGGACCATCGGCGGCGAACTCCTCGACGCGTACGTCGAACGCCTCACCGAGCTGGTCCCGACCGACGCGCCCCGTCGTTTGACCTGGGTCTACACGCCGTTGCACGGCGTCGGCGGCGGCGTGGTCGACCGAGCGGTGTCGGCCTGCGGCTTCCCAGCCCCCATCGTGGTCGGTGAACAGGCCGCTCCCGACCCGGACTTCCCGACCGTGGCCTTCCCCAACCCGGAGGAACCGGGCGCCATCGACCGAGCGCTCGAGCTCGCCGAACGCCACGGGGTCGACCTGGTCGTGGCCAACGACCCGGACGCCGACCGGTGCGCCGTCGCCGCTCCCATCGACGGACGCTGGCGGATGCTTCGCGGCGACGAGCTGGGGGCACTGCTCGGTGACGATGCGCTGCGGCGCGGCGTACGCGGCACCTATGCCTGCTCGATCGTGTCCAGCTCCCTCCTTTCGACCATGGCCGCGGCCCACGGGCAACCGTTCGTCTACACCCTCACCGGGTTCAAATGGATCGGTCGCGTGCCCGGACTCGCCTTCGGTTACGAAGAGGCCATCGGCTACTGCGTGGATCCGAGCGTGGTCCCGGACAAGGACGGCGTGTCGGCGCTGATCCGGATCCTCACGTTGGCCGCAGGTCTGCAGTCCGAGGGCCGCACGGTGGCCGACCGGCTCGACGAGATCACGCGGCGATACGGCATCGTCGAGACCGACCAACTGTCGGTCCGGGTCGCCGACCTGTCGCTGATCACCGACGCGATGGCCCGGCTCCGGGCAGCACCGCCAACCACGCTGCTCGACGAGCCGGTCGCCGTGGTCGATCTGGCTCTCGGCACCCCCGGGCTCCCGGCGACCGAGGGCATCCTGCTGACCACGGCCTCGATCAAGGTGGTGGCCCGGCCGTCGGGCACCGAGCCCAAGCTCAAGTGCTACCTCGAGCTGCGTAGCCCGGTAAGGGCCGGGCTCGAACTCGGGGGCGAGCGTCGCCGGGTCCGCTCCGCGCTGGATCGCCTGCGCAAGGAGATGTCGGTGGCGCTCGGGATCAGCGCCGCCTGATCCTCGGCCCGGGCAGCAGGGCTGCCCGCTGTCGGGTCGAGCGCCGCGAGCCGGTCGATCAGCACGAGCGTCGATTCGATCCGGCCGAGGCGGGCCCGCACGGCGTGGGCGTCCTGCCACAGGTCGAGTCGCTCGCACGGGTCCATCACCTCGAACTCCTCGGTGGCCAACACGTCCAGCAGGACGGTCAGATCCTGGTGGAGCTCTTTCAGCAGCAGCGCGACTCCGGTGCGGTTCATGTCGTGATACTATTCGAACACACGTTCGGAATACAAGACCCTACCGCTGACTGCAGAGTTGTTCGCCAAACCTGATTCGATCCGTATATATTGTCGTCGTGTTCGCAGTTACACATCATATTCGGAGGTGAAAGCGGCCATGGCCGAGCAAATCCACATCGATCCGGTTGACGTTCACGAGTCGCTGGGGAAGCATGTCCTGACCGACGGGATGAAGCTGGTCGTCGACCTGGGTGCCAGCCAGGGGTCGCGCATCGTCGATGCCCGCAACGGCACCCGTTACCTCGACCTCTACACGTTCTTCGCGTCCGCGCCGCTCGGGCTCAACCCGCCCGGGATCGTCGACGACCCGACTTTCCTGGCCGACCTCGGCGCCATTGCCGCCAACAAGCCGGCCAACCCCGACATGTACACGGCGGCCTACGCCGAATTCGTCGAGACCTTCGTCCGGGTGCTCGGTGACCCCGCGTTGCCGCACCTGTTCTTCATCGAGGGTGGGGCCCTGGCGGTGGAGAACGCGCTCAAGGCGGCGTTCGACTGGAAGAGCCGACACAACGAGGCCCGCGGCCGGAGCCGCGATCTGGGGACGAAAATCCTGCATCTGACGAAGGCGTTCCACGGTCGCAGCGGCTACACCTTGTCGCTGACCAACACCGAGCCCAACAAGACCGATCGGTTCCCGAAGTTCGACTGGCCGCGGATCGACGTACCGGCCATCCGCTTCCCCTTGGCCGATCATCTCGACGAGGTGATCGCGGCAGAGCAGCACGCCCTCGAGCAGGCCCGGGCCGCATTCGCCGCCCAGCCGCACGACATCGCCGCTTTCATCGCCGAGCCGATCCAGGGAGAAGGTGGCGACAACCACCTGCGACCGGAGTTCTTCCAGCAGCTGCTCGAGGTCGTCCACGAGCACGACGCCCTGTTCATCCTCGACGAGGTGCAGACCGGGGTGGGCGCGACCGGCACCGCGTGGGCCTATCAGCAGTTCGGCATCGCACCCGACATCGTGGCGTTCTCCAAGAAGGCACAGGTCGGCGGGATCATGGCCGGCGGCCGCGTCGACGAGGTGCCGGACAACGTCTTCGCGGTCTCGGGCCGGATCAATTCGACCTGGGGCGGCAACCTCACCGACATGGTGCGGGCCCGGCGAATCCTGGAGATCATCGAGGCCGAGGGTCTGATCGAGTCGGTCGGCGCCAAGGGACAGCACTTCGTCGACGGCCTGCTCCGGGTGGCCGACCGGACCGGACTGATCGACAACGTTCGCGGCCGCGGGCTGTTCGTGGCCGTGGACCTGGCCACAGCGGGTTTCCGCAACGCCGTCATCGATGACTTGCGTCGACACGAGCACGTCATCGTGCTGCCCTGCGGCGAGCGCACGATCCGGTTCCGCCCGGCACTCAGCGTGAGCGAGGATGAGCTCGACGAGGCGGTCGACGCGCTGGCGCGGTCGCTGACCCGGGTCGATCCGGCCCACCACTGATCGGTATCGCTGGCTGAGCCGGTCGAGCCGGAACTGCGGAAGGAGCGCGTCGTGCACCCACTCGATGTCCACCTCCGCGCCCGGCTGGCCGCGCTCACCGGTGCGCGGTCGGCCGGCCCAGGATCCGGACCCGCTGGCCATCCGCCGGCCGACGGCTCCCTGCCGGTCGGGTCGGCGGCAGCCACCGCGCATTGGTGGCAGGTCTTCGAGGCCCAGGCGATCAGTCGTCACCTCGACTTCATCGCTCGCGAACTGCAGCAACAGGGCCGGGGCTACTACACGATCGGGTCGGCCGGGCACGAGGCGAACGCCTTGGTCGCGTACGCCACGAGGGCGAGCGACCCGGCCCTGCTGCACTACCGCTCTGGGGCGTTCTACGCCGCTCGGGCCCAACGGGTTCCGGGTAGCACGTCGGTGCGGGACGTGCTCCAGGGGCTGATGGCCCTGGCCGCCGAACCGATCGCCGGCGGACGACACAAGGTGTTCGGCCACCCGGACCTGTCGATCATCCCGCAGACGTCGACGATCGCGTCCCACCTGCCCCGCGCGGTCGGCTTGGCCATCATGCTGCACCGGGCCCGGCGACTCGGCGTGGCCGGGGAGTGGCCGGCCGACTCGGTGGTCGTGTGCTCGTTCGGCGACGCCTCGGCCAATCACTCGACCGCGGTCGGCGCCATCAACTCGGCCATCAACGCCGGCTACCGCGGGCTCCCGGTGCCGGTGCTCTTCGTCTGCGAGGACAACGACTTCGGCATCTCCGTGGCGACCCCGCCGGGCTGGATCGCCACCGCGTACGGAGCCCGCCCCGGGCTGGACTACGTCTACGCCGACAGCGACGACCCGGTCGGCGCGGCGACGCTGATCGGCGATCTGGTCGACCGGGTGCGGGAGCGCCGCAGCCCCGGCTTCCTTCATCTCAAGACGGTGCGTTTCCTCGGCCACGCCGGGAGCGACGCCGAGGTCAGCTATCGCAAGCCGCGCGAGATCGAGGCCGACTACGCCCGTGACCCGTTGCTGGCCACCGCGTCCGTCCTGATCGCCGGTGGTGCCGGCGCGGAGGAGGTCGTCGACCGCTACCTCTCGGCGCGTCGTTTGATCGACCTGGAGGTCGGACGGCTTGACGGCCAACCCGGCCTCGCCTCGGCCGAAGAGGTGATGGCTCCGATCGCCCGTCGCCGTCCGGAGCGGGTGCGGGTTCGCGCGGCGACGCTGCAGGTCACGACCGAGACCTCGATCACCGATGCACTGGCGCCCGAGCCGCGACGGACCCTGGCCGAGTCGATCAACGCCACCCTCTCGGCGATCCTGGCCGCCGAGCCCGAGGTGATGGTGTTCGGCGAAGACGTCGGGGTCAAGGGCGGCGTGTACGGCGTCACCCGCGGGCTGGCTCGACACCACGGCAGCGCCCGGGTGTTCGACACGATCCTCGACGAGCAGTCGATCCTGGGTCTCGCGCTCGGCGCCGGACTGGCCGGATTGATCCCGATCCCGGAGATCCAGTACCTGGCGTATCTGCACAACGCCGAGGATCAGCTCCGCGGCGAGGCCGCCACGCTCCCGTTCTTCAGCCAGGGCCGGTTCAACAACCCGATGGTGATCCGGATCGCCGGCCTGTCCTACCAGAAGGGCTTCGGCGGCCACTTCCACAACGACAACGCGCCGGGGGTCCTGCTCGACATCCCCGGGGTGGTCGTCGCCTGCCCCAGTCGCGGCGACGACGCGGCGGCGATGCTGCGCACCCTGGTCGCCGCGGCGATCGAGGATGCGACGGTGTCGGTGTTCCTCGAGCCGATCGCGCTCTACCACCGACGCGATCTGCACGAGCCAGGCGACGATGGCTGGCTCGCTGGCGATGACCGTAGCGAGGCGCCGATCGGCTCGGCCCGGCTGTATCCCGCGACGACCGAACCCGACCTGGTCATGGTCACGTTCGGCAACGGCGTGCCGATGACTTTGCGGGTGGCTCGACGTCTCGGCGATCGCGGCATCCACGCCGAGGTGCTCGATCTGCGCTGGCTGGCCCCGCTGCCGGTCGACGACCTGCTGGCGGCCGCGCGGCGGGCGGGCCGGGTGCTGGTGGTCGACGAGACCCGGCGGACCGGCGGGGTGGGTCAAGCCGTGGTCACCGCCCTCGTCGAGGCGGGATACCGCGGGTCGATCGTGCGGGTCGCGAGCCGGGACAGCTTCCTGCCGCTCGGCGCGGCGACCCGGCATGTCCTGCTCGGCGAGGACGATATCGAGAGTGCCGCCATCACGGTGGCGGGAGAGGAGCGCCGATGACCAGGACAGCACCACTGGCCCTGCTCGGGATCGACCATCTGCTCAGCCAGGACGAGCGCGACATCCAGGCCGGCGTACGCGACTTCGTTCGTCGCCGGGTCCGCCCGGGGATCGCCGACTGGTACGAGCACGGCACGATCGATCTGGCGCTGATGCGCGAGGCCGGTGACCTGGGGCTGCTCGGCATGCACCTGGAGGGGTACGGCTGCGCCGGCACCAACGCGGTCGCGTACGGGCTGGCCTGTCTCGAGCTCGAGGCCGGTGATTCCGGTGTCCGCAGCATGGTCTCGGTCCAGGGGTCGCTGGCGATGTTCGCGATCTGGAAGTTCGGGAGCGAGCAGCAGAAGCAGCACTGGCTGCCGGCGATGGCCGCGGGTGAGGCGATCGGTTGCTTCGGGCTGACCGAAGCGGACTTCGGGTCCAACCCCTCGGGCATGCGGACCCGGGCGCGACGCGACGGCGACGACTGGGTCCTGAACGGCACGAAGATGTGGATCACCAACGGCTCCGTAGCCGATGTCGCCGTGGTCTGGGCCCAGACCGACGAAGCCGAGGAGCCGGGAAAGGGCCTGCGCGGCTTCGTCGTCCCCACCGATACGCCGGGGTTCTCGGCCCCGAAGATCGGGAAGAAGCTGTCGCTCCGCGCCTCCGTCACCTCCGAGCTCGTACTCGAGGACGTCCGGCTCCCCGCCGATGCGGTGCTGCCCGAGGTGCGCGGAATGCGCGGTCCGCTGTCTTGTCTGAACGAGGCCCGGTTCGGCATCGTCTTCGGCGCGCTCGGGGCCGCCCGCGACTGTTTGGAGAGTGCGCTCGATTACGCCGAGACCCGTGAGGTCTTCGGTCGACCGCTCGCCGCCTACCAGCTGACCCAGGCCAAACTCGCGGACATGACCCTCGAACTGCAGAAGGGCTTCCTGCTGGCGCTGCACCTGGGTCGGCTCAAGGACGAGCACCGTCTCGAGCCGCGCCAGGTCAGCCTGGGCAAGCTCAACAACGTCCGGGAGGCGCTGGCCATCGCCCGGGAGTGCCGGACCATCCTCGGTGCCAACGGGATCACCCTCGAATATCCCGTGCTCCGGCACGCCAACAACCTCGAGTCGGTGCTGACCTATGAGGGCACCTCCGAGGTGCACCAACTGATCATCGGTCAAGCGCTCACCGGGGTCAGCGCCTTCGGTTGAGTCGCAGAGGCGGGGCCACGAGTCGGCGGGCCCGTCCTCACCCCGATCCACCGCAGCCCCGTGAGACAGTGATGTGGCACCGGCGCACCACCCAGGGAAGGCAGCATGAATCTCGAGAAGGTCATCTTCGGCTTCTTCGTGCTGCTGGCCGCCACCCTCAACCTGGGCTTCTTCATCGGTGACATCTCCAACCCGGCGCTGCACAACGTCTACGAACTGGTCGCCGCCCTGACCGTCAGCCTCATCGCCACGGTGCTCAAGTTCGGCGATCGCACCCAGATCGGCGCGGTCCACCTGGCCACCAGCCTGGTCGCCGACCTGCAGCTGATCGCCGCCGGCACCGTCTGGGTGTGGGCGGTGGAGATCTCCCGGGTGGGATTCACCCCCATGCATACCGCCAGCATGGTCTCGTTGTCCGGCGGCGCCCTGTTGGCCAACCTCGTCTCGGTGGTGCTGTTGGTGACCGAGACGGTCACCTTCCACCGCGCCTAGTCCGGTCCCCGTGGGCAATCCGCTGCTGACCTTCTGGGCCCAGTTGTTCGGTCACCCGGAGCACAGCCGTCGGGTGCTGCCGACGGCGCAGATCCAGGCCTGGGGTCAAGCGTCATCGACGATCTTCCTGGTCCTGCGCAGGCTGCGGACGCCACTCATCAGCCTGATCGTCATCTTCTCGATCAGTGTCGTCGGGCTGAGCCTGATCCCCGGGGTCGACCCGGAGGGCCGGACAGCACGGATCAGCCTGTTCGAGTCGTTCTACTTCATGAGCTACACCGCGACCACCATCGGCTTCGGCGAGCTGCCGTGGCCGTTCACCGCGGCCCAGCGGATGTGGGTGACCATCTCGATCTACCTCTCGGTGATCGGCTGGGCGTACGCGATCGGCTCGATGCTCTCGCTGCTCCAGGACCGCTCCTTCCGACAGGCCGTCGCCTTCCGTCGGTTCGAGGGCAAGGTCGCCCGCCTCCGCGAGCCGTTCCTGCTGATCGCCGGCTTCGGCCGGGCCGGTGAGCTGCTGGCCACCTCGTTCGACCGACTCGGGCAGCAGATCGTGGTGCTCGACTCCTCGTCCGATCGGATCGAAGCGCTCGACCTCGGTTCGTACCACGCCGACATCCCCGGGCTGGCCGCCGACGCCGGCAACCCGATCCATCTGCGCGCTGCCGGTCTCGGCCACCCCCATCTCGCCGGAGTGCTGGCCCTGACCAACGACGACGAGACCAATCTCGCGGTCACGATGGCCGCGGCGCTGATCCGTCCGGACGTGCCGATCATCACCCGGACCATCTCGGCGACCATCGCCGAGCGCATCCGCGCCTTCCCGACTCCGGCCGTGGTCAACCCGTTCGACCGCTTCGGCGAACACCTGCGATTGGCGCTGAACGCGCCCGCGTCGTACCAACTACTGGTCTGGCTCGAGGCAGGCCCGGGTGCGCTCCTGCCCGAGCGGGGCGATCCGCCGACCCATGGCCGCTGGGTGATGTGTGGCTACGGGCGGTTCGGCCGCGAGGTCACCGCCGACCTGCGCGCCGCGGGCATCGAGGTGACCATCATCGATCCGGTCGGTGACTCCAGACGGGGCGTCATCGTGGGCGACGCCTCCGATCCCGATGTCTTGATGAAGGCCGATCTGGAGAACGCGGTCGGGCTGGTCGCGGGCACCGACAACGACACCACCAACCTCTCGATGTTGGCCACGGCACGCCGGTTCAACCCCGAGCTGTTCCTCGCCGCGCGGCAGAACCGCCCCAACAGCGCGGCGCTGTTCGAGGCCATGAAACTCGACGCGGTGCTGGTCCCGAGCGAGGTGGTGGCCCACGAGGTGTACGCGCAGATCAGCACACCGTTGTTGTGGCGCTTCATCCAGGACATGCCCGCCCGCGGGGACGCCTGGGCGGCCGATCTGATCGCCCAGCTGCGGCAGGACTGCGGGCGTTCACTGCCCGCGTTGTGGAAGATCAGCCTCAACCGCGAGCAGGCGCCGGCCCTGACCACTGCGGTCAGCGTCGGCTCGGTGACCCTCGGCGATGTGATGCGGAGCCCCGAGGACCGCTCGCGCCCGCTGCGGATCGTCCCTCTGCTGCTACGACGCGGCGAGAACGCGACGCTCCGCCCCGACGCGGACACCGTTCTCGAGCCCGACGACCAGTTGCTGTTCGCCGGCGAGAGCTCGCAACGACGCGAGTTGGAGAGCACGATGATCGTCGACTCGACCGCGGCGTACGTGCTCTTCGACCGGCACATCCCCGCGAGCTGGGTGTGGCGCAAGCTGGCGGGACGCTCCGACGCCGACGATCACCACGGAACATAGGATCGCGATCATGGGCCCTGTGACGACCGAGAATGTGCAGTCGACCCCGCCCCCGACGAGCGCCGGCGAGGACCGGCCTTCCGGGAGGTCCGAGGGGTCGTACCCCCGGATCGACACCGGGACGGCTCTACCGACCCACCTGTCCGACGCCACCACCGACGAGCGCGCGCTGCGGCGATTCCTCGACGGTCTGCCCGGGGTCGACCCCGTCGGCATCGAGCAACGCGCAGCCGGACTCGCCACCCGGTCGATCAAGAAGGCGTCCAAGCTGGCGGCCATCGATCTCGCGATCTCGATGGTCGACCTGACCACGCTGGAGGGTGCTGACACCCCCGGCAAGGTCCGCAACCTGGCCCGCAAGGCCATGCTGCCCGACCCCGGCTACCCGGACACCCCGGCCACGGCGGCGGTCTGTGTCTACGCCGACATGGTCCCGTACGCGGTCGAGGAGCTGCGCGGTAGCGGGGTCAAGGTGGCGGCGGTGGCGACCGCTTTTCCCTCCGGTCGGGCCAGCCTGGCGGTCAAGCTGGCCGATACCGCGCTGGCCGTCGAGTCCGGGGCGGACGAGATCGACATGGTGATCGACCGGGGTGCCTACCTGTCGGGGCGGTACGGCCTGGTCTTCGACCAGATCGTCGCCATCAAGCAGGCCTGCGGCTCGGCCCGACTCAAGGTCATCCTGGAGACCGGGGAGCTGGCCACCTACGACAACGTGCGGCGCGCCTCCTGGCTGGCCCTGCTGGCCGGGGCCGACTTCATCAAGACCTCGACCGGCAAGGTCTCGCCGGCGGCGACCCTGCCGGTCACCCACGTGATGCTCCAGGCGGTGCGCGACTGGTGGGACCAGACCGGCGAGCAACGTGCAGTCAAACCCGCCGGCGGGATCCGCACCACCAAGGACGCCGTCCGCTACCTGGTCGCGGTCAACGAGGTCGCCGGCCCCCAGTGGCTGCACCCGTACTGGTTCCGGTTCGGGGCGTCGTCGGTGGTCAACGATCTGGTGATGCAACGCCGGACCCAACTCGAAGGTCACTATGCGGGAGCGGACTATGTCAGCGTCGACTGATCGGGCGATCGCCCACGGGTCCGTGCCAACGCTCGGACTGGATTGGAGCTACGCCCCCGCCCCGGAATCGGCGGCGATCGGCGCCATCAAGGACCGCTACCTGCCCTTCATCGACGGCGAGTTCGTCGAGGGCGGCGGCGAGGATCGCGAGACGCTCAACCCGGGCACGGGCGAGCGGCTCTCCGTCGTCTCGACCGTGGACGCGGCGGACGTCGACCGTGCGATCGGTGCGGCTCGGCGCGCGTACGCGCAGGTCTGGTCACCGATGAGCGGCGCCGAACGCGGGAAGTACCTGTTCCGGATCGCCCGCGGGATCGCCGAGCGAGCGCGCGAGCTCGCGGTGGTCGAGACGCTCGACAACGGCAAACCGATCAAGGAGACGCGCGACTTCGACGTCCCGACCGCCGCCCAGCACTTCTTCTACCACGCCGGCTGGGCTGACAAGCTCGAGCATCTGGGCCTCGGCGCCGATCCGCAGCCGCTGGGCGTGGCCGGTCAGGTCATCCCCTGGAACTTCCCGCTGCTGATGGCCGCGTGGAAGATCGCACCGGCCCTCGCCGCCGGCAACACCGTGGTCATCAAACCGGCCGAGACCACCCCGCTGTCGTTGCTGGTGCTGGCCGAGATCATCGCCGACGCCGGGCTTCCGCCGGGCGTGGTCAACATCGTCACCGGGGCCGGCGACATCGGCTCGACGCTGGTCACCCACCCGGGGCTCGACAAGGTCGCCTTCACCGGGTCGACCGCGGTCGGACGACGGATCCAGCGCGAGCTGGCCGGCACCGGACGCCGCCTCACCCTGGAGCTCGGCGGCAAGGGCGCCAACATCGTCTTCGCCGACGCCGCGCAGGACCAGGCGATCGAGGGCATCGTCAACGGCATCTTCTTCAACCAGGGCCAGGTCTGCTGCGCCGGTTCGCGACTGCTGGTCCAGGAGTCGATCGCCGACGAATTCATCGCGCGGCTGCAGCAACGGGTCGAGACGCTGCGGGTGGGCGACCCGATGGACAAGAACACCGACGTGGGCGCGATCAACAGTGCGATCCAACTCGAGCGCATCACCGCCCTGGTCGACGCCGGGATCGCCGAGGGCGCCGAGATCTGGCGGTCGTCGTGTCCGATGCCGAGCGGCGGCTTCTACGTGACTCCGACCATCTTCACCGCCGCCACCCCGTCGATGCGGGTCGCGCGCGAGGAGATCTTCGGACCGGTGCTGACAGCCATGACCTTCCGCACCCCTGATGAGGCGGTGGTCAAGGCGAACAACACCCCGTACGGGTTGTCGGCCGGGGTGTGGACGGAGAAGGGTTCACGGGCCATGGGCATGGCCGCAGCGCTCAAGGCCGGGGTCATCTGGGACAACACCTTCAACCGGTTCGACCCGGCGGCCAGCTTCGGTGGCTACCAGGAATCCGGGTTCGGTCGCGAGGGCGGACCAGCGGGCATGCACGCGTACCTGGACGGCGGATCATGAGCGGGAAGCGAGGAGCCGACGCCGTGACGCACCTGAGCGTGGCCAAGACCTACAAGCTGTTCATCGGTGGGGCGTTCCCCCGCTCGGAGTCCGGGCGGACGTACCCGGTGCGCTCGGGCGACGGAGGCTTCCTCGCCAACGCCGCCCTCGGGTCGCGCAAGGACGTGCGCGATGCGGTGGCGGCAGCCCGCAAAGGCGGCCGGCTCCTGGGCCAGGGCGACCCCGTACAACCGCGGTCAGGTGATCTACCGGATCGCCGAGATGCTCGAGGGCCGGCGGGCCAGTGTCGTCGAGCTGCTGATCGAGTCGCGCAGCGCCGACCGGACCGCCGCCGGAGCCGAGGTCGACGCGGCGATCGATCGGCTGGTCCACTACGCCGGCTGGACCGACAAGGTGGCCGCGGTCTTCGGCTCGGCCAACCCGGTCTCCGGCCCGTACTTCTCCTACTCCGCACCCGAGCCGACCGGCGTGGTCGGGATCCTGGCTCCGGTCGATGCGCCCCTGCTCGGCCTGGTCAGCGTGATCGGGCCGGTGATCGCCAGCGGCAACGCCGCGGTCGTCATCGCCGCCGAGGCCGACCCGTGTGTGGCGATCGCCTTCGCCGAGGTGCTGGCCACCTCCGACCTGCCGGGCGGCGTGATCAACATCGTCACCGGCCGGGTCGCCGAGCTGGCCCCCGGGCTGGCGGCGCACGCCGACGTCAACGCCCTCGATCTGACCGGCGCTCCAGCGGAACTCCGGGTCGAACTCGAACGGGCGGCCGCCGACACCGTCAAGCGGGTCTTCGTGCCGCGTACGGCACCGGACTTCACCGCGGCTCCGGGCACCGCCCGGTTGCGGGCCTTCCTGGAGACCAAGACCGTCTGGCATCCGACCGGCGCACTGACCCTGGGTGGGGGCGGCGGCTACTGAGACCTCAGTAGTGGTGGCGCAGTGCCGGACGACCCCACGACGGATGCCCGCCTGGTCCGCGAAACCGCCGACTCGGCCGTCATTACGGGCGGTCGTTTGCGCACACAAGTGCCCAAACGCCCCAGATTCTGCACCGACCGCGGTCGTTTCCGCACACAAGTGCCCAAACGCCCAAGATTCTGCATCGATCGCGGTCGTTTGCGCACACAAGTGCCCACACGATCCAGGACCCTTGGGTCGATCAGCGAGGTTCGATCAGCGAGGTTCGGCGGGCGGGTCCTCCCCGCCGTCGATCGGCAACTGCAGCCACTCCACGTCATGCCAGGCGTCGCTCTTCCAGCCGATCCGCCGCTGGATCCCGATCGAGGTGAAGCCGAAGGCGGCATGCAGTCCCAGGCTCGGTCCGTTGGGCAGTGTCACCCCGGCGATCGCCATCCGGAACCCGCGCTCGGCGAGCCGCTCGAGCAGCGCGGTGTAGAGCGCCCGACCCGCACCGCTGCGGCGTACACCGGTCTCGAGGTAGATCCCCACCGTGCAGGACCAGCGGTACGCCGCGCGCTCGAGATATCGGCCGGCCTGGGCGTAGCCGATCACCCGGCCTTCGCGCTCGGCGACGAGCCACGCGTGGCCGGCCTGCGCGGCGGCGATCCGGCTGGCCATGTCGTCCGCGGTCGGCGGATCGACCTCGAAGGTGATCACCGTGTCGGTGACGTACGGGCGATAGATCTCTGCGCAGACCGCCGCGTCGTCAGCCGTGGCGTCGCGGAGGACCAGGGGGCTGTCGCTCATGACCGGCATCGTAAAGACCGAATGTTTCGACGCCCCAATCCACCGCGAGACCACGGGAAGCCTGCGGGTTACACGCGAAACTTCGCAGGTAAGCCGCAGGTTCCCCATGCAACATGGGAAACCGGCAGGCGGGCGAAGGGCAAGCCCCCGGGGTCAGGCGGTGGGGAGGATGGCGGCGATCCGCCAACCCGCGGTGTGGCTTAGGCCGGGTTCGAGCCGGATCAGCCCGACACCGGAGTTGAAGGCGTCCGGAGCGCAGGTCATCGGCTCGACGGCCAGGCCGAGCCGGTTGTTCTCGGGCTCGGGCCGGTCGGCGGTGTGGATCTGGATCCACGGGCAGGCCGGGTCGAAGATCATGGCCACGCCCCGACCGGTGGAGTCGAACAGCCGCACCGTGGCCAGCCCGTCGTCGTCGCGATCCAGGTCGGTGTAGGCGTGGTCGATCTCGGTTCCGGCCAGCGCACGACGGCTGCGGAAATCGAACCGCCCGTCGTCGACCGCGGCGACGTCGGCGATGTCGGCCGGGATCAGCCGGTCCGGGGTCACGGTGAGCACGCTGCGGGCCGGGAGCTCGAGCTCCCAGTCGTCGACCCGCCCCGTCCCCGCGACCAGGTACGGATGCGGACCGGTCCCCCAGGGCGCGGTGGTCGAGCCGACGTTGCTCCCGGTCACCGTCGTGGTCAGCCCGGCGTCGTCCAGGGCGTAGCGGACGGTGACCTCGACCTGGTGCGGGTAGCCGCCCTGAGCCGGGATCCGCGCGAGCAACTCGACGTGATCCGGGCCCGCCTCGACGAGCTCGAAGTCCTGCCAGCAGACCAGCCCGTGCAGGGCGTGGCCTCGATCGGGCTCGGTCAGCGCCAGCCGCTGCTCGACGCCGGCATCGGTGTAGCGACCATCGACGACCCGGTTGGGCCAGGGCGCGAGGATCGCGCCGCGGAACGCCGGCCGGAGTTCGTCGGCCGCGTACGCGACGACCAGATCGCGTCCGTCGTGGGTGAGCTCCCGCAGGCTGCCCCCGATCGAGGCGACCGCGGCCCGGAAGGGGCCGTGCTCGAGCCGGTACTGACGACCGGACAACGGGTCGGGGGCGGTGGGCATGGGTTCTCCTCGAAGCAGAAACCTGGAGGCTACCCGCCCGGGTACCGCGTTCAGAACCGGTACGAGCAGTTCCAGACGACCGGGCGCTGAACGCCGGTACCGTCGGCGGCCCGACCTGCGGCCCGACCGTCGTTGTCGGCGGCCAGCGCACGGGCGGGTTGGCCCACCGCCAGGCTCGGCAGCACCTTCGCGCTGCCGCCCGGCCGCCAGATGATGGCCTGGTCAGCCGGGATCGGCTCGGGCGCGTAGTCATAGGAGGAGCCGTACGCGTACCCGACGACGATCTTGTTGGTCTGGCTGATCGCGGTGAAGGCCGAGCCGCTGAGCGCCGGTGTCCCGACGCCCGTCTTCTCCGCCGCCGGCGAGGTCCAGTAGGCACCCGAGCCGGCCAGGACGCGCGAGTTGTACTCCTCGCCGGCGATCCGGTCGAGGTTGTCGATTCCCGCGGCGCGAGGCTCGGAGTAGGTGTCCCCGGGGCCGGTCGGATGCAGCGCGGTCGCCACCGATCCGGCCGCGGGCGACCAGGTCAGGGCCGCGTAGAAGAAGTTACCGTCACTGTCGGTGGCCGAGCCGTTGCCGATGATCCGACCGGTGTCAGAGATGCCGGTGACCGTGAAGAGCGTGTAGCCCGCGGGGACGGCGAGAGTCCGCCGGACCGAGGTGCCCGGACCGTACTCGTAGCCGGCGGCCGCGTCGTAGCCCACCGCCCGGCCGGCGTTGTTGACGTCGGTGGCGACGGTGCCTTTGGCGTAGAAAGCGATGGCCTTCTGGTCGCTCCAATAGCGGAAGGCGCGGGCCGACTTGCTCGGGCCCGAGACGGTGCCGACCATCAGGCCGAAATGGTTCACCGCGGTGACCCGACCGGTGGTGTAACCGGCGGGCAGCGGAACCTTCTTGATCAGGCCGTTCTTCCAGTAGACCGGCAACCCGTTCGACACCCCGACCGCCGCCTTGATGGCGTAGTCGCTGAGCCCCAGGACCGCGGTGTCGCCGGCCGTGGGCCCGCTGACCGTGGACAGCACCTCCAGCGTCGGCACGCAGCCCGCCGCCGACGCCGAGGTCGGCGTTGCGGCCAATCCGAACAGCCCGATCGCCAGTGCGGACCCGACAGCACACCATCGCTTCATCGTGTTTCCCCCGTGATGACCCCCGCGATGGCCCCGCGCCACCGTGCTCCGACCCCGAGGGGTCGTCGGCCCGCCCCGGTACTGCGAGGCAGCGCCACTCGGATGCTAGCGCCGCCCGACCCACCCGGGTAAGGACCTCGACCGAATGGTTATCAAACCATCACGAAGATCACATGGGCCGGTCAGGAGTCGATCGGGGACCAGTCCGGACCGGTCTTGCCGAGCTTCTCGTCCAGCTTCGTGAACAGGGGAGTCGGCTTGATCAGCGGCGTTCCGGGGGTGATCGGACGGGACGCCCAGACGGCCTGCTCGCCCGCGTAGTCGCCCATGATCACGGGATAGTCCGGCCCGCCCTCTTCGCTGACCTGGCGGATCTCGGGCTGCGCGGCCCAGACACCGTCGCCGCCGAGCGCCTCGTGGACCTTCTGCGCTGCGTGCGGCAGGAACGGAGTCATCAAGGTGTTGACGTCGGACACCGTCTGCAGGGCGGTGTGCAGCACGGTGTCGCGACGTTCCGGGTCACCGGACAGCTTCCACGGCTCGGTGTCGGACAGATACTTGTTGGCCGCGCCGGCCACGCGCATGGCCTCCGAGATGGCCTGCTTGAACCGGTTGCGGCCGAGCAGCTCACCGACGGTCGCGTACGCGTCACGTGCGGTGCTGAGCAGCGCGTGATCGACGTCGAGCAGAGTGCCGGGCGTCGGGATCGCGCCGTTGTTCTTGTGGGCCATCGAGACCGACCGGTTGACCAGATTGCCCCACTCGTTGGCCAACTCGAAGTTGGTCCGGCGGACGAACTCTTCCCAGGTGAAGTCCGAGTCGGTGGTCTCCGGACCGGCGACGGCGATGAAGTAGCGCAGGGCGTCCGGGCCGAAGTCGCGCAGGAAGTCACCGACGTAGATCACCTTGTGGCGGCTGGTGGAGAACTTGGCACCGCTCATCGTCAGGTACTCACTCGACACGACCTCGTCCGGGAGCCGCAGCCGACCCATCGGTCCCACCGTGCCCCCGTGGTCCCCCTCGCCGTTGTGACCCAGCAGCATCCCCGGCCAGATCACCGAGTGGAAGACGATGTTGTCCTTGCCCATGAAGTAGTAGCCCTGGGCGTCGGGATTGATCCACCACTCCCGCCAGGCCTCCGGGTTGCCGGTCCGCCGGGCCCACTCGACCGAGGCGGACAGATACCCGATGACCGCGTCGAACCACACGTACAGCCGCTTCATCGGCTGGTCCCGCCAACCGTCCAGCGGCACCGGCACGCCCCAGTCGAGGTCGCGGGTGATGGCCCGCGGACGTAGGTTCTCCAGCAGGTTCTGGCTGAACTTGAGCACGTTGGGGCGCCAGTCCGTACGCTCGGTGAGCCAGCTCCCGAGCGACCCGGCCAGTGCCGGCAGATCGAGGAAGAAGTGCTCGGTCTCGATGAACTTGGGCGTCTCGCCGTTGATCCGCGAGCGCGGATTGATGAGGTCGACGGGGTCGAGCTGATTGCCACAGTTGTCGCACTGGTCGCCGCGGGCGCCGTCGTCACCGCAGATCGGACAGGTGCCCTCGATGTAGCGGTCCGGGAGCGTACGCCCGGTGGACGGGCTGATCGCCCCCATCTGGGTCTTCGGCACGACGTAGCCGTTGTCGAAGAGCCCCTTGAACACCTGCTGGACGACGGCGTAGTGGTTGAGCGTCGTGGTCCGGGTGAACAGGTCGTAGGACAAACCGAGTCCCGTGAGGTCCTCGACGATGACCCGGTTGTACTTGTCGGCGAGCTGCCGGGTGGTGAGGCCCTCGTTCTCGGCCTGGACCGAGATCGGCGTGCCGTGCTCGTCGGTGCCGGAGACCATCAGCACGTCGTTCCCGCTCATCCGCATGTAGCGGGAGAAGACATCGGATGGAACCCCGAAACCGGAGACGTGACCGATGTGACGCGGGCCGTTGGCGTACGGCCACGCGACGGCGGTCAGCACGCGCGCACTCATGGCCCCCAGCCTAAGGCGACCCGTTGACCGGCCCACCCGCGTTTCGCGCCGGGTTGTGGTCGGCAGCGACGGATCCTCGTACGCGGCCGCCCGTTGCTGGGTCGTCGAGCAGCACGCCAACCAGCCGCTGGATGGGGACCTTAGGCTGACCACGTGATCACCCAGGACCTCGCCGATCTGATCGCCATCCCCAGCATCGGCGGCGCGTCGGGCGAGGCCGAGATCCAGCACTGGCTGGCTCAGCGGCTCACCGATCTGGGTCTGACCGTCGACCTGTGGCCGATCGACCTCACCGCCGTCCGTGCGAGCGCCGGCTATCCCGGTGAGGAAGTCGCCCGCGAGCAGGCCTGGGGACTGGTCGCCCGCAACCGGACCGACGACGAGCCGGCGTTGATCCTCAGCGGTCACGTCGACGTGGTGCCGGCCGGTGACGAGGGGAACTGGCACAGCGATCCGTTCGTGGCCACCGAGGTGGACGGCTCCATCGCCGGGCGCGGCGCCTGCGACATGAAGGCGGGCCTCGCGGCCATCCTGGCTGCGGTCGAGGCGACGCGTCACGACCGGCACCGACCGACCTTCGCCGTGCACTGCGTGATCGGGGAGGAGGACGGCGGGCTCGGGGCGTACGCGACGCTGCAGCGGGGCCACACCGGCCGTGCCTGCCTGATCCCCGAACCGACCGGGCTCGATCTGGTCGTCGCGGCCGCCGGTGCGCTGACCTTCCGGATCGAAGTCCCGGGGGTGGCCACCCACGGGAGCACCCGGTACGCCGGGGTCTCCGCGCTCGACCGCTACCTCCCGATCCACACCGCGCTGGCCGATCTCGAGCAGCGACGCAACCGCGAGGTCGAGCCCGAGATGATGGGCTTGCCCATCGCGTACCCGCTCTCGGTCGGTCTGCTCCGCGCCGGGGACTGGTCGAGCACCGTGCCCGACCGGGTCGTCGCCGAGGGCCGCTTCGGGATCCGCATCGACGAGGACCCGATGCTGGCCCGGGTCGAGCTCGAGCAGACCGTGCTGACCGTGGCCGCCACGACGTTCCCGCACGAGCCCGCGCCGGTGATCAGCTGGCCCGGCGGCCAATTCGCCGGCGGCCGGCTCCCCCGCGGTCACGGGTTCGCCGATCACGTGGCTGGCCTGCACCGCGAGGTCACCGGCCGATCGGTCGCCCCGCCGCGGGCCGTCCCGTACGGCAGCGATCTGCGGCACTACGCCGCCGCCGGGATCCCCACGCTGCACTACGGACCGGGTGACCTGCGCCGGGCCCACGCACCCAACGAGTCGGTGCCGCTGGACCAACTGCAGGTTGCGGCCGACGTGTTGACCATGGCGCTGCGGACGGCCGACCGGATCAGCTGAGCTCAGGACAAGCCGCGGCGGCCCCGGTCAGGTCGACCTGATCCGAGCGCTGGACGCACGCGGTGGCCAGTCGCCCGCCGGAGCCGTGAACGCCGCGGTCCCCATCACGCCGGCTGAGCTCTGGGTGAGGATCCACGCCCCGGTGCCGGGCAGCCCAGAACTCCGGGAGGGGTCAGCGTTGCGCTGAAAATCCGGCGCCAGTCGCGGGAGACCCGTCCCGGCCAGGCGTGAAGCTCGATCTCCAGGTCGCGCTGGCGCTGGATTTTCAGCGGAGCTCACGGGCGGATGAGAGCATGGTCGGGTCATGCCCCGCCCCCCGAGCCCGCCTGACCGCGAGGCCACGCCAGCGATCACCGTCCGCCACGCCGGCCGGACCTGGACGCTGTCCACCGAGGCCGAGCTGACCTTCGGACGCGGCACGGACGTGGTCATCACGATGGCCGCCGATCCGCCCGACCTGCGGGTGTCGCGGCACGCCGGGACGCTGCGCGCGCTGCCCGACACCGTGCTGATCAGCAACGTCTCGTCGCGCGGGGTGATCACCGTGGACGCCGAGGGAGCCCTGAGCCGCGAGATCGCTCCGGGCGAGGCCATCACCGGAGCGCCGCACCGGGTCTTCACCGTGACCGTCGTCGGCGAGTACGGCCAGACGTACGCGCTCCAGGTCGACGCGCGTGCGCTACCGCACCCCGTCGTCGCCCGCGAGCGAGCGACCCGCGGCGCGGCGACCGTGCTGACCACCCCGTACGACCTGACCCCGAGCCAACGGCGGATCCTGGCCGCGTTGTGTGCGCCGATGCTGGCCGCCGGTGACGGCACCGCGGCCAGCGCGCGCGAGATCGCCCACGATCTCGAGCTGCGCCCCAACTACGTCCGCAACGTGCTCAAGGAGATCCGCGAGCACCTGACCGCACTGGGGGTTCCCGGTCTGGTCAGCGAGGGACTGCCCAAGCCGGGCCAGGACTTCCGCATCCCGCTCGCCCAGTGGGCCATCCGCAACGGGATGGCGGACCAGTGATCAGCCCAGGATCCGCTCGACCAGGCGGCGGCGATCCGGCCGGCTCAGGAAGGCGACCTCGGCGGCGTTGACCGCGAAGCGGCGCAGATCCTCGAGGCCGTAGCCCTGGTGCTCACTGAGCAGACCGAGCTCTCGGGACAGCGTGGTGCCGCTCATCAACTGGTTGTCGCTGTTGACCGTGACCTTGAAGCCGAGCTCGTCGAGGGTCCGGAACGGGTGCTCCGCGATCGAGGCCGCTGCTCCGGTCTGGACGTTGGACGACGGGGCCAGTTCGAGCGGGATCTGCCAGTCCCGCAGGTACGCGGCCAGTCGTCCCAGCTGCGGTCGGGCACCGTTCAGATCGATGTCCTCGATGATCCGGACGCCGTGCCCGATCCGGTTGGCCGAGCACAGCTGGACCGCGCCGTGGACCGACTCCGGCCCGGCGGCCTCGCCGGCATGGATCGTGTAGGCCATGTTGTTGGCCTTGAGCAGCTCGAAGGCCGGCCTGAACCGCTCGGCCGGGAAGCCCGCCTCCGCCCCGGCGATGTCGAAACCGGCCACCGAGTCGTCGCGGTAGGCCAAGGTGAGCTCGGCGATCTCGGTCGTCGGCTCGACGTGCCGCATCGAGGTCAGGAGCTGCCGGACCTCGATGTCATGACCACGCGCGTGGGAACGCTCCATTCCGGTCCGCAGCCCGTCACGCACGGCTTCGACGGCGCGGGCCTTGGTCAGCCCACGCTGAGTGTGCTGCTCCGGCGCCCATCGGGCTTCGCCGTAGATGACCCCGTCGGCGGCCAGATCCTCGACGAATTCGGCGGCCACCCGGCTCAGCTGATCGGCGGTCTGCATCACCGCGATGGTGTGGTCGAAGGTCTCCAGATAGCGGACCAGCGAACCTGAGTCGGCCGACTCGCGGAACCACCGACCCAGTGCTCCCGGCTCGGTCGCCGGCAGCTCATGGCCGACCTCGGCGGCCAGCTCCACGATGGTCTGGGGGCGCAAACCGCCATCCAGGTGGTCGTGTAGCGACACCTTGGGCAGGGCCGCGATCAGGTCGAAGTCTTCACTCACCCGGTCGAGATTAGCGGCCGGACAGATGGTCCGGCCCGAAGGCCTGAGGCAGCACCTCGGTCATCGGCTGGATGCCCAGCGGGGTGTCGAGCAGCAGCTCGGGCCCGCCGTGCTCGAACAACAGCTGCCGACAGCGGCCGCACGGCATCAGCACCGCCCCGGTCCCGTCGACACAGGCGAAGGCGACCAGCCGCCCGCCACCGGTCGCGGCCAGCGACGACACCAGACCGCACTCGGCGCACAGCGTCACCCCGTACGAGGCGTTCTCGACGTTGCACCCACTGACCACCCGGCCGTCGTCGACCAGCGCGGCCGCCCCCACCGGATACCGCGAGTAGGGCACGTACGCGCGGGCCATGATCGCGCACGCGGCGTCCCGCAGACCGTCCCAGTCGATGCTCGTCGGATCGCTCACCGGACCCTCCCCGAGTCACTAACTGGGGGCAGATAGCAGAAAAAAGGCCCTGAATCGCGCCAACTGCCCCCAGTTAGTGGGGTGGGGCGGAGGGCGGCGGAGGAGTACGCGTTCACGGGGCCTACTTCTCGAAGGGGATGCCGTCGGCCGCGGGTGGTCGGACCCGGCCGATCAGTCCGGCGACGGCGATGATGGTGGCCACGTAGGGCAGGATCAGCAGGAACTGGCTGGGCATCGGGGTGCTCAGGGTCTGCAACTGCGAGGCCATCTGGGACACGAAGCCGAAGAACAGACACATCAGCGTGGCCAGTCCGGGGTGCCAGCGGCCCATGATCAACGCGGCCAGGGCGATGAAGCCGTTGCCGACGGTGAACTCCTTGGAGAACGAGCCGGTCGACGCCAGGGTGAAGAACGACCCGCCGATCCCGGCGAACAGTCCCCCGGCGAGCACGGCCGACCAGCGGATCGCACGGACGCTGATCCCGACGGTGTCCACCGCCTCGGGATGCTCACCCGTCGCCCGGATCCGCAGCCCCCAGGTGGTCCGGTAGAGGATCACCCAGACCACGAACACCGACACCCCGGCGAGGTAGGCCAGGATGTTCTGCTCGAACAGCACCCGGCCGAAGAACGGGATCTTCGAGAGCCCCGGGATGGCGATCGACTCGAGCACCGGGGCCGAGTTGTACTTGTCCGACGCGGGCTGCACCAGCTGGTCGAACAGGAAGCCGGTGACGCCGACGGCAAGCAGATTGAGCACGACGCCGAGAACGACCTGGTTGACCAGGTAGTTGATCGAGAACAGCGCCAGCAGCGCGGCCATGGCCACGCCGGCGACCGCAGCAGCGAACATCGCCGCCGGCACCGAGCCGGTGATGCTGCCGACCACGGCCGCGGCGAAGGCGGCCGCTAGGAACTGGCCCTCGATCGAGACGTTGACCACGCCGGCACGCTCGCAGAGCACCCCGCACAACGCACCGAACACCAACGGGGTGGCGAACGACAACGTGCCGGCGAACTGGTTGCTGACCGGGAAGGGCAGGTCGCGGCCGGCGGCCGCCCAGGTCAAGAAGCCGAGCAGGACAGCGATTCCGGCGACCGCACCGGCCACCGCGGGCCAGCGGCCCCGCAACCGTCCGGACAGGTACGCGGCCGCCGCGGCCAGGCACAGCACTGCGCAGATCCCGACCGTGACCACCCCCGGCACCGAGATGGTCGGCAGCTGGACCTCGTCGAAGGCATCCGAGAGCGCGAACTGCGCGGACCCGGTGGTCGAGCTCAGGGCGACCAACAACAGCACGCCGACGATGCCGATCAGGCCACCGGTGGAGATCCGCTGACGACGTTTCTGCGTCGACTCGACCCGTTGGGGCGACGCCGGGGCCCGGGTGTCGGTGACGCTCACACCAGACCCCCTTCGGGCACCGCGCCGACTCCGCGGGCGCGGCGCGCCTTGATGAAGGGCAACAGTTTGGTGGTCAACGCGGGGGCCGCCACGAACAATACGATCAGCGCCTGCAGCACGGTGGTCAGGGTCAGCGGGGTCTGGGCGACGCTCTGCATGGCCAGGCCGCCGGCGTGCAGGGCGCCGAACAACAGTCCGGCGAGCACGGTGCCGAGCGGCTTCGATCGACCGAGGAGGGCGACGGTGATGGCGTCGAAGCCGATCGAGCCCACGATGCCGTCGGACAGTGGAGTGGGTACACCGGACGCGGTCGGGCCGAGTGCGGCCTGGACTCCGGCCAGCCCGGCCAGCCCACCGGCGATCATCATGGTGATCACCGTGGTCCGGGCCACGCTCATGCCGGCGGTCGCGGCGGCGTTCGGATTGGCCCCGACAGCGCGGATCGCGAAGCCGACGGTGGAGCGCTCGAGCAGCCACCAGACCCCGGCCGCGGCGAGCAACGCGAGCACGAAGCCGAAGTGGAACTGGGTGCCCTCGACCCGCGGGAAGGTCGCGTTCCAGTCGATGATCGGTGAGATCGGGTCGGGCCGCCCCGGCCGCTGGAACACCGTGGTGGTCAGCAGATACGCCAGCAGTCCGGCGGCGATGTAGTTCATCATGATGGTGACGATGACCTCGTGCGCGCCGGCCCTGGCCTTGAGCCAGCCGACGATGCCACCCCAGATGCCACCGGCGATCAGCCCGCCCAGGATGGCGGTCAGCAGGTGGATCACCGGCGGGAGGTGCCAGGCGAATCCGACGTACGCGGCGAAGATCGCCCCGAGGATGGCCTGACCCTGGGCCCCGATGTTGAACAGACCGGCCCGGAAGGCCAGGGCCACGCCGAGCCCGGCACAGATCAGCGGGGCCGCCTGCGCGGTGGTCTCGCTGATCGGTCCGAGGCCGCCGACGGATCCCGAGACCAGGGCCGCGTACGCGCCGCCGACCTTGTCCCAGGACGCGCTGAGGGCATCGCCGGGTCGGGCGAAGAAGTAGCTGAACGTCGTCCGCACCTCGGTGTCGGAGACGATCATCAGCAGCCCGCCGACCACGAAGGCCAGCACGAACGCGGCCACGGTGGTGATGACGTCGGTCCAGGGGACCGAGCGGGAGGGTTTGCGTCGGCGGCTCACCGGCGTCTGCGGCTCGCTCGCCGTGGGCGCTGGGCGGACACTACTCATGACGAATCCCCGCTCTGCCGCTCGAACACCCGATCCTCTTCGGCCTGGGTGGTCACACTGGCCTGGGCCATGGCCTCGTCGGTCGGCACCCCCGCCATCATCAGACCGAGCACCTCGCGCGAGGTGTCGGCCGCGACGATCCCGACGATGCGGCCGCGATACATCACCGCGATCCGATCGGCGAGCGCGACGACCTCGTCGAGCTCGGTCGACACGATGAGCACCGCGGTTCCCTTGTCGCGCTCGGCGACCAGCCGCTTGTGCAGGAACTCGATGGCCCCGACGTCGACGCCGCGGGTGGGCTGGCTGGCGATCAGCGCCGACAGCGGTCGCGACAGCTCGCGGGCCAGGACGACCTTCTGCTGGTTACCGCCGGACAGCGAGGCGACCGGGGTCTCGATCGACTGCGTACGGATGTCGAACTCCGCCACCCGGCTGTCCGCGTTGTCCTCGACCTTGCCGAGGTCGAGAGCGATGCCCTTCGCGTACGGCGGCTCGTCGAAGTGGTTGAGCACCAGGTTCTCGGCCACGGTGAACGACCCGACGAAGCCGTCGTGTTTGCGGTCCTCGGGCACGAAGCCCAGACCGGCGTGGATGATCTGCTTCGGCGTCCGTCCGGCCAGCCGGGACCCGTCGAGGCTGATCCGACCGCCCGCCAGCGGCAGCAGTCCGATCAGGGCCTCGGCCAGCTCGGTCTGCCCGTTGCCCTGGACCCCAGCCACGCAGACGATCTCGCCGCCGGCGACCTCGAGGTCGAGGTCCTCCACGACCAGCGAGCCGCTCGGCCCGGCCACGCGTACGCCCTCCATCACCAGGCGGGCGGCGGCGCCGACCGGAGCCGGCTCCTTGTCCACGGTGAGGCTGACCGCGCGCCCGACCATCAGCTCGGCCAACTGGCCCTCGCTGTCGGTGGGTCGCGCGGTGCCGACCACCTTGCCGCGGCGGATCACCGTGATCTTGTCGGCGATCGCCCGGACCTCGCGCAGCTTGTGGGTGATGAACACGATCGCCTTGCCGTCGTCGCGCAGCGACCGCATGACCTCGATCAGCTCGTCGATCTCCTGCGGGGTGAGCACCGCGGTGGGTTCGTCGAAGATCAGGTACTTCGCGTCGTTGGCCAACGCCTTGAGGATTTCGACGCGCTGCTGGACGCCGACCGGAAGGTCTTCGATCACCGCATCCGGGTCGACCTCGAGGTGGTAGCGCTCGGACAGCCGACGCACGGTCCGCCGGGCCTGGCCCATGGTCAGCAACCCGAACCGGGCGTTCTCGCGACCCAGGATCAGGTTTTCGGCGACGGTGAACACGTCGACCAGCATGAAGTGCTGGTGGACCATCCCGATACCGGCGGCGATCGCCTCCTTCGGGTTGCGTGACACGTGCGGCGACCCGTCGATGACGATCTGGCCCTCGTCGGGCTGCAGCAGCCCGTAGAGGACGTTCATCAGGGTGGACTTACCGGCCCCGTTCTCGCCGAGCAGGCAGTGGATCTCCCCCGGCACGATGTCCAGGTCGATCGCGTCGTTGGCCACCAGGGACCCGAAGCGCTTGGTGATGCCCCGCAGCAGCAGAGCAGCCGCGGGGCTTGCGTCACTCATTACTCGCTGGGCTGGGACTTGGACTCGATCGTGATCTTGCCGCTGGTGATGTCGGCCTTCAGCGTGTCGAGCTCGGTCTTCAGATCAGCCGGGACCTTGGAGTCGAAGTCGTGGAACGGCGCGAGGCCGGTGCCCTCGTTCTCCAGCGTGCCCACGTAGGCCTCGTTGCTGAACGAGCCGTCCTTGGCCGCCTTGATCGCGTCCGACACGGCGACGTCCATGCCCTTGTAGACGCTGCTGATGATGTTCGAGCAGTAGGTGTCGGCGCTGACGCAACCGTCGGTGTCGACCCAGATGGCGTTGACCTTGCCACCGCTGGATTTGGCCGCCTGCAGCGCACCGATGCCGGCCGGACCGGCGACCGGGAGCACGATGTCGGCGCCCTGGCTGATCAGACCCTGGGCGACGCGCTGGCCGCCCTTCTGGTCCTCGAAGCTGCCGACGAACTGGCCGTCCTGCTTGGCCGCGTCCCAGCCGAGGACCTGAACGCTGCCGCCCTGGTTCTTGTTGTAGTACTCGACGCCCTGGGCGAAGCCGTCCATGAAGATGGTGACGGTCGGGAACTTCTGCCCGCCGAAGGTGCCGACCTTCTTGGTCTTGCTCATCCCGGCCGCGAGGTAGCCGGCCAGGAAGCTCGACTGTGCGGTGTTGAACACGAGCGGCTTGAGGTTGGTGGCCGCCGCGTAGTTCTCCGGGTCGTTGTTGTCGACGATGGCGAACTTGATGTCGGGGTTCTTCTTGGCCGCGGCCAGCGTGACGTCGCTCAGCGCGAAGCCGACCGTGACGATGATGTTGCACTTCGCACCGACCATCGCCTGCACGTTCTTGCCGTAGTCGGCGGTGCTGTTCGACTCGACCTGACCGGTCTCGATGCCGAGCTCGGTCTTGGCGTCGGTCAAGCCCTTGTACGACGTCTGGTTGAACGACTTGTCGTCGAAGCCGCCGGAATCGGAGACCATGCACGCTTTGAAGTCCCCGGTGCCGGTGCTCGCGCTGGCGCCGGTGCTCGCGCTGGGAGCCGCCGAGGTGCCGGTCCCCGTGCCGGGGGCCTCCGCACAGGCAGAGAGGGTCAGGACGGCAGCGCTGATCAGCGCACCGGCCAGGGTGATCGATTTCTTCACAGGAGGGCCTCCTCAGGCATGCAACAAGATCTATCGCCTCGACGCTCGGCAGCGCAGCATTTCGTCCTCGCCGAAGCCTGGCAGCAGCCTAACCGCATCCCGCCCCGACCGCGCCGCGACGCAGGTATCGATCACGGCCAACCAGTGGACTCAGCGGGTGGTGGCCAGCTCGGTCAGCACCCGCAGACCGATACCGATGCAGGCCTCGTCGACCATGAACGTCGGCTGGTGGATATCCGGGCAAGGCTGACCGGGCGTCCGTACGCCGAGCCGGGCCAGCGCGCCGGGGACCTGCTGCAGCATCCAGGAGAAGTCCTCCCCGCCCAGCGACTGCTCGGTTTCGACGACCGCTTCGGGCCCGATGACCCGGGTGGTCGCATCGGCCAGCCGGCGTACGCCGCGGGCGTGGTTGACCGCCGGGGGGACCCCGTCGGTCACGTCGACCTCGACCTTGACCCCGAACGGTTCGACGACCTGGCGGGCCAGCACCGGGATCAGCTGCTTGGCCTGCTGCCAGCCGGAGACGTCGAGCGCGCGCAGCGTGCCGACGATGTGCCCCTCACCGGGGATGGCGTTGGCCACCGAGCCGGCGTGGATCGAGCCCCACATCAGCGAGACGCCGCTGCGCGGATCGACCCGGCGCGACAGGACCAACTGCATCGTGGTGGCCAGCGCACCGAGCGCGCCGACGATGTCCTGGGTCAGGTGCGGTCGTGAGGTGTGGCCGCCCGACCCGGTGAGCCGGATGTCCAGCTGATCGACCGCCGAGGTGATCGGCCCGACCTTCAGGGCCAGCTTGCCGACATCGGTCCGCGGGTCGCAGTGCAACGCGTACACCTCGGACAGGTCCTGGAGTACCCCGCCGTCGATGGCGTCGAGCGCACCACCGGGGCTGGTCTCCTCGGCGGGCTGGAAGATCAGCCGGACGGCGCGGGGCAGCAGATCGGCGTCGCGCAGCTGGGCCAGCACCATGCCGACCCCCAGCAGGATGGTGGTGTGCACGTCGTGGCCGCACGCGTGACAGACGCCTTGGTTCTGCGAGCGGTAAGGCACATCCTTGCGATCGGTGATCGGTAGCGCATCGATGTCGGCGCGCAGCCCGATCAGCCCGTCGGACCAGTCGAAGCCGTTGGGCAGCACGTCGCAGTAGGCGCCGGTCCCGACCGGCAGGATCTTGGCGATCAGCCCGTTGCGCTCGAGTTCGTCGACGATCAGTCCGGTGGTCCGGTATTCCTTGTGCCCGACCTCGGGGTGCATGTGCAGATCCCGGCGGATCTCGATCAGACGACGGCTGATCCGCTCGATCTGGGTGTCGATCTCGGTGCGACGGCGTTCCTCGAGATCCACGACGGACATTTGGCCAGTCTGTCATTGCCACCCGCCCGCCCCGAACCGGTCTCCGCGTCGTAACCAGACGGTCACCTGGCGGTAGGCGAGAGCACGTTGTTTAGGCTAGCCTTACCTCCACGGAGGTGGCGATGAGCAACGACAACGACGGATACCGCACGGTCCAGGTGCGATCGGCGGCGGCCCTGACCCCGAACATGATCCGGGTGGTCCTCGGCGGCGCCGGTCTGAACGACTTCAGCAGCAGCGGATTCGCCGACGAGCGGGTCGGGATCGCCTTCACCGGCGCGAACGGCACGGTCGACGACTCCCCCGTCCGCGCGTACACCGTGCGCCGTTGGGATGCCGACGCCCGCGAACTCACGGTCGACCTCGTCCGACACGACGGTGGAGTCGCCGCCCGCTGGGCCGAGCAGGCCCGACCCGGCGACGTGGTGCAGATCGGCGAACCGCTCGGCTGGTACGCCCCGCCGGCCGACTGCGCCTGGCAGCTGCTGGTGGCCGACATGACCGGATTGCCCGCGCTCGGTCGGATCCTCGAAGAGCTGCCGGCCACCACCCGGGCCCACGCCATCGTCGAGACCATCGACAGCGGTGACTGGCAGATGCTGCAGTCGGCCGCACCGCTCGCGGTGGACTGGCACGCGGCGAGCGGCCACGGTCTCGGCCCGAGCGTGCTGGCCCGGGCCGTCCGCGACTTCGAGTTCCCCGAGGGTCCGGGCTACGTCTGGTTCGCCGGCGAGGCCGCCGAGTCGCGGTCCATTCGCAAGTTTCTCCGTCGCGAGCTCGGCTGGTCGGTCGACCGCTTCGAGGTCCTCGGCTACTGGCGCGTCCGCAAGGAGGCCTGGATGGCCCGGTACGAGACGGTCAGCGCCGAGATCGAGCAGGTCTACGCCAAGGCCATCGCCGACGGCCGCGACACGAACGAAGCGCTCGAGCTCTACGACGCCGCCCTGGAGAAGGTCGGTCTCTGATCGCCAGGCGGGGTACAACTAGGCGGGGTCGCGAGGCCGGGCCGTCGGAAACCGCCAGCCAGGGTTCGCGTCGGCCAGGGCGCGGGTGAGCCGCGTCCGGAGGCGAGAGCTCAGAAGTGTTCGCTGGGGGTGTAGACCCCCCAGACCTCGCGGAGCGCGTCGCAGACCTCCCCGACCGTGGCCTTGAGGGCCAGCGCGCGCTTCAGCGGCGGCAGCACGTTGTCGGTGCCCGCCGCAGCCGCTCGGACCGCGGCCAGCGCCTCGGCCACCGCCGGGTTGTCGCGTTCGGTGCGCAGGATGCGGAGCCGATCGGCCTGCGCGGCCTCGATGGCCGGGTCGACGCGGAGTGGCTCGTACGGCTCCTCGGTGTCCAGCATGAACCGGTTGACCCCGACGATCACCCGCTCGCCGCTGTCGACCGAACGGGTCACCTCGTACGCGGTCGCCTCGATCTGCGCCTTCTGGTAGCCCTCCTCGATCGCCGCGACCGCGCCGCCGCGTTCCTCGACCTCGGCCATCAGCCGCAGCGCTTCGGCCTCGACGTCGTCGGTCAGCGACTCGACCACGTACGAGCCGGCGAACGGATCGACGGTGTGGGTGACATCGGTCTCGTACGCGATCACCTGCTGGGTCCGCAGGGCCAGTCGCGCCGACTTCTGGGTCGGTAGCGCGATCGCCTCGTCGAAGGAGTTGGTGTGGAGCGACTGCGTGCCGCCGAACACCGCCCCGAGCGCCTGGAGCGCGACCCGGACGAGGTTAATCTCGGGCTGCTGCGCGGTCAGCTGGACGCCGGCTGTCTGGGTGTGGAAACGCAGCATCAACGACTTGGGGTTCCGGGCGCCGAAACGCTCGCGCATCAGCCGCGCCCAGATGCGCCGGGCGGCGCGGAACTTGGCCACCTCCTCGAGCAGCGTGGTCCGGGCGACGAAGAAGAACGACAGCCGGGGAGCGATGTCGTCGACCGCCAGCCCGGCCGCCATGGCCGCCTGAAGGTAGGCGATGCCGTCGGCCAGGGTGAAGGCGATCTCCTGCGCGGGCGTGGCCCCCGCCTCGGCCATGTGGTAGCCGGAGATCGAGATCGTGTTCCACCGCGGGAGCTCGGTCCGGCAGTAGGCGAAGGTGTCGCTGATCAGCCGTAACGAGGGCTGGGGCGGATAGATGTAGGTGCCGCGGGCGATGTATTCCTTGAGCACGTCGTTCTGGATCGTCCCGGTCAGCTTCGCCGGATCGACGCCCTGCTCCTCGGCGACCAGTTGATAGAGCAGCAGCAGCACCGCCGCGGGGGCGTTGATGGTCATCGAAGTCGACACCTCGCCGAGCGGGATCCCGCCGAACAGAATCCGCATGTCCTCGATCGAGTCGATCGCGACCCCCACCTTGCCGACCTCGCCGGAGGCCAGCACGGCGTCGGAATCCATCCCCATCTGCGTCGGCAGGTCGAACGCGACCGACAACCCGGTCGTGCCGTGCTGGATCAGCTCGAGGTAACGCGCATTCGACTCCGCGGCCGTGCCGAACCCCGCGTACTGCCGCATGGTCCACGGTCGGGTCGTGTACATCGTCGGATAGACACCCCGGGTGTACGGGAACGCGCCCGGCTCGCCCAGCTGCTCCGCAGCATCCCAGCCGTCCAGCGCCGTCGGGCCGTAGACCGACTCGATGGGCGTACCCGACTCCGTCTGACCGCTCATGTCGCGATCGTGACACACGGCTCATATTCGGCGCACGAGCGCGCCCGACCCAGAAAGTCCCCGGGGGAAACCACCACAAAGGTTGTCGTTCTATGACAAGGTTTACCCGCCGGTCCTGATTCGTCGGGTCCGGCAGGTAGGAACTACTCGGGGGAGTGGCTGCTCACAAGCTGGTTCACGCCGGCTCAGCACGGTGTGCCTTCGGCATGCCAGGAAGTGCCGTCCCGCGCAGGAGCTCCTGCCGCGAATGTCGATCGTTTCCCCGATCGCATCGCCACGGACGGCACGGCAGTCGCTTTCCCCTCGGGGGACGAAAGCGGCTGCCGTGCTCTCGTTCCCGATCAGCGCGCGGCGCTGCGAACCAGCGCGACGGCGGAGTCGAGCATCTTGACGGTCTCGCGCTCCCAGTGGGGTTCCTGCCCGCGGTGCGGCCCAGTGGCCAGCGAGACGATGACGCCGGCCGAACGCAGCCGCAACTCGCGCGGGTCGACCCGGGTGTCGAAGACATGCATCCACAGACTGATCAGCCGGGTCAGTCCGGCGGCCTGTTCGGCATTCATCCGTTGCACCGTGGACAGGTGAGCGATCAGACAGGCCAGGTCGTCGGCCCGCCGCCCCGGGCCGATCGTGTCGATGTCGGCCAGTCCGGTGATGACGCCGCGGGAGACGAAGAGCTGACCCTCGTGGAAATCGCCGTGGGTCGGTTCACGACCGGCTTCGAGACCGGCGAGACCGGAGGTGATCTGGTCGACCAACCAGCGCAGCTGCGGGTCGGCCGAGGGCAGTGCGGCTCGGATGATCTCCGCGTACGTGGCGACCGAGTCGGTCCACGGCGGGCGCCGGTCCAGGGCGGCGACGGTGGCCGGCATCGAGTCGAGCAGTGCGATCAGGTTCTCTGCGGTACACGGCATCGGCTCGTCGAAGATGGCGGTGGCCAGCGGTCGACCGGTCAGTTCGCGCAGCACCAGCAGGAAGTCCGGTGTCGCGGCCGCGACCACCGGGGCCGGCACGCCGGCCCGGATCAGCAGTTGGTGTCGCTCCAGGGTCGGACCGAAGGTGGCCTCGCGCAGCACCTTGACGAAGTAGGCGACCGGGCCGGCCGGCGTACGCACCACCGCCTTCAGCACGGCCCGACGGCGCGGCCGGTAGCTGATCATCTCCACGACCAGGTCCTCCGGCCGTAGATCCGGCCCGGCCAGGTCGTACTCGACCAGCAGGGCAGCCAACTGGGTCGGCACCGCGGCCCGCCGCAGACCCGGCAGGTCGGGGTCGTCGGGATAGATCCACACCGCGACCTCGCGGTCTCCGTCGCCGAAGATCGTGGCGCGTTCGTCGTTGCCGCGGCGCCCGCCCACCCGGATGCTCGCGCCCAGCAACTCCGTACGCCGCACGCCCGCCCAGTCGACCTCGGCCAGGTAGGTCGCGGTGGTCGAACGGCCGGGACTGGCGTCGATGTGGTCGAGCCGCCAACTCCCCAAGGTCCCACCGGCGTGCCCGACGGCGGCGGCCAACAGGTCGTGGACGTCGTTCGAGGACAGCAGGAGGGATCCATCAGGATCGGAAGAGGCCGGCACCACCACACCGAAATGAAAGCATGATGGTCGTGCACCTCCCTCTGAGCATCCTGGCGATCGCCATCGCGGTGCTGTTCACCACGGCGTTGGCCTCGAGGTTGCGGTTCTCCGCCCCGCTGTTGCTGATGCTGGTCGGGATCGCCGCATCGTTCGTCCCCTTCCTCGAGATCCCCCGGCTGTCCGCCGAAGTGGTGCTGCTCGGCTTCCTGCCGCCGCTGCTCTACGCCGCAGCGATCCGGACGTCGGTGATCGACTTCCGGGTCAACCGGTATCCGATCGCCGGCCTGTCGGTGGTCCTCGTCGTGCTGACCACGCTGGGGATCGGGGTATTGACCTGGCTGATCCTGCCCGTGCCCTTCGCGGTCGCCTTCGCCTTCGGCGCGGTGGTCGCCCCACCGGACGCCGTCGCGGCGACCTCGATCGCCCGGCGGATCGGGCTGCCGCGGCGACTGGTCGCGATCCTCGAGGGCGAATCACTGGTCAACGACGCCACCGCCATCACCTGCCTGCGGTTGGGCCTCGCCGCGATCGCCACCGGCTTCTCGGCCGTCGACGCCACGCTCGGCTTCTTCACGGCGGCCGTCGGTGGCGCGGCGATCGGCCTGCTGGTCGCGGCGATCGTCGTGCCGCTGCGTCGTCGGATCACCCGGCCCGCCTTCGACACCGCGCTCTCGCTGATCGTGCCGTTCGCCGCGTACCTGCCCACCGAGGCGCTGCACATCGGTGAGCTGCACGGTTCCGGGGTGATCGCGGTGGTCACCGCCGGTCTCGTGCTCGGGCACAAGTCGCCGGTCATCCAGTCCGGCCAGTCCCGACTCTCCGAGCGGGTCAACTGGGCGACCATCCAGTTGCTGTTGGAGAACGCGGTCTTCCTGCTGATCGGTCTGCAGGCCCGCAACGTGCTCGACGACGTGGCCAACTCCCCGATCAGCACCCTGCGGATCGCGATGTTCTGCGTCGCCGCGCTGATCGGGGTGATCGTCATCCGGATGATCTGGGTGCTGGTCACCCGGGCCCTGCTGTTCCGCCGGTCGGGCCGCGACACCGTGCTGCCGCCGTGGTCGCACTCGGTGGTGATCGGCTGGGCCGGCCTGCGGGGCGTGGTCACCCTGGCCGCAGCGTTGCTGATCCCGGTCACCATCGAACACAGCGAGATCCTGGTGCTGGCGGCCATGGTCGTCACGGCGGGGACGCTGCTGCTCCAGGGTCTGACGCTGCCCGCGCTGGTCCGTCGGCTGCACCTCAAGGGCCCCGACCCCCGCTCGGACGCCCTGGTGGCGGCCACCGTGCTGCAAACCGCGAGCAATGCCGCGCTGACCCGACTCGACGGCCTGATCGGACCCGACGACTCCACCGACACGATCGAGATGGTCCGTCGCCGGATCGCCATGCGCCCCAACGCGCTGTGGGAACAGTTGGGACGCAACAGCGGCGATGAGACCCCGAGCGAGCAGTACCGCCGGCTGCGGCTGACGACCATCAACAGCGAACGCGACGAGGTGCTGCGGATCCGCTCCGAGGGGACCGTCGACCATGAGGTGATCGAGCAGGTCCTCGCCACCCTCGACATCGAGGAGTCGATGTTGACCGTGGCCGCCGAGCGCGCCGACCGGCTCCGGGGCGACGATCCCGTCGCCACTCCGAGCGATCCGACCGGCAGTTGCCCGCACCTCGACGAGGCCCCCTCCGACCTCGCCGCGCGTTCGGAGGTCTGCGAGGACTGCGTGCAGGAGGGCACCCGCCCGGTCCACCTCCGGGTCTGCGTGGCCTGCGGCATCGTCGGCTGTTGCGACTCCTCCAGCGCCCGCCACGCCAACCGGCACTTCCGCACCACCGGCCACCCCGTGATGCGCAGCTTCGAGCCCGGCGAGAGCTGGCGCTGGTGCTATCTCGACGAGCGCATCGGGTAGGGGTGTCGGTGGGGTCCCCCCATCCCCGATACCCCAACCCGGACAGCACCCGGACAATCACGCCGGAAAGGCGTACGCGGCTCGTATCACTGGTCAGGCGGCGCCCTCTTGTCCACTATGAGATGCACTGGCTCACTGAGCGCGGTCGAGCCGGACCCTCGACCGCACCCGATCCGACAGGCGGACCGCGATGATTCCCCTTCGCTCATGACGGGCGCCGTCGAGGACAGCCTCGCCGCCCGAGCCGCGCGGCTGCTGATCGCTTACCGCGGTGGGCAGTCCGAGACCATGGGCGAGTTGGTCCACCTGCTCACCCCGATCCTGTGGCACACCGCGCGGGCGACCCGGCTCGACGCCGCGACCGCCGAAGACGTGGTCCAGACGGTCTGGCTGACCCTGGTCCGCAAGGCCGACAGCATCGCCGAGCCGATGGCGTTGCTGCAGTGGCTGGTGATCACCACCAAGCGCGAGGCGTGGCGGGTGTCGCGGCTGCAGTCCAAGACCCGGCCCGAGGATCTGGAGTCGGGACTGACCCAGCTGAGTGACGGGTCCGAGCCGATCGACGACGCCCTGATCCGCAGCGATTCGAGCCATCGGCTCTGGCGGCACATCGAGACCCTGCCCGAACGATGCCGCACCCTGCTGCGGGTGATCGCCTTCGCCGACCGCCCCGATTACGCCGAACTCTCCAAGGCTCTGGGGATGCCCCAGGGCAGCATCGGTCCGACCCGGGGCCGGTGCCTGGCCAAGCTGCGCGCCGCGCTGGCCAACGACCCCAGCTGGGAGACCCGATGAACGCGCCGAACCCCCGCGCCCTCGAAGACGAACTGGCGGCCGGACCCTTGGACTCCGACGATCTCGTCGTGCTCCATGCGCTCCGGGCCTACTACGACGAGACCGATCCGGTCCCCCCCGGCCTGGCCGAACGGATCAAGTTCGAGCTGACCCTGGATGCCCTGCACGCCGAGCTCGCCACCCTGACCCAGCTCGAGCTGTCCGACTCGGGGGCCCGCGGAGCCACCACCGAGGACGTCCGGACCATCACCTTCACCGCCGACTCGCTGACGATGATGATCACGGTCAGCCCGAATGACGACGGCACGGTGCGGGTCGACGGCTGGGCCGCTCCCGGCGCGAACGTCCGGATCGAGGCACGGCTGACCGTCGAGGTCCGCGAGACGGTCGCCGACGAGGACGGCCGGTTCGTCTTCGAGGCGCTACCGACCGGGCTGGCCCGCTTCAGCCTCTACGTGCCCCGCGGGGAGGACGTCACCACCGTGGTCACGCCGACGCTGGAGCTGTGATGCCCGGCACAGCTCAGGTGAGCCCGATCTTGGCGTAGACGTCGGCCAGGGTCCGGGCGGCCACCTCGCGGGCGCGCTCGGCACCACGGGCCAGGATCGCCTCGAGCTCGGATCGTTCACTCATGAGCTGCAGCGTGCGGTCGCGGTACGGGGTGGCCAACGCGGTCACCGCGTCGGCCACCGCACCCTTGAGATCGCCGTAGCCGCGGCCGTCGAACTGCGCGACCAGGTCCTCGATCGCGGTTCCGGTGAGCGCCGACAGGATGGTCAGGAGGTTGGAGACGCCGGGCTTGGTCTGCTCGTCGAAGCGGATCTCGCGCTCGGAATCGGTCACCGCCGACTTGATCTTGCGGATGTTGGCCTTGGGCTCGTCGAGCAGGTCGATCAACCCGCTGGGCGACGAGGCCGACTTGCTCATCTTGATCGCCGGATCGGCCAGATCGGCGATGCGGCCGACCGAACGGACGATGTGGGGCTCCGGCACCACGAAGGTCTGACCGAACCGGGTGTTGAAGCGGACGGCCAGATCGCGGGTCAGCTCAAGGTGCTGCCGCTGATCCTCCCCGACGGGCACCCGTTCGCTCTGGTAGAGCAGGATGTCGGCCGCCATCAGCACCGGATAGGTGAACAGCCCGACGTTGGCGCTCTCGGCGCCCATCTTGGCCGACTTGTCCTTGAACTGGGTCATCCGCTGCGCCTGGCCGAATCCGGTCAGGCAGGCCAGCACCCAGCTGAGCTGGGTGTGCTCGGGAACGGCCGACTGCAAAAAGATCGTCGACCGCTCCGGATCCACCCCGGCGGCGATCATCTGGGCCGCGCTGCGCAGGGTCCGCTCGCGCAGATCGACCGGATCGTTGTCGACGGTCAGCGCATGGAGGTTGGCGACGCCGTAGAACGCCTCGAAGCTGTCCTGCAGCGGCACCCACTGCCGCAGCGCACCCAGGTAGTTGCCGAGATGGAGCGAGGACGAGGTCGGCTGGGCGAGCGAGAGAACGCGCGGCGCGGGTGCGTCGGGAGCAGGCATGGCCGTCATTGTTCCACGCACGACGAGGCGGGTCCCGCGGATTTCGGGCCACCACGGCAGTGATCGTGACGTCCGTCGAGCCGCTACGGTCGACGGATTTCCCGGTGTTCGGCCGACCTCCCGCCCGGGCCGGTCGACCCGCGGCGTCAGTCGACCGCGGGGTGGAAGTCCTCGTGATCGAGGCGGCGGACGATGAAGTCCGAGGCCCGACGACCGTCGAGTTCGACCACCTCGAGTTGCACGGCCACCGAATCCTCGACGTCGGAGTCGGCCGCGGCAAGATCGATCCGGATCTCGTCCCCGACGCCCGGAAGCTGTCCGAGCTGGGCCATGAAGAAGCCGGCCAGGGTGTCGTACGGCCCCTCGGGCAGCACCAACCCGGTCTTCTCCCCGAACTCCTCGAGCGTGGTCAGCCCGTCGACCAGCAGATCGCCACGGACGCTGACCCGCTCCTCGACGACCACGTCGTACTCGTCGGTGATCTCCCCCACCAGTTCCTCGACCAGATCCTCCATGGTGACGATGCCGGCGGTGCCGCCGTACTCGTCGAGCACGATGGCCAGGTGCGAGGTGTTGCGGCGCATCTCGCTCAGCGCCCGCAGCACCCGGACGGTGTCGGGCATCGACAGCACGCTGCGGGCCACTTCGGAAACCGGCGTGGTCCGCGAGCTGATGTCGGGGTCGAGCAGGTCGCGCACGTGGACGAAGCCGATGATGTCGTCGGCCGAGTCGCCCATCACCGGATACCGCGAGTGCGGGGCCTTGGTCAGCTCGCGTACGGCCCGGTGCGCCGGCATGTCCCCGGGCAGGAAGTCGACCTCGGTACGCGGCACCATCACCTCGCGCAGACTGCGCTGGCCGGCGTCGAAGACGTCGTCGACGATCCGCCGTTCCTCGGCGCCCAGCGTGGTCGAACCGCTGACCATCGCGCGGATCTCCTCCTCGCTGACCTCCTCGCGAGAGGCGCGCGGGTCACCGCCGAGCAGCCGGACCAGGCCGTTGGTCGAGACGCCGAGCAACCAGATCACCGGGCGGGCCATCCGCGAGATGAAGTCGACCAAGGGGCCGAGCGCGATCGCGAAGGCCTCGGTGCGCTGCAGGGCCAGCCGCTTGGCGGTCAGCTCACCGACGACGATCGAGGCGTAGGAGATGGCGGCGGTGATCGCGATCAGGGCCAGGGTCTCGGACACGGTCTCGCTCAGCCCGGCCCGCTCGAGCACCGGTGCCAGCTCGGCCGACAGCTTCGCCCCACCGAAGGCGGCGGAGAGGAAACCGGACAGCGTCACGCCGACCTGCACGGCCGACAGGAAGCGGTTGGGATCGGAGGCCAATCGGGCGACGGTCTGGCCGCGCTTGCCGCGATGGGCGATCTGTTTGACCTGGCTGTCGCGGAGCGAGACCAGTGCGAGCTCAGCGGCGGCGAAGACACCGCCGATACAGATGAAAAGCAGGATCAAGAGGGAGTTGAGAACCACCGGGTTCATGCGGGCGCACCGACCACGGGTCTATGACTGTCGGGATCCTCATTCATAGCGATCACCTTAAAGTAAGTTGCCTCCGGCCCACCGTCGCAGTTGGATCGAACGATGAGTGAGATCGGGCACCCCAGCGAGGTCACGACCCTGACCGACCGGGATGGCGGCGTGACGCTGCGCAGGCCGGACGACCGGGACCGCGACGCCATCGTCGAGCAGTGTCGCGACCCGGAGATGGCCGCATGGACCACGGTGCCCCGGCCCTACGGACCGGGCCATGCGGACGGCTTCCTCGAGGTGGTGAGTGCCGGCTGGCGCGCCGGTACGCCACTGATCTGGGCGGTCGAGGCCGAACGCGACGGACGCCGGCAGTACTGCGGCTCGATCGACCTGCGGATCGCCGACGGTCAGGGCACCGTCGGCTACGGTCTGCACCCCGGCGCCCGCGGCCGCTCGGTGATGAGCCGCGCGCTGCGGCTGGTCCGTGATCACGGGCTCGACACCCTGGGCCTCGACTCGCTCCGCTGGCGGGCCCGGGTCGGGAACTGGCCGTCACGACGGGTGGCCGACGCGGCCGGTTTCGTGTTCGAGGGGACGATCCGCCGACTGCTGTTCGAGGGCGGCATCTGGCACGACGGCTGGTCGGCGACGATCACCGCCGGCGACCCGCGTACGCCGAAACGCTGGCTGGACCCGCCGCCGGTCGAGGGGCCGAACGGTATCCGGCTGCGGCCCCTGCGGATCGAGGACGACGCGCGGATCGTCGAAGCCTGCTCGAACGAGCGCACGAGGCACTGGTTGGCCTCGCTCCCCCGCCCCTACACGCCGGCCGACGCCCAGGCCTTCCTGCAGGCATCCATCGAGCAGTCCGCCCGGCGGACCGGACTCGTGTGGTGCATCACCGACGCCACCGACCGCTATCTGGGCTCCATCAGCCTCGAGGGTCTGGGTGGTGACGCCAAGCGCGGGGAGATCGGCTACCTGGCCCACCCCGAGGCCCGCGGTCGGGGCGTGGTCACCGCGGCCGTACGCCTGGTCACCGACTGGGCCGAGACCTCCGGGCTGACCGACACCCTCCTGATCCGCTGCGCCGCCGCCAACACCGCGTCCCGCCACGTCGCCGAGACCGCCGGCTATCGCGAGGTGGGGGTGCTGCCCCGTGCTGAGCCGCTGGGCGACCAGACCCTGGCCGACCTGCTGATCTTTGCGCGGCCGTGACGAGACCCCGAATGCGTGCGCCCGGCCCGTAACACCAGCTGTGGGACCATGACCCGGTGACTCTTCGTGTAAGCGTGATCGGCACCAATTATCTGGGTGCGACCCATGCCGCCGGAATGGCGGAGTTCGGGCATCACGTCGTCGGGGTTGACATCGATGTAGATCGAGTCAAGACGTTGAATTCCGGACAGTCGCACATCTTCGAGGTCGGACTCGAACCGTTGCTCGAAAAGCACACGAATTCGGGCCGTCTACGGTTCACCACCGACTATTCCGAGATCGCCGACTGGGCCGACGTCCATTTCCTGGCCCTCGGTACCCCCTCCGGACCGGGCGGCGCGGCGGATCTGAGCCAACTCCACGCGGCGGTGGACTCGTTGGCCCCGCTGCTGACCGAGCCGACGCTGGTCGTCGGCAAGTCGACGGTCCCGGTGGGCACCGCGTTGCAGCTCGAGGAACGGCTGCGGCGTCTGGCCCCGGCCGGCGACGGGGTCGAGGTGGCCTGGAACCCGGAGTTCCTGCGCGAGGCGTACGCGGTGGAGGACACCCTGCGCCCCGACCGCCTGGTTTTCGGCACCCACTCGGCCCACGCCCTCGAGGTGCTCGAGGAGATCTACTCGATCCCGATCACCGACCGGGTGCCGGTGGTCCGCTGCGACATCGCCACGGCCGAGTTGATCAAGGTGGCGGCCAACGCGTTCCTGGCCACCAAGATCAGCTTCATCAACGCGATGGGTCAGATGTGCCAGGCGGCCGGTGGCGATGTCACCCTGCTGGCCGATGCCATCGGCTACGACCAGCGGATCGGCCGGGAGTTCCTCAACGCCGGTCTGGGCTTCGGCGGCGGCTGCCTGCCCAAGGACATCAAGGCGCTGGCCGTCCGCGCCGACGAGCTCGGCGTCCACGTCCTGTCGGACTTCATCTCCTCGGTCGAGGCCATCAACGACGGCCAGCGGACCGAGATCGCCGAGCTGGCCATCGATCAGGCGGGCGGCGACGTCGCCGGCAAGCGGATCGCGGTGCTGGGGGCGGCGTTCAAGCCGGGCACCGACGACACCCGCAACTCGCCGGCACTGACCGTGGCCGACCGGCTGCACGAGCGTGGCGCCGACGTCCGGATCTACGACCCGCAGGCCCGGCTGCCCCCTCGCGAGGGGTTCACCCAGGTGGCCAGCGTCGAGCAGGCGCTGCTCGGCGCCGAGATCGTGCTGCACCTGACCGAGTGGCCGGAGTTCCGCCAGCTCGATCCGGAACGGCTCGGTGAGCTGGTCAAGACCAAGATCATCGTCGACGGCCGGCTCAAGCTCGACGCGCGCGGCTGGCGCCGGGCCGGTTGGAAGGTCGTCCAGATCGGCCGCGCCACCTCGCTCTGACCCTTCGTCCCGGGCCCCGAGCTCCGGGCTCAGCTCCGCCCGCCGAAGCGGCCCGGAAAATGTCGGATGCGGGAATATCGCCCCCCTCGGGGTCGGTTCCTTCCATAGCCGGTCTATCCGGCCTACCGACTGACCGAGGAGACGCGTGACCGCCACGACCACTGTTCTGCCGCAGGATTCGATCGAGGGTTGGGTCGCGACCCGGGACCGAGCCGACTTCTGGTTCGACCCACGCTGTCCCTTCGCCTGGATCACCTCGCGCTGGATCCTGGAGGTACAGAAGGTCCGCGACATCGACGTCAGCTTCCACGTGATGAGCCTGGGCGTTCTCAACGAGGACACCGACATCACCGACGCGTACCGCGAGATGCTCGGAAACTCCTGGGGCCCGGTGCGGGTGGCGATCGCCGCCGAGCAGCTGAAGGGTGCGGACATCCTCGATCCGCTCTACACCGCGATGGGCACCCGGATCCACGACCGGGGGATCAAGGATATGGACGAGGTCATCCGCGCGTCGTTGGAGGAGCTGGGGCTGCCCGCCGAGTTGGCCGACGCCGCCACCTCGACCGAGTACGACAAGGCGCTGCGGGCCAGCCATCAGGCCGGGATGGACAGGGTCGGCAAGGGGGTCGGCACCCCGACCATCCACGTCAACGATGTCGCCTTCTTCGGCCCCGTCCTCACCCGGATCCCGCGCGGCGACGATGCGGGCACGCTGTGGGACGCCTCGGTGGCCCTGGCGAGCTTCCCGTACTTCTTCGAGCTCAAGCGCGAACGCACCGAGGACCCGCAGTTCGACTGAGCCCGTCGTCCGGTGGCCACCTCGACGAACGCGCGCAGCACCTGAGGACACCGTCGGCAGCGCTCAGCTGAAGATCGAACGGCGGACAGGCCGGATCTACCCGCGCACCCCACGGCGATCCGGCGCGGTCGGGGCGGCGCGATAACGTTCGGGGCGTGACCGACACCAGCGCGACCATCATCTACACCCACACCGACGAGGCGCCGATGCTGGCGACCTACTCGTTCCTGCCGATCATCGCCGCGTTCACCGGCAAGGCCGGCGTGCGCGTCGAAACCCGCGACATCTCACTGTCCGGGCGCATCATCGCGCAGTTCCCGGACCGGTTGACCGAGGAGCAGCAGCAGCCCGACGCGCTGGCCGAACTCGGCGCGCTGGCCACCACGCCCGAGGCCAACATCATCAAGCTGCCGAACATCTCCGCCTCCGTGCCGCAGCTCAAGGCGGCCATCGCCGAGCTCCAGGGCCAGGGCTACGACCTGCCGGACTACCCGGACGGTGACGACACCGACGAGGCCCGCGATATCCGCGCCCGCTACGACAAGGTGAAGGGCAGCGCGGTCAACCCGGTGCTCCGCGAGGGCAACTCCGACCGCCGCGCGCCTGCCTCGGTCAAGGCGTACGCCCGCAGCCACCCGCACTCGATGGGCGCTTGGTCGCCGGACTCGAAGACCAACGTCGCCCACATGACCAGCGGCGACTTCCGGACCAGCGAGACCTCGGCCGTCATCCAGTCCGACAGCACCCTGCGGATCGAGCTGGCCGCCGCGGACGGCACCACCACGGTGCTCAAGGAGAAGGTGCCGGTGCTGGCCGGCGAGGTCATCGACGCCACCGCGCTCGATGTCGCCGCGCTCAAGACCTTCCTCGACGAGCAGATCACCCGGGCCAAGGACGAGGGCGTGCTGTTCTCGGTCCACCTCAAGGCCACCATGATGAAGGTCTCCGACCCGATCATCTTCGGCCACGTCGTCCGCGCCTTCCTGCCCGCGGTCTTCGATCAGTACGGCGACGCCCTGGCGGCGGCCGGCCTCAGCCCCAACAACGGACTCGGCTCGATCCTCGCCGGGCTCGACGGGCTCGCCGACGGCGCCGACATCAAGGCTGCGATCGAGCAGGGTCTGGCCGGCGGACCCGCCCTGGCCATGGTCGACTCCGACCGCGGCATCACCAATCTGCACGTGCCGAGCGACGTGATCGTCGACGCTTCGATGCCGGCGATGATCCGCACCTCGGGCCACATGTGGGGCCCTGACGGTGCGGAGGCCGATACCCTCGCGGTGATCCCGGACTCCTCGTACGCGGGGATCTACCAGGTGGTCATCGACGACTGCCGGGCCCACGGCGCCTTCGACCCGGTCACCATGGGCTCGGTTCCCAACGTGGGGCTGATGGCGCAGAAGGCCGAGGAATACGGCTCGCACGACAAGACCTTCGAGATCCCGACCGACGGGACCGTACGGGTGATCGACCCGGCCGGCAACATCGTGTTGCAGACCCCGGTCTCGGCCGGGGACATCTGGCGGGCCTGCCAGACCAAGGACGCGCCGATCCGCGACTGGGTGAAGCTGGCTGTCACCCGGGCCCGCGCCAGTGGGGTCCCCGCGGTGTTCTGGCTCGACGCCGGACGGGCCCATGACGCCAACCTGATCGGCAAGGTGAAGGCGTACCTCGCCGACCACGACACCGAGGGTTTGGAGATCAAGATCCTGCCGCCGGACGAGGCGACGGCGTATTCGCTCGAACGGATCCGCCGTGGCGAGGACACCATCTCGGTGACCGGCAACGTGCTCCGCGACTACCTGACCGATCTCTTCCCGATCCTCGAGCTCGGGACCTCGGCCAAGATGTTGTCGGTCGTGCCGTTGATGAACGGCGGCGGTCTGTTCGAGACCGGGGCCGGCGGATCGGCCCCCAAGCACGTGCAGCAGTTGCTCAAGGAGAACTACCTGCGCTGGGACAGCCTGGGGGAGTTCCTCGCCCTCGCCGTCAGCCTGGAGCACCTGGCCACCACGACCGGCAACAGCCAGGCCCAGGTGCTGGCCGACACCCTCGACCGGGCCACCGGGACCTTCCTGAACAACAACAAGTCCCCGGCCCGACGGGTCGGCCAGATCGACAACCGCGGCAGCCACTTCTTCCTGGCCCAGTACTGGGCCCAGGAGATCGCGGCCCAGACCGACGATCCCGAGCTCGCGGCGGACTTCGCACCCTTGGCCGAGCGGCTGACCGAGCAGGCCGAGACGATCACCGCGGAACTCATCGGGGTCCAGGGCTCCCCGGTCGACATCGGTGGCTACTACCGTCCCGACCCCGCCCTGGCCGGCGGGGTGATGACGCCGTCGGCCACCCTGAACGCCGCGCTGGCCTCGCTGGCCTGACCGGGTCGACGTCTGGCCCCTCCTCGGTCGAGGCGTCGCCCGGCGCGGTGACCAGGGCGTTGACCCGCAACCACGGTCGCTGGGCCGCCGCGTACGCCTGCTCGTTGGGGATCCAGTCGGTCCGCCACACCTCGAGCAGCGCCGGATCGTCGCGCTCGAGGATGCGCCGCCACCGCAGCTCGGCCGACGCCTCGACCCACAGGGCCAGATCGAACTCGAGACCGACCCGGGTGTCGGTGGACGAAACGCCTTCGACGATGACCGGCCGCCCGGCGGGAACCCGGACCCACCGCGCCGGCGTGTCGCTGGCCCAGTCCCACTGCTGATAGTCGGCGGCCCGGCCCTGCTGCAGGGGTTCGATCACCTGAGCGGCGAAGCGGGCCCGGTCCCAACCGATCAGACCGGGCCGGGCGAAGTCGTCGATCGCGATCACCACCGAGCCCGGAATCGCGCGGGCAATGGCTGCCGCCAGAGTCGATTTGCCCGAGGCGCCGAAGCCATCGATCCCGATCCACCGGGTGCCGCCGGAGGCGGGCAGCCGCGCGGCGACCCAGCTGGGAGCCCGGTCCGCGGTGATCCTGACCGGCACCGGACCTCCTGCCCACTCGATGGCGTGAGTTGCTAGCGTACGAACCACCACGCCCGGGTCAGTCGCCGGACGTCCGCCCAGCTTGTCAGGAGAGTTCGTGAGCCAGCCCGTCAAGGTCGCCGTCACCGGTGCGGCCGGCCAGATCTGCTACAGCCTGCTGTTCCGCATCGCCAGCGGGTCGATGTTCGGCCCCGACCAGCCGGTGGAACTGCGGCTGCTGGAGATCACCCCGGCGCTGAAGGCGCTGGAGGGCGTGGTGATGGAGCTCGACGACTGCGCGTTCCCGCTGCTGGCCAAGATCGAGATCGGCGACAACCCCGACGTGGTCTTCGACGGTGTCAACGTGGCGTGTCTGGTCGGAGCCCGCCCGCGGACCAAGGGGATGGAACGGGGCGACTTGCTCGAGGCCAACGGCGCCATCTTCAAGCCGCAGGGCCGGGCACTCAACGATCATGCCGCCGCCGACATCAAGGTGCTGATCACCGGCAACCCGGCCAACACGAACGCTCTGATCGCCATGAGCAACGCGCCCGACATCCCGGCCGAGCGCTTCAACGCCCTGACCCGCCTCGACCACAACCGGGCCATCGCCCAGCTGGCCGCCAAGACCGGCAGCAGCGTCAACGACATCCACCGGATGACCATCTGGGGCAACCACTCGGCCACCCAGTACCCGGACCTGTTCCACGCGCAGGTCAACGGGCAGAACGCGGCCGATCTGGTCGACCAGTCCTGGATCGAGTCGGACTTCCTGCCCACCGTGCAGAAGCGCGGGGCTCAGATCATCGACGCCCGCGGCGTCAGCTCGGCGGCCAGCGCGGCCAACGCCACCGTCGACCACATCCGCGATTGGGTGCTCGGCACGCCCGAGGGCGACTGGGTGTCGATGTCGGTGCCGAGCGATGGCTCGTACGACGTGCCCGAGGGCATCATCTCCTCGTTCCCGTGCACCGTGGCCGACGGCGAGTACGCGATCGTCCAGGGTCTCGAGATCAACGAGTTCTCCCGCGCCAAGATCGATGCCAGCGTTGCAGAGCTGCTGGAGGAGCGCGACGCGGTCCGCGCGCTCGGCCTCATCACCTGACCCCTGAACCGGTGACGTCGGGCCGAGACCCGACGACCGGGGCGCCGACGGACCGCGATTGACCGGGCCGTGAGGAACACTGGTGTCCATGAGCAACACCGGTGACCCGCACGCGCCCGCCCCCAGCCCGTGGAGTCGCGATGCCGCCCCGGGGCCGGGCCAACCGAGCTGGCCCAGCTACCCGAGCGCGGGAGAGCCGACCCCGCCGTACGCCGGGGGAATCTACGGGTCGGTACCGCCCGCCCCGACCGAGCCCGATCCGTATGCGCCCGAGTCGTACGGGCAGCAACCGAACCGGCCCACTCCGGTCCCGTACCCGGCCGATCCCTACCCGCCGAGCGCCGGCGGCTACGGGACCTACAAAGTGACCCAGCCGCCGCATCCGCAGGCCGTGCTCGCCCTGGTGCTCGGCATCGTCGGCGTCTCGACCTCGTTCATGTGCGTCGGCGGTCTGATCGGGATCCCCGCGCTGATCATCAGCCAGAAGGTGAAGCGCGAGATCGACGCCACCCCGGGTCGCTACACCGGTCGCGGGATGGCGAGCGCCGGTATCGTCACCGGCATCCTCTCGATCGTGATCATGGCGCTGATGGTGGTGTTCTTCGGCATCGGCGCGGCAACGGACTACCACTGAACAACCCCGACGAACTGGAAAGATAGGACCATGAGCAACCAGTACGAGAACAACCCGTACGACAACGGCAACCCACCGCAGTCGCAGCCGAGCGCTGCCCAGCCGTACGCGAGCAACCCCTACACCCAGCCCAGCGCGGACAACCCGTACGAGCAGCGGGGCGGGCCGTACGAGCAGTACGAGCAGCCGGGCGGGCAGTACGGCCAGCCCACTCCCTACGGCCAGCCGGCGCCGTACAACCAGCCCACCCCGTACGGCCAGCCCTACGGCGCGTACGGCACGCTGCCCGAGCACCCGCAGGGAACGCTGGTGCTGATCCTCGGCATCCTCGGCATCTTCTTCCTCATCCCGGCACCCATCGCCTGGGTGATGGGCAACAAGGCCAAGAAGGAGATCGACGCGAGCGGCGCCCGCTACTCCAACGAGCAGCTGCTCAACGTCGGCCGGGTCCTCGGGATGGTCTTCACCATCCTGTATGCGATCTCGATCGTGCTGACCGTCGTCGGCCTGGTCGTCCTCGTCGCCGCAGCCGGGGCCGGCAGCTGATCCGGATCGGCTGACTCAGCGCCGACCCTCCGGCACCAGGATGGTCAAGGCGATGATGGTGACGGCGCCGCCCACCAGGACGGCGACGTCGAACGGCTTGTTGCGGATCTGCAGCAAGCCGGCGTCGCGGTCAGGCAGCGCGATCCGCTCGACGGCGCCGATCCCCAGCGACGCGCCGATCACCAGACAGCCGAGCCGCCAGCTCGAGTCGGTGACGAAGGCCAACGCGATCCCGATCGCCACGCCGCCCAGGACGACCAGCAGCGGCCACTGCCGCTGGGAGCGGGCGGCCGCGCTCGGCTCGTGCCGGGGGCCCATGTCAGGCCGACAGGGCTTCGGCGCGTTCGACCACGTTGCTCAGCAGCATCGCCCGGGTCATCGGTCCCACGCCACCGGGCATCGGGGCCACCCAGGAGGCCTTCGAATGGACGCTCGGATCGAGATCACCGACCAGTCCGGAGTCCGTACGGGTGATGCCCACGTCGATGCAGACCGCGCCCGGTTTGATCATGTCCGCGGTGATCAGGCCGGGACGACCGGCCGCGGCGATCACGATGTCGGCCCGCCGGGTGTGCTCGGCGACATCGACGGTGCCGGTGTGGCACAGGGTCACCGTGGCGTTCTCGCTCTTGCGGGTCAACAACAGCCCGAGCGGACGGCCCACCGTGGTGCCACGACCGACGATGCAGACCTCGGCGCCGGACAGGCCGATCCCGTTGCGGCGGAGCAGCTCGACGATCCCCCGTGGCGTGCACGGCAGCGGACCGGTCTCCCCCAGCACGAGCCGACCGAGGTTGACCGGGTGCAGGCCGTCCGCGTCCTTGTCGGGGTCGATCAGACCGAGCGCCCAGTTGTCGTCGAGGCTGCCCGGCAGCGGGAGCTGGACGATGTAGCCGGTGCAGGCCGGGTCGGCGTTGAGCTCGGCGATCCGCGCCTCGAGCTCGGCCCCGCTGGTGGAAGCCGGCAGCTCGACCTGCATCGAGGCGATCCCGACCTGCGCGCAGTCGCGGTGCTTACCGGCGACGTAGGAGTGCGAGCCGGGGTCGTCCCCCACCAACACCGTGCCCAGACCGGGCACGATCCCGCGCGCGGCCAGCGCGGTGACCCGCTCCTTGAGCTCGGCCTTGATCGTCGCGGCCAGTGCCTTGCCGTCCAACAGTTGAGCCGTCATTTCTGATCCTGCCTTCGTCGCGAACTCAGTGGAAGAAGTGCCGGGCGCCGGTGGTGTACATGGTCGCCCCGGACGCCTCGACGGCGGCGATCACCTCGGCGTCGCGGACCGATCCGCCCGGCTGGACGATGGCGCGCACGCCCGCGTCGAGCAGGATCTGCGGTCCGTCGGCGAACGGGAAGAAGGCGTCGGAAGCCGCGACCGATCCACCCACCCGGTTACCGGCCCGCTCGACCGCGAGCGTGCACGCGTCGACCCGGTTCACCTGGCCCATCCCGACCCCGACCGACGCTCTGTCGTGGGCCAGCAGAATGCCGTTGGACTTGACCGCACGGACCGCGCGCCAGGCGAACTCCAGATCGGCCAGAATCTCCGGGCGCGCCGCCTCGCCGGCCACCAGGGTCCAGTTCGCCGCCAGGTCGTGATCGAGTCCGACCCGGTCGGAGTGCTGGACCAGCAGGCCGCCGTCGATGGGCCGGGTCTCGACCCGGGGACCCGAGGTCGTACGCGGTTCAACGACCAGGATCCGCAGGTTCTTCTTGGCGCTCAGCACCTCGACGGCCCCGTCCTCGTAGGCCGGGGCGACGATCACCTCGGTGAAGATCTCGGCCACCTGAGAAGCCATCTCGACGCTGACCGCGACGTTGGCCGCGATGACGCCACCGAAGGCCGACACCGGGTCGCAGGCGTGGGCCCGCCGGTGGGCCTCGGCCACGTCCGCCCCGACCGCGATACCGCACGGGTTGGCGTGCTTGATGATGGCGACGGCCGGCTCGTCGAAATCGTAGGCCGCTCGTCGAGCCGCATCGGCGTCGACGTAGTTGTTGTAGGACATCTCCTTGCCGTGCAGCTGCTCGGCACCGGCCAGACCGGTGGCGCCCGGGCTGCGGTAGAGCGCTGCCGGCTGGTGCGGGTTCTCGCCGTAACGCAACACCGCCGCCTTGTCCCAGGTCGCGCCGATCCAGCCGGGGAAGCCGGTCCCGTCGCTGGTGTCGGTGACCACGTTGCCGAGCCAGCTGGCCACCGCCACGTCGTAGGAGGCGGTGTGGACGAAGGCCGCGGCCGCGAGCGACTGCCGCTCGGCCAGCGTGAAACCGCCCGCGCCGAGGGCCTCGAGCAGCTGCGGATACTGCGCCGGCGAGGTGACGACCGCGACCGAGGGGTGGTTCTTGGCCGCTCCGCGAACCATCGACGGTCCACCGATGTCGATCTGTTCGATGCACTCGTCGGGGGTCGCCCCCGAGGCCACGGTGTCGGTGAAGGGGTAGAGGTTGCTGATCAGCAGCTCGAACGGCGCGATCCCGAGATCGGCCAGCTGGGCGGCGTGATCGTCGAGCCGCAGATCGGCGAGCAGACCGGCATGCACCTTGGGATGAAGCGTCTTGACCCGACCGTCCAGGCACTCGGGGAAGCCGGTCACCTGTTCGATCTGGGTCACCGCGAGCCCGGCGGCGGCGATGGTCTTGGCCGTCGAACCGGTCGAGACGATCTCCACCCCGGCGTCGGTCAACGCCTGAGCCACGGTCGCCAGCTCGGTCTTGTCGTAGACCGAGACCAGCGCCCGCCGGATCGGCCGTCGGTGGTCAGAAGTCGTCATGGAACTGCACCTTTCTGCCCGACACCGTCCAGCGCTGAGTGGCCAGCCGATGCGTCACCTCCACCAGCAGATCGCGTTCCGCGACCTTGATCCGTTCGTGCAACGTGTCCACGGTGTCGTTCTCGATCACCGGGACCGCCCGCTGGTCGATGATCACGCCCGTGTCGACACCGGCGTCGACCAGGAACACCGTCGTCCCAGTGATCTTCACCCCGTACGCCAGCGCATCGTGCGGCCCGTGGATCCCGGGGAACGACGGCAGCAGGGCGGGGTGGGTGTTGATCATGCGGCCGCCGAACGCGGACAGGAACTCCGCGCCGACCAGCTTGAGAAAACCGGCGCTGACCACCAGATCGGGCGCGTACGCGGCAACCTCGGCGGTCAGTCGGTGGTCCCAGGCGGCTCGATCGGCGCCGCGCTCGAGGGGCACCACGAAGCTCGCGACCCCGGCCGCCGTTGCGCGATCCAGTCCGACGATACCGGGGCGGTCGGCGCCGACGGCGACGATCTGTACGCCGTATCCGGGGTCCGCCGCAGCCTCGATCAGGGCCTGCAGCAGGGTGCCGGTGCCCGAGATCAGGACGACGACGCGGGCTGGGGGCACCGGGACACCCTATCGAGCCGGATCGGCGCTCGCTCCCCGCTCGCCGGGGGTGAGCTGAACGGTCTCTTCGCCATCGGGATCAGCCGTCGGGGGGCGGCGCCTAAGGTGGACCGTCTGCTCACGATCGAGCACGGCGGTCGGCTCCGCGTCGGCGGCGGTCCGCAGCGCCTCGGCGCGACGGGCCCGACGGGTGCGCAGCACCCCGAGCAGCAGCCCGGTGATCATCCCGGCCAGGCCGAGCGTGGTAACGCTCATCACCAGCAGCGGGAACAGCCGGGGACCGAGGTCGGCCAGCCGGGTCGCCCCGAGATCGCCGCTGGTCGCCCAGGCGACGGCCACGAAGGTCGCACCGGACAGGACCCCCGCGAGACCGCCGACGAGGCTGGTCTCGTCGAACCGGGCGGCCGGGCGGGCCCGGACCACGATCCAGGCGGCGATCCCCCCGGCCAACACACCGATCGCCAACCACCACAGCTGGCCGGCGCCACCCGGACCCGCGGCCGGCACCGCGGCGAACAGCGGGATGCCCGGCAGCACGCCGAGGTCGGTCGCCGACGGGGCCACCAGCGACCCGTTGCCCAGCGTGAAGCCCGAGCCCAGCGCGTACGAGGTCGCCCAGACGATGGCATTGGGCGCCACAGCCAGCTGGGCGATCAGCAGGGCCAGACCGCCGGCCACCCCGGCGTCGAGCGTGTCGTGCAGCGTGGTCACCCGGTCGAGCTGGAGAAGCAGGCCCGTGGTCAGCACCGCGGCACCCCCGGCGGCCAGCACCAGCTGAGCACCGAGCACAGCTCGCGGCACCGCGCGGAGCCGGGCCGGCAGTGCGCTCGTCCATCGGGTCCCCATCACCGTGCTGCCCCCCGCGTACGCCGCTGCGAGCAGCACGGCGACCACCGCGGCCCACCGGCCGGGGGCGAGCCACGGCTCCCCCAGGAAGACGGCGACCGCAACCACCGGGGCCAGATAAGCAGCGGTGGTGACGACACTGACCGCGCCCGGGCCGGCGGCTTCGCCGTCCCGCAGCTGACGGGCCGCCATCGAGGACGAGCGCGAGAGCATGAAGGCGGCGATGACCGTCGCACCCCAGGGGATGATCGTCACCGGGAGGGTGCCCAGCCGGACGCCGACGCCGTTGCCCAGCAGCCACAGCCGGGTTCCGACCGTGAGCGCGTCACCCAGGGTGCCGTCGGCCGCAGCCAGCCAACCGACCACGGACATCCCGACGCTGAGGACCCAGCCGGCCGCGGCCGCCGCCAGTCCACCGACCACGGCGACCAGTAACCAGCCGAGCGCCGGGGCGGGGGTCGGGTCGATCGCCGGACGCACCGGGCCCACGCCCGGCTCGCCGGCCTGCAGCGTGATGTCGGGCGGTGTGCGCCGGGCGGAGAGGGTGGAAGCCATGGGCAGGTGCGTGCCTTCGCGAGTCTGTCGGGGTGCTGCGCCGTGACGGACGGAGGCCCGACCGCACCCCACCATGCTCACCCAGCCCGCAGCTTCGATAGGGCCAGACACGCCCGACGCAGGTAAAGTCGTCGTTGGCCACGGCCAGATCGGCGCCGATCGTGCGGCGCTCACCGACATTTTCAGGGAGCAGTTGAGCAGCATGGCCGACAAGGACCGCGAGAACTACCGACCGCGCCGTGCCTTCGTCGAACCCGAGCCCGCTGACGAGTCCGCCCCCGCGTCACCAGCCCCGAAACCCGCCACGGCGGCGAAGCCGGAGGCCGGGTCGGCGCCTCCCGACAAGCCCCGGCCGTCCGTTGCGGAGGCGAAGGGCGAACCAGCCTCTCCGCGGCCGTCCGGCTCGTCACCCCTGGCCCCCGGCGACCGGCGCCCGACCGGCCTGAACGCGCTGATCGGCGAGGACGAGGACGAGCCCAAGCCCCTGTTCCGCGATGAGATCGGCCCGGACGGCGTTCGCAAGCCAGTGGTGCCGAGCCGACCGCGGGAAGAACCCACCGCCGTACGTCCGATCACCTTCACCCCGAAGCGCAACACCTTCTTCGACGACGAGGAGACCACGGTCCTGCCGCGGAGCCGGGCTGCTGGTCGGTCGAGTTCGCGGCCGGTCCCCGACATCGTCGACGATGACGATCACGACGGGAATGGCCGGCCGTCGCGAATCGGGGCGCGGGCCCGGCTCGCGCTGCTGGTCGGCGCGGTTGCGGTGTTCACGGTGATCGGCCTGGCCGTCGCCTACGCGCTGCTCAACGTCAGCAACCGGCAGGCCGACCCGGGGATCACCCCGACCGCCGGCAGCAGCCTGTCCCCCGGCCCGAGCGGTTCGGCCACGCCGGATGCCGGTGAGCTGTTGACCACGGCGATGATGCTGACTCCGGAACAGGCCGGCGCGATCTCCTCGACCCGGACCTGGACCGTCGAGCAGACGGTGAACGGAGCAACGGCCGACGCCCCCGTGGCCGCGTGCTTCGGCGGCGCGCCGGCTGAGGGCGGACCGGTCGCGCAGCAACAGATCGCGCAGTTGCTCAGCAGCTCGGGGAAGGACCCGTTCGGCGTGCTCCACCTGGCCTGGGCGTACGCCTCGCCCGAGGAAGCCACCCAGGCATTCGTGGTCGCTTCGAAGACGCTCGGCGGCTGCCCGGTCGGCGGTTCCTACATCGCGGCCGGTCAGTCGGTCACCGGGGTCGGCGACCAGTCCGTCGGCGTCGTGATCAACACCGTCTCGGGCACCGAGACCCAGGTCCACAACGTCGTCCTGGCCCAGACCGGCCGGATGGTCGACATCGTCGATGCCACCCGCAGCGGCAAGCCGCTCCCGGCCGATCGGGTCGTCGGTACGGCCGCCGCGGTGGTCGCGACGCAGTGCGCGGCCGCGGGCGGTACCGCCTGTGGTGGGACGGCCGGTGTCAAGCCCGGGCCTCCGCCGCTGGGCGGTGACGAGCCCGGGTATCTCGCCACCGGCGACCTCCCGCCGGCCGGCGGCGGATCCACGGAGTGGACCGCGGACGCGGTCAGCAAGCCCAGCAGGGACTTCCTCGGCTCCAACTGCGAGGTCGTCAACTGGGAGACTCTCGACGCCGAGGCCAAGACCGCCCGGACCTATCTGTTCACCGACAGCGGGGACGCCTTCTTCGGGGTCAACGAGATCATCCTCACCATGAAGGACGAAGCGGCGGCCATCAAGCAGGCCAAGAAGATCGCCGACTACGTCGACGGCTGCAAGAAGCGCAAGCTCACCGCGACCATCGACGGGCCGACCAAGGTCTCCGGTCCCGGTGCCGCCGGTAGGCAGATCACCGGCTCGACCTTCACCGTCACCCAGAAGTCGGTCAAGGGCGATCAGTTGTACCGCGTGGGGATCGTCTCGACCGGCACCCAGGTGATCTACACGTTCTCCAACCCCAAGGGTGACTTCGACTTCACCGACGGGCAGTGGCAGATGATCGCGCTGCGCGCCGGTGAGCGTGCCACCCAGGTCAACTGACCCGCCCGAGGCGACCGTGGGCGCCGGAGCTCAGGTTTTCGCGCTGACAATCGACGTCCAGTCGTCGATCGAGCCCTCGATTCGCGGCGTGTCCTAGCCGTTTGCTCGTCTGGACGTCGTTCCTCAGCGGCCGAACGCGAAACCACCCCGGCTCTCTCGTAGGGAGAGCCGGGGTGGCTTCGTTGATGGGGACGCCCCCCATCGGGGTTCAGCGCTTCGACATGATCTCCCGCATCAGGTTGGCGGTCTCGCTCGGCGTCTTGCCGACCTTGACCCCAGCGGCCTCGAGGGCCTCCTGCTTGGCGGCCGCGGTGCCGGACGAGCCGGAGACGATGGCGCCGGCGTGGCCCATGGTCTTGCCCTCGGGCGCGGTGAAGCCGGCGACGTAGCCGACGACCGGCTTGGTCACGTTGGCCTTGATGAACTCGGCGGCCCGCTCCTCGGCGTCGCCACCGATCTCACCGATCATCACGATGGCGTCGGTGTCCGGGTCGTCCTGGAAGGCCTGCAGGCAGTCGATGTGCGTGGTCCCGATCACCGGGTCCCCACCGATGCCCACGGCCGAGGAGAAGCCGAAGTCCCGCAGCTCGTACATCATCTGGTAGGTCAGGGTGCCCGACTTCGACACCAGACCGATCCGGCCCGCCTTGGTGATGTCGGCGGGGATGATGCCGGCGTTGGCCGCCCCGGGCGAGATCAGGCCCGGGCAGTTCGGGCCGATCAGCCGGGTCTTGGACCCCTGCGACAGCGCGAAGAACTCGGCCGAGTCCTTGACCGGCACGCCCTCGGTGATCACCACGGCGAGCGGGATCTCGGCCTCGATCGCCTCGACCACCGCGCCCTTGGTGAACTTGGCCGGAACGAAGATCACCGTGACGTTCGCCCCGGTCGCCTCGATGGCCTCGCCGACCGAGTTGAACACCGGGACCGAAGCCCCGTCGAACTCGACGACCTGACCACCCTTCTTCGGGGTCACCCCACCGACGATGTTGGTGCCCGAGGCCAGCATCCGCTGGGTGTGCTTGCGTCCCTCGGAGCCGGTCATGCCCTGGACGATGACCTTGGAATCGGAATTCAGGAAAATTGCCATGGTCTGTCCCTCAGCTCGCGGCCAGCTCGGCGGCCCGGCGGGCGGCACCGTCCATCGTGTCCACCTGCTCGAGTCCCGGCAGACCGGCATCGGTCAGGATCTGGCGCCCGAGTTCGGCGTTGTTGCCGTCCAGCCGGACGACCAGCGGGATGTCGACGTGCTCCCCGCGGCTACCCAGCAACGCGAAGGCCTGGACGATCCCGTTGGCCACCGCGTCACAGGCGGTGATGCCGCCGAACACGTTGACGAAAACGCTCTTCACCTGCTCGTCGCCGATGATGATCTCCAGCCCGTTGGCCATCACCTCGGCGCTGGCGCCACCGCCGATGTCAAGGAAGTTGGCGGGCTTGGGCGACCCGGCGAACTCCTCGCCGGCGTACGCGACGACGTCCAGGGTGCTCATCACCAGACCGGCGCCGTTGCCGATGATGCCGACCGACCCGTCGAGCTTGACGTAGTTGAGGCCCTTGGCCTTGGCGGCCGCCTCGAGCGGGTCCTCGGCCGACTTGTCGGCCAAGCCCGCGTGGGCGGGCTGCCGGAACTCGGCGTTCTCGTCGAGACTGACCTTGCCGTCGAGCGCGACGATCCGGCCCTCGGCCGTCTTGACCAGGGGGTTCACCTCGACCAGCGTGGCGTCCTCGCCCTCGTAGACCTTGCCGAGCAGCTGCAGCACGCGGGCGATCTCTTTGGCGTCCTCGCCCTCGAAGCCGGCGGCCGACACGATCTCGTCGGCCTTGGCCTGGTCGATACCGGTGTTCGGGTCGACCGGGATCCGGGCCAACGCCTCGGGCCGCTCGACCGCGAGCTGCTCGATCTCCATGCCGCCCTCTTTGGAGCACATGGCGAGGTAGCGCCGGTTCGCCCGGTCCAGCAACAGCGAGAAGTAGTACTCCTCGGCGATGTTGGCGCCCTCGGTGATCATCACGGTCTGCACTACGTGGCCCTTGATGTCCAGTCCGAGGATCTCCTCGGCCCGGGCCGCAGCCTCATCGGGGGTCCGGGCGATCTTGACGCCTCCGGCCTTCCCGCGGCCACCGGTCTTCACCTGAGCCTTGACGACGACGACCGGCGTTCCCAGTTCGGCGGCTGCCGCTCTGGCCTCGTCGGGGGTCGTGGCGGTGATGCCGCGCAACACGGGCACACCGTGAGCCTCGAACACGTCTCGCGCCTGATACTCGTACAGATCCACTCTTTTGCCTCCTGGACGGCATGCACGTCGGATTGAGCACCAGCGAGCCTAGTGGTCTGCCGGTGGGCGACGACAAGCGGTCCAGCTGAGGTTCAGATGCCGTGCCGACTCACATGCGCGTTGACCCAGTCGACGATGTCGCTCATCGTCGCCCCGGGGGTGAACACCTGGGCAACCCCCATCTCGGCGAGCGCGAGCCGGTCGCCCTCGGGGATGATGCCGCCGCCGAAGACGGTGATGTCGGTGGCGTCGGCCTCCTCGAGCAGTTTCATCACCTTGGCGAACAGGGTCAGATGCGCTCCGGAGAGCACCGACAGACCGACGGCGTCGGCGTCCTCGGCGAGCGCGGTGGCCACGATCTGTTCGGGGGTCTGGTGCAGTCCGGTGTAGATGACCTCCATGCCCGCGTCGCGGAGCGCCCGGGCCACCACCTTCGCCCCCCGGTCGTGTCCGTCGAGCCCGGGTTTGGCCACCACGATGCGCAGCCGGGGCGTCGTAGCGCCAGTCGTGTCGCCCTCCACGGCGGTCACGTTACTCCCGGGTAATCTGACGCCCGTGGCGAGTCAGCGCAACGGCCGACGCTCGGTCGCGGAGCTGACTCAGGCGTTCGTGCGTACGGCACCCCGGGCCGCCTCCGGAGTTGCGGTCGAGCTGGGCTGGACCGCCGCCCATCTGCTGATGTATCCGCTCGGCATCCGGCCGTCCCGCTTCGAGCAGCCGGACCCGCGGCACGACCTCGACGGTCTGAGCGCCGAGCAGCGCGGACTGATCCACACCAGCATGGATGCCGCCGACACCCCGATCCTGCTGGTCCACGGGATCGTCGACAACCACTCGATCTTCACGGTGATGGAGCACGCCCTGCGCCGGCGCGGCTTCCGAACCCTTTCGGCGTACGACTACGGGCTGTTGACCCGCGACATCCCCGAGGCGGCCGAGCTGCTCGGCGAGGAGATCGCCAAGCTGGCGGCCAACACCGGCTACGAGCGGGTGCACGTCATCGGCCACAGCCTCGGCGGGCTGATCGCTCGTTATTACGTGCAGCGGCTCGGCGGTGACGACCGGGTCCACACGCTGGTGACGATCGGCACACCGCACCAGGGGACGCAGCTGGCGTACGCCGCCCCGCTCGTCCCGCTGGTCCGCCAGCTGACCCCGGAGTCGGCAGTCATCCGAGCCCTCGCCGAGCCGGCGCCGGGCTGCCGTACCCGGTTCCTGGCCTTCCACAGCGACCTGGACCATCTGGTGGGCCCGAGCGGCAACGCGATGATCGTCCATCCCGACCTGCAGGCGACCAACATCGCCGTGCACGGAGTCGGCCATCTGTCGATGCCGCACGACCGCAACATCGCGTACGCCATCGCCGGAGCTTTACGAGATCTTGATCCAGACGGTACTGCTTCTCCCTCACGGGGCTCTAAACTGTGACGGGTTCGACTTGGCCGGACGAGGGGACCTCAGGAACGTCCGGCGAGGCGATTCCGCCCTCTGCACCATCGATGGCTCCTGCGGCGATTTCGTGAGTTTGTTACTTTCGTCACAGACCCCCAGAGTCGTCGCCGTTACGAAGACAATGATGACAAGACGTTGCCCGCGCAGCCCCCTTCCTCCTGCCGGGCGCTGATCCGGTCGCGCTGGACCGGACGCAAGCGTCGCGCTGGTCGATGGGAGATTCGAGAGTGGTTACGCAGCCCGCGGTACTCCGCGGCCGCACGCCCGCGTACGCCGGCCGTCGTGGCTGGATGTCGCCCGGCCTGTCCGCACTCGGGATATCCGCCCTCGGTCTCGCCGTTGCCGCCTCCGTGTCGTTGACCACCGCCGCCGAGGTGCCGCAGAGCGGCGCCGTGCTGCCGATGGCCGCGCCCACCGCGACGTTGAAGCCCGGCCCCACCCCGTCGGCATCGCCCACGTCGAAGGTTGCCGAGGCGTTCAACCGTCCGTCGCCCAGTGAGACGACCCAGCGCAACGACGCGCTCCGCAAGGCGTTGGTCGCCGAACGCGCCGCCCAGCGGACCGAACAACTGGCCAAATCGGCCGAATCCGCCGCGTCGCTGGATCGTGACGCCGCCAAGGAAGCGCGTCAGCGGAACCTGGTCGAGGCGAACGAGGCCAGCCGCGTGGTCGCGGCCCAGTTGGCCGCGGAAGCGGTCCGCAAGACCGCCGAAGCGGCTGCCGCAGCCGCCGCCGCTGCTGCGAGCGCTCCACCGACCACCACGGAGACCACCGGGGTCGCCGACCCGGCCACGACCGGCCTCGGCGCGCCGAACACCACGACCATTCCCACCGGGACCAACGGGGTGGCCCCGGTCCCCGGCGCGGTCGTCGGCGCGCGTTGGGGCCAGCGCGGGCTGTGGTCGAGCTATCACACCGGGATCGACTTCCGGGCCGGCTACGGCACTCCGATCCGTTCGGTCCTCCCGGGAGTCGTCATCTATGCGGGCAACTCTCGCAACTGGGCCGGCAACCACGTCGCCGTTCAGCACGCCGACGGCACCACCACGATGTACTCGCACATGTCGTCGATGGCCGTCGGGGTGAACCAGACGGTGGCGGCCGGCGCGGTGATCGGCTACGTCGGTGCGACCGGCCGGGCCTTTGGCGCCCATCTGCACTTTGAGCTGTACCCGGCCGGCGTGAAATACGGTGATGTGTACCGCGCGATTGACCCGCAGCCCTGGTTGAACGCGCATAACGTCACCACCAGGTGACGGCAATCACAACCGTAACCTGCTGTTACATGCGCTAGACTGACAACGATGTCGGAGACCGGACCGTTATCCGGATCTGCTGGCTGAGATGCGCGTCACTAGGGAAAAGACCACAAGACGTACTGGTACCCCGCTGGTTTGGCGCCTCGTTACGGTTCCGTTATTGTTCTTGAAGATCCCCCGTTGAATGGTCAATCAAGCTGCTTGTCAGCCGCCCTCCGAGGAGAACCCTTAGTGCCGAAAACGTCATGGCTACGCCCCGCGGCTACCGCGCGACGCACCTTGATGGCCGACATCCGGGCCGACAAGAAGGGCTGGCTCCAGCACGGGGTGGCCGCGTTGGCCGTCTCCATCCTGGGAATCGGCGTTGCCGGGTCCGTGATGCTGACCGGTGCCGCCCAGTCGACGACCACCGCGACCGACAGCGCCGCGATCACCACGATCACCGTGGATCGCAGCGCTCGGACCAGCCGTGACACCGCCCGCGAGCCGCTCGACGCCGCCAAGGTCACCAGTCTGGTCGAGCAGCGCGAGGAAGAACTGAGCAAGGCCGAGGAGCAGGTCGCCAAGCTGGCCTCGGTGAAGAGTGCGAAGGCGCGCGAGAAGGCGCTGGCGAAGGCGTCGGAAGCGACCGACAAGAAGGCGACCTCGCTCGCCGCCGACGACTCCGCCTCGAGCCCCGCCACCACCGAGCCGACCGCGGTCGCCTCCAGCGGCAAGTCCTGCATGCCGATCCAGGGCGGCTACCGCGTCGCCGCCCGTTTCGGTCAGGTCGGCTCCTGGTCGCGTTACCACACCGGGTTCGACTTCTCCGATCCGGTCGGGACCCCGTTGGTGGCCCCCTCCGACGGCGTCGTCACCAACGCGGGCTCGGGTCCGGCCAGCGGCTGGGCCGGGAACTACGTCACGATCAAGTACTCCGACGGCACCCAGACCCTGATGGCCCACATGTCCACCGTCTCGGTGAACGTCGGCCAGGCCGTCAAGGCCTGCCAGCCGGTCGGCGCGATCGGCATGACCGGTCGTACCTTCGGCCCCCATGTGCACTTCGAGGTCTACCCCGCCGGCATCACCCCGGGCGACGTCTACAAGGCCGTCAACCCGGTGACCTGGCTCGCCGCCCACGACCTCCGGCCCTAACAACTTCCCCGATCCGCCCGCTACGCCCCATGGCCGCTCCTGCGGCGGTGGGGCGTTCGCGTTGCCACGCGTCGAGACCACGACATCCCTGCGGGTCACAGGCGAAGTTTCGCGTGCTACCCGCAGGTTTCCCATGCAACATGGGAAACCATCAGAGCTTTTCGAGTGGGGCGAACTTCAGGGCCAGGCGCTTGAGGCCGGAGGAGCCGAAGTCCACGTCGGCCAAAGTCTTGTCGCCCTCGCCGGAGATGGCCACGACCTTGCCGAGCCCGAAGGCGGCGTGCAGCACCTTGTCGCCGGCCGCGAGTGAGGGCACCTGGCGTACGGCGGAGAGTTTGGGCGCGGCGTAGCCGACCTTCGAGCGCCACTCGCGGTTGGAGGTGGTGGCTGAGCTGTTGCGCCAACTGGTCACCGCGCGTTCGGTACGCCGCCAGTCCATCAGCCGGTCGGGGATCTCGTCGAGGAACCGGCTCGGCGGGTTGTGCTGCGGGCTTCCCCACGCGGTCCGGACGATCGCCCGCGAGATGTGCAGGCGTTTGCGGGCCCGGGTGATCCCCACGTACGCGAGTCGCCGCTCCTCCGAGAGCTCCGACCGGTCGGTCAGCGCCCGCTGGTGCGGGAAGACCCCGTCCTCGAGCCCGGTCAGGAAGACGTTGTCGAACTCGAGGCCTTTGGCGGTGTGCAGCGTCATCAGGGTGACCACGCCCTGATCGGCACCATCGGTGGGGATCTGATCGGAGTCGGCGACGAGAGCGACCCGCTCGAGGAAGGCACCGAGTGACGGATCGGGTTCGGTCGCACCGGCGGCGAGGTCGACCGAGGGGTCGAGCAGCAGGTCGTCGAGCTCGGGGTCGGGGTCGGCCTCGGCGTCCAGCTCGGCCAGCACGGCAGCGGTGCTGACGAACTCGCGGGCGACGTTGATCAGCTCGACCAGGTTCTCCAGCCGGGTCTCGTCCTGCGGGTCCTTGGAGTCGCGGAGCTCTTCGAGGTAACCCGACTTGTCGAGCACGCTGACCAGGATCGCGTCGGCCGGCTCGTCGGCGGCGACCATCGCCTCGTGATCGTCGAGGAACGCGGCGAAGCTCCGCAGGAGTCCGGCCGAACGGCTGGCCAGCCCGGGAATGTCGTCGACCCGACGGAGCGCGTCACCGAAGCTGATGCCCAGCCTGGTGGCCAGCTCGGCGACCGCTCTCTCGGCTTTGTCGCCGATCCCGCGCTTGGGGACGTTGAGGATCCGGCGCAGCGACACGTCGTCGCTGCGATTGGCGATCGCCCGGAGGTACGCGATCGCGTCGCGCACCTCGCGACGCTCGTAGAAGCGCACCCCGCCGACGACCTTGTAGGGCAGCCCGGCCCGGATGAACACCTCCTCGAAGGTGCGCGACTGCGCGTTGGTCCGGTAGAAGATCGCCGCATCGGCGTAACGGCTGAGCCCGGCGTCGGACAGTCGCCGGATCTCTCCGGTGACGAACTGCGCCTCGTCGTGCTCGGTGTCGGCCACATACCCGACGATCTGATCGCCGTCACCGGCGTCGGACCACAGGTTCTTGGGCTTGCGACCCTCGTTCTGCTTGATCACCGCGTTGGCGGCACTGAGGATGGTCTGGGTCGACCGGTAGTTCTGTTCGAGCATGATCACCTCGGCGCCGGGGAAATCGGACTCGAAGTCGTTGATGTTGCGGATCGTGGCGCCGCGGAAGGCATAGATCGACTGGTCCGAGTCGCCCACCACCATCAGCTCGGGCGCCTCGATGCTCAGCTGACCGGGATCGGGCAGACCGGGCAGCGTCGACGTGTCCTCCGACTCCGCACAGAGCTCGCGGACCAGCACGTACTGCGCGTGGTTGGTGTCTTGGTATTCGTCGACCAGCACATGCCGGAACCGGCGCCGGTACTGCTCGCGCAGGTCGGGGAACGCCTGGAGCAGGTGGACCGTGGTCATGATGAGGTCGTCGAAGTCGAGCGCATTGGCCGCAGTCAACCGGCGTTGGTACTCCCCGTACGCGGCGGCCAGCTCCTCCTCGCGCGGGCTGGTGGCCCGTCGCATCGCGGTCTCGTAGTCGATCAGCTCGTTCTTGTTGTTCGAGATCCAGTTCATCACCGCCCGGACCGGAAACTGCTTCACATCGAGGTGAAGATCGCCGGCCACCAGCGAGGTCAGACGCTTCGAGTCGGCGTCGTCGTAGATCGAGAACGCACGGTTGAGGTTGAACCGGTGGATCTCCGACCGTAGGATCCGCACACAGGCGGAGTGGAAGGTCGAGACCCACATCAGCTTGGCCCGGTTGCCGACCAGGTCCATCACCCGACCGCGCATCTCCGCGGCCGCCTTGTTGGTGAAGGTGATCGCCAGGATCGAGGCGGGATGGGCTCGGCGCTCGGCAACCAGGTACGCGATCCGCCGGGTCAGCACCCGGGTCTTGCCCGACCCGGCCCCGGCCACCACCAGCACCGGCGCGCCCTGATGCAGCACCGCCGCCCGCTGCGGCGGGTTCAGCCCGGCGAGCAACTGCTCGGTGGTGAGGCGCGGCGGCCGAGCGGTGGGGGCACTGGTGCTGGTACTCGTCATGACCCGACAACCCTAATCCGCCTCACCGACACTTCCAGGCGATGACTACCCACCGGCGAACGCCTCAGCCAGCCGGTCAAGTTTCGCGAAGGGTGACGACGTCAGCGGGTCAGCGAGGTGCACGAGCCGCGCTGGATAACAGCGCACCGGGTCAGCGAGGTGCGCGAGCCGCGTAGATTAACCAACATGTGGCGGAGGTTGCGGATCCAGCTGGTCCTGAAACGGACACTCCAGGCCGTCGCCGCCGTGCAGGGGGCGACGCTGCTGGCGCTGGCCGTGGTCGACTACCGCCGCAAGCGGCTCCGCGCGCCGGCCGTGTTCCCGCGTACGCCGCCCCGCTCCGTGACCGCCGGTGGCTCGGAGGTGACGGTCTACACCTACGGCGAAGACCTCTACCGCGACATGCTCGACGCAATCCGCCAGGCCAGATCGCGGGTGTTCTTCGAGAGCTTCATCTGGAAGTCCGACACCGTGGGCCAGGCCTTCAAGCAGGCCTTGATCGATGCGGCCGACCGGGGCGTCAAGGTGTACGTGGTGTTCGACGAGTTCGCCAACCTGGTGGTCCCGCGCAGCTTCTTCACCTTCCCGTCCAACATCGCCGTCCGCCGGCATCCGCTGATCGCCTCGGGCTTCCGTTTCCCGCGCAACAGCGGCCGGGACCACCGCAAATTGCTGGTCGTCGACGATGTGGTCGCGTTCATGGGTGGCTACAACATCGGCAGTCTCTACGCCACGGACTGGCGCGACACCCACGCCCGGCTGACCGGCGACATCGTGTGGGACGTGCAGAACGCGTTCACCGACTACTGGAACCTGTGGTCCGGACGCCGTCGGGCTGCGCTCCCCGACTTCGGCGGTCGGACCTGGCAGGCGGACATCCGGATCCACCGCAACATCCCTCGCAACATGGTCTACCCGATCCGCGGCATGTACCTCGACGCCATCGACCGGGCCTCGCACCACATCTATCTGACCCACGCGTACCTGATCCCCGACCACGACATGCTGTCGGCGCTGGTCCGCGCCGCACGCCGCGGGGTCGACGTCCGGATCATCATCCCGGCCGAGTCCAACCACATCGTGGCCGACTGGCTGTCGCGCGGCTTCTACGGCACGATGCTCCGCGCCGGGATCCGGCTGTTGCTCTATCAGGGGGCGATGGTGCACGCGAAGACCGCGACCATCGACGGCCAGTGGTCGACCATCGGGACGGCCAACATCGATCGGTTGAGCCTGGTCGGTAACTACGAGATCAACATGGAGGTGTTCAGCTCCGACGTCGCCCAGCAGATGGAGGACATCTTCGCCACCGACTCCTCCAACACCAAGGAGTTGTCGCTGACGGACTGGCAGCGTCGGCACGCGATGGTCAAGTTCTCCGAGACCGTGCTGACCCCGCTCCGCCCGCTGCTCTGATCGGTGGACCGCCGGAAGAGCCCGGGCGAGCCGATCGGCTCACCCGGGCTTCGGTGCTTCCGTACGCGGTGACCTCAGACGTTGGCCGGCTCGGTGACCTCGTTGGCGCCCGTCTCGGCATCGCGACGTCTTGCTCGCTGCGCGGCGACGTAGAGACCCAGAACGGTCATGACGAGAACCGAGCTGTAGCCGATCCAGCGCGGGGTGGCACCGACGTCGAACGACCTGAACAGGGTCCGCGCGTTGGTCAGCACGATGAGGCCGCCGACCGCCACTCCCAGCAGGTGGGTCGGGGCGACGCGGACCAGGTACGCGGCCAGCGGCGCAGCGAACAGGCCGCCGATCAGCAGCGCCAAGGCGAAGCCCCAGTGGATGCCCGCCGAGCCCAGCCCGATCAGGAAGCCGATGCTGGCCGCGGCACTCACCGCGAACTCGGCAGTGTCGATCGATCCGATCACCTTGCGCGGCTCCATCCGTCCGTCTGCGAGCAGCGCCGGCGTGGCCACCGGGCCCCATCCACCGCCGCCCGTCGCGTCCACGAAGCCGGCGAAGAGTCCCAGCGGCGCGAGGAACTTGATCGTCACCTGGCGCTTGAGCTTGGGCCGGACCCCCAGGACGAAGCGGATGATGATGTAGATGCCGAGCGCGGCCAGCAGCGCCGACATGATTGGCTTGGCCGACTCGGTCGAGAGGTTGGACAGGACCGTCGCACCCAGGAAGGCGCCGATCGCGCCGGGACCGGCGATCCGGGCAACCACCCGCCAATCGACGTTCTTCAGCTTCCAGTGCGACAGGCCCGACGCGATGTTGGTCCCCAACTCGCTGAAGTGGACCGAAGCCGACGCCGCAGCCGGCGTCAGACCGGCCAGCACCAGCAGAGTCGACGAGGTGACGCCATAGCCCATACCGAGGCTGCCGTCGATGAGCTGGGCGGCAAAGCCGACCACGGCCAGGACGATGAGTTTCTTCATGGGTCTCCTCGGGACAGGACCGGAGCTTTCCTAGCGTTCAACTAGGAATTGTTCCGACCCTACTCCGAACCGCGCCGTCCACTCACCCCAGATCTCAAAATCTGGATCAGGTGTCCGAGATGTGAACCAGGCGCGCCGGGCGAAACGCGGCGGAAGGGGGCGATCAGATCCAGGCGGACGGGTTCGCGGTCAGTGCGGCCACGGCGGGCGGGAGCTCGCGGTGCGCGACGTGCGCAAGGGTGACGCTCTCCAGGATCGAGCGCTCGGAGGCCCGCAGGGCGATCCAGACGTCCTGCAGGGCCGAAGCCGCTCCCTCGTACTCCAGGTGCTCGGGTCGACTTCCGCGGACGTTGGCCAACTCGCCGTCGAGCGCGCGGATCACGTCGGCGATGCTGATCGCCGTGGCCTCGCGCGCCAACCGGAATCCGCCGTCAGGGCCGCGCTGGCTCCGGAGCAAGCCCGACCGCCGGAGCTCACCGAGGATGCTCTCCAGGTACTTCGCGGGAATGTGCTGAGCGGCCGACAGGAAGTCGACGTTCCGCGGCGCATCGGCCGCAGCGAGCTCCGACATGGCCCGAAGCGCATAGTCGACTCGTGCGGACAGCCTCATGGGGAGAACTCCCTTCCGACGCCGACCCTATGTCCAGTAGACCGCGATCGCGGCATCGGCGAGAGCCAGCAGCCCGAGCAACACCAGTAATCCTCTCGGGATACTGGCGAACTTGCGGTTGAGGACGACTAACACGCAGGCGAACACCAGCACCAGGGTCCGGACGACCTGGGGCGCCACCGACGCATCCGATCCGCCCAGCGCCCACAGCGCGACGAAACTGACGAGCATCAGCGGAGCGCCGATCAGCATGGTGCGGTTGATCTCGGGCTCGACGGGGCCGAGCTGCACCAGCACCCCGCCGAGCAGCGCGGCGAACCCGATCAGCTGCAGCAAAGTCAGGCTCGCGTACGCAAACTGCATGGGGGTGAGGGTAGTCGGGGCTGCGGGATGACCCTGACCCCCCGGCGCCGACACCCCGGTCCAACTTCCGCCATCACGGCAGAACGCGGCGGCTTACGGCGTAAGCTCCTCGCCATGGGAACCATCATCGGATACATCGTCATCGGCCTGCTCGGCGGCGCCATCGCCAAGGCCATCCTGCCGGGTAAGCAGGGCGGCGGCTGGATCGCCACCATCGTGCTCGGCATCGTGGGCGCCCTCCTGGGCGGCTTCATCGGCGGCGCGCTGTTCAACGTCAACTACAACAAGATCTTCAGCTTCCAGGGCCTGATCACGGCCATCATCGGCAGCCTGATCGTTCTACTGATCTACGGCTTCCTCCAGCGTCGTCGGGCTCGCGCCTGACCCACAGACCAGACAGCCCCGGCCGGAGTCATCCGACCGGGGCTGCTGTCTGTCCAGGGGCTGCTGTCTGTCCAGGGGCTGCTGTCTGTCTGGGGCTGCTGTCCTCCTGGCATCAGACCAGCCGACGGTCGGTGGCCCAGCGGGTCAACTGATGGCGGTTGGAGAGCTGGAGCTTGCGCAGCACGCTGCTGACGTGGGTCTCGACCGTCTTGATCGAGATGAACAACTCCTTGGCCACTTCCTTGTAGGCGTACCCGCGAGCGATCAGCCGGAGCACCTCCCGCTCGCGGGCCGAGAGCCGGTCGAGGTCCTCATCGATCGTCGACAGGTCGATCGCACCGGAGAAGGCATCGAGCACGAACCCGGCCAGTCGCGGCGAGAACACCGCGTCGCCCTCGGCGACCCGGCGGATCGCGTCGATCAACTCGGCCCCATTGATGGACTTGGTGACATAGCCCCGGGCCCCGGCCCGGATCACTCCGATCACATCCTCCGCGGCGTCGGACACCGACAGGGCGAGGAACTTCTGGTCGGGGTTGCGCTCGTGCACCTTGCGCAGCACCTCGATCCCCCCACCCCCGGGCAGATGGACGTCGAGCAGCACCACATCGGGCTGGGTGGCCAGCACCACCTCGATCGCCTTGCCGGCGTCGGCCGCCTCGCCCACGACAGCAACCGCACGACCGATCTCGGCCTTGACCCCGGTGCGGAACATGGCGTGATCGTCGACCACCACGACGCGGTGGGGTCGGGTCGGCCCGGTCGGCTGGGCGGGCGGGGGTGCGGATTCCTGCGTCATCGGATGATCTCCAGTCGTACTTCGGTGCCCTCTCCCGGCGTGGAGCGGACAGTTGCGGTGCCGCCGTGGCGGCTCATGCGGTCGATGATGCTGCCCTTGACGCCCATCCGGTCCTCGGCCACGGCATCGAGATCGAACCCCTTGCCGCGGTCGCGGACGAACACCTCGATGCGGTCCTCGGCGACCTCGGCGAAGACATCGATCTTGTCGGCCCCGGCGTGCTTGGCCGCGTTGACCATGGCTTCGCGCGCGGCCCGGACCAGGGCCTGGACCGGGTCAGAGGTGTCGCAGTCACCGACAACGACGATCTCCACCGGGGTGCCTCGCTCGTCCTCGACCTCGGCGGCCGCGGCGGTCAGCGCGGCCTTCAGCGTCGCCTCGTGGGCCACGTCGCCGTAGAGCCAGGTCCGGAGCTCGCGCTCCTGCCGTCGGGCCAGTTGCTGGACCGCCTTCGGGTCGTCGGCCTGCCGTTGGATCAGGGCCAGGGTCTGTAGCACGGAGTCGTGCAGGTGCGCGGCCATGTCGGCCTGGGCGTCGGCACGGACCCTCTCGGCCCGGACGATGTTGAGCGCCGTACGCGAACGGTGCAGCCAGGGCGCCAGCACGATGGCCAGTCCGGCCAGCGCCAACGTGGTCATGGCCAGCACCTCGGGAAGCTGGCTGAGCTGTCCCTGCTGGGCGATGATCAGGCCGAATGCGGTACCGACCAGGCCGAGGCCGACGATAACCCGGACCACGGCGGGCCAGCCGCCCCGGGCGACGAACGGGGCCAACCAGGCCCGGCCGCCGGTCTCCTCGCGCCAGCGGCGCTGCTCGGCCGAGTCGGCCTGGCGCCAGACCAACGCCGCACCGGCGCAGGCGAAGGCGACGGGGAGGAAGAGCTGGGAGCGGATCCCGAGACCGCTGGTCTGCATCAGCCAGATCAAACCGATGCCGAGGGCGCCGAGGGCGGTGGCCATGCCCCCGTCGATCCGCCGCTTCGGGGCCCGATCGTCCCGTTTGCCGGTGCGGCTCGCCGCCTCCAGACCGGGAGCGACCTCGGTGGTCGCCGGCGGGAGGAACAGCCAGAGCGCCCCGTACGCGATCACCCCGACGAACTGGAAAGTCATCAGCGCGATGAACGCGATCCGGATGACCATCACCGGCCAGCCCAGGTGCGCGGCCAAACCGGTGCACACACCCCCGAGCCAGCTGCCCTCGGTGACGCGGGTGGCCCGGGGCCGGTCGACACCCGGTTCGACCTCGAGCGGGCCCCGGGTCAGCGGAGGCGGCAGCGGAGGCGGTACCGGCGGGGTCGACTCGACGCCCACACCGAGAACGGTGTGGGGGCGGCTCGAGTCGGTGGAGGTCATGATTGCCCCTAGCCTCACACGCCAGACCAACCCCGGCCGACAGGGTCGACCCCGAGATCGCCCCTGGTCTGCCCCACAACTGCCGGGTCGTCTGGGGGTGGTCCCTGATGGAAGTGGGCGTTCGAGTGACGAAGATGAACCCGTGAGCACCTCCTCCCCCGGCACCGAGCCGCCCCGATCGGCCCAAGCGGCCATCTGGACGCTGCGCCGGAGCCGGACCGACGTCACGATCGCCGGTCTGTGCGGGGCGCTCGGGCGTCGGTGGAACATCGACCCGGTGCTGCTGCGCGTCGGCTTCGCCCTGCTGGCGCTGAGCGCCGGCATCGGCATCGTGCTCTACCTCGCCGGATGGCTGTTGCTGCCGGTCGAGGGCAAGGATCGTGCTCCGGTCGACGATCTGTTCGGGGACGCGGCGCGCAAGTGGCCGCGCGAGGTCTGGATCGCCGTCGTGACCATCACCTGCGTGCTGCTGCTCACCGCATTCGGCTCGATCAGCCCTTTCAGCATCGGTCCGGCCGTGATCATCGCCGTGGTCTGGTATTTCGGTCTCTACAAGCCGCGGCAGCGGAGCCAGACCTCGCCGCCCGCCGAGCCCCAGCCCGTCGCTCCGCCCCCGCAGTTCCTCCGACACCCCGGTCCGCCAACCCCGTTCACCGAGGCCGCCCACGCCTGGCAGCAGCGCATCGCCGAACACACCCAGCAGGGGTCGGGGTCGCCGTCATCGACCGTCCATCCGACGGTCCCGCAGCCGGGCCATCGGCCGGTCCAGCGGTCGGTCCCGCAGTCGGACCAGGAGACGTGGCCGACCCCGCCGCCGAGCAATGGGCAGCCCGCCCCCGCGTACCCACCGGTCGATCCGCCCGAGGTTCGCGACCGTGCGTCCTTCCTGGCCACGGCGGATCCGGTGGGGCTGTACGAAGCCCGCTCGGGATCGCCCGCCGTGGTCACCCCGCCGACCCCGGCGCGGAACCGTCGTTCGGCCCGTCGGCTGCGGGCCACCGCGCTCAGCCTGATCGCGGTCGTCCTCGGAGCGCTGGGGTTGGCCGATCATTTCGGCGCCGCCGTCCCGCCGGCCGCTTATCCGGCCGTTGCGCTGCTGGTCCTCGGGCTCGCCATGATCGGCGCCACCTGGCTGGGTCGAGCCCGGGGCCTGCTCACGCTCGGCGTCGTGCTCAGTCTGATCACCCTGGGATTCGCCGTCGGCGAGTCGACCGAGATGCCGACGATGACCCACCCCACCCGGGTCTACACCTCAGCCGCGCAGTTCCCGGTCGACGGGGACACGGTCGACGTCGGCAACCTGACCGTCGATCTGACCAGGGTCGATCTCACCGCAGACGCCAGCTACAAGGCCACTGCTGACGCCGGCAACATCACCGTGATCGTCCCCGACGACGTTCGGGTGATCGTGCACTACCGGACGGATTTCGGGTCGGTCAGCCTGGCCGGTCAGGAGATGGCCGTCGGCACCGACCTCGAGGGTGAGTTCGCCGATCCGGAGAAGGCCGTTGCCGGCCAGCACACCCTCGACCTCGACCTGCAGGTCGATCTCGGTCAGTTGCAGGTCCGCCGATGACGCGCCGGAGCACCGACGCGGTGGCGCTGATCTTCGGCCTGCTGCTCACCACGATTGCCCTCGGCACCCTGTGGCTGACCCTGGTCGGCCCGATCGACTGGCACCTGGTCGGACTCGTCGCCCCGATCGGACTGATCGCCGCCGGCATCGCGGGCCTCGCCCTGTCCCGCCCTCGTCCCTGACTCCCGTTCACCCCACCTCGCCCAGAAAGGCATCCACGTGAACTCGCCCTACCCGTCCGGCCCCAAGAAGCTCTACCGCAGCCGAGGCACCCGCATGATCGGCGGCGTCTGCGGTGGTCTGGCCGACTACCTCAACATGGACGTCACGCTGGTGCGGATCCTGACCGCCGTGATCACGCTGTTCACGGGCATCCCCGTGATCCTCTACATCCTGGCGATGTTCCTGGTGCCCGAGGAGCCGACCGCCGGTCGGTACGGTTATCCGCCGGTCCAGCCGCCGACCACCACCGGCTCGGATGTCTGGGGTGCGACCGGTGCCCCGTGGGAGCAGCCGCAGGACAACCCGAACGCTGCGCCGAAGAGCACCGACGACCTGAGGTGACGAGCCGCAGCCGGCGACGCTCAGCCGGCGACGACCTGGTCGAGGAAGTAGCGGTGGATCCGTAGATCGTCGGTCACCTCAGGATGGAACGAGGTGGCCACGATCCGGCCGTGCCGCACCGCGATGATCCTCGACCGGTCGGTCCCGGGAGGTCGTACGGTCCCCAGGATCTCGACGCTCGCCTCGACCGCCTCGACCCACGGGGCCCGGATGAAGACGGCGTGCACCGGGTCGCCGGACAGACAACGGAGCTCGACGTCGTCCTCGAAGGACTCGACCTGGCGGCCGAACGCGTTGCGACGCACGGTGATCGGCAGACCGCCGAAGGTCTGCTGGTCCGGCAACCCGTCCAGGACCCGGTCGGCCAGCAGGATCATCCCGGCGCACGAACCGAAGGCCGGAAGCCCGGAGCGCAACGCCGCCATCAGGGGATCGCGCAGCTCGAAGATCCGCGAGAGCTTGTCGATCGTGGTGGACTCCCCGCCCGGGAGCACGATCCCGTCGAGGCGCTCCAGTTCGGCCGGCCGGCGGACCCGGATCGCATCGGCTCCACAGGCGGTCAGCGCGACCAGGTGCTCGCGTACGTCCCCCTGCAGCGCGAGGACGCCGATCCTCACCAGCCGCGCTCAGCCAGCCGGTGCGGCTGCGGGATCTCGTCGACGTTGATGCCGACCATGGCCTCCCCGAGACCGCGCGACACCTCGGCGATGACGTCGGGGTCGTCGAAGAACGTGGTCGCCTTGACGATCGCGGCCGCGCGCTGTTCCGGGTTCCCGGACTTGAAGATGCCCGACCCGACGAACACACCCTCGGCGCCCAACTGCATCATCATCGCCGCATCGGCCGGGGTGGCGATGCCGCCGGCGGTGAACAGCACGACCGGGAGCTTGCCGAGCTCGGCGACCTCGACGACCAGCTCGTACGGGGCCTGCAGTTCCTTCGCGGCGACGTACAGCTCGTCGCGCGACAGGCTGGTCAGCCGCCGGATCTCCGCGCGGATGGTCCGCATGTGGGTGGTCGCGTTCGACACATCACCGGTGCCGGCCTCGCCCTTGGAGCGGATCATCGCCGCGCCCTCGCTGATCCGCCGGAGCGCCTCGCCCAGATTGGTGGCGCCGCAGACGAACGGCGCGGTGAACTGCCATTTGTCGATGTGGTTGGCGTAGTCGGCCGGGGTCAACACCTCGGACTCGTCGATGTAGTCGACGCCCAGCGACTGGAGAACCTGCGCCTCGACGAAGTGACCGATCCGGGCCTTGGCCATCACCGGGATCGAGACGGTCTCGATGATGCTGTCGATCATGTCCGGGTCGCTCATCCGGGAGACACCGCCCTGGGCGCGGATGTCGGCCGGCACCCGCTCGAGGGCCATGACGGCGACGGCGCCCGCGTCCTCGGCGATCTTGGCCTGTTCGGCGGTGACGACGTCCATGATCACCCCACCCTTGAGCATCTCGGCCATGCCGCGCTTCACTCGCGCGGTGCCGGTGGTGGAGCTGATGGACTGTTCGGACACGTGAGGTTCCTTCTCTGACGACGGCTGAGCTGCTCGAGTCTAGGCCGGGTGGGTGGGTCGTTTGCCGGCAGATGGCGGAAAACGGACCGCATCCCAGCGTCGGCGGGGGTCGTTGCGCGGCACCTGCCGGCAAACGCACCAGCATTGGGCGCCGGCGGTCAGGCCTCTGTGGCGCGGTCGATGTGGCCGAGCTTCCGGTCGGGGGCGACCCGGTCGCGGACGCCGCGCTTGATCGCGTTCAGATCGGGGAAGCCGCCGTCGCGTACGCGGTCGAAGATCACGTCGTCGCCGACCTCGATCCGCAGCACCCCACCGGTGCCCGGACGCAGCGTCAGCTCGGTGAGCTCGGCGCTGAACGTGGTCAGTAGTTCCTGGGCCAACCAGCTCGCGCGCAGCAACCAGCGGCACTGGGTGCAATAGGTGATCGTGACCGACCCGGGCTCGGTCACGATCCACCGACCCGGAGGGTCATTCTCCTTCGCCCGACCCGGAGAGTCATTCCCATTCGATCGTGCCCGGCGGTTTGCTGGTGATGTCGACGACCACGCGGTTTACTTCGCGGACCTCGTTGGTGATCCGGGTGCTCATCTTCTCGAGCACGTCGTACGGGAGCCGGCCCCAGTCGGCGGTCATTGCATCCTCGCTGGTCACCGGGCGGAGAACGATCGGATGCCCGTACGTGCGCCCGTCGCCCTGGACGCCGACCGAGCGGACGTCGGCCAGCAGCACGACCGGGAACTGCCAGATGTCGCGATCGAGACCGGCGGCAGTCAGCTCGGCCCGGGCGATGGCGTCGGCGGCCCGGAGGATCTCGAGTCGCTCCTGGGTCACCTCGCCGATGATCCGGATGCCGAGACCGGGACCGGGGAAGGGCTGACGCCAGACGAGGGCCGAGGGCAGACCGAGCTGTTCCCCGACGGCACGCACCTCGTCCTTGAACAGCGTCCGCAGCGGCTCGACCAACGCGAACTGCAGGTCGTCGGGCAACCCGCCGACGTTGTGGTGGCTCTTGATGTTGGCCGCGCCCTCACCCCCGCCGGATTCGACGACGTCGGGATAGAGCGTGCCCTGGACGAGGAAATCGACCTGACCCTCGGCCGCGGTCACCTCGCGAGCCGCCTGCTCGAACGACCGGATGAACTCGCGCCCGATGATCTTGCGCTTGGTCTCCGGGTCGGTCACCCCGGCCAGCGCGTCGAGGAAGGTGCCCGACGCCTCGACGACCACGAGATCGACACCGGTCGCCGCGACGAAGTCACGTTCGACCTGCTCGGCCTCGCCCTGGCGGAGCAGCCCGTGGTCGACGAACACGCAGGTCAGCTGGTCGCCGACCGCGCGCTGCACGAGCGCCGCGGCCACGGCCGAATCGACACCTCCGGACAGACCGCAGATGACCTGCCTGTCGCCGACCTGGGCGCGGATCGCCGCGATCGACTCCTCGACGATGTTCGCCGCGGTCCAGTCGGGCGAGCAACCGGCGATGTCGTAGAGGAACCTCTCGAGCACGGCCTGGCCGGCCTGGGAGTGCAGCACCTCGGGGTGCCACTGGACGCCCGCGAAACCACGATCCGCATCCTCGAAGGCCGCGATCGGCGCACCGGCCGAGCGGGCCAGCTCGGTGAAGCCGGCCGGAACGGCGGCGACCGAGTCCCCGTGGCTCATCCAGACCCGGAGCTGTTCGGGCAGCCCGGCCAGTAGGGTGCCCGGCGTGCTGATCGTCGCCTCGGTCCGGCCGAATTCGCTCAGCCCGGTCCGGGCCACATCGCCACCGAGGGCGCGGGCCATGGCCTGGAAGCCATAGCAGATGCCGAAAGCGGGGACGCCGAGCTCGAAGAGCTGCGGGTCGACCTGCGGGGCGCCCGGCGCATAGACCGACTGCGGTCCGCCGGACAAGATGATGGCTTTGGGCTGCTTGGCCAGGATCGACTCGATCGACGCGGTGTGCGGGACGATCTCGGAGTAGACGTGGGCCTCGCGGACCCGGCGGGCGATCAGCTGGGCGTACTGGGCGCCGAAATCGATCACCAGCACCAGATCACGGTCGGTCTGGGTCATCAGTCACGGGTCCTCTCGGCGCTCGGAGTCGCTGAGTCTAATGGGGTGGACCGGGCTCCGGCTCGACGGAGACGCTCAGCGGGATGCGCGGGCGACGGCGGCACGGATCTCGCGGACCCGGGCATTGGCCGGGGCCGGAGCCGCCTCGGTCGACGCGGCCTTGGCCTTCGCCGCGGTGACCGGACCGTTGAGCGCGTACACCTTCTTGTCGCCCGGCAGGGGCTTGGTCGTGCACACCACGTCGGCCGGCGGCACGGTCCCGGAGAACAGGAACGAGTCGCCGATCTTCTCCGCACACTTCGACGGCCCGCCGATGAAGAGGCTGTGCTGGCCCTCGTTGTCGACCGACACCAGCCGGGTGTGGTCCGGAGTCGCCCGGTGCGCGGCCCGCGCCCCCTCGTACGCGGTCGCCGGGTCGCCCTCGGACTGCAACATCAGCATCATCGGGGCTCCGCTCAGGTCGACGGTCCGGCTGGCCGCCGGGTAGCGGACGTAGGAGCACATCGTCACGGTGTTGCCGTAGCCGATGAACGGGTAGCGGGTGGCATAGGTGTCGGCCCGCCTGAGCTGGCGGGTGACGTCACGGGAGTACGTGGTGTCGAGGCAGCGGACGAGCTGATCGGCACCACCGAGCTCGATCTCGTCGTCGGCCGAGCTCGCGCGGGCCGCCATCGCCCGGGCCTGCCGCAGATCACCGGGCGAACCGGCCCGCCGACCCAGGTAGCGATCGGCCTGGTCGGCCATCGAGCGCTGCGCCGCCACCCGACCCCGCCCGGTACCGACGGCCTTGAGCTGCAGGATGGTGCCGACGGCGTCGCGGAAGTCGGCGTTGGCGTAGAGCTGCGAGGCGATGATGTCGTCGCCCTCGGAGGCGGAGTAGATGGCCTCGCCCCGGCTGTACGCCTTGGCGACGTTGACCCGGATCCTCTCGTAGCTGCGTTTGACCGCGGCCGAGGTCTTGCCCAGCCTGTACGTCCGGTCATGACGAGCGACCCACGGATAGAACATCTGGTCGCGCCGACGCTGGAACGAACGCGGGTCCCCGGCCTCGTTGGCCTCCATCGTCGAGGTCCAGTTCATGTTCGAGTCGAGGATGAACCGTCCGACCTGGTCGGGGTAGGTGTCGGCATACCAGGCGCCGAGCCAGGTGCCGTACGAATAGCCGATGTAGTGCAGCTTGGCGAAGGCCTCACGCTGCTGGCCGATCAGCTGCCGCAGGAACTCCACGTCATAGACGACCTGCTGGGTGCCGATGAACTGGCTCAGCTCGGAACCGGTACAGGCCTGGGCGTAGAGCTTGGCCGCCGCCAGTTCGGCGGAGTGGGCCTTGCGGCTCCGGACGCGGGCGTCGTCGACCGAGGGCAGCCGGTCGAACTCGTCGACCGTGGTGGCACAGCGCACCGAACTGCTCTGGCCGAAGCCGCGCGGATCGAACCCGAGGAGGTCGAAGTCGCGGAACATCCGGGTGCGGTCGGCGGCCAGGAAGCTGGTCCAGTCGAGCGCGTCGGCCCCGGGACCGCCCGGGTTCGACAGCAGCAGCCCCTTCGACACCCCGGTCGCGGCCGAGTGGGCGACGGCCAGGGTGATGTCGGGGTGCGCGTCGGGATGCCGCCAGTCCATCGGCACGGTGACCGAGGCGCAGAGGGTGTGCGGAGCGCTCGGGTAGAAGTCGCGGAGCAGTCCGTCGAAGTCGCAGGGCGACCAGGCGATGGTCTGGGTCAGGTAGCGCTCGGGGATCGCAGCCGGCTCGGCGTCGCTGAGCGCGGCCGCCGGGGTCGGCGCGTACGCGGCCGGACCGCCGATCGCCAGCGCGACCAGCAGCACCAACCACAGAGTCGGCAGCCGTCGCGCCGACGGCCTACGCCACCGCCGGATCCACATCGCCATGACGTCGCCTGCTTCCTGCCAGCGCCGCCCGCACGGCGCAACGCCGCCCGCACGACGCTTGTACCGCAAACGATAAGGACGCGGGCGCCGTCTCTCCAAATCACACCGCCGCCGGCCCGTGATCCCGGTCACGCCCGGCCGGTGCGACGAAGCACCCGCATGGCGCCGGTCAGCGCCCGGCTGAATCGTTCCGCATTCATCCCGTGGCTGGGGGCGATCGGGATCCCCCGCTGGGTGGCCACCGACTGCACCTCGACGAAGCGGCGGATGCCCTCGCGTCCCTGCCGTCGTCCCAGCCCCGACTGCTTCATCCCGCCCATCGGCGCGTCCAGGCTGCCGAAGGTGGCGGCGAACCCCTCATTCACGTTCACCGTCCCACACCGGATCCGTCGGGCGATCCGGCGGCCGCGCTCGGGGTCGGCGGTCCAGACGCTGGCGTTGAGCCCGAACTCGGAGTCGTTGGCCCGCCGCACCGCCTCGTCCTCATCGGCCACCCGGTAGATGCCGACCACCGGACCGAAGGTCTCGTCGGCATAGCAGTCCATCGCCGGGGTGACCCCGGTCAGCACGGTCGGCTCGTAGAACAGCGCACCGAGATCGGGGCGTGGCCGCCCACCCACCTCGACCTTCGCACCCTGCTCCCGGGCGTCCTCCACGTGCGCGCGGACCCGGTCCAGCTGCGCGGTGTTGATCAGTCCGCCCATGTCGTGGTCGAAGCCCATCGTGGCCCCGAGCCGCAGCCCCTGGACCCGGCGGACCAGTGCGGCGGTGAAGTCGTCAGCCACCGCCTCGGCGACGAAGATCCGCTCGATCGACACACACAGCTGTCCGGCGTTGGCGAAGCTGGCCCGCACCGCACCTTCGGCGGCCACCTCGGGATCGGCATCGTCGAGCACGATCATCGGGTTCTTCCCACCGAGCTCGAGCGAGCAGCCGATCAGCCGGTCCGCGCAGCGGGCGGCCACCGTTCGCCCCGTCTTGGTCGATCCGGTGAAGCAGACGTAGTCGCTGACGTCGATCAGGGCCGGACCGATCTGCGATCCCGGGCCGTGCACCACCTGCCAGAGCCCATCGGGGAGCCCGACCTCGGCCAGTAGTTCGGCCGCCGCCAAGCTGATCAGCGGGGTCTGCTGATCGGGCTTGACGATCACCGCGTTGCCCGCAGCCAGGGCGGCCAACCCGTCCGACACCGCCATGGTCAGGGGATAGTTCCAGGGCGCGATCACGCCGACGACGCCTTTGGGCACGTAGTGCCGATCGATCCGGGTGAGCACCGGGATCAGACCCTTCCCGCGTTCGGAATGCAGATAACGGCGCGCCGTGCGGCCGTAGTAACGGGCGGTCAGCGCGACGTGCAGGACCTCCTCGACCGCGCTGAGTCGCGCCTTGCCCGACTCGAGTTGCAGGAGGTCGACGAACTCGTCGCGCCGGTCGAGCAGTCGGTCGTGGATCCGCAGCAGCAACTGGGCCCGCTCCTCGATCGGGGTCCGGGCCCAGTCGGACTGGGCGACCCGGGCCCGCTCGGCCGCCGCGCTGACGTCCGGCGCGGTCGAGGTGGGGAGGTCGGCGAGCCGCTCGCCGGTCATCGGCGATGTCACGGCCTCGCTGGGTCCGGAACCGGCGACGCGTACGGCGAGTCGTTCGAGGTCGGCCCGCGCGGCTGTACGTGACGTCATGGCTTCCACGCTAGCCCCCGTCCGTCGCGGCCGCTGGAGTCTCGGCGGCCAGGCCCCCTGGTCGTTCGGCGGCCTGTTCCTGGTCGACTCCGCCGACCAACGTCGGGCGGAGGCGACCGAGGAGTCAGGAGTTGCGCAGCGCGGCTTCGTGGTGTCGGACGACCTCGGCGACCACGAAATTGAGGAATTTCTCGGCGAACTCGGGATCGAGCTTGGCCTCCTCGGCCAAAGCCCGCAGCCGGGTGATCTGCTGGGCCTCCCGGCTCGGATCGGCCGGCGGGAGCTGATGGGCGGCCTTGAGCAGCCCCACCTGCTGGGTGATCTTGAACCGCTCGGCCAGCAGATGGACCAGCGCAGCGTCCATGTTGTCGATGCTCGCCCGCAGCCGCAGCAGTTCCTCGGTCACCGGGTCGCTCACGGATGCGAGCCTAGTGCTCGAGCGCGTGGACGAGACGCACGAGCCAGATCAACAGGACCGAGGTCGACCGCGAACGCGGGATCGAGACGCCCCCACCGCACGCTCGCTCGAGGCCCCCGTGATCCCGGTGGCCGCCACCGGTTTCGACCGGACGGTGCCGAGGAGAGGGCTATTACCCTCGGATCTGTGACGCGGATCCTGGTGCGCCCCCGCTGGCGACGTTCGGCGTCGCCGGCCCTGCTGGGCGTCCTGGCTACGTGCGTCCTGGCTGCGGGCGTCCTGGCGCTGGGCGGCTGCGGCGCCGAGAGCGGCTCCGGGCTGAGCCCGACGCCGAGTGATGGGCCCACCCAGCTGGAGCTGAGAGTCGACTCGGGTGAGGGCAGGATCGAGGAATCGACGCTGACCTGCGACCCGGCGGGCGGCACCCATGCGAGCGCCGACACGGCCTGCGCAGCACTGGTCGCCAACGGCCCGACCGCGCTCCCTCCGGTCGGTCGCGACCGGATGTGCACCGAGATCTGGGGCGGCCCGCAGACCGCGACGCTCACCGGTACCTGGCGGGGCCAACCGGTGACCAGCAGCTTCTCCCGGACCAACGGCTGCGAGATCTCGCGCTGGGATCAGCTCCGTGGGCTGCTCCCGCCGGGTGGCGCCTGACCCACCGCCCGGCGGAACGGGCACTCAGATGACGACGATCTCGACCCGCTGGAATTCCTTCACCTCGGTGTAACCGGTGGTGGCCATCGACTTCCGCAGACCGCCGACCAGGTTCATCGTGCCGTCGGGAACGGTTGAGGGGCCGAGCAGGATCTGCTCGAGCGTCCCCACCACCTTGAACTGCGCGCGCCCGCCGCGGGGCAGCTCGGCGTGCCAGGCCTCCGAGCCCCAGTGGAAACCGCGACCGGGTGCCTCCTCGGCCTTGGCCAGCGGCGAGCCGACCATCACCGCATCCGCGCCACAGGCGATGGCCTTGGCGATGTCGCCCGATCGGCCGACCGAGCCGTCCGCTATGACGTGGACGTAGCGGCCACCGGACTCGTCGAGGTAGTCACGACGGGCGGCGGCGACGTCGGAGACCGCCGAGGCCATCGGGACCGCCACCCCGAGGACCGAGCGCGTGGTCGAGCTGGCGCCGCCGCCGAAGCCGACCAGGACGCCGGCCGCCCCGGTCCGCATCAGGTGCAACGCGGCCTGGTAGGTCGCGCAGCCGCCGACGATCACCGGCACATCGAGGTCGTAGATGAACTGCTTGAGATTGAGCGGGGCCCGATCCGAGGAAACGTGCTCGGCCGAGACGGTGGTGCCGCGGATGACGAAGAAGTCGACCCCGGAGTCGACGACGGCCTTCGCGTACTGCTGGGTGTTCTGCGGCGACAGCGATCCGGCGGCCGGCACGCCGGCGGCGCGGATCTCGGCGATCCGCTGACCGATCAGTTCGGGTTTGATCGGCTCGGCGTAGATCTGCTGCATCCGCGGTGTGATCTGGTCCGGGTCCTCGATCGCGGCGATCTCGTCGAGCAACGGCTCGGGGTCGGCGTACCGGGTCCACAGACCTTCGAGGTTGAGCACACCCAGTCCGCCGAGCTGGCCCAGCCGGATCGCCGTCGCCGGTGACATCACCGAATCCATCGGCGCCGCCACGAGCGGGAAGGCGAAGGTCGATGCGTCGATCCGCCACTGCAGCGAGACCTCTTCGTCCCCCCGCGTACGCCGAGACGGCACGATCGAGATGTCGTCGAACGCGAAGACGCGCTCCGCCCGCTTGTTCCGGCCAATGTCATACATGCCCAGCACCCTAGCCAAGCCGGGCCACCCTCACGTCCCGGCTGGCTCAGACCGCGGACGACGATCGTCGGACGCCACGGCGGCCGACCCCACGGATCAGCCCGAGTAGTTCGGCGCCTCGACGGTCATCTGGATGTCGTGGGGGTGCGATTCGCGCAGCCCGGAGGAGGTGATCCGGACGAAACTGCCGCGCTCCTTCAGCTCGGGGATGGTCGAGGCGCCGGTGTAGAACATCGACTGCCGCAACCCGCCGACCAGCTGGTACGCCACCGCGGCGAGCGGGCCGCGGAACGGCACCTGACCCTCGATGCCCTCAGCGATCAGCTGCGAGTCGGAGGTGACATCACCTTGGAAGTAGCGGTCCTTGGAGTACGAGGCGCTGCGTCCACGCGAAGCCATGGCCCCGAGCGAACCCATTCCGCGGTAGGCCTTGAACTGCTTGCCGTTGACGAAGATCAGCTCGCCCGGGCTCTCCTCGCAGCCGGCTAGCAGCGAACCGAGCATCACCGTGTCGGCCCCGGCGACCAGCGCCTTGGCGATGTCACCGGAATACTGCAGGCCGCCGTCGCCGATCAGCGGTACGCCGGCCGGCCGGCAGGCCAGCGAGGCGTTGTGGATCGCGGTCACCTGGGGGACGCCGACGCCGGCGACCACCCGGGTGGTGCAGATCGAGCCGGGTCCGACCCCGACCTTGACGCCGTCGACCCCGGCTTCGACCAGGGCCTTGGCGCCCGCGTAGGTGGCCACGTTGCCGCCGACGACGTCGACCGCCGCGGCCGCGGGATCGGCCTTGAGGCGGCGGACCATGTCGAGCACGCCCTGCGAATGGCCGTGGGCGGTGTCGACGATGAGCAGGTCTACGCCCTCCTCGATCAGCGCCATCGCTCGCTTCCAGGAGTCCCCGAAGAAGCCGACCGCCGCGCCGACGCGCAGTCGGCCCTGGTCGTCCTTCGAGGCGTGCGGGTACTGGTCGGACTTGACGAAGTCCTTGAGCGTGATCAGGCCCTTGAGCCGGCCGCGTGCGTCGACCAGCGGCAGCTTCTCGATCTTGTTCTGGGCCAGCAGCTTCATGGCATCGTCGCCGTTGATCCCGACCGGTCCGGTGACCAAGGGCATCCTCGTCATCACGTCCCCGACCAGGCGCGACGGGTCGCTCTCGAAGCGCATGTCGCGGTTGGTGACGATGCCGAGCAGGGTCATGTCGCGGTCGACGACCGGCACCCCGGAGATCCGGTAGCGCCCGCACATCGCATCGGCCTCGCCGATGGTGGCCTCCGGCGAGATGGTGATCGGCTCGTCGACCATCCCGGCCTCGGAGCGCTTGACCAGATCGACCTGGTGGGCCTGGTCCTCGATCGACAGGTTGCGGTGGATGATCCCGAGACCGCCGTGCCGCGCGATGGCCACGGCCATCCGCGCCTCGGTCACGGTGTCCATCGGCGAGGAGATCAGCGGCACCTGCACGCTGATCCGCTTGCTGACCCGGGAGGCGGTGCTCACCTGGGACGGGATGATGTCGCTCTCGGCCGGCTGCAGCAGCACATCGTCGAAGGTCAGCCCGAGCGCGGCGAACGGCTGCGGCACGCCCGCAGCGTTGAGATCAACAGGAACAGACGACACAACGCGGCCTTTCACACCAGATGCGGAGACGCCATCTTAGTGCCCTGCTCGGGGCCGACCCTGGCGCTGCTCAGCCCCGTGGGGGAGGCGAACGCGCCACTCAGGCCACCGAACGGCCGTAGCCCCCGAACAGATCGTGGTGCTCCTCCGAGTCGGCGATCAACTGCCGGAGCCGGGCCAGCCCGCGATGCTGGGTCGCGCGTACGAAGTTCGCGCTCATCCCGAGCTGTTCACCGATCAGGTCGGCGCTGAGCCCGTTAACTCGCGGCCGCAGGACCGCGCGGGTCCGGCTGGACCACCATGTTCTGACTCATGACGGTCGAATCGGGCTCCGGCGTGCCCGACGGACAGAGGATGACCGAGGGGCAGAGGATGACCGAGGGGCGGTGACCGAGGGGCAGAGGATTCAAGAGAGGGATCAAGACCGAGTCCACACCCATGACCTTCGCCGGTCGACGAGACGGCAAAGGGCCCCCGCCGGAATCGGCGAGGGCCCTTCGACGGTGCGACTGAGGTCAGTGCGCGTGCCCGTGGCCGCCAGCGGCCGGGGCGTCGTCCTCTTCGGGCTTCTCCACCACGAGGGTCTCCGTGGTGAGCAGCAGCGATGCGATCGAAGCGGCGTTGGCGAGCGCGGAACGCGTCACCTTGACCGGGTCGATCACGCCGGCGCCGATGAGGTCGCCGTATTCTCCGGTGGCCGCGTTGTACCCGTGCCCAGGCTCCATCTCGGCCACCCGGGTCGTGATGACGTAGCCCTGCTCGCCACCGTTCTCCGCGATCCAGCGCAGCGGCTCGACAGCCGCCTTGCGGACGATCGCGACCCCGGCCTTCTCGTCACCGGTCAGGCCCAGGTCACCGTCGAGAGCCTTGACCGCGTGGATGAGGGCGGAGCCGCCACCGGCGACGATGCCCTCTTCGATCGCGGCGCGGGTCGCCGAGACGGCGTCCTCGATCCGGTGCTTCTTCTCCTTGAGCTCGACCTCGGTGGCCGCGCCGACCTTGATCACGCAGACACCACCGGCGAGCTTGGCGACTCGCTCCTGCAGCTTCTCGCGATCCCAGTCGGAATCGGTCCGGGCGATCTCGGCCTGCAGCTGAGCCACTCGGCCCTTGACACCGTCCGACGCGCCGGCGCCGTCGACGATCGTGGTGTTGTCCTTGGTGACCACGATGCGACGAGCCCGGCCGAGCACCTCGAGCCCGATCTGGTCGAGCTTGAGCCCGACCTCGGGCGCGACGACCTCAGCACCGGTGAGGATGGCGATGTCCTCGAGCATGGCCTTACGACGATCGCCGAAGGCCGGAGCCTTGACCGCGACCGAGGTGAAGGTGCCCCGGATCTTGTTGACCACGAGGGTCGACAGCGCTTCGCCGTCGACGTCCTCGGCCACCACGAACAGGGTGCCCGACGCGCCGATGACCTTCTCCAACAGCGGGAGGAGATCGCTCATCGAGGAGATCTTGCCGGAGTTGATCAGGATGTAGGGGTCCTCGAGGACCGCCTCCATCCGCTCCGGGTCGGTCACGAAGTACGGCGAGAGGTAACCCTTGTCGAACTGCATGCCCTCGGTGAACTCGAGCTCCGTGCCCATGGTGTTGGACTCGTCGACGGTGATGACCCCGTCCTTGCCGACCTTGTCGAACGCCTCGGCGATCAGGCCGCCGATCTCGGAGTCACGCGCCGAGATGGTCGCCACGGACGCCATGTCCTCGGTGGATTCGACCTCGCGAGAGTTCTCGCGCAGCCGCTCAACGACCGCAGCCACAGCCGCGTCGATGCCGCGCTTGAGGCTGATCGGGTTCGCGCCGGAGGCCACGGCCTTCAGGCCCTGGTGGACCAGCGCCTGAGCCAGCACGGTGGCCGTGGTGGTGCCGTCACCGGCGACATCGTTCGTCTTGGTGGCCACCTCCTTGGCCAGCTGGGCGCCGAGGTTCTCGTACGGGTCGTCGAGCTCGACCTCACGGGCGACGGTGACGCCGTCGTTGGTGATGGTCGGGGCGCCCCACTTCTTGTCGAGCACCACGTAACGGCCCTTCGGGCCGAGCGTGACCTTCACGGTGTTGGCGAGGATGTCTACGCCGCGTTCGAGCGAACGCCGCGCCTCCTCGTCGAACTGAAGGATCTTTGCCATGGAGAACGTGCCCCTTACTTGTTGACGACCGCGAGGATGTCGCGGGCGTTGAGGAGCAGGAGCTCCTTGCCGTCGTACTTGACCTCGGTGCCGCCGTACTTGCTGTAGATGACGACGTCACCCTCGGCGACGTCGAGCGGGATCCGGTTGCCGTTGTCGTCGACACGGCCGGGGCCGGTGGCGAGCACAGTGCCCTCCTGCGGCTTCTCCTTGGCGGTATCGGGAATCACCAGGCCGGAAGCGGTGGTCTGCTCCGCCTCCAGCGGCTGGACCAGGATGCGGTCCTCGAGCGGCTTGATCGTTGCCACGTCAAACCCCTTTCACGGGTTGTCGTTGCGCGTTGTTTACGCGGATGCATGCAGTTGTCTGGGTGGCGGCGATGTCGTCGCGGGTGCCATCACCACCGGCTGGCACACTCACGGGGAGAGTGCCAACGCCGAGATTAGCACTCACCCCCGGCGAGTGCCAGGAGTGGGGGACCTCAGATGGCTCCCGTACCCCTGCCTCACCCCTCCCCCTCTTCGCTAACTGGGGGCAGATGACATCGAATCCGGTCGCAGAAGCGTCATCTGCCCCCAGTTAGCGATCCGAGGAGGCTCCGGGGACGCGGTCGGCGAAGACGGCCAGCGCACCGGTGGGGGTCCGAGCGAGCAGCAGGGTCGCGGCGTTCGGACCGGAGGGCTTGAGCCGGCGACGCAGCTCGGCCGGGTCCACATCGAGGCCGCGCTTCTTGATCTCCAGCCGACCGATCCCGTGGTCGGCGACCCACCGGCGGAGGCGCTTGATGTCGTACGGGAGCTGGTCGCGGACCGCGAAGGCGGCGGCGTACGGGGTCTCGGTCAGCCGACTTCCGGTCAGGTACGCGATCTGCGGGTCGAGCAGGTGGGCCTCGAGCCGGCGCCCCAGCTGCGCGATGCCGCCCGCCCGGATCACTGCGCCGTCGGGCTCGTAGAGGTAGCGGTCGAGCGGGCCGACGTCCAGCGGCTCGGTGTCGCTGACCAGCATCCGATCGGCGGGCATGAGCAACGCCGACCGGGCACCGGGCTGGGCGCCCGCACCGGCCCACAAGGCGACCTCGATGGTCTCGCCGCGATCGGTCACCCATTCGGCCTCAGCGGTCGTCGGGACGAAGGAGTGCGGCAGCGAGGGACCGAGCTTGACCCCGGCGGGCCGGGAGCCGTCGAGAACGGCGCAGACCAGCGACCACGGCGGGCTGAAGTCCTCGACCCGCCACAGCCGGCCTCGGTCGTTGCGACGGGCCGGGTCCATGAACACCGCGTCATCGCGCCTGAGTTCGGTGACGATCTCCGCGGCGTCGGCACAGCGGACTTCGGTCCCCGTCTCGGCGGCCGCGAGGTTGGCGGACGCGACCGCGGCGGTGTCCGGGTCGCGCTCGACGGCCAGCACCTCGAGGCCCGCCCGAGCGAAGGCCAGCGCATCGGCCCCGATCCCGCAGCCGAGGTCGACCACCCGACGGGCCCCGGCCGCGACCAGCCGGGCCGCGTGGTGGTCGGCGACACCGGGCCGGGTGGCCTGTTCGAGCCCGGCCCGGGTGAAAAACATGACCTCGGCCCGATCACCGAACTTGCGGACGGCCTGGCGGCGCAACGCCGCCTGATGGAGGGCCGCGGTCGCCAGCTCGGGACCGAACCGGGTCCGCAGCCGGGTCGCCGCCCCCAGCGATCCCGGATCCGTCTCGGTCATCGCCGCATCGAGTGCCTCCAGGGTCAGACCGAAGGGCAGATCAGGCGCGGGCACCCGCCCATCCTCCCCCGGCCACAGGTGCCTTCCGCGGGAGGAAACGCCAGTCCGACGTGCGGCGCGACCACGGCATCCCCGCGGACGCCGTCGCGACCGGGCGGGTCAGATCAGGATCCGGCTGACCGGCAGCCCGGAGTCAGCCCCGACGTCGAGTCGGCTCGGCCGCCCGCCGGCGGTCACCACCTCGGAACCGAGGACAGCGATCATCGCGCCGTTGTCGGTGCACAGACCGGGTCGCGGGGTACGCAGCGCGATCCCGTTGGCCGCCGCCCGCTCGGCCAGCAGTGTCCGGAGCCGCCCGTTGGCCGCGACCCCGCCCCCGATCAGCAGGTCGGTCGCTCCGGTGGTCAGGCAGGCGTCGATCGCCTTGGCGGTCAACACGTCACAGACGGCCTCCTGGAAGCTGGCCGCCACATCGGCGACCGGGATGTCGAGGCCGTCGCGTTCACGCAGCTCGACCCACCGGGCCACCGCACTCTTCAACCCGGAGAACGAGAAGTCGAACCGGTGCTTCTCGAGGTCCTTGCGCGCCGTGAGCCCGCGCGGGAACGCGATGGCGCGCGGATCGCCGGTCGCCGCCCGATCGATGTGCGGACCACCGGGATAGGGCAGCCCGAGCAACCGGGCGACCTTGTCGTACGCCTCGCCGGCCGCATCGTCGATGGTCGACCCCAGCTCGGTGATCGAGGTGGCGATGTCGTCGACCTGGAGCAGCGAGGTGTGCCCGCCCGAGACCAGCAGCGCCACGCACGGGGTGGGTAGCGGGCCGTGCTCGAGCAGGTCGACCGCGACGTGCCCGGCCAGGTGGTTGACCGCGTACAACGGCTTGTCGAGGGCGTACGCGAGCGCCTTCGCGCTGGCCAGCCCGACGACCAGCGCCCCCATCAGACCCGGTCCCGCGGTCACCGCGATCCCGTCGATCTCCCTCAGATCGATGTCGGCGGTGGCGCAGGCCCGTTGCAGCGTGGGGACCATGGCCTCGAGGTGCGCGCGGCTGGCGACCTCCGGCACCACCCCGCCGAACCGGACATGCAGGTCGACGCTCGACGCCACGTCGTTGGCCAACAGCTCGTGGCCGCGGACGATGCCGACCCCGGTCTCGTCGCATGAGGACTCGATGCCGAGGATGAGAGGACCCGTCACGGGCGCTCCTGGAGTTGATAGAGCTTCATGATGAGGGCGTGCCTTCCGGGTCCGTAGTAGTCGTCCCGGACGAAGAGCTGCTCGAAGCCGGCCCGGGCGTAGGCCTCGATGGCGGCATCGTTGGTGTAGTCGACCTCGAGCATCACGGCCTGGGCTCCGGCATGCCGGACCGCCTGCAGGCCGGCCTCGATCAGGTCACGGCCGATGCCGCGGCGACGGTGTTCCGGGGCGACGACGAGCCGGTGCAGGTCGGCCAGCTCGCCGATGGTCGACAGGGTGATGACGCCGACCGGGCGGTGCCCACGCGCGATCAGGACCGTGCGGCCGTCGCCGAGCAACTCACCGAGCCAGCTGCGTTCGCTCCACTGCTCGGGCTCGGCAAAACCCGACCGCTCGAGCCCCATGATCGCGGGCAGGTCATCGCGGCGGGCGGTGAGGATGCTGATCTCGGGGTTGGTCATGTCGTCGGGCCGCCGCCCGGGCGAGGGGGGTCGTCCGCCCTCACGACCGGATACCGCAGGACCGACTTGCGGCGGATCGACTCCGCGGCGTCGGGCTTTCGGAGGTAGAGCGGTTCGGTGCCGGCATCGGGGATCTCGGCGCCACGGGCCGCCAGGAGCCCGGCGTCGATCGCCCGCGGCCCTTCCGCCACCAGGAGCCGGTCGGCGTAGAGATTCGCGGCCGGACCGATCACCGGCAGACCCGGGAGCTCGTCGGGTGCGGAGACCTGAGGATGACCGATCCGTACGCCGTCGCCGGTGTAGCGGGCCCAGTAGACCTCGCGGCGCCGGGCATCGGAGGCGACCAGGAACTCCCCCGACTGGGGCGCGTGCGCGAGCGCCAGGATGTCGAGGCTGCAAACGCCGTGGACGGGCACCCCGCGTACGGCGCCGAGCACCTGAGCACTGACGATGCCGACCCGCAGCCCGGTGAACGGACCCGGCCCGAGACCGACCACGATCGACCCGAGATCGACCAGCGCGACACCCGCGTCGGCGACCGCCTCGACGATCGACGGGGTCAGCTGTTCGACGTGGGCCATCCGGTCGTCGACGGTCCGACGGGCGAGGATCTCGTCGCCCCGGGCGACTCCGACCTGCACCACGGTCGAGGTGTCCAGGGCCAGGGTCCAGGGTTGGCTCACGGGTGTTCCCCCAGCTCGGTGATCAGGTCGACTCCGGCCCACCGAGGGCCGAGCGCCCGTATGGTGACGATGCGTTCGCTGTCGTCGGCCTCGCCCCGGTCGCCGACCAGGCCGGTCCAGATGTCGATCTCGAGCCGGTCCTCGGAGAGCCATTCGGCCAGACCTTGACCCCACTCGATCACCGTGACCGCCCGGGCCAGGGTGGCGTCGAGATCGAGGTCGTCGAGCTCGGCGGCCGACGACAGCCGGTAGGCGTCGACATGGACCAGGGTCGGCCGATCGGTGGCGGAGAGATGGACACGCGACAACACGAAAGTCGGCGAGATGATCGGCCCCTCGGCGGCCAGACCGCGGCCGATGCCCTGGGTCAGCGTGGTCTTGCCCGCGCCGAGATTGCCGGAGGCGATGATCACGTCGCCGGGTCGCAGCAGCGCGGCCAGCCGCTCACCCAGAGCGTGCATCTGCCGGGCGGTGGGCACGGCGATGGCCAGCGGCAGCGTCTTGACCAGGATCACCCCGCTGGGCGCGTCCCGGTCGATCCGGTAGCCGCGGTGCTGCCAGAAGCGGATCAGGTCAGCGAACTCGCCGCGGGCGAACAGCTCGATCGATCGATGGCCCTGGATCGCGGCCAGTTCCTCGGCGGCCGCGACCATGGCCGAAGCGATGCCGTGACGCTGGAAACTGGGATGCACGCTGACCCGGTGCAAGCCCGCGTGGCCGTCGGGCTCGGGCTGGACCAGGATCGCACCGGCCGGCCGCCCGCCGACCGCGGCGTAGATGCCCCCGCCCCGCGACAGCCCGGCCTGGATCGAGGCCACGGTCTCCTGGTCAGCGGTGGATGGCGGATCGAGCGGCGGTCGGGCCCCGAACGCGGCGTGGATGACCTCGACCATCCCCGCGGCGTCGTCCGCCGAGGCCACGCTGACCACCAGGTCGGGAACCGAGACGCTCACCGCCGGGAGTTTAGTGCTCACCGCCGCCTACGCCGGCGCCCTTCCAGCCCACACGCCCGGCCCATCGGGTCCGGAGACGTAGAAACCGGGCGCGAGCGGTCAGACCGTACGCGGTCGACGCTCGGAGCGAGCCGGGCGGTCGTCGCGACCCCCACGGCCACCCCGGTCGTCGCGGCCACCACGGTCGTCGCGACCGAAGCTGCGCCGGTTGCCGCCGGCGCCACCGCTGCTGCTACCCCGGCCCCAGGCGCGGTCGCCCGAGCCCGGGTGACGACGCTTCTGCGGCGGGGCGATCACGCGCTGGTAGTCGCCATCGCTGATCGGATCGCCGATCGTGCCCAGGGCACCGGTCGCCGCGGCGAGCGCGGGATCGCCGGGCTGACCCGGGAGCTCGACGGCCTTGACGCCGGCCTGGTGGGTCAGCCGGCTGAGCTCGCGTCGCTGGTGCGGCAGCACCAGGGTGACCACGGTGCCGCTGTCACCGGCGCGTGCCGTACGACCGGCACGGTGCAGGTATTCCTTCGGCCCGCCGGGCGGATCGACCTGGAGGACCAGACCCACCTCGTCGACGTGGATGCCGCGGGCGGCGACGTCGGTGGCGACCAGGACGGGCAGATGCCCGTCCTTGAACGCGGCCAGGATCCGGGTCCGGGCCCCCTGCGGGAGTCCGCCGTGCAGCGAACCGGCCATCACGCCGGCCTCGCGGAGCTGCTCGGAAACTCGATCGGCTCCGAGCTGGGTGCGGACGAAGACGACCGTACGACCGTCGCGACGGGCGATCTCGGCGGTGACGAGGGCCTTGTCCTTGGGGGCGACGTGCACCAGGTGGTGCGCCATCGTGGTGATGTTGGCCTGGCCCGAGTCGACCTCGTGGGTGACCGGGTCGGTCAGGTAGCTGCGGACCAGCCGGTTCACGGCACCGTCGAGGGTGGCCGAGAACAGCAGTCGCTGGCCCCCGTCCGGGACGGTGTCGAGGATCTGGGTGACCGCGGGCATGAAGCCGAGGTCAGCCATGTGGTCGGCCTCGTCGAGGACGGTGACCTCGACGCGGGTCAGATCGGCCGCACCCTGATCCATCAGGTCGATGAGCCGACCCGGGGTGGCGACGACGATGTCGACGCCACGCTGGAAGGCCCGCAACTGCGGGGTGTACGACATGCCACCGGCGATCAGCACCAGCGACAGACCGCTGGTGGCCGCGAGCGGCGCCAGCGCGTCATGGACCTGCATGGCCAACTCGCGGGTCGGGACCAGGACGATGCCCCGCGGCTGCGAAGCCCGGGCACTGTTCGACAGCCGGGTGATCATCGGCAGACCGAAGGCCAGCGTCTTGCCGGATCCGGTGCGGCCACGGCCGAGCACGTCCCGGCCGGCCAGGGCGTCGGGGATCGTCGCCGCCTGGATGGCGAACGGGGTGCTGATGCCCTGGGCGCTGAGGGCGCTGACCAGTGCGGGCGGCAGCTTCAGATCGGCAAAGGTGATTTCACTGTTCAGCGGGACGGACACAGCCGGCTCCTCGTCGGTAGATGTGGTGACGAGCGGCGCGTCGATCTCGGTCTCGCTCTCGGGTCGGTCGAACCGGTCGGTACGTGCAGCGCGATCGAACGCGTCTTCAGCGGTCGGGTTGTCATTGCTCTCGGGACGCTCGTACGAGCGGGCCGGGCGGTCATTGCGGTCGGGTCGGTCGTACGAGCGGGCCGGGCGGTCCTTGCGCTCGGGGCGGTCGCCCCTTTCCGGCCGGTCGAACGAGCGGGCCGGGCGGTCGTTGCGGTCGGGCCGGTCGAACGAGCGCGCCGGGCGGTCGTTGCGGTCGGGCCGATCGAACGAGCGCGCCGGGCGGTCGTTGCGGTCGGGCCGGTCGAACGAACGGGCCGGACGGTCCCGGTCGAAGGAACGGGTCGGCCGATCCTGACGGTCGAACGTGCCCTTGGGCCGGTCGTCGCGATCGAAGGAACGGGCGGGCCGATCCTCGCGGTCGAACGACCGGGTGGGGCGATCGTCGCGATCGAACGAGCGCTTCGGGCGGTCCTCGCGGTCGAACGACCGAGCGGGCCGGTCGTTGCGGTCGAAGCGCTCGGTGCGTTCCGGGCGATCGAAGGTGCGCGCCGGACGGTCGTTGCGGTCGGGTCGGTCACCGCGGTCGGGCCGATCGAAGGTGCGTGCCGGACGGTCGCTGCGATCGAAGCGGTCCCCACGAGCGGGCCGGTCGAACGAACGGGCCGGACGATCATTGCGGTCGCCACGATCCGGGCGATCGAACGAACGGGCCGGACGGTCGTCACGGTCGAAGCGACCGCGCGGGGCCGACGAACGGGCCGGGCCGTCGTACGGCTGGCTCGACCGGACGCGCTTCGCGTTGTCCCGAGCCGGACGGCTGGGCCGGTCGGCCTGATCGGCGCGCAGGGCGTGGCCGCTGCGCGGTGCGGACGAATCGGCCGAGCGATCGGCGAACCGATCCTTGCCGCCGAAGCGGTCGTTGCTGCTGCTACGGACGCCGCCACCCTTGCGGGGGGCCTTACCACGGGCTGCTCGCTCCGCGGTCGTCCAGCGCTTCTTGGGGCCTTCGGCCCTCTTTCCAGGCATGGTGAAACCGTCTTCCTCCCCGCGCGTGGGCGGGTCTTGTTCAGGCACGCCAGCGCCCAGACCTGATATCCGCTACGGATCAGAGAAGGAAGGGAAGACGAGCCCAGCCGCGCCCGCGTCGTGGAGGGCGTCTAGTGATCCGACCGCTAAACCGGCAGTCGGAAGGACCTACTCTATCAGCGCGCGGGCGGTGTGGATAATCGTGACCGGACTCGGTCCAGCAGGCCGTCCAGAACCTCGTTGAAGATCGCGTGATGCTCGATCATCCCCAGGTGCCCACACTCAGCCAACCGCAGCGCATCGGCGTGCGGCAGCAACTCGATCATCCGGGCGGTCCGCTCGATCGGGGTGATCATGTCGTCCTCACCGCCGATCACGGACACCTCGACATCGCGCAGATGGGCCAGGGCCTTGTATTCGTCGAGCTCGGCGAAGGCCGGGTAGAAGTCGGCCACCACCTCGAGCGACGTCTCGCCCAGCATCTCGCTGACGAACTCGACGTAACTGGGATCGACATCGGACCCGAAGGCCATCCGTTTGGTCACCACATAGCCCAGATCGCTGCCGGCCTTGCGGCTCCGCTCGACCAGCTCGGGCACCCGGTTGAGCGTGGCCAGCAGCGGCGGCGCGATCCGGGTGAAGGTGCGTCCGGGCAGCCCGCGGATCGGGGAGTAGTCCGCCATCTCGCCGGCCGCGGTCGAGAAGAAGGCCACCCCACGGATCCGGGTTCCGAACAGTTCCGGGTGGGTCTGGGCCAACCGCATGATGGTCATGCCGCCCATCGAGTGCCCGACCAGCACCAGCGGCCCCGGACCGGCGAGCTCGTCGAGCACCTCCAGCAGGTCCGTGGCGAGCTGCGGAATCCGGCAGAGATCACCCTCCGAGCGACTGGACCGGCCGTGCGATCGCTGGTCGTAGAGCACCTGGCGGACCCGGCCGCGGTAGTGCGCGCGTTGGAAGTGGAAGCAGTCGAGGCTGAGCGCGTAGCCATGGACGAAGACGATCGTCAGGTCCTCGGTCGGGGTGCCCTCGACATCGTCGATCTCGGCATGCAGCACCACGCCGTCGGGGGTGTTCAGACTGATGCCCTCGGCGCGGAGCTGGAAGAACTGGCTCATCTGGTCGTCGTCGGCCCGCAGGATCCGCTTGCTGACGATCCGCCGCTCGAGTTCCAGACCGAGGGCGACCCCGCCCGCGGCCAGCGCGAGGACGCCGGCGACCAGTCCCACCGCCGGCGCGCGTCGGGCGAGGGCTTCGGCCGCTGCTGCGGTCGCGGGCCGAGAACCGATCGGCGAGGGACGCGGGGCCGCGGGGCGAGGGCCGAGGACCGGCGTACGCCGGGGTGCGGATCGGCCGAACCGGGGCGCGCGCTCGGCCATCAGGCGCTCGCGCCGAGGTGCCGGCGCGGCACCCGGACGCCGATCCGGGTGACGATCTCGTAGCCGATGGTGTCGCACCAGCCGGCCCACTCCTCGGCCGTCGGTTCGCCGTCGGCCCCCGAGCCGAACAGCGTGACCTCGGTTCCGACCGTCGCGGTGCTGGCGGCCCCCAGATCGACGACGAACTGGTCCATGCAGATCCGGCCGCGGACCGGGACCCGGCCGGCCGCGGTGGCGATCTCGGCCCGGTTCGATGCGTGCCGCGGGATGCCGTCGGCGTAGCCCAGCGGGACCAGACCGACCGTGGTCGGTCGGTCGGCGGTCCAGGTCCAGCCGTACGAGACCGCGCTCCCGGCCCCGAGCGGCTTCACGTTGGCCAGGCGGGCGCGCAACCGCATCACCGGGTGCAGCGCGACGCCGGCCGACGCGGCGATCCCGGGTGCCGGATCGATCCCGTACGCGGCGATCCCGAGCCGGACCAGATCAAAACGCGCCTGTGGGAGCACCAGTGCGCCGGCCGAGTTGGCGAGGTGGCGGATCGGCTGGAGTCCGGCGGCCACGGCTGCGCCGTACGCATGGTCGAACGCGGCCAGTTGCGCGGCGATGCTCGGATGGCCGGGCTCGTCGGCCGCGGCGAGATGCGACCAGACGGCGACGATCTCGACGGCACCCGCCCGCTCCGCAGCGGCCGCGGCGCGGCACAGTTCGGCCCAGTCCGCGGCGGCCGCGCCGTTGCGGGCCAGTCCGGTGTCGATCTTGAGGTGGACCCGGGCCACGCGACCGGTCGCCGCCGTCGCGGCGGTCAGCCGGGCGAGCTGGTCGAGGGACTGGGCCGATACGTCGACCTCGTCCGCGACCAGGGCGGAAAGATCGTCGTTCGGACCGTAGAGCCAGACGAGCAGCCGACCGCGGTCACCGGCGGCCCGCAGAACCAGTGCTTCGGCCGGGGTGGCGGCGCCGATCCAGGTCGCGCCGGCCACCCGGGCCTCCCGGGCGCAGGCGATCATGCCGTGGCCGTAGCCGTCGGCCTTGACCACGACCATGGTCTCGGCCGGGGCGACGAGCGCGCGGACCGTCGCCACATTGGCTCGGAAGGCGGCCAGGTCGATGTCGGCGCTCGCCGTGTCGGGGTCGATCATCCGGCCGACACCGCGATCGAGCCGATGACCCGACCGATCAGCCGGGCCAGTTCCTGCGGCGGGACCGGGCCGGGGTGGCGAGCCGCGGTCAGGGCCTGGATCGAAGCGGCCAGCCAGCCCGCGGTGGCCGGACCGAGTCCGGCGGCCAGACCCGCCGCGCACAGCCCACCGAGCACATCGCCCGATCCCGCCTGCGCGGTCCAGGCCGGTCCAGGCAACGCGACCTTGATCTCGGGCCGACCGGGCTGGGCGACCAGCTGGGTCGCGCCCTTGAGCAGCACCGTGGCCCCGGTCGTCTCGGCCCCGGCCCGCACCGCGCGTACCGGATCCGCGGTGACCCACGACCGCTGCTCGCCGAGCAGGGCGGCCAGTTCGCCGGCGTGCGGGGTGAGCAACCAGTGCTCGGGAAGGGGGGCGGGCACGTACTTCAGCCCGTCGGCGTCGACCACGACCGGCAGCCCGGTGTCGAGCGCATCGGCGAGTACGCGGGCGCCGTCGGATCGTTCACCCCAGCCCGAGCCGAGCAGATGGGCCTGGACCCGGCCGGGCGAGAAGACCACATTGGGCAGCTGCGACTCGATCAGCGCGGCCGGTCGCTCGGCGCCGAGGAAGCGGACCATCCCGGCCCCGCCGTAGACCGCGCCGAGGGTGGAGAGCAGGCCGGCGCCGGGGTACTGGTCGGAGCCGGTGTCGACCCCGACCACGCCTCGCGCGTACTTGTCGCCATCGACCGGTGGTGCCGGCCAGGTCAACCGCTCCTCGGTCATCGCGTGGAACCCGGCGTCGGCAGTCTGGGGCAGTCCGAGGTCGACCCACTCGATGACGCCACAGAGTCGGCGGGCCGGATCGATCAGGTGGCACGGCTTGTGGGCACCGAAGGTCACGGTGCGATCGGCGCGCACGGCGTCGCCCGGCACGGCGCCGGTGTCCGCGTCCACCCCCGACGGGAGATCGACGGCCAGCACCGGGATCGACCAACGGTTCATCGCCGCGGCGGCCGCGGCCGGCTCGCCGGTCAGACCGGGTCGGCCCCCGATGCCCAGGATGCCGTCGACGAACAGATCCACCGCAGGGCGGGGCCGCGAACCCCGGTCGTCCAGGGTCAAGTCGGCCAGGCTCGTCGTCCTCCCGCCCGCAGCGCGCAGGGCGGCCAGTCCGCGCGGATGTGGGTCACCGAGCGTCGGCACCGCCATCACCCGGGCACCCCGGCGGGCCAGCCGGGTCCCGGCGAAGAGCGCGTCGCCGCCGTTGTTGCCGGGTCCGACGAAGATCACCACCCGGGCGCCGTAGACCGACCCGCGCAGCTCGGTGAGCATCCGCCGGGCGACGGCGGCGAGACCGGCGGCGGCCCGCTGCATCAGGGTGTCGTCCCCGACCTCGGCGATGGTCTGCGCCTCCAACGCACGGATGGTGGCGACGTCGTACGCGATCATCAGGATTCGCAGACCACCATGGCCGAAGCGATTCCGGCGTCGTGCGACAGGCTCAGATGGATGGTGGCGATGCCGAGCGACCGGGCGCGGGCGGCGACGGTCCCGCGTACCTCGAACGAGGGGCGACCCTCCTCGTCGGTCACCACCTCGGCGTCGTGCCATGCCATACCCGCCGGCGCCCCGAGCGCCTTGGCCAGCGCCTCCTTGGCCGCGAACCGGGCCGCCTGCGAGGCGATCGGCTTCGCCGCCTCGGCCGGGGTGAACAGCCGGTTCACCAGGTTCGGAGTCCGCTCGACCGACTGCGCGAACCGCGCCACGTCGCACACATCGATCCCCACCCCGACGATCACCGCATCCACCCCGACTTCAGACCCCCGAGGTTCGAGCCCGCTACTGACGGCGAGTGGGTGGTCACTCGACGGTGACCGACTTGGCCAAATTGCGGGGCTGGTCGACGTCGTGGCCCTTCCGGGTCGCCAGCTCGCAGGCGAAGATCTGCAGCGGCAGGATGGCGACCAGCGGCTGCAGCAGGGTGGAGACCTTGGGCAGCGGGATCAGCACATCGGCGTACGCGGCCACCTCCTCGTCGTCCTCCTCGGCCAGCACGATCGTCTGGGCGCCGCGGGCCCGGACCTCCTGCAGGTTCGAGAGCACCTTGTCGTGGAGCAGATCGCGGCCGCGCGGCGGGATGACCACGAAGACCGGCAGGTTTTCCTCGATCAGCGCGATCGGGCCGTGTTTCAGCTCACCGGCGGCGAACCCCTCGGCGTGGATGTAGGCCAGTTCCTTGAGCTTCAGCGCCCCCTCGAGGGCCACCGGGTAGCCGACGTGGCGGCCGAGGAACAGCACCGAGCGACGGTCCTTGAACTCCGCGGCCAGCTCGAGCACCCGGTCGCTGTCGGCCAGCACCCGGCTGATCGCCGCGGGCATGGTCTGCAGCTCGCGCATGGTCGCGCGGATCTCGTCGCCGTACTTGGTCCCGCGGACCTGGGCCAGATAGAGACCGAGCAGATAACAGGCGACGAGCTGGGTCAGGAAGCCCTTGGTCGAGGCCACCCCGATCTCGGGCCCGGCGTGGGTGTAGATGACCGCGTCGGACTCGCGCGGGATGGTCGAGCCGTTGGTGTTGCAGATCGCCAGCACCCGGGCCTTCTGCTCGCGGGCGTGCCGGATCGCCATCAGCGTGTCGGCGGTCTCGCCCGACTGGCTGATCGCCACGACCAGGGTGGTCGGGCCGACGATCGGGTCGCGGTAGCGGAACTCACTGGCCAGCTCGACCTCGCAGGGGATCCGGGTCCAGTGCTCGATGGCGTACTTGGCCACCAGACCGGCGTAGTTGGCTGTGCCGCAGGCGATCACCACGATCTTGTCGACCGCGCGCAGCTCGGCCTCGCTGATCCGCAGCTCGTCCAGGATCAGCCGGCCGTTGGCGTCGTGCCGGCCGAGGAGGGTGTCGGCCACCGCCTTGGGCTGCTCGTAGATCTCCTTGCGCATGAACCAGTCGTAGCCGTCCTTCTCCGCCGCCGAGAGGTCCCAGTCGACGTGGAACGGCCGGACCTCGGCGGGCGCGCCCGCGAAATCGGTGACCACGACCGCGTCGCGGCTGATGGTGACGACCTGGTCCTGCCCGAGCTCGATCGCCTCACGGGTGTGCTCGATGAAGGCGGCGACGTCCGAGGCCAGGAAGTTCTCCCCCTCGCCGACGCCCACGACCAGCGGAGAGTTGCGTCGGGCGGCGACCACGATGTCGGGCCGGTCGCGATCGATCGCGACCAGGGTGAAGGCGCCGTGCAGCCGCTGGCACACCGTGCGCATGGCGTCGTCGAGGCTGGCGCCCGAGCTGACCTGGAGCCCGAGCAGGTGGGCGGCGATCTCGGTGTCCGTCTCTGACACCGGCGTGATCCCGGCCGCGACCAGCTCGGCGCGCAGTTCTCCGAAGTTCTCGATGATCCCGTTGTGGACCAGGGCGATCCGGCCGTCGGCCGACAGGTGGGGGTGGGCGTTGACGTCGGTGGGCCCGCCGTGGGTGGCCCACCGGGTGTGGCCGAGGCCGAGGCCCGAGTCCGGCAGCGACTCCTTCGCCAGCAGTTTGTCCAGGTTCGCGATCTTGCCGGCCTTCTTGGCCAGGTGCAGTTCACCGTCGGCGACCACCGCGACGCCGGCCGAGTCGTACCCGCGGTATTCCAGCCTCCGCAGCCCCTCGACGACGACCTCCAAGGCGGCCCGCGGCCCGACATAACCCACGATTCCGCACATGCGCAGCACTCTACCGGCGACGCGCCCGGACAGCGGGGCGTTGCCGCGACCGGGCCCCTACGCTTCACCCATGGTGTCCACCGACGTGCAGGTCACCGGCCCGTACGTCGAACGCAGCCGAGCCGACTGGGCCGAACTGGCCGCGCACCTGACCGTCGAGCTCGACCCGGCGACGCTGGAGCGGCTGCGCGGTCTCGGCGATCCGACCGGCATGCGCGACGTGGCCGAGGTCTATCTCCCGCTGACCCGACTGCTCAGCAGCTACGTCCGCCACACCGGTGAGTTGCACCGCTCGACCAACGACTTCCTGCGGCTCGACGTCGGCCGTACCCCGTTCGTCATCGGGATCGCCGGCTCGGTGGCGGTGGGCAAGTCGACCACGGCGCGGTTGCTCCGCGAACTGCTGGCCGCCTGGCCCGAGCACCCGCGGGTCAGCCTGGTCACCACCGACGGTTTCCTGCTGCCCAACGCGGAACTCAAGAAGCGCGGGCTGATGCATCGCAAGGGCTTCCCGGAGTCGTACGACCGGCGGGCGCTGCTGCGCTTCGTGACTGATGTGAAGTCGGGCCGGGACGCGGTGACTGCACCGGTCTACAGCCACCTCGTCTACGACATCGTTCCCGACGCAACCGTGACCGTACGCCGCCCTGACATCTTGATCGTCGAGGGACTCAACGTGCTCCAGGCCGCGCGGACCCGGGCCGACGGCACGACCGGGCTGGCGGTGAGCGACTTCTTCGACTTCTCGGTCTACGTCGACGCCGACACCGACGACGCCCGGTCCTGGTACGTCCACCGCTTCCTGTCGCTGCGCGACACCGCCTTCCGCGACCCGCGCAGCTACTTCACCCGCTACGCCCAGCTGTCGCAGGAGCAGGCGATCCGGCAGGCCGAGGAGGTCTGGGACACGATCAACGGCCCGAACCTGGTCCAGAACATCCTGCCGACCCGCGGCCGGGCGACCGCGATCCTGCGCAAGGACGCGACCCACGCGGTGAAATGGGTGCGGATCCGCAAAGTCTGAGCGACCCGGGCGCTTCGGCCGACTACCGTCGAGCCATGACCGCGACGCAACCCATCCACACCTCGACCTCGACGCCGAAGGTGGCTCTGACCGTGGGCAGCGCGTTCCGGTTCGGCTTCTTCGGCGCGCTCGGCGTCTTCGTGTTCTCCCTGGTCGTCACCGTGGTGTTGACCGTGATCGGGCTGGTCCTGGCCGCGGCCGGTCTGCTCGACTGGGCGCTTCCCTACTTCCCGCGCTGACCTGCGATTCGGCGGGGATCAGGCGGGCGGTTCGAGGGCCAGGCTCGTACGGACCACGTCGGCGAGCCGGTGGGCCACCGTGTTGGCGTCCTCGTACGACTCCGCCTCGACCATCACCCGGACCAAGGCCTCGGTCCCGGACGGCCGCAGCAGGACCCGGCCCATGTCGCCGAGTTCGGCCTCGGCCTGCTTCACCGCCGCAGTCAGCACGGGGTCGGTGTCGGCGCGCGACTTGTCGACGCCGGGGACGTTGATCAGCACCTGCGGGAGCCGGGTCATCACCGAGGTCAGCTCGGCCAGCGATTTGCCGGTGCGGGCCATCCGGCTCATCAGGTGCAGCGCGGTGAGAACGCCGTCGCCGGTCGTGGCGTGTTCGTGCATGATCACGTGGCCCGACTGCTCGCCCCCGAGGGCGAAGCCGCCCGAGCGCATCGACTCGAGCACGTAGCGGTCACCGACCTTGGTCTGGTCGACGGTGATGCCGGCCGCCCGCATCGCATGCAGGAAGCCGAGGTTGCTCATCACCGTGGCCACCACGGTCCCACCGGTCAGCCGACCGGACTCGGCCAGGGCCAGGGCGAGCACGGCAAGGATCTGGTCGCCGTCGACGATCCGACCCGTGGCGTCCACGGCCAGACAGCGATCGGCGTCACCGTCGAGGGCGATGCCGATGTCGGCCCGGTGCTCGAGCACGGCCGTACGCAGCGAATCCATGTGGGTGGACCCGCAGTTGTCGTTGATGTTGATGCCGTCGGGGGTCGCGTGGATCCGGATGACCTCGGCACCCTGGGCCTCGAGCGCGGCGGGGCCGGCGAGGAACGCGGCCCCGTTCGCGCAGTCGATGACGACCTTGAGGCCTTCGAGGCTGACCGGAGCACCGACGCTGTTGACCAGATGGGCCACGTACGACTCGACCAGCGACTCGTCGACGCTCACCCGTCCCACTGCGCCGCCGGTGGGGCGGGCCCAGGCCTCGTCCATCCGCGACTCGATCGCGTCCTCGAGGGTGTCGCCGAGCTTCGCTCCACCGCGGGCGAAGAACTTGATGCCGTTGTCGGGCATCGGGTTGTGGCTGGCCGACAGCATGACGCCGAGGTCAGCTCCGTACGACCCGGTCAGGTAGGCCACAGCCGGCGTGGGGACCACGCCGAGCCGGACCACGTTCACCCCGGCACTGGCCAGACCGGCCACCACCGCGGCCTCGAGGAATTCCCCCGAGGCGCGGGGGTCGCGTCCGACCAGAGCCACCGGGGTGTGCCCGGTGAACTCCCCCGTCTCGGCCAGGACATGCGCGGCCGCGACCGACAAGCTCAGTGCGAGCTCGGCGGTCAGGACCTCGTTGGCCTTGCCACGTACGCCATCGGTTCCGAACAGTCGGCCCATGGACGGTGCCCTCGAGGGCGGATCAGCGCTTGCTGTACTGCGGAGCCTTGCGGGCCTTCTTCAGGCCAGCCTTCTTGCGCTCCTTGATCCGGGCGTCGCGGGTGAGCATGCCGGCCTTCTTCAGGGCCGGGCGGCTCGCCTCCTCGTCGACGGAGTTGAGGCAACGGGCCACGCCGAGGCGCAGCGCACCGGCCTGGCCGGTCACCCCGCCACCGTGGATCCGGGCGACCACATCGTAGGAACCGGCGACGACCGCGGCGGTGAAGGGCTCCGCGACGATCTGCTGGTGCACCTTGTTCGGGAAGTAGTCCTCGAGGGTGCGGCCGTTGATCACCCAGTTGCCGCTTCCGGGGACGATCCGCACGCGGGCCACGGCTTCCTTGCGGCGACCGGTCGCCCCGGCGGGGGCGACGACGGCCGGGCGGCCGGCGGGTCCGTAGGAGGCCGTCGTGGCCGCCTCGGAACGATAGGCGATCTCGCGGTCGCCATCGACGAACGGAGCGACCTCGTCAGTGACGTCGGTCGAGGTGACAGCTTCAGACACGGGTGTGAATCCTCGGGTTGGTGCTCGGTGGTGAGTTACTGGGCGATCTGGGTGATCGCGTACGCCTGCGGCTGCTGAGCCGTGTGCGGGTGCTCGGGGCCGGAGTAGACCTTGAGCTTCTTGATCAGCTTGCGGCTCAGCTTGTTCTTGGGGAGCATGCCCCAGACCGCCAACTCGACGGCCTTGCGCGGGTCGTTGTCGAGGAGCTCGCCGTACGGCACGCTCTTCAGGCCACCGGGACGACCGGAGTGGCGGTAGGCCAGCTTGTCGGTGCGCTTGCTGCCGGTGAGGGCGATCTTGCTGGCGTTGACGATGACGACGAAGTCGCCACCGTCGACGTGCGGCGCGAAGGTCGGCTTGTGCTTACCCCGCAACAGGGTCGCGGCCGTCACCGCCAGCCGTCCGAGGACGACGTCGTTGGCGTCGATGACGAGCCAGGACCTGGTGAGGTCGCCAGGCTTGGGGCTAAAGGTAGGCACGGCCGTGACCAGCTTCCGTATGTCGCGAATGAACTCTTGGGTTTGGATGTCGACTCCGACCCTTGAGGGGGTTGGGCGCGAGCGATCGCGCCCCGGGAGGCAACAGCCGACCAGATTACCTGTGCGGACACCCCGGGTCAAAGTGAGCAGAGCGGGCCCGCTCCGCGAGCGCGGCGACGGCCAGCGGACGGCCGATAAGTGCTCGGGATCATAGGTACCCCTACTAGCTGTGCAGGGTCACCCACACGTAGGTTGTGCGCATGACCGACACGCTCAGCATTCGCGATAACCGTACGGGTCGCGAGTACGAGATCGCGATCGCCGACGGCACCGTCCGAGCCGCCGATCTCAAGCAGATAGCCGTCGAAGGCGAGCCGGGGCTCGCGACGTACGACCCGGGGTTCGTGAACACCGCGTCCTGTCGCAGTTCGGTGACCTTCATCGACGGGGATGCAGGGATCCTGGAATATCGCGGCTACCCGATCGAACAGCTGGCCGAGAAATCCACCTTCCTCGAGGTGGCCTATCTGCTGCTCAACGGCGAGTTGCCGACCGAGGACCAGCTGGCGACCTGGACCCACGCCGTCACCCACCACACGTTCCTGCACGAGAACATCAAGCAGTTCATCCAGGGCTTCCGCTACGACGCCCACCCGATGGGCATGATGATGGCCTCGGTCAGCGCGCTGTCCACCTTCTACCCGCACGCCAGTGACATCTCCGATCCGGAGAACCGCCAGCTGCAGATCACCCGGCTGATCGCGAAGATGCCGACCCTCGGTGCCTTCGCCTACCGCAACGGACTGGGCAAGCCCTACGTCTACCCCGACAACGACCTGTCCTACGTCGAGAACTTCCTCGCCATGCTGTTCAAGATGAGCGAGCCGCGCTACGCCGCCGATCCGCGGATCGTCAAGGCGCTCGACGTGCTGTTCATCCTGCACGCCGACCACGAGCAGAACTGCTCGACCAACGCCGTCCGCTCCGTCGGCTCCTCCCAGGTCGATCCCTACTCGGCGGTCGCCGCCGGCATCGGGGCTCTCTACGGTCCGCTGCACGGCGGGGCCAACGAGGCGGTGCTGAAGATGCTGCGGCGGATCGGCTCCGTCGACAACATCCCGGGCTTCATGGCCGGGGTGAAGGAGGGCAAGGAGAAGCTGATGGGCTTCGGGCACCGGGTCTACAAGAACTTCGACCCGCGCGCGACCATCATCAAGAAGGCCTGCGACGACGTCTTCGAGGTGACCGGGGTCAACCCGCTGCTGAGCATCGCCAAGGAGCTCGAGAAGATCGCGCTCGAGGACGAGTACTTCATCAAGCGCAAGCTCTACCCCAACGTCGACTTCTACTCCGGCCTGATCTACGAGGCGCTGGAGTTCCCGCCGGAGATGTTCACCGTGCTGTTCGCCATCGGGCGTACGCCGGGCTGGCTGGCTCAGTGGTCGGAACTGGTCCAGGACAAGGACCAGAAGATCGCCCGCCCGAAGCAGATCTACACCGGTTTCCGGACCCGCGACTTCGTGGACATGAGCGACCGCTAGTCCACCCACCCCCGGTCGGTCGTGTCCTGGGCACGACCTCGGAATACGTATCCGGGCTGAAAATCCAGCACCAGTGACTCGAGAACGGGCGTTCCAGCCGTATTGGGGCCGACTGGCGCCGGCTTTTCAGCGGGATCGGTACGTAAGCCGACCGCCCCGACTCCTCCACCCCGATGGCGCCGCCCTGGTCGCCCCGGGGGAGGCGCGAGCGATGGCCATCGGATTGGCGCTGCTGTCCGCGATGTTGCTGGGATCGGCCGACTTCGTCGGCGGACTGGCCGCCCGCCGCTCCCCCGCCATGGTCGTGGTCATCTGGTCGAACGGGATCGGGCTGCTGGTCGCCCTGGCCGCCGCGTCGATCGTGCTGCCGGCGCCGATCAGCTTGGTCGATATCGGCTGGTCGCTGCTCGCCGGGCTGGGTGGCAGCGTCGGCGCGGTCTGCCTCTACCGCGCACTGGCCGTGGCGGAGATGTCGGTGGTCGCTCCGACCACGGCGGTGGCGGCCGCGGTCATCCCGGTCGCTTCCGGCGCCGCTCTGGGCGAGCGGTTCAGCGCCACGGCCGGGGCCGGGCTCGGTTGCGCACTCGCCGCGACCGTCCTGCTCAGCCACGGCCGCCGCCGCCGGATCCGACCCACCCCGGCCCCGGCGCTGACCCTGGCCGTGCTGGCCGGAATCTCGTTCGGCGGGTTCCTGGTGCTGCTGTCACGGACCTCGAGCGAGTCGGGACTGTGGGCGGTCGCGGTGGCGCGGGCTGCCGCCCTGGTGGTGCTGCTGTCGCTCGCCCTCGCCCGCCGTACGCCCCTCACCCTTGATGCCCGCGGACGACGGCTCGCCGCCGGGACCGGGTCGCTCGACATGGGATCGACTGTCGCCTTCCTGGTTGCCGCTGGAGTCGGCCAGCTCGCCGTCACCGGACTGCTGGCGTCGCTGTCCCCGCTCGGCACCGTTCTGCTCGCCCGGGTGCTGCTCCGCGAGCGGCTCGACCGATCGCAACGAGCCGGCGCCGCGCTGGCCATGGGCGGAGTCATGCTCCTGGCCGTCCGCTGACCGGGGTCGCGCCCTACCGTGTGCTCATGGCCAAGCTCATCTACTCCTACCTGGTGTCGCTCGACGGCTACATCGCCGACGACCAGGGCGAATTCCGCTGGGCGATGCCCGACGAGGAGGTCCTCGGTTTCCTCAACCAGGTCGAGAGCAGCATCACCACCTACCTCTACGGTCGGCGGATCTATGAGCTGATGACCGGTTGGGAGACCGAGCCCGAATACGCCGCCGGCTCCCCCCAGAGCGCCGCCTTCGCGACCATGTGGCAACAGGCCGAGAAGGTCGTCTTCTCACGCACCCTGGACGAGGTCTCCACGACGCGGACCCGGATCGAGCGCGAGTTCGACCTCGAGACCGTCAGCGCGATCAAAGCCGCCGCCGACCACGACATCGCCGTCTCGGGCGCCGAGCTGGCCGCGGCCGCCTGGCGGCTGGACCTCGTCGACGAGGTCCACCTGTTCGTCACCCCCATCCTGGTCGGCGGCGGCACCCCCATGTTCCCGCCGCAGGTACGTCAGCCGCTCGAGCTCCTCGCGGAACGCCGCTTCGGCAACGGCATGGTCTTCCTCCGCTACGCCGTCTCCCGCTGACTCCTCCTGCCCCAGCCGAATCCTCACCCGCCTCCCGCCTCCCGCTTCCACTAACTGGGGGCAGATGACGCTTCCAGAGCCGGTTTCCCCGCAATCTGCCCCCAGTTAGTTGAGATCGGAGGCCGCGGGAAGCCGGGGAGGCCGCCGCGATCAGGGGACGAGGCGGGCGGAGAGTACGCGGTCGGCGGCGGTGCGGTCGCCGGTCAGGCGGATCCGCGGGTCGTCGAGGTCGAGGCGGCCCCAGAGCAGCAGCAGGAGCGCGTCGGCCGGGCCGGCGAGGGTGGCGTCGGCTGCCGATTCCGCAGCCGGTCCCGTCGCCGGCCAGCAGCCAGCGGCGGTCGGTGTCATCGGGGGCGAGACCGAGCGTGGCGGTCAGCGGCGGCGTACGCCCCAGTCGGACCTGGCGCGGGAAGAACATCGTCACCACCTCGTCGATGCCGTCGAGGGCGAGCTCGGGGTCGACGCCGAGATCGAGCCCGATCGCGGTGCCGAGATCGAAGCGGTGCACCGCGAGCTCGTGGGCCTGTCGCCGGGCCCAGAAGGCGGCCGTTCTCGGCTCGCCGAAGGTCCAGGCCGCGGCGCCGGCATCGGTTCAGCGCCCGGAGCAGCTCGTCGACCGTTCCGAGATACCAGTCGGCCAGCTCGCGATCGTCGACCGGAGCGGTCGGAGTGGGCTCGTCGGGACGGCCGGTGAGCACCGCCCTCGCCGCCCAGCGATGGGTCTCGCCGAGATGGACGGCGAGATCGCGTACGGTCCAGCCCGGGCATGGCCGGACCGATGTGGCGCAGTCGGCCGACGCCAGCACCGCCGCGAACAAGGCCCCCGACCGGGCGATCGCCGCCTGGGCGTCGCGCGACTCGATCATCGGGCTCGTTGCACCCGCTTCTCGTCCCACACCGGTTGTTCGGACTCGTAGACCCCGCCGTCGGAGCCGAAGACCAGGAACCGGTCGAAGCCGCGGGAGAACCAACGGTCGTGGGTCACCGCGACGACCGTCCCCTCGAACGCAGTCGAGTCCCTGCTCGAGCGCTTCGGCGGATTCGAGGTCGAGGTTGTCGGTCGGCTCGTCGAGCAGCAGCAGCGTCGCCCCGGACAGCTCGAGCAGCAGGATCTGGAACCGGGCCTGCTGCCCACCGGACAGCGATTCGAACTTCTGCTCCGCGGCCCCGGCCAACTCGTAGCGATCGAGCTTGCGCGACGCCTCCTCGCGTCCCATCCCGGAGCGCGAGTGGTCGCCGCGGTGCAGGATCTCCAGCAGCGTGCGGCCGAGCAACTCGGGGTGGTGGTGGGTCTGGGCGAACCATCCGGGCCGGACGCGGGCGCCGAGCTTGGCCTGCCCGGTGTGAGTGACCGCGGCGATCTCGACTTCGCCGACCGGACGGTGTTCGATGTCGGGGTCGGAGCCGCCGCGGGCCAGCAGCCGCAGGAAGTGCGACTTGCCCGAGCCGTTCGACCCGAGCACGGCGACCCGGTCGCCGAACCAGATCTCGGTGCTGAACGGCTTCATCAGCCCGGTCAGCTCCAGATCGCTGACCACGATCGCCCGTTTGCCGGTCCGGCCGCCCGAGAGTCGCATGTTCACCCGCTGCTCGAGCGGCACGGCCTCGGGCGGCCCGGCCTCCTCGAACTTCGCCAGCCGCGTCTTGGCCGCCTGATACCGCGAGGCCAGACCGTCGTTGAACTTGGCCTTCACCTTGTACATCTGGACCAGGTCCTTGATCTTCTGGTGTTCCTCGTCCCAGCGCCGCTTGAGCTCCTCGAAGCGGGCGAATCGCTCGCGTCGGGCCGTGGCCAGCGTGGCGAACCCGCCGCCGTGGATCCACACCGAGTTGCCGGCCGCGCCGAGCTCGAGGACGGCGATGGTCTTGGCCGCCTGGGCCAGCAGTTCGCGGTCGTGGCTGACCAGCAGCACCGACTTCGTGGTCGCCGCCAGCTGCTCCTCGAGCCAGCGCTTCCCGGGCACGTCGAGGTAGTTGTCGGGCTCGTCGAGCAGCAGCACCTGGTCGGGTCCGCGGAGCAGCGCCTCCAGGGCCAACCGCTTCTGCTCGCCGCCGGACAGGGTCGACAGCTCCCGCCACCGGCACCGCTCGTACGCGACCCCGAGGGCTTCGGTGCAACACGCGTCGAAGATCACCTCGGCGTCGTAACCGCCCGCATCGCCGTAGTCGGCCAGGGCCTGCGCGTACGCGAGCTGGATCTCCTCGCGGTCGTCGTTCATCAGCACCAGCTCGAGCCGGTCGACCTCGGCGACGGCGTGGCGCAGCGCGGGTGGGGTCAACGAGAACAGCAGGTCACGGACGGTCGAGCCGTCGCGGATGCTGCCGATGAACTGCCGCATCACCCCGAGGCCACCACTACGCGAGAGCGTCCCGCTGCTCGGTTCGAGGTCGCCGGAGATGATCCGCAGCAGCGTGGTCTTGCCGGCGCCGTTGGGACCGACCAACGCGACCTTGGCCCCCTCACCGACCCGGAACGACACGTCGTCGAGCAGCACCCGTCCGTCGGGGAGGTGGTATCCGATACCGGACAGATCGACGTGGCCCATAGCGCGAATCGTAGGCCCGCGGTCGCCCCCCGGACGACCGGTTTCCGGCCCCCTCACGGCTGGGCCGGCGGCGGCGGCGAATTCAGGCGGCGAGCAGCATGGCCAGCGCGGCGGTGTCGGCGTCCCGCTGAGGATCGATCCCCACCTTGCTGACCAGCCGGGTGATCGTGCCGTCGACATCGGCCTCCACCCAGGCGGCCCGGTGGTCGAGTCCGAGATGCGGCAGGCCGGGGAGCAACAGGCACCCGGACGCGACGTCGTAGTCCGGCACCGAGCCGAGCGTGCTCGACGGCGGATGCAGCACGACCAGCCCCGGCGGCTGGTGTTCGGCGAAGGCCCCCGGCCGGAGCGGGTGGTCACCGATCAGTTGCCCCTCGAGCGCGACCAGTCCCACCGCATTGACGGTTTGCTGATCGGGCAGATCCTCGCGGACCCGGAAGACGGTGCTGGCCGGCAGCATTCCCGGCACCGCGGCGATCTGCACGGCCAGGACGAGGAACTTGGCCCACTCCACCGTGTCCTGCGGCCAGCGCCCGATCAGCATGAAGCCGTAGAGCGAGCCCTCCGACTGCAGTGGAGCCACTTCGATCGATGAACGACGACCTTCCATGTCGACCTCCTCGCACCGGCCGGATGATGATCATCCCGCTGTCCGCCCATGGTGGGCGCGCTACCGGTTAGCAGACAAGAGGGGTCGAGTGCCAGCCCGCGTACACGGTGGCAAACGTCATTCAGCTGCAACATCGAGCGTGATCTCAGCGCGCAGGGTGAAGGGCGGGTCACCGTCGACGAAGCCGACCGTGCCGCCGGCCCGGGTGAGGAGTTCGCGCACGATGGCCAGCCCGAGCCCCGAACCGCCGGAGTCGCGGGCCCGAGCGTCGTCGAGCCGGGCGAACCGGTCGAACACCCGCTCGCGATCGGCGGGGGCGATCCCCGGCCCGTCGTCGCTGACGCTGATCACCACACCACCGCGGTCGCGCCGTCCGGCCAGTTCGACCGTCGTACGCGCGTGCCGGACGGCGTTCGCCACCAGGTTGTCGACCGCGCGGCGGAGCTCGGACGCGTCGGCGGTGAGGACGATGACCGGGCCGGGGCGTACGCGCACCTGCGGTCCGGCGTCGGCGTGAGCGGCGGCGACCTCGGTCAACAGCACGTCGAGGTCGACCGCGTCGGCCCTGCCGGCCGGCCGGTCGGCGGCGTCGGTCCGGGCGAGCAGCAGCAGGTCCTCGACCAGGGCGCTCAACCGGCCCAGATCGACCAGCAGCTCCGCCGGCAGCGTGCCGCCCTCCCCCAGGTGTTCGGCGACCTCGAGCTGCACCCGCATGCTCGCGATCGGGCTGCGCAGCTCGTGGGCCGCGTCGGCGACGAAGTCGCGCTGCCGGCCGCGGGCCTCGGCCAGCCGTTCGAGCATCCCGTTGAGGGTCAGGGCCAGGGCGCGGATCTCGTCGTGCGCCGGCGGGACCGGTAGTCGCTCGGTCCGCTGGGTGGCGGCCAGCGCCGACCGGCTGATCTGTTCGGCCCCGGCCCGCAACGATTCGACGGGCCGCAGCGTGTAGCCGATCGCCCGCCAGGCGATGACGCCGAGCGCCGCGACCAGCAGCGGGAGGGCGATCAGCAACGCGGCCCGCAGCGCCTGCCGGGCGGCGAGGACATCGCCGTACGCCCAGGCCGTGATGACGCTGACCGGATTTCCGGCCGGTCCGGCGCTGACCGCACGGACCCGCAGCGCACCGGCCTGGCCGAGGCGGCTGGCCGGGATGACCAGCGCCTCGCCCGACCGGGCCCGGGTCAGCTCGGCGGGATCGAGCAGCGGGGTGATCCGGTCCGCGGTGGCGGAGGAGGCCACCACCCGCTGTTGCGCGTCGACGACCTGGATCAGCTGCGCACCGGAGGTGGGGATCAGCTCGGGGAGCCGCCCCTCGTTGACCAGCAGGGCGATGTCGTTGGCGCTGGCCAGGGCGCTGCGGTCCAGGGTCCGGTTGATCACCACGGTCAGTGCGCCGTAGAAGGCCAGACCGCTGAGCAGCAGACCGAGGCTCAGCCCCACGACCCCGATGATCATCAGGCGACCACGGAGGCCGAACCGGTTCACGCCAGCATCCGGTAACCCGCACCGCGCACGGTCACCAGCCGCAGGGCGGGGATCTTGCGGCGGAGGTAGCCGACGTAGACCTCGACCGCGTTCGGGGCGACGTCGGCGGCGGTGTCCCAGACATGGTCGAGCAACTCGGTCTTGCTGATCACCCGATCCGGATTGCGGATCAGGTATTCCAGCAGCGCGAATTCGCGCACGGTGAGCAGGACCGGCTCGCCGTCGACGAACACGTCGTGTCCGGCCGGGTCGAGCCGGACCGGCCCGACCTCGAGCACCGCGGGCCGGACCGACGCTCCTCGTCGGAGCAGGGCGCGCATCCGGGCCAGCAGGACGACGAAGGAGAACGGCTTGGTCAGGTAGTCGTCCGCGCCGTCGTCGAGGGCATCGGCCTGGTCGTGCTCGCCGTCCTTGGCCGACAGCATCAGCACCGGGACCCAGTTGTCGGCCGCGCGGAGCCGACGGACCACCTCGTAGCCGGACAGCACCGGGAGCATCACGTCGAGCACGACGAGGTCGAAGTCACCGTGCTGGGCCAGGGCCAGTCCCTCCCCGCCGTTGGTCGCCGTCTCGACCACGAATCCCTCCGCGACCAGCCCGCGGCGCAGCGGAGACAGCAGTCGTTCCTCGTCGTCCACCAGCAGCACCCGCACCCGTTCAGTATCGGCTTTACCCTGCTCGGGTGATCCGCTCCCTCACCCCCGAACCGCTCGCCCAGGTCGCGTACGCCCCGATCGGGACCGACCGGCTCACCGTGCGACTGACCGAATCCGGCGACGCCGAAGCCTTCCTCGCGATCCTGTCGCGACCGGAGGTGTGCCGGTTCCTGCTGCACGACCCGCTTGATCGCACCGGGGTCGACGAACGGCTCGCCCGGACCGCCGGCTGCGACACGCTCCGCCGCACCGGTGACGCCCTCCGGCTCACCGTCGTCCGTCGATCCGACCAGCGCATCCTCGGCGAGTTGGTGCTGATTGCGGGCTCGATCGCCTCGGCGACCGTCGAGATCGGCTGGGTCCTGCATCCCGACCACCAGGGCCAGGGGTACGCGGTCGAGGCCGCGCGCGGGTTGCTCGGATTCGCCTTCGACACCCTGCACGCCCATCGGGTCGTCGCGCGACTGCACCCGGACAACACCGCGTCCGCCGCGCTCTGCGAGCGGCTCGGCCTGCACCGCGAGGCCCACCACCGCCGCGACATCTGGGTCAAAGGCGGCTGGGAGGACACCGTCGTCTATGCGGTGCTGGCTGACGAGCGCTCGAGCTGAACCAGCCCGCCCGGCGGCTCAGGGTTCTCACAGCGGCAGGGGACCAGAATGGCCCCATGCGGATCCTCACCTCCAAGCCGGCGTTGCGCTGGCTCGCTCCCGCGGCCGTCGTGGCCGCGGTGGCCACCAGCGCCGTCGTCGCTTCGAATGCGACCGCTGAGGCCAACCTGCCCCCGATCAGCGCCGAGCAACTGTTGGTGGATGTGCAGAACGCCAAGATCGACGGGCTGTCGGGCACGGTGATCGAGAAGGCCGACCTGGGTATCCCGGCCATCCCCGGCGTCGGCGGCGAGTCCGGGGGCGACCTCACGACGCTGATCTCGGGAACCCACACGTTGCGCGTCCGCTACGCCGGTCCGGACAAGTTCCGCCTCGGTGTCCACGGCACCTACGGCGAGACCGACACCTTCGTCAACGGCCGGGACGTGTGGAGCTGGACGAGCCGCGACAAGACGGCCACGCACCGCACGCTGAGTGGAGACCGGCCCAGTGGCGAGAAGCCCGCGGGTGCACCGCAGACCCCGGAGGAGGCGGCCAGGAAAGTTCTCGCTGCGCTCACCCCGACCACCACGGTCAGCACCGACAGCGCAGTCCAGGTCGCCGGACGCGACGCGTACGAACTGGTGCTGTCGCCCAACGACCACAAGTCGCTGATCAGTCAGGTCAAGCTGGCGGTCGACGGCGAGAACAAGTCGCCGCTGCGGGTTCAGGTCTTCGCCAAGGACGCAACGCTGGTGTTCGAGACCGGCTACACCGAGGTCAGCTTCACCCGTCCCGAGGACCGCGAGTTCGTCTTCACCGCGCCGCCCGGCACCGAGGTCACCGAGGGCCCGGCGGTCGAGCCGGGCGACCGGACGCCGTCGACCCAGGACAAGGCCGAGGCGCAGGACCGCCAGGACGCCACCAAGATCAGCGGCGAGGGCTGGACCACCGTCGCCGTGACCCAGCTCCCGGCGGACGCCACCGACCAGTCCGGCCAGCTCCGCGCGTTCCTCGATCAGCTGACCACGGTCAAGGGCGGCTGGGGAGAGGGCAAGCTGCTCGCCGGCACCGCGTTCAGCGTCGTGCTGACCGACGACAACCGGCTGGCCGTGGGTGCGGTCGAGCCCGAGGTGCTCTACCAGGCCCTGGCTGAGTGACCGCGTACGCGGTCGAGACCTCGGGTCTGACCAAACGCTTCCGTCGACAGACCGCCGTCGACACCGTCGACCTGCGGGTGCCGGCGGGAGCGGTGTACGGCTTCCTCGGGCCGAACGGCTCCGGCAAGACGACGTCGATCCGGATGCTGCTCGGACTGATCAGTGCCACGTCCGGGTCCATCCGCGTGCTCGACCAGCCGATGCCCGAGGCCAGCCTCGAGGTGCTGCGCCGGGTCGGCGCGCTGGTCGAGGGCCCGGCCTTCCACCCCTATCTGTCGGGTCGAGCCAACCTGGCCCGACTCGATGCCGCCGATCGGTTCGCCGAAGCTCGAACCGCCCGCGCCCGGATCGATGCCGCACTCGACCGGGTCGGTCTGCTGGCCGCGGCGTCCAAGCGGTTCCGCGCGTACTCCCTGGGCATGAAGCAGCGGCTGGCCATCGCCAACGCGTTGCTGATGCCGCGCGATCTGCTGGTGCTCGACGAGCCGACCAACGGCCTCGACCCGCAGGGCACCCGCGAGGTCCGGCACCTCATCGGCGAGCTCGCCGCGGACGGCACCACCATCCTGGTCTCCAGCCACCTGCTGTCCGAGGTCGAGCAGATGTGCGACCACGTCGGCGTGATGTTCACCGGCAAGCTGGTCGCGCAGACGTCGATGGCCGAGCTGCGGGGCGGCGCTGCGCAGTCGATCCGGGTGGACACCGACCGGACCGACGACGCCGCCCGGGTGCTGACCGAGCTCGGACTCACCGCGATCCAGATCACCCCCGACCGGGTCACCGGCCTGCTGGGCGAGGTGGCGGTGGAGAAGATCGTGCCCAACCTGGTCGCCGACGGCGTACCGGTGCTCGGTTTCCAGGTGCAACGTCCCAGCCTCGAGGATCTGTTCGTCGGGCTGACCGGAGAGGGATTCGATGTCAGCGGCTGAGGTCATGACCGTCGAGCCGGCGCGGAGCCGGTCGGCGCTGAGCGGCCGGTTCCTGGCCTCGGAGTTGGAGATCATCTTCCGGCGGCGGCGCAACATCGCCGGTCTCGGCGTCCTCGCGGTCGTGCCCGTCATCATCGCGATCGCGGTCAAGGCGTCGGCCCCCGGCGCGGGCGGTGGCGGTGGCGGTCCGGGTTTCCTCGAAGCCATCACCGGCAACGGGTTGTTCGTCGCCTTCGCCGCGCTGGCCATCGAGCTGCCGCTCTTCCTGCCGCTTGGCCGTCTGCGTGATCGCGGGCGACTCGGTGGCCGGCGAGGCCAACATCGGCACGCTGCGCTATCTGCTGACCATCCCGGCCGGGCGGACCCGGCTGCTGGTCGTGAAGTACGCCGCGATCGTCCTCTTCTCGTTCGCGGCGACGCTGCTCGTGGCCGCGGTCGGCACGATCATGGGGCTCGCACTCTTCGGCGGCGGCGAGATGACCGTGCTGTCCGGTGACCGGATCTCGATGGCCGACGGGGTGTTCCGGCTGCTGCTGGCGGTCGGGTATCTCACCGTGCAGTTCGCCGCCCTCGGCGCGATCGCGCTCTTCATCTCGACCCTGACCGAGCAGCCGATCGGCGCCATGGTCGCGGCCGTGCTGATCAACGTGATGATGTTCATCCTCGACTCGATCAACCAGCTCGACTGGCTGCACCCGTGGCTGCTGACCCACTGGTGGACCGCGTTCGGCGACCTGATGCGCGATCCGATCGCCACCGCCTCGCTCGAACGCGGCCTGCTGACCGCCGCTGTCTACGCCGTCGTCTTCTGGCTCGCCGCCTGGGCCCGCTTCTCCTCCAAAGACGTCACCAGCTAGCGCAGCCGCCCGGCACCGGATCTCTCGACTGCGCCTCCCCTTTTCGCCCGACCGCGCCCTCCCCTTTTCACTATCTGGGGGCAGATAACCTCCGACGCCGGTCGCCGGGTGTCATCTGCCCCCAGTTAGTGGGGTGGGAGGGCCCGGATGTGATGGGATGGGCGGCGATCATGGCAATCGAGCAGACGCGGGTACGCCGCGAGGTGGTGTCCTTCGTCCGCCGCAGTACGCGGATGCGGGCCAATCAGCGGCAGGCCTGGGACCGCTACTACGGCGACTTCGTGCTCGAGGTGCCGCGGGTCGAGTCCTCGACGTCGGTCGATCCGGAGACCTCGATCGACCTGGCTGCCGCGTTCGGGCGTACGGCGCCGCTGATCGTCGAGATCGGGCCCGGTACCGGCGAATCGCTGATCCCGATGGCGCTGGCGCGGCCCGATCACAACATCCTGGTCTTCGAGGTCTACCAGCCCGCCATCGCACGGATCCTCAGCGCGCTCGGTCGGCATCAGCTCTCCCACGTCCGGGTGGTCGAGGCCGACGCGGTCGCCGGGCTGCGGCACGTCGTACCGCCGGCTTCGGTCGATGACGTGTGGACGTTCTTTCCCGATCCGTGGCCGAAGGCGCGGCACCACAAGCGACGGCTGGTCACGACCGAGTTCGCCGACCTGGTGGCGACCCGGCTGCGCCCCGGTGGGCAGTGGCGGCTGGCCACCGACTGGGAGGACTACGCGCTGGCCATGCGCGAGGTGCTCGACCCGCATCCGGACCTGACCAACGCGTACGACGGCTGGGCACCGCGGTGGGACGCCCGCCCGATCACGCGCTTCGAGGCCCGTGGGATCGAGGCCGGTCGCGACGTCTTCGATCTGACCTACCGGACGTGACGACGCGACGCTGGCGGTTCGACATCGCCTACGACGGGACCGACTTCGCGGGCTGGGCCGTCCAGATCGGGCAGCGTACGGTCCAGGGCGACCTCGAGGACTGGCTGGCCCGGGTGCTGTCGCTCGACGCTCCGGCCCGGCTGATGTGCGCCGGTCGCACCGACGCCGGGGTGCACGCCCGCGGCCAGGTCGCCCACGTCGACCTCCCCGAGGACCGGTTCATCGACGACCGGATGCTGGCCCGGCTCAACCGCGCGCTGACCAGCGATGTCGTCATCAAGCGGGTTGCCCTCGCGCCGGCCGGCTTCCACGCCCGGTTCTCGGCGATCTGGCGGCGCTATGTCTATCGTCTGGTCGACCACGGCCCGCCCGATCCGTTGTGGCGGCACCAGCTGACGGCCGTACGCAAACCGCTCGACGTCGCGCTACTCAACCTGGCCGCCGAACGGCTGCTCGGATTACGCGACTTCGGCGCCTTCTGCAAGCACCGGCCGGGCGCGACCACGATCCGCACCCTGCTCGAGTTCCACGCCGTACGCGAAACCAGCGGGCTGATTGCCTGCACCGTCCGAGCCGACGCCTTCTGCCACTCCATGGTGCGCTCGCTGATCGGCGGGATCACCGAGGTCGCCAACGGCCATCGGGATCTCGACTGGCTGTCGCAGGTGGTGTCCACGCCGGTCCGACGCAGCGGCGTCCCCCTGATGCCCGCGCGCGGTCTGACCCTCGAAGAAGTCCGCTACCCCGCAGACGACCAACTCGCCATCCGGGCCGCCGAAGCCCGCACCCTGCGCGAGCTCCCATGACCGTGCTCATTTCCGGCAGGCGTGTCGCCCGGCCCCGCACTCCCGAGAGGCTCCGCCCATGACCGAGCACTACTTCTCCGAAACCCCCACCGGCCCCGAGCACCGCTCGACCATCGCGGTGTCGGCGTTCGGTCATGACTTCGAGCTGCTGACCGCCAACGGCGTCTTCGCCGGCGACTGGCTGGACCGCGGCACCGCGGTACTGCTTCGGGAGACGACCCCACCGGAGGGTGCCCCCCGAATCCTCGATCTCGGGTGCGGCTACGGCGTGATCGGGCTCGCCCTCGCGTTGGCCTGTCCCGATGCGGTCATCGACGCCGTCGACGTCAACGAGCGCGCCCTCGGGCTCTGTCGCGACAACGCCGTGGCGCTGGGGGTCGACCACCGGGTCCAGGTGCTACGTCCCGAGCAGGTCGACCCGACCACCGCGTACGACCAGATCTGGTCCAACCCGCCGATCCGGATCGGCAAGGCTGCACTCCACGAGCTCCTGTTGGCGTGGCTCCCCCGCCTCGCCCCGGACGGCGTCGCCCGCCTGGTGGTCAGCAAGAACCTCGGCGCCGACACCCTCCAGCGCTGGCTCACCGACCAGGGCTACTCCTGCCACCGCGCCGCCACCGACAAGGGCTTCCGCGTCCTCGAGGTCCGCCGACGCACTGCCGTCTGAACGAGGAGGAAGACCGCAGTCTGGGCGTCCGCCGTGCGCGAGCGGACTGCTTGAACCATCAGTCCGTGCCGAACTCCATCGCCGCACGGTCGAGCGACAGGGAGTCCTCGCCGCCGCTTTCGAGCGGAGCGGAGCTGAGCGGGTGCGATTCGAGGTGGGCGACGAGCTCGCCACCGGCGGGGAGCGGGCCCCGGGCGGCGAAGAGTTCGAGCTTGGCCCGGGTGTCGGCGATGTCGAGGTTGCGCATGGTGAGCTGGCCGATCCGGTCGGTCGGGCCGAAGGCGGCGTTGTGGGTCCGCTCCATCGACAACCGCTCGGGGTGGTAGCTGAGCCGTGGGCCGGTGGTGTCGACGATCGAGTAGTCCTGGCCACGCCGCAGCCGCAGGGTGACCTCGCCGGTCACCGCGCCGCCGACCCACCGCTGCAGGCTCTCGCGCAGCATCAGCGCCTGCGGGTCGAACCAGCGGCCCTCGTAGAGCAGCCGGCCGAGCCGCCGCCCCTCGAGGTGGTAGTTGGCGATGGTGTCCTCGTTGTGGATCGCGTTGATCAGCCGCTCGTACGCGATCACCAGCAACGCCATCCCGGGCGCCTCGTAGATGCCGCGGCTCTTGGCCTCGATGATCCGGTTCTCGATCTGGTCCGACATCCCGAGTCCGTGCCGACCACCGATGGCGTTGGCCGCCATCACCAGGTCGACGTCGTCGGCGAAGGTGTCACCGTTGATGGTCACCGGACGCCCGGCGTCGAAGCCGATCGAGACCACCTCGGGGGCGATGTCGACGCTCTGGTCCCAGTGGGCCACGCCCATGATCGGGGTGACGATCTCCATCGAGTTGTCGAGGTGCTCGAGGCTCTTGGCCTCGTGGGTGGCGCCCCAGATGTTGGCGTCGGTCGAGTACGCCTTCTCGGCGGAGTCGCGGTACGGAAGCTCGCGCTCGGTGAGCCACTCCGACATCTGCTGCCGGCCGCCGAGCTCGCTGACGAACGCCTCGTCGAGCCACGGCTTGTAGATCTTGAGCGCCGGGTTGGCCAGCAGTCCGTAGCGGTAGAACCGCTCGATGTCGTTGCCCTTGAAGGTGGACCCGTCGCCCCAGATCGAGACGTCGTCGTCGACCATCGCGCGGACCAGCAGCGTCCCGGTCACCACCCGACCGAGCGGGGTGGTGTTGAAGTAGGTCTGACCGGCCGACCGGATGTGGAACGCCCCGCAGGCCAGCGCGGCCAGGCCTTCGGCCACCAGCGGCGCGCGACAGTCGACCAGTCGGCCCTGCTCCGCGCCGTACGCCTTGGCCCGGTCCGGCACATCGGACAGGTCGGGCTCGTCGTACTGACCGAGATCGGCGGTGTAGGCGTACGGGATCGCACCCTTGTCGCGCATCCAGGCGACGGCGACGGACGTGTCGAGCCCTCCGGAGAAGGCGATGCCGACACGCTGGCCGACCGGGAGCGCGGTGAGGACCTTGGACATACCGCCACGCTATCGCCGTCGACCGCCCCGTCTCCCCCGTTGTCGAGGCACGGACGGTTCGGCGGCCTTCTCCGACACTGCACTTCGCACGTCGGAGCACCGCCGGTCGAGCATCCGACCACAGCGGACCGCCCCGATCCACGCCGACCGGTGAACACCGGGCCGTCCGGGGGTCGGTCGTACGCCTCCGTAGGATGGCTGGGTTCGATGTACGCGATCACATCCGCCACTTCGAGAGGACCTCAATGGTTGACTACGCACTGCCCGACCTGCCCTACGACTACGGAGCACTCGCCCCGCACATCTCCGGCGAGATCATGGAGCTGCACCACTCCAAGCACCACGCCACCTATGTCAAGGCGCTGAACACCACCCTCGAGAAGCTCGAAGGAGCCCGCGACAGCGGTGCCCTCGACAGCGTTGGCGGGCTGGAGAAGACCCTGGCCTTCAACCTGGGTGGCCACATCAACCACTCGGTGTTCTGGCCGAACATGTCCCCCGACGGCGGCGACAAGCCGACCGGCGAGCTGGCCGCCGCGATCGATGAGTCGTTCGGCAGCTTCGACAAGTTTCGCGCCCACTTCGAGGCCGTGGCGACCACCATCCAGGGCTCCGGCTGGTCGATGCTGGTCTGGGACACCCTGGGACAGCGTCTGCTGATCGCCCAGCTCTACGACCAGCAGTCCAATCTGCCGCTGGCGCAGATCCCGATCGTGCTGCTCGACATGTGGGAGCACGCGTTCTACCTGCAGTACAAGAACGTCAAGCCGGACTACGTCAAGGCCTGGTGGAACGTGGTCAACTGGGCCGACGCCCAGGCCCGCTTCGCCGCGGCCAAGTCGCAGACCGCCGGGCTCATCGCCCCGTTCTGATCCTCACCTTCCGTGCGCCGGATTCCCTTCGGGGATCCGGCGCGCTGTCGTCTTGGGTGGCGGGCATGCCACTCGGCGTTTGCAGGTCCAGTGGCGTTGATGAGCCCGATTCGGGGCTTGTCGGAGCAACTGGACCTGCATATGCCGACTCAGCGGGGTCCGCCCAGTCCTGCCACCACCTCGGACGCGGTCCTCGTCGTCGCTCAGGCGTCCGGGCCCACCGAGGCCATCAGGGGGCCAACCGGGTGATGGACCAGCCGGCGTCCACGCGGCGGTAGAGCAACCGGTCGTGCATCCGGCTCGGCTGGCCCTGCCAGAACTCGACCGCGTCCGGGGTCACCCGGTAACCGCCCCAGTGCGGCGGACAGGGCACGTCCTGATCGGCGAACCGCCGCTCGGCGGCGGCGTACGCCTCGTTCAGCGCGTCGAGGGAGGCGACTTCGCTCGACTGAGCGGAGGCCCAGGCGCCGAGCTGCGAGCCGCGTGGGCGACTGGCGAAGTAGCGTTCGGACTCGGCCCGATCGATCCGCGCCGAGCGGCCCTCGACCCGGACCTGACGCTGCAGCGGATACCAGCCGAAGTGCAGTGCGACGGCCGGGCTGGACGCGATCTCGGTGCCCTTGCGCGAGTCGTAGTTGGAGAAGAAGACGAATCCGCCGCCGGTGGCCTCCTTGAGCAGTACCGTCCGAGCGCTCGGCCGATCGGCCGCGCTGGTCGCGACGACCATGGCGGTCGGCTCGGGCAGCACCCCGCGCTCCTTGGCCGCGAAGGCCTCGCTCAGCCAGGTGTCGAACAGGGCGAACGGCTCCGCTGGCACCTCGGTTTCGAGCAGGTGGGCGCTGCGGTAGTCGATCCGCTCGGCGAACAGGTCAGGCATGCGGTCAGTCTTCCGCCCGCGGACAAGCCCGTGCGGCGTGGGTCAGCGTTGGCGGGCGCGCGCGACGACGACGCCCGCGACGACGGCGACGAAGCCGGCCAGCCCGAGGGCGAGGAAGGTGCCGGCGTTGCCCAGACCGCTCGCCCCGTCGGGGTCTTCGTCCACACCCCCCGAGTCGACCTGGCCGCTCGCGCTGGCGGTCGGCGTCGGCGTCGGCGTAGCGGTGCTGACCCCGGGGATCGGCATCGCGTACACCTTGGACCGCTTGCCCTCGCTGCCGACCAGCAGCGTCGATTCGTCGAGGCTGACCGCGAGTGACTCGGCCTGCTTCTGCTTGGGGATGTCCGCTTCGGCGACCTGCTCGTAGGTCTTGGCGTCCAGCACAGTCACCTTGTTGTAGCTGAGTAGAGCGATCCGGTCCCCGCCCGGCAGGAAGGTCCCGTCGGTCACCAGGGTGGGCGCATCCCCGACCCGGGTGAGCTGGTTGACCCCGCCGGCCGTCGGCTTCTTGGGCGCCCGGTAGATGCCGCCCTTGGCTTCCTTGGTGACCACGAAGAGTCGACCGTTACCGTTGACCAACAGCGCTTCGGCGTCGTGCGCTCCGTCGGGATAGGCGAAGTCCCAGGCGTGGTAGCTGACGGTGAGCCCGCTCGCCCGCGGCTGGTCGAAGTAGTAGACGGTGACCCGGTCGCGGACGGCCTCGTTGTCACCGATGTCGGCGATGTAGAGCCGGTTGTCGTGAAAGGCCACGGCCTCGACGTCGACCGGTTCGGCGCGGTAGTTCAGGCTGCCGCGGACCTTCCCGTCCGGCTCGACCCCGTACGCGGTTCCGGTCGATCCCGAGTCGTTGACCGTCCAGTAGACGCCGGCCTGCGGATCGGCGGTCAGACCCGACGACTCGGTGATCCGGACATCCTTGATCTGGAACGCCACGGTGTCGGCGGCCGCAGCTACACCCGGGAACAGTCCGATGAGCAGCAGCGCGAGGACGAAGCCCCCGGCACCGCGGGCAGCGCGCTGAACGGCCATCGTTGCCGGAATCCCTTTCGCCGCTGGAGTTTCGATCCTGGGAGCGTACGCGATCTCAGTGGAACTGATCCCACAACGCGGCCGCGACGACGATCAGCAGCATCGCCCCGAGGACCCCCGAGACGATCAACCGGCGGACCCGCGGATTCACTCCGTCAGGATAGGTGGAGTCCGCCACCGTGGGACGCCCGGCGTGTCGCGTCGACCCCGGACAATTCCAGCGCCGAGCACTAACGTGTCCCCCATGGGCGAGCTCCGCTTGTACGCCATCGGGATCCACGAGGTGCGTGGGATCTTCGGAGCGTCCCCTCAGGTCGCGGCACAGCTGCGCGATCTGGCCCGGGAGGCGTACGCGCCGCCGGCCGAGGCGCACCGGGCCGGTCTGCTCGGCAAGCTCGGTCCCCTCTTCCGGCGCGTTCCGGCCAGTCCGGTGATCTCGCCGACCCAGCCCGAGCCGCACGACGTCGAGGTCCTGCTGGCCGGGGCGTACGTGCCGCCCGAGCGCGTCGGAGCGACTTGGCGGGTGCTCGAGACGTTGGTCCAGGGACTGTCCTGGGGGTCCACCCGGGTGGAGCTGACCGCGGCGGCCATCGACGAACTCGACTTCTCGCTGGCCCGCGCCGGCGTCTCGGCCTCGGTCGGGATCCGCCATCTGCTCAACACCAAGCCCAGCCTGAACCTGGTCGGGGTCAGCGCCCTGGCCGTCGGCTGGCATCCGTTCGAGACCGCGCTGGCCATGAACGGGGCGTATCGCGCCGCGCTGCCGATGATCGAGAAGGCCGAGCAACGCGAACTGATCGCGGCGATGACCGTCTGGCTCGACGGGTTCGTGCACTGGGCCCAGGTCGCCGCCACCCTGCAGCGACCGGTCCCCGATCTCGTCGGCTTCTGGGCGGACTGAGCTCATTCTCGGGGCGACGGGGTGGCCCCTCGGCGGTTTGAATCCGGGCCTACCCGACCCGACCCCGGGCCGAGCACCTGCTCGGCCCGGGTACGCGTACGCGGAGCTGACCGGGACCGACCCGCCGGCACCCTCAATCAGTGGGCAGATCGGCGAAGGATTTCTTGATCCCGAAGTACCACCCGAGCGACTTCTTGGGGTGCAGTCAGCGACCTTCATCGCGTTGCGCGCTTCCTGGTGGGTGACGTCACCGTCCTTCTCAGCCGCCTTCAGGCCCGGAGTGTGACCGCGCCAGGCCGGCATCCCGGAGTCGCCCAGCACGCGGGTCGCCAGACGGAGCAGACGGACTCGCCGGCCCGCGAACGCCCCGGTCTGATCCACCTCGTTCCTCCTCCTGGCCGGTGTGTCCACACCGTAGTTCCGAGGTCCGGCCGCGACAGCGGCGGTCGGTACCGCGCCGGTGCTATCGCTCGTGGGTCTGATGCGGCAAGGTGACCCGCGTGTACTACATCGGTATCGACCTCGCGTGGGGGGACACGTCGCCCACCGGAGTCGCGGTCATCGACGGCGACGCGCGGTTGCTGCAGGTGAGCGCGGTACGCACCGACGACGAGATCGTGGCCGCGCTCGCCCCCTACGTGAAGGCCGACTGCCTCGCGGCGATCGACGCCCCGATCGTGGTCACCAATGCCTCCGGGTCCAGACCCGCCGAACAACAGCTCAGCGGCGACTTCCGCCGCCACGACGCCGGGACCCACCCGTCGAACGCCGGCAAGCGTGAGTTCGCGAACGGTACCCGGGCCGCCCGCGTGGCCGCCCGGCTCGACCTGGACATCGACCCGCGGTCCGGTCGCACCCGTCGGGCGATCGAGGTCTACCCGCACCCGGCGACGATCGTGCTCTTCGGACTGCCGAAGATCCTGCGCTACAAGGCCAAGCCCGGTCGCGACCTCGAGCTGCTGCGCTCGGAACTGCTGCAGCTGATGACCCATGTGGCCTCGGTCGTCGCGACCGACGCGACCTGGGCCGGGCTCCGCAGTCACGTGGAGAAGGCGAGCCGCAAGAGCGAACTGCGTCGGGTCGAGGACCAGGTCGATGCCGTGCTCTGCGCCTACATCGCCCACTTCGCCGATCACCAGCCCGGGCTGGTCACCCACTACGGCGATGCGGAGACCGGCATCATCGTCACCCCCACGCTTGGGGGCGGCGATCGCGGCACCGGGTGTGGCTGTCGTGCGAGACGCCGTGCGCGCGTACGCGGAACGGCACGACGAGCTCACCCGGGCCGGGGCGGAGGCGGTCGCGCTCGTCCAGGGCCTGCTCGACGAGGCCGGGATCAACTACCTGTCGGTCACCGGCCGCACCAAGTCGGTGGCCTCGTTCGCCGAGAAGTCCACCCGGACCAGCGCGGGGGCGCCGCTGTTCACCGATCCGCTGACCCAGATCACCGACCAGCTGGGCGTACGGGTGATCACCTACGTCCGCGACGACGTCGACGCCGTCGCCGAGGTGTTGGCCGAGCACGTGGTCGTGCACGACGACCGCGACTGGGGTGAGCAGACCGCGAGCGAGGGACGTTTCGGATACGCCAGCCGGCACCTGATGATCGGCCTCGATCCGGATCGCGAGGACCAGCCCGAGTTCGCCCACCTCCGTGGTCGGGCCGCTCAGGTCCAGGTGCGGACGGTGCTCCAGCACGCCTGGGCCGAGTTCGAGCACGACATCCGTTACAAGGGCACGGTGCCGGCCGAGCACGTCGGCGAGTTCGACCGCCGGTTCACCCTTGCCGCCGGACTGCTCGAATTGGCCGACCGGGAGTTCTCCGAGATCCGCGAGCGGCTCCGCGGCGCCGCACACGAGGTCAGTCCGGCCCCGGCCGACGACGACCCGCGCTTCGACCCGCGCGAGCTGGCCGCCTACCTGGCCGGCCAGTATTCCGAGGCCGGTTGGTCGCGCACGGAGCACTACAGCTGGATCGCCGGGCTGCTGCTCGAGCTCGGCGTCACCACGCTGGCCGAGCTGGGCGAGGTGTTGCGCCGGGCCGACGAGTCCGCGATCGCTGCGCAGATGGACTACCGGCACCCGCCCGGCGCCGTCCGCCGACTCGACGACGCGCTGCTCTGGGTGTTCGGCGAGCGCTACGTCGCCCTGCACCAGAACGCCCACCGCGCCGGCCGGCTCGGACACCGGCTCACGCGACTGCGCAGTTGACCCGCTCTTCGATGACCGTGCTGCCACGGGCGCGCGCCCTCGTCGCGACGTGGTTCAGGTGTTGGTGGCGTCCTGGACCTCGCCGACCAGGACCTCGAGGATGTCCTCGAGGAAGACGATGCCCCCGGTCCGCCCTTCGGTGTCGACGGACCGGGCGAGGTGCGACCCGTGCCGCCGCATCGAGGCCAGCGCGTCCTCGAGGTCGCTGGTGGCCAGCACCGCGTCGAGCGGCCGCATCCGCTTGGCCGGTACCGGCTGCGCGAAGGACTCGGCAGTATCGAGGTCGAGCACGTCCTTGAGGTGCAGATACCCGACGGGCTCACCGGCGTCGGTGAGGATGTAACGCGAGTAGCCCAGCTCGTCCACGGCGTGCTGCAGGTCGGCCGGGGTTGCACCGACCGGGAGGGTCCTGATCTCGGGCAGCGGCAGCGCGACGTCGACGACCTTGCTCGCGGTGAAGTCGAAGGTGTTGTTCAGCGTGCCGGTGGAGTCGCGAAGGACGCCCTCCCTCGTCGACAGCTGCACGATGTTGGCAACCTCGTCCAGGGTGTACGCGCTGGTCGCCTCGTCCTTCGGCGTGACCCCGCAGGCTCGCACGATCGAGTTCGCGGTCCAGTTCAGCGCGCGGATGATCGGCTTGAAGATCCGACCGATCAGCACGAGTGGGGGCGCGAGCAGCAACGAGGCCCGCTCGGGCACGGAGAACGACAGGTTCTTCGGCACCATCTCGCCGAGTACGACGTGCAGGAACGTCACCAGCACCAGAGCGACCGCGAACGCGATCCCGCTGATGGCGGTTTCCGACAGCGGGGTGAGCGCGAGCGGATACTCCAGCAGGTGGTGGATGGCGGGTTCGGAGACGTTGAGGATCAGCAGGGAGCACACGGTGATGCCGAGCTGGCTGGTGGCCAGCATCAAGGTGGCGTGCTCCATCGCCCACAGGGTGGTCTTCGCGGCCCGGCTGCCGGCCTCGGCCAGTGGTTCGATCTGCGATCGACGGGCGGCGATGACGGCGAATTCCGCGCCGACGAAGAAAGCGTTCGCGGCGAGCAGCACGACCAGCCAGACCAGGCCCGGGATGAATTCAGCCATGATCGGCACCGCCTCGGGTCGATTCCTGCATCACGGGGTCGTGACCGCCGGGGTCATCGGGTGCGGATGGGGTGAAGCGGAGCCGGCTGATGCTGGCGCCCTCGACCCGTTCCACCCGCAGCGCGCCCTGGTCGATCGTGATCTCGTCGCCGAGCTCCGGCAGCCGGTCGAGCTCGTCGATCACGAAACCGCCGACCGTCTCGTACTCCGCGTCGTCGGGCACCTTGACCCCGGCGCGGTCGAGGAGCTCATCGGGTCGCAGTGAGCCATCGAACGTGATCGAGCGGCCACGGCGTACCAGCCCGGGTCGGCTCCGGTCGTGCTCGTCGGACAGCTCACCCACGAGTTCTTCCAGGAGGTCCTCGAGGGTGACGAGGCCGGCGGTACCGCCGTACTCGTCGGCCACCATGGCGATCTGGAAACCGGACCCGCGCAGGAGGCCGAGCAGGGTGTCGACCCCCATCGATTCCGGCACCCACAACGGCGCGACCATGACCTGGGTGACCGAGACCTCGGCGCGTTCGTCGAGCCGGACCCCGAAGGCCCGCTTCACGTGCAGGAGCCCGAGGATGTCGTCAGAGTCGCGGCCGGTGACCGGGAACCGCGAAAAGCCTGTGCGCTGCGACAGCCGTACGGCGTCGGCAGCGGTGTCGTCGTTGCTGATGGTCGCCATCCGGACGCGGGGCGTCATCACGTCGGCGGCCGAGTGCTCGGAGAACCGCAGCGTCCGACTGAGCATCGTCGCGTGGTCCTCGTCGAGCAGCCCCTCGGTCGCCGATCGGCGGACCAGTGAGGAGAGCTCCTCGGCCGAACGGGCGCCGGAGAGCTCCTCCTTCGGTTCGATCCCGAGGCGGCGGACGATCGCGTTGGCGGTGTTGTTGAAGAGCGCGATCAGCGGCCGGAAGACGGCGGTGAACACGGTCTGGAACGGGATCACGATCTTCGCGGTGGCCAGGGGCAGCGCCAGGGCGAAGTTCTTCGGCACCAGCTCGCCGATGATCATCGAGAACAGGGTGGCGATGGCGACCCCGACGACGGTCCCGATCACCGGCGCCAGAGCGTCGGGCACCCCGAGTCCTTCGAGCGGTCCACTCAGCAAGGCGCTGACCGCCGGCTCGAACGTGTAGCCGGTCAGCAGCGTGGTGAGCGTGATGCCCAGCTGGGCTCCGGACAGGTGCGTCGAGGTGATCCGCAGCGCGTTGATCGTCGACGCCAGCCGCTTCTCCCCCTTCCGCTCCCGCGCCTCGAGGTCGTTGCGGTCCAGGTTCACCAGGGCGAACTCCGACGCCACGAACAACCCCGTGCCCACGGTCAGGAGCAGCCCGACCCCCACCATCAACCACTCGTACGCCACGCGTCCTGCACTCCCCTGGTCTCATCCCGCCCCGACCATCCGCAGCGATGGCGTTCGTACCGACGGTACCGGCACGTCATGAGGAACCCATGAGAAAAAGCGAGGGCGCAGAGGGTACGGAGGCCGCGGGACCCGGCGGCTGCGGGCCTGACGGGGTTGCGGCTCACTCGGTCGGAGGCCCCCACGCAAGACTCTTGACCGGACGTCCACACCCGGCCCGCTCGACCCCAGCAGGGCCCGTCCGCGGCTGCCGTTAGGGTGCCCCCATGTCGCGCCGGGCCCGGGTCACCGTCGGGGGACTCGCGGCCGTCGCGCTGTCCCTGGCCGGGGTGCTCACCCGGCCGTTGATCGCGATCGACATCGAGGCGCAGCGCCGGCCGGGCGGGTTGACGCGGGACCGGTCGGGTAGGACTGTTCCGTGCTGACGGTATTGGGCTGGGGCGCGCTCGCGGCCGCCTCGTTGGTGATCGGGGCACTGCTGGCCCTGGCTCGTCGGTGGAGCGACGGGGTCGTCGGTGCGGTGCTCGCCTTCGGTGCGGGAGCGTTGATCTCGAGCGTCGCCTTCGAGCTCGCCCAGGAGGGTCTGCAGGTCGGCAGTCCGGTCAGCGTGGCCCTCGGCCTGGCGATCGGAGCGGTCACCTTCTTCGCCGCCGACCGGGCCGTCGAGCGGATCGGTGGCCGCAACGGGGGCCAGGCCGCCGGTCTTCCGCTCGCGCTCGGCTCGCTGCTCGACGGGGTCCCCGAGCAGGCGGTCCTCGGAATCGGGCTGGCCACCGGTCAAGGGGTCAGCGTGGCCCTGCTGGTCGCCATCTTCGTCTCCAACCTCCCCGAAGGAGTCGGTTCCGCCGCAGACATGCGCGCAGCGGGCAAATCCTCCGGGTCGATCATCCGGCTGTGGACGATCGTCGCCGCGGTCTGCGCCGGTGCGACCGTGGGCGGCTACGCCATCGCCGATCTGGCCAGCGGCAATCTGAAGGCCGGCATCGACGGGTTTGCTGCGGGCGCCCTGCTGGTCATGCTGGTTGACTCGATGGTGCCCGAGGCCAAGCAGAAAGCCGGCAACCGCGCCGGCCTGGCCACCGTGCTCGGCTTCGCGGTCGCCGCGGCGCTGTCCAACCTGACCTGACCATCCGGCCCGACCGGCTCGTCCTGGTCAACCCGGTCGAACGGTTCTTCGGGCTGATCACCGACCAACTCCTCCGCCGTAACGTGAACACCAGCGTCGACGCCCTCGAGACCGCGATCCGACAGAGGATCGACACCTGAAACGAGAACCCACGGCCGTGGATTCGTGCCGCGCGGTTCCGTACGGCTGGCGGACCCTCACGCCCGATGCGCCGGCCGAGGTCGGATTCGAGGCGCTTCCGCGCAGGTGGTGAAGGCCCTGGTGGTCGGAATCAGCTGTAGCGGTGGCTCTTCTCGGAATGTCCCGCCTCGCGCTTGCATTCGCGGCCGTTCATAGACTTGTGTCCACACAGCTCACCCGTGATCGCGGCGGCGATCGGAACCGTCTTGGTCTTGGCTCGGGCCGGCTTGGCGTCCGGTGTCGGCGTGTCCGCTGCCGGAGCCTTGGCTGGAGCGGTTCCGGCCGCGACGGCCGCCTCGCGACGCGTCGGGGCGCCGGAGCTGTTCCGGGCGGCGTATCTGGCCTCGCGCATGGCCCGTTGGGCGTCGAGTTTGCTCATCGTCGGCTCACGTCCCCGAGCCTACGAGGCTCCGCCCACCCGCGCGAACGGCACCGGCGGCCCGAGGGGCTCGGACGTCCTCTTCCGCAGCCTCGACGCACCGCTCCCTCGACCCTCGCTGCCGAGCCGGCCTCACACCGGATCGAACGCGTGGGTTCCCTCGGCCGGCACCGTCCAGTGGGGGTCACGCTTGGCCGCGTGGTAGAGCGAGCGCATCAGCTGGGTGACCGGGTCGGTTCCGAGCATTGGCGGCATCGGGTACGCCGTGACGATGATGCTGGGACGCTCGCACGTGCGTGGGTCGAGTGCCCGGACCCCCCGGACCCCCCGGGTCACGATCACCCGCACATGAGCATCGGTGAGGCCGTTCGCCTGCGCCACCCGGCAGATCTCCTGGTAGAGCGACTGACGCGAGATCGCCGCATGGATGTCGAGGATCTGCATCGAACGACGCAGCCGCTCGACGCTGACCGACGCCGCGCTCCCGCTGACCAGCCGACCGTCTATCGAGACGTTGAGTTCGGCGTACTCGCTGGCCGGACGACGAGCCGGCAGCAGGTCCGCGACGGCGGTCTACCCGCCGAGTGATGGCTGGCCGAACCTGGTCGCTTCGGCACCCCCGGGGTCGTACCGGTGGGCGGGTGCGCGGCTGCGCCGTCAAACCGGGCGGCCCTGGCTGCAACTATCCGACGGCGACCTGGTGAAGACAGACCGAAACCTGTGTCGATCAACCTGTGTCGATCACAGCCCAACGAAGGAGTCGCTATGAGTGAACCGTTGCAGCCGTCCGGGAACGAGCCCCAGTCGTGGACCCAGCTCGGCAAAGAGATGTGGACCTACCTCACCGGTCGTGGAGCCGCCATCAACTACAAGCTGATCGACATGGTGGTCGAGGTGCCGCGCGACACCGGCGCTGACGCCCCGCGCGCCGTATGGAAGTTCGACGGCACCCTGCAGATCACCACTGCGGAGCAAGCGTCCTCCGAATCCGCCTGAGCAGCATCAGCTCATGGGATTCCTCTCGGGTCGTCGACGGGCATCGGCAGTCGCTGATCGGCGGGGTGAGGGTCGGGTGTCGACGGCCGTCAGGGCCGACCTGATCTTCTCGGTCGAGGTGCCCCGACCGGGGCACGGGGCGACGGATGCCCCGGACCGGATCGAGGGACGTGTGATCGGCAGCGGTCATGTCATCACGGTGGCGTTCTCCCAGACCCCGTCGCTGACGGCCCCGGCCGCGCGCAATCTGGCCCGTGGCGTCGCCCATCGTCTCGACGACCTGGGATTGACCATCCGGCTCGCCGGACCCGAGGAGACCGTGATCGCCGAGCTGGGCCATCTGGTGCGCTCGCCCTGGTGGCAGCGTCCCCTGACCCGTAGCCGGCTGATCCGGGTGGTGTCCGTGCGGGGCGGTCTGCGGTCGCTGAGCGGACCGAAACTGTTCGTCGCTGCCCTCCCGGACATCGTCGGACCGGGCCGCACCTGACCGCTCGCTGAAAGTGGCGGCCCCCGGGTCGCGGATGTCGATGGCTCAACCGACCTCGGGGCAACGAGGTCCGTCCGCCTTCGGTGCCGCGGCCCGGTGGTCTCGCAGCGCCCGGCTATATCCGCGGCGCTGACCATTCTGCGACGTCTCCCGTCAAGCACCCCGGAGGAGCTAAGGGACGGTGGACGCCCCACCGCCTCAGTCGCGCTGATCGGTGCGGATGCGAAGATCGTGCTCAGACCTCGGGCCAGTCGATCGCGGCGAACTGCGCGCAGGCGGCGACCGTGGTGAGGGCAGCCGAATTCGCCAGGGCACGTGACGTGGGCGCCCCCTGGTGCAGGGGGCGAGCTCGGAGCGCCTCCCGGAGCTGATGCCGCCGGGTATGGCGGCGAGCCCTCAGCCAGGAGTCTGGTGGGTGCAGAACCCGGTCAGGGTCCACGCGAGCCTCGAGAGAGGCCCATGGTCCACCCCTCATGCGACACCGCTCGGACCGGCCGCCGGCGCTTCACCGCTCCGCCGGGTGGGTAGTTGTCATCAGAGGGTCAGCCCCTCACCCGACGATCGCCCATCAGTGGAAAAGGATGTTGAAAGATGTTGATCATCGGCTTCGCCATGACCGAGACCCTGCTCGCGACGCTGTTCTTCGTGTGCGAGACGTGCGGCCAACAGGCCGCGCACGAGCTGAGCAAGCGGAGCAAGCGGTTCTCGCTCTTCTTCATCCCGCTGTTCTCGATCGGCACGACCTACGTCGACCGGTGTGATGCGTGCGCCCGCGTCCTCGAGGTCAGCCGGGATCAGGCGGAGAAGGCGGCGAGCCAGACCGGTCCGGATCTGCAGTGAGCCGACGGGCCGTGCGCTCGCGCGCCGTACGCCCCGTCGACCCGCCCACTCACCGCTGAGGAGTTCTACACGGGTGTGGCCGCACCCTGGAGCTCGGGCCGCACGGCCGTCCTCTGGGTGAGCCAGTCCAGTCGGTCGGCGGCGTGCCCGTCGTCCAGGTGGCAGAAGGTCCGCTGGAAGTCGGCGTACCGGTCGGCGAAGGCGGCGTTCATGCCGGCGAGGTCGTGCAGCTGATCGATCACGGCTGCGCTCGTACGCAAGATCGGCCCCGGAGCGACGGGGGAGAAGTCGAAGTAGAAGCCCCGGAGCGCATCGCGGTAGTTCTCCAGGTCGTAGGCGTAGAAGACCATGGGCTTGCCGGTCACGGCGAAGTCGAACATCACCGAGGAATAGTCGGTGACCAGGACGTCGGCGGCGAGGTAGAGCTCGTGTGCATCCGGGTAGTGCGAGACGTCGCGTACGCCCGCCCGGTCGACGCGCGCCACTCGCTCGGTCATGAACGGGTGCAGGCGCAGCATCAGGCAGTGGCTGCGACCCAGCTCGTCGTCGAAGGCATCGAAGTCGAACGCCTGGCCGGGCTGGGCCCCACCGATTCCGAAGTACTCGTTGTCGCGCCAGGTGGGGGCGTACAGCACGGCGACGGTGTCGTCGTCGATACCGAGCGACGCTCGGACCCGGGCCCGGACCACGCCCGCCCGAGGGGAGGTGAGGATGTCGTTGCGCGGATACCCGGTCTCCAGCACCGGTCCGGAGAACCGGAAGCAGCCGCTCAGGCGGGGGGTGCTGACGGTGTTGGGTGAGACGAGGTAATCCCAACGCTCGACGTCGACGTCCAGTTCGGCAAGACGCCCCGGCGGGGCCCACAGAACATCGCTGTGAACGCGTTTGAGCGGCGTCCCGTGCCAGGTCTGGAGGTAGGTCGCGCCCGGCTTCTTGTGCCAGTCGACCTCGATGTGGGTGTTCGCGATGATCAGATCGGCGGCCTCGAGCGCCGCGACACACTCGCTGCTACCCATCGAGACGGTGGCCTGATCAGGCGGGAAGCCTTGACGGTGGGCCGGGTGACTCAGCCACACGTGCTGATGGCCCGGCCGAAGCGAGAACCGCTCGTACAGCGCCCGCGGGTTGTCGCTGTATCGGCCGTCGAAGGAGCTGTAGACGATGTTCATGTGTGCACCCTTGTCGTGGAAGTCCCCCGGTGGGCCCGTGGTCCGCCGGTGGTGAGTTCACCGCGACGTCCATGAGTTATACCCACCTCGACGGTACCGAACATCACCGCGACGATCTTCGAGACGACCGATGGCCCGTCCGAGGTGCGCCGGACGTCTTGGCAACGGGACCACGGAGCAGCGACTCAGGCGCCGGTAGCTGCCCCAGACCTCGGCCCGCAGCTCGGCGCGACCGCGGTGGTTTCGGGGGCTGGACACTCGGGGGGAGCGCGTACCGGCCGGGATCGAGGGCCCATCATGGTCAGGAAGGCGTCACGACGAGCGAGGAGGACCGGTGCCGTTCCGTCCCGTGGTCGACCTGACCGCAGCGCAGTGGATCGCCGATCTGTCGTTCCACGAGGTGGTCAGCTTCGGCCCCGCCGGGTTCGCGGCGTACGCCCGGTTGCGGTTCATCCCGGATCCCACCCAGGACGGCCAGGACGAGGCGGACGTCGAGCTCCCGGACGATCACCTCACTGACCTCGACCAGGCCTGGCGTGCCTTCGCGCGGCTGGCCCGCCACACCACAACCGCCGATCACTGCTACGTCGGGGTCTGGGACGGCTACCCCTACGACCGGCCGCCGATCGATCCGGAGCACCGCAACGTCCTCGACCTCCCCCACCGCCGGTTCCTCCTGGTCGAGGGACCGCTGGATGCCCTCCGCACCTGGGAATCGGACCTCGGACGCGGCGGACCCTCGGTCCCGCCGGCGCTGGTCTGGCCGGCGGACCACAGCTGGTGCTTCGTCAGCGACGTCGACCCGCACTGGGCCGGCATCGGGGCCAGCGCCGCGGCGATCGACGATCTCCTCCACGACCCCGCCCTCGACATCGTCCTCGCCGACCGCGACCGACCTCAGCCCACCTACTACTGACCGGCGGGAGAGTGTCGGATAACGCCGCAAAAGCGGCCGTAGACCGCGTCGCTATCCGACACTCTTCCCTTCCATCACGGGTGTCCAGGTCGAAGTCGGGCTAGGGATGCGGTTCGCGACCGACAACGCGCCACAACACCGCACCGAGCAGGGCGACGGTCAGGACGTGGACGCCGGTGCACCACAGGCAGATCGCGTGGAGACGGAAGAGTTCGGCCCAGACCAGATACAGCACCATGGCGACGCCGACGATCACACCGGCCACCCGCAACGGGTCGAGCCGGCGGATCCGCCAGGCCGGGGGCGCGGTGAGTGCCGTCATGCCCAGGAAGAAGGCGAGACCGAGCACGGCGACGGGGACTCCCAGAAAGATCGCGTACGCGCTCGAGGTCACCTTGGCGCAGTTGACCACCGCACCCTCGGGGCAGACGAGCGAGGCCGAGGCGGTGGAGCGTTCGACGGTCAGATAGCTCGAGATGAGCGTGCCGAGCACGGCGAGGACGAACGACGGCTCGACCCGGGTGCGCCTCCGGTTCGCCGCCAGCGTGGCGGTCATCCGAGGGCTCCGGCAGCGGCCCTGGCCCTGGCTGAACTCACCCCCCCATTATTCCCGCAAGCCCAGATCCCCGAGCGCACCTGAGATCCCGCGTACGGGGTCTGGAGGGCGCTCGGGGGCTGACGTTCGAGGGGGGGTCAGGAATGCGGCGGCGGGTCAGGTCGCGATGACCAGAACCAGATCCCCGCCCTCGACCTGCTGGATCGAGCCCAGGGCCAGTCGTTGGACGGTGCCGGCGACCGCGGTGGTGATCGCGGCCTCCATTTTCATCGCCTCGATGGTGGCCACGGTCGCGCCCGCTTCGACGGTGTCGCCCTCGGCCACGGTCACGGTGACCACGCCCGCGAAGGGCGCGGCGACCTGACCCGGCTTCGTCGGGTCGGCCCGCTCGGCCTGCTTGACGTCGACCTTGATCGACTTGTCGCGGACCCGGATCGGGCGCAGCTGACCGTTGATCGTGCACATCACCGTCCGCATGCCGCGCTCGTCGACGTTGCCGATGGCTGACAACCCGAGGATGAGATTGACGCCCCGGCCGATCCGGGCGACGTGTTCCTCGCCCGGCTGCAGACCGTAGAGGAAGTCGAGGGTGTCGAGGCGGGCGACGTCGCCGTAGGTCTCCCGGTAGTGCAGGAAATCCTTGGTCGGGCCGGGGAACAGCAGCCGGTTGAGCGTCGCTTGCCGGACCTTGCCGCTCTGGTCGAGATCGGCCGAGTCCTCGGGTGACAGCTCGACGTTGCGGATCGGGACCGTACGCCCCTGGAGCGCCTTGGTCCGGAACGGCTCCGGCCAGCCACCGGGCGGATCACCGAGCTCACCACCGAGGAAGCCGATCACCGAGTCGGGGATGTCGTAGTTTTGCGGGTTCTCGGCGAAGTCCTTCGGATCCGCACCGACCGCGACCAGGTGCAGCGCGAGATCGCCGACGACCTTGGACGACGGGGTGACCTTGGTCGGCCGACCGAGGATGAGGTTGGCGGCGGTGTACATCGCCTCGATCTGCTCGAACTTCTCCCCGAGCCCGAGCGCGATCGCCTGCTGCCGCAGGTTGGAGAGCTGCCCGCCGGGGATCTCGTGGTCGTAGACCCGACCGGTTGGCGACGGCAGACCCGACTCGAACGGCAGGTAGACCTTGCGGACGGCCTCCCAGTAGGGCTCGAGATCCATCACCGCCCGCAGATCCAGGTTGGTCGCGCGCTCGGTGTTCTCCAGCGCGGCGACCAGCGCGGACGCCGGCACCTGCGAGGTCGTCCCGGCCATCGGCGCCGACGCCACGTCGACCGCGTCGACGCCGGCGTTGATGGCCGCCATCAGGGTCGCCAGCTGACCGCCCGCGGTGTCGTGGGTGTGCAGGTGGACCGGCAGATCGAAGCGCTCGCGGAGCGCGGTGACCAGTTGCGTCGCGGCCGGCGGTCGCAGCAGGCCGGCCATGTCCTTGATCGCCAGGATGTGCGCCCCGGCCTCGACGACCTTCTCGGCCATTCGCAGGTAGTAGTCGAGGGTGTAGAGCGTCTCCTTGGGCGAGTTCAGATCGCCGGTGTAGCAGAGCGCGACCTCGGCGACGGTGGTGCCGGTCTCGCGTACGGCCTCGATCGCCGGCCGCATCTGCTCGACGTCGTTGAGCGCGTCGAAGATCCGGAAGATGTCGATGCCGACGGCCGCGGCTTCGGCAACGAACGATGTCGTCACCTTGGTCGGGTACGGCGTGTAGCCGACCGTGTTCCGCCCGCGCAGCAGCATCTGGAGGCAGAGCCCGGGCATGTTGTAGCGCAGCGCGGCGAGCCGCTCCCACGGGTCCTCGGCGATGAACCGCAGCGCGACGTCGTACGTCGCCCCGCCCCAGCACTCGACGCTCAGCAGCTCCGGGGTGGTGCGCCCGACGTACGGCGCGATCCGCAGCAGGTCCTTGGTCCGGACCCGGGTAGCCAGCAGCGACTGGTGCGCGTCGCGGAACGTGGTGTCGGTGACCTCGACCCGGGTCCGCGCGCGCAGATCCGCCGCGAAACCCTCGGGTCCGAGCTCGAGCAGCCGCTGCCGCGACCCGTGGGGCGAGGGGACGGACAGATCGACCCCGGCCGGCACCTTGGCCTTGGGATCGAGCAGGGTCGGCGCCTCACCGTTCGGCTTGTTGACGGTGGTCTCGGCGAGCCAGCGCAGCAGCTTGGTGCCGCGGTCGGCCGGCGCGTGGGTGGTGAGCAGCTCGGGCCGCTCCTCGATGAAGGCGGTCGAGACGTCGCCGGCGATGAAGTCGTCGTCCTCGAGCACGGCCTGCAGGAACGGGATGTTCGTGCTGACGCCCCGGATCCGGAACTCGGCCAGCGCCCGGCGGGCGCGGGCCACGGCGGCCGGGAAGTTGCGGCCGCGGCAGGTCAGCTTGACCAGCATCGAGTCGAAGTGGGCGCTGATCTCCACCCCGGTGTCGACGGTGCCACCGTCGAGTCGGACGCCGGCGCCACCGGCCGAGCGGTACGCGGTGATGGTGCCGGTGTCGGGACGAAACCCGTTGGCCGGGTCCTCCGTGGTGATCCGACACTGCAGCGCGGCGCCGTTGATCCGCAGGATGTCTTGGCTCAGGCCGAGGTCCGCGACCGATTCGCCCGAGGCGATGCGCATCTGCGCCTGGACCAGGTCGACGTCGGTGATCTCCTCGGTGACCGTGTGCTCGACCTGGATCCGCGGGTTCATCTCGATGAACACGTGCTCGCCGGCGCGTTCGCCCTCGGTCTCGACGAGGAACTCCACCGTTCCGGCGCAGGAGTAGTTGATCGACTCGGCGAACGCCACCGCGTCACGACACAGCGCCGCCCGCAGCTCGTCGGAGATGTTCGGCGCCGGAGCGATCTCGATGACCTTCTGGTGGCGCCGCTGGATCGAGCAGTCGCGCTCGAAGAGATGCAGCGTGGTGCCCTGGGTGTCGGCCAGGATCTGGACCTCGATGTGGCGTGGGCGTCCGACGGCCTGCTCGATGAACGCGGTCGGGTCGCCGAAGGCGCCCTCCGCCTCGCGCATGGCCGCCTCGACCGATTCGCGTAGCTTGGCCGGGTCGTCCACCCGACGCATGCCGCGACCGCCGCCACCGGCGACCGCCTTGACGAAGACCGGGAAACCGATCTTCTCGGCGCCGGCGACCAGCTCGTCGAGATCGGCGCTCGGCGGGGTCGACCGCAGCGTCGGGATGCCCGCGGCCCGGGCGGCCTGCAGCGCGCGGACCTTGTTGCCGGCCAGCTCGAGGACCTCGGCCGGTGGACCGATGAAGGTGATGCCTTCGCGGGCGCAGGCCCGGGCCAGATCCGGGTTCTCGCTCAGGAAACCGTAACCGGGGTAGATCGCGTCAGCCCCGGACTCCTTCGCCGCCCGGATGATCTCGGGGATGTCCAGGTAGGCCCGTACGGGGTGGCCCCGTTCGCCGATCCGATACGCCTCGTCGGCCTTGATGCGGTGGACGGCGTTGCGGTCTTCGTACGGATAGACCGCAACCGTCTGCGCACCCAGCTCATACGCCGCTCGGAACGCCCGGACGGCGATCTCACCACGGTTGGCCACCAGCACCTTTGCGAACATGGCCTGAATCTATCGACAGCATGTGACAAATCAGAGTCGCGCGTCTGCACTGTGGTCACCCCGGTCGAGGCGCACCTCGCTGATCGCGGCCCGCCGGACCTCGCGGTGGCGCGGGCTGCCCGGTCAGGGCCGGCGGTCGGGGCCGGCGCGTTTCCACCACTTCTTCAGCGCCCGGTAGCTCAGCGTCGAGTCCGACGCGAACGCGACGATCCGCAGATCGTCGTGGATCCAGGCGAAGGTCTTGTCGCCGTCCGCCTCGTAACAGTGCAGCACACCGCCACCGCGGGTCGTCGGATGTCGGGTGGTCACGCTCATCCGCTGCCGCGACCCGGTGCAGTCCCCCGGTTTGAACTCGCCCTTCACATAGGCCCCGTACGCGGTCCTCGCGGTCCGGACGTCGGCGTAGCGGAAGTACCAGACCATGGCCGGGGCGCGACGTCCCCGAGGCTCGCATCGCACGGCGGCGACCAGCCGACGGCCCAGCGGGTCCTTGGCGGGCGGGACGTAGTCGGCACACGTGGCCCGCACCGCGGCGGGGATGTAGCGGCGCAGCATCGCCGTGGCCTCGGAGCCTGCGGACCGTGTCGGGGTCGGGGTGAGCGAGGGGCCGGTGATCGCCTCTACCGGGCGGTCGACCGGACCCAGACTGACGAGGACCAGCATCATGGCGGCCAGCCCGGCCCCGGCAGCCAGGATCAGCCGGAGGCGGCGGCGGTCGATGCCGAAGATGCGGCTGGCCACGCTCACCACCCCTCAGCTCATCGACGACGATGCGACGGCGATTGTTCCATCCGGCGCCAACCGGTCGGCTGATCGACGCGGGGCCCCACGCAGGTGGGCCCGAGTTCAGCCGGCGGCGATGACCCGGAAGTGATCGATCAGCGCGATGGGGTCCCGCGCATCGAGCAGCTCGATCAACTCCTCCTGATCCGTCGCTGCGATCACCACGACCCCACCGAGCAGCCGTTCGGTATCACCCGCCGGCGAGACCCGGGCGCAGAACAGCTGACCGACCCGTGCGTCGGGGAGCCCGGTCGGGCCGGCGATTACGTGCTCGGTCTGGGTGCGGACATCACGGGCGTCCACGCCGCCGTCCGGTCGGACCGCGGTCACCTCGAAGATCGAGCGTTCGACCTCGAGCCATCGATCGGCGAGCTCACGTTCATCGGCGGGCAGCAGCGCACCGCGTACGGCGAGGAAGTCCTCGATCGCGCCGCCCTCGTAGAGCAGCAGGTCGTCGAGCAGCGGATCGGCCATCCGGGCCTCGTGATCGGATTCCGGCGTCCCGCTCAGCCAGCGCACGGTGAGCTCCACCCGGAGTTCGCGCCAGGGTCCTTCGCCGACGAAGTGCAGCGCCTTCTGCTGCAGCCAATCGACCCGGTCGGCGAGCGGCGCGACGGCTGGGCGGTTGAGGTGGCACTGCTTGAACTTGCGACCCGATCCGCACCAGCACGGTTCGTTGCGGCCGAGTTGCGGTCCCGGCTCGGGGATCTGGGCGCGCAGCGTCGCGGTCCACACCGGATCGGCATCGCCCTCGGTCCGGGCGAGCAGGCTGAGCGCCCGCACCGCGTCCCCGCGATCGGCCGCGTACCGGGCCAGATCGATCAGCGTCAGCGGCCAGTTCGGATCGAGCCGTTCGGCACCGCGGAAGTGTTCCTCGGCCCGATCCAACTCGGCGAGTCGCTCGTACGCTCGGGCCCGCATCCAACGCAACGGAGGACGCGCAGACCGGGGCGCGGCCGGCTCGAGCAGGGCCAACAGTTCGACCAGCACGGGCGCCTCGTGGAACTCGTCACCCAGCAGATAGGTGAGGGCGAGGTCGGCCACCATGGGCTCGTCGAGCAACGGGAGCGAGTCGAGGATCGTCCGCCCGCTCGCCCCGACCTGGGCCGACAACGTCGTGGAGAGCAGTGCGTTGAGCTCGTCCGACCCCTCGGCTCGGTCGGCCTCGGGTTCGCGCGACAGCACCTCCGCGAACCCGCCGGCGAGATCGCCCAGTGTCTCGATCAGCCGGATCTCATCCTCGGACAGCTCGGCCCAGCGTTCGTCCTGGTAGCCCGACGACGCCTCGGCTGCCGCCTCGAAGTCGAAACCGGGCGGCGCGACCAGGTCACCCTGCCGGGCCAGTCCGGCGGCTTCGATCAGTTCGGCGATCGGCCGGGTCGGCCTGCGGAAGGCGGTGTCGAGGTCGGCGATCAGGGTGTACAGGACGGTCGTGAGGTAGAACGGGGCCTCCTCGGCCACCAACCGCTGGAGTCCGGCAACCAGATCCGCACCCTCGGCAACCGGCCCTTCGACGGCGACCAACTCGGCCCCAACCGTGCTGGTGCGGAAACCGACCAGCTCGCCCGCCGCACCGCCCACGCCGGCCAGGGCGCCCACGGGCAGGATCAGGGTGCCGCCGGGGCTCAGCACCTCAGCCGACACCTCGCGGGAGAGTCCGACGGTCGATGGGTGGTCGAAGCCGATCTCCAGCGGCGACCCGTCGCTCAACCGGGGCGGGTCCGACGCCTCGTCCAGGGGTTCGAGATCGGGGGTGAGCTCGACCAGATCGTCGGCCGCTTCGGCCGGGGTCAGCCGGTGGGTCCAGATCCGGCCGTCGAGCAGGGCCGGGAGATAGGTCCAGCGCCCGTCGGACAGCGGGGTGAAGAAGTCGCCGAGCCCGTCGAGGAAGAGATCGAACTGCTCCGCCCCGTCGAGTTGCCGCTCGACCAGGTCGGCACCGGTCTCGCGGACCACCTGCTGCAGATCGGCGATCGAGGCCACCGACCGTTCGGTCAGGGCCCGTCCGCAGGCGTCGAGCAGATCGGTCAGCGGTTCGGTCACCGCTGTGACGTTACCCGGCTCCGACGCAGGACCCGACGGAAGAGCACGGCGCTGATCACGACGCCGAGCACGGTCAGCCCGCCCCCACCGATCAGCGTCCACCGCGGGCCGGCCACCTCGCCGACCCAGCCGAGCAACGGCGAACCGATCGGGGTGCCACCCATCAGCACCATCATGTAGAGCGCCATCACCCGTCCGCGCAGCAACGGGTCGACGCCGAGCTGGATCGAGGCGTTCGACGCGGTCAGCGTGAGCAGCGCGACGAGGCCGAGCGGCGGCAGGCTGATCGCGTACGCGGCGAAGGTCGGCATCAGACCGGTGACGATCTCGAGCAGACCGAAGGCGATGGCCATGGCCACCACGAAGCTCGGGCCCGGCGCCACCCGGCGACGGGCGGCGAGCAGCGCCCCCGTCAGTGACCCGACCGCCATCAGGCTGCCGAGGATGCCGTACTGCTCGGCGCTGCGGTGGAACACCTGTTGGGCCATCAGCGCGCTGGTCATCTGGAAATTCATCCCGAAGGTGCCGACCACACCCGCGATGCAGAGCACCAGCAGGAGCTCGGGGTGGTCGCGGACGTACTGCAGTCCCTCGCGAATCTGCCGACGGGCCCGGGGTGCACGCTCGATGATGGTCAGCCGCGCCGGGTCGACCAGCTTGAGGGCGGCGACGAAAGCGGCGTAGGTGATGCCGTTGACCAGAATCGCCCAGCCGGTGCCGAAGGCGGCGATGACCAGGCCGGCTGCGGCGGGGCCGACGATCCGGGCGGCGTGGAAGGTCGCCGAGTTGAGCCCGATCGCATTGGGCAGGTGCTCCGGGCCGGCGACCTCGGCGACGTAGCTCTGGCGAGCCGGGTTGTCGAAAGCGGTGCCGATGCCGAACATCAGCGCGATCAGGTAGACGAGGTAGGTCGTCGCCACCCCACTGACCGCGGCCAGACCGAGTGCGGTCGCGCAGATGGCCAGCCAGGTCTGGCTGAGGACCAGGATCTTCCGCTTGTCGAAGCGGTCGGCGATCAGTCCCCCGTACGCGCTGAGCATCAGCATGGGCAGGAACTGCAGACCGGTCGTGATGCCCACGGCGGCGGCGGACCCGCCCGACAGCTCGAGCACCAGCCAGTCCTGCGCGACCCGCTGCATCCAGGTGCCGATGTTCGACACGAACGAGCCGGCCAGGAAGATCCGGTAGTTGCGGTTGACCAGCGCCGCGAACATCGACCCGCGGGCCGCCGGATCCGCACTGACCGGCTGGGGAGCGCGCGGATCGGAGACCGGATCGGGCCGGGCGGGCTCCGTGGGCTCGAGCTGGATCGGCTTCGGCTGGACGGGTTCGGGATGGGCGGACGGGCGGGCGCGATCGACAACAGTCATGCGTGGTTGATCTGCTCCAGGAGTTCGATGGCGTCGTCGAGGCGGGCCTGCTCGTCCGGACCGAGCTCGGCGATCCGGACGGCGAGCCACTCGTCGCGGCGGCGTCGGTCGGCCAGCAACATGGTGCGGCCGGCTTCGGTGAGGGCGACCAGGCACTGCCGCCGGTCGCGTGGGTCGGGTTGCCGGACGACCAACCCGCGTTCCTCGAGACCGTTGACGATCCGGGTCATCGAAGGTGGTTGCACCCGCTCGGCCGCGGCCAGCTCGCCCATCAGCTGATCGCCCGAGTTGAGCAGTACCGACATCGCCGACAGCTGACCGGCCGACACGTCCTCGGACGCGTCCCGCATCTGGCGGAGTCGACGGGACAAACGCATCACCGCCGGCCGCAGCGCATGCGCCACGGCCGTCGGATCGAAGTCGGTCTGACCGGTCACGGCGCTCAGCGTAGTAGTTACTTTTGCTAAATACAATGGCTATGTAAGTCGGGTCCGGCCCAGCCCGAGGGGCTGCCCCTGGCGGCGAGACATGACGACCACAGCCAGGATCAGCAGCGTGCCCGGCACGATCAGGCCGATGGCCGCGGCCAGTTCGCTCTCGGTGATCCGGAAGAGCGAGGTCGGCCAGGCGCTCACCAGGATCAGCCCGCCGACCACGGCCATCGCGTAGCCGCGGGTGATCACGAAGCCCGCGAAGGCGATCAGGGCCACCATGGTGCCCACGATCAGCGCCCACCACTCACCGTGGGGCTCGACGAACTGCAGGGTCACGCAGGCGGACCACCCGGCCCCCCCGGCCAGCGCGAAGTTGAGCTGACGGTGGAGCAGCAGCCCGACCACGACGAACACCGCCGTGACGGCGAAGTAGCCGATGGTCAGATCGCGCGTCGGCTCGTAGCCCTGGTCGACGGCCGCATACCGCTCGCCGATCACGTTGAGCACCACCACCGACACCAGCATCATCGCCCCGGCCCAGGCCGCCAGCAGGCAACCGACCGAACGCAACGCGGCGACCCCGACGGCCGACACCGCCATGACCACGATCGCCGTCCCGACCATCGTGTCGTCGCTGGTGATCACCGTCCAGGCGAAACCGGCGGCCGCTGCGGTCAGCGCGAACAGCACCTGAGTGAGGACCTGACCGGAGCGCCAGCGGCGGAGCAAGGCCCCGGCCCCCGCGGTCACGAGCACCGAAGCCAGGGCCAGCCCGATCCGCTGCGGCCGGGTCAGATCGGGCCAGAAGGCGAGGCCCAGGAAGGCGATCGCGCCGAGCATCAGCGCGCCGCCGGCGTAGCCCAGGACCTCGAGGATCCGGTTGCGCCGACCGGCGTCCGGCGCATCCGGGTCACCGGTGGCGGCGGCCGCGGCCAGTTCGGCGGCCTGGTCGGGAGTGAGGACGTGCGCGGCGACCAACTGGTCGAGCCGGGAGGACAGTGCGGACATACGACGATCGTCGCGGTTGCGGCGGTCCAAAGCGTCAGCCCGCGGGCGGGTTCTCCATCCACCCCTGGGTTGACTCCCGGGTCAGGGCCGACGAGGGCTCAGAGCGCGGCGTCGTCCAGACCGACGATGACACCCTCGAGGAGCTCGCCGAGCGCGTCGACCTGCTCGGGATTCAGATGCGCGAGCAGGTCCGACTCGACGATGTTCGCCTCCCGGATGGCCTGGCCGTACAGGGTGTAGCCGGCGTCGCTCAGCCGGACCAGCACCCGGGTCCGGTTGCTCGGATCGGCATCGCGCTCGATGAGTCCGCGCTCGGACAGTCGGTCAAGCCGATTGGTCATCGACGACGGGGCGATGTCGGTGGCTGCGGCGAGCTGGCTCGGGGTCAGCGGGACGTCTTCGGGGGCTCGGGCGAGCTGCTCGAGCACCCGCCACTCCGACGACCCGACTCCGAGATCGGCGAGCTGGCGGTCGTACCACTGGTTCAACCGGCGCGACAGGCGGTGCACCGCGGTGATCACCCGCTGCACGGACTCGTCGGCGCCCTGAGCGACGTACGCGGCGACGTCGCGGCGGACCCGCTCGACTTCCCTCGACTCCCGGGTCGGACGCTCGCTCATGCTCGGCTCAGTCGAACAACGAGACCGGGGAGTCCCACTCGATCGTTTCCCAGGCCGGTGCCGGCAGCGCCTCGGCTGCCTCCTCGGCCGGGACAGCCGAATGCGCGCCGCACCCGTGGTCGACGGTCACCACCCTGCCGTCGGAGGGCGAGTAGACATTGGCGCAGGCACCGGTCAGCACCCCGAGCGAGCCGGTCAGGCGCACGAAGAACCCGCAGGTCTCACAGACCCCCGGAGCCATCCGGGTCAGCTGGTTATCGGGGCCGCCGTCGCCGGCGGTCCAGCGCTCGATGGCCTCGTCGCGACCCTGCAGGGCGAGCACCCGCTCGCGACCCAGACCAAGCTCGGCCACCACGATCCGGGCCTGGCTCTCGTCGGCCGGATCGGTGTCGGCCGCGGACTCGCCCCCGGTGTAGCCGGGTTCGAGCCGGGGGTCCTCGACCGGGGTCGACATGAGCAGGCCGGCGGTGACATCTCCCGGGCCGATCCGCTCCGACCACGGCAGCCAGTCCAGCGCCAGCAGCGCGTCGTCACCGGGCAACAGGACGACTTCGTCGATGGTCACCCGGCGAGCCCGCGAAGCGCGGGCCACGGTGACCGACCACTGCCAGCCGAGGTAGCCCGGATGGGGGCAGGCGAACGCATGGCTGACCACCCGGTCGGCATCGGCGTGAACGCCGAGATGCTCCCCGACGCCCATCGCGCCGGCCGCATCCGCAGCCGCCTCACGGGCGAGGTCGACCGCAGCTGCACACGCCGGGTCGAGCTTGAACGAACGCGTGGACGGCATGGCTCAGAGCTCCAGTTCGTCGGCGACCGCGCGCAGCACCGAGGCCACCTTCGCCCCGGTCTTGGGCTCGATGTGACGGCCCCGGCGGTAGGTGTTGCCCACGCCGTCGAGCATCTTGATCAGGTCCTCGACGATCACCGTCATCTGGTCCGGGCCCTTGCGGTGGGCTTTGGACAGCGAGGGCGGGGCTTCCAGAACGTGCACGGCCAAGGCCTGCTCGCCGCGTCGCCCCTCGACCACACCGAACTCGACCTTCTGCCCCGTCTTGAGGCTCGTCACACCGGCGGGCAGTGCCGACGACCGGACGTAGACGTCGCCGCCTTCGTCCTTGGTCAAGAAGCCGAAGCCCTTTTCAGCGTCGTAGAAACGCACTTTGCCTACGGGCACGTCGCACCTCACCTGTCTGGTGTTCACCCGATCGGCACACGTCACACCGAGACCGTTCGCGTCGAGATCAGAAAACTGTGAACGCTGAGACTAGTCGCTCCACCGCCGTGGCCCAAGCCAATTGCCACCCCTGGACAGCACGCCCACGCGTCTACGATGACATCCATGGCGACCTGGGAGGACGGACCGGAATACGCGCCCGTCGAGCGACCGACCGAGTTCGCCGACCCCGACGCCGCGCCCCCGTTGTCGCAGGCGGTCCCGTACGACCGCCAAGCCGGGCAGGCCCCGTTGAACCGCCCGGCGTTCGCCGATCCGTCGGCCCCCGTGGCTCCGCTGAGCACTCTGGTCGCACCGATCGAAGACCGACGTGACCCCCAGTTGCCGTTCGACGTCGCGAACGCGGCGATCACGGATTCCTCGGCCTGGGGCGGCGTGCACTGGAGCCCGCCGAACGGCGCGCCCGGAGCCCTCGGCGGCGTGGTCCCGGCGACCGCCGCCGCGACCGCCCGCCAGCCCATCCTGCTCAGCGGCGCCGGTGGCGCCACCGCGCCCGGACCGTTCGGCGCCCCTCCACCCCCCGGCGCACCCGCCCCCGGCACGCCGCAGTGGTTCGGTCCTGGCGCGTACGCCCCGACGCCCGCCGCGCCGCCCGTCACCGCGCGGGCCGTGGTCGATGCGGTCAACCTCGGACTGCTGATCACGCTGCTGATCGGCGGCCTCGTCTACGTCGTCGCACCGATCACCTTCGTGATCGGCTTCGCCCTGAGTCGCCGCATCCGGGTGGCCACGGCCTCGGTGCAGGTCGCCTGGCGGGTGGCTGTGGCGCTGTTCGCCGTGCTGGCGTTGGTCTTCGCGCTGGCCGGTCCGCTGGACTTCAGCGACTGGTGGGGTGCGGTGGGCGTGACCGCCCTGGTGTTGTCCTGGCTGATGGCGATCGCCACCGTGCTGATCGTCCGGGCCGGTCTGCGCTCGGACGACGTGGCCCCGGCTGCGCCCCGGAACCCCTGGGGATGACCGCATGACCCCGATCCCCCGGCTACGCACCCTGCCCGAAGCGGTCCGCCGGCTGACCCCGGCGCAGCTGACCACGCTGCTCGAGTTGCGCCCCGATCTGGCCTCGCCGCCGCCGCTGGACCTGGCCGAGCTGACTCAGCGGGCCAGCCGGGCGTCGTCGGTGCGTGCCGCCCTCCAGACGCTCGACGCCTGGCAGGGGTTGGTCGTCGAAGCCCTCGCGGCTCTCCCGGATCCGGTCGCTGTCGAGGGGCTCCGCGCGCTGCTGGGTGCCGAGTCCGAGGCGGTCCACCGGGCCGTCGACGACCTGCGGGTCCGCGCCCTGGTCTGGGGTGGCGACCAGGAACTGCACCTGGTCCGTGCGGTCCGCGAGGCCCAGCCGACCCATCCTGGCGGGCTGGCCACCGCGAGCCCTCGACCGTTGACCCCGGAGCAGATCCAGCTGGCCCTGGACGGGTGTTCCGAGGACGAGCGCGCGGTCCTGGATCGGCTGCAGTGGTCCCCCACCGGCACGGTCCGGCGCGCTGATCGGCCCGTCGACCTGGCCACGGCGACGACACCGATCGAGCGGCTGCTGGCCCGGCAACTGCTGCGGCCGCTCGACGGCGACACGGTGATCCTGCCGCGCGAGGTGGCCTGGGTCCTGCGGGGCGCACGGTTCAGCCGGACGCCGGTCTCGCCGACCGCCCCGGAGCCGCTCGCCGAGCCGCTGATCGAGCGTTACGCCCGGCACCACGACCAGGCCGCGGTCGGCGCTGCGTTCGCCGCGGTCCACGATGTCGAACTCCTGATCCAGGCCCTCGACGAGCGACCACACCGACTGCTGCGGACCGGCGCGCTCAGCGCGCGCGATGTCGCCACCCTGGCCCGTCGACTCGGCACCGACCAGCCGCACACCGTCTTCATCGTCGAACTGGCCACGGCCGCCGGGCTGGCCGCGATCGGCGCCGCCCATGCGCTGCTGCCCACCGCCCAGGCCGATGCCTGGTCGCTTCAGCCCCCGGCCGAGCGTTGGTCGGCGCTGCTCACCGGGTGGCTGGCCGCCGAACGCTGGTTCGGTCAGTCGGCGTTGCCCGGAGCCCATGCTCTGGGGCCGGAAGCCGAGGCGGATTACGCGCCGGTGCTGCGGCGAACGACGGTCGCGCTGGCGCTGGAGTCCGGCACCGGCGCGGTCCCCGACCGGAACCGGCTGGCCGAACGACTGGCCTGGCGGCTGCCGCACCTGATCCAGACCCACCGGCTGTCCGCCACCACCGTGATCGAGTGGACCTGGCGTGAAGCGGCCTGGCTCGGATTGGTCGCACTCGACGCGGTCACCGTCCTGGCCGCCACCACCGGATCGGCCGACCACGCGGTGCCCGCCGAGCTGGGCGAGCGGTTCCCGGAGCCGGTCGAGCGGATCGTGCTGCAGGCCGACCTGACCGCTGTCGCCCCGGGACCGCTCGAGGCGACGGTGGCCCGCGACCTGCGACTGCTCGCCGATCAGGAGTCCCGCGGCGGCGGCGGGGTCTACCGGTTCAGCAGCGCATCACTGCGCCGAGCCTTCGACGCCGGTTGGACGACCGACCGGGTGCGGGCCTGGCTCACCGACCACGCCACCACCGCGGTGCCGCAACCACTCGACTTCCTCGTCGCCGACGTGCAACGCCGCCACGGCAGTGTGCGGATCGGCGTGGCCGCGGCGTACCTCCGGGTCGACGACGTGGCCCAGGCGGCGCACCTGTTGGCCCACCCCGCGGCGGAGTCGCTGCGGTTGCGCGAGATCGCCCCGGGGGTGCTGATCGCCGATGCCGACCCGGGCGAACTGGTCGAGCTGCTCCGCGACCTCGGGATGCCCCCGGTGCTCGAAGACGCCGGCGGCACCACCGTCGTCGCCCCCACCGTGGCGCGCGCTCCGGCGTCCGCGCCGGTGCGGCCCGAAGCGGCTCGGAAGGCCGCCGAGATCGCCGCCGAACTGAGCGCTCCTCGGCGCCGCTCCCGGGTGCCGGCGCAGTCGGCCTGACCCCCGCCGGCGCGTGCGCGAACCGGCTGGGGCAGTTCGGCGGGGCGATTACACTGACGCGGTGCGAGCCACGACGATCCGACGCCTCTTGGTGTTCGGCGTCTGCGCGCTCGGAGTCAGCTCGCTCTACCTGGTGCCGAGCGTGACCGGGGTCAGCAGCCCGCAGGCCCGGCAACCCCTGGAGAGCGATCCGGCCCCGGGCGGCACCGCGGGGCGCGGCGTACGGACGGTCGCGCAGCCGGTCGACGCCGACACCACCTCCGCCCCACCGACCCGGCGTACGCACCCGAACCGGTCGACCTCCGATCCGACGGCCGCCGTGGACCAGCGATCGGCACGTCGGCAACCCGTTCCCACCGCGACCGCCCGCGATCCGCGGCCTGCGGGCGAGGACGGCGAGGCGCCGCGCCAGGTCGAGAGGATCACCGCCGCGAAGTCGACCCATGACCGACTCGATCTCGAATGGGCCGCGGCCAGCGACAACATCGCGGTCGTCGGCTACGCGATCAGCCTCAACGGATACCCGATCGCGGCCACGACCAGCACCCACGCCCGGTTGCGCTGGTTCAACGACGACTCGACCCGCCAGCTGGTGCAGGTGACCGCGATCGACGCCGCCGGGAACGAGAGCGAGACCGCGGCCGTCGTGGTCAGCCGCCCCTTGGACGTTCCGTCGCCCGCCCCGAGCGTCGAACCGAGTACGCCGGCACCCGAGCCCGCTCCGAACGACACCGCCCCCGATCCCCCACCCGCGGAAGCCGCCCCGCAGGCCGACGCCTCGGCGTCGACCGACCCACCATCGAAGGACCAGACCTGATGGTCGCGCCCTCCACCGGAGCCGGACCGCTCGTCGTCCAGTCCGACCGCACCCTGCTACTCGAGATCGACCACCCGTCCGCGGACGCCTGCCGGATCGCCATCGCGCCGTTCGCCGAGCTCGAACGGGCCCCGGAACACATCCACACCTACCGGCTCACCCCGCTGGGTCTGTGGAATGCCCGTGCCGCCGGGCACGACGCCGAACAGGTCGTCGACACCCTCATCACCTACAGCCGCTACCCGGTCCCCACCTCGCTGCTGGTCGACGTCGCCGACACCATGGACCGCTACGGCCGGCTGCGGATCGAGAAGCACCCGACCCACGGGCTGGTCCTGGTCAGCACCGACCGCGCCGTGCTCACCGAGGTGCTGCGCAGCGCCAAGGTGAAAGGCCTGGTCGGATCGAAGATCGACGACGACTCGGTGATCATCCATCCGAGCGAGCGCGGCCACCTCAAGCAAGTGCTGCTCAAGCTCGGCTGGCCGGCCGAGGACCTCGCCGGCTACGTCGACGGCGAAGCCCACGGCATCGAGCTCGACGAGAACGGCTGGGAGCTGCGGCCCTACCAGGGTCAGGCGGCCGACTCGTTCTGGCACGGCGGCTCGGGCGTCGTCGTGCTCCCCTGCGGTGCGGGCAAGACGATCGTCGGCGCGGCGGCCATGGCCAAGGCGAGCGCCACGACGTTGATCCTGGTCACCAACACCGTCTCCGCCCGGCAGTGGCGCGACGAGCTGATCAAACGCACCTCCCTGACCGCCGAGGAGATCGGCGAATACTCCGGCTCTAAGAAGGAGATCCGGCCGGTCACCATCGCCACCTATCAGGTCATCACGACCAAGCGGGGCGGCGTGCACCCGCACCTCGAGCTGTTCGACGCCCGCGACTGGGGTCTGATCATCTACGACGAGGTCCACCTGCTGCCCGCCCCCGTCTTCCGGATGACCGCCGACCTGCAGGCCCGTCGGCGCCTGGGACTGACCGCGACGCTGGTCCGCGAGGACGGCCGCGAGGGTGACGTCTTCTCCCTCATCGGGCCCAAGCGCTTCGACGCCCCCTGGAAGGACATCGAGTCGCAGGGCTACATCGCCCCGGCTGACTGCATCGAGGTCCGCGTCACCCTCACCGACGCCGAGCGGATGACCTACGCCGTCGCCGAACCCGACGTGAAGTACCGGCTGGCCGCGACGGCCGACACGAAGACCGACGTCGTCGTCGAGCTGGTCGCCAAGCACCGCGGGACCCCGACCCTGGTCATCGGGCAGTACGTCGACCAGCTCGAGGAGCTCGCCGAGCGGCTGGGTTCGCCGCTGATCACCGGGGCGACCACGGTGCGGCAGCGAGAGAAGCTCTACGACGCCTTCCGCACCGGCGAGATCGACCTGCTCGTCGTCAGCAAGGTGGCCAACTTCTCGATCGACCTCCCCTCCGCGCAGGTCGCCATCCAGGTGTCGGGGGCGTTCGGGTCGCGGCAGGAGGAGGCCCAGCGGCTGGGCCGGTTGCTGCGCCCGAAGGCCGACGGCGTCATGGCCCGCTTCTACGCGGTCGTGTCCCGCGACACCGTCGACGCCGATTTCGCTGCTCATCGGCAGCGATTCCTGGCTGAGCAGGGATATGGCTATCGCATTCTCGACGCGACGGACGCGCTGGCGGCTGAATAGCACGCCCTCCTCGCACCAGCTGGCTCGACGCCGGTGGGGTCGAGGGGCCGACCCGAAAAGGTGTGGGTCGTGTGGGTGTCCGAGGTTGCGATCGTGTGCCGGGCCGGGATTCAGGATCTTCAGCTTTTCGGGTCGGCCCCTCGACCCCACCGGCTTCTGGCGTCCGCGTCGGGGCCCGGCGGCGCTCGCGCAGAAAATCCGGCGCCAGTCGCGGGTCGGCCCGGCGGCTCAGGCGGAGATCGCCGGCAGGAGCGGCGACTGGCGCCGGCTTTTCCGCGCTCTGGCGCCACACGACCGCGCCGCCCGAGGCTTCTGGGGCGCTGGAACACACAACGGAGGTACTTCTGCCGGGTACTCCCGGCACAAGTACCTCCGTTGATCGCTCTGGGTGCTCGCCGGGGGTCGCGACTCAGGAGTCGAGGACGGTGGATTCTTCCTGGGTGCCGAGGGGGACGGGCCAGCGCTCGGGTTCACCGGCCAGGGACCAGAGCTCGACGAGCTCGGTGGGCCAGATCCACTCGTCGGTGTGGCGGAGGTCGTCGTGGGACCACCAGCGCCACTGGAGGAGGGTGGCCTTCTCCTCGGGGGTGTGGGCGGCGGTGTTGACGTCGAAGTAGTCGACCATCGCGAGGAAGAAGCTCTCGTCCTGCTCGATGACCTGGTCGGAATAGCCGTGGACGACGTGGCGGGTGGCGATCGGGCCGAGGAGCTGGTCGGGTCGGAGCTCGAGACCGGTCTCCTCACGGACCTCGCGGATCGCCGTCTCCACCAGCGACTCACCCGGATCAACGCCCCCGCCGGGCGTCACCCACCACCGCGAGTCCGGGATCCCCGGGTCGCTGTCCTCGAACAACAGCGTCTTGTCGAAGTCGATGATGATCACGCGGACCGTCTCGCGCGACTTCCGCGGCCGCAGGGCCGGGTCCTCGGCGGGAACGAACATGCGGACTGTTTCCTCTGGTGTCACCCGCCCACCTTATTAACCGATGGACGGACGGCCGAGGGGCGGGTAGCGTCGACCGCCGTGTCCGAGCGCTCCGAAGTCCTCACCCATGAAGCGGACCACCTCATCGAATCGCGCGACGCACTGCGTCGGATGCGCGAACACACCGCCGCGCTCAACCCCGTCGGCGGCAACCACGTCTCGACCGAACACCTCAAGCAGATGCTTTACCGTCGGATGGAGAGCCTGCAGGACGACCCGTCCGTCCCGCTGTTCTTCGGCCGCCTCGACTACGCCCGTGACCTCGGCGCCGAGTCCGACGAGACGCTCTACATCGGCCGCCGCCACGTCACCGGCGAGTCGGGCGGCGAACCCCTGGTCATCGACTGGCGGGCCGGGATGTCGCGGCCGTTCTACCAGGCGCGGCCGGGCGAGCCGATGGGCGTACGCCGTCGCCGCCGGTTCGGGTTCGCGCAGGGGAGGCTGACGGCGTACGAGGACGAGGATCTGACCAGCGCGCAACCGGAGGCGGCCTCTGACATCCTCGAGTCGGAGATCGAGCGGCCACGGACCGGCCCGATGCGCGACATCGTGGCCACCATCCAGCCCGAGCAGGACAGCATCGTCCGGGCCGGGCTCGGGCAGTCGCTCTGTGTGCAGGGCGCCCCGGGCACCGGGAAGACGGCGGTCGGGCTGCACCGGGCCGCATACCTGCTCTACGCCTTCCGCGACCAGCTCGCCCGCTCCGGAGTCCTCGTGGTCGGCCCCAACGAGAGCTTCCTGTCCTACATCGGCGACGTGCTGCCGGCGCTCGGCGAGATCGACGCCACCCAGGCCACGGTCGCCTCGCTGGTGTCGGAAGCGACCGGGGCCGAGATCCGTGGGCTCGACGAGGTCCCGGCCGCGCTGCTCAAGGGCGATCCGCGGATGGCCGAGGTCCTGCACCGGGCAGTCTGGGGCCAGCTCACCCCCCCGACCGGGAACCTGGTCGTCCCCCGAGGCGCCCACCAGTGGCGGGTGGCCGGCTATCTGGTCGAGGAGCTGATCGCGGAGTTGCGGCACCGCGGGGTCCGCTACGAGGCGGGCCGGGCCATGCTGCCGCAGCGCCTGGCCCACCGGGTGTTGCTGCGGATGGAGGCCGCGGGCGACTCCCCCGACGACCGGGTGCAGAACGCCGTGGCCCGGAGCAAACCGGTCCGTTCGTACGCCGAACAGCTCTGGCCGACCCTCCACCCGGCCAAGCTGGTGCTCCGGCTGCTCAGCGACGCCGAATTCCTGGCCGCCGCGGCCGAGGGCGTGCTCACGACCGAGGAGCAGCAGACCCTCCTCCTCCGCAAGCCGGCCCGGACCGTCGGGGCCGCGCGCTGGTCGCTCGCCGACGCGGTGCTGATCGACGAGGTCGCCGACCTGCTCAACCGCACCCCCAGCCTCGGCCACGTCATCCTCGACGAGGCCCAGGACCTGTCGCCGATGATGCTGCGGGCGGTCGGTCGGCGGGCCAGCACCGGCTCGGTCACCGTGCTCGGCGATCTGGCCCAGGCCACCACCCCGTGGGCCACCCGTTCCTGGGCCGAATCGCTGACCCACCTCGGACACCCGGACGCCTTGATCGAGGAACTGGTCGCCGGCTTCCGGGTGCCCGGCGCGGTGATCGACTTCGCCGCTCGACTGCTGCCTTCGATCGCCCCCTCGCTCACCCCGCCGCACTCGGTCCGACGCCACGCCGGCGAGCTCGATCTGCGCGCCGGCGACCAGACCGACCACGAGCTGCTGGCCGCGATCGGAACCGCGCTCGCCGACGAAGGCACCATCGGGGTGGTCGTCGCCGACGCCGCGGCGTCACGGATTCATCGGCTGCTCGACCAGCACGCGATCGCCCACGAGGTCCTCGGCGAACGCGCGCAGGTCTTCGGCACCCGGCTCGATCTGGTCCCGGCAAGCCTCGCCAAGGGCCTCGAATTCGACCATGTGGTGCTGCTCGAACCGGCCGACATCGTCTCCGGCGAGCCCGACCGGGTGACCGGACTCCGGCGGCTCTACGTCTGCCTGACCCGCGCGGTGAGCTCGCTGGTCGTCGTGCACGCCCAGCCTCTGCCGGACGCCCTCGCCGCCTGACCCGCTCCTTCCGTGTCGTCCCCCTCGACCGATCGCCCACCCGCTGGCCGGCTCGATCGACGATGCGCGGGCCAGGGTCGAGGCCGCGATACTGTCGTCGACCGAGCGTCGGCCGATCGAGCTGGCGGAGGTCCTGCCGACACCTGAGGAGCTGGTCAGATGAGCACGTCCCCGTTACGGGTGGGCATGATCGGGTACGCGTTCATGGGTGCGGTGCACGCGCACGCCTGGCGGAGCGCCCACCGCTTCTTCGACCTGCCGCGTACGCCCGAGCTCGCCGTGCTCGGCGGCCGCGACCAGGCCAGGGTGTCCGCGGCGGCCCAGCAGTTCGGCTTCGCCGAGGTCGAGACCGACTGGCGGGCGGTCATCGCGCGGGCCGATATCGACGTGGTCGACATCTGCACCCCGGGCAACCTGCACGCCGAGATCGCCGTGGCCGCGCTCGAGGCCGGCAAGCACGTGCTGTGCGAGAAGCCGCTGGCCAACTCGGTGGCTGAGGCCGAGCAGATGGCCGCGGCGGCCGAGGCCGCGGCGGCCCACGGGGTCTTCGCGATGTGCGGCTTCACCTATCGACGTACGCCGGCCCTCGCGCTGGCCAAGAAGCTCATCGACCAGGGTGCGCTCGGCACCATCCGCCACGTCCGCGCGCAATATCTACAGGACTGGCTGACCGATCCGACCACGCCGATGACCTGGCGGATGGACGCCCGGCTGGCCGGTTCGGGCGCGCTGGGCGACACCGGCTCGCACCTGGTCGACGCCACCCAGTGGCTCACCGGGCAGTCGATCACCGGGGTGTCCGCGCTCACCGAGACCTTCATCGAGCAGCGCCCGTGGGCCGACGGCAGCGGCCAGGGCGACGTGACGGTCGACGACGCCGCGCTGTTCATCGCCCGCTTTGACGGCGGCGCGGTCGGCAGCTACGAGGCCACCCGGTTCGCCACCGGTCGGAAGAACGCGCTGCGGATCGAGATCAGTGGGTCCGACGGTGCACTGGCCTTCGACTTCGAGGCGATGAACGAGCTCGAACTGTTCTCCTCGGCCGACCCGACCGAAACCCAGGGCTTCCGGCGGATCGTCGTCACCGAGGCCGAGCATCCGTACGTGGCCGCCTGGTGGCCGCCCGGCCACGGCCTCGGCTACGAGCACGGGTTCACTCACCAGGTGGTCGATCTGGTTCGCGGAATCGACGCCGGCGAGCAGCCCCGTCCGTCGTTCACCGAGGCTCTGTCGGTGCAGCGGGTCCTCGGTGCGGTCGCCGACAGCGCCGCGCACGATTCCGCCTGGACCCGGACCGCGCCCTAGGCCCGCAGGTCACCGGTGGGTAACACCGGGCTCACGCAATTGGCGCCGGCCGGTCATCGCGACTACCTTCGCCTGTCATGCGTCTGTTGCCCCGAATCCTGGCCACGGTCACCGCCGGTCTGCTGACCGCGGGCGGCCTGGTCCTCGTCACCCCGGCCGCCGAGGCGGCCACCCAGCCCTCCGTGTCGATCGCCACGATCAAGAACCGCACGGCCAAGTACCGCAAGACGGTGTCCGTCGAGGTGCCGAAGGTGACCAGGAAGGGCAACGTCGAACTCGGCACGACGAGTTTCACGATCAAGCGCGGCAAGAAGACGGTGGCCAAGAACAAGACCTCGGCCAAGCTCAAAGCCGGCCGCTACAGGGTGACCACGAGCGCCCGTTACCGGACCTGGGCCATGGTCACCAGGACCCGTAGCGAGCAGGAAACCTATGTCGCTGTGCCGGCGTACGCCTCGGTCGCCGCCCGGTGCACCGTCCAGGCGGCAACTCCGCCCACGGAGGAGTTCAGCAGCTACCAACTCGAGCTGGGCTGCACGAGTGGGGACTACGAGGGCTCCCGCACGGTCGCGGGAACGGCGGACGGCGACGAGGCGAGCGGCTGGATCATCGCCCCGCTGTTCACGTTCGACGAAGCGCCGGTCGCCACCGAACCGGCCCCCCTGGTCGGGCTGGTCGTCGACGTGTCGATCTACTTCAGCCAGGACATCGTCCAGACCCGGACGGTCACCACGAGTTACCGGGTCAAGGAGTTCAGCAACACCAGGGTCGCCAAGCGCACCCAGAACCTGAAGATCAAGCAGGGGGCCAAGCCGGGCCGCACCGATCCGGTCAGCACCTGGAACTGCCCGAAGTGGGCACCGATCAAGGGCAACGCGCAGAGCATGATCTACCACCTGCCGAGCCAGCGGTTCTACGACCGGACCAAGCCCGAGGACTGCTTCAGCACCCAGAAGGCGGCCAAGAAGGCGGGCTACCGCAAGTCGAAGGTCTGATCGCCGCGAGGGCTCAGCCGGCCGGCCCGGTTAACGGCAGACGGACCTGGAACCGAGTGTCACCTGGAGTCGAGATGACCCGCAGGTCGCCGCCGTGGCGTTGGGTGACCACCCGGTAGGAGATGTCGAGACCGAGCCCGGTGCCCTCGCCCACTGGCTTGGTGGTGCATAACGGCTCGAAGATCTTCTGCTGCAGGTGTTCAGATGCCGTGACCACGGCTCGGCCGAGGTCATCAGCGGGTGCCCGGTGGCCTCGAGGTGGGCGGTCGCGTGCGTGTTCAGCGAGGAATCACAACAGCCGCGGTGATCGCAGACCACGCAACGGCGCAGGTGCACCCGCTGGTCACCGGTCAGCGCGCAGTCCATGCAGAAGGGTTCGAAGTCGGACGGTGGTGGGGTCAGCGGATAGGCCCGAGATGTTCACACGTGGTCACGGCCCCTATCCTCCACCCGCTGACAACGACGCGACCCGCCGCTGCGAAACGCCGGGCGGGGGCCGGGTCCCGGCTCAGCGAGCGAGCCGCGAGCGCTTGCGGCGACGCAGACCGGCGGCGGTCAGCCGGGCGACGAGCTCGCGAGAGCTGACCGGGACGGCACCGGCGGCCAGGGCAGAGTCGTAGCGCTCGGCGATCAGGTCGTAGTGATCGCCGTCGAACGCCCGCCGGGGGATGTCGATCTCGGCGGCGAACCGGTGCAGCTCGTCGAAGGAGCGATCGCTGACCAGGTGCGACCAGACTCGACCGTGACCGGGCCAGGTCGGCGGGTCGACATACAGGGTCACCGGCGGGCCCGGCGGACCGCGTCGTCGATCAGCGTCCGCCAGGTGCCGACCAGATCGGCGTCCACGTACGCCTTGGTCGAACCGAGCGGGCGGGCGGCGAGATCGATCTGGAAGCTGCGCACGCCGGCCATCACGAGCCACGGGATGTGCTCGGGGAGCAGCTCGCCGCCGGCCATGATCAGGTCGCGGGCGGTCTCGTCGGCGCGGGCCCGGGCCACCAGGTCGTCCAGACCGTCCGCCACCCCACGGGCCGAACCGGCGGTCAGCACCGCATCGAGCCCCGGCATCCCGCGCAGCGCGGCCCAGGCCTGGTCGGTGGCCATGCACGAGTCGACCGCCCGGTCGAAGGTCCAGGGCAGCAGGGCCGACTCCCCGACGATCCCGGCCAGGACGCCGCGGTCGATCTCGGTGTGCGCGTTGAGGAAGCCCATGACGACGCCCTCGGCGCCGAGCGAGGCGACGTCGGTCAGCAGACCACGCAGCCGGGCGACCTCGCCGCCGTCGGTGCCGTAGCCGTCGCGCAGCCGGAGCAGCACCCGGACCGGGAGTGACGTGGCCCGGACCACCTGACCGACCAGCGCCGGTTCGGGGGAGCGGCCCTCGCGGTCGAGCGAGCCGACCAGGCAGAGCCGGTCGGCCCCGCCCGCCTCGGCCCGTTCGGCGTCGGCGGCGTGCAGCACGACGACCTCGAGCAGCCCGCTCACGCGGTCTCCCCCGACCAGCGCAGCAGCGACGGCGTACGCGTGCGACGGATCCGTTCGGAGACCTCCTCGGCGGCCCGCAGCACCCGGGCGATGTTGCCGTGGGCCAACTTCTCGAGATCCGCGTCGGACCAGCCGCGCTCGGACAGCGCGGCCATCAGTCGCGGGTACGACGCGACGTCGGGCAGGTCGACCGGGACGACCTCGACGCCGTCGTAGTCCCCGCCCAGCCCGATGTGGTCGATCCCGATCAGGTCGCGGGCGTGTTCGAGGTGCGCGACCACGTCGGCCATGGTGGCGTCGGGCCGCGGGGTGGGCCAGTCGGCCAGGAACGCCTCCATCGCGGCCAGGTCGCGGATGTCGACGCCGCGCGCGACGGCCACCTCGAGCGCCTCGACCTGCCAGGCCCGGACCGCCGGGCTGACGAAGAACGGCACGAAGGTGATCATGGCGATCCCGCCGTTGTCGCGCAGCCGGAGCAGGACGTCGTCACCGATGTTGCGCGGATGGTCCGAGACCGCCCGGCACGAGGAGTGCGAGAAGATCACCGGCGCCTCGCTGACGTCGAGCGCGTCGTGCATGGTGGTGGCGGCGACGTGCGAGAGGTCGACGAGCATGCCCAGCCGGTTCATCTCGCCAACGACCGCGCGACCGAAGTCGGTCAGTCCACCGTGGACCGGCTCATCGGTCGCCGAGTCGGCCCAGCCGGTGTTCTCGTTGTGGGTCAGGGTCAGGTAGCGGACGCCGAGCCGCTGCAGACAACGCAGGGTGCCGAACGAGTTGTCGATGCTGTGACCGCCCTCGGCGCCGAGCAGGCAACCGATCCGGCCCTCCCCGGCGATCACCCGGTCGAGCCCGTCGGCCCGGGTGACCAGCACGAACTCGTCGGGGTAGCGCTCGATCATGGTGTGCACGGCGTCGATCTGTTCCAGCGTCGCGGTGACCGCGTCGGAGCCGGTGAAACTGCACGGCACGTAGACCGACCAGAACTGCGCGCCCATCCCACCGGCCCGCAGCCGGGGCAGATCGGTGTGCAGCTGCGGCTGGGGGTGGGCGATGTCGGTGGCGCCGAAGTCGTAGCCGACCCTGCGCATCGCCCAGGGCAGATCGTTGTGTCCGTCGACCACCCGCGGCTGGATCATCGAATTAGCATGACAGTCATGGCTGCAGGGTTACGGTTGGGCGCGCTGGGCCTGGTGATCGCCCTGCCGCTGGCCGGGTGCAGCTATTCGACCGAGGAGCCCGGGTTCCTGCCCAGCCGATCACCGGCCGCCCCCGTCGAGACCGGTCGGCAGCGCCGTGCGCCGGAACCCACCAACCCCGAGATTCCGGTGGCGGGTGAGTCCGTCTGGACCACGGCCGACGGCCTCGACGTGACGGTCCGGTTCGCGGTGCACGCCGTACGCCGCGTCCCCGGCGCCACCGTCCTCGACTGGTCGATCACCCCGCTCTCCGCACCCGGATCGAGCGTCGGCAACGACGTCGGCCGACAACCCGACCTGGGGTTGACCCCGGCCGACGGCGGCGATCTCGACATCCTGCTGGTCGATGGGGCCAACGACCAGGTGTTCTATCCGTTGCGCAACCGCTCGCGCCGAACCTTCAACCATTGCCTGTGTACGCCGCCGTGGCTGGTCCAGCAGGAATTGCGGATCGGCGAGACCCGGCTGATGCAGGTCGCGTACGCCGAGCTGCCCGACGTCGTCAGTCACGTCGACGTGGCCCTGCCCAACGTCGCTCCGATCGTCCACGTACCGGTCACCCCGCAGGGCCGGGTCCCGACCGCCCGGGGCACGGTCGACCTGGCCCGCCCGGCGGGGGCAGATCGGGCGCCGGCCGCGCGCACCACGGTGCGGCTCGGATCGGGCGCCCGGCGGATCGACGTCCGGATCGAGCGGATCGTCGCCGGTGCCGACGGCACCGCGCTGGAGTGGTCGCTGCGCTGGGCGGGCGACCGCGACAACGCCCTGCTGCCGCTGCTCGGCGAGGCGATCGGCGGCGATCCCGGGGACCGGGCCCGTATCGTCAACACCAGCCCGACCGGCGGTCCACGGCTGCGGGTGGGTGGCTCGGAGCTGGCCGTTGCCTGGATCCGGGGCGAGCGCTACGGCGAGGTCGCGTACGACTGCCTCTGCTCCGATATCGGCCTGTGGGCCCAGGGCTTCTCGCGCTCGAACGTGACCGTGCACGTGCTGACCCGCTATCCGGCGCTGCCCGCCGGGACCCGATCGGTCGACGTCGTACTGCCCACGGACGGCGTCCTGCCCGACATCGCCGTCACCCGAGCCGAGGACGCAGCGACCCGGGTCGGACCGTCGGAGCCTCGGACCACGGGGACCTGGCACTACGCGCTCGACCGGCTGCCGACCGGCTGGACGACGCAGGACTGGCCGACCGATGTCCCCGAACCGACCCAGCTGTCGCGCTACGTCGGCGATGTCCGGCCGATCGTCGACTTCGGTCGCTGAGCCGCCATCGGCCTCCGAACGCGCCAAGAGGCGGCCCCCATCGGGGACCGCCTCCTGGTGTGGAGCTGTGGAGCGTCGGACTCAGAAGTCCATGCCGCCCATGCCGCCGCTCGGGTCGCCGCCGCCGGCCGGGGAAGCCTTCTCCGGCTTGTCAGCGATGACCGCTTCGGTGGTGAGGAACAGCGCCGCGATGGACGCCGCGTTCTGCAGCGCCGAGCGGGTGACCTTGGCCGGGTCGATGATGCCCGCTGCGACCAGGTCGACGTACTCACCGGTGGCCGCGTTCAGGCCCTGTCCGACGGGGAGGTTGCGCACCTTCTCCGCGACCACACCGCCTTCGAGGCCGGCGTTGATCGCGATCTGCTTGAGCGGAGCCTCGGCCGCCACGAACACGATGTTCGCACCGATCGCCTCGTCGCCCTCGAGATCCAGCTTGAGGTCGCGAGCCGCCTGCAGCAGAGCCACGCCGCCACCGGCGACGATGCCCTCCTCGACAGCCGCCTTCGCGTTGCGCACGGCATCTTCGATGCGGTGCTTGCGCTCCTTGAGCTCGACCTCCGTGGCCGCGCCGACCTTGATCACGGCAACGCCGCCGGCCAGCTTGGCCAGCCGCTCCTGCAGCTTCTCGCGGTCGTAGTCGGAGTCGGAGTTGTCGATCTCGGCGCGGATCTGAGCGACCCGTCCGGCGATCTGGTCCGAGCTGCCGGCGCCTTCGATGATCGTGGTCTCGTCCTTGGTGATCAGGACGCTGCGGGCCTGGCCCAGCAGCTCGAGCCCGACGCCGTCGAGCTTGAGGCCGACCTCTTCGCTGATGACCTGACCACCGGTGAGGATGGCGATGTCGGTCAGCATGGCCTTGCGGCGATCGCCGAAGCCCGGGGCCTTGACGGCGACGGACTTGAAGGTGCCACGGATCTTGTTGACGATCAGCGCGGCCAGAGCCTCGCCGTCGACGTCCTCGGCGATGACCATGAGCGGCTTGCCGGCCTGGATGACCTTCTCCAGGATGGGCAGCAGGTCCTTGAGGTTGGAGACCTTGGAGTTGACGATCAGGACGTACGGATCGTCGAGCACGGTCTCCATGCGCTCGGTGTCGGTGACGAAGTAGGGCGAGATGTAGCCCTTGTCGAAACGCATGCCCTCCGTGAGCTCGAGCTCGAGCCCGAAGGTGTTCGACTCGTCGACGGTGATGACGCCTTCCTTGCCGACCTTGTCCATCGCCTCGGCGATGATCTCGCCGACCAGCGGGTCGGCCGCGGAGATGCTCGCGGTGGCCGCGATCTGCTCCTTGGTCTCGACGTCCTTGGCGGTGTTGGCCAGCTGCTCGACGATGGCCGCGACAGCCTTCTCGATGCCCTTCTTCAGGCCCATCGGGTTGGCACCGGCGGTGACGTTGCGCAGGCCCTCACGGACCATGGCCTGAGCCAGCACGGTGGCGGTGGTGGTGCCGTCGCCCGCGACGTCGTCGGTCTTCTTGGCGACCTCCTTGACGAGCTCGGCGCCGATCTTCTCGTAGGGATCCTCGAGATCGATCTCTTTGGCGATGCTCACGCCATCGTTGGTGATGGTGGGTGCACCCCACTTCTTCTCCAGCACGACGTTGCGACCCTTCGGACCGAGGGTCACCTTGACGGCGTCGGCGAGGGTGTTCATCCCGCGCTCCAGGCCGCGCCGCGCTTCAGTGTTGAACTGAATCAGCTTGGGCATGTTCTCCGTAAATCCTCATCATTGGGTTGATGCACCTCAGGCAGTGCCCGCGACGGACGGCCCATGGGGACCTCACCGACTGAGGAGGTGGCACTCTCACGAGGAGAGTGCTAACTGCATGTTTAGCACTCTACCCAGGCGAGTGCAAGCAACTCGGACCGACTTTCCGCCCCCTCCCCAGGTCACTATCTGGGGGCAGATAGCACCGGAACCGGCTCTCAATCTGCTATCTGCCCCCAGTTAGTCGACTCCCACGGTTTGGCCGCCGACCCGATCACGCGGGATGTCCCGCTATCGAATCCGTCGGCCGCTGCCGAATTCCGCTCCGGGCGGGAATGCGTAGCCGCGGTATCGAGTTGGCCTCGTACGTGACCCAAACCATCACCCGCGCCGACGTCGGGCTGCGATCCGAGCGAGGGCCCATCCTCGGTGCGGTGATGCTGAGCGTCGGGCTGGTCGCGATCGACTCGACCATCCTGGCCACCGCGGTCCCGAGCATCGTCGACGACCTCGGCGGGTTCGCGCAGTTCCCGTGGCTGTTCTCGGTCTTCCTGCTCGCCCAGGCCGTGGCGGTCCCCGTCTTCGCCAAGTTCTCCGACCAGTACGGCCGCAAGCCGATCATGCTGGTCGGGGTGGCCGCGTTCCTGCTCGGCTCGATCCTGTGCGGGATCGCCTGGAGCATGCCCGCACTGATCGCCTTCCGCGCGCTGCAGGGTCTGGGCGCCGGCGCGGTCCAGCCCACCGCGATGACGATCATCGGCGACATCTACTCACTCGAGGAACGCGCCAAGGTCCAGGGGTACGTGGCCAGCGTCTGGGCCATCTCGGCCGTCGTCGGCCCGACCCTGGGCGGCGTCTTCGTCGACTTCCTCGACTGGCGCTGGATCTTCTTCGTCAACATCCCGCTCGCCGCGATCGCCGGCTGGGCGCTGATCCGGCACTTCCACGAGAAGGTCGAGCGGGTCCGGCACACGATCGACTACGCCGGCGCCATCCTGCTCACCGCAGGCACCACCCTGCTGCTGATCGGTCTGCTCGAGGGGGGCGTGCTCTGGGCGTGGGCCTCGGTCCCGAGCATCGCCATCCTGACCCTCAGCGTCGTTCTGTTGGTCGCGTTCGCGCTGGTCGAGCGGCGGGCCGCCGAGCCGATCCTGCCCGGCTACCTGCTGCGCCGTCGGCTGGTCACCACCACCAGCCTGGCCAGCCTCGGCGTCGGTGCAGTGCTGATCGGCCTGACCTCCTATATCCCCCTCTACGCCCAAGGCGTACTCGGCACCAACGCGTTGGTCGCCGGCTTCGCATTGGCCGCGCTGACCATCGGCTGGCCGATCGCCGCCTCGACCGCCGGTCGGATCTATCTACGGATCGGCTTCCGCAGCCTGTCGCTGATCGGCTCGGCCGTCCTGATCGGCGGCTCGGCGCTGCTGGTCGGACTCGACGCGCGGAGCTCGATCTGGATGGTCGCCGTCAGCTGTCTGGTCATCGGCTTCGGTCTCGGCTGGATCGCCAGTCCGACGCTGATCGCCGCCCAGTCCTCGGTCGACTGGTCCCAGCGCGGTGTGGTCACCGGGACCAACATGTTCGCCCGCTCGATGGGCAGTGCGCTGGGAATCGCCGTCTTCGGCGCGGTCGTCAACAACAACCTGGGCGCCACCATCGGCCACCAGACGACCGCCGCCGGCATCCCGCCGCTGGTGCTCGAGCCGGCCATGCAGCAGGTCTTCCTGGGCTCGGCCGCCGCCGCCGTGCTGCTGGCCGTCGCCATCCTCGCCATGCCCCGGCGCAAGGCTGCAGCCGCGTAGCATCGGGCCATGAGGGGCGGGGTCCGAAGCCGGGTCGCGCTGCTGGCTTTGGTCGCGATGCTGCTTCCCGGTTGCAGCTGGGACGCCGAGGCTCCCGGTCTGCTCGGGCGTCCCTCGTCCGAACCGACCGCAGCGCCCCCATCGGAGCCGACCGTGCCCACCCCGACGGCCGAGCCCGGTAATCCGGAGCTGCCCGTGGTCGGCGAGGCGGTGTGGACCTCGGCCGAGGGCCGCGACGTCACGGTCCGGATCGCCGTCCACGCGGTCCGTCGGATCGCCGGCGCCACCGTTCTCGACTGGTCGATCACCCCGCTCAGCGCCACCGGCCGCGAGGCCGGTTCGCCCGTGCCCCCTTCGATCGACCTGGGGCTGAGTCGGCTCGGCGAGGGGACGGCCAACATCGTGCTGATGGTCGACAGCCGGGTCTACCGGCCGTTGGCCCGGGTGGGGACGGCCGCGGGCTGCCTGTGCACCCGGCTCTCGGATCTGCAGGGCAACCTCCGCATCGGCCGCACCACCCTCGCGCAGATTGCCTACCCCGAGTTGCCGGCCGAGATCGCCATGGTCAGCGTCGACATCGCCACCGTGCCGGTGTTCAGCCACGTCCCCGTCACCCCGGTGGGCCTGGTGCCGCTGGCGGTCAACCCGACGAACCTGACCCGCTCAGAGCCGCGTACGCCGCCCGCCGCGGTCAGCCGACCCTTCGTCTACCTCCCGGCCGAACAGCAGTTCGTCATCGTGATCGACCGGGTGGTCACCTCGAGCACGGTTACCTCGCTGGCCTGGCGGATCCGGACGCTCGACGCCGGCCAGGGCCTCGACACCGCGACCGAACCACCGATCACCGACTCGAGTCCGCCCCCCGTCGCCTACAACCTCGGCTCGGCCAGCGGGCTGCAGCTGCAGACCCGGGGCGACGACGGCCGCCCACTCACGGTGCGGTTGCTGACGACCAAGGGGTCGCCCCGCGAAGGGCTCGAGTGCCTGTGCAGCGACCTGCGGCTGTGGAACAACTCGCTGCGCGCTGCCGACTCGGAGGCCATGGTGGTCACCAACTTCGGCCCGCTCCCCCGCCGCGCGACGACGGTCGACGTGCTCATCCCCGGGGTCGCAACGCTGGAGGACCTCCCCGTCGTCTCGGCTCCGTATGCGGCCTACCAGTCCGCCGGTCCGGTCGCCCGTCGGATCCGGTCGTGGCCGGCCGACGCCCGGCCGACCGGTTGGCTGGCCGAGGAATGGCCGACCCCGGTCCCGACCCGCCGCCAGATCGCCGGGTACGCCGCCACGATTGACGACGTCGTCCGGTGAGCTCGAGCGCTCATTGTTCCGGGTCGCGACGGGGCATGAGTAGCCCGTACTCCTGCAGGGTGGCGATGCACTCCGGCCCGCCAGGCAAGGCCTGCTCCTCATGGACCAGTACCCCATCCATGACGGTCAGCCAGCACCCGACGGTTTGGGCTCGGTCAGGGCGGCAGGGTCCCGCGTAGGCTCGGCAGCGATGGACCGCGCAGCCGGCTGGATGATCGGGCTCGCGCTCGGTGCACTGGCCGGGTGCGCCGATCATGACGCCGTCTCCCCGGTCCCGGTCCCGGTCCCGACGAGCACCGGCACCCCGTTGCCCCAGGTCGACCGCAGCTACGCCACCGGGATGGACATCCAGTACCTCGATGACGACGGCCAGCTCAGGACGCTGAAGGTCGAAGACTTCCCGCGCTGATCCGCGAGCCGGCCTCTCTAGACTCGACGACCATGGACCGTCCGCTGCCCGACCCGGCGGTCGTGGTGCTGGCCGGCGCCTCGGGCTCGGGCAAGTCGACCTGGGCCGCCGAGCGGTTCCGGCCGGTCGAGGTCGTCTCCTCCGATGCCCTGCGTGCCGTGGTCGGGAGCGGTCCGGCCGATCTGGACGCGTCGACCGACGCGTTCGCCCTGCTCGACCAGATCGTCGCCGCCCGGATCGGCCGGTCGCTGACCACGGTGATCGACACCCTCGGGCTCGACGAACGACGACGGCTCGACCACCTCGCCGCCGCTCACCGGGCCGGGCTGCCGGCGGTCCTGGTCATCCTCAACACCCCACCCGCGCTCTGCCGCCGGCGCAACCGGGATCGCGACCGCCCGGTGCCGGCCCCGGTCATCACCGAGCAGTTACGCCGGACCACGAGCCTGGTCGCGTCGGCTGAGGACGAAGGCTGGGACCTGGTCGTCGTGGTCGACACCGCGGCCGAGCCGGCCGTCGCGCCGACGACGGCACCGGCCACCGCCCCGAAGCCGACCGATCGACCCGAGCTGATCCTCCAGGTCTCGCGGTTCCCGTGGCCCGAGTCCGACCCTGGCCGCTGGTTCGCGGACCTGGCTGTGGCCGCGGACCGGATCGGTTTCGACGGCATCGCCCTGATGGACCACCTGATCCAGATCCCGCAGGTCGCCCGGGCCTGGGAGCCGATCCCCGAGCCGTACGTCAGCCTCGGCATGCTCGCCGGACTCGACACCGACCTCAAGCTCGGGACGCTGGTCTCGCCGGTCGGCTTCCGCGAGCCCGGCATCATCGCCAAGGCCGTTGCCACCCTCGATGCGCTCAGCGGCGGTCGGGCTTTCTGCGGCCTGGGCGCCGGCTGGTGGTTGCGCGAGCACCAGGCGTACGGGCTCGACTTCCCGTCGGCCCGCGAACGCCTCGACCGGCTCCAGGTGACGATCGAAACGCTGCGCGCGCTCTGGGCGCCCGGGACCAAGGCCTACCACGGCCGGTTCGTCCGACTCCCGGAGACGACCTGCTACCCACGGCCGATCGGCGACATCCCGATCATCGTGGGCGGTTCGGGCGTACGCCGCACGCTGCGGATCGTCGCCGAGCAGGCCGACGGCGCCAACCTGCCGTCGGACGAGGACACCCTGATCGACAAGCTCGCCGTCCTCCGTCGGCACTGCGACGAGGTCGGCCGCGACCCGGATACCGTCGCGATCACCGTGCTCGATCTGCCCGTGATCGGCGCCGACCGCGAGGACACCGCGGCCCGGGTCGAACGGCTCCGCGGCCGCACTCCGGCCGCCACCTTCGCCGCCCGCCATCACGCCGGATCCGCGCGCGACCACGCCCGGCGTTACGCCCGGCTCGCCGAACTGGGCGTCAGCACGGTCTTCCTGTCGCTTCCCGACCTGGCCGACGCCGAGGACCTGGAGCGCTGCGCCGACCTGTTCGGCTGACGGCGCGGATGGGGCGGACGGATCACACGGCCAGGCGCTGCTCGGTCATCGGATCGGGCCCGTCGAAGAACTCCTCGAGGACTCGGCCGAACACGGGCTGATCCGGGCCGGCGATCGCGAAGAGCGTCATCGACGAGCGCAGCTTGACCGCATCGATCCCGCCCAGCACCGCGTCGGCCGAGCGACCGGCGTTGCCGAGCATGGCCTCCGACATCTCGATCAGTCGGGCGCCGAGCACCGGATGGGCCAGGTACGCCTGCGCCTCGGCCAGGTCGGCGATCGCGTACGCCTGGGCCATGCTGCTGCGGCCGAGCCCGGCGATCTGCGGGAACACGAACCACATCCAGTGGCTCGTCTTCTGCCCGCTGCGCAGCTCCGCCAGCGCGTGCGCATAGGTGTGATGGCTGTCCTGGGCGGTGAGGAAGCGTTCGAGATCCACCCACTCGACGCTACCCGGGATGGTCGTCCCGGTCTCGGCCCCCACCCGCCACATAGATTGGCTAACGATGACCCAGCACTCGGCCAAGGCCGCCCCCGGCCCCACCCAGGACGACCCCGACCCGGCCCGCTGGCGGGCGCTCGTCGTCTGCCTCGTCGCCGGAGCCATGACGCTGCTCGACGTCAGCATCGTCAACGTGGCACTGCCCAGTCTGAGCTCGGCGCTGCGGGCCGATGAGAGCGACCTGCAGTGGATCGTGGCCGGGTACGCGCTGGCCTTCGGCGTCGTCCTGGTCCCGGCCGGTCGGCTCGGTGACGCCCGGAGCCGTCGGACGGTGTTCATCGTCGGCATCGCCTTGTTCACGCTGTCCAGCGCGGCGGCCGGCGCCGCTCCCGGCGCCACCACGTTGGCCGTCGCCCGGATCATCCAGGGCGTGGGCGGCGGTCTGATCGCCCCGCAGGTATCCGGCTTCATCCAGAACCTCTTCCGCGGGCCCGAGCGGGCGCGGGCGTTCGGCCTGTTCGGGGCGACCGTCGGTATCTCGACCGCGATCGGCCCGCTGTTGGGCGGTCTGCTGATCGGCCTGGGCGGGCCCGACTGGGGCTGGCGGCTGGTTTTCTTCGTCAACGTCCCGATCGGCATCGTGGCCATCCCGCTGGCCCTCAAGCTGCTGCCCACCGGGACCCCGAGCCGGGCCCGGCAGTCGCTCGATCCGGTCGGGGTCGGCCTGTTCACCGTGGCCGTCCTGCTGATCCTGTTCCCGCTGGTCGAGGGCGGTCAGGGCGAGTCGCTGGCCCAGCGCCCGTGGTGGCTCCTGGCGCCGGCTGCGGTGCTGCTGGTCGCGTTCGGTTGCTGGGAGCGCCGCTGGGACCGCTCCGGCCGCGAGACGCTGATCGATCTGGCGCTGCTGCGGGTCCGGTCGTTCGTCCTCGGGCTGGGCCTGGGCACGTTCTACTTCGCCGGCTTCACCGCGATCTTCCTGGTCGTCACGCTCTACCTTCAGCAGGGACTCGGCTACACCGCCTTCCAGGCCGGCGCCACCCAGACCCCGTTCGCGGCCGGCTCGGCGGTGGCGGCCACCCTCGGCGGCCGTTGGGTGCCACGGTTCGGCCGGACGCTCGTCGTCATCGGCCTGATCCTGGTGGCGCTCGGCGTTCTGGCCATCGATCTCCTCGTCCCACACCTCGACGGAATGATCGGGTTGAAGCTCGCGCCGGCCTTCCTGGTCGCCGGCTTCGGCGGCGGTCTCGTGATCAGTCCGAACGTCACCCTGACCCTGGCCGAAGTCGACCCACGTCGGGCCGGCTCCGGTGGTGGGATGCTGCAGACGGCCCAGCGGGTCGGCTCGGCCATCGGTGTGGCCGCCGTCCTGGCCCAGTTCTTCACCCAGCTCGCCGCCAGCCGTGGCGACTACCCCCAGGCACTGTCGGTCAGTCTGCGGACGACGCTCGTCTTCATCGGCGTCGCGTTGGCCTTCGGTCTGGCGGACCTGTTCCGACGACGACACGAGGAGAACGACCATGCCTGACACCGACGAGCGCCCGACCGCCATCATCGTGTACGGCAGCACCGGCGACCTGGCCAAGCGGATGGTGCTGCCGGCCTTCTACGACCTCTTCACCCGCGGGCTGCTGCCAGCCCGCTGGCGGCTGATCGGCAACGGGCGCGGCGACGTCGCGCACGAGGACTTCCAGGCCCACATCCACGACGCGCTCACCGAGTTCGCCGAGGTGCCCGACGCCGACCAGTGGGCCGAGTTCTCCGCCCATGTTCGGTTCGCCGGCGGCGGATTCACCAGCGACGACCCGGGCAGCCTGCTCGATGTGATCGCGGAGGCCGAGAAGGACCTGGGCGGCCGGCCCGACATCGTTCACTACCTGGCCATCCCGCCGAAAGCGTTCGACGAGACCACCCGCGCGATCGCGGAGCACGGGCTGAACAGCCACGCCAAGGCGGTCTACGAGAAGCCGTACGGCCTGTCGCTGGCCAGCTTCACCGATCTGGACGAACTGGTCCACGGCACGTTCGACGAGGCGCAGGTCTATCGGATCGACCACTTCCTCGGCAAGGAAGCGACCCAGAACCTGCACCTGTCGCGTTTCGCCAACCGGATGTTCTCGGAGTTGTGGAACGCCGAGCACATCGCCCAGGTGCAGATCGACGTCCCCGAGACCCTCGACATCGCCGACCGGGCCGAGTTCTACGACGCCACCGGTGCCGCACTCGACATGCTGGCCACCCACCTGTTCCAGGTGGCCGCCGAGGTGGCCATGGAACCACCGGTCAGCCTGGCGGCGAGCGACCTGCAGGACGCCCGCGAATCGGTGATCGCCGCCTTCCGCCCGCTCGATCCGGCCGAGGTCGTGCTCGGACAGTACGCGAGCTACCGGGCCACCGAGGGCATCGCCGACGACTCGACGACCGACACCTACGTCGCGGCCCGGCTGTGGGTCGACACCCACCGTTGGCAGGGGGTGCCGTTCGTGCTCCGGACCGGCAAGAAGCTGGCCGTGGGTGCGCAACGGGTCAGCCTGATCTTCAAGGCCCCCGACGGCCCGGTGCACTCCGCCGGTCACTTCGCCAACGCGTTGACCTTCGACCTCAGCGGCACCGGAGCGATCGAGTTGCAGCTCACGGTCAAGCAGCCCGGGCCGGACGCCGTCCCGGCCGAGGGATGCACCGAGCTGACCTTGGCCCATGTCGACCCGGGCGCCATGGCCCCGTACACCTCGCTGATCAACGACGTGCTCCGCGGCGACCGTTCGCTGTTCACCAGCTCCGACGGGCTGCGGGCCGCCTTCACCGCGTTCCAGCCGTTGCTGGACGCGCCGCCCGCGCTGCAGACCTACGCCGACGACTCGTGGGGTCCGGCAGCGGCCGACGCGCTCACCGGCGACATCGGCTGGCTGGTCGCCCGGACCGCCGTGAGGGGCTGAGGTTCGGTCAGCTCTGGAGGTCATCGCCCTGACCCGGGTCGGTGCGGAAGTGCCGAGGCTGGGCCGGGGCGCGTTCGAGCTTGCGGTGGCGCCGGGAGAGGCAGCGCCGCAGGTATCTGTTCGCGCGGCGGTAGTCGGTCCCACACCAGCGGCGGGCACTCGGTCTCGCCGTGGCCTCGGCGATGGCCGGCCTGCTCAACCTCATCCCGCGATCCCTGCTGCGTCACGGGATGGCGCCGAGCCGGTCGGCCATCGCTCATCTGTCTGCAGTGGGCCGAGGGCAACCCGGGGGCCCATCAGCTGCGAGGTGTCAGGATGTCGGCCATGGCCGAACGGGTGTGGTTCACCAGCAGCAGCGGGCCGCGGTTGGCGGGCTCGATCGATCTTCCCGAGGGCCGGCTCCGCGGCTGGGGGGTGTTCTCGCACGGCTTCACCCTGGGCAAGGACACCCCGGCCGCCAGCCGGATCTGCAAGCAGCTGGCCCGCGACGGCATCGGGATGCTGCGCTTCGACAACCTCGGCCTGGGCGATTCCGAAGGCGACTGGGGCGACGGGAGCTTCTCGCACAAGGTCGCGGACACCGTGCAGGCCGTGCGCTTCATGGAGGAGTCGGAACGCCCGGTCCGGCTGCTGGTCGGGCACTCGTTCGGCGGCGCCGCGGTAATCGCCGCGGCCCATGAGACCCCTGAGGTCCGCGCGGTCGCCAGCATCGGGGCGCCCTACCAACCGGCGCACGTCGAACACAACTACGACGCTCTGATCGACCGGATCCTCTCCGAAGGCGAGGCCCCGTTCATGATCGGCGGCAAGGCGCTGACCCTGCGGCGGCACTTCCTCGAGGACGTCCGTGCCATCGATCTGCGCGAGCGGATCCAGACGCTGCGCAAGGCGCTGCTGGTGATGCACTCCCCGACCGACAACACCGTCGGTATCGCCAACGCCAGCGAGATCTTCCGGGCGGCCCGACACCCGCGCAGCTTCGTCTCGCTCGAGGGTGCCGACCATCTGCTGGCCCACGGCGCGCAGGCGAAACGGGCGGCCCGGATCGTCAGCGCCTGGGCCGATCCCTATCTGAGCTGAGCTCACCGGCTCTATCCCTGGGGGCCGGGCGTCGATACGCTCCGCGGGTACCCCAACGAAGGGAAATCGCCGATGACCTCTATCGCCGAACGTGTCGAGGAGTTGCTCGCCCAACTCACCCCGGAGGAGAAGGCCGGGCAACTGACCCAGTACTTCTACTTCACCCTGCCGGAGGGGGTGGAGGCCGAGCCGGCCCTCGGTCTCGACCCGGCCGCGCAACCGGCGGAGGTCGAGGCGGCGTTGGGTCGGGGCGGCGCCGGGTCGCTGCTGTTCGTCACCGATCCGGCCCAGATCAACCGGCTGCAGAAGCTCGCCATCGAGGGCCACCGGCTGGGCATCCCAGCCATCTTCGGCTTCGACGTGATCCACGGTCTACGGACGATCTTCCCGGTGCCGATCGCGATGGCGGCGAGCTGGGATCTCGAGACGATCGAGCGCGGCCAGGCCGTCGCCGCCCGCGAGGCCCGCGCGGTCGGCATCCACTGGGCCTTCGCGCCGATGGTCGACATCGCGCGCGACCCCCGCTGGGGCCGGATGATCGAGGGCGCCGGTGAGGACCCCTATCTCGGCGCGGCCGTGGCGGTCGCCCAGGTCCGCGGCTTCCAGGGTCCTGCGCTCGGGACGCCCGAGCACGTAGTCGCCGGACCCAAGCACTTCGCCGGCTACGGTGGCGCGCTCGGCGGCCGCGACTACGACGAGGTCAACCTGTCCGACTCCGAGCTGTGGAACGTCTACCTCCCCCCGTTCAAGGCCGTGGTCGACGCCGGTGCGGGCAACATCATGACCGGCTACATGGATCTCAACGGGATCCCGGCCACCGGCAACGAGTGGCTGTTCACCGAGGTGCTGCGCAAGACCTGGGGCTTCGAGGGCTTCGTGGTCAGCGACGCCAATGCGGTCCGCAATCTGCACACCCACGGCTTCGCCCGCGACTTCCCCGAGGCGGGTGCGCGCGCGGTGAATGCCGGGGTCGACATGGAGATGGCGATCACCGACCCCGCGTACGCGGCGCTGCCCGACTCGGTCGCCGCCGGGGCCGCCCGCCAGGAGGCGGTCGACGCGAGTGTCCGCCGGGTGCTGACCGCGAAGCTGACCATGGGGTTGTTCGAGGACCCGTACGTCGACGAGGGCCGGGCCCGCGAGGTGCTGGCCGACCCGGCGCACCGTGTGGTGGCCCGGGTGGCGGCCGAACGGGCCGCGGTGCTGCTGCGCAACGAGGGTGGTGCGCTGCCGCTCGACGCGGATGCGCTCAGCTCGATCGCGGTGATCGGTCCGCTGGCCGACGCCAAGCGCGACACCATCGGGCCCTGGGTGTTCGACTTCGATCTCGACGAGACGGTCACCGTGCTCGACGGCATCACCGCCTTCGTGGGTGACCGGGCCGAGGTCGCGTACGCCCAGGGTGTGCCGGTGGTGCAGCGCACCTTCGCGTCGATGTTCGACATGTTCGGCGGGAACACCCCGGCCGATCCGGACGGCTACGACGAACCGGCCGAATTCGACCGGGCGGTCGAGCTGGCCGCCGCGTCCGACGTCGCCGTCGTGGTCGTCGGCGAGTGGCAGAACATGATCGGCGAGGCCGCCTCGCGGTCGTCGCTCGAGTTGCCCGGGCGCCAGCTCGAGTTGCTCCAGGCCGTGGTCGCCACCGGCACCCCGACCGTGGCGCTGGTGATGAACGGGCGTCCGCTCGATCTGCGTTGGGCAGCCGAGAACGTCCCGGCGATCCTCGACATCTGGTACCCCGGCAGCCAGGGCGGTGCGGCCGTCGCCAACCTCCTCTTCGGCACCGTCTCCCCGGGTGGCAAGCTGCCGTTCAACTGGCCGCGCAGCGTCGGCCAGGTGCCGCTCCCGTACGCGCACACCACCTCCCACGAGCCGGAGAACCAGATCCGCCGGTACTGGGACGAGGCCAGCACGCCGCTCTTCCCGTTCGGTCACGGGCTCAGTTACGGCAGCTTCAGCTACGACGGGCTGAGCGTCGACGCGGCGAACGCCGGCCCGGAGGACACCGTCACCGTCTCGGTCGAGGTGTCCAACACCGGTGAGCGCGAAGCGGCCGAGGTCGTCCAGCTGTATCTGCACCAGCGCAGCGGGTTCGCCTCCCGGCCCGTCCGTGAGCTCAAGGGCTTCGAGCGGGTGGTGATCGGGGCCGGCGAGACCCGGACCGTCACCTTCCCGGTCGGGCCCGATGAGCGCCGCTACTGGAACGCCGCCCGGCGCGACTGGGTGCTCGACGCGGCCGTCTTCGACGTCTGGGTCGGCTCCGACTCGACCGCGTCGCTGGGCACGACCTTCGAGATCAGCGAGCGCTGACGCCCGAGGTCGGGCGACTAGGGACGTTGGTGGATGGCCAACGGCAACACCCCCGTCGCCCCGGCCTCGGCCAGCAGCGAACCGGCGACCGTGACCGTCCAACGGGTTCGGATGACGTCGTCGACCAGCAGGACCGGTCCGTCGAACGTCACCCCGGGGAGCACGCTGGTGCGCTGGACCAGATCGGTGGCCCGGACCGCTGACGCACCGTCCACATCGGGCGGCGGGCCGGTGACAGCCAATGCCTCGACCAGCGGCAGTCGACCGATCCGGGCCAGATGCTCGGCGACCGAGCTCACCAGCTGCGGGTAGCGCCGCGACGGCATCGCCACCACCGCCGTCGGTCGCCGCCAGGATTTCGACCACCGCTTGAGCACCTCGACCATCCCGTCGAGGATGATCTGCGGGGCCGGTGCGTCGTTGCGCCACAGTCCGGCTAGCTCCCCGCCCCACGCCGGGTCGTCGGCGAAGGCCAGGGCGCGACCGGGGGCCAGGAAGTTGATCTTGCCGCGGCGGTCCGGGATCCGCGCGACCCACTGCTTGCGCGGTTCGACGATGACGTCTTGTCCGCGGAAGAACTGACGGGCTGCGTCGATCGTCTTGGGGAGCGGGGTGGGGCCGGGCGCGGGCAGCTGGCCGGTGCACACCGAGCAACGACCGCAGTTCTGCGGATCCGGATCGTCGAGCGCCTGCTGCAGGAACCGCATCAGACAGCCCTCCCCGTGCGCGTACGAGCGCATCAGCCCGGCTTCGTCGGCTCGCACCCGGCGGAGCGCCGCCCACTTCTCCTCGTCGTAGAACCACCGTTGGCCGGTGGCGACCCAGCCGCCGGACTGCCGTTGGACCACATCGTCGACGGCCAGGATCTTCAGCAGCCCCTCCAGCCGACCCCGGCGCAGACCGGTGGCGGCCTCGATCGAGGGCAGAGTCTGCGGCCCGGACTCCTCGCCGGCCAACGCGTCGAGCACCCGCTCCACGTCGCGTTCGACCGGGATCCCGGCGGTCGCGAAGTACTCCCAGATCCGCTGATCCGACTCGGCCGGGACCAGTACAGCGAGGGCGTCGTCCAGGGCGCGGCCGGCGCGACCGACCTGTTGGTAGTAGGCCACCGGCGAGGCCGGCGACCCCAGGTGGATGCAGAAGGCGAGGTCGGGCTTGTCGTAGCCCATGCCCAGCGCGGAGGTCGCGATCAACGCCTTCACCTGGTTGTCGCGCAACCGGTCCTCGAGTTGCTCACGGTTGGCCGTCTGCCCGGAATAGGCGGCCACGTCGAGCCCCTGCTCGGTCAGGAACGCCGTGACCCGTTCGGTCTCGGCCACGGTGAGGACGTAGACGATGCCCGATCCGGGCATCGATCTGAGCGCATCGGCCACCCAGGCGTACCGCTCGAGCGGGCTCAGCGACGGCAGCACCGCCAGCCGCAGCGAGGCCCGGGCCAGCGAACCGCGCAGCGTGACCGTGTCGTCACCCAGCTGGGCGGCGACATCGGCGGTGACCCGCTCGTTGGCCGTCGCCGTGGTGGCCAACACCGGTGTGCCCGGGGACAACTGGAGCAGGGTCCGGGTCAGGCGTTGGTAGTCCGGGCGGAAGTCGAAGCCCCAATCGGAGACGCAATGCGCCTCGTCGATCACCAGCAGACCGCAATGGGAGAGCAGGTCGGGCAGCTGCCGGGCAAAGCCCGGGTTGGACAGCCGCTCGGGCGAGATCAGCAGGACGTCGAGCGACCCGTCTCGGACCGATCCGAGCACCTCGTCCCAGTCGTCGACGTTGGTCGAGTTGACCGTCGCGGCCCGCAGCCCGGCCCGCGAGGCCGCGGAGATCTGGTCGCGCATCAGTGCCAGCAACGGCGAGACGACCAGCGTCGGACCCGCCCCCTGCGCCCGGATGGCTGCCGTCGCCGCCCAATAGACCGCCGACTTCCCCCAGCCGGTGGCCTGCACGACCAGGACGTGCCTGCGGTGGTCGACCAGCTCCGAGACCGCCCGGATCTGATCCTCGCGGGGGCGGGCCGAGGGGCCGGCCATCGAGGAGATGACCCGTTCGAGTGCTTCGGTCGACATGCCTGCCATCCTCCCCCGGACCACCGACATTTCTTCCGGGCCGCTTCGCTTCGGCGTATCAGCAGCGGGGTGGGGGGCGCTTCGGTTAGGTTCGCGTCACCCAATCCACGCCAGGAAGAGGCTCCCCGATGCCCACCGTTCTCCAGCGCGTCGCCGTCGGCGGCGCCGTCGCCGCGCTCACCGTGACCACCGCGGTGCTCACCGCCCTGCCCGCCGCCGCGGACGTCGAGACCTTCAACGACGGCGGCAGCTACCTGACCACCGTCACGGTGCGCCACGGAGTGAAGAACCTCCGGGTCAAGGCCAAGGTCGGCGACTACGAGATCCCGAGCAACTTCACCTTCTGGCTCGAGGTCGACCCCGACGATCCGGGCCCGGAATACAAGATCCAGGTCTACCCCAACTCCGAGGTGGTGCCGATCCGCGCCGTCGAGAACTTCGCCGACCGGGGTGAGGAGGTCGAGTGCGACTATTCCGCCTCGGCCGACGCCGGTGGCTCGAAGTACGTCGGGATCGTCATCCCACGCGACTGCCTCGACACCCCGGCCGCGGTGCGGGTCTCGGTCCGCGCGAACTACGCGATCCCTGGCCCCAACGTCGAGGACTGGGGTCCCGGCAAGCGGCGGTTCTTCGGCTGGGTCAGCGGCAGCTGATCAGGGTTGGGTGAGTCTCAGCCGACCGACTGGTCGATCGACTGTTCGGTGAACCAGCGACCGTGGCGGTCGGCGATCAGACCGGACGGGGACGGCGGGCGCCCGACGGTGATGGCCGCGTGGGGCCTGGACATCGACCGCGAGTGGATACTCGGTGATCCGCACCCGCGGTCGGAGCTCCGGGAGCTGGTCGGCGGTCAACGGATAGGGACGAGCAGGTGCTCGCCCGCTGATCACCGACGGGGCGGGGCGGACCCGGTCTGCTAGGAACATCGGTGTGCTGATGCTGTTGCCGCCCTCGGAAGGCAAACGGGCCCCGGGTGGTCGCGGTCGCCCGGTCGATCTGGCCGAACTCAGCTTCGGCGAGCTGACCGGCGTACGCCAACGGCTGCTGGGCGGACTGGTCGAGGCCAGCTCGCGGCCCGACGCGGCCGCGCTGCTCGGGGTCCCGCCGGGGGCTGCGGCCGAGGTCGCCGCCAACGTCCACCTGCTCACCGCCCCCGCGCGATTGGTGTCCGACATCTACACCGGGGTCCTGTTCCAGGCGCTGGACGCGGGCTCGTTGGCGCCGGCGGCCAAGCGGCGGGCGGCGCGTCGGCTGGTGGTGACGTCGGCGTTGTGGGGAGCGGTGCGCTGGACCGACCGCATCCCGACCTACCGGATGCCGGTGTGCAGCCGGATCCCCGGCACCGACGAGCGGCTCGAACCGTTGTGGCGGGCCGCCCTCGACCCGGTGCTGGCCGCCGCCGCCGGGAATGCGCCGGTGATCGACTTCCGGTCCTCGTCCTACCTGGCGCTGTGGCGACCTCACGGCCTCGCGGCCGAACGCTGGGTGCGGGTCGGCGCCCGGACCCGGGCCGGCGTGGCGATCTCGCACAACAGCAAGCACACCCGCGGCCTGATCGCCCGCGCCCTGCTCGAATCGAGCGCGACCGTACGCCGCGTCGAAGACCTACCGACTGTCCTGAGCGACTACGAGATCCGGCTCACCCAACCCCCCCGCCCCGGCGCCGGCTGGACCCTCGACGTCATCCAGGACTGACTGGCCTGGGCTCGCCTGCTCCGTGACGAACCGCCTCCGCCGGTTGCGGGCTGTTCCGCCGCGCCGCCCGCCGCCGGGTTGGAGGGTTGCCGGGTTGCCAGTCGTTATTGCGCATAACCCCCCGCCGGGTTGCCGGTTTCCCATGTTGCATGGGAAACCTGCGGGTAGCACGAGAAACTTCGCATGCAACTCGCAGGTTTTCCATGGTCTCGGTGACCGAGCCTCCAGCCCGGTCCCCAGGAGCCCCAGCCGTCACAAGTTCCCCATGCAACATGGGAAACCGGCAGCGGGCCGCCGGGGCTCCAAGAGCCCGGAGCCAAACCGCCGAGGCGACCGTATCCAGTCCGTGCAGGACCAGCCCCGACGGCGCCCGTCCGCGCCCGAGCCAGTCCCTGATGTGGCCGGCCCGGCCGTAGCGGATCAGCCGCCGGCGACGGCCGGGATGATCGAGAGCTTGGCGCCGTCGGCGATCTCGGCGGCGAGCCCGCCGACGAAGCGGACGTCCTCGTCACCGACGTAGATGTTCACGAACCGGCGGAGAGCTCCGGCGTCGTCGAGGATCCGGGCGCGGATGCCGGGGTGGTTCGCCTCGAGCGAATCGAGGATCTCGGTCAGCGTGCTGCCCTCGGCGCTGACCTCGCCGGCCCCCTTGGTGTAGGTACGCAGGATGGTGGGGATCCGTACGGTGGCGCTCATGCTGACTGACCCTTCCAGAATTCGGTGAATGCGTCGTAGTGCGGCGGGATGGTGACCTTGGGGCCGACCACGCCGGCGACGGCGTCGATCGTCTTGAGCCCGTCGCCGGAGTTGATGATGACGGTCTCGGCGTCGCCGTCGAGACGGCCCTCGGCCAGCAGCTTCGCGGTCACGCCGAGGGTCACCCCGCCGGCGGTCTCGCCGAAGACACCCTCGTGCTTGGCCAGCCGGATGATGTTCTCGACGACCACGGAGTCGTCGACGTCGGCGATCGCCCCGCCGGTGCGACGCACGGTGTCGAGCACGTACGGCCCGTCCGCCGGATTGCCGATGGCCAACGACTTGGCGATGGTGTTCGGCTTGACCGGGGCGACGAAGTCCTGGCCGTCGCGGTACGCAGCCGAGATCGGCGAACACCCGGTGGCCTGGGCACCGAAGATCTTGTACGGCTTGTCCTCGACCAGCCCGAGCTTGATCAGCTCGCTGAACCCCTTGTCGATCTTGGTCAGCTGCGAGCCGGACGCGACCGGGATCACGACCTGGTCGGGGATCCGCCAGCCCAGCTGCTCGGCGATCTCGAAGGCCAGCGTCTTCGATCCCTCGGCGTAGTAGGGGCGGACGTTGACGTTGACGAACGCCCAGCCCTCCTCCTCGCCGGCGATCTCGCTCGCGAGCTTGTTCACGTCGTCATAGGTGCCCTGCACGGCGATCAGCGTGGTGTCGTAGACCGCGGACGCGATGATCTTCTGCTGCTCGAGGTTGCTCGGGATCATGACGACCGACGTGATGCCGGCGCGGGCGGCGGCGGCGGCGACGGCGTTGGCCAGGTTGCCGGTCGACGGGCAGGCCAGCACCTGGAAACCGAGTTCGCGGGCCGCGGACAGCGCGACGGCGACGACCCGGTCCTTGAACGAGTGGGTCGGGTTGCCCGAGTCGTCCTTGACCCACAGCCGGCGTACGCCGAGGTCGTCGGCGAGGTTACGGGCGTCGAGGAGCCGGGTGTAGCCGGGCTCGGTGGAGCGGAAGCTGGCGATGTCGGCGGGCACCGGCAGCAGCGGCGCGTAGCGCCAGATGTTCTTGGGCCCGGCTTCGATCTGCTCGCGGGTGATCTGGGGGAATTCGTAGCCGACTTCGAGCGGGCCGAAACACTCCATACAGGCGTAGAACGGGCCGAGGGGCGACTTCTCGCCGCAGGCGCGGCAGACGAGGTGGGTGGCGTTCCCGAACGCACCGGGTCGGACACCGGCGGGGGTGGCGAGGGAAGGGAGCACAGCGGTCATCACGAATCCTTCATCATCTGTCGCGATCGGCTTTCGATCGCGCCGGAGTTGGCACCGTTTCTGATCGGTCAGTCGGTTGCCGGGGATTCATCGGGCCGTTCCCTCATCCCCTCTGGATGAACGTGGATCAGCCTACGGCGTGAAGCCGGATGGAGCGCAGCCCGTTGTCCGGATGCTAAGAATGTTGTCCGGATGTCGAACGGTCGACCGTGATCAGCGGGGCGAACAGCTCCATCGCGGCCAGGGCACGCTCGTGATCGGGATCGCTGGCACCGGCGCATCCGGCGACGATCACCTCCACCTGGACCCCCGCGTCGGCGGCGCCCAGCGCGGTCGTCAGGACGCAGCAGTCGGTCGAGACGCCGACGAGCACGAGGCGGCCGGAGTGCTCGGTCGCCGCGTCCAGACCCGCGTCCCATTTGCCGAAGGTGGTCCTCGTCTCGACGTGCCCGACGTGTCCGGCCAGCTCGGGGACGATCGCGTACAGGTCGGAGTCCGGCGGGGCCAAGGCGAACGGCCAATCCGCGTAGTAGTCGACCCAGGCGCCGGTCGGCTGCGTGGGCGCGACGAACCGGGTGAAGACGACGCGGGGCGCGTACGCGGTGATCAGCCGCTGCACGACCGGGACGATCTCGGCGAAGCGCGGCGCGGCCCATGGACTGGCCGGGTCCGCGAAGACGTTCTGCGCGTCGACCACCACCAGCCAGGGCTCCCCGGTCACCGGGCTTCCTGCGCGCGGACCCGGGCCCGGCCGAGGATCAGATGGCCGAAGAAGCCGACGGCCAGCGCGACCAGCACCCCCAGGTTCGCGTACGCCCAGCCGCCCTCGCGGCCACCCAGCCCGAGCGGGCCCAGCAGATAGCCCTGCCAGCCCAGCCAGCCGGCGAGGCCGTTGGTGACCAGCCCCCAGCCGAGCACCGAACCGAGCAGCACCAGCACGATCGGGACCGGCGAGACGCTGCCGTATCGGCCGCTCGGATCGAAGAGTTCCTGCTCGGCGTAGTCGCGACGACGCAGGATCAGGTCGGCCAGCATCACCCCGGCCCAGGCGGAGATCGGGATGCCGAGAGTGATCAGGAATCCCTGGAACGGGCCGATGAAATCCCCGGCGAAGAAGACCACGAAGATCGCGCCGAGCACCATGATCACGCCGTCGATCAGCGCGGCGACCCAGCGGGGCGCGGGCAGTCCGAGCGACAGCAGGGCCAGACCGGAGGAGTAGATGTCGAGCACCGCACCGGCGATCAGACTGATGATCACGACCACGGCGAACGGGATCAGGAACCAGGTGGGCAGGTAGCCGGTCAGGGCACCGATCGGGTCGGCGCCGATCTGCTCGCTCAGCTCGAGCGACGAGCCGGCCAGCAGGATGCCGAAGAGGACCAGGACGACCGGGGCCAGTGCGCCGCCGATCGTGGTCCAGACGACGACCCCGGCGCTCGAGGCCGAGCGGGGCAGATAGCGCGAGTAGTCGGCGGCGGCGTTGACCCAGCCCAGCCCGAGTGCGGTGGCCATCAGGATCAGCGCGCCGAGCACCGCCTGGGCCGACCCGTGCGGGAGGGCGGCGACCGCGCCGAAGTCGATCCGGTCCCAGACCAGCACGATGTACGCCACGGTGAGCACACCGGCGGCGACGGTGATCCAGGTCTGGACCCGCATGATCAACTCGAAACCGATCACCCCGACGCCGACCACGACGGCCGCGGTGATCAGCAGCACGATCAGTTGCGTCGCTCCGCCGGCCGGCCAGCCGAGCCGTGCGAAGACGGTGGTCATAGCGAGGGTGGACAGCACCACCAGTGCGGTCTCCCAGCCCACCATCAGCAGCCACGAGACGAAGGCGGGGAGCTTGTTGCCCCGCACCCCGAACGGCGCCCGGCTGAGCACCATGGTCGGCGCCGAACCGCGCTTGCCGGCCAGAGCCACCGCACCGCACGCCAGGAACGACAGCACGATGCCGACGATCGCGGCGATGGTGGCCTGGACGAAGGACAGGCCGAAGCCGAGCACGAACGACCCGTAGCTGACCGCCAGCACCGAGACGTTGGCTCCGAACCACGGCCAGAACAGATCGCGCGGGCGACCCTTGCGCTCGCTTTCGGCCACCACGTTGATCCCGTTGGCCTCGACCCCCGACGCACGCGTGGGGGCTATCTCGGTCGTCATGAAGCGACCCTAGATCGCATCTGCTGCTTCATACTGCACGGGTGGAGATCGATCGGGATCGGCGCCCGCAGACCAGAGCCCAATGGGTTCGGATGGTCGGCAATCTGGTGAATCTGACCACGCCGCTCGGCCTGGCCGTCGCCGCCGTCGGGCGGGCCCGGATCCGCCGCGGTCCGCGCGGGCTGGTGCTGTGCGACGGCTACCGGCTGCGGTTCCCGGTCGCCGTCGCGTTCACCGTCGGGAGCGTCATCACCACCCAGCACGACTGGGACTCGCTCGAGAAGCGGCGGCCGGGTCTGCTCGCTCACGAGGAGCGCCACACCTGGCAGTACCTGCTCTGCCTCGGGCTGCCGTTCTTCCCCGCGTACGCGATGGCCTCGGCCTGGTCGATGCTGCGGACCGGCGATCGCGCGGCCGCCAACATCTTCGAGCGTGATGCGGGTCTGAAGCTCGGCGGCTACCCCGATGCACCGATCCGACCGGTCCGCGAGAACCTCGCGGGGCTGCTCAGCCGGGTCCGGCGGCCCCCTTCCGCCTCCTCCCGCTCCCACTAACTGGGGGCAGATAACCGCAACAGACGGCTGAAAGGCGCTATCTGCCCCCAGTTAGTTGCCAGGAGCTTGCCGGTGGTGTCGTCTGCAGCGGTCGTACGACCGGGCTGCAGTCAGGTGAGGTCGATGCCGAGGCGCTTGGCCGAGCGGGCCCGCTGACGGCTGGAGCGGAGTCGGCGGAGCCGCTTGACCAGCAGCGGGTCGACGGCGAGGGCCTCGGGCTTGTCGATCAGCGCGTTCAGGACCTGGTAGTAGCGGGTCGCCGACATCTGGAACTTGTCGCGGATCGCCTGCTCCTTGGCCCCGGCGAACTTCCACCATTGCCGCTCGAAAGCCAGGATGTCGCTGTCGCGGGCACTCAACTGCCCGACCGGTCCACTGTCCGCAGGCTGGGCGTTGGGGACGACGATCATGTCGTCATCGTAGACGCGAATCACATTGATGTCATTCATCTGCGCTGATCAATCGCCACTTCGGAAGGTCATGACGATGATGTTGGATGAACGGTGTGACATTCCTACAGAGGCGTCTCGGCTGGGGCATCGTCAGCACCGGACACATCGCGTCCGTGCTTGCCCAGGAGCTTGCCCTCGTCCCCGACGACGCCGCGTTGATCGCGGTCAGCTCGCGCACCGCCGAGAAGGCTCAGGCCTTCGCCGACCAGTACGGGTTCGCCCGCGGCTACGGCTCGGTCGCGGAGGTGGCCGCTGATCCCGACGTCGACGTCGTGTACGTCGCCTCGGTACACAACGACCACCTCGCCTCGGCCCGGATCTGTCTCGAGGCGGGCAAGGCGGTGCTGGTCGAGAAGCCGCTGACCGTCACCGCCGCCGACACCGACGCGCTGCTCGACCTGGCCGGCGAGCGCGGCGTCTTCGCCATGGAGGCGGTGTGGACCCGTACCAACCCGGTGATCCGGCGGGCGATCGAGATCGCGCACAGCGGCGAGATCGGCGACCTCCGCCACATCTCGGCGCAGTTCGGCTTCCGGTTCGACGGTGATGAGGACCACCGGCTGCTCGATCCGGCTCAGGCCGGCGGCGCGATCCTCGATCTCGGGGTCTACCCGGCCCATGTGGTCGAGATGTTCCTCGGTGCGCCGGCGGGGCTGACCGGGTCCGGCTGGTTGGCCTCGACCGGCGTCGATGCGCACGCCGCCGCCACCTTGATCTACCCCGCCACCGCAGACCGTCCGGCGGCCACGGCCGAGATCCTCTGCACGATGGCGGCCGACCTGCCGACCTCGCTGCACGTCTACGGATCCGCCGGTCGCCTCGCCATCGACGACTTCTTCATCCTCCCGCGGCGGATGGTCGTGCACCGCGACGGCGCCGAGCCCGAGGTGATCGAGGGCAGCTGGCCCGGCCAGGGCTACGGCTACGAGATCGCCGAGGTCACCCGCGCCGTCCGCGCCCGCCAACTCGAATCGCCGATGATTCCGTGGGCGGCGACGCGCAACGTGGCGCGGATGCTGGACGATTGGCGCGACGCACTCGGGGCCGAGCAGCGCACCACCCGCTCGAACTCGCAGGAGTCCCGTTGATCTCTCGCCTGACCGGCACCGTCCAGCCGTACGCCTGGGGTTCGCCCGTCTTCATCCCCGAATTGCTCGGCACCGAGCCCACCGGGGAACCGCAGGCCGAGCTCTGGCTCGGCGCCCACCCGTCAGCCCCCTCGGTGGTCGACGGCCGCCCGCTCGATGAGCTGATCGCCGCGGACCCGGTGCGGATCGTCGGCGAGCAGTCGGTGTCCACGTTCGGCCCGCGGCTGCCCTATCTGATGAAGGTGCTCGCCGCGCAGCAGCCGCTGTCGCTCCAGGCCCATCCGTCGCGCGCCCAGGCCGAGGCCGGGTATGCCCGCGAGGAGGCCGACGGGGTGTCCCGCGACGCGCCCAACCGGGTCTATCGCGACGACTGGCCGAAGCCCGAGGTGCTCTGCGCGCTGATGCCCACCGAGGCGTTATGCGGATTCCGCAACCCGGACGAGACGTACGCGCTGATCGGGCGGCTCGGGATCACAGGGCTGACCGAGCTGGTCGCGCCGCTGGCCGACGCGTCGATCAGTCCCGAACGCCGCGTGGCCACGGTGTTCGAGCGGCTGCTGCGGCTCGAGCGCACCCCGGTCGTCGCCGAGGTCCAGCGGGCGGCGGCGACGGTACCCGCGGGCGACGACGCGTACGCGAAGCTGGCCGAGACCGCCCGGGATCTGGGTGCGCATTACCCCGGTGACCCCGGCGTACTGGCCGCGCTGCTGATGAACCGGGTGGTGCTGGCGACCGGTGACGCGCTGTTCCTGCCGGCGGGCAACCTGCACGCCTACCTGACCGGCGGCGGGGTCGAGTTGATGGCCAACTCGGACAACGTGATGCGCGGCGGATTGACCCCGAAACACATCGACATCTCCGAGCTGGTGTCGATCCTGGACTTCAAGCCCGGGCTCACCGGGCTGGTCGTCGCCACCGAGGAGACCCCGGGGGTCTGGCACTACCCGACCCCGGCGCCGGAGTTCGCGCTGTGGCGGCTCGACGTCGCCGAGCCCGAGGTGATGATGCCCGGGGCCGGAAGCGGACGGATCGTCATCGTGACCAGCGGCCGCGTACGCCTCCAGGCCCCGGGGCAGGAACTCGTTCTGGCCCGCGGAGAATCTGCGTTCCTCGGTCCGGACGACACCGTGGTGGCGACCGGTGGCGGGACGGCCTTCGTCGGCGGACCCGGCTTCAGCTGATCAGAACCGGCCTCAGGTGGCGCGGCGGCCGGTGATGGCTCCGGCCGGGGTCTCATAGAGACCGTCGGCGATCGGCACCGCGATCCGACAGGGATCGACGGTGTTGTAGCCGGCCGCCAGGGTGGTCCCGCCGACCACCAGGACGGCGAGCGGGGCGGTGACCGCGACGTGGCCGCTGCCGGTGATCCGGGCGGATACCACCGCCCATACCCCCGCGGCCAGGCCCGCGGTCACTGCGGCTGCGGTCACCTTCGGGCTGAGCCGGTCGGGGCCGATCGTCACGGCGCCACCTCCAGACCGAGCCGGGCCAGCGTCGAGGCGTCGAGCGGTCCGAAGGTCGCCAGCGCCTCGGTGGTCTGGGGGCCGGGATCACCGTCGCCGACCAGATCGCGGTGCAACAGCAGGGCGAGGGCCCACTGGACCCGAAAGACGTCCGCGTGCTTGGTTCGTTCGGCGAACGCGGTCTGCAGCGCCGGCAGCGAGACGGCGAACCCGGAGCGGTAGTCCTCCCAGGTCTGGGTCCCGACCCCCAGGGTGCGGATCCGCTTGTACGGACCGCTGCCGAGCAGCCCGTCCTGGCCGGCGCGGAACTGATCCACCTGGTCACGGGCTGCTCTGGACAGGTCCCCGCCCTTGGGGATGCCGTGGGTGTGGGCCGGCCACAGCCCCTCGATCTTCGGTCGGATCCAGGCCGCGAAGCCGACGATCCAGATGCACAGCTCCCACAGCTTGGCCTGCTCGCGGCTGAGCGACTTGGTCGCCCAGTCAAGTGCTTCGCGGTCGTGGGTGGCGCCGCTGGCCGGTACGCCGCCGAGCCCGCCCTGGGTGATCCCCGGCGGTTGGCCGCCGCCGGCGCGACGGTAGAGCCGGCCGGCTTCGAGGTACATGAACCGGCAGCGGGTGGTGATGTTGTAGGCGCCGTGCTTGCGCAGGGTGCCGTCGGCGTCGACGCGGACCCAGGTAGACGTACTCCCAGCCTCGGGCTTGGCGCTCGGCGGGGCGTCTTCGTCTGGGGTGATGACGGCGTTGTTGACGATCGTCTCGGGCTGCGCGGGGGTCGGCTCGGGAGTACCGAGGTCGGCGGTGCCGACCCGCTGCTTCCACAGGGCCGCTTTGTCGAGTGCGTCGAGCCCGTACGGCCAGGTCGACTTGAACGAGCCGAGGTTGTAGACCGTGGCCGCGTAGTGGAAGGACTGCGGCACCGTCTTGCCGGCGACCCGCTGGGCCCGGTAGTCGGCGGCGATGACCCGGATGCCGTACTCGATGTTGTCGGCCGGGACCCAGGCCTTGAGGCCGAGATCGGCCATGATCGGGAAGTGGCCGCGGTAGGTGATCTGCATCGGGCCGACCCCGTTGCTGGTCGCGCCGGCTTTGACCTTCTTCCAGAACTCGGCGAAGTTCTCCTCGGTCACCTCCTTGTTCCCGCTGGCCAGGGAGAAGACGCCGCCGCGGTCGTGGCCGTAGATGTTGAGTCCGCCGGTTTCCTTCTGCAGGATCGCGCAGGCGTGATAGAAGCGGAAGTCATGCTTGTCGCAGGCTGCGGCCAGGGCTTCGACCTGGGTCAGTCCGTGGGCCTGGGCGGCGGCGATCTGGGCGTTCGTGACGGTCATCGTCGGTCATTCCTCTCTGCTCATGAGTGCGCGCCGACCTCGATGAACCGGTGGTCGGTGCCGTTGTGGGTCTCGACGATCTCCGCCGCGTAGAGCGTGACGCCGATGGACAGCACGTCGTCGATCCGACGCGAGTTGTGCCTTTCGGTGGCCGGGGCGAACCCCTTGTGGGTGTCGGCCGTGCCGTTGCGGATCTGCTCGGTGGTGAAGATGTCGAACAACGACCGGTAGCCGCGTTCGGTGAGGATGCCGCGGGGGCCGTCGGGGGCCATCGACTCCGAGTTGAGGTCGGCCCCGATGAGGACCCGCTGGCACTCGGTCTGCTCGGCGAGGGCGCCGAGGAATTCGTGGATGCGCAAGGCTTGATCGAGCCGCCACATCGACGCGGCCGGCTCGTGGACCGAGAGGTGGGCGGAGCAGAACATGAACAACTCGTTGGTGCTGCGGCGGCGGAGGGCGACGATCGCGGTGTAGCGCTTCCGCCCGCCACCCTTCATCGCCGCATGCCAGGCCCGCTCGAGCTCCCACTTGTCGTCATCCCACAAGACCCCGACATTGACCACCGCGTACGCGAGCCACCGATGCTTCGTGCGGCGCTCGAACATCCGGATCAGATCGGCCCGCTGCCGGGGCGTGCACTCCTGCACGGTCATCCACGACCAGCGTCGGGCCCGGATGACATCGGCGACGATCGGTCGCCGGCGCCGCCAGGTCCACGGCGGCGGCGATGCCGTCGACCGCTTCAGGTTGCCGTCCGCACCCCGCGTACGCGTGAGCACCGGCGCCTCGACCAAGTTCTCTCCCACGCCCATCTGTGAGGCACGGTCGGGTGGTGCTGATACCCCTGGTCAGGGAGTCCTTCTGACGTCTGGGCAATTGTGTGCGCAAAAGATGGCGGGTGGGGGCTGTCCGGCCGTCGTCTGGGCGATTGTGTGCGCAGAAGATGGCGGGTGGGGGTTTCCGGCCGTCGTCTGGGCGATTGTGTGCGCAGACGTCGCTCGTACGGCTGCCCCCGTGTAGCCTTGTCCGGCCCTGCTGGCGTGGCGCAATTGGTAGCGCACCTGTCTTGTAAACAGGCGGTTGTCGGTTCGAGTCCGACCGTCAGCTCCACTCACGAGCAACGTCACCCAGCTCATTTCGAAGCTCCTCGGGCGGAGGCTTCTGAATTCCGACCTCCAGTCCTCTGACTCAGACGGAAACATCGGCCTGTCGCCCGGCCCGGCAGCACTGGACGTCAATTTTCAGTCGTTGCCAGACGGCACAATCCGCGTGCGCGGACGGACGGCGGCGAGGGAGTGCCCCAGTCGGGCCCGGCTGGAGGTTCGAGCGTGGTTGGCAGGGTGGTCTAGCGTCGACCCATGTCACTGTTCAAGAAAGAAGCCCCCGGAACCCCCACGGACACGAGCGACATGTCCGAGGGCGGCGAGGTCTCCTCGGGCCCCTCGTCCTTCGACGATTCCGAGACCTCGGGCGGCGGCGCAGACGCGGTGCCCGGCACCCCCGACGCCACGCCTTCGACCAAGGGCGGTGACCCGAGCGGATCGAACCTCGTCACCGGGATGCACGATTGACCGAAGACCCCACCCGCGAGGACCTTTTCGCCGCCCTCGTTGACGTCGGCATCGCGCCGATGAGCTCAGCGATCCTCCTTGGCCTTCGCCCAGGCTGATCTGATCTCCGGTCTGGCCCAGATCATCGCCCCGGTGCTCGGCGCGCAGCTGACCCACTTCATGAGCTGACGCACGATCTTCGGCGTGCTCACCGGACTCGGTCTGCCCGCTGCTCGTCGCGGTGGTCGTCACCGTCGTACTGCCGGCCGCCCTTCGACGCTCTGACCGCGAGCGTCGCCGCGACCTGCCGTGCTTCCTGGCCGACCTGGCGGAGCAGTCCGCCCAACTCGGGATTGATTCCGACGAAGTAGAGCCCGGGCGCGTACGGCAGCGTCTCGCCGCCGCTGACCCGCGGACGACCGTTCGGTTCGAGCACGTCGAGTCCGGCGAGGATGTCCTCCAGCCCGGGACGGAAGCCGATGGCGGCGATGATCGCATCCGGCTCGACGCTCCGGCCGTCGCTCAGCCGCACGACTGCTCCGTCGATCGACTCGACTCCGGCGACGACGGTGATCCGACCGCTGCGCACGGCGTCGACGAAGCCGTGATCGAGGATCGGCACCACGCCCGAGCGCTTGAACTTGCTGAACGCGGCCTGCGGGGCGGGCAGCCCGTACGCGCGCAGATCGGGGACGGTCAGCTTCCGGAAAACGGCGTTGAGCGGGTTGACGAGCCACTCCGGCCCGCCGCCGACCAGGATGCTGATCGCCTGGCTGGGCACGCCGAAACTGGACCGCGGCGCGATGCCGGGCGGCGTACGCACCGCCATGATCACCTCCGCCGCCACCTCGGTCAGCTCGACGGCGATCTCGGCGCCGGTGTTCCCCGACCCGACGACCAGCACCCGCTTCCCCGCGTACGCGGACGGCTCGCGGTAGTCGACCGCGTGGAGGATGTTGCCCGCGAATGTGTCGAGGCCGGGCCAGTCGGGCTGCCGCGGCGTCCGGGTGTAGCCGGTCGCGAAGACCACCGCCCCGGCCTCGCGTACGCCTGCGCTGGTCTGCAGACGCCAGCGGTCGTCGACCCGTTCCACCCGTCCGACGCGTACGCCGAACTCGGGCTCGATGCCGAAGTACCGGGCGTAGCCGACCAGGTATTCGACGAGGTCGTCGCGGCGGACCCAGGGACCGAAGCGCTTGGGGATCGACATCCCCGGCAGCCCGGAGAGACGGCGCGCGGTGTGCAGCCGGAGGCTGTCGTAGCGGGCCCGCCAGGTCGGCGCGATGGCGTCGCCCGCCTCGAGCACCACGTGGTCGATGCCGCGTTCGCTCAGCTGCGCGGCGACGGCCAGTCCGGCGGCCCCGGCTCCGATCACGACGACCGGATCGGACTGATCAGCCACGGGCCGCCTCGGCGATGAGATTGCCCAGCGCCTCGGGCTCGGACCACATCGGCCAGTGGCCGGTCGGGAGATCGCGGTAGGTCAGGTCGGTCAGATCCTGCATGGTGGAGAACATCGGCAACTGCCCCGCCGACACCGTGGCCGAGTCGAAGCAGCAACAGATCGCGGTGGCCGGCACGTCGTTGCGCGCCGGGTTGATGAACGACACCGGCTCGGCGACCACGCGGCCCGGGTGCGGCACCACCTTGGACCGGAACTCCACGAGCTCCTCGGGCCCCAACCCGTCGAGCATGCTCGGCAGCTGACTGCGGAACTCATCCCAGCTCGGGAACGGAAGATCGGCGCCGGCGGGCAGATCGGGACGCGCCACCTCACCGTCGGCGGCCGGCCCGCTGTCGACGTAGACCACCCGGGCGATCCGCTCCGGGGCCCGATCGAGCACACCGGTGGCCACCGCGCCGGCTCCGCTGTGCGCGACCAGCACCGCCGGTTCATCGGGCGGCAGGATTTCGAGCACGGCGTCGACGTGGTCGGTGAAGGAGACCTCACCCCGGTCCGTGTCGACCGATTCGAGCCCGGGCAAGGTGAGCGCGGTGACGGCGAACCCCTCCGACCGGAGCTGCCCGGCGACCGCCGACCACGCCCACCCGCCGAGCCAATAACCGGGAATCAGGACAACGGGGCGCTGTTGGCTCATGGCAGTGATCCTCTCAGCCGGGTCTGACCGATTTTCCAGGCTTCCTCGACCTCACGAAACCCCGGGCGGCGACGTCTACTGTGTGATGATCACCAAACCGCCCTTCGAATGCCTGGTCCGCCGCCACGGCGACACGGTGCTGCGGGTCTGCCGGGCCCGGCTGACGCCGACCGATGCCGAGGATGCCTGGTCCGAGACGTTCCTGTCGGCGCTCCGGGCCTATCCCGAGCTGGCCGACGATGCCAACCACGAGGCGTGGCTGGTGACCATCGCGCACCGCAAAGCGATCGACGCCCTGCGGTCCGGGCAACGCCGCCCGATTCCGGTGGCCGAGTTCCCAGTGCTCACGGGGGCCGTGGTCACCGACTCGGAGCTCGCGTTGGCACCCGCGCTCGACGCGTTGCCCGACAAGCAACGGCACGCGGTGGCCTATCACTACCTGGCCGGGCTGCGTTACTCCCAGGTCGCCGAAATCCTCGGCGGCAGCCCCGACGCCGCCCGGCGCGCAGCGGCCGACGGGATCGCCGCGCTTCGCCGCCGCTTCACCCTCGAAGGAGACTCCCGATGAACGACACCCTCGACCGCCTCCACACCCGCCTCGAACGCGACGCCGCCGACGCCGGTCTGCTCGATCTGGCGTACGCGACCGTCGACTCCCCGGTGGGCCCGCTGCTGCTGGTGGCCAGCGAACGCGGTCTGACCCGGGTCGCGTTCGACCGCGAGGACCACGACGCGGTGCTGGCCACGCTCGCGACGCAGCGTAGTCCGCGGATCCTGCGCAGCCGGGCCCGGCTCAGCGAGCCGAGCCGGCAGCTCGACGCGTACTTCTCGGGCGGGCTGACTCGCTTCGACCTGCCGCTCGATCTCGGGCTGACCGCAGGCTTCCGGCAGGTGGTGCAGCGGCATCTGCCGTCGATCGCCTTCGGCTCGACCCGCAGCTACGCCGAGATCGCCGCCGACGTCGGTCGGCCCCGGGCGATCCGGGCGGTCGGGACCGCGTGCGCGACCAATCCGCTACCGATCGTCGTCCCCTGCCACCGGGTGTTACGCAGCGACGGCTCGCTGGGGGGCTATCTGGGTGGCTTGGACGCCAAACGCATCCTGCTCGATCTGGAACAACAGCCCGGGACCCGATAACGGGGTCGATCTGACCGCGACTATGCGGTCAGCTCGACCGCGCTATCAATTACCGGGCCCGACGACCCGCCACGAGGGCGTGCACGATGCGTTCGAGCAGCCCGTCGGGAAGGGACTCGTGATAGGGGAACGTCAGAGTCCCCCTGCCGTTCGCGTACGGGGCCAGTTCGGCGTGCAGCGCCGCGTCACCGTCCGGTTCCGGGTAGAGGCTCAGGTGCTTCTTCCAGCCCGCGAAGTGCACCAGGCTCTGGCCGTCGAGGGTCAGCGTCGGCATGTCGTAGGCGATGGTCTCCTGCGCATTCGGCACCGCTGCGGTCAGGATCTCGCGGACGTGCTGCACCTTCGCCGCCACGGCCGGGTCCAGCCCGGCCAGGTACTCCTCGATCGAGACGTAGCGGGCCATCCCGCCTCAGTCCTGACCGGCCGCGGCTGCTTCCAGGTCGGCGATGATGATCTTCTTCATCCCGAACAAGGCCTGCCCGACCCGGCCGGCCGCTGCGGGCTCGCTGCCGCCGAACAGCTCACCGAGCCGCGTGGGGACGACCTGCCAGGACACGCCGAACCGGTCCTTGAGCCAGCCGCACATGCTCTCCTCGCCACCGTCCGCGGTCAGACCGTCCCAGTAGCGGTCGACCTCGGCCTGATCGGCGCACATGATCTGGAACGAGATCGACTCGTTGAACCGGAACTCCGGGCCACCGTTCAGCCCGACGAAGTTCTGGCCGTTCGCGGTGAAGTCCACCGTCATGGCCTGGCCGTCCCGGTCGCCACCCACGTACGGAGTGATCCCGTGGATCTTCGAGTCGGGGAACAACCCGGTGTAGAACTCAGCTGCTTCCTGGGCCTGGGTGTCGAACCACAGGCAATTGACGAATCCGCTCACGGCGGTCCTCCTTGAGTCATGGGTGAGTCTGCAGCACTACCGACCGTCCCCGCAGCCCGAACTCATCGCCGGGCCGGGGTAGATCCAGGGAGTCACCCGATGGGCGGCGCCACCCCGACCGGCCATCCTGGCACGGTGCGCACCCTGCTGAACATCATCTGGTTCGTCCTCAGCGGTTTCTGGCTCTGGCTGGCCTACATGCTGGCCGGCCTCGTCTGCTGCCTGCTGATCATCACCATCCCGTGGGGCATCGCGTCCTTCCGGATGGCCAACTACGCCGCCTGGCCGTTCGGCCGCGACGTGATCGAGAAGCCCGACGCCGGCGTGTTCTCGCTGCTCGGCAACATCATCTGGCTGGTCGTCGCGGGCTGGTGGCTCGCGCTGACCCACATCGTCACCGGCCTCGCCCTCTGCGTCACGATCATCGGCATCCCGATGGGCATCGCCAACTTCAAGCTCATCCCGGTCACCGTGTTTCCGCTCGGCAAGCGCATCGTCACCCGCCGCTGACCTGACCGGCTTCCCGACGTCCGCGGGTCGCGCGGGCCAGGTCGGGCGGACCCGCCGCCTCCGGTTGGTCGGCCGGCACGAGATCAGCTTCCTCTCCAAGCCGACATGTCGGTGAACAAGGAGACTGCCTCAAGCGGTCTGGCGGTCAACATCGTCACGTGCTGAGGCTGTCCGAGCGTTGAACCCGCGGTGTGGCGCGGCGTCCGTTGGGTGAGGATTGAGCCATGCTGCGGACGGTCTCCACCCACATCGAACTCGGCCTTTCGGGGTCCAGCACGCTGGTGTTCAGCGTCGCGGCCGCCCAGGGGAGCCCGATCCGCGACGAGAGTCTGCTGATCTCGGTCGACGGTCGCCGCATCGAGCCGCGCGAGATCATCGACGTCCACGGCAGCCGGCTGCACATGCTGCAGGCGTCCGGTAGTTCGCTGGTGCTGGACTATCGGGCCGAGATCGACGGGATGGCCGAGCCGCCCCCGGCGATGGAGATCGACGAGATCGTCTACGCCCGCCCCAGCCGCTACTGCGAGTCCGACTCGCTCGCCCCGACCGCGGCCGCCGAGTTCGTCGGTCTGACCGGACTGGACCTGCTCCACGGCGTCATCACCTGGGTCAACAACCAGCTCAGCTATGTCGCCGGATCGAGCCTGCCGACCGACGGTGCCGTCCGCACCATGCTGGCCCGACAGGGCGTCTGCCGCGACTTCGCGCACCTGTCGATCGCGCTGCTCCGCTCGTTCAACGTGCCGGCCCGACTGGCCGCGGTCTACGCGCCCGGCCTCAGCCCGATGGAGTTCCACGCCGTCGCCGAGGCATTCGTCGACGGCAAGTGGTGGGTGGTCGACGCCACCCAGCTGGCCCCGCGCCAGAGTCTGTTGCGGATCGCTACCGGTCGCGACGCCGCCGACACCGCGTTCCTGACCAATTTCGGTGCCCCGACCGAGCTCAATGTCCTCGAGGTCTCCGCCGTGGTCGACAACTTCGAACTCGACGACTCGACCACCCTCACCCAGCTGCGCTGACGCCGGCTCTACGACCCGGGCCGCCTCGGTTCGGCCGGTTCGGTGACCGCCCGGGCGCTTGCTCCGGTGTGGTCTATCTGACATGCTCAGGCTCGTTATTTCCACTACGGATCGTCGGGCACGTACCTGCCCGTGGAAAAGGAGAATCTGGCATGGCCAGTGTTTCGTTCGTTGACGCCACCCGCGTCTACCCGGGTGCAGATCACCCTTCAGTCGACAAGCTCAACCTCGAGATCGGCGACGGCGAGTTCATGGTCCTCGTCGGACCGTCGGGCTGCGGCAAGTCCACCTCGCTCCGCATGCTCGCGGGCCTCGAGGAGATCAACGCCGGCGCCATCCACATCGGTGACCGCGACGTGACGGACCTTCCGCCGAAGGACCGCGACATCGCGATGGTCTTCCAGAACTACGCGCTATACCCCCACATGACCGTGGGCGACAACATGGGCTTCGCGCTGAAGATGGCCGGTGTCTCCAAGACCGAGCGTCAGCAGCGCGTCGAGGAAGCCGCGCGTCTGCTCGGCCTCGAGGACTACCTGAACCGCAAGCCGAAGGCCCTCTCCGGTGGTCAGCGTCAGCGCGTCGCCATGGGTCGCGCCATCGTGCGTTCGCCCCAGGTCTTCTTGATGGACGAGCCGCTGTCGAACCTCGACGCCAAGCTCCGCGTGTCCACCCGCACCCAGATCGCCGCGCTGCAGACCCGGCTCGGCGTCACCACCGTCTACGTGACCCACGACCAGGTCGAGGCCATGACGATGGGTGACCGGGTCGCCGTGCTCAAGGACGGCCTGCTCCAGCAGTGCGACACCCCGCTGAACCTGTACGACAAGCCGAACAACCTGTTCGTCGCCGGCTTCATCGGCTCGCCCGCGATGAACCTGATCGAGGGCACCGTCGCCGCCGACGGCATCCACATCGGTGACTACGTCGTGCCGGTGCCCCGCGAGACCCTCGCGAAGGCACCGAACGATAAGAAGCTCATGCTGGGCATCCGCCCGGAGAACTTCACCATCGGCACGGGCAACGACGGCATCGGCCTCGATGTCGCCGTCGTCGAGGAGCTCGGCGCTGACGCGTTCCTCTACGGCACCGTCGCCGGTCTGAGCGACGACGAGAAGATCACGGCGAACCAGATCACGGCCCGCATCTCCTCGCGTACGCCTCCGCATCGCGGCGAGACCGTCCGCCTGCAGATCGACGCTTCGCACGTGCACGTGTTCTCCGAGACCACCGGTCTGCGGATCTCACCAGATCAGTCCTCGCGCAACCACTGATCGCCCGTTCGACCGCAAGACGTCGACCCCTCGCACCTTCGGGTGCGGGGGGTCTTTGCGTGTCCGGCACCGGGCATCCAGCGGCGTCGCCAGGGGCGATGCTCGGCTGGTGACAAGATGAGCCCATGCCCAGATTCCTTGCGGCCAACCCCAACACCCGGCTGATCACGCTGCCCTGGTCCACGCCGTTGGAGGCCTGGCCGGAGGAGCACCTGGTCGCGCTGCCGCGGGGGATCTCGCGCCACGTCGTCCGCTTCGTCCGCGTCGGCACCGAGGTCTACGCGATGAAGGAGGTGCTCGAGCATCTGGCCCGGCACGAGTACCGGCTGCTGCGCGACCTGGTCCGGCTCGACACCCCGTCGGTTGAGCCGATCGGCGTGGTCACCGACCGTTTCGACGCTGAGGGTCTCCCCCTCGATCCGATCCTGATCACCAAGCACCTGCAGTTCTCGCTGCCCTACCGCTCGCTGTTCAGCCGCGGAGTCCGCACCGACACGGTCAACCGCCTGGTCGACGCGATGGTCGTGCTGCTGGCCCGACTGCACCTGATCGGCTTCCTCTGGGGCGACGTCTCGTTGTCGAACACGCTGTTCCGCCGCGACGCCGGGGCCTTCGCCGCGTATCTGGTCGACGCCGAGACCGGCGAGTTGCACGACCAACTCTCCAACGGGCAACGCGAGCACGACCTGACCATCGCCCGCACCAACCTGTTCGGCGAGTTCTGCGATCTCGAGGCGGGTGGGCTGCTCGACGAGGCGCTGGATCCGCTGGTCCTGGTCGAGACCATCGAGAACCGCTACCGCGAGCTGTGGGCCGAGCTGACCGGTGCCGAGGAGTTCGACACCGGCGAGATGCACCGGATCGAGGGGCGCGTACGCCGCCTCAACGCGCTCGGCTTCGACGTGGCCGAGCTCGACATCACCACCGACTTCGCCGGCTCGACCGTCCGGATCCAGCCGAAGGTCGTCGACGCCGGACACCACTCGCGCCGACTGATCCGGCTCACCGGCCTCGACACCGAGGAGAACCAGGCCCGCCGGCTGCTCAACGACCTCGACTACTACCGCGCCTACACCGATCAGCAGGGCGCCGACGAGTCGATCGTCGCCCACCAGTGGCTGACCCAGCGGTTCGAGCCGATCGTCAGCTCGGTCCCTCGCGACATGCGGGCCAAGCTCGAGTCGGCCGAGTTGTTCCACGAGGTGCTCGAACACCGCTGGTTCATGTCCGAGCGGGCCGGTGCGGAGATCCCGCTCGACGACGCCGCCACCAGCTACGTCAACGACGTGCTGCACCGGCTGCCTGACGAGGAGATCGCCCTGTCGTCGATGGAGACCATGGGTCCGTTGGCCAACCCGTACGACCCGTCGCAGGGCTTCGTCGACGAGGACTACGTCAAGCCGTACGACCCGTGGGAGGACGGCGACGAGGCCCCCGGCGCCGAGGAGGAGCCGCAGGCCGAGTATCTCGACATCGCCGCGCTCCGCGCCCGGGCGAAGGGCCGCGGCTGAGCCCCCCGCGGGTCGGGTCAGCGCGGCGGCATCCGGAGCGCGCCGTCGAGCCGGACGACCTCGCCGTTGAGCAGCGGGTTGGCGATGATCGCGTCGACCAACTGCGCGTACTCCTCGGGCCGTCCGAGCCGCGACGGGTGTGGGACGAGCGCCTCGAGCGTGGCCTTGGTCTCCCCCGGTAGCCCGGCCATCATCGGTGTCTCCATCACCCCCGGCGCGATGGTCATCACCCGGATCTGCCGCTCGGCCAGGTCGCGGGCCGCGGTCAGGGTCAGCGCGACGATGCCGCCCTTGCTCGCCGCGTACGCCGCCTGACCGATCTGTCCGTCGTAGGCGGCCACGCTCGCCGTCATCAGGATCAGCCCCCGGTCACCGTCGAGCGGCTCGTTCGCGCTCATCGCCGCCGCGGCCAGCCGGAGCACGTTGAAGGTCCCGATCAGGTTGATCTCGACGACCGCGCGGAAGTCGTCGAGGGCCAACACACCTCGCCGCCCGACGATCCGGCCCGGTGTCGCCACCCCGGCACAGTTGACCGCGACCCGCAGTGTCCCGAGCGTCGCCGCCAGGTCGAGCGCGGCCTGCACCTGGTCGGGGTCGCGCACATCGGTGGGGACGAATCGGGCCCGTTCGCCGAGCTCCATGGCGACCTCGGTCCCGGCGGAACTCGGGAGGTCGAGCAGGACCACCGCCGACCCGGTCCGACGCGCGGCCCGGGCGCAGGCCAACCCGAGTCCGGACGCCCCTCCGGTGATCACGACGACGTCCTCGACACCCAGCTGCACGTCGCTCCCCTCACCGCGGCCGGGGGCCGGTCGCGTCCGTTCGTCGTCGATCGGGCGGCGAGCCGTGCTCGCTGTGGCTAATATCCTCCCAAGATGAGTGAGGACTTGCACACCCTGGGCGAAGACCTGATCACCACGTCTGCACGCATCGTCCGCTGGGTCCCCAAAGACTTCGACAGCGAATTGAGTCTGTCCGCGGCCCGGGTGATGGCTCGGCTGTCCGACGGCGGACCGACCCGGATCAGCGACCTCGCCGCCGCCGAACGGTGTTCGCAACCCACCATCACCAATCACGTCAAACGGCTCGAGGGCATGCGTCTGGTCTCGCGGGCCGTCGACCCGACCGACGGTCGGGCCTGGATGATCAAGCTGACTCGGCGTGGCCAGCAGCAGCTGACCCACATGCGGCGGTCGTTGGGCAGTGCCGCCGAGCCCTACCTGGCTCAGCTCACCGCTGAGGACCGGCAAGCCCTCCGCGACGGCGTGGCGGTCATGCGCAAGCTGATGGCTCTCGACCAGGACTGATTTGCGACCGGGGCATTGTCGGCCCGAGCCGTTAGGCTCGGGGCCGTGAGTTCGCCCGTTCATCGATTCCGCCTGTACGACACCGCCACCCGCGCGGTGCGTGACTTCGTCCCCGTCACGCCCGGCCAGGTCTCGATCTACCACTGCGGCCTCACCGTCCAGTCCGCCCCGCATCTCGGCCACATCCGCAAGGAAGTGGTCTTCGACGTGCTGCGTCGCTGGCTCACCTGGTCGGGCTTCGACGTCACGGTGATCGCCAACGTCACCGACATCGACGACAAGATCCTGGCCAAGGCCGAGCAGGCCGGTGTCCCCTGGTACGCCCACGCCTACCGCTACGAGCGCGAGTTGCACGACGCGTACGCGGCCCTCGGCTGCCAGCCGCCCACCTACGAGCCGCGGGCTACCGGTCACGTGCCCGAGATGATCGTGATGATCGAGACGCTGATCGAGCGCGGCCACGCTTACGCGGCGGCCGACGGCTCCGGCGACGTCTACTTCGACGTCAAGTCGTGGCCGGCGTACGGCTCGCTGTCACGGCAGAAGATCGACGACATGGAAGCAGCGACCGACGCCGATCCCCGCGGCAAACGCGACCCGCGCGATTTCGCCCTGTGGAAGGGCCACAAGGACGACGAGCCGGAGACGGCCAGCTGGCCGACCCCCTGGGGTCGGGGCCGGCCGGGCTGGCACCTGGAGTGCTCGGCGATGGCCGGGAAGTATCTCGGCGACGCGTTCGACATCCACGGCGGCGGTCTCGACCTGCGTTTCCCGCACCACGAGAACGAGTTGGCCCAGTCGACCGCCGCGGGGCAGCAGTTCGCCCGGTTCTGGATGCACAACGCTTTGCTCACCGCGGCCGGGGAGAAGATGAGCAAGTCGCTGGGCAACGGCGCTCTGGTGTCGGAGGTGGTCAAGCGGTTCCCGGCGCGGGCCGTCCGCCTCTACCTCCTCCAGCCGCACTACCGCTCGACCATCGAGTATTCCGACGCCGCGCTCGCCGAATCGGTGACCGCGCTGGGTCGGATCGACCACTTCCTCGAGCGGGCCGCCGCCGCGACCGGGGCACTGGCGCCCGCCGTGCCGTCCTCGTTCGTCGCCGCGATGAATGAGGATCTCGGCACCCCCGGTGCCGTCGCCGCCCTCCACGGATCGCTCCGCGAGGGCAACGCCGCGCTCGAGACCGGCGACCTCGACCGGGCTTCGCGGGCGGCCGGCGAGGTGGCCGGCATGCTCGCGATCCTGGGACTGAACGCCGATGCCGACGCCTGGCAGACCGGAGGCGACGACGGCGCCCTGCACGAAACGGTCGACGCGCTGGTCACCACCGTGCTGCGGCAGCGGGACGACGCGCGGGCCCGTAAGGACTTCGCGGCCGCGGACGCCATCCGCGATTCGTTGAAGGCCGCCGGCATCGACGTGACCGATACCCCTGACGGGGCGAAATGGAGACTTCTCTGATGCCCGGAAACAGCCAGCGCAAGGGTGCCATCCGCAAGACCGGCAAGGGCAACACCGCCGGATCGGGTGGCCGCGTACGCCGCGCCCTGCAGGGCCGCGGCCCGACCCCCAAGGCCGAGGACCGCGAATACCACGCGGCGCACAAGGCCAAGCACTACAACGACCGTCAGGAAGGCCGCCGCTCCGAGACGACGCAGCGGACCGGTCGTCCCGGCGCCGGGCCCGAATGGGTCGTCGGTCGCAACCCGGTGCTCGAGGCACTGGAGGCCGGGATCCCGGTCAAGACCGCGTACGTGGCCGATGGCGCCGAGCGCGACGACCGGCTGCGCGAGATCCTCAAGCTCGCGGCCAACCGGCAGCTCAACCTGCTGGCCGCCACCCGGCTCGAACTCGACCGTCTCACCGCGGGGGCCATCCACCAGGGCGTGGCGCTGCAGCTACCGACGTACGAGTACGCGCACCCCGACGACTTGCTGGCCACCGCGATCACCGCGTCGACCCCGGCGCTGATCGTCGCGCTCGACTCGATCACCGACCCGCGCAACCTCGGCGCCATCGTCCGTTCGGCGGCCGCCTTCGGGGCCCACGGCATCCTGATCCCCGAGCGACGCTCGGCCGGGATGACCGCCGCGGCCTGGAAGACCTCGGCCGGGGCGGCGGTCCGCATCCCGATCGCCCGAGCCACCAACCTCAACCGCACCCTGCGCGCGTACGCCGATGCCGGTCTTGTCCTGATCGGTCTCGACGGCGATTCAAACACCGACATCTCCACCGTCGATCTGACCCAGCCGACCGTGCTGGTGGTCGGCAGCGAGGGCGACGGCCTGTCTCGCCTGGTCCGTGAGGCCTGCACCACCATCGCCGCCATCCCGATCACCGGCGTCGAATCACTCAACGCCGGCGTCGCCACCGGCATCGCCCTCTACGAGATCAGCCGGAGTAGGGCTGGCTGATGCTGTCGGCTGTCCGGCACCTCCCTCACCACCCGCGCCCCGCGGTTTGCGAGCGTCCGTGAGAGCGGATCCAGCTAATCCAGGGGATGCGCGGCGAGCCGCCAGATGCCGATGCCCATCATCAGCAGGCCGCCGACCTCGGCGGTGAAGATGAGCGGGGACTCGCCGAAGCGTTCGCCGAAGACGAGCAGGCCGAAGGTGATGGCCACCATCACCTCGGCGATGTTGAGCAACGGTGCGGTGATCGAGAGCAGGGTGACCTGGTAGGCGCGCTGGTTGATCAGGATCGCCACGACGCCGACGACGATCAGCGCCCACATCGCCCCGCCGCTGAGGGCCGCGCGGAGCCCGCCGTGACCGAGCTGGATGGTGACGAGCTTGAGGAGCCCGGCGACCAGCCCGTAGAGGACACCGGCCGCGGTCCCGAGCAACAGTCCGCGGATCCGTGGTGACCGCACCCGGTGGGCGATCAGCAGCAGCGCGGCACTGAAGGCCACGACCACCGCGATCAGCAGGTAGGCGGCGGGTCGTCGGAAGCCGGACCCCGGCACGTCAGTGCGCACCGAGATGAACAGGGTCAGCCCGACACAGGTGAGGAGCAGCCAGAAGATGACCTGCCGGTCGGGTCGGTGCCGGTCGAGACCGGCCCGGATCAGCACGGCGAAGACGATGCCGCTGACGATGATCGGCTGGACCAGGGCCAACCCGCCGCGGCTCAGCGCCAGCCCGTGCAGACCGAAAGCGACCAGGCTGAGCAGGATGCCGACCAGCCAGGAGCGGCGGCGGAGGAGGCGCCAGATCAGTCGGTGATGGGGCTCGTCCTCGTGGGTGACCGCGCTGGCCGCCCGGTGTTGCAGCGCCGAGCCGACGGCGAAGCAGGCCGCCGATCCGAAGGCGACGAGCACCGGAACAACCACGAGCGCATCCTACGGACCCCGAGTGCCACGGGTGGTCAGCGACGTGTTGCCCACCGCGGTCGCGCGGTAGATTGACCGGGTCTCGACCTCGTCCAGCAGGAGTTCACCCGTGACCGAAACGCTCACCTCGTCCACCCCCGAGCTCGCGTACGCCGCCCAGGCCTCGCAGGCCTACCAGGCTGCGCTCGAGGTCATCGAGACCATCGAGCCACGGATCGCCGCCGCCACCCGCGCCGAGCTCGCCGACCAGCGCGGATCGCTCAAGCTGATCGCCTCGGAGAACTACGCCTCGCCGGCCGTCCTGCTGACCATGGGCACCTGGCTGAGCGACAAGTACGCGGAGGGCACGGTCGGGCATCGCTTCTACGCCGGCTGCCAGAACATCGACACTGTCGAGACGATCGCCGCCGAGCACGCCAAGGCGCTGTTCGGGGCCGAGTACGCGTACGCGCAGCCGCACTCCGGCATCGACGCCAACCTGGTCGCCTTCTGGGCCATCCTGGCCAACCGGATCGAGCTGCCGACTCTGACCGAGCTCGGCGCCAAGACGGTCAACGACCTGACCGAGGAGCAGTGGGAGGACCTGCGGGCCACGTTCGGCAACCAGCGCGCGCTCGGCATGAGCCTGGACGCGGGTGGCCACCTGACCCACGGCTTCCGCCCGAACATCTCGGGCAAGATGTTCCACCAGCGCAGCTACGGAACCGACCCGCAGACCCAGCTGATCGACTACGACCAGGTCCGCGCCACCGCCCGCGAATTCAAGCCGCTGATCCTGATCGCCGGCTACTCGGCCTACCCGCGTCGGGTCAACTTCGCCACGATGGCCGAGATCGCCGCCGAGGTGGGCGCGACCTTCATGGTCGACATGGCCCACTTCGCCGGGCTGGTCGCCGGCAAGGTGTTCACCGGCGACGAGGATCCGGTGCCGCACGCCGACATCGTCACCACCACCACCCACAAGAGCCTCCGCGGCCCGCGGGGCGGCATGGTGCTGGCCACCAAGGAGTACGCCGACTCGGTCGACCGCGGTTGCCCGCTCGTCCTCGGCGGCCCCCTCGGCCACGTGATGGCGGCCAAGGCCGTCGCGCTGGCCGAGGCCCGCACGTCGGCCTTCCAGACCTACGCCCAGGCGGTGGCCGACAACGCCAAGACGCTCGCCGACGGCCTGCTGAAACGCGGCGTCAACCTGGTCACCGGCGGCACCGACAATCACCTGGTGCTGCTCGACGTGTCCAGCTTCGGCATCACCGGTCGCCAGGCCGAGTCCGCGCTGCTCGATTCGGGCATCGTCACCAACCGCAACGCCGTCCCGTCCGACCCGAACGGCGCCTGGTACACCTCGGGCGTGCGGATCGGCACCCCGGCGCTGACCAGCCGCGGCTTCGGCACCGACGAGTTCGACAAGGTGGCCGAGCTGATCGTCGACGTGCTGTCCAACACCACTCCGGTCACCGCCAGCACCGGGCGGCCGGGCAAGGCGAAGTACACGTTGGCCGACGGGGTGGCCGACCGCACCAAATCGGCATCGGCGGAGCTGCTGGACGCCAACCCGCTGTACCCGGGTCTGACGCTCTGAGGCCGATCCGGTTCGACCCGCCTTGGGTCGGACGGGGTCCGGAGTTCGTCATCCCCGACCATCAGGACGACCGCGCCGATCGCGGCATACGCTGAACCCCTGCCGGTCGCTCTCGCCAGCGCCCCTGCCCGATCGGACCCACCATGCCGCCGACGATCATCACCAGTTTCGTCCTCGTGGTGTTCGCGATCGCCGTGGTGGGTTACACGGTCCGACTCTGGTTCGGCGACTGGGAGACCCGCTATCCCCGCCGCTTCGTCGAGGTCGACGACACCGACGGGATCGACGGCGAGGTCGCCAAGCTCCGCCGTGAGATCGAGGACTGGGAACGGCGCAACGCCGCCTGACCACTCCCCGCGCCCTGGTCCCCGTCCCCGTCACCCGTCACCCGTCACCCGTCACCAACTGGGGGCAGATAGCGCCTCCGCCATCCGATCCGGCGCTATCTGCCCCCAGTTGGTGAAAAGCAGCGGAGGCCAAGGCGCTCACAGAATCGGCTACCTACCATCGAGGCATGCGCCGTGCTGCCGTTGCTGTTGCTCTGCTGGTCCCTGCCGCGCTCGGGTTGGCCGCCTGCTCGCAGGCCGAGGTCACGGCCGAGGACGCGTACACCGTGGGGTGTCCGGCGGTCGATGCGGCGGCCGGCGGTGGCACCGTGGCCGGGAAGGCGGCGGTGGCCGGGCTGAAGGCGCTCCGCTCGTCCGGACAACTCGACCCCGAGCCCGAGAGGTGGCTCGACGCAGCGATCGAGCTACTCGAGTCGGGTGCGTCGACGCCGAGCTCGGACAGCGCGAAGCGGTTGCTGATCACCGGCTGCGCCGACCACGGCTATCCGCTCCGCAACCTCAGCTAGGCGTGGGCCGTACGCGCTCAGGCGTCGTCCGATTCGGCGAGCAGTTGGTCGAGGTCCTTGAGCCGATCGAGACCCCGGATCGCCTGAGCCATCCGGTTGTTGCCGGCGAACCGCTCGCGGTGGTGGTGCAGGAACCGCCAGTAGCCGGCAGTGAAGGGGCAGGCATCCTCGCCGACCCGGACCTTGGGGTCGAAGCGGCAGCCGGAGCAGAGGTCGCTCATCTTGTTGATGTAGTTGCCGCCGGAGACGTACGGCTTGGTGGCCAGCACCCCGCCGTCGGCGTGCTGCGACATCCCGACGACGTTCGGCACCATCACCCAGTCGTAGCCGTCGACGAACGCCCGGTGGTACCAGTCGGTCAGCTGCTGGGGGTTGTAGCCCTGCTGCATCGCGTAGTTGCCCAGTATCATCAGCCGCGGGATGTGGTGGGTCCAGCCGGCGTCGGCGACCCCCTCGATGGCCCACGACAGGCAGGCGGCGTCGGTGCCCGAGGAGTCGAGTTCGGCCCACCACCGCGCCAGCGGTCGGTCGGCGCCGAGCTCGTTGCGGTCGCGATACCCGGGCTCCAGATACCAGTAGAGATGCCAGATGTAGTCCCGCCACCCCATCAGCTGCCGGATGAAGCCCTCGACCGCCGAGATCGGCGCGTCGCCCGCGGCGTACGCCTCCTCGGCGGCGTGGATGGCTTCGAGTGGGTCCAGGAGTCCCAGGTTGATCGAGGCGGACAGCATCGAGTGCGACATCCAGCGGTCCTCGCGGAGGATGGCGTCCTCGTAGCGCCCGAAGGTGGGCAGCCGCTGTTCGATGAAGTCGGTGAGCGCGCCGAGAGCTTCCTCGCGGGTCGCGGCGAACGTGCGCCGTCCGTCGCGGCCGATGAACTCGATCCCCTCGCGTTCGAGCTGGTCGAGATCGGCGCGCACCTGCTCATCGATCTCGTCCTCGACCGGCCACGCGGGCTCGGGCAGGCCGAGCGTCGGCTGCTTGGGCGGGGGTTCGCGGTTGTCGGCGTCGAAGTTCCAGCGGTCGCCGACCGGCTTGCCGCCCTCCATCAACACGTCGTGGCGGCGGCGCGCGTCGCGGTAGAAGTCCTCCATCAGCAGCCGTCTACGGCCCCGGCCCTCGGCCCAGGTGGTGAAGTCGGCGCGGGTGGTGACGTAGCCCCGAGCCGGGAGCTTGAGCACGGTCCGCTCGTCGGCCAGCCGATCGACGAACTGGACGGCCGACTGTGACGTCGGTTGGATCACCTCGAGATCGCCGTCGATCTGGGTGAGTGCCTCGCGATAGGTGTCAGCGGTCAGGTAGGTCACCTGGTCCCCCAGCTCGGCGGCCCGGTGCCGCATCGCCGACAGGATCAGGTGTGCCTTCTGCCGGTGGAACCGGCGCCGCCGTAGCACCGAGTGCGACTCGATCAGCAGCACCGGCCCGTCGGCGTCGTCACTGAAATGCGGACCCAGTTGGTCGCCGAACAGCCATCGGGTCGCCATCGTCGCAGCGTACGCGGCGGCCCCCTCAGCTTTCCCCGCGACGCGGTGGCTCAGCAGTTGCCCCCGCGCCGATCCGGTCAGCGGGAGAAGAGGCTCCCGGAGACCGTGGTGATGAAGTTCTTCATCGAGTCGGGCAGATCGCGCAGGTGCCAGCCCTCCGGACCGTGGTACCAGGAGAGGTCGGTCGAGTCGGGCAGGTCGTCGCCGTCGCTCGCCACCAGGGCGTCGAGCCAGCGGTCGGTGCCGCCGAGCACGATCGCGTACGGCAGCACCTCGGAGATCTCGCGCAGCTCGGTGCCCGGCGCCATCTGATCGGTGGGCTGGCTGAGCAGATCCGACCGAAGAGCGCCGAGCCCGCCGAGCAGAGCCGCTCCCTTGGCCGAGCGCGACGGCATCTCCTGACCGATGAAGATCAGGCCGAGCGCGAGGATGACCAGGGCCAGCCCGACCAGGCCGAACGTGGTGAACGCGGCCAGCAGGGCGGTGATCACCACAGCCCCGATCAACGCAGCCAGAGCCAGCTGGGTCCACCGGCTACGGGTCGCGTCCGGGCGCCGGTCGTACCAGCCGAGGGCCACCACCTCGTCGTAGAGGGCGTTCTGCACCCCACCGATCGACTCGTGCACCCGGCTGGCCAATTCCGAGACCTTGACGGTCGACCCGCGGAGCGCGACGCCGTCGAGCAGCTGGGTCTCGAAGGGCCGGAGCGTGTCCGTCGGCGCGTCGAGACGCGCGATCTCCCAGTCGGCCGGCGCGAATTCGCTGGTCCGGGGCAACTCGGTGATCAGCAGGTGACCGCGGACGGCCAGGTCGACCAGCGTCGCCGTGACGTCGATCGGGTCGACGCGCTCGTCGGCCACCGTGCCGACGTGGCCCGGTCGGACGTCGTCGACGACCCGGAACTCGGTCTGACCGGGTCCCACCGGGACGAATTCGCCCGCCCGGGCGATCTGACCGCCGGCCTGTGCGTCGGCTCCGGCCCGGCGGTGCAGCAGGAACAGCGCGACGCCACCGAGGACCAGCAGGCCGAGCGCGAGGGCCAGCGGCAGCGGCTTGGCCGAGAAGGCCCGCCCGACGGTCCAGCGGTATTCGACCTGCTCGTTGGCGGTCACCGCACCGGCCGGGAAGCCGATGTCGGCGGCAACGACCTCGCCCTCGCCCCGCGGCCCGTCACGGAAGGTCGGGACCGGCGAGGCTTCGGTGCCGGCGGCGGCGAAGTCGCAGGGCACGTCGGAGTTGGGGCCGCCGGCGGTGCACTTGATGTAGGAGAACTGGGTGGGGATCTGCACGGTGGCGGTGAACTCCGCGACCTGGGCGCTCAGTCCCTGCAGCAGCCCCCAGCGGAGCGCGGTCTCGCCCCGATCGATGTTCACCACCGCACCCGACACGGTGTAGTTGATGATCACCTCGGTGGCGCTGTTGGTGGGCAGCGAGACCGTGGTGAAGCGGCCATCCACGTCGACCTGCGGCGTCACCGGCGAGCCTGCCACTGCGGCGGTGATCTCGCTCAGGTTCTGCACGTACTGTCGATTGCCGACCACGTCCTTGCGGGTCTCGAACTTCTGCGAGACGTTCGGGGGAACGGCACCGGTGAAGGTGATGGTCTCCTTGACCTTCAGCGTCCCGTCCTTGGCCAGGTTGGCGTCGACCACCACGGTCGAGGCGGTTCCTTCGGCGTGGGCGGGCAGGACCATGGGTCCGGCGATCAGGCCGACGGTGACGGCGACGAAAGCGAGCAGACCCCCGAGCCGGCGCTTGGGTGCGGAGTGAGCGAACACGAGGACAGCCTCCCATTGAACGGGCCACGGCTGGGACGCATGACGGAAAAACCTGACCACATTTCCGCAACGGCCCACCCGGTCGATCCCCGTGCGAACCGGCCCTTCGATTCCAACCCCAGCTGGAACCGGAGCGCTCTAGGATCGGCTCACTTTCTCTGGTCGCGCCGTCCTCGGTGGCTCGATCGCTTCGACGCGAGGGACTGCCGAGAGCCAACCACAGTGGGGCCAGCCACAGTGGGTGGGCCGCCCGTGCTGGTCCCGCAGTCTGAGCAGCAGACCACGAGCTGGCTGAACGACAACGCGCTCTACGCCCAGACCATGCCGGCCCCGATCCGCTGCGACTCGAAACCGATCCCGGTGGAGACGGCCACCGACCGCGAACTCGACGCCCACTTCGAGGGGCTGATGGAGTGTCTAATCCGCGTCTGGCAGCCACCGGTGACCGCCGCCGGCTTTCAGCTGATCCGGCCCACGGTGACCATCTACGGCCATTCGATCACCACCCGGTGCGGTGATTCCGGGGTCAACGCCTTCTACTGCTCGGGCGATCAGCAGGTCTACTACAGCAACAAGCTGGCCGATTCGTTCGCCGGTCTGAAGGGGAAGAAATGGGCGGCCGACGTCGTCATGGCCCATGAGTTCGGCCACCTGCTGCAGGGCCGGACCGGCATCTTCATCGCCGGCCACCTGCAGAACCAGAACGCCTCCGACGAGGCCGAGGGTCTGAAGTATCTGCGACGGATGGAGACCCAGTCCGACTGCTTCTCCGCCATCTTCCTGCGCTCGGTGTCCGTCTCGCTCGGCATCCAGCAGGACGATGTCCAGGGCATCCTCGAGGCCTACGCCGCGGTCGGCGACGACGTCTTGTCGGGCAATCCGCAGGCCGTCGGGGACCACGGCTTGGCCCGTTCGCGGATCTACTGGGGCACCACCGGACTGAGCAGCGGGCAGCTCACCCGCTGCAACACGTTCCGGGCCGACGACAAGCTGATCCGCTGACCCGCGAGCGCGGGTTTCGCCGATCGGAGCACGGAGCCTCCCTGCAGCAAATATCGTTACCGATGTGACTCAGCAGAACTGGCCGTCGTCCGGACCGCCGCCCGCCCAGTCGCCGGTTTACGGCCGGCAGGGCTTCGGCGCGCAGCCGCGGTCGGCTCCCGGGTTCGGTCAGCCCGACCTGGGCGGATACGGCCGATCCGGCTATGGCCAGGGCAGCCTCGCGGGCGGTGTTCCCTCGTACGGGGGCGCACCCACCGTCCCCGGTCCCCCGCGGCGGCGCCATCCGCTCCGATCGCTGATGCTCGCGTTGATGGCCATGGCCGGTCTGGCCCTGATCGGGCTGGCGGCCGCCAGCCTGGTCGCCCCGAGCTCGAGCCAGCAGTATCAGAACGACGACTACACCGTCCCGCCGCCGGACACCAACCCCCCGGCAATCCCGCTGCCCGAGACCTACGAGCAGGCCGAAGAGTTCGTGGTCAAGAACCCGTTCTACGCCCAGATGACCCCGGCGCCGGTGCGGTGCGACTCGCAGCCGATCAACGTGACCACCTCGAACGACGACCAGCTGAAGGCGCATTTCGAGGGTCTGATGGAGTGCCTGGTGCGGGTCTGGCAGCCGCCGGTCATCGCGGCCGGCTTCCAGATCGTCCGGCCGACGGTGACGATCTACGGCGAGGAGCTGACCACCAAGTGCGGCAAGGCCGGAGTCAACGCGTTCTACTGCTCGGCCGACCAGCAGGTCTACTACTCCAACCAGCTGTCGGCCGTCCTCCCGGAGGAGGTCAGCCAGTTCAAGTGGACTTCCGACGTGGTGATGGCCCACGAGTTCGGCCACGCGCTGCAGGGGCGTACGGGGATCCTGATCTCGGCTCACGCACTCGGGCAGAACTCCGGCAAAGAGGACATCGATCTGGAGTACACCCGCCGACTGGAGACCCAGGCCGACTGCCTGTCGGGGATGTTCGTCCGCTCGGTCTCCTCGTCCCTGGGCATCCAGCAGAGCGATCTGGCCGGCATCGAGGGCATCTACGTGGCCATCGGTGACGACTCGCTGTCGCGCGATCCCCAGGTGGTCGGCAATCACGGCCTGGCCCGCTCGCGGAAGTACTGGGGGGTCACGGGCCTGTCGTCCGGCGAGGTCGGCACGTGCAACACCTTCGTCGCCGCGCCCAAACTGGTCCGGTAAGGGGATGGAATGAGCCAGTCCTGGGGTCAGTCGTACGCGGCGCCGGGCTGGCCGCCGCCCCCGTCGGCGCCGCAGCAATCGCCGCCGAGGCCGACGACCGGACAACCTCGGCGCGCGTTGCTGCTGGCCCTGATCGTGCTGGCGGTGCTGGCGCTCGCCGGGCTGGTCATCGCCGGCTTCCTCAGTCGGCCGGCCGAGGTCGCGTACGCGAACGACGACTACCAGGTGCCACCGGCCGAGCTGCAGCCGCCGAAGATCCCGACCCCGCAGTCGCGCGAGGAGGCCGTGGCCTGGACGACCGACAACCCGGTCTACCAGCAGACCGCGCCGGCCCCGGTGCGCTGCGCCATCGAGCCGCTGGACGTGGCCGCGGCCGACGATGCCAGCCTCAAGACGCACTTCGAGGCGCAGATGGAATGCCTGGTCCGAGTCTGGCAGCCGGCGCTGACCGCGGCCGGCTACGAGATCTACCGACCGTCGGTGACCATCTACACCGACCAGATCGCCACGGCCTGTGGAAGCGGGGACCAGTCGCACAACGCCTTCTACTGCTCCGCCGACCAGCAGGTCTACTGGAGCAACACCCTCGGTCGCGACCTGGTCCCGTTCAGCCGTGACCGGTGGTCCGGTGACGAGGTGATGGCCCACGAGTTCGGTCATGCGGTCCAGGGGCGGGCCGGCATCGTCGCCAGCAAGAACTTCCTGGTCCGCGACGCCGCAACCGAGGCGGCCGGTCTGGAGATCCGACGGCGTAACGAGGTGCAGGCCGACTGCTTCGCCGGGACCTACCTGCGCTCGGTGTCACGCTCGCTCGGCCTGACCCAGGCCGACGTGGCGGTCATCCAGGAGGGCTTCTTCAGTTCGGGCGACGACGTGCTGGCCGACAAGTTGCCCGGGGAGGGCAATCACGGGGTCGGGGCCACGCGTCGCTACTGGGGGACGCTCGGCCTGGCCAATGCCGCGGTGGGCGCCTGCAACGCGTACGCGGCCACACCCAACCTGGTGCGGTGACCGGACGGCTCAGTGCAGCAGGCAGGTGGCCATGGCCGCGAGGCCCTCGTCGCGGCCGGTGAGCCCGAGACCGTCGGTAGTGGTGGCCGACAACGACACCGGGGCCCCCACCGCAGTCGCCAGGGCCTGCTCCGCCTCGGCTCGTCGTGGACCGATCTTCGGGCGGTTGCCGATCAACTGGACCGCGACGTTGCCGATCTCGAACCCGGCCATGCGTACGCGGCGCGCCGTCTCCCGGAGGAAGTCGGCGCCGGGGGCACCCGACCACTGCGGATCGGAGGTGCCGTAGTTGCTGCCCAGATCGCCGAGGCCGGCGGCACTCAGGAGAGCGTCACAGATGGCATGGGCGACCACATCGCCATCGGAATGACCCTCGGGCCCGAATGGATCGTCGAAGACCAGACAGGCCACGGTCATGGGCCGTCCCGGCGCCAGACGATGGACGTCGACGCCGAGACCGGTCCGCATGAGTGCTCTCCGCACAACCGCCGGATCGACCTGTCGGTCGTCCGGCGGTTGCGGGTTCGAACTAGGAGGCAAGGACCTCGTCGAGCAGGATCTCGGCCTTGGCCTCGTCCACCCGCTCGGCGAGAGCGAGCTCGGAGGTCAGGATCTGCCGAGCCTTGGCCAGCATGCGCTTCTCGCCGGCCGACAGGCCGCGCTCGCGCTCACGGCGCCACAGGTCGCGTACGACCTCGGCCACCTTCATGACGTTCCCCGAGTGAAGCTTCTCGAGGTTGGCCTTGTAACGCCGCGACCAGTTGGTCGGCTCCTCGGTGTGGGGCGCCCGCAGCACGCTGAAGACCCGCTCCAGACCATCGGCATCGACGACGTCACGGACGCCGACCAGGTCGAGGTTGCAAGCCGGTACACGCACGATGAGATCAGTCTGTCCGACAATACGGAGGACGAGGTAGAGCTTGTCCTCACCCTTGATCTGACGGGTTTCGATGTCCTCGATCACGGCGGCCCCATGATTGGGGTAGACCACCGTTTCTCCGACTGTAAAAGACATATTGTTTTGTACCCCTTTCGCGACCTCAAGTTTAGCACGCTCACAGGTTCACCCGGACGGCGTTTGGGCTAGCCAGAGGCCTGTATCCGGGTCAACTCGGTCTTGACAAACCACTCCCGGGTGTGCCTGCGGGGCCGGTGACGGGGCCCGGCAAGGGCCGTGTCTGCACGGATCGGGGTGGACTCGATAGGCTGCACGCACTACGTCAGCCCGGGTGACCCAGGGCTTCCAGTCAGGCAGGAGTCGACCATCGTGTCTTCAACCTCGGAGCGGGCCGGTCTGCGGCGCCGCCGCCGGTTCTCTCACCGACCGACGACGCGGGCGCCGTTCGCCGCACTGGTCGGAGCGGGCGTGCTCGTTCTGACGTCCGCCTGCGGGATGGACGTGCAGACCCTCCAGCCGTACACCCCGGCCGAGGGCGCGAACTTCGACGTGGGCAACTCGCAGACCGACGAGGCCATCCACGTCCGCAACCTGCTGATCATCAGCAAGGAGCCCGGTGTCGGGGTCATCTCGGGCGCGATCTCGACCTACGGTCGGGACCAGCTGACCGGGATCACCGGGAAGGGCATCAAGGTCGACGGCTCCGAGGGTGCGGAATTCACCGCCACGCTCGGCACCGCGGTGTCGGTCGCCAACGGAACCCAGATCCAGCTGAGCGACCTCGCCCCGATCACCGTCCGCAGCCCGGAACTGGTCGCCGGGCAGACCGCCTCGCTGACCCTGACCTTCGCCAGCGCGGGCGTCCATCCCCCGGTGCGGGTGGCCATCGCCGACGGCAACCAGCCGCAGTACGCCAGCATCACCCCCGCTCCCGCACCCCGTTCCTGACCCTTCGGGCTCGGTCAGCGCAGCCGTCCGCGACCGGATTCCCTCCGGTCCTCGGACGGCTGTGGTGTTCGTGGCGGTGGCCGATCCCCCACGGGCCGGATCAGCCGTAGGTCTCCTCGGCGCTGAACAGGCTGCTGATGGACTCGCCGTAGTGGATCCGGTGCACCGCCTCGGCGAACAGCGGGGCGACCGAGCGGGTGACGATGTTCGGTAGCTGCTTCTCCGGCCCCAGCGGGACCGTGTTGGTGGTGACGATCTCGGCGATGTCGGTCTCGTTCGTGAACCGCTCGATCGCCGGCCCGGTGAACAGTCCGTGGGTGCAGGCGACCGAAACCTTGCGGGCACCGGACTCGCGCAGCTTGCGCAGCAACTCGATGATCGAACCGCCGGTGGCGATCTCGTCGTCGAGCACGATCACGTCGCGCCCGTGCACGTCACCGACGATCCGGTCGATGACCACGCGGTCGTCGGCGAGCCGCTGCTTCGAGCCGGCCGCCACCGCGAGCCCGAGGATCCGGGCGAACGCGGTGGCCATCTTGGCGTTGCCCAGGTCGGGCGACACGACGACGGTGTTGCTCAGGTCCCGGGGCCGGAAGTGGTCGGCGAGCACGTTGACCGCGTTGAGGTGATCGACCGGGACCGAGAAGAAGCCGTGCACCTGGGGCGCGTGCAGGGCCATGGTCAGCACGCGGGTGGCTCCGGCCGTGGCCAGCATGTCGGCGACGAGCCGGGCCCCGATCGAGATCCGCGGAGCGTCCTTCTTGTCCGAGCGCGCGTACGCGAAGTGCGGGATGACCGCGGTGATGTGGGCGGCCGAGGCGCCGCGGGCGGCATCGAGCATCAGCAGCAGCTCGAACAGGTTCTCCTGAACCGGTGGGACCAACGACTGGACGACGTACACGTCCCGTTGACGACAGTTGGCGCGCAGCTGGACCTGCAGGCAGTCATTGCTGAAGCGGGTGGTCCGGGCCGCGAACAACTCGACGCCGAGGATCTGACACATCTCCTCCGCGAACTCGTGGTGGGCCGAACCGGAAAAGACGGTGATCTCTCCTGTCACGGCGAGAAGGGTAGCGAACCGAGCGGCCGCTTCTGCTGCCGTCTGCCGGGCCGCTGCTCGCGGCGCTCGGTCACCCGGCGTGCGCTGCCCGTCTGGTCCAGGCCCGCCCGCCGGAACCCGTCGAGGCCCGCGATCAGCCCTCGAACTTGTAGCCGAGCCCGCGAACCGTGATCAGGTAGCGCGGATCCGCCGGGTCGGCCTCGATCTTGGAGCGCAGCCGCTTGACGTGGACGTCGAGGGTCTTGGTGTCCCCGACGTAGTCGGCGCCCCAGATCCGGTCGATCAACTGGCCGCGGGTCATCACCCGGCCGGCGTTACGCAGCAGCATCTCGAGGAGCTCGAACTCCTTGAGCGCCAGGCGTACGCGGTCGCCGTTGACCGAGACCTCGTGGCGTTCGACATCCATCCGGACCCCGGCTGACTCGACGATGTCGGGAACCAGCTCGGTGTCCTGGCCGCGGCGCAGCACGGCCCGGATCCGGGCCACCAACTCGCGGTGGCTGAACGGCTTGGTCACGTAGTCGTCGGCACCGAGCTCGAGACCGACGACCTTGTCGATCTCGGAGTCGCGGGCGGTGACCATGATCACCGGCACCGGACCGCGGAGCCGCAGCTGCCGGCAGACCTCGGTGCCGGGCAGACCCGGCATCATCAGGTCGAGCAGCACGATGTCGGCCCCGACCCGGTCGTACTCGGCCAGTCCGGCCGCGCCGTCGGCGGCCTCGATCACGTCGAAACCTTCCTTGGACAACATGTAGGACAACGCCTCGCGGTAGGACTCTTCGTCCTCGACGATCAGCACCCTGGTCATGAGCAACGCCTCTCGGGAGTGCAGGAGTGGTGCGGGCCGACACGCTTCTCGGGAGTGCAGGAGTGGTGCGGGCCGACCCCCTTCTCGTCGGCCCGCACCACGACGAACGACCGAGATCCGGCGTCGCTCAGGACCCCGGAGCGCAAGGCGCGACCATCGAACACCGTCATGAGCTAAGCCTCCTGCAGGGGGTCGCGGTCACTGTCGTGCAGGTGCGCGGGGATCTTGATGGTGAAGGTCGAGCCCTGTCCCAGCTGACTCCACACCGAGACTTCGCCGCCGTGGATGGCCGCGACGTGTTTGACGATGGACAGCCCCAGGCCGGTCCCGCCGTTGGCCCGGCTGCGGGCGTAGTCCACCCGGTAGAAACGTTCGAAGATGCGCTCGACCTCGGCCGGCGCGATACCGATGCCGTTGTCGGAGACGGTGATGTCGACCCAGTCGTCGTCGCTGTGCGCGTTGCGGTGGGCGGCGACCACGACCCGCGCGCCGGGGTCGGAGTAGACGACGGCGTTCTCGACCAGGTTCCCGATGGCCACGCCGAGCTGGCGCTCGCTGCCCAGCACCTGGGTGCCGGAGGTGCCGGCGACGGTGAGGGTGACCTGGTGCTGCTCGGCGTCGACCCGGCGTCGGTCGACCGCATCGTGCAGCACGGCATCGATGTCGACGACCTCGGGGTCGGTGAGCGGGTTGTCGGCCTGCAGCCGCGACAGATCGATGATCTGGGCGACCAGATCGGTCAGCCGGGCGGACTCGATCCCCATCCGACTGGCGAAACGGCGTACGGCCTCGGGATCCTCCGCTGCGTCCTCGACCGCCTCGGCCAGCAGCGAGATCGCGCCGATCGGGGTCTTCAGCTCGTGGCTGACGTTGGCCACGAAGTCGCGACGCGTCTCCTCGATCCGCCGGACGGAGGTCTGGTCGTCGGCCAGCACCACGATCAGTTCGTCGTCGAGGGGCGCAACGCGTACGGCGAAGTAGGCCGACGCCCCCTGCGCGCCGCGCGAGATCTGCAGGTCGACCGCACGCAACGTCTGGTCGCGGCGGACCTCGCGGACCAGCTGGAGCACCTCGGGCAGGGCGATCCGGGTGCCGCGGACGAGCCCCAGGGTGCGGGCGCTCGACGTGGCCTCGAGGACCTCGTCGTGCGGGCCGACCACGACGCCGGAGGAACGCAGGATGGCCAGGACCTCGGTGACGCCCGACGGGACCACCGGTTCCTCGGACTCGAACGGCTCGAGCTCGTCCTCCGGTCGACCCTGACGGGCGCCCAGCATGATGAGCATCCCGATGCCGATGCCGACCACCAGGGCGATGGCTGCGACCAGGACCGGGTTCACACGAGGAATAGTAGAGGTCACTTAGCCGACCGCCGACCAACGCGAAGCGCTGCGAGCGTGCCGGCCACAGACCGTTTGGCCGCCGTTCACGCCTTGTTCATCGTTGTCATGGTTGCCTGTACCGAGCGGCCCTAGGCTGTGGATGCTGACCGCTTCATACAGATCGGAAATTTCATGCGTGACTCCTATCGGGAGCAACTCGACGACATCCTCGCCGACCTCGTCCAGATGACCCAGGTCGTCTCCGGAGCCGTGCGGACCGCCACGACCGCTCTGCTCGAAGCCGACATCCACCTCGCCGAGCAGGTCATCAGCGAGGACTCCAAGCTCGACAACAAGCAGACCGAAATCGAGGCGCGGGCGTTCTCGCTCCTCGCCCGGCAGGCTCCGGTGGCCGGTGAGCTCCGCACGCTGGTGGCCACGCTGCGGATGGTGACCGAGCTCGAGCGGATGGGCGACCTGGCCGCCCACGTCGCGAAGATCGCCCGCCTCCGCTACCCGGAGACCGCGGTACCGGAGACCCTGCGCCCGAACTTCGTCCGGATGGCCGACGTCGCCGAGAAGATGGTCGTCGTCGCCGGACAGACGCTCAACGAGCGCAACATCCAGGGCGCTCAGGAGCTGCGCGACCGCGATGAGGAGATGGACGAACTGCGGCGTACGCAGTTCCGCGTCCTGCTCAGCGAGGACTGGAACCACGGTGTCGAGGCTGCGGTCGACGTGGCCCTGCTCGGTCGCTACTACGAGCGCATCGCCGACCACGCCGCCTCGATGGGCCGTCGGATCATCTACGTGGTGACCGGCTCGTTCCCCGAAGACGAGTACTGGCCCCAGCCGTAACCCGGCGGCGGCTCTGACCGGCCGCTGCGCGACCCCACCGGAACGCACGTCCACATCCGTGGACGTGCGTTCTTGGCGTCGGGAGTCGGTTCCGTCCGGGTGGAGGACCCGGTCGGCCTCCTACTTCTTGCCCTGGTTCTTGACCGCCTCGATTGACGCAGCGGCGGCCGCCGGATCGAGGTAGCGCCCGCCGGGAGTGGTCGGCTTCAGGTCGTCGTCGAGGTCGTACGCGAGCGGAATGCCGGTCGGAATGTTGAGCCCGACGACCTCGGAGTCACCGATCTTGTCCAGGTGCTTCACGATCGCCCGCAGCGAGTTGCCGTGCGCGGCGACCAGCACCGTCTTGCCCACCCGGAGGTCCGGCACGATCTGGTCGTACCAGTACGGCAGCGCGCGGAGCAGCACGTCCTTGAGGCACTCGGTGGCCGGGCGGGCCTCGGTGGGTAGCTCGGCGTAACGAGGGTCGTGGAAGTTGGCGAACTCGTCGTCGTTGGCGATGGGGGGCGGCGGCACGTCATAGCTGCGGCGCCAGACCATGAACTGCTCCTCGCCGAACTCCGCGAGGGTGGCCGCCTTGTCCTTGCCCTGCAGCGCGCCGTAGTGCCGCTCGTTGAGCCGCCAGGACCGCTTGGTCTCGATCCAGTGCCGGTCGGCGGCGTTCAGCGAGATCTGCGCGGTCCGGATCGCCCGGCGCAACAGCGAGGTGTGCACGACGTCGGGGAGCAGGCCGGACTCGACCAGCAGCTCGCCGCCGCGTTGGGCCTCGGCCGCGCCTTTGGCGTTCAAGTCCACATCCACCCAACCGGTGAACAGGTTCTTGGCGTTCCATTCGCTCTCGCCGTGGCGCAGCAGGATCAAGGTCGACATGGGCTCAACCCTAGTATCTGGGGACGTGAGCATCGATACCCCGGCCGACCAGCGCATCGCCGTCGTCACCGGCGCCAGTAGCGGAATCGGCGCCGCCATCGCGCGGCGCCTGAGCCGTGACGGATTCCACGTCGTCTGCGCCGCCCGGCGGCTCGACCGGATCGAGGCGTTGACCGCCGAGATCGGTGGCACCGCCGTCCGCTGCGACGTCACCGACTCCGACGACGTCGCCGCCCTGGCCGATCTGGTCGGCGAGCGTTGCGATCTCCTGGTCAACAACGCCGGAGGCGCCTTCGGACTCGAAGCGGTCGCCGACGCCGATCTCGACGCCTGGCAGCAGATGTACGCGGTCAACGTGATCGGCGCGACCGCGGTGACCAAGGCCCTGCTCCCCCGGCTGATCGCCAGCACCGGGCTGATCGTCTTCATCACCTCGGTCGCCGCCGACGGTCCGTACGAGGGTGGCGCGGGCTACTGCGCGGCCAAGGCGGCCGAACGGATGATCCCGGGCACCATGCGGCTCGAACTGGTCGGCCAGCCGGTTCGGATCGCCGAGATCTCCCCCGGCATGGTGGCCACCGAGGAGTTCTCGCTGACCCGCTTCGGTGGCGACCAGCAGCGGGCCGACGCGGTCTACGCCGGCGTACCCGATCCGCTCAGCGCCGACGACATCGCCGAGTGCGCCTCCTGGATCGCCTCGCTGCCCCCGCACATGAACATCGAGCGGATGACCGTCCGCCCGCTGGCCCAGGCCGCTCAGCACAAGGTCTTCCGAACGACCTGAGCCGGACGGTCGGCAGAGGTCCTCCTCGCACGCGCCCTGGCCGCCGCTGCCGGTTTCCCATGTTGCATGGGGAACCTGCGGGTAGCACGCGAAACTTCGCATGCAACCCGCAGGGATTCCCTGTTCTCGCGAGCAACGGCCATCCGAAACGCCGCTACCCGTCAGATGCCGGCCGTCAGTCGGTGCGGAACTCGGCCAGGAGTTCGGGGATCGGGGCGACGCCGAGGCCGGGGCCGGTGGGCACGTCGAGTCCGCCGTCGCGGAGCACGAAGGGCTTGGTGATGTCGGTGGCGTAGAAGCGGTCGGAGGCGGAGACGTCGCCGGGCAGGGTGAAGTTCGGCAGCCCGGCGAGGGCGACGTTCGCGGCGCGGCCGAGCCCGGTCTCGAGCATGCCGCCGCACCAGACGGGCACCCCGTTCGCCGCGCAGACGTCGTGGATCCGGCGGGCTTCGAGATAGCCGCCGACCCGGCCCGGCTTGACGTTGACGATGGAGGTCGCGCCGATGGCGATGGCGTCGGCAGCGGCCCGGGCGGAGACGATCGACTCGTCGAGACAGATCGGCGTACGCAGCCGGCGGGCGAGCTCGGCGTGGCCGCGGACGTCCTCCTCGTCGAGCGGCTGCTCGATCAGCAGCAGGTCGAAGGGGTCGAGTTTGGCCAGTTGCGGCGCATCACCGAGCGTGTACGCGGTGTTGGCGTCGACCTGGAGCAGGATGTCGTCGCCGAATCTCTCGCGGATCACCCGTACCGGCTCGACGTCCCAGCCCGGCTCGATCTTGAGCTTGATCCGGGCGTAGCCCGCATCGAGGTAGCCCTCGACCGCGTCGACCAGCGCGGGGATCGAATCCATGATGCCGACCGACACCCCACTGGGCACGTGGTCGACGACCGCGCCGAGATGATCGGCGAACGACACCCCGGCGCCCTTCAGCTCGGCGTCGAGCACGGCCATCTCGAGCGCCGCCTTGGCCATCCGGTGACCCTTGAACGGATGCAGCACGGTCGCCACCCGCGCCGCGGTCAGCGTGGGCTCGGCCCGCAGCTTCGGGATGAAGAAACGGCGCATCACGTCGGCCGCGGCCACGTTGTACTCGGAGGAGTAGAGCGGGTCCTCGCTGCACACGCATTCGCCCCAGCCCTCGGCCTCCGGCGTCACCACCCGGACCAGGATCACCTCGCGATCATGCTGGGTGCCGAACGACGTCCGGAACGGCGACACCAGCGGCAGCCGGATGGTGATCAGCTCGAGGTGCTCGATCTGCATGGCGTCAGGCCCCTCCGTGGATCAGATATCCACCACGTACGCGGTCGAAGCCGTTGATCGTGCCACCGCCGTCGAGCACCGCGGTCAGCCGGCCCCGGAGCCGGTGTCGCCATTCGAGCGCGGCGCCCGGGTCGGTGCGGCGGAGCGATTCGATGTCGCCCGGGACCTCGACCAACTCCTCGGACGGGCCCGGGCCAGCGGCCAGCGCCGACCCGTCGCAGGCCGATCGCGCCCGCTCGCCGCCGAGCTCCCAGTGGATGACGATCCGGTCGGTCTCGTCGCCGGCATTGATGGCGTCGGACATCACGCCGTAGTAGTTGACCTCGTACCCCACCGCCCGCGCGCCGAGCTTGTTGAGGTTGAAGTGGGCGTTGCGGGCGATCAGCGGGTCGTAGGTCCAGGTGATCAGGTCCACGCCGCGGGCCAGCGCGTACGCCCGCTGGTGCAGCTTGATCGCGGTGCCGAGTTCGCGGCCCCGGGCCGAGGCGGCGACTCCGGCGATGTGACTGTGCATCAGCGGCCGGTCCGGGGCACCCCAGAAACCGAGGCAGCCGCCGATCAACGTCTCGCCGTCGTACGCCCCGACCACGTAGCTGCCGGTCGAGCTGTGGGCCCGCAACACGTTGGCCGGGACCGGGGGGCCGTCGTCACGACCCCAGATCTCGGCGTACAGCTGCTCGCAGGCCTCGAGCTCGGCGAGCTCGGTCAGCGGCCGGATGACCACCCCGGAGCGCCGGGCGGCCTGCTCCGCCGTCGCCGTTGCCGCGGCGACGAGGTCGGAGTCAGTCATCGTCGTCGTCCTTCGGGGCCAGGTGGGTGAAGGCGGCGAGATTGGCGGTCGACTCGCCGCGGGCCCGCCGCCAGGCCCATTCGCGGCGGATGCTGCCGGCGAATCCCAGCTCGACCACGACGTCGAAGCTGTCGTCGGCCGTCGTGGCCACCGCGCCCAGCACCCGGTCGATGTCGGCCGCGGTCAGCGTGTCGACGCAGAGCCGGCCGATCAGATGGATGTCGCCCAGCGCATCGAGGCTGAAGGCGATGCCATCGAGCTTGAGGTTGCGTTCGAGCAGCCAGCGGTAGACCTGCTCGGCGTTCTCCTCCGGCCCCCGGGCGACGAACGCCCGCACGCCCACGGCGTACCGGCCGACCTGGAGGGCGCATTCGGTGACCAACTTGTGGGTGCCGGGCAGCCGGACGTCGAACAGCTCGGGTTGCGGCTCGGACCACTCGAGCCCGAGCTCGGTGAGCGCGGCGCGGATCGTCGCGGCCGCCGGCGTCCCGACGCTCATCACGCCGGTTGGACGAACCAGCGGACCTGGTAGCCCTGCAGGGTCAGCGGGCCATCGGTCAGCGGGGTCTCCTCGGTGAGCGCGTCCCAGGCCCAGTTGCCGACCGGGATCACCCAACGGGGCAGCACCTGCGGGGTCGGCGTCATGTTGTAGACGCCCGTCATCGTCTGGGTCGGCGAGCGCCGGACCATCACCAACACGGCCGGGTTCACCGGGTCGAGGATCTCCGACTCGACCGATGCGTCGAGGCTCGGGCAGCGCGGCCCGGACGGTGATCGCGTGCCGCAGCCCGTGGAAGACCCGGTGCTCGACCGTGCTCGGATCGTGCCGTCGTCCGGCGAGATCCCAGTCCATCTTCGGCCGATGCACCCACCGGTTGTCGTCCGCGTGGTCCTCGGCGTCGGCGAAGTCGTAGTCGTTGAGCAGCGCCAGCTCGTCGCCCATGTAGATCAACGGCAGACCACCGAAGCCGAGCACGAGCGAGTACGCCAGCAGCATCTTCCGGATGGCCAGGTCGAGATGCGCGTCGTCGCCGGAGCTGACCGCCGACTCGATGCCGATCAGCGAGGCGGCCGACCCGCTGATCCGGCGGTCACCGGTGGCCAGGTTCTCCTGGAAGACCAGCCCGCGGGCGTCGCTCATCGGATAGGCCCCGGCGTAGAAGTCGGCCAGGAAGCGGCGGTGCTCGAAACCGTTCACCCCCACCGAGGCGGCGTCACCGTCGTCGATCGCCCAGCCGATGTCGTCGTGGCAGCGCAGGTAGGTGCCCCAGACGGTGGTCGGCGGCTTGGCCGGGAAGCGATTCATGGCCGCGCAGAACAACCGGGTGTCCTTGGCCGCGAGCGCCGACCAGATCTGCACCATCAACGAATTCTGATAAGCGAGATCGCTGACCTTGCCGGCGTGTTTTCCGACCCCGAGATAAGGCGCGAGATCGGCCGGACCGACGATGGCCTCGGCTTTGAAGATCAACGCCGGAGCCGCGATCCGGGCCACCGTCCGCAGCGCCTGGGTGATCGCGTGCACCTCCGGCTGGTTCTGGCAGTTGGTGCCCATCCGCTTGAACAGGAAAGCGATGGCGTCCAGGCGCAGGCACTCGACGCCCAGGTTGGCCAACCACAGGATCAGATCGGCGAATTCGTAGAAGACATCCGGGTTGTGCCAATTCAGATCCCATTGCCAGGTGTTGAACGTCGTCCACACCCACGAATAGGACTCGTCGTCGAAGGTGAAGTTCCCTGGTGCGAAGTCGGGAAACACCTCGGGCAGCGTCTTCTCGTAGCGATCGGGCAACTCCCGATCGGCGAACATGTGGAAGTAGTTGCGGTAATAGGAGTCACCGGACCGGGCGTTGACCGCCCAGTCGTGTTCGGCCGCGACGTGGTTGAGGACCAGATCGAGCGTCAGCGAGATCCCGCGCGAGCGCAGCACGGTGGCCAGCTTCCGCAGGTCCTCGACCGAGCCGAGGTCGTCACGGACGGCGCGGTAGTCCATCACCGCGTAACCACCGTCGCTCTGCCCCGAGCGGGGCTTGAGCAGCGGCATCAGGTGCAGATAGGTGACGCCGAGCTCCGCCAGGTAGTCGACCTTTTCGCCCACCCCGTTCAGGGTCTCGCCGAAGCGGTCGGCGTACGTGGCGTAGCCGACCATCTGCTGGTGTTGGAACCAGTGCGGGTCCGCGTGACGGCGCAGATCGAGCAGTCGGAGCTCGGCCGATCGCCGGCGGAAGTTCGCGGCGGCGATCTCGACGAGCCGGTAGGCCATCTCGGGGGCGTGGTCGGGATAGGCCCCGGTGAGCCCGGACAAGAGGTCCGGCCAGTAGCGCTGCAACCGGGCGGCGAAGACGACCTGGTCGTGCGCCGGCTCGCCCGCGAGGAGGGGCTCGAGATTCGGGATAGTCATGGTGGGAAGAATCTATGGCCCACTCCGACTGCTGTCAGGGTGCCATCCCGGATGATGGTGACGCAGACCACACCACCTCAGACGGGCTGGTCCTCGCGAGTCCGGTCGGCCCCGCGGAGCTTGAGTCGTTTCTTGAACTCGTCGAGGAACATCTGCTTGACCTCGTCGGTGTCGAGCGCGGTGCCCGCCATCCTGCCGGAGGACACCCGTTGGCAGACGGTCAACCACGCCCGGCCCATCGCGTAGGTGAAGGTCGACGCCACGCCGGCCCCGATCACTCCACCCACCACCGTTCCCGCACCGGGCACCAGCTTGAGCAGGTTGGTGAAGGCGGATCGTCCGACCTGGGTGGCCGCAGTGGTCGAGGCCACGGCGAGCAGTGCCGCCCGGTCGAACTTGATCTTGTACAGATTGGCGATCCGCGCCATCATCCCGAGCTGGATCGGGACCAGCAGGGTCGCATCGGAAAAGGGGATCGGCGTCGCGGCGGCGGCGGCCGCGCTGGTCGCCGCAGCGGCTATGTATTTCTTGGCTTCCGAAGCCTTCCGATCCTGATCGATTTCCTGCGCCGCGTTGAGGGCTCCGTGGACGCCTTCGGGCGCAACGCGAAAGGTGGCATCGAGGACCTCGCGGAGACCGTACGGATGCTGCCCGGTGAACGGATCGCTCATCGCGAAGGTCATGAACGGTCGACCGCCGGCCAACGGCAACCGCATCGCCGAGATGACCTGGGCCAACGCCACCGCGTCGGGATGGAAGACCCCGTCCCGCGCGGGCACCTGGGTGAGCACCAGGATCACCGGCAGGCCGAGATCGTCGAGCTTGCGGATGAAGTCGGCCTCGGCCTCCTCGAAGCGCCGATCCATCCCGCGTACGCAGTACCACGCCACATGCAGCTGCTCCGACAAGGGCAGACGTCGCATCTCGCGCATCGCCTTGTTGAGCTCGCCGATGATCTCCTTGTCGTCCTTGCCGACCTCGAGACCCTGGGTGTCGACGATCCCCAGATGGCCGACCTTGTCGACGTAGAGATGGCTGCCGCGGGTCACCGGCTCGCCGATCCCGGTCCGCGCCACCTCCTCTCCGAAGATGGCGTTGATCAGGGTCGACTTGCCGACCCCGGTCTTGCCGAAGATGGCCAGGTTGAACCGGCCGATCGCGGCATTGGTCTTGTCGTACTCGGCCCGGAACGATTCCCGGAACCAGTCGGTGCTACCAGCCATGCGGCCAGCGTACGGGCCCGCCCGTGAGCCTGGCCCGAAGCGGCTGCGAGGGTGTATCACAGTCGGATGGACCAGGCTCCTGGTCTATCCGGGACCCCGGAGGCACGGGCGGGGCGGGACAAGGGAGCGCACGCAGATGGTGGAAGACCGAGAGCAGCTCGTCTGGCCGACCCGGCCGCAGGACCGATCGCGGACCAGGGGCGATCGGACGCGGATCATGGAGACCCCGGTGGTGCTTCCCGGTGAGGTGCTGCTGCGCCACGGCGGACGCACCCTCGACCCGGCCTCGGCGATCCAGCCCGGCCTGGAGCGCCGACGCCGCGACAACGAGCGCACCCGGCCGATCGGCAGCCGGACCGACGAGGGCCGGCCGCGTACCTACTACCCGACGGCGTACGTGGTCGACGAGGTCCTGGTCACCAGCCCCGAGGGCGCGGTGAACGAGCTCGACGATGCCACTCAACGTTTCCTCGATCTGGTCGAGCGGGCCAACGCCCTGTCGCCCAAGGAGCCGATCGCGGTCGAGCTCGTCGACCAGGACCGCGAACTGAGCCCGCGGCTGAACCGGAGCGGGACCCCGGCGGTGGCCAAGTTCCGGCTGAGTTCCGCTGCTGAGCAGGCGACCACGCCGCCGGACGCCTGGCGTTTCGTCCAGCGGCTGCGCGACGTGCTCCCGGACCCCGCCCAGCCGGTCGGCGACGGGGTCGAGGTCGGGCTCAACCATCTGCTGTTCGCCTCCGATGTCGGTGGCACCCCGTTCAGCTTCGGTCACCCGTTCTCGTTCGGGCACCCGTTCAGCTTCGGTCACGGCGGCGTGGCCGCGTACGCGATGCCCGGTTCGGGTGGTCGGATGCCGGTGCGCTGGCTCGGCCGACCGCCGCAGCGCACCAAGACCGCCGATCGGCGGCCGGTCGTGGTGATCATGGATACCGGACTGGCCGACCACCCCTGGTTCAGCCGGCCCGACGGCCCGGCGGTCGAGCGCCTGCGTTACGACGCCGCCTCGGCCATGGTGGTGCCGGCCGGGCCGACCGACGGCGGTGAGGCCGAACCGGATGTGATCGATCCGCTCGAGGGGGCGATCGACCCGTTCTTCGGCCACGGCACCTTCATCGCGGGACTGATCCACCAGACCTGCCCCGACGCCGATCTGCTGTCGATCAAGGTGATGAGCGCCGACGGCATCGTCGAGGAGTGGGCCCTGCTCAACTGCCTGGCCTATCTGCACAACCGGCAGCAGGAGGCGCTCGCCAACGGCGACCAGGCCGCGTTGATCGACGTCGTGTCGCTCTCGCTCGGTTACTACCACGAGGACAGCGCCGACGGCATCGTCTACGACAGTCGCCTCAAGGCCGCCGTCGATGCGCTCGGTGACCTCGGTGTCCTCGTGGTCGCGGCGGCCGGCAACAACTCCACATCCACCCCGATGCTGCCGGCCGGCTTCACCGCGTACGCGAACGGCGTCCTCACCTCGGCCTCGCCGGCGGTGCCCCTGGTCAGCGTGGGTGCGCTCAACCCGGACGGCAGCGTCGCCCTGTTCAGCAACGCCGGGGGCTGGGTGGCCGCCCATGCGCCCGGTGCCGCGCTGGTCAGCACCATGCCGATCGTCGACTCCGGGGCCCGGGCCGACGTCGAGACCGCGGGACCGGCCGGGGTCGAACGGAGCGTCGCCGACCGGCGGGCCACCCTCGATCCGGACGCCTACACCGGGTTCTCGACCTGGAGCGGCTCGTCGTTCGCCGCCCCGGTGATGGCCGGGTCGGCGGCTCAGCACCTGCTCGATCTCGGACCGGCGGCCCAGCCGCTGACCACCGCGGCCCGCGCCGTCGCCGCCCTGGCGGCGATGGGTTTCGCGACGACCCTGGGATAACCCGTATCGCGGGTGGCGCCGGACGGCCAGACTGGAACCGTGCACACCTTGCCGGCATGCGGCGGTGATCATGTCCGGGCCGCCGGACTGCTTGCCGACGGCATCGCCCGCTCCGACCGGGGGCAGCTGAGCGAGGCGGTGGTGGCGCTCCTCGGTGGGCTGACCGCCCTCGGCACGACCGCGGAGGATCCCGGTCCGGATTGCACCGCCGACCACGACCGGCTGCAGGCCCGGATTCTGCTGAGTCTGGCCTTCCCGATGCACGAGCTCGGCGACGGCCTCGCCGGGATGCGGCTGCTCGAACTGGCCGAGCGGGTGTCGGCCCGGCACGGACCCGACGCGCTGACCGTGATCAGCCGGGCCCAACAGGGCGTGCTGCTGCTGCGCGAGGGTCGGCTGGCCGAGGCCCTCGAACCGCTCGACCGGGCGGTGGAGCTGATCGAGCAGGCGCCGCCCGAGGACCAGGTCAAGCTGCTCATCAACCGGGGCGAGGTCCATCGGCAGCTGGGCACGCTGGGCCCGGCGATGGCCGACTACGCCCGGGCCTACGCGATCGCCACCGACAGCGGCCTCGAGGAGCTGGCCTTCGCCGCCCGGCACAACCTCGGTTATGCGCACTACCTGTCCGGCGATCTGCCCCGGGCGCTGGAGGTGATGGCCACGGTCGACCAGGCCGGAAACGACCACTACAAGGGGATCATCGGGCTGGACCGGGCCCGGGTGCTGCTGAGTGCCGGGCTGCTCGCCGACGCCGACGCCACCTTGGCCGAGGCCGCCGACGCCCTGGCCCGGACCGAGTTGGTGCCGATGCTCGCCGAGGCCGAGCTGGCGCGGGCCGAGGCGGCGCTGCTCGACGACGACCTGGCCCGGGCGCGGACCCTGGCCGCCCGGGCGCTCGAACGGGTCGCGTCGCGCGACAACCAGCGGACCACCGCGACGGCCGAACTGACCGTGCTCCGGATTGCTGCCGCGACCCACCCGGGCGATCCGGTGATCGGGCCGCGGGCCGACGAGCTCGGCGGCCGACTGGCCCGGCTGGGGCTCGACCACCAGTCCCGGTTGGCCCGGCTGATCGGGGTCGAGACCCGACTGGCCGACGGTGGCCTGATCGACCGGGCGGCACTGCGGCTGACCGGAGGACTCCCCATGGACGTCCGGCTCCGGGCGCGGCTGGCCCGCGGCCGGCTCGCTCTCCGAGAGGGCACACCGGCCCGAGCTCGACGCGAGGCCAGGGCCGGTCTGACCGAGCTGGCCGACTACCAGGCCCAGTTCGGCAGTCTCGATCTGCAGACCGCCGCCGCCGCTCACGGGATGAAGCTGGCGGCGATGGCGGTCAGTGAGGAGCTGCGGCAGGGCCGTCCCGCCGCGGTCCTCAGCTGGCTCGAACGGGCGCGCGCGATTTCGGGCCGGGTGCCGGAGGTGCAACCCCCGGAGGACCCGGTCGGTGCCGAACTGCTGACCCGGCTGCGCTGGGTGATCAACGAGCTGGAGACCGGGGGCCCGGAGGCCGACCCGGCCGGGGCGCTGCGGCGGCAGCGCACCGCCCTGCAGGCCCAGATCCGGAGCCGGTCCTGGACGGTTCGCGGGACCACCGGCGCCGCCGCGGTCCCCTCGATCGCCGAGGTCCGGGAGCGGTTGGGCGACGCGACCCTGATCGCCCTGTTCCGTCTCCGTGACCGCCTGCACGCGGTCGTGCTGACCCAGCGGCAGGCGCGGCTCCACGATCTCGGTGACGTGGGCCGGCTCGACGCGTTGACCGCGCGGATCGGGGCCGACCTCGACGCCCTGGCCATGGCGCACATCCCGGCGGCGCTGCGGGCCGCCGCTGGTCGCTCGCTGCACACCAGCCTGCGGTTGCTCGACGACCTGGTGGTCGCTCCGCTCGCGCTGCCCTGCGCACCGGCGGTGCTGCTCCCACCGGGCCGGCTGGCGGCCCTCGCCTGGGGTGCCCTGCCGAGCCTGCGTGGACGGCCACTCACGCTCGCCCCGTCGGCGGCCGCCTGGCTGCGGGCCGGGTCGACCGGGCCCACGCGTACGGGGCGGGTGGTGGTGGCCGCCGGCCCCGGGCTGGTCCGCGCGACGGCCGAGGCCCGAGCGGTGGCTGACTGCTGGTCCGATTCCCGACTGCTCGTCGGGACCGAGGCCACCGCGGCGGCGACCCTGACCGAGGTCGACGGCGCCGACCTGGTGCACGTCGCCGCCCACGGCAAGCACCAGCCGGACAGCCCGTTGTTCTCCTCGATCCGGCTGTACGACGGCCCGATCAGCGGCTACGACCTCGACCGGATCGCTCGACCTCCCCGTCAGGTGGTGCTGTCGGCGTGCGATCTGGGGCGCGCGACCGTACGCCGGGGCGACGAGACGCTGGGTCTCACCCGGTCGTTGCTGCACAGCGGAACGGCGACCGTGGTCTCGTGTGTGTCGAAGGTCTCCGACGACGGTGCGGCCGCGCTGATGGTCGACTACCACCGGCGGCTGGCGGGCGGCTCGGCTCCCGCGTACGCGCTGGCCGACAGCCTCGCGGCGACCGAGGAAGCGCTGCCGTTCATCTGCTTCGGAGCAGGCTGGTGAGGACGATTCTCGGGTCGGGGGTCCCTCACCGTAGACTCCTCAGGTTGTCCGCTGCCTGAAAGTTGCTGCTATGCCTACCCGTTCAGATCTGCGTAACGTCGCGATCGTCGCTCACGTCGACCACGGCAAGACCACGCTGGTCGACGCCATGCTCTGGCAGTCCGGGGCGTTCCGCGCCAACCAGGACGTCAACAACCGGGTCATGGACTCGATGGATCTCGAGCGCGAGAAGGGCATCACCATCCTCGCGAAGAACACCGCGGTCCTGCATCACGCACCCGACGGGTCCGACGTGATCATCAACATCATCGACACCCCCGGTCACGCCGACTTCGGTGGTGAGGTCGAGCGTGGGCTGGAGATGGTCGACGGCGTCCTGCTGCTGGTCGACGCCTCCGAGGGACCGCTGCCCCAGACCCGCTTCGTGCTGCGCAAGGCGCTGGCCAAGAAGCTGCCGATCATCGTCGTGGTCAACAAGGTCGACCGGCCCGACGCCCGGATTGCCGAGGTGGTCGAGGAGACCTACGAGCTGTTCCTCGACCTGCTCGACGACGCCGACACCGACGTCCTCAACTTCCCGGTCGTCTACGCCTCGGCCAAGGCCGGCCGCGCGTCGCTCACCGCACCGGAGAACGGCGAGATGCCTGACGCCGAGACCCTGGGCCCGTTGTTCGCCACCATCCTCAACGACGTCCCCGCCCCGGAGTACGAGGAGGGCGCGGTCCTGCAGGCCCACGTCACCAACCTCGACGCCTCGCCCTACCTCGGTCGACTGGCGCTGTGCCGGATCTTCGCCGGCACCATGAACCGCAACCAGGTGGTGGCCTGGTGCAAGTCCGACGGGACCATCCGCAACATCAAGCTGTCGGAGATGTTGATCACCGAGGCCCTCGACCGAGTGCCGGCCGAGACCGCCGGCCCAGGCGACATCGTGGCCATCGCCGGCATCCCCGACATCACCATCGGTGAGACGTTGTCGGATCCGGAGAACCCGAAGCCGTTGCCGCTGATCACCGTCGACGAGCCGTCGATCTCGATGACCATCGGTATCAACACCTCGCCGCTCGCCGGTAAGTCCGGCAAGCTGCTGACCGCCCGACTGGTGAAGAACCGGCTCGACGCGGAGCTGATCGGTAACGTCTCGATCCGCGTCTTCAACACCGAGCGCCCCGACACCTGGGAGGTCCAGGGTCGCGGCGAGCTGCAGCTGGCCATCCTGGTCGAGATGATGCGCCGCGAGGGCTTCGAGCTGACCGTCGGCAAGCCGCAGGTCGTCACCCGCGAGATCGACGGCAAGGTCCACGAGCCCGTCGAGCGGCTGACCATCGACGCTCCGGAGGATTTCGTCGGCGTCGTCACCCAACTGATGGGTCTGCGTCGCGGGCGGCTCGAGCAGATGATCAACCACGGCACCGGCTGGGTCCGGATGGAATACCTGGTGCCCGCCCGTGGCCTGATCGGCTTCCGGACCGAGTTCCTCACCGAGACCCGCGGCACCGGCATGATGCACCACGTCTTCGAGGCGTACGAGCCCTGGCACGGTGAGCTGCGGACCCGTCCGACCGGCTCGCTGATCTCCGACCGCACCGGGGTGGTCACCTCGTACGCGCTGTTCAACCTGCAGGAACGCGGCGCGATGTTCGTCGGTCCCGGCACCGACGTCTACGAGGGCATGATCATCGGCGAGAACGCTCGCCAGGACGACATGGACGTCAACCCGACCAAGGAGAAGAAGCTCACCAACGTGCGCTCCTCCACCGGTGACGAGCTCGAGCGTCTGATCCCGCCGAAGAACATGGCGATGGAGCAGGCCCTGGAGTTCTGCCGCGGGGACGAATGCATCGAGGTCACCCCGGCTGCGGTGCGCATCCGCAAGGTCGAGCTCTCCGGGAACATCCGGGCCCGGTCCCGCTCGCGAGCCAAGAACGCCTGACGCCTCACCCCCGGCCCGACCGGGGACAAGCCGCTGAGTCGATCGCCGGCCGAACGCCCGTCGTCCGGTTGTGGTCGTTGCGTCGGAGTCGTCCTCCCCCAGCCGTCGAGTCGGTTGAATCCGCCGTTCACCCTCGGCGGCCGGAAACATCGGTCACAATGAGCCGACGCCCGCGAGAGGAACACCGGTGTGCACCCTGATCCGTTGGATGGTCGGCTTGACCCTGACGCTCGGGCTGACGATGACGCTGACTCCCGCACGAGCCGACGAGCCACCGACCGGCACACCCACCGAGTCGACGACCGCGGCCGCGACCGAGGGGTCGACCACGGTCAGTCAGGCCGGGAGCAAGAAGAAGATCAAGATCGCGAAGCGGTGCAAGACCAAAGGTCGGGTGCTGTGTATCGACAAGACCCGACGCAAAGCCTTCTACGTGCGCAAGGGCAAGGTCATCAAGACGATGGACGCACGCTTCGGCTGCGCCGGCACCGCGACCCGCCAGGGCACCTTCAAGGTCTTCCGCAAGAACAAGCACTGGACGTCGACGATCTATCACACCAAGATGCCGTACTCGATGTTCTTCAGCGGGGGCCAGGCCGTGCACTACTCGGCCGACTTCAAGCGCCGCGGGTACGCCGGCTGCAGCCACGGCTGCGTCAACACCCGCAAGAAGTCGACCATCCGCTACGTCTTCAAGCGGATCAGGGTCGGCGACCGGGTCGTCGTCTACCGCTCCTGACCGGGATCGCGTACGCGAAGCACCCTTGAGCGACGCGTCACCCTCAGGTCGGCGGGCTGCCGCGGCTGTCGTGATGCGCTGGCGACCAGGACGACTGACCACGCGATCGAACGACAGCGCCCCGGACCCATCGGGTCCGGGGCGCTGCTCGGCTCTGGTCAGCGAGCGGAGATCACTCGCTCTCGGTGCTGCTCGAGGCCGTCTCGGTCACTGGCGTCGAAGCGGCGGCGGCGGGGGTCTCGACCGGAGCCGGAGCCGCCTGGGCGGCCGGAACCTTCTTGGCCGGCACCCTCCTGGCGGTGGTCGTGCGACTGGTCGTCTTCTTCGCAGGGGTGGACGTGGCGTCGGTCGGCGCCTGGGTGGCCGCAGACCTGAGGGTGGTCTTCTCGGCAGGAGTCTTCTTAGCGGCGGTCTTCGAAGCAGCGGTCTTTGCGGTCGCGGTCGGCGCGGCTTTCTTGGCCGCCCGGGTCGCGGCGCTCTTCGCCGCCGAACGGGTCGTGGTCGACTCGGTCGCGCTGCGGCCGGTCGTCGAACGACGGGCTCTGGTCACGCCCTCCTGGACCTGCTCGAACGCCGGGTCGACCACATCCGCGGCCTCGTCGGCCACATCGGCGACCCGCTTGCCGGCCTTGCCGGACAGATCGCGCGCCGATTCCACGGCGGTGTCGACGGCCCGCTTGCCGCGGCTGGCGTAATCCCCGTACGCGGCGTTGGCCTGTGCGACCAGGTCGTTGGCCTGCTTCTGCAGCTCCGCCAGTCGGGCCCGGGTGGACTCGGGCAGGTTGCGGACCTGCTCGGGCAGCGTGATGACGAAGGAGCGGAGCTCGTCGGCACCACCCTGAGCCTGCTTTCGGAGCTCGGGGGCCGTGCCCTTGATCCCCTCGATCCGCTTACGGCCCTTCTCCTCGGTCTCGGCGAGGGCCGCCTTGATCGCCTCGGCGAAGGCGTCGGTCAGTCCGGCGACCGCGTACAGCGCTGCGTAGTCGGATTCGAGTGCGGCCTTACGGGCCTGGGTGGGGGTCTGCTGACGAGCCATGATGGGGTTCTCTCCTCGAATGGGGGTGGTGGTCAGGTTTCGTCGGTGGCCGACGCGGCCTTCTCGTTCTCCTTGACGAACGAGGAGTACACGTCGATCAGCACCCGCTTCTGCCGCTCGGTGATCGCGGCATCGGCGAGCACGGCCATCTCGACCGTCGTGGCCGGGTGCTCCTCGGGGTCGAGGATTCCGGCTCGGACGTACAGGGTCTCGGCCGACACCCGGAGCGCCTTGGCGAGCTGCTGCAGCACCTCGGCCGACGGGCGCCGCAGGCCACGCTCGATCTGGGACAGGTAGGGATTGGAGATCCCGGTCTGCTCGGCCAGCTGGCGCAACGTCAACTCGGCGGCACGCCGCTGGGCGGCGATGAACTCACCCAGACTGCCGATCTGCTCACCCAGTGTGGGTGTCGTTTTTCTGGCCATGCGACCAGTTTGCTTGCACGAGCAAGCAGATGCAAGCTGCTTGCTCACTCTGCACCCGTGACGCCGGTCACGGCCGCCCCCAGCATCGTCCGATCCGCGACGACAGCGACCCCTGTCGCGACCACGACCCGCTCAGCTGTGGCAGGTGCCGGGAAACGACCCCCGGAACCCGCGCGAAGGGGGACGTTTGGCGGCACGTGCCGGGAAACGACCCCCGGAACCCGCGGGGTGAGCGGGCCGGGCCTACCGGCGGACGGCGGACTGCGGGACGGAGGCGGTGATCAGGGTGCCGTCGGGCCGACGGTCGTCGGACTCAGCGGCAGCGGGCCGGTCAGCACCGGACCCTGATCGGACAGCGGGACGCTCACCGGCGACTCGTGCGAGACGGTGACCCGGTGACCGCGGACCGACAGCGACACCGAGTCACCCTCGACCACGCTGAACTCGATCTGACCCGGAGAGAGGTCGACCCGGATCCGGCTGCCGCGCACGGTGAGGTGGAAGGCGAGCCCGTCCCAGCCGGTCGGGAGTCGGGGGTCGAAGGTCAGAACGCCGTTGTGGTCGCGCATCCCACCGAAGCCGTAGACGAGCGCGTTCCAGACGCCACCGGTCGAAGCCACGTGCACCCCGTCGGAGGTGTTGCCGTGCAGGTTGGCCAGGTCGACGTAGAGCGCGCTGTGGAAGTACCGCAGGGCGAGGTCGCGGTAGCCGACCTCGGCCGCGATGATCGACTGGACCACCCCGGACAGGGTGGAGTCCCCGGTGGTGATCGGGTCGTAGTACTCGAAGTCGGCACGCTTCTGCTCGAGGCTGAAGTGGTCGCCCTGGAGGAACAGGGCCAGCACCACATCGGCCTGCTTGAGCACCTGGAACCGGTAGATGACCAACGGGTGGTAATGCAGCAGCAGCGGTCGCTTGTCGGCCGGGGTGTGCTTGAGATCCCAGACCTCGCGGTCGAGGAAGTGCGAGTCCTGCGGGTTGATCCCGGTCACCTCGTCGTAGGGGATCTTCATCGCGGCCGCGCAGGCCGCCCACTCCTCGATCTCGGGCGGATCGATGTCGAGCCGCTCGATGACCCGCTCGTACGCGTACGGCAGGTCCATCTTGAGCCGATAGAGCTCCTCGGCGGCGCGACCCAGGTTGAACCGGGCCATCACGTTGGTGAAGAGGTTGTCGTTGACGACCGTCGTGTACTCGTCCGGTCCGGTCACCCCGTGGATGTGGAAGGTCCGGCCGCCGTCGCCGTTCTCCCGCCAGAACCCCAGATCGGCCCACATCCGCGCGGTCTCGACCAGGATGTCGACGCCCTCACGGTTCATGAAGTCCTGGTCACCGCTGGCCGCGACGTACTTGCACAGCGCGTACGCGATGTCGGCATCGATGTGGTACTGCGCGGTGCCGGCGGCGTAGTACGCCGACGCCTCCTCGCCGTTGACGGTCCGCCACGGGAACAGGGCGCCGCTCTGGGCCAGATCGCCCGCCCGACGACGGGCCGCGTCGAGCATGTTGTAGCGGAACCGCAGCGCCGAGCGGGCCATCTGCGGCGAGGTGTAGGACAGGAACGGCAGGACGTAGACCTCGGTGTCCCAGAAGTAGTGACCGCCGTAGCCCGAACCACTCACCCCCTTGGCCGGCACCCCGGACTGCTCGGCGCGGGCCGTGGCCTGAGCGACCTGGAACAGGTTCCAGCGGATGGCCTGCTGCAGCGCCGGCTGCCCGGTGACGATGACGTCGGAGCGCTCCCAGAAGGCGTCGAGCCAGGCGCGTTGGGCGGCGAGCTCGGGCTCGATGCCGTATTCGGCGACCCGGTCGAGGGTGCGGCGGCAGCGATCGACCAACTCGCGGGTCGGGACACCGCGGGACGTGTGGTACGCCACGGTCTTGACGATCCGGATCGGCTTGCCGGCCTCGGCCTGCACTCGGTAGACCATCTTCGCCGTGTCCTCTTCCGCGCTGGTGAACACGCGGTAGGAGTTGTCGGTCTCGATGGTGTGGTCGCTACCCACGGCCAGCGTCATCTTGGAGTTGGTACACCGCCAGCTCTGGATGATGCGCTTGTCGGCCCACCAGTGACTCTGCGGGTCGAGGACCCGGTCGTCGAAGCGCTCGGCCTTGCGCGGGTCGACGCCGGCGCCCATCGCGGCGGCGCGTACGTGGTACTCGTCGCGCCCGTCCTGCCGGTTGAGGGTCTGCGAACTGATGACCACCGGGGCGTCGGCGTCGAGGACGGTGACCTCGAAGGTCATGAAGGCCAGGTGCCGCTGGGTGAAGCTGACCACACGGCTCGAGGAGACCTTGACCCGCTTACCGGCGGGGGTCCGCCAGATGATCTCGCGGCGCAGCACGCCGTCGCGGAAGTCCAGCGAGCGGTCGTAGTGCTCGAGATCGGCGACGGTGAGCAGCATCGGCTCGTCGTCGACGTACAGCTTGATCGTCTTGTTGTCGGGGACGTTGACGATGGTCTGCCCGACCCGGGCGAATCCGAACGCCTCTTCCGCGTGCCGGATAGGCCAGGTCTCGTGGAAGCCGTTGACAAAGGTGCCGTGCGCGTACGTCTCGCGGCCCTCCTCGACATTGCCGCGCATGCCGAGATAGCCGTTGCCGACCGCGAACAGCGTCTCGGTGACGCCGAGATCCTTGGTGCTGTACTCGACCTCGGTCAGCGCCCACTCCTCGACCGGGAAGCGGTGTCGATCAAGCGGATCGAGCGCGTCGATCGGCTCGTCGCCCAGCGGCCCCTTCATCGGGCGATCAGTTCGTTGAGATCCTGGACCACGACATCGGCGCCCGCCTCGGTGAGCTTGTCGGCGCCGACGCCGCGATCGACACCGATCACCAGACCGAAGGCCCCGGACCGGCCCGCCGCGACCCCGGACAGCGCGTCCTCGAACACCACCGAGCGTTCGATCGTCGCGCCGAGCTGGGCGGCCGCGTCGATGAACGTGTCGGGCGCCGGTTTGCCGGGCAGTCCGCGTTGCACGGCGACGTTTCCGTCGACCACCACCGTGAACCGGTCGGCCAGACCGGCCGCCTCGAGGACGGCCGGGGCGTTCTTCGACGAGCTGACCACGGCGAGCTTGGTGCCGCGCCCAGCCAGGAAGTCGAGCAGCTCGACCGAGCCAGGGTATGCCTCGACCCCCTCGTCGGCGAGCACGGCGGAGAAGAACGCATTCTTCCGGTTGCCGAGACCGCAGACGGTCTCCAGCTCGGGACCATCGGCCGGGTCGCCCTGGGAGAGCGCGATGCCGCGCGAATCGAGGAACGACTGGACCCCTTCGTAGCGGGGCTTGCCGTCGATGTAGTCGAAGTAGTCGCGCTCCTGGTACGGCTGATCGACGACCCCCCGCTTGGTCAGGAAGTCGACGAAGAGTTGCTGCCAGGCGCGCATGTGAACCTCGGCGGTCGGCGTCAGCACGCCGTCGAGATCGAACAGCGCGGCGTCGTAGTCGTCCCAGTTCACGCAGTGAAGCGTAGGGGTTGCAGGCTGCGGCGGAAAATCATCCGGATCACGTTCGCCTACGGCAAAAGCACTGCTGTGGTGAGGTCGGATCGGGCTACCGTTCCAGGCATGGCCGACCCCTTCGAATCCGACCCGATCCTGGTGGAGGTCGTACGCAACGGCTTCATCGAGAGCGTCCACCGCGGCCGGGTGGCGGTGACCGGACCCGACGGTCGGCTGCTGACCTCCGTCGGCGCCGACTTCGCCCCGATGTACCCCCGGAGCGCGAGCAAACCTCTGCAGGCGGTAGGCATGCTGCGGGCCGGTCTCGACCTCGACGCCGAACAGCTCGCGGTGACCTGCGCGTCGCATTCCGGCGAGCCGATCCATCAGGAAGCGGTGCAGGCCATCCTGGCCTCGGCCGGTCTCGACGAGAGTGCGCTGCAGACCCCGGCCGACTGGCCGCTCGACGACGCCACCCGCGAGGCGCTGATCCGCGCGGGGGGTGCGAAGAGTCCGCTGGCCATGAACTGCTCGGGCAAGCACGCCGGGATGCTCAAGACGACGGTGCTCAACTCGGGCGACATCACCACCTATCGCGACCCCGACCACCCGACCCAGCTGGCCATCGTCTCGGCGATCGACGACCTCTCCCACGAGCAGGCCCGCGAGGTCACCATGGACGGTTGCGGCGCTCCGCTCTACGCGCTCAGCCTCTACGGGTTGGCTCGGTCCTTCGGCCAGCTGGCCAGCTCCGACGACCCGCTCGAACAGCGCGTGGCGACGGCGATCCGGCAGCACCCGGAATACGTCTCGGGCACCACCCGCGACGAGCTGGAGCTGCACCGCGCCATCCCCGGGCTGATCGGCAAGGCCGGCGCCGAGGCCGTCTACGCCGTCGGGCTGCCGGATGGGCGTGGGATCGCGCTGAAGATCAGCGACGGGACGCCTCGGGCCCGCGCCGTGGCCATGGCCGGGGTGCTGCAACGGCTGGGCTTCGCGAACGCGGTGCTCGACGAGCAGGTCAGCGCGCCGGTCCTCGGCCATGGCGTCCGGGTCGGCGAGATCCGGCCGCGGGCGAAGACGCTGGCCGAACTCACCCCCTGAGTCGGCGTTTCCAGGTCCAGATGACCCGGATGGGGCCCCAGCGGCCCGATTCGGGCAACTGGACCTCCATTCGCCGAGTCACCAGGGTCTTAAAGCTTGGCGCGCACGTGCAGCCCGACCTCCGGGTCGACGATGACCTCCTGGGCGGCGGGGATCCCGTCGGCCAGCAGCTCCGCGTCGATCGGGACATTGCGTTTGACCAGCCCGAGCGCGATCGGGCCGAGCTCGTAGTGTCGGGCCGAGCTACCGACGAAGCCGACCGCGCGACCGCCGTGCTCGAGCGGGGCACCCGTGGCCGGGAGGGTGTCGACGCTGCCGTCGAGATGCAGCAGCACGAGGCGGCGTGGCGGACGGCCGAGGGTGTGGACCCGGGCCACCGTCTCCTGACCGCGGTAACAGCCCTTCTCCAGGTGGACAGCGACGCCGATCACGCCGATCTCGTTGGGGATCGTCCGGTGGTCGGTGTCGACCCCGACCCGCGGCACACCCGCGGCGATCCGCCGGGCCTCGTACGCCCAGGTCCCGGCCAACTGCCGACCGGTCAGGAGCTCGGCCAGCCGATCGCGGAGGACGAAGAAGTCGCGGCCGCCGAGCGCATCATCGGCCCCTGAGCGGACGGCGAGCGGGTCGGCGGGTGCGAACTCCGGGTCGGGCGACCAGACGACGGCGACATCGGCTGTCCGGTCGGCCACCTCGACGCGCATCATGAACCGCATCCGATCGAGCCAGGACGCGAGGTCGGCTGCTCGTTCGGGCTCGGTGTGGACCCAGAACGTGACACCGTCGTCCACGCCGTAGAGGACGTGTTCGAGGTGCCCGTTGGGCGACAGCACCAGCGCCGTGGTCGCCACCCCCGGAGCCAGCCGCTCGAGGTGCTGGGTGGTCAGCGAATGCAGCCAGGTCAGCCGGTCGGGTCCGGTGACCGTGACCACGCCGCGGTGCGAGAGATCGACGACCCCACGGCCGGAATCGATCAGCCGTTGCTCGCGCATCGGGTCGCCGTAGTGCCAGGGCACCTGCGCATCGAGTCCGGAATCCATCGTCACCGCAGTCATATCCACTCCAGCGTCGAGGTGGGGCCGATTCTTCCCGTCCGGGTGAATTCCGCACCGGCGGACGCCGCCGGACCGATCAGCTGCGGCGAAGTCGGGCCCAGACATGCGACTGGAGCGGGTGGCCGCCGGCCGCCTTGTCGAAGGTCCAGAGCAGATCGCCCTCGACGTTGCCGTACAGCCGCTGGCCCGCATTGTACTCCTCGGCCGAGCTGGTGCGGACCACGGCGTCAGTGGACAGCTCGATCTTGGCGCCGGCGATCTTGCCGTACCAGACCTCGGCATGACCGGACGGATGGGCCATCACCACCTCGATGCCGAAGTCGGCCTGCGGCCGCCAGAAGCCGGTCTCCATGCTCAGTGGCTTGACGGCGAGGCCGGCGTCGTCGACCTCGAAGGTCTGCGACAGGTAGTGCAGGTAGTCGCCACCGTTGTGGGCGAAGTCGATCTGCTGACCGAAGGCGAAGTCCTCGGTGTCGGGATAGGAGCCCTTGCCCGATCCCTCCCAGCGCCCGATCATCCAGGCGATGGGCAGCAGAGCGGGGGGCAGATCGGTCGGCAGTTCGAAAGGCACGTCGATCAGCTCCCGGTCCGCGGCGACGAAGCTCGATGGACCAGCAGAACCACCAGGACGATCAACGCGAGGCCGATGACCCCGACGCCGGCGATCAGCGCGATCGCGAACACAGACGACATGGGAGCGAGCCTAACCGGCCGGGGCACGCCGACGGCTACGGTGATCCGCGTGAATCGCTACGTGATCATCGGGGCCGGCGCGGTCGGGGCCGGTATCGGCGCCCGACTCCAGCAGAGCGGGGTCGAGGTCGTGCTGGTGGCCCGCGGTCCGCACCTGCTCGCGCTGAGCGCCCAGGGTCTGCGGCTGTGCACCCCCGAGGAGGACGTCCGGCTGAGCATCCCGGCGGTGTCCGGACCCGACCAGATCGCGTTGCGGCCCGGCGATGTCCTGGTTCTGGCGACCAAGACCCACCAGGCCCAGGACGCGCTGATCGCGTGGGCCGATGCCCCGGTCCGTGGCGGCGGCACGGCGGGCGAGCGGCTCCCGTTGCTGACCGCTCTCAACGGGGTGGTCAGTGAGGATCTCGCGTCCCGCTATTTCGCCCGGGTCTACGGCGTCTGCGTGTGGATGTGGGCGGCGCACCTGGACCCCGGCGAAGTGATCATCGAAGGCGTACCGAACTCGGGGCTGTTCCACCTGGGTCGGGTGCCGGCGGCGTTGGCCGACGACACCGACCAGGCACTGCTGTCCTCGGTCAAGGCCGACTGGGATGCCGCCCGACTACCGGTCGTGCTGCCGCGCGACGTGATGGAGTGGAAGTACCGCAAGCTGTTGTCGAATCTCGGCAACGGGTTCCAGGCGCTGCTCGGCCATCAGCCCGGCACCGGTGCGCTGGTCAAGCGGGCGGTGGCCGAAGGTCGCCGGATCCTCGATGCCGCCGGGATCGCCTATACCGGCGACGCGGACGCCGAGGTGTGGGACGACGCCTTCACCATCAAGCCCGTTCCCGGTCACGACGGCGTCCTGGGCGGCTCGACCTGGCAATCGCTGACCCGTGGCACCGGCAACGTCGAGACCGACTACCTGAACGGCGAGATCCTGCGGGTCGCCCGCCGGCACGGCCTCGAGGCGCCGATCAACGCGGTCATCGCCTCGCGGGTCCGCCAGGCGGCCGCGACCGGGGCCCAACCCGGCGACCTGACCGTCGACGCGTTGACCGCTGCGCTCCCACCCGACTGAACCGGGTCCCGTACGCGGGGCTCAGTAGACGAGCGCCTGGACGTCCGGTTGCAACGCGGCCTCGACGAACTGGGCCGCCCCGGCGATCCGAGCTCCCTCGACCAAATCGGTCTCATCGAGGTCGCGACGGGCGGCGCACTGACTGCAGACAACGATCTGGCCGGCTTCGCGTACGACGTCGACCAGTTCGTCGACGGGGGTCGCCAACGGCAGCGCCAGATCGGGCTGCCGGCTCGGGACGGCGAAGTAGACCGCCTCACCGGTCAGCCAGACGGCCACCTCGGCCCCGGCCGCCAGACCCATCGCCGCCACCGTCCACGCCTGGTTGGCCCGTTCCGGAGCCTCGGCGCCGCAGGTGATCTTGATCAGCAACGGGCGGAGGGTGGTGGTCATGGTTGCCAGTCTGGCAGGCGGGCCGGCCGGGCTCGTGGCACGACTTCCCGGCCGGCGGCCGAGGTCGAAGCTGGGCCGGTAGAGCAGGCGCTCGCCGACCCCGGTCATCCGATCGAGGTCGGGATCGACGCTTACGTCGTAAACCGAAAGCCGAAAGATGCTTGAATCACCGACATGATCGGAAAGCTGCACGGCATCGTCATCGATTGCGCCGACCCGGACCCGTTGGCCACCTTCTACCAGAAGCTCCTCGGCATGGAACGGGTCCAGGACGACGGCGACTGGATCGTCATCGGCGACTCCCCCGACCGGCCCGGACTAGCGTTCGTCCGGGTCCACAACCACCGCCCAACCACCTGGCCCGACAACGAGCGGCCGCAGTATCGACACTTCGACGTGCGGGTCGACGACCTCGACGCGGCCGAGGCTGCGGCCACCGCGGTCGGTGCCCGCCGACTGCAGGGCGGCCAGACCTCGCGGGTGCTGGCCGACCCCGCCGGCCACCCCTTCTGCCTGATCACCGCGGCCGTCACCGCCGTAGTCCCGGACTGATGCGCGGGCTCGTCCAACGAGTCCGGCAGGCCCGGGTCGAGGTCGACGATCAGGTGGTTGGTTTGATCGACCGGCCCGGACTCCTGGTCTTCGTCGGGGTCACCCACACCGACACCGCGGCGACTGCGGCAGCCCTGGCCGCCAAGATCTGGACGCTACGGATCCTGCGCGACGAACAGTCCTGCGAGCAACTCGGTGCGCCACTGCTGGTGGTCAGCCAGTTCACGCTCTACGCCGACACCCGCAAGGGCCGTCGCCCGTCGTGGAGCGCGGCCGCTCCCGGCCCGGTGAGCGAGCCGCTGGTCGAGGAATTCGTCGCCGCCCTGGAGCGGCTGGGCGCCGAGGTGGCGACCGGCATCTTCGGCGCCGACATGCAGGTGTCGCTGGTCAACGACGGCCCGATCACCCTGATGCTCGAAGTCTGAGCCCGACGACGCACCTGGGCCCGAGGGCGCCACGACGGCCGCAGCGCGACCACGGCCCGACGCAGAAAGACCACGGCCCAAAAGACCACCCCCACGCAGAAAGAGGAGTTAACTCCGCTTTCTGTCACTTCGCGCCAGAAGTTTCCGGCGGTCGGCGACAGGAAGTGGAGTCAACTCCTCTTTCCGCGTGGCCGGGCCGGGCTGGGCCCGGCGCACGCGTGGATCAGGCGTTGAGGTCGATCTCCAGTTCGACGACCGAGCCGCGGCTGGCCACGACCGAGCGATCGACCGAGGTGCCCGGCGCGAGGGTGCGCAGGGTCCACGGGCCGTCGCCGGCGAAGAAGCGGAATTCACCCGTCGCCGAGGTCGGGACCTCGGCGGTGAACTCGCCGGTCGCGTCGAGCAGACGCACGTACGCCGAGGCGACGGGGTCAGCGCCGCGTACGACGCGACCCTGGATCACCGCCTCCTTGGTGGCGTCGATTCCCTGGAGGCCGAGGCCACCCTTCGTTGCTCCGCACATGGGGGTGCCTCCTCAGGCCTGGCCGGGCTCGTCGCCGATGGCAACGGGCACGCCGACCAGTGAGCCGTATTCGGTCCACGAGCCGTCGTAGTTCTTGACGCTCGTCTGGCCGAGCAGTTCCTGCAGCACGAACCAGGTGTGCGAGCTGCGCTCGCCGATCCGGCACAGCGCGATGATCTCGCCATCCCAGTTCACCCCGGCCTCGGTGTAGATCTTCTTCAATTCCTCGTCGGACTTGAAGGTGCCGTCGTCGTTGGCCGCCTTGCTCCACGGCACGTTCACCGAGGTGGGGATGTGCCCGCCGCGCTGCGACTGCTCCTGCGGCAGGTGGGCCGGGGCGAGCAGCCGACCGGCGTACTCGTCGGGGCTGCGGACGTCGACCAGGCTCTTCTGACCGATGGCGGCCACGACTTCGTCGCGGAAGGCGCGGATCGAGAGGTCCTGCTCCTGAGCCGTGTAGCTGGTGGCCGGGCGGGTGACCGTCTCGGTGCTCAGCTCGCGGGCGTCGAGCTCCCACTTCTTGCGACCGCCGTCGAGCAGCAGCGCCTTGTCGTGGCCGTAGAGCTTGAAGTACCAGTACGCGTACGCCGCGAACCAGTTGTTGTTGCCGCCGTAGAGCACGACGGTGTCGTCGTTGCTCACGCCCTTCTCCGACAGCAGCGCTTCGAACTGCTCCTTGTTGACGAAGTCGCGCCGGATCGGGTCCTGGAGATCCTTCTTCCAGTCCAGCTTGATGGCACCTTCGATGTGACCGCCGTCGTACGCCGTGGTGTCCTCATCGACCTCGATGAGGACGATTCCCGCGTCCTGACCGTGCTCGGCGACCCAATCGGCGTCGACCAGTACTTCCTGCCTGCTCATCGTGTTTCTACTCCTGTGGTGGTGGTAGTGGCTCGGGCTACGAGCCGTGGATGCGCTCCGTCGATAGCCGACCGATCCGTACCGGATCCGATCGCCTCGGTCGCGTGGTGAAACCCGCCGCCGGCGAGTCGCCTAGGACATTCGCCGGAGCGGACACAACGCCGACCGCATGCGGCCGTGATCGACCGCCCGTCGGCGGGTCAGCGGCAGGGCTCGCACCTGGGTACGTGACACGCTCGACAGAGTAGGCGGGTGGGTCTTTCTGCAGGCGGTGAATCTCGGATGACAAGATCCGAGTCCACATATTGGAATTCCTGGATCGTCAATTCGAGACCTCTATTCCTGATACCACCGCGATGCGTGGACCGCTCCCTCCGGTGATGCTCACCACACTCAGCCCGCTCTCAGTTGCTGAGCGAAGCCCTGATCCGGGGCCCTATCCGCCGGCGAACGGCGGGAGGATCTCGACCTGGACGGGCCCGGTCAGCAGCGCCTCCCGAACCCCCGGTTTGAGCGTCAAACCGTCCACCAGCGCCGAACTCGCGCGCATCACAGCGGCGTATCGCGCATCGCCGCGACGGGCCTCGATCACCCGGATCGCGTCGGCCACCGAAGCAGCCTGGACGGTCTCGAATTCGACGCCGGCGACCGCTCGGGCCCCGGCCCAGTAATGAAAGGTCACCGGCCACATTGCAGTAGTCTCTGCCTCACCTTCAGTTCACATTTGGGCGGTCGATCTGCGGCGCGGCATCCACGAAACCCCCGAAGGTCAGGAGATCCACGATGGCCATTTTGCTGTTGCTCACCAATGACATGCACAGCTCCGCGGAGATCCTTCCAGCGCTCGAGTTGCTGCCCCACCAGGTCAAGGTCGCCCAGGCCGAAGCCACGGCCCTGCTCGACGCTCCGGCCGCCGACATCATCCTGCTGGACGCCCGGCGCGACCTCGTCGGCGCCCGCTCGTTGTGCCGGCTGATGGAGACGACCGGCAAGGAGTCGCCGCTGCTGGTCATCGCCAGCGAGGGTGGGCTAGCCGCACTGTCTTCGGACTGGGGCTTCGACGACCTGTTGCTGACCACGGCCGGTCCGGCCGAGGTCGACGTCCGGATCCGGTTGGCCATGACGCCGACCCAGTCCAACAACGTCGACCCGCTGATCCAGAGCGGCAACATCGTCATCGATGAGGCCGGCTACAGCGCCAAGCTCAACGGGGTCCAGCTCGACCTGACCTACACCGAGTTCGAGTTGCTGAAGTATCTGGCCCAGCACCCCGGTCGGGTGTTCAGCCGCCAGCAGTTGTTGAGCGATGTCTGGGGTTACGACTATTACGGCGGCACCCGGACGGTCGACGTCCACGTCCGTCGTCTCCGGGCCAAGCTCGGCGCGGAGTACGAGTCGGTCATCGGCACCGTCCGCAACGTCGGCTACCGCTTCGTGACCCAGGTCGAGGACACCAGCAGCCGCATCGGCTCCTGATCCACCGGGCCCGAGCTCCGCAACGTGAGACCGGGGGTAGGGAGCCCGCCAGCAGCGGGGGCTCAGTCGTCCTCGTCCTCGCGGGCCCGCGAGCGCTCGACCAGTCGGCGCATGTGGGCCGGCAGGGTCCCGGGCGGGCCGCTGGCCCGGAGATACTGCACCCCGGCCGACACCTGGGCAATCAGGATGAACAGCAGCGCGACCGCCAGCAGCGCGGCCGAGCGTGACGACCAACCCGCGGCCCCGCTCCCGGCGATGGCGCCGAAGAGGGCGACCAGCGCCACCACGTACGAGGCGAGGTGCGCGATCCAGGACAGCCGGGCCTCACCGTGCAGGTCCTGGACCCGCGTGCCGCGCCAGGAGTCGAGGGCACGTCGCCAGACCGCGATCTGGATCACGGCGACCGCCAGCATGGCGACCGCGGCGAGGAGCGTGACGATGCCCCAGCCGCGTCCGGTGTCGGCGGCGGCGAAGGTCGGGAAGAGGATCACCGCGATCGCGGCGCAGATCACGGCCACCAGGGCGGCCACGGCGCCGCCGATGATCATCCGCAGGTGCGGGGCCATCCGGGCCGCGATCGCCGGCTGTTCGACCGCCCCGTACGCGGGGATCTGGCCCGGCTCGTATTCGACGTCGCGCATGCGGCCAGCATAGAGAGTTCCCGACCTCGCAGGGCCGCGCGCTCGGAGCCGCTAGGTTGGCGGGATGCCCAGCGACGTCACGGTGTCGACCCAGCTGACCGCGGATCGGGTCACCGCGATCGTGGCCCTGGCCGACGACGCCGCCGGCTACGACGGCTTCCCGCCACTCAACGAGGCCGCCCTGCTCGCGCTCCGACACCCGCATCCGGCCATCAGCCACCTGAGCATCGGCGACGCCGACGCGGTCCTCGCGTACGCGCAACTCGACCGGTCCGGGACCCAACCGGTCGGCCAGCTGGTCGTCGCGCCCGGCGCCCGGCGCCACGGCCTGGGCCGGCGATTGCTGACCTCGCTGCTCGACGCCGAACCCCGGCTACGAATCTGGGCGACGGGAGACAGCGCGGCCGCCCGGGCGCTGGCCGCCGGTGCCGGATTGCGGGTGGCCCGCCAGCTGTTGATCCTGCGGCGACCGCTCGCGGGGGCACTGCCGGACCCGGCGGCGACCCCGGGATTCACCATCCGTGCCTTCCACCCCGGTGCAGACGACCGCGCCTGGCTCGAGGTCAACGCGGGGGCCTTCGCCCATCACCCCGAGCAGGGCTCGATGACGTCCGCCGACCTGAACGCCCGGATGGCCGAGGACTGGTTCGACCCGGCGGGGTTCTTCGTCGCGGTCGACGACACCGACGGGCGACTGGTCGGATTCCACTGGACCAAACAGCACCCCGACCGGCTCGGTGAGGTCTATGTCCTCGGGATCGCCCCCGCTGCGGGTGGTCGTGGCCTCGGCAAAGCCCTGCTGCTCATCGGCCTGCATCACCTGCGCGACATGGGAACACCGCAGTGCAGTTGTACGTGGAGGGCGACAACCGGCCCGCCCTCGGGCTCTACCGGACGTATGGCTTCACCGAGGCCAGCCGTGATGTGATGTACGCCCCGGGCTGACGATCTTCGTCAGGTCCAGTTCCGCCCCCCACCCCCTCAGGAGCAGGCGATGGAAGCAGCCGTGGCAGCCGCCGATCTGGCCGTGTCCGATCGAGTCGACGACCTCCCCGCTCTCCCCGCCGACCGGTTCCTGGACCGTGAGTTGTCCTGGCTGGCGTTCAACAACCGCGTCCTCGACCTGGCCAAGGACCGACTGCGGGTGCCGCTGCTCGAACGGGCCAAGTTCCTGGCCATCTTCGCCTCGAACCTGGACGAGTTCTACATGGTCCGAGTGGCCGGTCTGAAGCGCCGGATCGCTGCCGGGGTCGCCGTCACCGGGGTCAGCGGGTTGATGCCGCGCGACGTGCACACCGCGATCCTGACCCGCACCCGTGAGCTCATCGACGAGCAGGCCCGGGTGTTCAACACCGAGATCCGCCCGGAGCTCGCCGCCGAGGGTATCGAGATCCTGCGCTGGGAGGAGCTCAACCCCGACGAGCAGAGCCGGATGGACGAGCTGTTCGCGGAGCGCATCTTCCCGGTGCTGACCCCGCTGGCCGTCGACCCGTCGCATCCCTTCCCCTACATCTCGGGGCTGTCGATCAACCTGGCCGTACTGGTGCGCAACCCGGAGAACGGGGTCCGGCAGTTCGCCCGGGTGAAGGTGCCGACGGTGCTGTCGCGGTTCATCCAGCTCGGCGAGGGCCGCTACGTCGCGCTCGAGGACGTGATCTCCCAACACCTGGATCAGCTGTTCAGCGGAATGCAGATCGTCGAGCAGCACATCTTCCGGGTGACCCGCAACGAGGACGTCGAGGTCGAGGAGGACGACGCCGAGAACCTGCTGCTGGCGCTGGAGAAGGAGTTACTGCGCCGCAAGGTCGGCCGGCCCCCGGTTCGCCTCGAGGTCACCGACGACATCGACCCCAAGATGCTCGAGCTGCTGATCAGCGAGCTCGACATCACCGAGAAGGAGGTCTTCCGGGTCCCGGGGCTGCTCGACCTGCGCGGACTGTTCTCGCTCGTCGACATCGACCGTGCCGACCTGAAGTACCCGGCCTTCCTGCCCTCGACCCACCCGCATCTGGCCGAGGTCGAAACCGCCCAGCCGGCCGACATGTTCGCGGCGTTGAAGCAACGCGACGTGCTGCTGCACCACCCGTACGACTCGTTCGCCACCAGCGTGCAGCGCTTCATCGAGCAGGCCGCGGACGACCCGCAGGTGCTGGCGATCAAGCAGACGCTCTACCGGACCTCCGGCGACTCCCCGATCATCGATGCGCTGATCGAGGCGGCCGAGGCGGGCAAGCAGGTGCTCGCTCTGGTCGAGATCAAGGCCCGGTTCGACGAGAAGGCCAACATCGCCTGGGCCCGGCGGCTCGAGCGGCACGGCTGCCACGTCGTCTACGGCGTGGTGGGGCTCAAGACCCACTGCAAGCTGTCGATGGTGGTGCGCGACGAGCCCGACGGGTTACGTCGCTACGCCCACATCGGGACCGGCAACTACAACCCCAAGACCGCGCGGCTCTACGAGGACATGGGTCTGCTCACCGCCAACCCGGTGATCACCGACGACGTCGGCCGGTTGTTCAACCATCTGTCGGGGATGTCGCAGGAGACCAGCTACAAGCGCCTGCTGGCGGCGCCGCACGGGATCCGGACCGGGCTGCTGGCCCGGATCGACAACGAGATCGCCCACCACCAGGCCGGACGACCGGCCGGGATCAAGATCAAGGTCAACTCGCTGGTCGACGAGACGATCAGCGACGCGCTCTACCGGGCCTCGCGCCTCGGCGTGCCGGTCGACCTGTGGGTGCGCGGGATCTGCACGATCCGACCGGGCAAGCCCGGGTTGAGCGAGAACATCCGGGTCCGTAGCGTCCTCGGCCGGTTCCTCGAACACAGCCGGCTGTTCTGGTTCGCCAACGGCGGCCAGCCGATGGTCGGCATCGGTTCGGCCGACCTGATGCACCGCAACCTCGACCGCCGCGTCGAAGTGCTGGCCTCCATCTCCAATCCCGCGCACATCGCCGAGATCGGCGAGCTGTTCGACATCGCCTTCGACAAGGGCACGGCGTCGTGGAAGCTGCAGCCCGACGGCACCTGGATCGCCTACACCGTCGACGACGAGGGCAAGCCGCTGCTCGACATGCAGGACTACCTGATCAACATCAAGAGTCGCCGCCGGGCGAGCACGAAGTAGCCCCGCGATGGCGACGAAGACGTTGCTCCCACGAGCAGCCGACCTGGGTCGCCGGAGCAGTCGACCGATCCTGGCCGGCGGCGCGGTGGTGACCCGCAAGCACCCCGTACGCGGGGTCGAGATCCTGCTGATCTACCGGCAGCGCTACGACGACTGGACACTGCCCAAGGGCAAGCTCGACGCCGGTGAGACGCTGCCGGTCTGTGCCGTCCGCGAGGTGCTCGAGGAGACCGGAGTGACGATCCGGCTCGGCGCCCCGCTGGACACGATCGCGTACGAAGCGGGCAAGGCCGGGCACAAGCAGGTCAGCTGGTGGGCCGGCGAAATGCTGTCCTCGGTCCCACGACGTCCGGACGACGAGGTCGACCTGGTCGCCTGGATGCCGGCTCGGGCCGCGCTGACCAAGCTGACCTACGCGCAGGACCACTTCCTGGTCGAACAACACCTCGACCAGCCCAAGACCACCCCGCTGATCATCGTCCGGCACGCCAAGGCGATGGACCGCAAGGACTGGTCGAAGAAGGACTCGGCCCGCCCGATCAATGCGCGCGGCCGACGGCAGTCCCGGATGCTGGTGCCGATGCTCGAGGCGTACGGCGTCCGGCGGCTGATCAGCTCGACCTCGAACCGCTGCCTGACCACGCTGCAGCCGTACGCCCTCGCCCAGAAGCTGCCGGTCGACTCGTACGCCCAACTGTCGGAGGAGGTGGGCAGCGACGACCCGCGCGGGGTCGGCCGGGTGATCAGCAAGCTCCGCGACCAGACGCTGGCCAACGGCGAGCCGACCGCCATCTGCGTCCACCGCCCGGTGTTGCCGCACATCCTCGACGCCCTCGAGATGGCCCCGACCACCCTGGTCACCGGTGAGTTCCTGGTCGCCCACCTCACCGCCGACGGCGAGGTCCACGCCGTCGAACGCCACCGCCCGCCCGCCTGAATCTGAAAGCGCGTATCTGTGGGGCTCCCCCCGCCGCCTCCCCAGACCACTATCTGGGGGCAGATAACAGCTCCGCTGGTGTTTTGGTTGCTATCTGCCCCCAGATAGTGGGAAGCCGGGGCCGCAGGGGGGAGTAAACCCCGAGTAGATCCAGGTCAGCGGCGGGTGATCTGTGCGACCGTCGGCCGCGGTCCACGCCAGTCGCCGCGGGCGGGGCGGGCGTCGGCGGGGACGTAGTCGGGGAAGTAGGACACCTGGGCGTCCCAGGTCCCTTCCTCACCCGGGTGCTGGACCGCCACGAAGACCGAGTCGTCGCGGTCGTGGATCACCGGACCGCAGGTCTCGGCCTGGTGCGGGACGGCCAGGAACTGGACCAGGTGTCCGCGCTCCGGACCCTCCAGCGGCACCTTGAACAGCCCGTCGGCTTTGCCGATCGAGCTGGGCGCGCCATCGGTGGAGATCCACAGATTGCCCACCGAGTCGAAGGCCACGTTGTCCGGGCAGGAGATCGGGGCCACCGGGCCGTCCCAGCCGGCGAAGTAGGTCCCGGCCTGGTCGACGTCGCCGCAGACCATGAACAGGTCCCAGGTGAAGGTCGTCGCTCCGGTCTTGTTGCGGCGCTCGGTGATCTCGACGATGTGGCCGTTCTTGTTGGCCTTGCGCGGGTTGGCCGCATCGGGCGCCGGCTTACCCACCGCACCCCGATCGGAATTGTTGGTGCACGCCACGTAGATCTTGCCGGTCTTGAGATTGGGCTCGACGTCCTCGCAGCGGTCCATCGGGGTCGCCTTCACGATGTCGGCGGCCAGTCGGGTGAAGACCAGCACCTCCTCGTGGCTCATCCCGGGTACGGCCGATTCGCCGTCGAGGGTGAGGGGGATCCAGGCGCCGGTGCCGAGGTTGTCGTTACCGGGCTTCATCGTGCCGCTGAACCGGGCGACGTAGAGGTCACCGTCGGTCAGCAGCTTGAGGTTGTGCCGCCGCGCCGAGGCGCTGTTGCCCGGCCGGTACTTACGGCGGGCCACGAACTTGTAGAGATAGTCGAACCGCTCATCGTCACCCATGTACGCGGCGACGGTGCCGTCCTCGTCGACCCGGACGTTGGCGCCCTCGTGCTTGAACCGACCCAGGGCGGTGTGCTTGCGCGGCACCGAGGTGGGGTTGGTCGGGTCGATCTCGACGATGTAGCCGAAGCGGTTCGGCTCGTTGGCGTAATCGGGGTTCGTGGCGTCGAAGCGTGGGTCGATCTGCTCCCAGCCGTACGTGCTGGGCGTGTTCTTCAGCCCGTAGCGCTTGCTGCCCTTGGCCTCGGGATCCGCGACGAAGTAGCCGTTGAAGTTCTCCTCGCCCGACAGCACCGTGCCCCACGGCGTCGTCCCACCCGAGCAGTTGCCGAAGGTCCCGTGGACCCGCTTGCCGGTCGGGTCGGCGGCGGTCTTGACCAGATCGCTGCCGGCGGCCGGACCGGTCAGCGCGAAGGCGGTGTACGCGGTGATCCGGCGGTTCAGCTTCGCTCCGCGGATGTAGCGCCACGGCCGACCGCGACCGGACCGCTCGAGCTCGACCACGCTCATACCGTGCGCGGCCATCAGGGTCTTGAGCACTTCGCGCTCCTCGGCGGCGCTCGCCGTGGGCGGGAACATGATGGCCCGGTTGGTGTACTCGTGGTTGCAGACCAGCAGGGCCTCGCGACCACGACGGTCGGTGACGATGATGTCGAGGTAGTCGTTGTTGTAGCCGAACTGCAGTTCCTGAGCCTCGGCGTCGGGGGTGGTCGGATCGAACCGCGGGGATTGGGCGAACAGCGGGTCGCCCCATCTCAGGATCGGGGTCCACCGGTAGCCCTTGGGCACGGTCAACGCATCCACCGCAGCGTCGACGGACTCGATCGGGGTGAACGACAGACCACCACCGTTCCGCCCACGCGTCGAGGCGGGACCGGAGGCGGCCGGGGCGGTGGCGGCCGGGGCAGCGGCGGCGGGCTCGACCCAGGTCACCGGGATGGCCGCTGCGGCGGTCAGCGCACCGGCGCCGGCCAGTAGGTTGCGTCGGCTCAGCTGCTTCGACGCGATGTCGGCGAAGGTGGCCTCGGTGCTGGCGTTGGGCACCGGCGAGTCGCAGGCGCTCGCGCATTTGAGGTGGCAGGTCACGGCGCTGCGCGAGCCGTGGGTCTTACCGAACATGGGGAGCAGGTGGAGCGTGGGCGGTGGGGTCATCCGAACCTCCGAGGTCTGGTCAGCAACGCAGATGATCGTGCTGGCACCCGATGTCTTGGGCGTGACCGCCGGCCGACCGTCAGGTGAACTCCGCACCGATCTTGAGCGGTGCGTGTCCTGGGAGTCCCGAGCGCCTGACTAGGTTGGCGCTCATGCCCGCGATCACCGTGCTGGCGATCGCCGACTCGGACTCCTATCTGAAGTGGTCGGCCGCCACCCTCGATCGGCTCCCGGCCGGATGGACCTCGGCTCAGTTGCTGATCGATTCACCGGTCCGACCGTCGCCCGGTCAGATCCGCGCCGCCGCCGGCGTCCGACCGGTCGAGATGCTCCGGCTCGGGCCGCTGTTGCGACGGATCCGCCGCGTACGCCCCGAGGTCGTGCTGCTCGCCGCGACCGGACCGGTGGTTGCCGTGCTGGCCGCAGCGCTCAGCGGCCCCGATCGGCCGGTGTTGGTCACCGGGCTCCCCGGGATCGCGCTACCGGCGTCGGAGCGAGCGCTGACCTCCCGACTGGGCTGCGACCTGTTCCTGCTGCACAGCCGGACCGAACGGGCGGCGTACGCGGTGCTGGCCGAGCAGGTCGCCCACCCGCCCGAGCTGGCGCTGACCACCTTGCCGTTCCTCCCGGATCGCGTCGACGCCGGCGATCCGGATGGGCCGTTGATCTTCGCCGCGCAGGCCATCGTGCCGCCGGCCCGCGAGCAGCGTCAGGCCATCCTCGAGACCCTGGCCCAGCTCTCCGACGCGGTCATCAAGGTCCGAGCCACCCCCGGCGAGCGACAGACCCACAACGAGCCGCTGCCGTACGCGGTACTCGCCGAAGCCCTTCCCGCCGGGTCGATCCGCTTTGTCGACGGCTCGATGCGCCAGGCACTGACCGGCGCCCGCGGCCTGGTGACGGTGTCCTCGACCGCCGCGCTGGAGGCGATGGCGCTGGGGGTGCCGACGCTGCTGATCGACGACTTCGGCGTCTCGGACGCGCTGATCAACACCGTCTTCACCGACTCGGGCTGCCTGGGCAGCCTCGAAGACCTCCGCGCCGGCCGACTCTCCCGGCCGGACCCGCGCTGGCTGACCGCGCACTACTTCCATCCGCCGCAGAGCAACGACGCCGTGGACCGGCTGACCGCCTGGGCCGAGCGGCGCGCGGTCAGCGGCCTGCCGGCCCGCCCGCAGCCGCCGCTTCCATGGTGGCGTCGCGCAGGCCGACGAGCCCGGCTGTCGGCTCCGTCTCTCGTACCGGTGATCGCCGCCCGGCGGTGGCGACCGCGACGGCGTTGATCACCGCGATGATGGCGATCCCGACCCATTCGTGCCGGTGCAGTTGCTGGCCCAGGATGAGCCAGCCGGTCAGCGCGGCGAGCGGCGGGTTGATGCTCATCACCACCCCGAACAGCCGCGCCGACATGGTCCGCAGCACGATGAGGTCCATCGCGTACGGGACCGCCGAGCACAAGAGGCCGGCGCACCCCGCCGCCGCGACCGAGCGCAGATCGAGCCGGCCGCCGAGCGCGAGGACGACGACCACCGGCAGATAGCCGAGGGCCGAGATCGAGGTGGCCAGGGCCGGAGCCTGCAGCCCGGAGAGCCGGCCGCCGACCAGTCGGCTGAGGATGATGTACGCCGCCCAGCAGCCGCCGGCCACCAGCGCCAGCGCGATGCCGAGCCAGTCGGTCGACGGACCGGGCAGCACGAGGACGTAGACCCCGACCGCCGCACCGAGCGCGCAGCCGAGCTCGATCACCCCGCGGGCGCCGATCAGCGCGACGGCGAGCGGACCGAGGAATTCGAGCGTGATCGCCAGACCGAGCCCGATCCGGTCGATCGCGGTGTAGAGCGACAGGTTCATCACCGCGAAGACCCCGGCGAGCAGGAGGATCGGCCACCACTGCGGCCAGGTGAGACGACGGATCCGCGGTCGGGCCAGGATCATCAGCAACGTCGCGGCGACCAGCTGCCGGACCGCGACGACGCCGACCGGACCGATCACCGGAAATGCGGAGGCACCGATGGCCGCCCCGAACTGGTTGCCGGTGTGGGTGCCGAGCAGGGTGGCCAGACCGCCGAGCAGGCCGTGCCGCGGGGGCTGGGGAGTCGTGGTCACGGTCTCATCGTTCTCGCTCGGGGTCCGGTGCGGAAATGCGTCGTCCGGGTCAGTCATACGCTAGGCGCATGAATGTCGAGCTGCGTCAGCTACGAGCGCTGGTGGCCGTGGTCGACGAGGGCAGCTTCACCGATGCGGCTATTGCGCTCGGGTGTTCGCAGGCGGCGGTGTCGCGAGCGGTGGCCGGGCTCGAGACGGCCCTCGATGTCCGCCTGCTCGAGCGCACCACCCGGGCGCTGGCCCTGACCACCGTGGGTGCGCGGGTCGTCGAGCACGCCCGACGCGCGCTGGCCGAGACTGCCGCGATCACCCAGGTTGCGGCCAACCGACACGACGAGCTCTGCCTCGGTTTCGCCTGGTCGGCGCTCGGCGCGCACACCCGGGCGGTGCAACGACGGTGGGCGGTCGAGCATCCCGACGTCGCGCTGCGCTTCGTCCAGTCGACCACGGAGAGCTCCGGACTGGTCGACGGCACCGCGCACGTGGCGATCCTGCGCCGACCGACCACCGATCCGCGGTTCGCTGTTGCGCAGGTCGGCAGCGAGGCGCGCTACGCGGCGGTGTCCGACGAGGACGTGCTGGCCCGCCGCCGGACGACCCGGCTGGCCGACTTCGCCAGCCGTCCGATCGGGATCGATTTCCGGACCGGGACCACCGTCACCGAGCTGTGGCCGGCCGATGCCCGGCCGAGTCACGTCGTCGAGACCCACGGCATCGACGAGTGGCTGACCGCGGTGGCGGCCGGGCAGACGCTCGGTCTGACCTCGGAGGCCACCGTGCGGCAGTATCCGCGGCCCGGCATCAGCTTCCGCCGGGTCGTCGACGCACCGCCCGTGCCGGTGCTGCTGGCCTGGCGACGACACGATCCGCCGGCCCAACTGAGGTCGTTGATCGAGCTCGTCCGCGAGGCCTACGCGGGGACCGGCACGAGAACGGCGCGCTGATCGCTGGCCCGGGCAGCCAGCACCAGATCGCAGACCTCACGGACCGCGCCGTGACCGCCGGGCCGCTCCAGCACCAGCCGAGCCGCCGCCCGGACCTGCGGGTGCGCATCGGCGACCGCGATCGGCCAACCGACGATCCCCATCGGGCCGAGATCGTTGATGTCGTTGCCGACGTACGCAGCCCGGTCGGGCGAGATGCCCGACGCGGCCAACCAGTCGCGGACCACGGCGGCCTTGTGCTCGATCCCGTTGAGCACCTCGACACCGAGCTTGGCCGCGCGCGCCCGGACCACCGGGTTGGTCTCCTTCGACACGATCAGCAGCGGTACGCCGGCGGCCTGCAGCCGCTCGACCCCCAGCCCGTCGGAGCGGCTCACCCGCACGCTCTCGCGGCCGGTCTGGTCGATGACGGCCGAGTCGTCGGTGTGCACGCCGTCGAAGTCGGTGATGACCGCGTCGACGTCGACCGTCTCCGGGCGGTCGAGCACAGCGGCCAACGCCTGGGCCAGGACCAAATCAGGTTCGCGGTCGATCTCGACCGCGGTCAGCTCGGGGACCTCGACCGCGCGTACGCGACCGAAGAACCGGTGCCGGGCGGCGCGGAAACCGAGGGTGTCCATGACGTAGAACGCCCCGGTCTCGCGCAGGTCAGGAGCGCGGTCCTGCCGGCGCGGCCGGTGGGCCTGATCGTGGTTGACCCCGGCGGCGACCCCCGCATCGTCGCCGCGCCAGAGGAACTCGTACGTGGCCACGGCGGCGAACGCCGCGTCGGCGGCGCCGGAGGTGATCAGCGAGACCCCGCGATCGAGGTCGGCGGGGTCGATGAACGGGCTGGTGCACTGGACGAAGACGACCGCCTCGGGTTGGCTGCCGAACCGGGCCAGCTGATCGAGGACGTGCAGCAGCGCCGACTCCGAGCTGGCCGTGTCACCGGCGAGGTCGGCGGGGCGGACGATCACCCGGGCCCCGGCCGCCTCGGCGGCGCGGGCGATGCCGGGATCGTCGGTGGTGACGTAGACCGCATCGATCGAGGTCGTCGCCCGGCATGCCGCGACCGCGCGTTCGATCAGCGAGCGACCGCCGACCCGACGTAGGTTCTTGCCCGGGACGCCCTTGGAGCCGCCGCGGGCCGGGATCACCGCGATGATCAACGCGAGCTCCGGCGCCGCTGTGCGGCAGGAGGAGCGAGCCGACACGCACGTCGTCGGCGAACGACGACGAAGCCCGCGGCCAAAGGCCGGAGCCGCAGCGAGCGGAGCGAGCACTCAGTCAACAGGCCACCGCCTCGAGGCCGTGCTGGGTGCGGGCCGACGACTGGACCTGATCGATGAACCGGTCGGCGTGCAGGTTGACCTGTGGGGCGAACCAGGCCGAGTTGATCTCGCAGACCGCGACCTCGACCCCGGTCCCGGCCAGCACGATCGGCAGGGTGTGGACGACCGTCGAGGGGAAGCTGAGCAGCGTGCGGGCGATCGGGCCGCGCCGGGCGACGACCTCGAGCGGCAGGTCGGGCCGGATGACCTCGACGCCCATCCGCGCGATCAGGTCGAGCTTCCAGTCCGCCTCCTTCCGGTGGGCGAAGTAGCGGCGTACGCGGTGCCGCAGGACCAACGACTCGACCCCGATCAGGTAGGGCTCACCCTGCACCACACCGGACTCGACCAGCGACGACCCGGCCAGATCGATCCCGGTGGTGACCTCGGGAGCCGGGAAGGCGGCGCGGGTCCAGGCGTAGGTGTTGGCCAGCACCTCGACCTTCGGCAGATCGACCGGCAGCGCGGTGAACAACCGCAGTTCGCAGCCCGAGGCCGGCGACAGCTTGCGCCGCACCGAGGTGGCGAGGTGATCCTTGGCCAGGGTGGCGATGTAGCGCCGGTGCTGCGGGGTGGCGACCTCGTGCCACCGGGTCAGGTGCTCACCGGTCGCCCACTGCCGGGCGAATTCCAAGGTGGCCGTGCCGTCGTCGACGATCGTCACCTGGCGGGCGTGGCTGATGCTGATGATCACCCCGATGATCCCGGAGAACGGGTCACCGACGACGAGCCGCTCGATCCCGTTGAGCTCGCCGGCCAGCGCCCGGACGGTGCGGGCGATGCTGGCCCCGCCGACCCGCGGTTCGTACCAGCTGACCGGGTGACCGGCGTGGCGGGCCAACGCCATGGTGGCGCGCAGCTGGGTCCGGCCGCGCCCGGCGGCCGGCGCGAGGACGGCGATGGGCATCCTGGCGAGCTCCCGGTCCGACGCACTGAGCTCGATGACGTTGAGCAGCTGCGCCGGGCTCTCCACCAGAGCCAACGCCGAGACCGCGGTCATCGGCGGAGTCTCTCGGGAGTGCAGCGGCGCGGCGGGACGACACGCTTCTCCGTCGTTCCGCCGCGTGACGAACGACCGAGATGTGCGGAGCTCATGACCCCGGAGCGCGGAGCGCGACCATTCGACACAGTCACGCGGAGGCCAGCTCTTCGGCGAAGAGGCCGGGGACGCGACGGAGCTTGCGCATGGCGGCGAGCTCGCCCTCGTACACCTGCTTGACCCCGTCGCCCATGGCGTCGCTGATCACCCGGATGTCGCGGACCAGCCGCTGCAACCCGCCGGGCTCGATCGAGGCGGACTGGTCCGAGCCCCACAGGGCCCGGTCGAGGGTGATGTGCCGCTCGATGAAGGTGGCCCCGATGGCCACCGCGGCCAGGGTGGTCTGCAGCCCGGTCTCGTGGCCGGAATAGCCGATCGGCACGTTGGGGAACTCGCCCTGCAGGGTGTTGATCATCCGCAGGTTGAGCTCACCGGTCTTGGCCGGGTACGTGCTGGTCGCGTGGCAGAGCACGATGTTCGCGCTGCCCAGCACCTCGACCGCGTGCCGGATCTGCTGCATGGTCGACATCCCGGTGGACAGGATGACCGTCTTGCCGGTGCCGCGCAGTCGACGGAGCAGCTCGTCGTCGGTCAGGCAGGCCGAGGCCACCTTGTACGCCGGGACGTCGAACTGCTGCAGGAAGTCGACCGACTCGACGTCCCACGGGGAGGCGAACCAGTCGATCCCGCGCTTCTTGGCGTGGGCGTCGATCGCCGCGTACTCCTCGAGCCCGAACTCGACGCGGTGCCGGTAGTCGATGTAGGTCATCCGACCCCACGGAGTGTCCCGCTCGATCGACCACTGGTCGACCGGAGTGCACACCTCGGGGGTCCGCTTCTGGAACTTGACCGCGTCGCAGCCGGCGTCGACGGCCGCGTCGATGAGCGCAAGCGCGTTGTCCAGCTCGCCGTTGTGGTTGATGCCGATCTCACCGGTCACGTAGACCGGGTGTCCAGCGCCGATCAGGCGCTCGCCCACCACCCTGGTGGGCGCTTCGAGGATCCATGAGTTGTTCATGGGTGCGACGCTAGGAACCCGACATGGCTCGTCCCCCAGCGTCATCTGAACGGTCGTTGAACAGCACGACAACTCCCTGCACGGCGGGCGTCCACGGGCGCGGATCTTGGGATGGCCGACGGTCGAAGACAAGGTGCTTATAGCTGTTCACCGGCCGTTCATGTTTACCGGGCCATCGCGACACCTGACGTGCGTACGTTTCTCGGCGTCGGGAGTTTGAAGCATCAACTGACCGATGCCGGGGGGCAGTGTGCGCCTCGGGTTTCACCACACGGGGTTCCCACCCCTCAGTCTTGCAAAGGACACACATGACCACGAAGCTCCTGACGGCGCGGGCCGGCAAGCTGGCCGCCGTCGCAGCTCTGGCCACCCTCAGCCTGGCTGCCTGCGGCTCCGACCCCACGTCGGGTACCGGGACCGGCGAGCCGGCCGGCACCGGCAGCTCCGCCTCCACCGGCAGCACCTCCGGCCTCACCTGCCCCGCGGGCAAGCTGTCCGCCGAGGGCTCGAGCGCCCAGGCCAACGCCATCACCGAGGCCATCGCCAACTACAACAACGAGTGCGGCGACAAGGCCACCATCGAGTACAACCCGACCGGCTCCGGCGCCGGCATCAAGTCGTTCTACAACGGCCTGGTCGACTTCGCCGGCTCGGACTCCGCGCTGAAGAGCGTGGACGTCGACGGGGTCGTCGAGACCGCGAAGGCCGCCGAGCGGTGCGGCGGCAACGAGGCCTGGAACCTGCCGATGGTCGTCGGCCCGATCGCCTTCGCCTACAACGTCGACGGTGTCGACGAGCTGGTGCTCAACGCCGAGGTGCTGTCGCAGATCTTCAACGGCACCATCAAGACCTGGAACGACCCGAAGATCGCTGCGCTCAACGACGGGGCCACCCTGCCGGGCGACGCCATCACCGTGTTCTTCCGCTCCGACGAGTCGGGCACCACCGAGAACGCCACCAAGTTCCTGGCCGCGGCCGGCAACAAGGCGTGGAAGAGCGAGCCCGCCAAGGCGTGGGCCGGCGTCGGCGAGGGCAAGAACAAGTCCTCCGGTGTCGCCGAGGGCGTGACCAGCACCAAGAACTCCATCAGCTACATGGAGTGGAGCTACGCCAAGGACAACAACCTCAAGATCGCCCAGGTCGACAACGGCGCCGGTGCCACCGAGCTGACCGGCGAGACCGTCGCCAAGGCCGTGTCCGAGGCCACCGTCAAGGGCAAGGGCAACGACCTCGGTCTGTCGCTGAAGTACACCGACACCGCCGAGGGCGCTTACCCGGCCCTGCTGGTCACCTACGAGATCGTCTGCAGCAAGGGTCTCGAGGCCGACAAGACGGCCATCGTCAAGGACTTCCTGACCTACTTCTCCTCCGAGTCGACGCAGTCCGAGCTGGAGAGCCTGGGCTACGCCCCGTTGCCGGCCGAGCTCCAGACCAAGGTCCAGACCGCGGTCGCCGCGATCCAGTAAGTCTGAGGCGTGAGGTCGATCGGGTCGCCCGACCAGTGAGGTCGGGCGACCCGGTCACCGCATCGTGGCCCCTTGTCCGCAGTCGTAGGAGCAATCCGCAGTGACCAACACCGAATCAGCCCCCAAGCTCGACACGGATCTACCTGCCTCGGTCGATCCGGCCGCCACGGTCGACCCGGCCGTATCGCCGATGAGCGACGATGGTGCGGTGACGCACACCCCGGTGCCCCAGGTCCGCGCTACTCCTGCTCCGACACCCGATCCGAGCGAGAAGGGCGGCCGCGGCGTACGACTGGCCAAGATCAGCCGCACCGGTGACCGGGCGTTCTCCGGCATGGCCGGAGGCTCCAGCGCCCTGATCGTCGGACTGGTGCTGTTCGTGGGCATCTTCCTGCTCGCTCTGGCCTTCCCCAGCCTGCGGGCGGACCAGGCGAACTTCCTCACCTCGCGCGAGTGGATCGTCGTCGGCGACGAGCTCCGCTTCGGTATCGCCGGTCTGCTGTGGACCACCGTGCTGTCCTCGGTGCTGGCCATGGCCATCGCCGTCCCGATCGCCGTCGGCGTCGCCCTCTGCCTGACCCAGTATCTGCCCAAGAAGATCTCCGGCACCGTGTCCTTCGTCGTCGATCTGCTCGCCGCGGTGCCCTCGATCATCTTCGGGCTCTGGGGCATCACCGTGCTCGGCCCGTTCCTGGCCCCGGCGGCCAACTGGATCATCTCCACCCTCGGCTTCGTCCCGCTGTTCCAGGCCGGCGCGGACCCGAAGGGCACGGTCTTCGTCGCCTCGGTGGTGCTGGCCATCATGATCCTGCCGATCGTCACCGCCATCTCGCGCGACGTGTTCGCGCAGACGCCGCGCGACCAGATCGAAGCCGCGCTCGCGCTCGGGGCCACCCGCTGGGAGGTCATCAAGACCTCTGTGCTGCCGTTCGGCAAGTCCGGCGTGATCAGCGCCTCGATGCTCGGTCTCGGCCGCGCGCTCGGCGAGACCATCGCGGTCATGATCATCCTGTCCACCCCGGCGGCCGGGTCGGTGTTCAACCCGTCGATCTTCGCCGGGGGCGAGACCTTTGCGAGCAAGATCGCCAACAACGCCCAGGAGTTCGACACCCCGTCGAAGACCGGTGCCTTCATCGCCGCCGGCCTGGTCCTGTTCATCGTCACCTTCGCGGTCAATGCGGTCGCCCGGATCATCGCCGAAAGGGGGATCAAGGCATGAGCGTCGTCTCGAGCGAACAACTGGAATTCCGGCGGCCGAGCGGGCCGCGTACGGTCCGCAACGCCCTGGCCACCGTCTTCGTCACCGTCGCCACCCTGCTCGCGATCATCCCGCTGGTCTGGGTGCTCTACACCGTGATCAGCCAGGGTTACCGGCTGGTGCTGTCCTCCGACTGGTGGCTGCAGAGCCAGCGCGGCATCACCCCGCGGCGCGAAGGTGGCGGCGCGTACCACGCCATCGTCGGCACCGTCGAGATCGCCCTGATCTGTGCGGCGATCGCGGTCCCGCTCGGCGTCCTCGGCGCGATCTTCCTGATCGAGTACGCCCGCGGCACCCGCGTCGCCCGCTACGTCAGCTTCATGGTCGACATCCTCAGCGGCATCCCGTCGATCGTCGCCGCACTGTTCATCTACGCGCTCTTCATCACCGTCTTCGGCTTCGGCCGGTCGGCGATCGCGGTGTCCTGCGCGCTGGTGCTGCTGATGTTGCCCACGGTGCTCAGATCGACCGAGGAGATGCTCAAGCTCGTCCCGGACTCGCTGCGCGAGGCCTCGTACGCGCTGGGCGTGCCGAAGTGGAAGACCATCCTCAAGGTGGTCATCCCGACCGCCTTCAGTGGCATCTCGACCGGCGTGGTGCTGGGACTGGCCCGCGTCATGGGTGAGACCGCACCGCTGCTGATCCTGGTCTCATACGCGGTGGGGATCAACTTCTCCCCCACGTCGGACACCATGGGAGCCCTACCCACCATGATCAACTCCAGCCGCGACCAGGCGCCGACGCTGCCCGCGTACGAGCGGGTCTGGGCCGCCGCGCTCACCCTGATCATCATCGTCATGCTGCTCAATCTGCTGGCCCGCGGGATCGCCCGCGCCAGCAAGCTCAAGGAGAAGTGAAGTCATGGCCAAGCGCATCAACGTGACCGACCTGGACATCTACTACGGCGCCTTCCATGCGGTCCAGAACGTCTCGATGACGGTCGAGCCGCGTACGGTGACGGCCTTCATCGGCCCGTCGGGCTGTGGTAAGTCCACCTTCCTGCGCACCCTGAACCGGATGCACGAGGTGATCCCGGGCGCCCACGTCAAGGGCAGCGTGCAGCTCGACGGCACCGACCTCTACGGTCCCGGGGTCGACCCGGTCGCGGTGCGTCGCGTGGTCGGCATGGTCTTCCAGCGGCCCAACCCGTTCCCGTCGATGTCGATCTTCGACAACGTCGCCTCGGGCCTGCGGCTCAACGGCGTCTCGAACAAGAAGGTGCTGTCCGAGGCCGTCGAGCGCTCGCTGGTCGCCGCCAACCTCTGGAACGAGGTCAAGGACCGGCTGGGCAAGGCCGGCATCGGCCTCTCCGGCGGTCAGCAGCAGCGGCTCTGTATCGCCCGGGCGATCGCCGTCGAGCCCCAGGTCATCTTGATGGACGAGCCCTGCTCGGCCCTGGACCCGATCTCCACGCTGGCGATCGAGGACCTGATCGGCCAGCTCAAGGAGAAGTACACGGTGGTGATCGTGACCCACAACATGCAGCAGGCCGCCCGGGTCAGCGACCAGACCGCCTTCTTCAACCTGGCCGCCCAGGGCAAGCCCGGCAAGCTGATCGAGATCGGCTCCACCGAGAAGATCTTCTCCAACCCCAACCAGAAGGCGACCGAGGACTACATCACCGGTCGTTTCGGTTAAGCAGCGCGCGCCGGGCTTAACCGACGCCCGCCGCTGACGTCGCGAGCCGGCCCTTGCCTTGGGTCACCCGGCGTCCCGGGACGGTCGTTTCCCGGCACCTGCCGCGAAACGACCCGGATTCCGCCTCCGATGGGACCGTTTCCCAGCACCTGCCGGGAAACGACCCGGCGGACGGGGCCGCGCGCGCCTGGTCGTGAGCCGAGCGACCCGGGTTGCCGCCCTATACTCCGAGTCGTTTCCGCCCATGGGAAGGTTTTTCACCATGCCCCGCACCACCGACCGGTCCGACGCCACCCGACGTCCGGCTCGCGACCTGGCCCTGATCGCCATCTTCGCGGGGATCGTCGCCGCCCTCGGGCTCGTGCCGCCGATCGCTCTGCCGGTCATCCCGGTGCCGATCACCGCCCAGACGCTCGGCGTGATGCTGGCCGGCGCGGTGCTCGGCGGGCGGCGGGCGTTCCTGGCCCTGCTGCTGTTCGTCGCCCTCGTCGCCTTGGGGCTGCCGCTGCTCTCCGGCGGCCGCGGCGGGCTCGGCGTGTTCGCCGGGCCGAGCGTCGGCTTCCTGGTCGGGTTCCCGTTCGCCGCCCTGGTCACCGGCTGGTTGAGCACGTCGCTGACCCGCGGCCGGAGCTACCGGCTGGTGCCCGGCATCCTCGCCGCGCTGATCGGCGGGGTGGTCGTGGAGTACGCGTTCGGCGTCACCGGCTTCCTGCTGGTCACCCAGTCCTCGCCGCTTCCGGTGCTGCTGTTCCTGCCGGGCGACGTGATCAAGGCCGTGATCGCCGCCCTGGTCGCGCGCGGCGTCCATCAGGCCTACCCCGGGCTGCTGGGCGCCCCTGCCCAGGACCGCGAACTGTCATCGAGGTGACCGACCCGGCCGAGCCGACCCGGTGAGCTCCGGCGCCACGGCGGGCCCGGTCCCCCGTCGGGTCCTCGACGCCGCCGATCCCGTGGCGGCGTTCCTCGAGGCCCATCAGCAGGGACAGCTGATCGCGCTACCCACCTCGGGCACCACCGGCCGACCGCGCCACGTCCTCCGGACCACCGCGTCGTGGGTGGAGTCGTTCCCCACCGTGACCGCGCTGACCGGGTGGGATCACGCCGCGCGGGTCTGGATCCCGGGCCCGTTGAGCGCCACCATGAACCTCTACGCCGCGGTCCACACCCGCATGGTCGGGGCTCGACCGGTGGACGACCTGACCGAGGCCAGTCACGTCCAGCTGACCCCCGCCGTCCTGCGCCGACTGCTCAACGACGGGGCCGGCGTACGCGGTCGCACCCTGGTCGTGGCGGGGGACGCCCTCGACGTCGGGTTGCGTACGCGGGCCGAGGCGGCCGGGGCGGTCGTGGCCCACTACTACGGCGCCGCCCAGCTCTCCTTCGTGGCCTGGGGCAACGACGCCGAGACCTTGCGGCCGTTCCCCGGCGTCGAGATCGAGCTCCGCCCACCCGACGTCGACGACTCCCCGTCGAGCGCGGTGATCTGGGCCCGTTCGCCCTACCTGGCCGAGGGCACGGAAGGGGGCTTCGATCCGCTGCAGCGCGACGGGTCGGGATTTGCCACCGTCGGTGACCGGGGTCGGTGGGACGGCGACCGGCTGCTGGTGCTCGGTCGCGACGACACGGTGGTCACCGGCGGGGTCACCGTTCTGCTGGCCGAGGTCGAAGCGGCGCTACGACCCGGACTGCGCGGACAGGTCGCCGCGATCGGCCTCCCCCACCCGGTCCTCGGTGCCGTGGTCGGCGTGGTGCTCACCGATGCTGCCGATGACGCGCCGGCCCGGGTTCGTGCCCGGACGCTCGGTTCGCGTCGGCCCGTGCGCTGGTCCGTTCGGCCGGAGTTCCCGTTGACCCCCGCGGGCAAGATTGACCGATCCGCTCTCGCTCGCGACGTTGCGAAGCAGGACGCCCGATGACCGGAGGGATCAATCGCGCTCCGCGCTCCGTGGCCGCGGTGATCGTCGACGCCCGGCGTACGCCGATCGGGCGGGCCGGCGGGCGACTGAAGACGGTCGACACCACCGGTCTGGCCGCGCCGATCCTGGCCGCGGTGCGCGACACGGTCCGGCAGCGGGTCGGCGCCGATACGGAGGTGGCCGAGGTCGTGCTCGGCAACTGCATGGGGCCCGGCGGCGATGTCGCCCGGCTGGCCACGCTGGCCGCCGGTCTCGGGGTCGGCGTACCGGCCCTGACCGTCGACCGGCAGTGCGGCAGCGGGCTGGCCGCCCTCACCGTGGCGGCGGCGCTGGTGAGCAGTCAGCCGGGTCTGGTGCTGGCCGGTGGGGTCGAATCCGCGTCGACCCAGCCCTGGCGACACTGGCCGGCGCTCGGCGACGCGCCCCCGCAGCGCTACACCCGCGCCCCGTTCGCCCCGCCCGGGTTCGCCGACCCGGAGATGGGAGAGGCGGCCGACGCCCTCGCCGCCGCGTACGCGATCGACCGGTCCGCTCAGGACGTGTATGCCGCCCGTTCCCACGCCCGTGCGATCGCCACCGCCGAGGCCGGCGGTTTCACCGCCGAACTCCTGCCGATCGACGGGCTGGATCACGACGAGCGACCACGGGCGAGCATGACGGTCCGCTTCCTGTCCCGGCTGCCTCCGGTGTTCCGCCCGGTCGATCCCGACGGCGGCGGCACGGTCACCCTCGGCAATTCCTGCGGCATCAACGACGGAGCTGCCGCGGTCGCGATCGTCGATGCCGCCAGTCACGCGCGGACCGGTCTCCCCGGTCTGCAGGTCCTCGGCTCGGCCAGCGCCGGCGTCGACCCCGGACGTCCCGGGATCGGGCTGGTCCCCGCCGTGCGGCTGGCCCTGCAGCGCTCCGGGGTCGGACTCGACGAGATCGATGTGGTCGAGTTCAACGAGGCGTTCGCCGGCCAGATCCTCGCCTGCTGCGCCGAGCTGGACCTGGACCCCGTACGCGTCTGCCCGCAGGGCGGGGCGCTGGCCCTCGGCCATCCCTGGGGTGCGTCGGGTGCGGTGCTGCTGGTCCGGCTGTTCAGCCAGTTGGTGCGCACGCCGCGCCCCGGTGCGCTCGGTCTGGCCGCGATCGCCGCCGGCGGCGGGCAGGGTGTGGCGATGGTGGTCCGGGCATGCTGATCGAGATCGACCAGGTCAGTCATGCGTACGGGGCGCGCACCGTGCTGGACGCCGTCACGGTCCGGCTCGACGAGCCGCGGGTCGCCGTCATCGGCGCCAACGGCTCGGGGAAGTCGACCTTCGCCCGGCTGCTCAACGGGCTCGTCCTGCCGAACACCGGCCGGGTCCGCCTCGACGGCCTCGACACCGCGCGGGATGCCCGGGCGGTCCGCCGTCGGGTCGGGTTCTGCTTCACCGATCCCGACGCCCAGATCGTCATGCCGACGGTCGCCGAGGACGTGGCCTTCGGCCTGCGTCGTCGAGGGCTGACCCGCGGGGAGCAGTCCGACCGGGTGCAGCGGGCGCTCGTCGCATACGGGCTCGACGGGCACGCCGACCATCCGGCGCACCTGTTGTCGGGTGGGCAGAAGCAACTGCTGGCGCTGGCCTCGGTGCTGGTCACCGAACCGGACCTGGTGGTGCTGGACGAGCCGACCACGCTGCTGGACCTGCGCAACACCCGACGGATCGCCGCCGTCGTCGCCGACCTGGCCCAGCAGGTGGTGCTGGTGTCGCACGATCTCGAGCTGGCCGCCGGGTTCGACCGGGTGCTGGTCTTCGACCGGGCCAGGCTGGTCGCCGACGGCGCCCCGGCCGAGACCACCCGGTTCTATCGCGAGCTGATGGATCGCCCGTGATCGGCAGCTACGTCGCCGGCCACTCGCCGGTGCATCGCGCCCCGGCCGGGCTCAAGCTGCTGGTCCTGCTGGCCGCGGGCGCCACCGTCGTCCTGCTCGACCGACCGGTGCTGATCGGCGGCGCGCTGCTCGTCGTGCTGGCCGCGTACGCGCTGGCCCGGCTGCCCGGGCGCACCCCGTGGGCCCAGGTGCGCCCGTTGTTGTGGTTGCTGGGCTTCACCGTGATCTTTCACCTCGTGGTCACCGGCTGGGGCGCGGCCGTGGTGGTGGTCGGGCGGATCATGGTGCTCGTCCTGCTGGCCGGACTGATCACGTTGACCACGCGGACCACGGCGCTGATCGAGGTCGTCGTGCGGTGTACGCGACCACTGGCCCGATTCGGGGTGGACCCCGAGCGGGTGGGTCTGATGCTCGCGCTCGGCATCCGCTGCGTTCCGTTGGTGGTGGGGCTGGCCGAGGAGGTTCGCGACGCCCAGCGGGCGCGCGGGCTGACTGCGAGCCCGGCCGCCTTCGCCGTGCCGCTGGTCGTCCGCTCGCTCCGGCGGGCCGACGCCCTCGGCGAGGCCCTCGTCGCCCGTGGCGTCGACGACGACCAGTGAGCATCCCGCAGATTCACCGCTTTCCGCACCTCGGACCGGCCTAAACTCACACCGTGGCAGCAGCTGGGTGGTATCCCGATCCCGGAGGTCAGTCCGGCCTCTATCGCTACTGGGACGGCAAGGCGTGGTCCGCCGCGACCTCGCCGCACCCGACCGGCGCACCTCCGGCTCAGCCGTTGATCGGTGGTGCGGCGGGTTACGGCGGCACTTCGGGCGCGTACGGCGGCGGGTCCGCGTACACGCAGTATCAGCAGACGCAGAAGAAAAAGTCCCCCATCGGGTGGTGGATCGCCGGTGCCGCGCTGGTCGCGGTCATCGTGATCGTCGCGGTCATCGCCATCCGGGCAGTGACCGGCGGGACCGGCGTGCTCGGCGGGACGCCGGGCGGTCAGGGCAGCCAGGACGCGTGCCCACCCTCACGCTCGGAGTCTCCCGTGGCCACGACCGCCCCGGCCGACGGTCGGGTGCACGGCGGCCCGCTGTCCTATCCGACCCTGGGCTCGCCGTTCGGGGCCGCCCGCCCGGAGAACCGGGTGCCCTTCGGGGTCGACGTGCAGTCGCAGGAGTACACCGTCCAGACCAACTATCAGCCCGGGAACAACTGGGTCGCCTCGGTGCTGGTCGGCGAACTGCAAGCCGGCGACGGCTTCTTCACCCCCGAGCAGGGCTCGCAGATCGTGGTCAAGTGCATCCTCGGCCGGTTCTACGGCAACAACCCGGTGACCAGCGACGTGAAGAAGAACGCCGCGGCCACCATCGACGGGCACGAGGCCTGGATCGTCGAGTCGCAGCTGGGCTTCGACATCCGCGGTCTCGACGCCAAGGGCGAGCTGCTGATCGTGGCGATCGTCTCGGCCGGTGAGCGGTCGGGCATCTACTACGCATCGATCCCGGACACCACGCCCGAGCTGGTCGCGCCGGCCCGCAAGGCCCTGGCCGACCTCCAGGTGGACCGCTGATGGGTCTGGTCCCCGGCGGCCAGGCCGATGTCATCGTCGTCGGTCTCGGCTCGATGGGCTCGGCCGCGGCGTACGCGCTCGCCGACCGTGGGCTCTCGGTGCTCGGACTCGAAGCTTTCGGCCCCGCTCACGACCGCGGGTCGATGCACGGCGGCACCCGGATCATCCGGCAGGCCTACTTCGAAGGCCCGGAGTACGTGCCATTGCTGCGCTCCGCCTACGCCGGCTGGCACCGGCTCGCCGAGCGTTCGGGTCGCGACGTGCTCAGCCTGTGCGGCGGGCTGCATCTCGGCGACCCGGACGGGGGCGTGTTCACCGGCGCCCGGGCCGCGGCCGATCTGCACCGGGTCGAGCACGAGATCCTCGACGCCGCCGAGATCCACCGCCGCTTCCCGGCCATGCGACCGGCCGAGCACGTGGTCGCGGTGTACGAGCCGGGCGCCGGCTTCGTCCGTCCCGAGGAGACCGTGCTGGCCCACCTCGAGCTGGCCGGCCAGGCCGGCGCCGACCTGCGGTTCCACGAGCCGGTGCGGTCGTGGTCGGCAACTCCGGGTGGTGGCGTCGAAGTGGTGACCGACCAGGGGTCCTACGGCGCCGACCGGCTGGTCCTGGCCCCCGGCGCCTGGGCTCCGGCCCTGAGCGGATTCGCGTTGTCGATCGAACGGCAGGTCGTCTACTGGATCGCCCCCGACGTCGTCGCCGGCCCGCCGGCCGCCGCGTACGCCGCCGGCCAACCGGTGTTCGTCGACGACACCGGTGGCCACGGTGAGTTCTACGGTTTCCCGATGGTCGACGGTCCCGCCGGCGGGATCAAAATGGCCTTCTACCGGCAGAACCAGGGCACCACCACACCGGAGACCGTCGACCGCGACGTCCAGCCCGACGAGATTGCTGCCGCCATCGCGCGCGGCCGTCGGCTGTTCCCCCACCTCAGCGACCACCTCGTACGCGCCTCGACCTGCCTCTACGCGGCGACGAAAGACGAAGCCTTCCTGATCGGCACCCTGCCGGACTCACCACAGGTGGTGCTGGCCGCCGGGTTCTCCGGTCACGGCTTCAAGTTCGTCCCCGTCGTCGGCGAGATCGTCGCCGACCTGGTCCAGACCGGCCGGACCCCCCACGACCTCCGCCTGTTCTCACTGACCCGCTGAGCTCACGCACCTACTCCTACTCGGCGACGCCGGCCTCCCCCACTCGCTAACTGGGGGCAGATAGCGCCGAATCCAGCCGCAGATCCGCTATCTGCCCCCAGTTGGTGAAAAGGAGGATCGGGCCTGGGCGCTCCGGGAGGGGTCAGTCGCTGCAGTCGGCGAGGCCGTGACGGGCCTTCATGGTCACCACGCGGAGGGCGCTGGCCTCGACGCGGAGGCGAAACGAGGCGCTGCTCTCGGCGCGCTCGCGGAGCGCCAGCGTCATGGCCGAGGCCTGAGCCGAGGTCCCGACGATGGCCAGGTCGCCGCCGGCTCGGACGAACCTCACCGCCCGGGTGCCCGGCGCGAGATCGCGCATCGCCGCCGCGGCCAGGTCGTCGGAGATGACGACACCGGTGAAACGCTGGTCACCGCGCAGCATGGTCTCGATGACCGTCGTGGAGAAAGCGGCGCGGTGGTCCGGGTCGATCCGCGCGTAGTAGGCCGAGGACACCATCACCATGTCGGTTCCGGCTGCGATGGCGGCGTCGAAGCCGGCCAGGTCCTTGTCCTTGCGCCGGGTCATCGGATCGACCACCCGGGCGACGAAGTCGGTGTTGCCGCGGACCCGGCCGAGCCCCGGATAGTGCTTCACCGCGGTGATCACGTCGGCCTGCTGCATCCCCGCCGTGAACGCGCCGACCCGCTTCGCCACAGTCCTGGGATCGCTCCCGTAGCCGCGTTGCAGCTGACCGATCGGCTGGTTGATCCGGTTCAGCGCGGCGGGCACCACGTCGGCGACCGGGGCCAGATCGGCGTCGATCCCCGCGGCGGAGAGCTGGCGCCCCCACCTCACGGCGTCGCGTCGCAACGACTTCGGACTCTGCTGCGCCTGCACTTGCGCCGAGGGGATGGTCGAGAAGCCCGGGCCCTTCAGCCGCTGGACCAACCCGCCCTCCTGGTCGGCGGCCAGCATCGTCGCGACCTTCTCCGGGCGTCGGGTCGCCCGGCGAACGTCGGCGACCACCTCACGGATCGCCGATCGGCCGCCGGTCGAATTGCCGAGCAGGATCACGCTGCCGGTGCGGGTCCGGCTGAGGACATCGGCATCGGTGGCGGTGATCCCGGCCGAGGAGACCCCGACCATCAGCAGTTGGCCGACCTGTTCGCGCAGGCTCAGGGCATCGACCAGGTCGGCGCAGGACCGCTGGACCGGGACGGTGCCGGTCGGGGGCTGCGGCGTGACCGAGCTGGGACCGGCCGAGCTCGGACCGGCCGAGCTCGGGCCTGGCGTCGACGGACCGGGGATCGCCGCACGCGTCGCCGTCGGTCGGGCCGGGCCGCTCGTCGACACGTTCGGCGTCGCTGTACCGCAGCCGGCAACCGCCGCGCCGAGCAGCAGCGTCAGTCCGAGCACGCGGAGCCGACGGGCACCGAACGGGCTCGCCTTCATCAGGCCGAGACCTCCCTGTCGAGAACCGCCATCGATCATGAGGTTGAAGCTCATGGTGCTCGGTTGCACCGCGGGTGATCGGTCGAAGGGACGACGGCTATGGCGAGCGGCACCAGCGTAGACCCCCACCGCAGCACGGAGCTCTGAGCCCGAGCATGGGATTGTCGTTCAGCGGCGAGATCATCAACACCGGTCCGGGCGGTCATGCGGTCATCGTGCCCAAGGAGATCGCCGCGACCTTCTCCTCGAAGCGGCCGCCGGTCTCTGTGGTGCTCGAGGGCGTCGAGTTCAGCTCCCGGCTGATGGTCTACGGCGCCAAGGCCTATCTCGGTGTCCGCAAGGACCAGTTGCGCGCCGCCGGGGTCGCGGCCGGCGACACGGTCACCGTCGAGCTCACCGAGATCGCCGCCACCGAACCCGAGCCGGCGAAGGAGGTCGGGTCACCCGAGCTGGCGGCGGCGCTGGCCGGCGATGCATCCGCCGCTGCGGCCTACGCGGCCCTGCCGCCCGATCATCGCCAGGAGTACGCGCGGTGGGTGGCCGGGGCTGCCGATCCGGATGCCAGGAGCGCCCGGATCGCCCGCACACTGATCGGGCTCGGTCGTCGTCGGGTCGGGGAGTAGCGGAAAAGCCAGCACCAGTCGAGGTCGTCGGGTGGCCGCCAGGCGTGAAAGCGAGCGGCTGGGTGCGACTGGTGCCGGATTTTCGTCGTGCGGCCCAGAAAGCACCCGTCCCCGCTCCCGATGGGAGTCACCTCCCTCTCTCGTTCACCCCTCCTCTGCGCCCTCGTCGGCCTGACCTCGCTCGCGGTCTGCATCGCCAGGGTCCTCACCGGCGCCGAGTACGGCGTTCTCGACCACTTCGGTGAGCGCCGGATGGATCCAGTACTGGCCGCGGGCGAAGTCGGCGGCCGGGATCCCGAAGCTCATCGCGGTGATCAACGACTGGATCAGGGTGGAGGCCTCGGGACCGATCAGATGGGCCCCGAGGATCTGATCACTCGAACGATCGACGATCACCTTGGCGAAGTGGTCACGGTCCTCCATGGCCCAGCCGAAGGCGACGGCACCGAAGTCCCGCCTCCCCACCCGGATGTCGAGTCCCCGCTCGCGGGCGTCCTGCTCGGTCAGCCCGACCGAGGCGATCTGCGGGCGGGAGAAGACCGCGTGCGGCACGAACCGGTGGTCGCTGGCGATCATCGCGTCCGGACTGAGCAGGTTGTGCTGGACCACCCGGGCCTCGTGGTTGGCCACGTGTTTGAGCTGGAGTGGCGAACTGATGTCTCCGAGAGCGAAGACCCCGTCCGCGGTCGTCCGCTGCTCGGCGTCGACGACGATGAAACCGTCGGCGTCGACGTCCACGCCGGTGGTCCCGAGACCGAGCCGGTCGCTGTTCGGCCGGCGACCGGTGGCGATCAGCAGCACCTCCGCATCGAGCGGGTCGGAGCCCTCGCCGAGCTTGACCCGCACCCCGCCTCGGGCGCCGGGCTCGACCGAGGCGATCCGGGCGTTCAGCCGGACGTCGATCTGGCGCTGCAGCAGCTCGGTGAAGCGTTGCGCGACCTCGGCGTCCTCACCCCGCAGCAGACGCTCCGTGCGGTTGATCAGGGTGACCCGGGTGCCGAAGGCGCTGAACACATGGGCGAACTCGGCCGCTACGTACCCCCCGCCGACGATGACCATCGACTTCGGCAGCTCGGGCAGCCGCATCACGGTGTCGGAGGTGTGGAAGTCGACGTCGTCCAGACCGGCGATCGGCGGGACGACCGGGCGGGCGCCGGCGGCGATGACGAACCGGTCGGCGGTGATGGTGCCGCTCTCGTCCAGCTCGAGGGTCCTGGGCCCGACGAAGGTCGCGTGCTCGGCGTAGAGGGTGACGTGGTCCTGGCCGCGACGGTAGGCCGCCCCGCCGACCGCGATGGCGTCGATCCGCCCGAAAATCCGATCCCGGATGCCCGGCCAATCGACCCCGTTGAACGACACATCGACCCCGAGCCGACCCGACTCGTCCGGCGTACGCGCCAGATCAGCAGGATGGACATACATCTTGGTCGGGATGCAGCCCACATTCACGCAGGTGCCGCCGAAGGACCCGCCTTCGACGATGGCCACCGACTGACCCTCGAACCGCTCATCGACGATGGTGTTGCCGGAGCCGCTGCCGATGATGCAGAGGTCGAAGTGCCGCATGCCGCTCCTGGAACTGGGGGTATCCGGGTCGGCGACGGTGGCCGCCGCCCGATCCCAGGCAGCTTATGCGCGCGGACTGCGACCGGACCCGCACCCATCCCGACGATGACCCCGCCCGACCGTGCCCACCATCCCTACGGTGAGACAGAAAAGCGCATCCCCAGCCGCTCCGATCGGCGTCCTCGACGGGGACCCCACACCTCCACGAACGGACCGAGTTCAGACCCCGGCGTAGGAATGCAGGCCGCTGACCAGCAGGTTGATGCCGACGAAGTTGAACCAGAACGAGCCCAGGCCGATGACCGCGATCACGGCAGCGCGGCGGCCGCGCCAGCCGGCGGTCGCGCGGGCGTGCAGGTAACCCGCGAAGATCACCCAGGTGACCAGGGCCCAGGTCTCCTTGGGGTCCCAGCCCCAGTAACGGCCCCAGGCGTACTCGGCCCAGATGGCGCCAGCGGCCACGGTGAAGGTCCACAGCGGGAAGGCAAAGGCCACCGTCCGGTACGCGATCAGGTCGATCCGCTTGGCCGAGGGCAGCCGGGTCAGATAGCCCGTGACCTGCCCGCGTTCCTCGGCCCGACTCTTGATCAGATAGAGGATCGAGAGCACGCCGCCGACGTTGAACGCCGACCCGGCGATCGCCGCCGCGACGATGTGGATGATGAACCAGATCGAGTGCAACGCCGGCACCAACGGGGCGACCGCGACGTAGAAGACGGTCACCGCCAGGCCGTTGCCGATCGCGGCGAGCAGGGTCACCGGCAGCCCGATCCAGCGGAGTCCGAGGCGCCAGACCAGGACCAGATAGGTGGCCACGATGAAGACCATCGCGCTGGTGGTGAACTCGAACATGTTGCCCCAGGGCGCCCGTCCGGCGGCCAGACCGCGGAAGGCCACACCGGCCACACTGAGCAGGAATCCGATGACGGTCAGCGCGAGACCGATCCGACCGAACTGGTCGACCTTGAGGTCGACGGCCTGCTGCTCGGCGGCGCGGATCTCCGGACTGGCCGGGACCGCCTTCAGCGAGTCGTCGACCGCGTTCGAGCCGGCCGCCCCGACCAGGAGCTTGCGGTCGGCTCGGGTGTCGGCGGCGACCGTGTGTCGGGCCGAGGCCCATTCGGCGGCGTGGGCGAACATGGCCAGGGTGTAGACCACCACGGAGGTGACCAGCGCCAGGCTGGAGTAATACTCGTACATCATGTCCTACTCACTTCCCTGCTGGGAGCCGTGGCGGATTCACCCAGCTCCTGCACCCACTCGTCGACATCGTCGCCGAGGTTGCCACGACCGTCGGTCCGGTCCAGACCACCGATCTCCAACACCCTAGAGCCATCCTCCGACAGTTTCACCCTCAACCAGAGGCGTCGGGGGCGGATGAACAACGACAGGCACAGCCCGGCCACCGCGACCCCGATCGCTCCGATCGAGATCGGCACCCCCGGGGCGTCACCGACCTGGAGCTTGACCCACCGGGTCCAGCCGTCGAACTGGATCGACCCCTTGCCGTCGGGCAGGTCGACCCCGTCGCCCACGTTCAGGGCGTAACGCCGTGGTGCTCCGCTGGCGTCGCGCAGCTGGGTCAGTCCGGTCGGGTCGAGACTGTAGACGTTCTCGGGCTCACCCGTCTCGACCTTCGGCGGCCCGGACCAGGCGTTGAAGAACAGCATCGGGTTGAAGGCGTCCGGGAAGACCGAGGTCGGTCCCCTCTGCGGGTCGATCGTGCCGCTCGGATAGAAGAACGCCTCGAACGCCAGTCGCTCCGGTCGGGCGTCGGGCACCTTGACGGCGCCGATCGAGCTGAAGTTGCCGTCCTGCGGGAGCATCACGACCGGGCCGGAGAAGGCGATGTTGCCGTCGCCGTCCTTCACGGTGACGACCGGCGCATAGCCGTGGCCGACCAGGTGCACGGTCGTGCCGTCGATGTTGAGCGGCTTGTTGACCTCGAGGGTCTCGGCGTGCGGAGCGTCGCCGGGCCTGTCGACCACCTCGGCGTCGACCCGGAAGAGCCGGGCCGCGCCGCGCTGCACCGCCCCGGTCTCGAACTTCACGTCGAAGTTCTTCACCAGCACGCTGAACGGCTGGAGGTCGGAGTCGGCGAACTCCGCGCCGGCGGTGAAGTCGTCGTACTGCGTGAGGTTGTTGGCGAACCCTTGCCCGACCAGCACCACCGCTGTGCCGCGGAAGCCCCAGAGTGCACCGGTCGCCGCCCCGAGCAGGACGAAGATCAAGCTGATGTGGAAGACCAGGTTGCCGGCCTCGCGGAGGTAGCCGCGTTCGGCGGCGATGCTGGCGCCGCGGGTGCCCTCCGTTTCGGAGTCGTCGATCTCGTGGCGATCGACCCGGTAGTGCTGCTTACGGAGCAGCGCCTCGGCCCGGTCGAGCACGTCGTCCCCAGCCGGAGCGGTCACGTAGACCGGGAGTCGGGAGAGGTGGCGCGGTGTACGCGGTGGTCGGGCCCGCACCGCGCGGGCGTAGACGGCGACCCGCGGGATGATGCAGCCGACGAGCGAGATGAACAGCAACAGGTAGATGGCGGAGAACCACGGCGACGTGTAGACCGCGAACATCCCGATCTTGTCGTAGATCGGGCCCAGCGTCGGGTGTTGGGTGAGGAAGTCGTTGACCCGCACCGGGGAGAGTTTGCGCTGCGGCACCAGCGAGCCGGGGATGGCGGCGAGGGCCAGTGCGAACAGCAGCACGAGCGCGGTGCGCATCGAGGTCAGCTGGGTCCAGAGATACCGCACTGCGCCGCGTACGCCGAGCTGGGGCAGCTCAGCGGTCTTCGTGCTCATCAGATCACCGTTTCGAAGTTGGCGGCCCACTGCCGCAGCGCGCCGGTCAGGAGGTCCCAGGTGCCGGTGATCAGCAGTAAGCCGACCCCGACGAGCAGGAAGCCACCCATCCGCATGATCAGCTTCTGATGGGTCCGCAGGGCGGTCACCGCCCGGGCCATCCGGGTGAAGGCCACTCCGGCCAGCACGAACGGGACACCGAGCCCGAGCGCGTACACGAATCCGAGCAGCCCGCCGCGCAGCGCGGTCCCCTCGCTGAAGCCGAGGTTGATGACCACGCCGAGCGTCGGCGACAGGCAGGGCGTCCAGCCGAGCGCGAAGACGACCCCCAGCAGCGGGGCGGCCGCCACCCCGACGGCCGGGATCCGGTGCAGCCGCAGATCGCGCTGGCCGACCGGGATCACCCCGGCGAAGATCAGTCCGAGCACGATCACCACGCCGCCGAGGATCCGGCTGATCAGCACGCGGTGCTCGGCGAGCTCGCGCCCCGCCGTGCCCGCCACGACGCCCGAGGCGACGAAGACCACCGCGAAGCCGAGCACGAACAGACTCGCGCCCGCCAGCATCCGGCCGCGGCGCATCGACCCCTCGACCACCTCGGCGGCCCCGAGCCCGGTGGCGTACGACAGATAGCCGGGCAGGAGCGGGACGACGCACGGGGAGAAGAAGGAGACCAGACCGGCGAGCAGGGCCACCGGGAGGGCGGCGGCCATCGAGCCGCCGACCGCCTGCTGGGCCCAGTCGGCCAGATCGAGAGGCACCATCAGACCCCGTTCGCCACGTCGTCGATCAGGTCGACGAGCGTGGTCTCGGTGATGGTGTTCAGCACCCGGACGGCGATCCGGCCCTGCTCGTCGATGATCAACGTGGTCGGGATGACGCTCGGCGGCAGGTCGCCGGCCAGGGGCAGCAGGGCCGTGCCGTCGGGGTCGTAGATCGAGGGGTAGGTGATCTTGTTGGCCCGGACGAACGCCTCGGCCTGGGCCGGCGAGGGGTCGCGGATGGTGATTCCGAGGAACTGCGCGGTGTCCTTGGTCCGGGCGCTCGCCGCGACCAGCGCCGGGGCCTCTTCACGGCAGGGCCCGCACCACGACCCCCAGACGTTCAACACGATCACCTGGCCGGCGTAGTCGGCCGTGCTGAGGGTCTTGTCGCTCCCGAGCGCAGTCCCCGAGATCTCGGGCGCTGGTCGGCGTTCGTCGGGCGCGACCCGGTTGATGATGCCGTCGCGGCTGACGAACCCCTGACCCGTCGCGGCACCCCCGTCGTCGGAGCAACCGGTCAGGACCAGCGCCGCCGCGACGACCAGCGCCCCCCGTACGCGGGGCACTACGACCCCGCGACGAACTTCGTCGACCGATCGGTCTGATGCGGACGCAGGAGATCTGCGGAAGGCTCGCGGTAATTGACCTCGCTCAGGCGAGAACCCAGATAGGTGAACGAGGTCACGCTGGCCAGCGTGCACTGGCGCTTGCGCGGGTCGTGGAACAGTCGGCGGTGCTCGGCGTCGCAGCGGGCCATCCAGATCGGCAGCTGGTGCGACACGATCACGGCCTCGTGCCCGGCGGCCGCGGCGAGCGCATCCTGCATCGCCGCGCGCATCCGCTCGACGATGGCGGTGTACGCCTCGCCCCAGGTCGGCCGGGCCACGTTGCGGAACATCCACCAGGTCGCCGGGCCGCCCTTGATCAGGTTGGTCGGGGTGACCTTACGACCCTCCAGATCGTTTCCGGCCTCGATCACCCGGCCGTCGGTGGTCACCGGCAGGGCGAGCGCATCGGCCAACGGTCGGATGGTCTCTTGGGCCCGCTCGAGCGGCGAGCAGCGCAGGTGGACGATGTCGCGGTCGCACAACGACGCGGCGGTCCGCTCGGCCATCTCGCGGCCGAGATCGGAGAGGTGGAAATCGGGCAGCCGACCGTAGAGCACCCCGGTCGGGTTGTGGACCTCACCGTGCCGGACGAGGTGGACGACCGTCCGGACGCTGGCGGTGGTCACGAGGCCTCCGCGGCGGCACGAGCGGCGGCGGGGAGGGCGGCGACGATGCGATCCATGACCCCATCATCATGCGCGGCCGACAAAAACCAGCCCTCGAACGCACTGGGCGGCAGATAGATGCCGTGGTCGAGCATGCTGTGGAAGAACGCGGCGTACGCGGTCGTCGACTGGCTCGCCGCGGTCGCGTAGTCGGGCACGGAGGTCACGCCTTCGGCCACGAAGAACACGCTGAACAAGTTCCCGGCCGCCTGGATGACGTGAGGCACCCCGGCCGCGGACATCGCCGTCGCGACCTCGGCCTGCAGCCGCGCCGACTGGCGGTCGACGTGGGCGTACACCTCGGCCGTTGCGTGGGTCAGTGTGGCGAGCCCGGCCGCGGTGGCGATCGGGTTGCCCGACAGGGTGCCCGCCTGGTAGACCCCGCCGACCGGCGACAGGTGCTGCATCAGTTCGGCCCGGCCGCCGAACGCGGCCGCCGGGAACCCGCCGCCCATCACCTTGCCGAAGGTCATCAGGTCGGGCTCGACGCCGTCGATCCCGTACTGCCCGGACGCGGTGACCCGGAAACCGGTCATCACCTCGTCGGAGACGAACAGCGCGCCGTGGCGCCGGCAGATGTCGAGCAGGAAGGCGTTGAAGCCGATGCCGTCCTCGACCCCGGGCGGGACGACACCCATGTTGCCCGCGGCGGCCTCGGTGATCACGCAGGCGATCTCGTCGCCGAAGGTCGCGAACGCCTCGACCACCGCAGCGCGGTCGTTGTAGGGCAGCACGACGGTGTCGCCGATGGTGGCCTCGGTGACCCCGGGGGTGCCGGGGATGGTCCCCGCCACCTTGGACCCGGCCACCGTGGACCCGGCCCGGTGCTGCAGCGTGGCCACGCCGGAGCCGGCCGCAGCCAGCAGCGCATCGACGTGACCGTGATAGCAACCCGCGAACTTGATGATCTTGTCGCGAGCGGTGATGCCGCGGGCCAGTCGGAGCACGCTCATCGTCGCCTCGGTACCCGAGCTGACCAGCCGGACCTGCTCGACCGGGGTGCGCTCCACGATGGCCGCGGCCAGTTCGACCTCGGCCAGGGTGGGGGCTCCGTACGAGGTCCCCCGGCTCGCCGCTGCGGTGACCGCCTCGATCACCGGCGGGTACGCGTGGCCGAGCAGCATCGGTCCCCACGAGCAGATCAGGTCGACGAGTTGGTTGCCGTCGACATCGGTCAGGTAAGGACCTTGCGCGGCGGCGATGAACCGCGGCGTACCCCCCACGGACAGGAACGCCCGGACCGGGGAGTTGACCCCGCCCGGGATGACCTCGCGGGCGCGCGCGAACGCAGCCTCGCTCTTCGACGTGCTCACGAACGTGCCTTCCGATCGGCGAACTCCAGAGCCCAGTAGCTCAGCACCAGGTCGGCACCGGCTCGGCGGATCGAGGTCAACGTCTCCTCGATCGCCCGCTCGCGATCGATCCACCCGTGCGCAGCGGCGGCCTCGACCATCGAGTATTCCCCGGAGATGTTGTACGCCGCGACCGGCAGGTCGACCGCCTCACGGACCGCGCGGATCACGTCGAGGTAGGCCAGCGCGGGTTTGACCATCACGATGTCGGCACCCTCGAGCACATCCAGGGCCACCTCGCGGAGCGCTTCGCGCAGGTTGGCGGGGTCCTGTTGATAGGTCCGCCGGTCGCCGACCAACGAGCTGGCCACCGCCTCGCGGAACGGTCCGTAGAAGGCGGAGGCGTACTTCGCCGAGTAGGCCATGATCGCCACGTCGGCGGCCGCCGCCGCGTCGAGCGCCCCCCGGATCGCGGCGACCTGCCCGTCCATCATCCCGCTCGGCCCGACCACGTGAGCACCGCACTCGGCGTGCAGCACGGCCATCTGCGCATAGATCTCGACCGTCGCATCGTTGTCCACCGCGCCGGCCGGGGTCAGCACGCCGCAGTGGCCGTGATCGGTGAACTCGTCGAGACAGACGTCCGACATGACCAGCAGATCGTCGCCGACCTCCCGGCGTACGCCCCGGAGCGCGACGCTGAGGATGCCGTCGGGATCGAGGGCTCCCGAGCCGACCGCGTCCTTGTGCTCCGGGACGCCGAACAGCATGATCCCGGCCAGTCCGGCCCGCGCCGCCTCGGCCGCGGTCGCCCGGACCGTGTCGAGCGTGTGCTGGACGACCCCCGGCATCGAGCTGATCGGCCGCGGCTGGCTCAGGCCTTCGGCGACGAAGACCGGCAGGATCAGCTGGCGCGCCTCGACGTCGGTCTCGGACACCATCGCCCGCATGACCGGATTGACCCGAAGCCGCCTGGGCCGCTGCGTGAGGCCGACATCCCGTCGACCCCGCGCAGGAACCGGAGTTAACTCCACTTCCTGCTACTTCCCTCCCGAAACATCCGGCGCAGAGTGGCAGGAACCGGAGTCAACTCCGCTTCCTGACACCGGCCGGCCGTCAGACGTACGCGCAAATCAGACCCGGCGGCGGCTGGTCGGCTTCTTCTGGCTGGGACGCAGCACCGGCTCACCGGCCTCGAGCAGACCGTCGCGACGGTCGGCGGCGAAGGCGGCCAGGGCATCGGCGAGCTCGACGACCGAGGGCTTGGCGGCGATCACATCGACCCGGAGGCCGTGCTCGTCACAGGTCCGCGCGGTGGCCGGGCCGATCACGGCGATGATCGTCGACGGGTGGGGCTTTCCGGCGATGCCGACCAGGTTGCGCACGGTCGAGCTCGACGTGAAAACCACGGCGTCGAACTTGCCGGTCTTGATCGCCTCGCGTACCGCGGCCGGCGGCGGGGTGGCCCGCACGGTCCGGTACGCGGTGACGTCCTCGACCTCCCAGCCGAGGGCCTTCAGACCCTCGGTGAGCGTCTCGGTGGCGATGTCGGCGCGCGGCAGGAAGACCCGGTTGATCGGGTCGAGCACGTCGTCGTAAGGCGGGAACTCTGCGGCCAGCCCGGCGGCCGACTGCTCGCCCTCGGGGACCAGGTCGGGTTCGATGCCCCAGGCCTTGAGCGCCTGCCCGGTGACCTCCCCGACGGCCGCGACCTTGAGCCCGGAGAACGCGCGAGCGTCGAGCCCGTACTCCTCGAACTTCTCCCGGATGGCCTTGACCGCGTTGACCGAGGTGAAGGCGATCCACTCGTAGCGGCCCTCGACCAGACCGCGGACGGCCTTGTCCATCTGCAGCGGGCTGCGCGGTGGCTCGACCGAGATGGTCGGCACCTCTTCGCTGTGCGCGCCGTACGTGCGGAGCCGGGCGACCATCGGGGCGGCCTGGTCCTTGGTCCGCGGGACCAGCACCTTCCAGCCGAAGAGCGGCTTGGTCTCGTACCAGCTGAGCTCGGAGCGCTGCTCGGCGGCGGTGCCCATGATCACGTGCAGCGGGTCGTGGGCCGGCGGACGGGCGGACTTGACCGCGGCGACCAGGCCTTCGAGCGTGGTCGACACGGTGATCTGCTCGGTGCTGCCACCGTGCAGGGTGACCACGACGTGGTCGTCGTCGGCGCGACCGGCGGCCCGGGCGGCGTCGACCAGTCCGCCGACCATCGAGACCAGGGTGCTGACCACGACGGTGTCGGCGTCACCCCAGTGGTGGGTCTGCGCCTTGGTGAACTTGCCGTCGGTGATCGAGGCGAACTGCACGCCACCGGCGTGGATCAGATCGATGCCGGCGTACTCGGGGACCGCGGTCAGGCTCGAGACCCCGGGGACGACCTCGAAGTCGATGCCACCGCGTACGCAGGCCGCGGCCTCGTCGGCGACGGCGTTGTCGAGGAACGGGTCTCCCGTGACCAGGCGGACCACCCGGGCTCCGGCGGACGCCTGCTTCAGCACGATCTTGGCCCGGGCGGCCGGGGTGAGCTGACGGTTGGCCTCGGTCAGCCCGATCGTGCTGACCTCGGCTCCTTCGGCCAGGGTGATGGCGGGGTGCGCGAGGATGTCGCGCTGCCGGTCGCTGTCGAGGATGACCGCGCTCGCGTCGGCCAGAGCGGCGATCGCGCCGAGGGTCAGCAGATCGGGATCTCCCGGTCCGGTACCGACGAAGATCACCCGACCACGGGTGATGGGTGCACTGGGGGTGGCAGTGGAGGAAGTGGTCCGGGGCTTACGGGCCGGGGATGTGCTCACGTCAGGAGTCGCCGTTCTGTTGTGAAACCGGGCCGCCGACTGCTCAGCGACCAGGGCCTTGTGGGTCCCGCAGGCTCGTCAGTACCGCGTCTGCTTCACGGTGCCCGAACTGGACCGGATCCGGCGACGAGCCCTGCGCCTCCCAGCGCAGAACGTCATTCACCGTGGGGATCGACCCGGTTTTGGACGGTTCTGACAAGTTGCTCAGTAACGTTCTCCCAATTACTGCGTCGAGAGTCAAATCGAGGCCTTTACCACGGACCGATTTGACAGAGGCACGGGCACCCACCGGTGCCGTGCACCCCGCCTCGAGCCGAGCCAGAAAGGCCCGTTCCACCAGGGACTCCGCGTGACTGCGCGGGTCGTCGAGGCTGGACACCACTCCTCGCAGTTCGTCCCTGAGAGAAAAATGAATTTCCAGCGCCAACGCACCCTGTCCGGGAGCTGGGAGCATCACCCGTTGATCAAGGATCTGTGCTTGTAGGGAACTGACAACGGTGTCTGAATTCGCGCCGTCGATTCCGCTCGACCCATTGCTCAACAATCCAAGGCGGCGAAGCCCGGCGGCGGCCAGGATGACGGCATCGACATCACCTTCGGCGGCCCGCCGGATCCGGGTGTTGACGTTGCCCCGGATGGGCACTATCTCGATCTCGACGTCGCGACCGCGCGCCCGCTGACCGGCCGCCCAGTCGAGCAGCTGGATGGCCCGACGGGGTGCGCCGGTGCCGATCCGGATCCGACCCGAGACGTCATCGAGCCGGGCCCCGATGAGCACGTCACGGGTGTCCTCGCGCGCCGGCACGGCGATGATCTCCAGCCCGGGCTCGGCGGCGGTCGGCAGGTCCTTGAGCGAGTGCACGGCCACGTCGATCTCGCCCCGCCGCAGCGCCTCGCGGACCGCGCCGGCGAAGACCCCGGTGCCGCCGATCTCGGTCAGCTGGCGCTGGTCGATGTCCCCGGTGGTGGTGACCCCGACGAACGTGGTGGGTACGCCGCGTTCGGCCAACCAGCCGGCGACCAGATCGACCTGGGCGCGGGCCAGCGGGGACGTGCGGGCCCCGAGCCGCAGCGCGGTGGTGCTCACGACGGTCCTACCGTCCGACCTCGGGCGACATGACGGCCGCCACGGCCTGCGGGTCGAGCGCGAACAGCTCGCGGAGGGCGGCGGCGTAGTCGACCGCATCGGAGTCGGTGGCCAGTTCCTGGACTCGCACGGTCGGCGCGTGCAGCAACTTGTCGACGATCCGGCGGACGGTCTGCTGGACCTGGGCGCGCTGCCGCTCCTCCAGCTCGGGCAGCCGGTGGTCGAGTCGGCGGAGCTCCGCGGTGACCACGTCGGCGGCCATCGTGCGCAGGGCCACCACGGTCGGCGCGACCTGGGCGGCCCGGCGTACGCCGAGGAAGTTCCTCACCTCACCGCGGACCAGCGCACGCGCCTCCTCGATCTCGGCCACGCTTGCACCGGGCAACTGCCCGCTGACCAGGCCGTCGAGGTTGACCAGGGTGATCCCGCGGTCGGCGACCTCGGGGGAGACGTCGGCGGGGAGCGCGAGGTCGACGACGGCGACCACCGGCGTACCGGTGAACGCCTCCGGGCCCAGCGTCATGCTGCGGGCCCCGGTACAGGTGACGACCACCTCGGCCTGGGCGAGCGCGGCGGGCAGCTCCGACAGCGCGACGGCTCGTCCGCCGACCGCCTCGGCCAGCCGCTCGGCCCGGACCAGGGTGCGATTGACACAGGTCAGCTGAGCCCCCGCGTCGGCGGCGGTCCGCGCGGCCAGACCGGCCATGGCGCCGGCCCCGACCACGAGCACCCGGCGGCCCTCGAGCGTGCCGAACTGGTCGGCGAGCAGCGCGTAGGCGGCGGTCACCAGCGACCGGCCCGCAGACCCGATCCCGGTCTCGCTCTGCACCCGCTTGCCGACCCGGATGGCCTGCTGGAACAACGCGTTGAGCACGGTCCCGACGGTGCCGTGGGTCTGGCCGAGGGTGAGCGCGCTGCGGACCTGACCGAGGATCTGGTTCTCTCCCACCACCAGCGACTCCAGACCGGCGGACACCGAGAAGGCGTGGGCCACCGCCCCCTCGTCGAAGAAGACCGCGCACATCGACTGGATCTCCGAGACCGCGAGGCCGGTGAAGTCACCGAGCGCGGAGGTGACGTCGTCGAGCGCGCCGTGGAAGCGGCTGACGCAGGCGTAGACTTCGGTCCGGTTGCAGGTCGACAGCACCACCGCTTCGTCGATGTGCTCCGAACCGACGAGCTGGTCGGCCAGCTTGGCCGCGCCCGCGGGGTCGAGCGCCAGCTGGGCCAGATGCGCCACCGAGGTGGACTTGTGCGACACGCTCACCGCCAGGATGCTCATGCTGTTCTGTGCTCCTCGCGCCCGGTGGTGGCCGGATTGGTCCGCACTTCCCTCCTCCTCGCGCGACGAAAAGGCATGTCGCGCTCGGAGCGGGAGTCCAGCTCCGTGCGCCCGCGTTCGGAGCTCATGCGCGTACCCCCTGGTTCAGGCCATCGGCCTTGCGTTGCTCGTGGTAGGCCAGGATCTGAAGCTCCTGGCCGAGATCGACCTTACGGACCGTGACGTGGTCCGGGACCACCAAGACGGTGGCGGCGAAGTTGAGGATGCTGGTGACGCCCAGATACACCAGCCGGTCGGCGACCGCCTGGGCGGCTTCGGCCGGGGTGGCGATGACCGCGATCGCGGCCCCGGTACCGGTGACGACCGCCTCGAGCTCGCCGAGGTCGGAGATCTGCAGACCGTGGATCCGCTTGCCGATCAGGTCCGGGGACGGGTCGATCAGCCCGACGACCTGGAAGCCCCGATGGGTGAAGCCCGCGTAGTTGGCCAACGCGGTACCCAGATTGCCGAGCCCGACGATGACGACGGGCCAGTCACGGGCCGAGCCCACCTCACGACCGATCTGGTGACGCAGCCTGGCCACGTCGTAGCCGACACCACGGGTCCCGTACGAGCCGAGGTGCGACAGGTCCTTGCGCAACTGCGCGGGGTTGACCCCGGCCGACTCGGCGAGCGCGCCACTGCTGACGGTGTCGATGCCCCGGGCGATCAGCCGGTCGAGCACGCGGAGATAAACCGGGAGCCGAGCGATCGTGGCGTCCGGGATGCCTTTGTGGGTCGCCGCAACCGGCGCGGGGTCAACCGGCAGGGTATGCGACACGCAGCTCCTCGGAAACGGGCCAAACATGCTCACTGTAGTTCGCGCGGACCCATTCCTTCACGTGCGATGGGGAGCGGTCGGTCACACGACTCGGATCTCGCTGCCGATCAGCGGCGAGTCAGGGCGGCCCGGAGCCGATCCGGGTCGACCCGCCAGAAGTCGTGCTGCCTGCCGTCGACGAAGGTGACCGGCACCTCGTCGGTGTAGCGCGCCTGCAGTTCGGGATCGGAATCGACGTCGCGCACCACATACTGCTCGCCGAGGTCGTCGCAGACCGCCGCGACCAGCCCCAAGGCCTGGTCGCACAGGTGACAGCCGTCGCGGCTGAGCACCACCACCCTCGGCTCAGGCATCGATGCCCTCCAGGCTCCGGCGAAGCGCGCCCTTCTGGACCTTCCCGGTCGCGCCGCGGGGCAACTCCTCGACGATGACCACGACCGCGGGCCGCTTGAACGGGGCCAGTCGACCGGCGCAATGGGTGCGGACCGCGTCGGCGTCGACCGTCCCGGTGACGAAGGCGACCACCTGCTCGCCGCTCCGCGGATCGGGACGGCCGACCACGGCGGAGCCGCTCACCCCGGGGAGCTCGTTGATCGCCTCCTCGACCTCGGCCGGGAACACGTTGAAACCGTTGACGAGGATGAGCTCACGGGCCCGGTCGACCAGGAAGAGTCCCACGTCGAGCAGGTAGCCGATGTCGCCGGTGGCGAACCAGCCCTGCGCGTCGGGACCGCCCTCCCCACCGGGCCAGTAGCCGGAGAACAGATTGGCGCCGCGGATCCAGATCTCGCCGGGTTCGCCGTCGTCGCTGCCGTCGCCGATCCGCAGCTCAACCCCGGGCAGCGGGCGGCCGACGAACCCGTGGCCCAGCGCTCGTTCGTCGGCGCCGATGGTTACCGAGACCCCGGGGGCGGCCTCGGTCAGCCCGTAGCCCTGGTCGATCCGGAGTCCGGTACGCGCGGTGAAGGCCGCGGCGGTCTCGGCCGACAGCGGAGCCGCACCGGAGATCACGGTGTCGACGTGGGTGGCGATCTCGGCGCAGCGATCGTCGTGCAGTGCCCGCACCAATACGGCCGGGGCGATCGGCAGGTTGGTGACCGACTCGGCCGCCAGCACGTCGAAGAAGCCCTCGAACCCATCGAGCAGCACCAGCGTCGCGCCCGCGTACGCCGCGCTGCCGAGCACCGCGTTGAGTCCGAAGACGTGGAACAGCGGGAGCATGGCCAGCGCCACGGTGTGCTCGGTGACGGTCCCCAGCCCGCTGATCTGGTCCAGATGGGCCAGCAACGCACGGTGGTTGAGCATCGCCGCCTTGGACTCCCCCGACGTCCCCGCGGTGTAGAGCAGCACGGCGAGCGCCTCGGGGTCGCGTGGTGAGTCGACCCAGGCCTCGGCGTCGGCACCAAGGGCGGCCAGGCCCTCGGCGGTCAGCGGCACCGTGTCCAGGCCGCCGAGCTCGACCGCGCCGGCGCCGATCCCGCCGAACAGCAGCCGCGCTCCACTGTCGGCGATGATCCGGGCCAGCTCGACCGGGCTCGACTGCGGATTGATCGGGACCACGACGAAACCGGCCCGGAGCGCAGCGAAGTAGGCGACGACGAATTCGATGCTGTTGACCCCGCAGAGCGCGACCCGCTGCCCGGCGATGAGACCCCGACCAGCCAGACCGGAGGCCACGGCATCGACCCGGCGGTCGAGCTCAGCCCAGGTGCACGCACGCCGCTCGGGGAACGGCTGGATCAACGCGGGGGCGTCGGGTCGGACGGCGGCCTGACGGGTGAGCAGCTCGGCCAGATTGACCGGGGTGTTCCCGGCGGCAGCCAGGGGAGGGGCGCTGGCATTCACCCCACGGAGTCTAGTGCTCCGAACCGCCGCCGGCGGGGGGCCGAGCCCGCGGATTCCCGTCGCCGGAGGCCGCTCCCGTTAGGCTCGGGTGGTGACCGCACCCGAGTCGAAGCCGAGCGAGTTCGAGCAGGTCGAACCGCTGGCCAGTGGACCAGGCGCGGCGGTACTGACCGATCCGGCCATCCGTCGCGACGTGAAGGCGGCGGCCTTCTTCGACCTCGACAACACCGTCATCCAGGGCGCCTCGCTGTTCCACCTGGCCAAGGGGCTCTATCGACGAGGCTTCTTCCCCACCCGGGTGATCGTCAAGGGGCTGTGGTTGCAGGCCTACTTCCGCATTGCCGGCCGCGAGAACGCGGGGCACATCGACAGCGCCCGCCACGCCTCGCTGGGGTTCATCGAGGGCCACACGGTCGAGGAGGTCACCGAGATCGGCCGCGAGGTCTACGAGAGCTCGATCGCCGATCTGATCTGGCCTGGCACCCGTGCGATCGCCCAGATGCACCTCGACGCCGGTCAGCAGGTCTGGTTGGTGACTGCGGCACCGGTCGAGGTCGCCGGGGTGGTCGCCGCCCGGATGGGTCTGACCGGAGCGTTGGCGACCACCGCCGAGCATGTCGACGGGGTGTACACCGGCCGCCTCGACGGGGAGCTGCTGCACGGGCCGGCGAAGGCCGACGCGATCCGGGCCCTGGCCCACGAGCACGGCCTTGAGCTCGCCCGCTGCTTCGCCTACTCCGATTCGTTCAACGACCTGCCGATGCTGTCGCTGGTCGGCCATCCGTGCGCGATCAATCCCGACCGCCGTCTGCTCGCCCACGCCGAGGAGCACGACTGGCAGGTCCGTGACTACCGGACCGGACGGAGGGCGGCGCGGATCGGGCTGCTCAGCGCGGCCGGCGCGGCTGCGCTTGCCGGCGGGGTGGCCACCGGGCTGGCGCTGTTCCGGCTCCTGCGCGCGAAACGCCTGACCGCGACGGCCGGCAACGCCCATCTGCCACCACGTGCGGAGAAACGACCGACCCAGCCCGGTCCGCCGGGCCCCGACCCCGCCACGTGCAGAGAAACGAGCCGGGCTCGTAGTGTGTTGCCGCCACTCGATCATCGGGGAGGACGGTCGACTGTGGTCGGTCGATAGGTTTCCTCGATCGTGGCCGAGCGGCGACGGTCGGCCCGCTGCATCAGGACCAGGGCGCCGGCCGACACGGCCAGATAGAGCCCGAAGCCGAGGAAGCCGAGCACGGCGACCGCTTCGGCCTTGCCGCGCCCGGGATCGAGCAGTCCGAGCAGGACGGAAGCGACGACCACCAACACCAAGACGGCGGCCCCGACGTAGACGAAACCGCGGAACGCCTCGATCTCGATCCGCGGGTCGTGACGGTAGTCGGCGGGTCGGGGCCGATGGACGACGATGACGCTGAAGCCGGCGACGGCGAGCAGGATCAGACTCAGCGGCCAGAACATGCGGTCCTCGGTCCGATCGCGGGTGGGTGTCCGCTCAGCCGAACACACCCCGACGCTGGGCGAGCAGGGCGTAGAGGGTGTGCTGGATGGTTTCTCGCACCTGGTCGGTGACGTTGAAGACCACCATCGGGTCCTCGGCGGCGCCGGGACTGAGCTCGTCGGTGGTGATGGCCTCGCCGAACTCGATGATCCACTTGCTGGGCAGCGGCACCATCCCCAGCGGCCCGAGCCACGGGAAGAGCGGGGTCACCGGGAAATAGGGCACGCCGAACGCGCGGGCCAACGTCGGAGCCGTCGAGATCAGCGGATAGATCTCCTCGGAGCCGACGATCGAGACCGGGATGATCGGCACCTGGGCGCGGATGGCGGCCGAGACGAAACCGCCCCGACCGAACCGCTGCAATTTGTAGCGGTCGGCGTAGAGCTTGCCCAGACCCTTGAACCCCTCGGGGTAGACCGCAACCAGGTTGTCGGCCGCCAGCAGTCGCTCGGCGTCCTCCTGGCAGGCCAGCGTCGTACCGATCTTGCGGGCCAGATCGTGCGAGAAGGGCGTCTTGAACACGAGGTCGGCGCCGAGCATCCGGACGTGGCGACCGATCTCGTCGTGGACGACGGCGTTCAGGACCATCCCGTCGATCGGCATCGTGCCGGCGTGGTTGGCCACCAGCAGCGCGGACCCCGTGACCGGCAGGTTCTCCGCACCGCGTACCTCGACCCGGAACCAGGACTGGGCCAGTCTCCGGATCACCGGCAGGAAGACGTGGGTGGTGAAGTCTTCGTCGAAGCCGAACTCGTCGATCGGATAGTCACCGCTCAGCCGCCGCTTCAGGAAGTCGACGACCTGATCGATCAGCTCGGAGGGTGCCGGATCGGCCGCGGGACCGGGAGCCAACTGCGGCCGTAACCGGCGGCCCGAGTCGCCGAAGTCGATGACGTCGGCGTCGGTCATCGGTCGGCCCCGCGTACGCCGACCAGACGATTGACCGCATCGATGCCGGCCTCGATCCGTGAGCGGCTCAACAGGCCCGGCCGGGTAGCCGCGGCGAACTCCTCGAGCGCCGCCAGGCTGGTGAAGCGCGGCACGAAGTCGGTCGCGGCTGCGAAACGGGACGTGTCCATGGTCCGACCGTAGGTCAGGGCGTCGATCTGGTCGGTCGAGAAGTCGATCAACCGGGCCTGCCGGACCGCGCCGGCCATCAGCGGTGCCGCCTGCTGGAGCACGCCGATCGACGGCCGACCCAGCTTGCGGAGGGCCTGCGAGAGGGTGACCACGCCGTCGGCGCCGATGTTGAACGTGCCGGGGACGTCGCGGCGCGTGACCAGATCGAGCGCGACGAGCGCATCGGTGGGGTGCAGGAACTGCAACCGGGCGTCGAATCCCATCACCTTCGGCACCACGGTCATGCTCAGGTAGCGGGTGACCTGCGAATCAACCCCGGCCCCCATCAGATTGGCCAGGCGCAGGGTCGTCACCGCGACGTCGGGACGCCGACGAGCGAGCCCACGCACATAGCTCTCGACCTCGACCGAGTCCTTGCCGAATCCGGTCTGCGGCTGGACCCGGGGCGACATCTCCTCGGTGAACCGGGCCGGGTCACGCGGCGATGATCCGTAGACCGACACCGAGCTCTGCACCACCAACTTCGCGAAGCGGGGCGCCTTCTGGCAGGCCGCGAGCAACTGCATGGTGCCGATGACGTTGATCTCTTTCATCGACGACCGACCACCGGCGCTGCCGGGCGTCGCCACGATCGCCATGTGGACGACGGTGTCGACCTCGTGCGCGGCGATGACCTTACCGATGACCGGATTGCGGATGTCGGCGCGGACGAACGACGCCTCACCCAGATCGTGCCGGGGTGGGGTCACGTCGACGCCGACCACTCGAAAGCCCTCGACGGCCGCGAGTGAACGGGCGAAACGGGCACCGAGGTCTCGAGATACCCCGGTGACCAGAACCGTCCGCTCGATCATCGCAGCCCTTCGGCAGTTACTTCCCTGCGCGGCGACGCTGGATGCGCGTCTTCTTCAACAGCTTGCGGTGCTTCTTCTTCGCCATCCGCTTGCGACGCTTCTTGATGACCGAACCCACGATGTAACCCCTCGTTCCGGGACGACTCGATGGTCCCGGACGTGCTCGACGAGTCCGACGACTCCCGCCGGACATCAGCGCAGCTTACCCGAACTCGACCGCTCGGCCCGACGCGCGCAGATCACCGACACCGGCACCCCTCAGGGTGGGGAAAACATGAGTCGAGATCGGTGGTCCACCGCATACCGCGCGGCGGACGTCCTCGCACTAGCCTTTCCGGGGTGCCGCCCTACATCGAGGACCTCTCCCCCGGCGACGGACTCCGCAGCCCCGCCCGGTCCTGGCTGCGCTCGGACGCACCGGAGCTCAGCCTCAACGGTGACTGGCGCTTCCGCTGGTCCCCGTACGCGGACCTCGACCCGGCACCGATCGACGTCGGCTTCGACGATTCCGGATGGGACACCATCGCCGTCCCCCAGCACTGGGTGTTGCCGCCCGGTGGGCCGTACGGCGACCCGATCTACACCAACCTGCAGTACCCGTTCCCGATCGATCCCCCGCACGTGCCCGACGAGAACCCGTCCGCCGACCACCGCCGACGGTTCACCCTCCCCGACTGGGACCCCGAGCGGGTGCTGCTGCGCTTCGACGGGGTCGAATCGCTGTACCGCGTCTGGCTGAACGGCCGCGAGGTCGGGATCGGGCGGGGCAGCCGGCTGGTCCAGGAGTTCGACGTCACCGCGCTCGTCCAGCCCGGGGAGAACGTTCTCCTGGTCCGGGTGCACCAGTGGTCGGCCGCCAGCTATCTCGAGGACCAGGACCAGTGGTGGCTGCCGGGGATCTTCCGCGACATCACCCTGCTGGCCCGGCCGGCCGGTGCGATCGACGACGTCTGGCTGCGGACCGCGTACGCCGCGGGCGAGGGCTCGATCGATCCGCAGCTCGTCGCGGGGACTGCCGCGTACCCGATCACCCTCACCGTTGATGAGCTGGGCGTGCAGCAGACCTTCGCGAGCGCCGACGACGTCGAGCCCATCGTCATCGAGGCGGTCGAGCCGTGGAGCGCGGAGGTGCCGCGGCTGTACCGGGCGACGGTCAGCTCGCGCGGTGAGACGGTCAGGCTGAACATCGGCTTCCGCACCGTCGAGATCCACGGCGACGTGTTGACCATCAACGGCCGGCAGCCGATCTTCCGCGGGATGAACCGGCACGAGACCCATCCTGAGCTCGGTCGGGTGTTCGACGAGGCGTACGCGCGGGCCGACCTGCTGGCGATGAAGCAGCACAACGTCAACGCCCTCCGGACCAGCCACTACCCGCCGCACCCGAGGGTCCTCGAATTGGCCGACGAGCTCGGGTTCTGGGTGATCGACGAGTGCGATCTGGAGACCCACGGCTTCTGGTTCGTCGACTGGCGCGGCAACCCGAGCGACGACCCGGCCTGGCGGGCCGCGTACCTCGATCGCATCGAACGCACCGTGGAACGCGACAAGAACCACCCGAGCATCGTCATCTGGTCGCTGGGCAACGAGTCCGGCACCGGACGCAACCTCGCCGCCATGGCCCAGTGGGTCCGGGCCCGCGATCCGGAGCGCCCGGTGCACTACGAGGGCGACTACACCGCCGCGTACACTGACCTCTACTCACGGATGTATCCCAACCTGGTCGAGCTCGACGCCATCGGCGGCGAGACCGGCCCGATCAGCTACCTGCGTGCGCCGACGGAGGCGGTCCGGGTCCGGAGCAAGCCCTTCCTGCTCTGCGAGTACGCGCACGCGATGGGCAACGGCCCGGGTGCGCTGACCGAGTACGACGACCTGGCCGAGAAGCACCGGCGGCTGCACGGCGGCTTCATCTGGGAGTGGCGCGACCACGGTCTGGCCACCCGGACCGCCGACGGCGTCGACTACTTCGGTTATGGCGGCGACTTCGGCGAGGTGGTCCACGACGCCAACTTCGTGATGGACGGGATGGTGCTGCCCGACGGCACCCCGACCCCGGGGCTGGCCGAGTTCGCGGTGGTCAACGCGCCGGTGCTGCTGAGCATCGACGGCTCCACGCTGACCGTACGCAACCGCCAGCACACCGCCTCCACCGATCACCTGCGATTCGTCGCCTCGATCGAGATCGAGGGCGACACCGTGTCCGAATCGGTGTTCGCGGTGCCGCCCGTGGCGCCGGGCTCGACCGGCGAGGTCACGCTGCCTGCGGCCCCCACTTCCCGGGACGCCGGCGAGACCTGGTTGAGCGTCCGGGCCGAACTGGCCGAGGACGCCGCCTGGGCGTCGTCCGGCCACGTGGTCGCCCGGGCCCAGATCCAGCGCGAATCCGGCCACGCCCCGGTCAGGACTCGGACTCCGTCATCCCGGACCGCCGCGGATGTCGATCCGCGTACGGGTCGGCTCACCTCAGTCTTCGGTCTCCCCGTCGAGGGACCGTGGCTCGAGCTGTGGCGGGGTCCGACCGACAACGACCGCAGCGCGGATCGGGGCTCGTACGAGCTGGGCGCGCCCGAGGACACCCTCGGCCACGGAGTGCCGGGGCCATCGTCGGCCGACCGGTGGCGCAGGGCCGGCCTCGATCGGCTGGTCCACCGGGTGCAGGAGGTGTCGCTCGGCGACGACCGCGCCGTGGTCCGGGTCCACAGCTCGGCGGCGAACAGCGACTGGGGCGTCGACACCCGCTACGACTGGCGATTCCATGCCCACGACCTCGAGCTGTCGGTGGAGATCGTGGCGACCGGCGGCTGGGACTGCACCTGGCCACGGGTGGGGATCCACTTCGCGTTGCCGACGACGATCGAGCGCGCCGACTGGTTCGGTACCGGACCGGCCGAGTCGTACCCCGACACGGCCCGCGCGGCCCGCGTCGGGCGGTTCGCCGCCCACATCGACGAGCTGTCGGTCCGCTACTCACGGCCGCAGGAGACCGGCCACCGCGCCGCCGTACGCCGACTCGACCTGGCCGACGCCTCCGGGCCTCGGCTGCGGATCGAGACGGTCGCCGACCGACACGGACACCGGCCGGGGTTCACGCTGACCCGGCACACGCCACAGGAGGTGGACCGGGCCGGACATCCGCACGCGTTGGTCCCGGGCAACCGGAACCACCTCTACCTCGATGCCGCGGTACACGGGATCGGGTCGCGGGCCTGCGGCATCGACGTCCTGCCCGAACACGCGCTCTGGCCGCGCGCGTACGCGTTCACCCTGCGACTGTCGCGGCCCTCGGCCTAGCCGGCGTCGTAGAACGAGCCTTCGAGATAGGCGTTGAGCGCCTTCTCGGAAACCCGGAAGCTACGGCCGAACTGGACGGCTTCGAGCTGACCCGAGTGGATCAGCCGGTAGACCGACATCTTCGACAGCCGCACCAAGGTCGCCACCTCGGCCACGGTATAGAACGTGCCTGTCGGCAGCCCGACGCCGATCGGCGTCACGCGTCCCGAGCCCGAATCGGCCTCATTCATCGTCCGTCTTCTCGTTTCCGTGCCACTCCGGGCCGGCTTCCCCTCCGGCGTCCTGGCACTGCTGTGAGATTAGTGGCAAAAGATGCAGTTGGTACAGCTGATACACAGGAAATCTCGCCGACACACCGGCGAAGAACTTGACGACTCAGATCTGGGGATCCAGGCCGAGCTCGGGATAGACCGCGGTGCGGGTGGCCCGGATGGCCTGGTCGAGCCGGCTCTCGGGCGAGAACCCGGCCTCGATGGAGATGAAGGAGGGGTCACCTCCGTCGGTCATCAGTCGCGGCGCGTGCTCGCCCATCTCGGATCGCCACGCGTGCGGGATCACGGTGGCTGGGTCGATCGGTGCGCCACTGACCACACCGAGCAGGTGGGTCCAGGCGCGCGGTACCACGTCGACGACGGAGTAGCCACCCCCGCCGGTGGAGACCCAGCGCCCTTCGCAGAGCTCGTCAGCCAGGGCGGCCAGGGCGAGATAGGAGGCACGTTGGCCGTCGAGGGTCAGGTTGAGGTCGGCCAACGGGTCATGCTGATGCGAGTCGCAGCCGTGCTGGGTGACCAGCACCGTCGGCTGGAAAGCGCGGAGGACGTCGGGGACGATCGCGTGGAACGCCCGCAACCAGCCCGCATCGCCGGTGCCCGGGGGCAGCGCCACGTTGACCGCGGAGCCGGGTGCGCCCGGTCCCCCGGTCTCGGTCGGGAACCCCGTGCCCGGGAACAGATAGGCCGGGGTCTCGTGCAGGCTCACCGTCATCACCCGAGGGTCGTCCCAGAAGGCGTCCTGGACCCCGTCGCCGTGGTGGACGTCCACGTCGACGTACGCGACCCGCTCGCAGCCGTTCTCCAGCAACCAGTGGATCCCGACGGCGATGTCGTTGTAGATGCAGAATCCGCTGGCCCGGTCGCGCATCGCGTGATGCAGCCCACCGCTGATGTTGCTGGCCCGACGCACCTCGCCGGACCAGACCCGGCGGGCCGCCTCCTCGGTGGCCATGGCGACCAGCGCGGAGGTGGTGTGCATCCCGGGAAAGATCGGGTTGTCGGTGGTGCCCAGCCCATGGACGTCGTCGGGCAGGCCCAGCCGGACAGCCTCGATGTACGCGTCGGTGTGCGCAGTCCGGAGCCGGTCGAGATCGACCTCGGGGGGCGGGACGACGGTGAGGCGGTCGAGCACGCCGAGCTGCCGGGCCAAAGCGATCGCGTTGCGGACCCGGCCGGGGCTCATCACGTGCTCTGGTCCGAAGTCGTATCGCGTCAGTTCATCGGAATGGACGAGCAGGCCCCTCATCCGGGGGTGCCCCCGCTCGGACGGGCCGCAGCAGCCAGTTCGCGGCTCCGGTCGCGCGCGGCCTCGATCGCCCCCATGAACGCGGCCCGGACGCTGTGGTCCTCGAGCCGCCGTACTGCGGCCGCAGTGGTCCCACCCGGGGAGGTGACGCGTTCGCGGAGCACGGTCGGGTGCTCGCCGGTCTCGCGGAGCATCTTGGCCGATCCGAGCATGGTCTGGACCACCAGTTCGGTGGCGGTGTCGCGGGGCAGCCCGAGGTGCACACCGGCCTCGATCATCGCCTCGACGACGAAGAACAGGTAGGCCGGACCCGATCCCGAGATCGCGGTGACCGCGTCCTGGTAGCGCTCCGGCAGGGTGAGGACGCGGCCGGTGGCCGACAGGATCTCGGTGACCCGGTCCAGATGGGACTGGTCGCAGTGCGACCCCGGCGAGATCGCCGCCATCCCCTCGTCGACGAGGGCGGGGGTGTTGGGCATCACCCGGACCACCGGCACGCCGGACGGCAACGCGCCCTCGATGGTCTCGGTCGCCACCCCGGCGACCAACGAGACGACCAGGGTGTCGCGGGTGACCACGCCGGCGATCTCGACCAGCAGATCGGTCAGGTCCTGCGGTTTGACCACCACGATCACCGTTTCGGCCGCCGCAGCGGCGTCGACGTTCTCGAGCATGGTGATGCCGTACGTCGCCGTCAGCTCGACCTGACGTTCCGGCCGCCGATCGGTGGCGATGATCCGGTCGGGCGACCAACCCGCGCGCAACAATCCGGACAGGACGGTCTCACCCATCACGCCGGCGCCCAGGATGGCCAGGCGTCCTTCTCTGGACGAACTCACGCGGCCAACCCTAGACGTTCCTCCGGCCGTGCACCGACCGTCCATTCCCGGAGTTAACGCGTGGCCAGCTGCGCAGCCAGCAACTCCGCGATCTGCACTGCATTGAGCGCGGCACCCTTGCGCAGGTTGTCGTTGGAGAGGAACAGGATCAGTCCCTTGCCCGCCGGAGCAGCCTGATCGGCGCGGATTCGCCCGACGTAGCTGGGGTCCTGACCGGCCGCATCGAGCGGGGTCGGGACGTCCATCAGCTCGACGCCGGGGGCGCCGGTCAGCAGCTCGGTAGCCCGCTCCGGGCTGAGGTCCTCGGCGAACTCGGCGTGGATGGCCAGCGAGTGACCCGTGAAGACGGGGACGCGTACGCAGGTACCCGAGACCAGCAACTCGGGCGCGTGCAGGATCTTGCGCGACTCGTTGCGGAGCTTCTGCTCCTCGTCGGTCTCGCCCGAGCCGTCGGCCACGATCGAGCCGGCCAGCGGGAGCACGTTGTAGGCGATCGTCTTGACGTACTTCTCCGGGTCCGGGAAGTCGACCGCCCGACCGTCGAAGGCGAGCCCTGCGGCGTGCGCGGCCACGGCCTGGATCTGGTTGTCGAGCTCGGCGACGCCGGCCCCACCCGAGCCGGAAACGGCCTGATAGGTCGACACCCGCAGCCGGACCAGACCGGCGGCGGCGTGCAGCGGCTTGAGCACCGGCATGGCCGCCATCGTGGTGCAGTTCGGGTTGGCGATGATGCCCTTGGGCGGGTCGATCGCGTCCTCGGGGTTGACCTCGGAGACCACCAACGGCACGTCGGGATCCATCCGCCAGGCCGAGGAGTTGTCGATGACGATGGCCCCGGCAGCCGCGACCTTGGGGGCCGAGGCCAGCGAGGCGGTCTTGCCGTTGGAGAACAGGGCCAGGTCGAGACCGGTGAAGTCAGCCGTGTCGGTGTCCTCGACGGTGATCTCGGTGTCCTTCCAGGGCAGCTTCAGCCCGGCCGACCGCGCCGAGGCGAAGAACCGCACCTCGGTCGCCGGGAAGTCCCTTTCGGCCAACAACGACCGCATCACGCCACCGACCTGGCCGGTGGCCCCGAAAACTCCTACGCGCATGCGGACAAGCCTAAATCGACCCGGCCCGGGCCGGTGCACTTTCCCAACACGTGAAGTTATTGCGTCAGTCACACCCGATGACCCTCCGAACCGCAAAATCTCCGAACGCGGAGCCACCAACCGCGACGCGGCCGACCCACCGGGCAGGATGGCCCCGTGACTCAGCCAGCGACCGCGACCGCCGTCGCCGGACCTCTCGATCGCAGCCGCTTCGGGCTCGAGATCGTCATCGTGCTCGGGCTCTCGCTCGGCCAGTCGGCCATCTACTCGATCCTGCGGATCATCGAGCGGCTGACCCGGCCGGTCCCGCTGGCCCAGCAGACCTCGACCCTGAACGCCTCGGCCACCCCGGACCGCCCGTGGCTCGATCTCACCTACCAGTTGGCCGGCATCGCTTTCGGACTGATGCCCGTGCTGCTGGCCCTCTATCTGCTCAACCTGACCCACCGGCCGGCCGCCCGCAGGATCGGCGTCGACGGTCGTCGACCGCGCTTCGATCTCGGGTTCGGCACGCTGATCGCGCTGGGCATCGGCGTACCCGGCCTGGGCCTGTATCTCGGGGCCCGAGCGCTCGGTCTGAACACCCAGGTCCAGGCCTCCGGGTTGGCCGACCACTGGTGGACCATCCCGGTGCTGGTCCTCTCGGCTTTCCAGAACTCCGCGCTCGAGGAGGTGGTGATGATCGGCTACCTGTTCACCCGGTTCGCTCAATTCGGCTGGCGTTGGCCGGTGATCCTGCTGGTCAGCGCGACGATCCGCGGGTCCTACCACCTCTACCAGGGCTTCGGCGGCTTCGTCGGGAACCTGATCATGGGCGTGATCTTCGGACTGATCTATCTGAAGTGGAAGCGGGTCGCCCCGCTGATCGTCGCCCACCTGCTGCTCGACATCGTCGCCTTCGTCGGCTACGCGTTGGTCGCCCCGCACGTCAGCTGGCTCTGACTGCGCCACCGTCCTCACTGCTCGAGCAACGTCGTGCCGAGGCAGACCGAGCTGAGCCTCTCGCCGTATTCCGGCCGGCTATTGATCGCGGGGGGCGACCGGCGTGCGGATGGAGGTCAGACCGGGCTGGTGGTGCCGCCGCCGTCGGTCGCGTACGAGGGCTTGATCGGGGCGGTCAGATGCAGTCGTGCGAAGGCCAGCGACTCGGCCAGGTCGGCCTCACGCTGGGCCCGGCTGCCGCTCTTGCGCGAGTTGACTTCGAGCACCACGTGCCCGGTGAAGTCAGTCTCGGCCAGATACTGCAGGACCTGGCCGGCCTGCTGGTCACCGCGACCCGGGACCAGGTGCTCGTCCTTGATCGAGCCCGAGCCGTCGGTGAGGTGGACGTGGCGCAGGCGCGAGCCCCACGAGCGGGCGAGATCGAGCGACTGCTGGTTGGCGGTCGAGGCGTGCGAGAAGTCCAGGGTCAGATCGGCGTAGTCCAGCTCGGTCGGGTCCCAGCCGGGCATGTAGGCCTTGAGCTCGCCCCCCGGCGTACGCCACGGATACATGTTCTCCACGCAGAACAAGATCCCGGTCTCCTCCTGCAGCCGGCGGACCCCGTCGACGAAACCGCGGGCGTAGTCGCGCTGCCAGCGGAAGGGCGGGTGGACCACGACGACATCGGCATCGAGTCGCCTGGCCGCCTCGGCCGAGCGGACCAGCTTGGCCCACGGGTCGGTCCCCCACACCCGCTGGGTGATCAGCAGACACGGCGCATGGATGGCCAGCACGGGGATCTGGTGGTAGTCGCGGAGCTTCTCGACCGCGTCGATGTCGGCAGCGACCGGATCGATCCCGACCATCACCTCGACCCCGTCGTAACCGAGCCGGCGGGCCAGTTCGAACCCGCTCGAGGTGGTCTCCGGATAGACCGAGGAGGTCGAGAGTCCGACCTTGGCCGGCGCCACCTTGATCAGCTGGTTGGCGGCCCGGGTGTTGACCTCGACGTCGTCCGACGACTCCGCCGCGGGCTGCTCTGCTGACACGCAGGCCAGCCTAATCCGTTCCGTACAAACCGGCGACGACATCAGCCACATCGATAGCGGAGATAATCACCCCATGGAGGTGAGCATCGGATTCCCGCGCGCCTTCGTGGAGTTCGCCGACCCGGCCGACGAGGACCAGGTCTTCCGCTGCGATCTGACCTGGCTGACCTCGCGCTGGGCCTGCATCTTCGGTGTGGGCTGCCCCGGGATCTACGCCGATCGTCCCGACGACGGCTGCTGCACCCTGGGCGCCCACTTCGCCGATGACGACGACGAGCAGCGGGTCGCCGCCGCCGCTGCGGAACTGACCGGGCAACAGTGGCAGTACAAGGAGGCGGCCCGATCGGGTGGTTGGGCCGAGTTCGAGGATCCCGACCACGTGGCCGAGGGCGAGGAGCCCGGGCGCAAGACCCGGGTGGTCGACGGCGCCTGCATCTTCCTCAACCGGCCCGGGTTCGTGGGCGGTACGGGGTGCGCGCTGCACACGCTGGCCGTCAGCCAGGGCCGCCCGTTCCTGGAGACCAAGCCCGACGTCTGCTGGCAGCTGCCGATCCGCCGGCAGTTCCGCTCGGTCACCCGCACCGACGACACCAGCTACACCGAGGTGACCATCGGTGAGTACGGCCGCGACGGCTGGGGTCCGGGCGGCCACGACCTCGATTGGTACTGCACCTCCAACACCGACGCGCACGACGGTCGCCGGCCGGTCTACGCGGAGAACGCCGACGAGTTGAATGCGCTGATGGGCCCGGCCGCGTACGCGGTGCTCACCGGCCTGTGCCGGGAGTTCGAAACCCGCTCCGGCCGACTGCTGCGCCATCCCGCCGACCCGGGCTGAGCGTCGCGGGCGACAATGTGGGGCATGCGCCTCGATCACTTGTCGTACGCGGCCGGGCCCGACGGACTCACAGCCACCGTGCACCGTCTGGAAGCCGAGCTCGGTGCCCAGTTCGTCGACGGGGGCTTCCATCCACGGTTCGGCACCCGCAACCAGGTGCTGCCGCTGAGCGACGGCCACTACCTCGAGGTCGTCGAGGTGCTCGATCACCCGGCCGCCGACAAGGCGCCGTTCGGTCGGGCCGTGCGGGCGCGGTCGCTGGCCGGTGGCGGCTGGCTGGCCTGGGTGGTGTCGACCGACGACCTGGCCCCGATCGAGGAACGGCTCGGCCGCTCGGCCACCGAGGGCCACCGCTATCGCCCCGACGGTGTCCTACTGAAGTGGGATCAGCTCGGGGTGCTCGACCTGCTGCAGGACCGACAGTTGCCCTTCTTCGTCCGTTGGCGGAGCGAGGACGACGTACACCCCTCGGCCGGCGGGTCGATGGTGGAGCTGTTGGCCGTGGAGATCGCCGGCGAGCACGACCGGGTCGACGAGTGGCTCGGGGGGCTGGCCCAGCAGGTGCTGTCCGATGTCGGCGTGGTCTGGAACGAGACCGGCGGTGGTGAGCCCGGGCTGTTGTCGGCCACCTTCAGCACCCCGCGGGGCGAGGTCACCATCTGATGGGGTGCCCCGCGATCATGGCGGTCCTCTGATGGGCGTACGCATCCGCCCCGAGGTCGCGTCGCTCCCGGCGTACCGACCCGGCAGGCCCGCCCCGTCGGTCGAGGGCCTGACCACCTTCAAGCTATCGAGCAACGAGAACCCCTATCCGCCGCTGCCCGGCGTGCTCGCGGCAGCCGTGTCCGCGGCCACCGCGATGAACCGCTACCCGGACATGGCCAACATCGCGATGACCGAGGCGTTGGCCGCCCGGCTCAAGGTCGACCCGGGCCGCCTGGCCTTCGGGACCGGATCGGTGGCGGTGCTCTACCACCTCCTGCAGGCGGTCTGCGAGCCCGGCGATGAGGTCGTCTACGCCTGGCGCAGCTTCGAGGCGTACCCGATCGCCGTTCAGCTGACCGGCGCGAGCAGCGTCCACGTTCCGCTCGGCCCCGGCGCGACCCACGATCTCGAGGCGATGCGCGCCGCGATCACCCCGGCCACCCGGGTCGTCCTGCTCTGCACGCCCAACAACCCGACCGGGCCGGCACTCGGCCACGCCGAGGTCGTCGCCTTCGTCGATGCGGTGCCCGACTCGGTGCTGGTCGTCATCGACGAGGCCTATGTGGAGTTCGTCCACCGTCCCGACCCACTGCGCGCGCTCGATCTGCTCGACCGGCCGAACGTCGTGGTGCTGCGGACGTTCTCCAAGGCGTACGGGCTGGCCGGGTTCCGAGTCGGTTACTGCGTCGGCGATCCCGAGCTGACCACGGCGGTGCGTTCGACGTCGCTGCCGTTCGGGATCTCGATCGTCGCCCAGGCCGCGGTGCTGGCCTCGCTCGAGGCGGAGCAGCACCTGCTCGACCGGGTCGGTGCGCTGATCGTGGCCCGCGACCTGCTCGTCGCCGGACTCCGGGACCGCCGGTTCGAGATCCCCGACGCCCAAGGCAACTTCGTCTGGCTGCCGGCCGGCGAGCACACCCTCGCGTACGCGGAGACGTTCGCCGCCTCGGGTCTGGTCGTCCGGCCCTTCGCCGGCGAGGGACTACGGATCAGCGTCGGCGAACCCGAGGCCAACGCCCGGCTGCTCGAGGTGGCCGGCCACCTGCCCCGATGATGTGTGGGGCTGACGCGCAGGCCCGACCCGGGTTTTGTCCGTGGCCTCGGCTAGCGTTCCGGACATGGTGAAAACGAACACCCGGGCGAAAACCGGCAGCCACCACTGCACCGAGTGCGGCTGGACCAGCATCCGCTGGGTGGGCCGCTGCGGCGAGTGCCAGACCTGGGGCAGCGTGGTGGAGATCGGCGCACCCAAGCTCGCCGAGGTGCGCTCGTCGGTGCCGACCAGCAAAGCCGTGCCGATCGGCCAGGTCAGCCTGGATCTGGCCACCCGCGTCCGCACCGGGGTCGGAGAGCTCGACCGGGTCCTCGGCGACGGGTTGGTGCCGGGCGCGGTGATCCTGCTGGCCGGTGAGCCCGGGGTCGGCAAGTCCACCCTGCTGCTCGAGGTCGCCGCGCGGTGGGCCAAGTCCGATCGGCCCACGCTCTACGTCTCCGGCGAGGAGTCGGCCGCTCAGGTCCGGTTGCGGGCCGGGCGGACCGGGGGTCTGGCCGAGCAGCTCTACCTGGCCGCGGAGACCGACCTCGGGACGGTGCTCGGTCACATCGAGGAGGTCGCGCCGTCGCTGCTGGTCGTCGACTCGATCCAGACCATCGCCACCGCTGAGGCCGACGGCTCCCCCGGCGGGGTCACCCAGGTCCGCGAGGTGACCGCCGCGCTGGTCCGGGTGGCCAAGCGCCGCGGAATGGCGGTGATCATCGTCGGCCACGTGACCAAGGACGGGTCGATCGCCGGACCCCGGCTGCTCGAGCACCTGGTTGACGTGGTGCTGGCCTTCGACGGCGACCGACACTCCGGCTTCCGGATGGTCCGCGCGACCAAGAACCGGTTCGGCCCGGCCGATGAGGTGGGGTGTTTCGAGATGGCCGAGTCCGGCATCATCGAGGTGCCCGACCCGTCGGGGCTGTTCACCTCCGAGCACGTCGAGCCGGTGCCCGGGACGTGCATCACCGTGACCATGGAGGGCCGTCGCCCGCTGCTGGCGGAGCTGCAATCACTCGTCGCCCCCTCCCCCATCCCGCAACCGCGGCGGATCATGCACGGCGTGGAATCGGGTCGGCTGGCCATGGTGCTCGCCGTGCTCGAGCGCCGGTGTCGGGTCCAGCTCTACAACCGCGATGTCTACGTCTCCAGCGTGGGCGGCGCCCGGATCAACGATCCGGCCGCCGATCTGGCCGCCGCGATGTCGGTGGCCTCGGCGGCGAACGGTCGAGCCGTTCCGCCCCGCCTGATCGCCATCGGCGAGGTCGGGCTGGCGGGCGAACTCCGCCGGGTGCCCGGCACGGATCGTCGGCTCAGCGAGGCCGCCCGGCTCGGCTTCACCGAGGCGGTGATCCCGGCGCAGTCGCGCGACGCCCGCGACCAGCTGATGACCGTCCACGCCGGGATGCTGGTCCACGCCGTGCCGACGGTGCGGCAGGCCCTTGAGGCGGTCGGACTGGCCCATCGCCCGGGCACCGACGCCGACGGCAACGACCCGCTGATCCGCTAGCCCGAGACCCGCCGACCGAGGCGTGCAGTGGGCCCGGCGGACCGCGCGTGCGGCGGGGACCGGCGTCGAGGCGGCGGCTCGGCGACCTCCCCATCCGGGAGACCGGGAGGTTCTGCAGGTGAACGACTGCGGAATTCTCCACCGCACATTGATACGGTCGCCAGGGAGTTGGATCAGCGGATCGGAGTTCAGGTGGTCGAGGAATCGGACCAGCGTCGTCGGGTGCTCGATCAGCTGGCCCTGGTCGCACCCGGGACACCACTCCGTGAGGGCTTCGAGCGGATCCTCCGTGGCCGGACCGGTGCGCTGGTGGTCCTGGGCCAGAACAAGGACATCTCCGAGCTCAGCACCGGCGGCTTCGCCCTCGACGTCAGCTACACCCCGACCGCGCTGCGCGAGCTGGCCAAGATGGACGGGGCCATCGTCCTCGACCTGGCCGACGGCCGACCAGGATCACCGATCCGGATCGTGCGCGCCGGCGTCCACCTGATGCCGGATCCGCGGATCGAGACGATGGAGACCGGCACCCGCCACCGCACCGCCGAGCGGGTAGCCCGACAGTCGGGGCTGCCGGTCGTCTCGGTGTCGGCCTCGATGTCGATCATCAGCCTGTTCCTCGAGGACGGCCGCCACCAGGTCGAACACTCGGAGCAACTGCTGTCGCGGGCCAACCAGGCGTTGCAGACGCTCGAGCGCTACCACGAGCGACTCCGCCAGGCCACTCAGCACCTGTCCTCGCTCGAGGTCCAGGACCAGGTGACGGTCCGCGACCTCGCGCAGATCGCCCAGCGACTCGAGATGGTGCAGCGGCTCGAGGACGAGCTCAACGGCTACGTGATGGAGCTCGGGACCGACGGTCGACTGCTCAATCTGCAACTGCACGAGCTGGGGGTCGGCATCAACGAGCTTCGGACGCTGCTCGAGAAAGACTACCGGCCGAGCGACGACGACGGCAGCTTCGGCCTCGGCCGGCTGGCGGCGGTCGAGACCAGTGCCTTGCTCGATCTGCTCACCGTGGCCCGGGCGGTCGGCTTTGCCACCAACGCCCACCTCGACACCTCGGTCACCAGCCGCGGCTATCGGCAGATGTCGATGATCAGCCGACTCCCCACTTCACTGGGCGAGCGACTGATCGAGCACTTCGGGACGTTGCAAGCCCTGTTCGCCGCCAGCCGTTCCGATCTGCAGGAAGTCGAGGGCGTAGGCGAGCACCGCGCCCGGGTCATCCGCGACGGATTGGTGCGACTGGCCGAGTCCGCGTACGTCGACAGCCCCGAGTAACTCCCCCGGCCGGGTCCGCTGCGGCGTCCCGGTAAAGCAGTCGGCGGCGGGTCGGACGGCGAAGCAGTGGGCGGGTCAGCCGACCAGGATCATCCGCAGCTGGACCGGCTTGGCGCCGTCGAGCTGCGCGGTGGCGAAGTAGGTGCCGCCCTGGGGGATCTCCGGCCGGTTCTTGCAGTGGCGGGCCGAGCGACGACCGTTCCACGTCATCGTCCACGCGCTGACCCGCTCGGCGGGCAGCTTGGTCCGGATCGACTTCACCGCGGTGGCGCAGTCGTTCGAGCTCCAGATCCGATCGGTGCCGGAGTAGATCTTCAACTCGAAGTTCTTCTTGTTGACCGTGGCGATGCAGGTGGTGCCCGAGCCGTTGATCACCGACAGCTTGAAGGTGTTGGGCTTCTTGACCTTGAGCCGGCGCTTGCCGGTCAGGGTGACCCGCAGATCCTTGGCCTCGCACGCCACCGGGCCGGGGTTCGGGGTCGCCGTGGAGGAGGCAGCGCCCGTCGCGCTGGGCTTACCGGAGGTGTCGGCCGAGGACGCGGGCGGACTCGCCGCGGGCGTGGTCGGCTTCGGGCTCGCGGACGTGGTGGAGCTCGAGGTCGGGGTGGTGGCCGGGGCCGGCGACGCATCGATCGGAGGCTCGGCGGCCGAGCCGCTGGTCGAACCGTTGACGATCAGGGCGATGACCACGGCCAGCAGGACGATCGCTGCTGCGACCACCGCCGCACGGCGCGCCCAGTACGTACGGACCGGCTCTGGTCCGACGGGATGCAGCACGCTGCTCATGGCCCGACATTAGGCAACGAGAGGATGAATTCGCCGGTGCCACGCCGCTCGCGGTCGTCGGTGTGTGCGATAAGCGGCGATCACCGGACCGCGACGGTCAATCCGGCCCGGGTGGCGACGAGCGAGTCCATCGCCATCATCGCGTCGCCCGCCTGCTCCAACGGGATGACCGCACCGACCAGCCGCTCGACCGGGAGGCGGCCGTCGCCGATCATCTCCAGCATCGCCGGGTAGTCCCGGGCCGCCATCCCGTGCGAGCCGACGACCTGGAGTTCGTGCGCGACGATCACGTCCCAGGGCGCGCCCGCGTACGCGTCGGCGTTGATCAGCAGGCCGACCTGGACGTGCAGGCCGCGGCGCCGCAGGCTGCGGATCGAGGCGGCTGACGTCGCTGGCGAACCCAGGGCGTCGACGCCGACGTGCACGCCGCCGTCGCCGACCGCACGGACCGCGGCGACCGGATCGCGATCGGCGATGGTCACCTCGGCTCCGAGTGCGATCGCCGCCTCGAGCGCCGCTGGGGACAGGTCGACCGCGATGACCCGGGCACCGAGGGCCCGGGCGATCATGACCGCGGAGAGCCCGACGCCACCGCAGCCGAAGACCGCGACCCACTGCCCGGGTTCGATCCGACGGTGCGCGGTCAACGCCCGGAACGCCGTGGCGAACCGGCACCCCAGCGCGGCGGCGCTGACGAAGTCGATGGCCTCCGGCAACCGGACCAGGTTGAGGTCGGCTGCTCGGACCCCGACGCGCTCGGCGTACGAACCGGGGTGGGTGAAGCCCGGCTGATCCTGGGCCGAACAGATCTGGGCGTTGCCGCCCCGGCACCACTCGCAACGACCGCACCCGTTGACGAACGGGGCCGTCACCCGATCACCGATCGCGAAGTCGCGGACCTGCGACCCGACGGCCGCGACGACCCCGGCGAATTCGTGACCCGGGACGTGCGGCAGCGGCACCTGCTCGTGACCGCGCCAGGCGTGCCAGTCGGACCGGCAGATCCCAGTGGCCCGCACCTCGATCACCGCCCCGTCGTCGGTGGGTTCCGGATCGGGAAAACTCTGCCAGCGGGCAGGCGCGCCGACCGCTTCGTAGACGATGGCCTTCATCACCTGACTAGTCTCCTCAGGTGCCCGCGGCGCCGGAAGGAACCTCGATCGTCACCGCCGTGTCGCGGTGGTTCGACACCCACCGACGCGACCTGCCGTGGCGACGGCCCGACGCCTCGCCGTGGGCGGTGATGGTCAGCGAGTTCATGCTCCAGCAGACCCCGGTCGATCGGGTCCTCGGGCCCTGGGCCGCCTGGCTGGAGCGCTGGCCGACGCCGGACGCGCTCGCCGCCGCGCCCTCGGGTGAGGCCGTCCGCGCCTGGGGCCGGCTCGGCTATCCGAGGCGCGCACTGCGGCTGCACCGGGCTGCGGTGGTCATCACCGAGCAGTTCGACGGCCGGGTGCCGGACCGCGTCGAGGACCTGCTCACCCTGCCCGGGGTCGGCAGTTACACCGCGGCGGCGATCGCCAGCTTCGCGTACGGGAAGCGGGCGGCGGTCCTCGACACCAACGTGCGTCGGGTGATCGCCCGCGCGATCCAGGGTGCCGCCTACCCGGGGCCCGCCCCGACCCGAGCAGAGACGGCGCTGGCCGAGTCCCTGCTACCACGTACCCCGGAGCGCGCCGCCCACTGGGCTGTCGCCTCGATGGAACTGGGGGCGCTCGTCTGCGTGGCGCGTACGCCGCGGTGCGACGTCTGCCCGATCCGTGACCGCTGCGCCTGGCGGGCGGCGGGCTACCCGGCCTGGGACGGTCCGCCGCGGCGGGGGCAGGGCTACGCCGGGACCGACCGGCAGTGCCGCGGCGCGTTGCTGGCCGTGCTGCGCTCGAGCGATGAGCCGGTACCCGGCGACCAACTGGTCGCCGCCTGGCCGGAGCCGGAGCAGCGCGAGCGGGCCCTGGCCTCGCTGCTGGCCGACGGTCTGGTCGCCGGGGTCGGGCACCGCTACGCGCTGCCGTCCTGACAGGCTGGGGTGATGACTGGTCTCGCCCCCACCCTCCCTCTCCGCAACGGCGCCGACATCCCCGTCCTCGGTCTCGGTACCTGGCCGCTGCGCGGCGCGGAGGCGGCGGCTCAGGTCCGCACAGCGATCGAGGCCGGCTACCGGTTGATCGACACCGCCGAGAACTACCGCAACGAGGACGGCGTCGGTCAGGGCATCCGGGACTCGGGGATCGACCGTTCCGAGCTGTTCATCACCACCAAGTTCAACCGCGCGTGGCACAGCGTCGACGGCGTTCGGACGGCGTTCGAGGCCAGTCTGGAGCGGCTCGGTGTGGATTACCTCGATCTGCTGCTCGTCCACTGGCCCAACCCGGATCAGGACCACTACGTCGACGCCCTCCGCGGTCTCCAGGCCCTGCTCGACGAGGGTCGGCTGCGCGCCATCGGGGCCTCGAACTTCAAACCCGCCCACCTGCAGCGGGTGCTCGACGACACCGGCATCACCCCCGACGTCAACCAGATCCAGCTCAGCCCGTACAGCACCCGTGACGAGGCCCGCGGCTACGCACGACAGCATGACATCGTGATCGAGTCGTGGAGCCCGATTGGTGCGGCCGGCGCCGCGGAGCTGCGGACCGACCCGGTGATCACCCGGATCGCCGAGGAAGTCGGGCGTACGCCGACCCAGGTCGTCCTGCGCTGGCACGTGCAGAACGGGCTGGTGGCCATCCCCAAGTCCGCCGACCCGGGCCGGATCGCCGAGAACATCGCGCTCTTCGACTTCGAGCTGAGCGATCACCAGCTGTCGGCCATCTCGGCGTTGGACCGGGGCGAGGCCGACCTCACCGACTCGGACGTCTTCGGCCACTGATCCTGCCGCACGGGTCGGCGCGGTGAGCGCGCGCTCAGGCGGTCAGGAAGTCGAGGAGGACCGGTGCGACGAGATCCGGTCCGGCGTCATGGCCGGCGCCGGCCAGGTGGACGAACCGGGCGCCGTCGATCCCGCGGTGCAGCGCGTGGGCGGCGTCGGCCATGAAGCCGGGGTCGTCGCCCCCGGCCAGGACCAGGGTCGTCACGTCGATCCGGTCGAGCAGGTCATGGGGCACAGCGCCCCCGTCGGCGTCGGCCAGCGCCGCCGAGTCGTAGGCCAGGGTCGGGGCGACCGCCTCCATCCCCGGCCAGTGCGGGGCGTGTCGCATCCCGGCGATCATCGACTCGGGCATCCCGACCGCGCGGAGGAACAGTGCGATCGCCTCACCGTAGGCCCCGGCGGCGAGCAGTCGGTGCAGTTCGGTGTGGTAGTCGCGGCTGAGCTGGCTGGGCTCGAGCTCGTACGGGGCGTCGTGCAGCACCAGACGGGTCACCGGCAGTCCGGCGGCCGCAGCGCGGAGGACGACCGCCGCACCGGAGGAATGGCCGTAGAGCGCGGCCGGCCCGACGGCGGCCAGCACCGCGGCCAGGTCCTCGGTCTCCCGGCTCGCCGCGTACGGAGCACCACTGCGGTCGTCGCTGTCGCCGCGGCCACGCCGGTCGAGGTTGATCACCGTGCAGCCCGCCGCCAGCGCCTGGGCGAGCGGTGCAGTGATGCCGCGGGTGCAGGTCGCTCCGGGCACGATGATCACCGTCGGACCGGCTCCCCACCGGTCGAAGGCCAGGGTCGTTCCGTCCGCCGAGGTGATGGTCTCCACAGGCGCACGATAAACCAAGCCGCCACAATGGGTGCGTGCGGAGGCAGAAGAAGAGTGACGTCAGCGTCCAGCGGATCGAGTGGCGCGACACGTACGCGCGCGCGAGTTCGGTCGGGCACAACGGCGAGCGGGCTTTCCTGCTGATCCCCGGAATCGGGGTCTCGGCCAACTACTTCGAGCGGCTCGCGTTCCAGCTCAACGAGTTCGGCCCGGTGATCGCGCTCGACCTGCCCGGTTTCGGCGGCGTACCGCACCCGAGGGACGGCCGGATGACCATCCAGTCGTACGCGGAACTGGTCGGCCGGGTGATCGACGAACTCGGGCTGGTCGATCCCATCGTCGTCGGGCACTCGATGGGCACCCAGATCGTCGCTGAGCTGGCCAGCACCCGTCAGCTCACCGACCTGGTGCTGCTGAGCCCCGTGCTCAATCCCGCCGAACGGCGCCGGGGCATCGCGCTGTTGCGCTTCCTCCAGTCCTCGATCCACGAGCCGCCGAAGATTGCGCTGATCTGCCTGTACGCCTACGTGCTCACGGGGCCGCGCTGGTTCTCCCGGGTGCTGCCGGTGCTGATGTCGTACCGGATCGAGGACGTGCTGCCGAAGATCAACGCCTCGGTGCTGGTGATCGCTGGGAGGGAAGATCGCCTCTGTCCACCCGAATGGGTGCAGCAGGTCGCCGATCTGCTCCCCAACGCCCAGGTCTGGACGATCCCACAGGCCGCCCACTCGGTGATGCACGGTAACGCCGAGGACGTCGGGAAGCTCTGCGTCACCCACGCGCAGCGCGACCAGCCCGATGACGACGTCGTCCGGGTGACCAGGCACCAACCGGAGGACGAGCCGAACCCCTCCCCCACCGACGCGATCACCAGCGCATCGGGTCGGTTGACTGAACTCGTCGGGATCGTCACCGACGACGACGACACGCTCGCCCGAGGCAAGACCCTGCATGCCGAGGCGGCCGAATCGGCCGCCTCGCGACGCAGGAAGGGGCGGTGGCCTCGTCGGCCCCACCACGGTGGATAGACGCGCTCTCCGCGTTCCGCGGGCGCGATCGCACCTTTTCGGTGGCGGGTCGGGTTCGACCGTGGTCACCGACCGGCAGCACCCGGCCCGCCTCGGTCCGCACCGCGGTGTGCGTGCAGAGGCGGGCCGTTCGGTCAACCGGTCAGGTCTCGCGACCGGGCCGGTTGCCTGGTGCCCTCAGGCTGATGTCGATAGCGACGGGTTCAGTCGTGGTGGCGGTCCTCGACGGGGGTGATGGCCCCGACGAGCCCGTGCTCGTAGCCGTGGTCGAAGTCATCGGCCCGCTCGCCGATACCCGCGGCGAAAATCAGGGTGTTCGGCGTGCCGATGACCCCGTTCCCGAACTTGAGCCCCCACAGCCCGGTGTTCACCAGCGGCTTGCCGTGCGCGTCTCGGAGGGTGCCGAGGAAGTGTCCATTGTGAGGGTTGAAGGCGTTGATCTTGCCGTCCTCGACGTTGCCGATCAGCAGGGCCCCACCGAAGTCACCCCAGTGCTTCGGGGCGATGGTCATGCCCCACGGGCCGGCCAGTCGACCGCCGGTGATCACTCGCTTGATGAACTTGCCGTCGGTCGTGAAGACGCTGATCGCCGGCGTACCCGGCTCTCCGAACGCCGGGGCGTAGGCGACATAGACGCGTCCGTCGAGGTAGGCGACGTTGTAGGGCGTCGCGTGCAACCTGGAGATCTTCGGATCCTTGAACGCCTTCCGTCCCAGATTCTCGGGTCGGAACTGACCGTCGAAGGCGTCGATCGAGCCGGCTCCGTCGGCGACGAGCAGTCGAGGCCCCTGCTTGCGGACGGACGGTATCAGCGCCATCCCGAAATACAAGCCGTTCGGCTTGGTCGCCTTCACCACGGTGGTCGTGGGAGCAGGCGGGGCTGAGGCATTCGACCAACCCGTCACCTCACCCGTGAACGAGGTCTCGGTGAACAGATTTTCGTTCATCAGGAAGTTTGCGGGTGCCGTCTTGCCGCCCTGGGTGATGACGAACTTGTCCGTCGTGTTGAAGATCATGCTGGTCGGCGAATCCGCCTTGATCTCCAGCGGAACTTTGACTGCTGTCGGGCTGGTCGGCGTCGCCCCGCGGTAGAGGGTCAGGGAGTTGCTGCCCTGATTGGACACCCACAAGGGCGTGGACGGCCCGAAGTCGATTCCCCACGGATTGATCACCAGGGGATCAGTGACCTGGGCCAGACCCGGTATGTCCGACACCAGGTTGACCTGCGCGAAGGCGTTGTCGTCGTGGTGGTCGTCCTTGGGGCTGCTGTGCGCCAGAGCCGGAGCCGACGCTCCGACCAAGGCCAGACTCACGGCGGCCATGGTCGCCACGAACACCCGTCCTCGCCGTCGCTGGGCTTTTCCTCCAGATGCGCGCACGCCCGGTGGGCACACCGCTGGTGTTGACCGGTGGATCGGATTCATTCCATCTCCTCATTCAGCTAGATCGACGATGATCGGAGGAGTAACCGCGCTCCACCCTCAGTGGAGACGTGACGCCCGCGCATTTTGTTCAGCGCTTACCAATGGTGAATTTCACCCTCAACGAGCTCTCTTCGGTGAACGACGAACGAGCCCGGGGCTGCTGCCCCGGGCTCGTTGGTTGTTCCGTTGATGGTCAGTCGTTCACAGCCGGATCAGCGGGACCCTGACCGAAGCCCTCGACGATGCCACCGAACTCTACCGGCGGCATGTCCGGCGCTGGCGTACGCGCCACACCGGTGAAGGTGAAGGGGTGCTCCGAGCCCGGGTCGGCCACGTCGACCACCACGATCTCGCCGGACTTCAGCTCCGAGAACAAGATCTTCTCGGCTAGGTAGTCCTCGACGTCGCGCTGCAGGGCACGACGCAGCGGCCGCGCACCGAGGACCGGGTCGAAACCCCGTTTGGCGATCAGGGACTTGGCTGCGGGCGTCAGTTCGATGCCCATGTCCTTGTCCTTGAGCCGGATCTCGATCTGGGCCACCATCAGGTCGACGATGCGTTCGATGTCCTCCTGGGTGAGCTGGCGGAAAACGACGATCTCGTCGACGCGGTTGAGGAACTCGGGCCGGAAGTGTTGCTTCAGCTCGTCGCTGACCTTGGCCTTCATCTTCTCGTAGCCGCCCTCGGTCCCGGACGCGCCGCTGAAGCCCAGCGACACGCTCTTGGCGATGTCACGGGTACCCAGGTTGGTGGTCATCACGATGACGGTGTTCTTGAAGTCGACGACCCGGCCCTGGGCGTCGGTCAGTCGACCTTCGTCCAGGATCTGCAGCAGCGAGTTGAAGATGTCCGGGTGGGCCTTCTCGACCTCGTCGAACAGCACCACGCTGAATGGCTTGCGCCGCACCTTCTCGGTGAGCTGTCCACCCTCCTCGTAGCCGACGTAGCCGGGAGGTGAGCCGAACAACCGCGAGGCGGTGTGCTTCTCGGAGTACTCGCTCATGTCGAGCTGGATGAGCGCGTCCTCGTCACCGAACAGGAACTCGGTCAGTGCCTTGGTCAGCTCGGTCTTACCGACACCGGACGGGCCGGCGAAGATGAACGAGCCGCTCGGGCGCTTCGGGTCCTTCAGACCGGCGCGGGTGCGGCGGATCGAACGGGACAGCGCCCGGACGGCGTCGTGCTGGCCGATGTAGCGCTTGCCGAGCTCGTCCTCCATGCGGAGCAGTCGGGCCGACTCCTCCTCGGTGAGCTTGAACACCGGGATGCCGGTCGCGGTCGACAGGACCTCGGCGATGATCTCCTCATCCACCTCGGCCACCACGTCGAGATCGCCCGATTTCCACTGCGCCTCGCGATCGGAGCGTGCGTTGAGCAGCTTCTTCTCGTCGTCGCGCAGACCAGCGGCCCGCTCGAAGTCCTGCGCGTCGATCGCGGCTTCCTTCTCCAACCGGACGGCCGCGACCTTCTCGTCGAACTCGCGCAGATCCGGCGGCGCCGTCATCCGACGGATCCGCAACCGGGCGCCCGCCTCGTCGATCAGGTCGATCGCCTTGTCGGGCAGGAACCGATCGGAGATGTAGCGGTCGGCCATCTGCGCCGCCGCGACCAGAGCCGCGTCGGTGATGGTGATCCGGTGGTGCGCCTCATAACGGTCGCGCAGGCCACGCAGGATGTCGATCGTGTGGGCGATCGACGGCTCGGCCACCTGGATGGGCTGGAAACGTCGCTCGAGAGCAGCGTCCTTCTCGACGTACTTGCGGTATTCGTCGAGCGTGGTCGCGCCGATGGTCTGCAACTCACCGCGGGCCAACATCGGCTTGAGGATGCTGGCGGCGTCGATCGCGCCCTCGGCCGCCCCGGCCCCGACCAGGGTGTGGATCTCGTCGATGAACAAGACGACGTCACCGCGGGTCTTGATCTCCTTGAGCACCTTCTTCAAACGCTCCTCGAAATCACCGCGGTAACGGCTGCCGGCGACCAGGGCACCGAGATCGAGGGTGTAGATCTGCTTGTCCCGCAACGTCTCCGGGACGTCGCCGCGGACGATGGCCTGGGACAGGCCCTCGACGACCGCCGTCTTTCCGACACCGGGCTCACCGATCAACACCGGGTTGTTCTTGGTGCGGCGCGAGAGCACGGTCATCACGCGCTCGATCTCGGTTTCGCGGCCGATGACCGGATCGAGCTTGTTCTCGCGGGCCGCCTGGGTGAGGTTGCGACCGAACTGGTCCAGCACCATCGACGACGAAGGAGTGTTTCCCTGCTCGGGCGCTCCGGCGGTGGCGGCCTCTTTGCCCTGGAAGCCGCTGAGCAACTGCAGCACCTGATTGCGTACCCGGTTGAGGTCCGCGCCGAGCTTCACCAGCACCTGGGCGGCGACGCCCTCACCCTCGCGGATCAGGCCGAGCAGGATGTGCTCGGTGCCGATGTAGGAGTGATTGATCTGCAGGGCCTCACGCAGGCTCAGCTCGAGGACCTTCTTGGCCCGCGGGGTGAACGGGATGTGTCCGCTCGGGGACTGCTGACCGTGGCCGATGATCTCTTCGACCTTCTGGCGCACAGCTTCCAGGGAAATGCCGAGTGATTCGAGCGCCTTTGCCGCGACTCCCTCGCCCTCGTGGATAAGCCCGAGGAGGATGTGTTCGGTCCCGATATAGTTGTGGTTCAGCATGCGGGCTTCTTCTTGGGCCAAAACCACGACCCGACGAGCCCGATCGGTAAAGCGTTCGAACATGATGATTTGCTCCTTGCTGCGACGCGGCACCACCTCCGGGTTGGCGGACTGGCCGCTCGACGCTCTCTCACTGTAGTCGGCGCCACGGGCGGCTGACCGCTTGCCGGGCCCCGATCTCAGGCGAGGTGCGCCACTTCTGCGCGGCCGCATTGCCACCGGGGCGCCAACGCGCGCCGTCAACGCCGACATGGCAAGCGCCCTGGGCGAACCAATGTTCGCCCAGGGCGCAATGCTTTGACGATCAGCGGCCGTCACACGGCCGCCATCGAATCAGGCGTGAGCCCGCTCGTACGCCTCGCGCACCTCTGCGGAGACGCGACCACGGGTGCTGACGTCGTGGCCGTTCTCCTGGGCCCAGGCCCGGATATCGCTGGTGCTCGTCGACACTGCGGGCTTTCCGGCCCGCTTGCGCCGGCCACCGGTCTTACGCGCATGCGCAAGCCAAGGGGCCAGTGCGTCCCGCAAACTGTCGGCATTCTGCGCCGACAGGTCGATCTCGTACTCGGCGCCGTCGAGACCGAAATTCACGGTCCCGTCGGCCTGTCCACCATCAAAGTCATCCTCGAGGATGACTTGAACGCGCTGTGCCATGCGTCCTCCTGACATTAGTTTGAACCTGACGCCCAGAAGGCTACCCGACGCATCCGCATTACGTCGTCAGATCCAATGCAATATCAAGAATGTCGGCGGAATGCGTGATCGCCCCTACCGCCACGTAATCGACGCCGGTTTCCGCGACGGCGCGGGCGGAGTCTAGCGTCAATCCGCCACTGGCCTCAAATATCGCCCGGCCTTTCAGTTCGGCCACCACCGCGCTCATCTGTTCGATGCTCATGTTGTCGAGCAGGAGGTCGGTCGCGCCCGCCTCGATGACGTCGCGCGCCTGCTGATGGGTGGTCACTTCGACTTCGACCTCGAGCTCGGGGAACGCCCGGCGTACGGCCAGATACGCCGGCACCACCCCGCCGGCGGCGATCACATGGTTGTCCTTGATCAATGCGGCATCGGCCAGCGACATGCGGTGATTGACCCCACCGGCCACGCGGACCGCGTACTTCTCCAGGATCCGCAGCCCGGGTGTCGTCTTGCGTGAATCCCGCACCCGCGTCGACGTGCCCGACAGGGCTTGCACCCATTCGAATGTGGCGCTCGCCACACCCGACATCAGCGTGATCAGATTGAGCGCCACGCGTTCGCCCCTCAGCAATGCCCGGGCATTTCCCGAAATCCTCATCACGACGTCATCACGGGCCACGGATTGGCCATCGCTGCGGATGGCGGTGATGGCGAATTCGCCGGCCGGCGCGCAGACCAGGGCCATCGCGTACGCGGCGACCTCCACCCCGGCCAGCACCCCGGGACGCCGGACCACGAAATCACCGTTGGCCACCGCGTCCTCGGCAATGGTGGCGACCGAGGTGACGTCGACCCCGGCGCCGGTCCCGATCGGTAGGACGCCTCGGCCCCCGAGGTCCTCGTCGAGCGCCTCGGTGACGATCGACGTCACCGCGGCGACGTCCAGCCCGGTGAGCGCCAGCGCCTCGGTGACCGCGGCCAGTGTGGTCCACCTGCAGGGAAGCCGAGCATGGGGAGTCGTCATGCTGCCGATCCTCCGGCCGGGTCGAAGGTGTGCGCAATCGCCGCATCCGGATCGGACTCGGCGAGGAGGTGACCGTGCCAGTCGTCGCGCCGCCGGTCGACGTCGGTCCGCCAGTGCGCGCCGCGTGATTCCTCGCGGATCCGGGCCGAGGCCACCACCGCGGTGGCCACCGTCATCAGGTTGGTCGCCTCCCAGGACGCGATCCCCGGCTGCGAGCCGTTCTCGTCCGCGAGCACGGCCAACTCCGCGGCCGCCTGGTCGAGACCGTCGGCATTGCGCAGACCGGCCGCGTGACGACTCATCACCTGCTGCATCGCGGGCACCACCTCGGTCGAGATCAGACCGGCGACGCGGGTGTCGGTGGCCGGAGCTCGGCGAGGAGGCAGCTCGCGATGCAGCGCCTCGGAGATCCGACGCGCGAAGACCAGCCCCTCGAGGAGCGAGTTGGACGCGAGCCGGTTGGCACCGTGGACCCCGGAGGAGGCGATCTCGCCGCAGGCGTAGAGCCCGCCGAGGTTGGTGGCGCCGTCGAGGTCGGTCTCGACGCCGCCGCAGAAGTAGTGACAGGCCGGAGCGACCGGGATCAGATCGGTCACCGGGTTGATGCCGGCTCGACGACAGCTGTGCAGGATGGTCGGAAACCGGACCCGCCAGGTCTCCTCGCCGAGCTCGCGACCGTCGACGTAGACGTGATCCGAGCCCTCCTTGGCCATCTCCTTCATGATCCCCTTGGCCACCACGTCGCGCGGAGCCAGCTCGGCCAACTCGTGCTGTCCGACCATGAAGCGCTCGCCGGACCCATTGACCAGCAACCCGCCCTCCCCGCGTACGGCCTCGCTCACCAGCGGGAGCTGACCGCGGGCCCCCGCACCCAGGAACAGCACGGTGGGGTGGAACTGGATGAACTCGATGTCGCGCAGCCGGGCGCCGGCCCGGAATGCCGCAGCCAGACCGTCACCGGTGGAGACCGGCGGGTTGGTGGTGACCGCGTAGATCTGCCCGATGCCACCCGTGGCCAGCACGACCGCGCGGGCGTGCACCGCTCCGACGCCTCCGGTCGTCCCCTCGCCCAGCACGTGCAGGGTGACCCCGGCGACGGCGGGCGGTTCGCCCGGAGCGACGTCGGCCGGGATCAGATCGAGCACCAGAGCGTGCTCGATGATCTCGATGGCCGGATCGGCGGTGACGGTGGAGATCAGCGCGCGCTCGATCTCGGCCCCGGTGGCGTCGCCGCCGGCGTGGGCGATGCGGTTGCGGTGATGGCCGCCCTCGCGGGTGAGTTCGAGGGCCCCGGCGGCATCACGGTCGAATTCGGCGCCGCGGGCGATCAGTTTGGCGACCTCGTCGGGGCCCTCACTGACCAGGACCCGGACAGCGTCCTCGACACACAACCCGGCACCGGCGATCAGGGTGTCGCTGACGTGCTGCTCGACCGTGTCGCCCTCGGCCTGGACCGAGGCGATCCCGCCCTGCGCCCAGTTGGTCGACCCGGCCGCGATCACGTCCTTGGTGACGACCATGACCCGGCCGAGATCGGCGCACTCCAGCGCAGCCGTCAGCCCGGCGATGCCGGACCCGATGACCACGACGTCGACCTCGCGGAACCAGCCGGGCTCCTCGGCCTCGAGTCGCTGCGGTAGTCGCGGCAGCGTCGGGAGAGCGGGAAAGGGCGGGGCGGCATACGCAGCCTGGGACACGGCATCGGGCACCATGCGCCCCATGCTTCCCTACCGGCCGGACCCCTGCGGCGAGACCCACGGCCGTGGATGGGCCAGCGACCCGCCGGCGCCGCCGAGCAGGCGTCGGACAGGCCGCATCCAGGTGGTCCGGGCGATGGATCGTTGGCCATCAGGCAGCGTCGCGATCGCCGCCGGGGCCGGCATCCTCGTGGTCGAGTCAGCCGTGAACTGACGTCGACGGCGTCGAGCCCGCTGAGACTAGCCGACCTGGCGGTCGGCCTCGTAGTTCGGCAGCACCATGGCGGTGTCGATGGTCTTGATGTCCACCACGGTCGGGTGCGAGCCGTCGGCCCAGAGGTCGTTCTCCCCGGTGACCGCGTCCCATTCGGACGGCTGCTCGGTCTGCATCCGACGGGGCAGGGCGCGCACCTCGGCGCCGGGTTCGTCGGCACGGAGCGTCTCGAGCTCGGCCTCGCGGGCGCGTACGGTCTCGCGGAGTGCGTCGATCACGACCTCGCGGTGATCGACCTCGATGCGCAGGTGGGCCGTGTCGCCACGGAGCCCGGCGACCTTGAGCCTGAGCTCGGCGATGATCACGCGCTGCTTCTCCAGCAGCTCCCCGGCGTCGGCGAGCCGACTGCGCAGCGTCTCGATGACGGCCCCGCTGCGGGTTCGCTCCTCGCTCAGTCGGCGTCCGTGCTCGACCGTGGCCTCGTGCATCGCGCGGGCATGCTGACGGCGTACGACGAACAACTCACGCCAGGCGAACACGCAGGCCACGACGGCGGCGATCACCGCGACCGCGACCCCACCGCGTACGGCCCAGGCCGGCCCGAAGGCCGCTCCCGCCGCGATCACGGTTCCGGCGACGAGGACGACCTCGGAGATCCGTCGGAACGTCGACGTGGCCTCCTTGCGTCGGGCCGTCCGGATGGTCCGGGCAGCAGCAGAACGCGGGGCGGTCGCAGTCGTCACGGACGCCACCTTAGGGCGCCGGCCGTTCCGCCCAGCGGATTTGCGGTCTCAGTAGCGAGTGTCCTGCTCGACGTCGTCCAGGTCGTCGTCATCCGGTCCCCGCGGCACCCGACAGGCCCGCTCGAGCAGCAGTCCCGTGATCAACAGCGCGATGCCGGCGACCACGCACAGGCCCGATCCGAGCACTCGTTCGCGGGGTCCGGAAACGTCCAGCCGGGTGAGGAAACTCAACGCGTAGACCAGGTAGCCACCGACCACGACGGCCCCCGCCAACGCCGAGGATTTGCCCAGCACCAGGAACGTCACGGCTCGCTGCGCGTCGACCCGTTCCCGGCGGACCTGGATCCGCTGATGGGTCGAGTACGCGAGGGCACCGACCAGCGCGGCCACGAGAGCCAGGGCGACCGGAGCCGTCCACGGGACACTCGGTGGCACCAGCCCGAAGGCCTCGGCGGTGATGGGGATCAGCCAACCCCCGAGGGCCCCCAGCATCGCGCCCACGACCAAGGCCCGCAGCGGGGTCGGGTCGACCGAGCCCTGGGCCTGCTTGTTCTCCACGTCAGACGCGAACCGGCCGGCGGTCAGTCGCGATCGATGGCGAGATCGTCGCGCTTGCGGACGCCCGAGCCGTCGAGTTCGTCCACCAGATCACCGATCGCGCCGTGCGCGCCGATGGTGGCCGACGGGTCGATCTCGTACCAGGGGATGAGCACGAAAGCCCGTTCGTGAGCCAACGGATGCGGGATCTTCAGGTCGCTCTTGTCGACGGTGGCATCGCCGACCACGATCAGATCGACATCGAGGGTGCGGGGTCCCCACTGCTCGCCGTCGCGGGTCCGGCCGTACGCGTCCTCGATGGCCTGGGCACGCTCGAGCAGGGTGCGCGGTTGCAGCGTCGTCTCGGCGACGACCACCAGGTTGAGGAACTCCGGATTCTCCTCGGGCCCGCCGACCGGGTCGGTCTCGTAGATCGAGGAGACGTCGACCATGATCACGTCCGGGGTGTCGCTGAGGGCGTCGATGGCCCCCTGCAGATTGGCCAGTCGATCCCCGAGATTGGAGCCGATCGAATAGACGACCTTACGCAGCGGCTTCATCCCGCTGAGAGTGTCGGCGCTGATGGCGTACGGGTTGGGGCTGCTCATATCGTCTTCTTCCTCGTCAGAGTGACCGCGACATCGCCGAACGGGACGGGGATGGGGGCGTGCGGTTTGTGCACCGTGACCTCGACCGCGGTGATGCGGTTCGGCGCCAGACAGGTCCGGGCGATGCGCTCGGCCAGGGCTTCGATCAGGTTGAGCGGATCGCCGGAGATGTCGGCCGCCACGGCGGCGGCGAGTGCGCCGTAGTCGACCGTGTGCTCGAGGTCGTCGCTGGCCCCGGCGTCGCTCAGATCAAGGGTGCAGACGACATCGACCACGAAGGTCTGTCCGTCGTTGCGCTCGTCGTCGAACACGCCGTGATGGCCGAAAGCGGAGATGCCGGTCAGCGTGATCCGGTCGGCACCGGGGTCCGAAACAGCCGTCGCCGAGGTGGCGGACCGGGCGAGTTCTCGTGCAGGCGTAGCCATGGCACCTCCTTGACGCAAGCGACCCTATCCGACCTCGGTAACGGGGAGGTGGCTGGATTGTGGCGCGGGACGGGCGGTGATCAGGCGTCGCGGCCGGCCAGCCGGGACACGACGGCGACCGCGTCCAGGCTGGCTCGGACGGTGTGGGTGCGGACCGCCCAGACCCCTCTTTCGGCGAGGACCGTCGTCAGTGCGGTGGTGGCGTCGTCCCGCCCCTTGGCCGGTCGTGGATCCCCGTCGGGGTCGGCGAGCAGGGCGCCGAGGTAGCCCTTACGTGACGCCCCGACCAGCAGTGGGAGCCCGAGGCGGTCGAACTCCTCGACCCGGCGGAGCAGCTCCCAGTTGTGCGCGCCGGTCTTGGCGAAACCCAACCCCGGGTCGAGGATCAGCCGGTCGGCAGACAGACCGACCGCCGCCGCGGCGGCCGCCTGGGTGGCCAGCTCGTCGATCACGTCGGCCACGACGTCGCCGTACTGGGCCCGCGACTGCATTCGGTCGGCGTGACCCCGCCAGTGCATCAGCACGTACGCGGCGTCCAGCCCGGCGACCGCCGCCAGCATCTCCGGATCGGCCCGGCCACCCGACACGTCGTTGACCAGCCGTGCGCCGGCGGCCACGGCGGGCACGGCGATCTCGTGACGCATCGTGTCGACACTCACGCAGGCCCCGGCGGCGACCAGTTGCTCGACCACCGGGAGGACCCGCCGCAACTCCTCGGCCACGGATGGACGGACCGCTCCGGGGCGGGTCGATTCACCGCCGACGTCGATGATGTCGGCACCCTCGGCCATCAGTTCGAGACCGTGGGCGACCGCGTGGTCGGCGTCGAACCACTCACCGCCGTCGGAGAACGAGTCCGGGGTGACGTTGACGACGCCCATCACCAACGTCCGCCCGGGTCGGGGCAGGCCGGTCACCGCGTAGGGTCGGATCACCCGAGCCACCCTATGCTCACCGGCGTGAGCCGACGACCGGGCGGGATGATGGCCGGACTCCTGATCGCCCTGCTCGCCGGGTGCTCGATGATCGCGCCGACCCGACCGTCGACCGGTCTCCAAACGGTCCCCGACCCCCCGCCGACCACGGCCCGCCCAGCGCCGTCGCCGGCGCCGAGCAGCAGCGCACGGCCGACCGATCCGGGCCAGACCCTACGGGGCAACGCCGTGTACGCGGTCGACCTGGCCACCCGGGTCCGGTGCCGGCTCGAGATCCGGTCGCCCCGACCGCCCCTGGCCGATCACCGGCTGGCCGGTCATCTGCGCAAGGCCGTCGAGTGCCTGATGGAGGTCTGGGCCGCACCGCTGGCCGCGGCGGGGATCACGCTGCAGGAGCCGCGGATCCGGACCTATCGGCGTTCGGTCAAGACCCTGTGCGGAACGTTTCGCTCCGGCCGCGCCCCCGCGTACTACTGCTCGGCCTCGTCGACCATCTACTGGCCGTTGAGCGGTGACGACGGCAACGAGGCCTACACCTTCGCCCGAATCGGCTACCTGGCCCTGCTGGCCCACGAGTTCGGCCACCATCTGCAGTCCGCCACCGGGATCCTGCCCGCGTACGCCGAGCGCATCGATGAGACCGAGCGCACGGCCGACCGCCACCGCCTCAGCCGTCGGCTCGAGCTCCAGGCCCAGTGCTTCGAGGGCGCCTTCCTCCGCGCCGTGCGCCGCGACATCGACTTCTCGGCCCGCGACCACGACCAACTCGAGGTGTGGCACAGCTACACCGGCGACGAGGATCCCCCGGCCAGTCGGGGGCCCGATCACGGCACCAGCGCCGCCCAGGTCCGCTGGCTCGACCGCGGCCTCGCCACCCACGACCTCGGCCGCTGCAACACCTGGACCGCCTCACCCGGGTCTGTGCGGTGAGCACTGAGCCGACTCGCGACGGAGGGCGAGCCTAGATCATCGCGCCGTGATGAGCTGCATGGCCTCGGCGCGGGTGGCCGCAGTGCGAAGCTGGCCGCGAACGGCGGAGGTGATGGTCTTCGAGCCGGGTTTGCGGACTCCGCGCATGGTCATGCAGAGGTGTTCGCACTCGATCACCACGATGACGCCGCGGGGCGCGAGCAGGTCCTCGAGGGCGTCGGCGATCTGGGTGGTGAGCCGCTCCTGGACCTGTGGGCGCTTCGCGTAGAGGTCGACCAGCCGGGCCAGTTTGGAAAGACCGGTGATCCGGCCGTCGCGGCTCGGGATGTAGCCGACGTGGGCGACGCCGGTGAAGGGAACGAGGTGGTGTTCGCAGCAACTCCACACCTCGATGTCCTTGACCAGCACGAACTCATCGTGGCCGATGTCGAAGGTGGTGGAGAGCACCTCTTCGGGCCGCTGGCGCAGTCCGCCGAACATCTCCGCGTACGCCCGGGCGACCCGCGCCGGCGTGTCCCGCAAGCCGTCGCGCTCGGGGTCCTCACCGATACCGATGAGGATCTCGCGTACCGCGGCCTCGACCCGGTCGTGGTCGAAGTCGGGGACCACGCGGTCCCCGGTCGCCTTCGCCGTCACCGGTAGTCCGGGCCGCGGGGCGGCACCGATCCGGGATCACCGAACACCGGGCCGCTGGACCCACCCGGCAGTTCAGGGGTGACCCCGGTCTGGCCGGGAGGCAACGGGGCGCCACCGGCGGGGACCGCCTCGGGCTGCCAGCCGTTCTGGTAGCCGTTCTGTCCGTTGAGCGGGACGGGCGGGGTGATCGGCGGCAAGGTCGACGGGGTCCGGTGGTCCGATCCGGTCCAGGCCGGTCGCTTCGGCCACAGCCGCAACGGCCGGAACACCTCGGCGACCTCTTCGCGGTCCAGCGTCTCGCGCTCGAACAGCGTCCGGACCAGGTCGTCGAGCACGTCGCGGTTTTCGGTGAGGATGTCGAACGCCTCCTGATGAGCGGTGCTGATCAGTCGCGACACCTCCTCGTCGACGATCGCGGCAATTTCCTCGGAGTAGTCCCGGCCGTGCCCGATGTCCCGACCCAGGAACGGTTCGGCGTCACCGGAACCGAGCTTGATCGCACCCAACCGCTCGGTCATGCCGTACTGGGTGACCATGGCTCGGGCGACGTTGGTCGCCTTCTCGATGTCGTTGCTGGCGCCGGTGGTCGGGTCGTGGAAGACCAGTTCCTCGGCCGCGCGGCCACCCATCATGTAGGCGAGTTGGTCGAGCAGCTCGGCGCGGGTGTTGGAGTACTTGTCGGTCTCCGGCAGCACCATCGTGTAGCCGAGAGCCCGGCCGCGGGGCAGGATCGTCACCTTGTGCACCGGGTCGGTGCCGGGGAGTGCGGCAGCGACCAGCGCGTGTCCGCCCTCGTGGTACGCGGTGACCAGCTTCTCCTTCTCGTTCATCAACCGGCTGCGCTTCTGCGGTCCCGCGACCACGCGGTCGATGGCTTCGTCGAGGTAGGCGTCGGTGATCATCTTGGCGTTCTGCCGCGCGGTCAGCAGCGCGGCCTCGTTGAGCACGTTGGCCAGATCCGCACCGGTGAACCCGGGCGTACGCCGGGCCACGGCCTGGAGGTCGACGTCGGAGGCCATCGGCTTGCCCTCGGCGTGCACCTTGAGGATCTGGAACCGACCCTTCAGGTCGGGGGCCTCGACGGCGATCTGGCGGTCGAAGCGTCCCGGGCGCAGCAGGGCGGGGTCGAGCACGTCGGGCCGGTTGGTCGCGGCGATCAGGATCACGCCACCGCGTACGTCGAAGCCGTCCATCTCGACCAGCAACTGGTTGAGGGTCTGCTCGCGCTCGTCGTGCCCGCCGCCCATGCCGGCACCACGGTGCCGGCCGACCGCGTCGATCTCGTCGATGAAGACGATGGCCGGCGCATTCTCCTTCGCCTGTTCGAACAGGTCGCGCACCCGGGAGGCACCGACACCGACGAACATCTCGACGAAGTCCGACCCGGAGATCGAGAAGAAGGGGACGCCCGCCTCGCCGGCGACCGCACGGGCCAGCAGCGTCTTGCCGGTGCCGGGCGGACCGTAGAGCAGCACGCCCTTGGGGATCTTGGCCCCGACCGCCTGGAACTTCGCCGGCTCGGCCAGGAACTCCTTGATCTCCTCGAGCTCCTCGATGGCCTCTTCACAACCGGCGACGTCGGAGAACGTGGTCTTCGGGGTGTCCTTGTTGGCGACCTTCGCCTTGGACTTGCCGAACTGCATGACCCGACTGCCGCCGCCCTGCACGGAGTTCAGCAGGAAGAAGAAGAGGACACCGATGATGATGAACGGGATCAACGTGCCGAGCAACGAGGAGAAGAACCCGGGGGTCTTGTTCTCGCCCTTCCAGGAGTCGAGCGTCTTGGCCGCGACCCGCTGGTCGAGCGTGGTGATCAGCTCATCACTCTGATTGCCGACCCAGGTGGCCCGATAGCCCTGGCCGTCCTTGGCCATCACCTGGATCTCCTGCTCGTTGTCGATCAGGGTGACCTCTTGCAGCGGGGTGTTGGTGTCGTTGATCAGCGCCACGACCTGCGAGGTCGGGACCTCCTTGTAGCCGCTACTCACGCCCCGGCCGAAGTCGAAGAGCAGACCGATGGCGATGACCGCGAGCACGATCCACGTCAGCGGAGAGCGAAGTATGCGTTTGAAGTTCATGGCCTGCCTACGGACGACGGCGATCCCACGAGGAGATCCTCAAGCGTCAAGGCTATCGGCTCGCCGCAACTGCGGGACTGCCGTCCGCTCAGGGCGCAGCGGAGGTTCAGCTGTAGACGTGCGGGCTGAGCGTGCCGACCGAGGTCAGGTTGCGGTAGCGACCGTTGTAGTCCAGCCCGTAGCCCACGACGAACTCATTGGGGATGTCGAACCCGACGTACGCGACGTCGACCGTGTTCTTCTGCGCCTCCGGCTTGCGGAAGGCGGTCATGATGTTGAGGCTGGCCGGGCCGCGTGACAAAAGGTTGCTGACCAGGTAGGACAGCGTGAGACCGGTGTCGATGATGTCCTCTACGACCAGCACGTGCACCCCGCTGATGTCGCTGCTGAGGTCCTTCAGGATGCGCACCACTCCCGAGGACTGGGTGCCCGAACCGTAGGAGGAGACCGCCATCCAGTCCATCCGGCAGTGGATGCTCAGCGCTCGTGACAGATCGGCCATCACCATCACGGCACCGTTCAGCACGCCGACCAGCAGGAGGTCCTTGCCCTGGTAGTCACGGTCGATATCGGCGGCCAACTCGGCGATCCGGGCCTGGACCTCGTCCTCGCTGTAGAGCACGCGGGTCAGGTCATCGCCCAGCTGGGTGTCGTCCACGTCGCTCAGCCTGTCACAGATGGAGCCGGTCGTTGACCCGGGTCACGGCCCCACCGGGCACCTCGGCGCGCTGCTGTCCGTGCCAGTCGGTGATCAGCCGATCGACGGCGCGGACGTGGACGTAGCCCAGTCCGGTGATGCCCCGCCCGGCCATCCAGGCCATCAGGACACGACGGCGTACGGCGGTCGGCAGGTCGGTCAGCGCGAGGACGTCCAGCGTCTCGGTCGAGGGGTCGATCACCGCGGCGAGCTGGTCGAGGGCGTCGGCGTCGTCGCGCAGCAGTTCGGCCGTCCGGGCCAGCGCCTCGGCCACTCCGGGCCCGAGTTGATCCTCGAGCACCGGCAGCACGCTCGTACGAACCCGGACCCGGGCGTAACGCGGGTCGGCGTTGTGCGGGTCGACCCAGGGCGTGAGGCCGAGCTCGCCGCAACTGGCGACGGTGGTGACCCGACGGAGTCCGAGCAGCGGGCGGAGCAGCTCGTCGCGGCGTACGGCCATCCCCGACAGCGAGCGGCTGCCGGAGCCGCGGGCCAGCCCGAGCAGCACGGTCTCGGCCTGGTCGTCGAGGGTGTGGCCGAGGAGCACGGTCGAGCCCCGCGCGGCCGCTCGGTCCCGGAGTGCGGCGTAGCGGTGGTCGCGGGCGGCCGCCTCCGGTCCGCTCGGGTCGGTGGGGTCGATGTCGATACGGACCACGTCGATCTCCGCGTACCCCATCGCGGTCAGCCGGTCGAGCGTCTGCGCCGCGATCTGGTCCGACCCGTGTTGCAGTCCGTGATCGACCACGACGGCGGCGTACGGCAGCCGGTCGCGGCCGGCCTGGTGACGGGCGGCGTACGCGAGCGCCAGGGAGTCGGGTCCACCGGAGCAGGCGACCAGCAGGGCCCCGTCGCTCGGGGTGAGCGCGGCCCGGACGGCCTGGACGACGGCGAGGGTGGCGGGGCCGAGCTCACGCCGGGCCATCGGCGGACCTCAGCCGTGCAGACGGGCCAGCCACCGCTCGGGCTCGCCGATCTCGGCCCGGGTCGGCAGGGTTTCCGGCGAGGTCCATACGCGGTTGAAGCCCTCCATCCCCACCCGAGTCGATGACCGAGCGGCAGAAGGCCGCGCCATCGCGGTACTGCCGCATCTTCGCGTCGAGTCCGAGCAGCTTGCGGACGATCTTGTCGAACCCCTGACCCTGGCGCCGGACCGTGAACTTGCGTCGGATCGACTCGACCGAGGGGACGACCTCGGGCCCGACCCCGTCCATGACCACGTCGGCGTGACCCTCGACCAGCGACATCACCGCGGTGATCCGGTCGACGATCTCGCGCTGCGCCGGGGTCTGGACCAGATCGAGGATCGAGATGTCCTCGTTGGTGGCGATCCCGTTGATGATCCGTTTGACCGCATCGCGCAGCAGCTGACCCAGTGCGGAGGCGTCGAGCTCGGCCGAGTCGACGACCTCGGCGATCAAACCCTTGACGTAGCCACCGAGCCAGTCGATCGCGGTGAACTGCACGCGGTGGGTCTCCTCGTGCAGGCAGACCCAGAGCCGGAAGTCGTGCGGGTCGACCAACAGCTCGCGCTCGACACTCACGATGTTGGGCGCGACCAGCAGCAGTCGGCCGTGGTCGGGGAAGAACGGGTCGTACTGACCGAGCACCCGCGGCGCCAGATAGCTGAGCAGCGCTCCGACCTCGACCCCGGTGACCCGGGAACCGACGGCCAAGCTGGTCGCCGAGGCGCTCTCGAGCTTGGCCTCGGCCTTGGTGGTCAGCGGCGCGAGGATCTCGCGGAACCCGTCCAGGTTGGCCTGGATCCAGCCCGGCCGATCGACCACCAGAACGGGCGCGGTGCCGCCCGGCGCGGCCAGCCCGGTGACCTGGGTGACGTATGCCTCGGCGCGGACCGCGCACTCACGCAGCTCGGCCACGACGGCGGCCGCGTCTTCGTCGGTGACCTCGGGACCCGGCTTGATCAGTTTGGTCGCCGTGCTGAAGGCGGTGCTCCAGTCGACCAGGGACGATGTCATGGACCGAGGGTAGTGCCGGGTCCCCTCAGCCCTCGGCCAGCCGAGCCACGATGCGCGCGCTCCGTCCGGTCAGGGTCCTCACTCTTTGCCGGGCCTCCGGCGAGACCACGCGATTCCTGCGGGTCGCATGCGAAGTTTCGCGTGCTATCCGCAGGTTTCCCATGTCACATGGGAAACCTGCAGCCGCGCGGGGTCGGCCCGGGGTCGGCGCGGGTCGGCCCGGGCGTTTGGCGACACATGCGGGGAAACGACCCCGCGAACCCCGTCAGCGGCGGCGGCAGGCGCAGTCGCTCAAGGCCGCGGTCACGTGGGAGAGCCAGACGACGGAGGCGTAGTCGTTGGCGGGCTTGTTGACCAGGAAGGCGTACGCGATCAGCGAGCCGTCCTTGGTGCGGAGGTAGCCGGCCAGGCTGTGGACCTGGCGGAGGGTGCCGGTTTTGCCGCGGACCACACCACGGCCGGGGGCGCTCTCGTTGTCGTCGAACCGGCGGAGCAGGCTGCCCTCGACGCCGGCGACCGGGAGACCGGTCAGCACGGCGCGCAGCTCGGGATGCTTCTTCTGCCCGGCGCGATAGAGCAGTCCGGCCATCGTCTCGGCCGGAACCGTGGTCTCGCGCGACAGTCCGCTGCCGTCGTGGATCCGGGCGGAGGCGTCCCAGACCCCGATCTTGGCCAGCCGGGCGGTGACCACCGAGCGAGCCGCCTTGATCGACCCGGTCTTGCCCGCCCCGATCGCCGCCTGCCGGAAGACCACTTCGGCGGCGTCGTTGTCACTCTCGAGCAGCAGCTTCTCGACGATCCGCTCGAGGGGCATCGACGACACCGACGCGACCTTGGTCGCCGAAGTGTGAGCCTTCTCGGCGCCGCTCACCGTGACGGCGACGCCCCTGCTGCGTAGACCGGCCGCGAAGGTTTCCGCGGCGTCACGGGAGGGGTTGCCGACCCGGGGACCGGGCGAACCGCCGTTCACCCGGCCCTCGTCGACCCACAGCGCCGAGGTCGGCGTCACCTGGTCGCCGTAGAGCCCCGGCCAGGTCGGGTTCCAGGCCGGCCCGGTGAACAGCGAGTCGTCGTAACCCAGCCGCACCTTCCTGACCTTGCGCTCCTTCAGATCGGCCGCGGTCTTGGCCGCCAGCTGCGCCATCGAGGACCGCCGGGGATAGCGACCCGACACGGTCCGTTTGGCCAGGTAGGGGTCACCCCCGCCGACCAGGATCAGCTGGCCGCGCCTGGGTGCGACCACCGAGGTGGAGAAGGTGTGCCCGGGGCCGAGGATCGACAGCGCCGCGGTCGAGGTCAGCAGCTTCATCGTCGACGCCGGGATGTAGGCCTCCCGAGCCCGGTGGTCGTAGAGCAGCTTTCCGGTGCTCATGTCGATCACGGCGCCGGAGTAGGTCTGGCCCATCCCCTTGACCTTGACCGAACGGATCACCTGGCGCAACAAGGCCGCGTCCGGAGCGGTCGCGGATCCCATACCGGCCAACACCGGTTTCGGCAGCGCCTCGGTCGGGACGGCGGAGCTGCGCGGTCCGGTCGGAGTAGCCGAGGCCTGGTTCGACGGCTCGAGCGCACCCGGCGGCAGCAGGGACGCGGTCCCGCTCGCCGGCCCCCGGGCGAAGGCGCCGAAGAAGCCGCTCACCAGCCCCAGGACGATGGCGGCTACCACTACCAGCAGGGCGCCGGCGGTGACCAGGCGTCTACCACTCACCGGGGCGTCCTTTTCTACAGCTACGATGCGCATATCCTAAGGAGGATTCGTGACTGCACCCAACGCCGAAACCGATTCCAGGCCGCTCAGCGGGCTGACGTTCGATGTGACCGTCGAGATCCCCAAGGGTCAGAAGAACAAGTACGAGGTCGACCACGACACCGGACGCATCCGGCTCGACCGCACGCTGTTCACCTCGACCGCATACCCCGCCGACTACGGCTTCATCGAGGGCACCCTCGGCCAGGACGGCGACCCGCTCGACGCCTTGGTCCTGGTCTCCGAGCCGACCTTCCCAGGCTGCCTCATCAAGTGCCGGGCCATCGCCATGTTCCGGATGACCGACGAGGCCGGCGGCGACGACAAGGTGCTCTGTGTGCCCGCGTCCGACCACCGACGCAACCATCTGCGAGACCTCGAGGACGTGCGGGACTATCTGCTGCTCGAGATCGAGCACTTCTTCACGGTCTACAAGGACCTCGAGCCGGGCAAGTCGGTCGAAGGGGCCACGTGGGCCAACGGCACCGAGGCCGAGGCCGAAGTGCTGGCCAGCTACGAGCGCGCCAAGGAAAACCACCACTGACCGAGTCCGGTCGGTCGCGGGAGCCGGGGTCGCGCTTCGCTGGATGACGCCGATCGTTCCGGACCGGGACGTCCATAGGTCGTGAGCCAGCTCGGTCGTCAGATCGGCGATGCCAGTTCGGTCTCGAATCACCGAGCAGCACTACGGTGTGTTGGTGCGATACGTGATCAGCGGGGTGACCCGCGGGATCGGAGCGCTCGTCGCCGAGCGGCTGCGGAGCCTCGGACATGAGGTGTACGGCGTGGTCCGCCCCGGCAGCGGGGCGGTCAGCGGCCTCTCCGGCGTGGCCGAAGTCGACCTGGCCCACCCCGAGTCGGTCCGGTCCGCAGTGGCCGAGCTCGTTGCAACCTGCGGTCCGATCGACGGCCTGGTCCCGGGTGCCGGGATCGTCCGCGGCTCAACTCTTGCCGCCACCACCGCGGCCGAGCTCGCCGAGCAGTACGCGGTCAACGTCGGCTCGGTCGCCGAACTGGTTCAGGCCTTCGTCCCCGGCCTGCGGTCGGCGGGCGGCACCATCGTGTTCCTCAATTCCATGTCGGGGCTCCATCCGCGTACGCCGCTCGGCGGCTACGGCGCCTCCAAGTGGGCCCTCCGCTCGTACGCCGAGACAGTGCGGCTCGAGGAGCCCGAGATCCGGGTCAGCTCGATCTACCCGGGCCGGGTGGCGACCGACATGCAACGCGAGGTGCGCACCCTCGAGGGGGCGGGATACGAACCCGACGACTACCTACGACCCGAGACGATCGCCGATCTGGTCGTCACCATGCTCCTGCTGCCGGCCGACGGTGTGATCCTCGACCTCAGCATCCGCCCCCGACGCCCACCGAGGACATCGTGAGTCTGCTCGTCCTGCTCGCCCCCGCCGCCAACCGGGTCTACGCCGGGGAGGCCGACCGGCTGGTCGCGGCCGAACTGGCGCTGATGCTCGGCGTTCAGACCCGGATCGAGCCGCTCGAGCTGGCCGGGATCGGCTACCTCGAGATTCACCGCGACCCCGACCCCGGGTTGCTCGAGGCGCTCGGGCGGATGTCGGGGTTCCTGGCCGCGTACGACTACGACAGCGCCCGTCTCGGTCCCGTCGTGGTGACCCGCCCGGACCTGTTCGACGACGATCTCGTCACCATTCCGAAGTACCCGGGCAAGACCAACGAGCAGTTCACCCGACTGCTGCTCAACGTCACCCTGGCCGGGATGGACCGCCCCAGCGACGCGCCGCTGAACATCCTCGATCCCGTGGCCGGCCGTGGCACCACGCTGAGCACCGCGCTCACCCTGGGCCATCACGTGGCCGGGGTCGAGGCCGACGAGAAGGCGCTCGAGGCGTACGCGGCGTTCCTCAAGACCTATCTACGACGGAAGCGGCTGAAGCACACGCTCGAGGTCACCCCGGTCCGTCGCGAGGGTCGCAGCCTGGGCCACCGGATCGAGGCGGAGATCCGGCCGACACCCGAATCCGCCCCCCTCAGCCTGACCATGTTCTCCGGTGACACCCGGCAGTCGGCGGCCCTGTTCGGTCGACGGAAGTTCGACGCGATCGTGGCCGACGCCCCGTACGGCGTGGTCCACGGCAGCCGGACCGATGTCCGCGGTACGAGTGCCAGCGGTGGTAAGCGGGACCGGTCCGCCGGCGGGCTGCTGGGGGACGCACTTCCGGTCTGGGCCTCGCAACTCAAGCTCGGCGGGGCACTCGGCATCTCGTGGAACACCCACGGTCTGACCCGCGAACGGCTGCTCGATCTGGTCGTCGAGGCGGGGCTCGAGCCGCTCGACGGTCCGGAGCACCGCCGGTTCGACCACCGGGTCGACTCCTCGATCCAGCGCGACATCCTCATCGCCCGACGCCCCCGGGAGTCCTGATGGTCGGAGAGGGAACGTCGGAGCCGGCGGCGCCGCCCGCCACCCGCACCGTGTTGCTGCTGCGGCATGCACAGACCGAGGATGCCGCTCCGGGGGCTCGCGACCACCAGCGCCGGCTTACCGCGTACGGCGAACGGCAGGCCCGCGCGGTGGGTGACCGGCTGCGGGCGGACGGTCTGAGCATCGATGCCGTGCTCTGCTCGAGCGCGGTCCGGACCCGGCAGACGTGCGCGCTGCTCGACCTGCCCGACGACGTCACCGTCGAGGTGGCCGACGCCTTCTATACCGCCGGGTCGGACCGCCTGATCGAGGCGGTCACGACCTTGGACGACGCTGTGCTCACCGTGCTCATCGTCGGCCACGCTCCGGCCGTGCCAGGGGTTGTCTACGACCTTGCCGACCCGAGCACCAGCGACCCCGTCGCCGCCCGCGTGGTGGCGTCGCGATACCCCCCGGCCACCTTGGCCCGGCTCGAGTTCGGCGGCGACTGGGCGGCCGCTGACCCGGTACGCCTGGTCAGTGCGTGGACCGCGGAACCCCCCTTGCGCTGATCAGGAACCGGTCGCGGCCAGGCTCGAAACCGGGCGCTGCGCGGTCCGTCACGGGGCTCAAACCGTTTATCCCTGTGTCGAGTGTCATAGGTCTCGATTGCGTATACAGGCCCTGGCGCACCCTCAGATGTTGATACCTTGAGGACTCCCCGCCGGTCCCAGTAGGCGGGGGATGCACGCGGAGCCAAGGGTGGCGAGTGATCTTCACCGAGTGCAACCGAGTCATCGATGCCGGAGTCGCGTGGGGCGCGCGCCGTCGGCTTGGGGTCAAACATATGCGGGTTCATGTCGGGGCAACCCGATTGTTCGGGGGATTCAAGTCATGAGTCAAGCACACCTTGTTGGGGCGAAGCGCGGCCTTCCCGGCCTGCTCGCTCCCGCACGAGGGACGCTCAGCAGCGATGTCGATGTCCAGGTGGAGCCGGCCGCCCGCCGGTCGGCTGACGTTTCTGGTGCACGGGTGCTTCGCGACGCCTCGACCCGCGAACCGTCGGTCGACGGTACGGCCGCCTTGGAGGCCACCCACACCGGTGCGGTCAGCCTGTGGGAGGGCCGTCAGGCGCCTCGTCGGGCTCCGTTCAGTGCCTGGAGTGGCCGCTATCTGACCTGGATGATCGGGTTCGACGCCCTGGTCGGCGTGCTCGCGGTCACGGTCGCCTCGGCGATCCCCTTGTTCTCCGGCGCCTCGCTCAGCCCGGCCTTCGCGGCGATGGCGGCGGCCGTCTGGCCGACCGCGGTCGCCATCTCGCGTGGCTATGTCCGCGCCTTCGTCGGTATCGGCAGCGACGAACTCCGGGCCATCTTCCGCGGTGCGCTGCTGGCCATCGCCGTCGCCGCTGTGCCGTCCACTTTTGGCGGTAGCGCCCAACTGGTGGCCCTCGGAGTCGTCGCTGCGCCGATCGCGGCCGGCGCGAGCGTGCTCGTCCGGTTCGCCGGGCGCAAGTGGCTGCACGCCCGTCAGCGGGCCGGACGTTGCCTGCGTCGGGTCGTCGTCGTCGGCAGTCCCTACGCGGCCGCCGAGCTTCAGTCGATGCTCGACCGCGATCCCCTGTCGGGGATGAAGGTCATCGGCGCATGCGTGCCGGGCAACGTCGGGATGCATGCCCGCGAGTCGGGGATGAACGTCCTCGGCAGCCTCGAAGACGTGCCCCGGATCGTACGGGATCTCGACGCCGACGCCGTCGCCGTCGCCGGTGGCGACGCCACCCGTCAGAACTACCTGCGCGAACTGTCCTGGGCGCTCGAGGGCGCCGGGGTCGAGTTGTTGGTCCACCCCGGGCTGGTCGAGGTCGCCGGTCCGCGGATGCACATCCGGCCGCACGTGGGTCTGCCGCTGCTGCACGTCGAACAGCCGCACTTCACGGGCTGGCGGCGCTTCGTCAAGCGGTTCGCCGATCTGACGCTGACCGGTCTCGGAGTCGCCGTGATCTCGCCGATCCTGGCCGGAATCGCACTCGCCATCAAACTGCACGACGGTGGCCCGGTCATCTTCCGGCAGACCCGGGTGGGTCTGGACGGCACCACGTTCACCATGCTCAAGTTCCGTTCGATGCATATCGACGCCGAGCAGCGTCTGGCCGAATTGCGGGCGAAGAATCCCGATCTCGGTCTGATGTTCAAGATGGAGAACGACCCGCGGATCACCGGAATCGGCAAGTTCCTGCGCAAGTTCTCGCTGGACGAATTGCCGCAGTTGTTCAACGTGCTGGTTGGTCAGATGTCGTTGGTCGGACCACGCCCGCCGCTGCAGTCCGAGGTCGACAACTACGAGAGCCACGCTCGTCGTCGGCTGCTCGTCACCCCTGGCCTGACCGGGTTGTGGCAGGTCAGCGGCCGATCGCTGCTCAGCTGGGAAGAGACCGTGCGGCTCGATCTGCGCTACGTGGAGAACTGGTCTCTCTCGCTCGATCTGCTGATCATCTGGAAGACCTTCTTCGCCGTCGTCGCTCGTCGCGGAGCGTACTGACGTCCATCCTCGACGGCGACGGCCCAAGGTCACGAATGACCAACGGCCGTCACCATCGGTCCTGCAGTCCCTGCGCTTCACGCCTAGCATGAGCGCGTTCGAATCTTCACCACTCCCTGCCCCTTTCAGGGGGCGCGGGGTGTGCAGCTGGCCTTGGGGGGCCGAGCTACTGCGTCAACGACGACGCTGACCAGGTCATTGCCAGTTTGAATGGGGTCTCGCTTCATGCGAAAACTACTGAAGAGTTCTGCTTTCATCGCCCTCTTGGTGGCGTTACCGGTCCTGCCGGTGACGACAGCATCGGCGTTGGATGTGGCCAACACCTTCACCGCCGATGCGTTGCCGACCTGGCAGACCAACAGCGCCACCACCACGGACACGACGTCAGGAACCGTCTGGGCGCTGGCCGCGGCCCAGGGAAAGGTCTTCGCCGGCGGCAAGTTCGTCTCGCTGTCCAATGGCAGCAGCACCCTCAGCCGGACCAACCTCGCGGTTCTGGACGGCGCCACCGGCGTACCGACCGACTGCAAGCTCGACGTCACCGGCGGCACCGCCCCGCTGGTCCGGGCCCTCACCGCCTCGCCCGACGGCAGCACGGTCTACATCGGCGGTCTGTTCGGTGCCGTCAACGGCATCAACCGACGCAACATCGCCGCCGTTGACGTGGCCACCTGCACCGTGACCCCGTTCAACCCGGGTGCGAGCAGCTTCGTCTACTCGATCGCTGCGACCGCCGCGACCGTCTACTACGGCGGCAACTTCAACTCGGCCGGCACGGCTTCCGCGCCGGTGACCCGCTCCGACCTCGCGGCGGCCAGCACCTCCGGGGCCCTGCTGCCCTGGGCACCGGTGGCCGACGACGACATCTTCGCCCTGTTCGTCGACCCCAACAACGGCAACGTCGTGGTCGGCGGCCGGATGAACACCATCAACGGTCAGGACTCGCACGCCCTGGCCGTGGTCGACGGGACCTCCGGGACCAACGTGCGCAACTACCCGCAGCCGTTCATCCCGTTCTCCCCCGGCACCGGTCAGCGCCAGGGCAGCGCGGTGATCAAGACCATCACCGGTGACGCGAACGGCTTCTACATCGGTTCCGAGGGCACCGGGTTCCAGCTGTTCGACGGCAGCGCCGCGTTCGACTGGGGCAGCTATGACCAGCGCTGGCGCGACACCTGTCTGGGCGCGACCCAGACGCTGGTGACCTACCAGAACGTGCTCTACAAGGGCAACCACATGCACGACTGCCTGACCGAGAACGCGTTCGAGGACGGCGTCCGGCACCACCTGAATGCCGAATCCACCGCGGACAAGCAGCTTCTGCCCTGGTGGCCGAACACCAACGGCGGCACCGGCGAGGCCCTCGGCCCGCGCGCGCTGACCGTGGCCCAGACCGCAGCGGGCGCCTTCTTGTGGGTCGGCGGCGAATTCACCACCGTCAACACCGTCGGCCAGCGCGGCCTCACCCGCTTCGGCACGGGACCCGACACCGGCCGCCCCGACGCCCCGCAGACCCCCATCGTCGACAGCACGGTTCCCGGGCAGGCGCAGGTCACCTGGCGCGCCACCCAGGACAACGACGACCGCGATCTGACCTACTACCTCTACCGCGGCAACAGCACCTCCCCGATCGCCACCCAACAGGCGTCCTCGCTGTTCTGGTCGCGGCCGCAGCTGACCTTCACCGACACCGGTCTGACCCCGGGCGCGACCTACACCTACCGGGTCCGGGTCAGCGACGGGATCAACCTGTCGTCGTACTCGCTGTTCGGTTCGGTGACCATCGCCTCCTCCGCCTCGGCCTATCCCAACCAGGTCAAGGCCGACGGCGCGTCCTACTACTACCGGATGCAGGAGCCGTCGGGCTCGGCCGCCGGCAACTTCGGCGCCAGCCAGGGCCTCGGTGGCTCCTACTTCAACGCCGTCACCCGCGGCACCCCCGGTGCGCTGCTGAACAACACCGCCGATACCGCCACGACCTTCGACGGCTCGACCTCGTCGGCGTTCCTGCGCACGGATCAGAAGATCGCCGCACCCAACACCTACTCGCAGGAGCTGTGGTTCAAGACCTCGACCACGGTCGGCGGGAAGCTCATCGGCTTCGGCAACAAGGCGGCCAACAACGGCGTTGCCGGCACCAAGCCGCTGTCGGGCACCTACGACCGGCACGTCTACATGCGCAACGACGGCAAGCTGACCTTCGGCACCTTCAAAAGCGGCACCTATTCCACGGTCACCTCGCCGGCCGCATACAACAACAACGCCTGGCACCACCTGGTCACCACGCAGGGTTCGGGCGGTATGGCGCTCTACGTCGATGGCGTCCGGGTCGCCCGCAACGGCGTGACCACCGCGCAGGACATGGAGGGCTTCTGGCGGGTCGGCGGCGACGCCGTCGGCAGCACCTGGCCGAGCCCGCCCACCAGCCCCTACTTCGCCGGAGCGATCGACGAGGCGGCCATTTACCCGACCGCGCTGACCACCGCGCAGATCCGTCAGCACTACCAGCTCTCCGGTCGTACGCCGACCGGCACGGCCGCCCCCGCCGACAGCTACGGCGCCTCGGTGTACGCGGACAGTCCTGAGCTCTACTGGCGACTGGGTGAGGCCAGCGGCAGCACCGCCGTCGACTCCTCCGGCAACGGTGAGAACGGCACCTACAGCGCCTCCGGCGTGACCCGTGGCGTACCCAGCCCGGTCACCGGGGTGGCCAACACCGCCATCACCACCAACGGCAGCACCGGCCAGGTGTACGACGCCACCGCCAACCCGGCACCGACCTCGTTCTCCTCGGAGCTGTGGTTCAAGACCGCGACCACGACCGGCGGCAAGCTGATCGGCTGGGGCAACAACGCCACCACCAACTCGACCAGCTACGACAAGCACATCTACCTCGGCAACGACGGCAAGCTCCGCTTCGGGGTCTGGTTCGCCGGGGTCTACACGACCCTGGTCTCTCCGCAGGCCTACAACAACAACGTCTGGCACCAGGTGGTCGGCACCCAGGACGGCACGGGCACCAAGCTCTACGTCGACGGCGCGGTCGTGGCGTCGAGCCCGGTCACCACCAACCAGCAGATCACCGGTTACTGGAAGGTCGGCGGCGACGCACTGTCGGCGACCTGGCCGGGGGCCCCGACCTCGAAATTCGTCAACGCCTCGATCGACGAGGTCGCGGTCTACAACCGCGCGCTCACCCCGGTCCAGATCTCGACCCACTTCGCCATCGGCACCGGCAGCACCCCGCCGGACGGTCAGGCACCGACAGCACCGGGTCAGCCGACCGCGGTCGTCTCCGGGACCGCGGTGAACCTCAACTGGGCCGCGGCGACCGACAACACCGCCGTGACCAAATATGTCGTGCACCGTTCCGCCACCGCCGGCTTCACCCCCGGCGCGGGCACCGTCATCGGTGAGACCAGCGGCGCGACCACGTACGCCGACGCCAACCCCGGTCCGGGCACCTGGTACTACGCCGTTGTCGCGTTCGATGCGGTCGGCAACGCCGGACCCGCCTCGCAACAGGCCAGCGCGACCCTCGCCGACACCACCCCGCCGGCCGCTCCGACCGGGCTGAGCGCCGCGACCAACGGCCCATCGGCCCAGCTCACCTGGACCGCTCCGACCGACAACGTCGGAGTCACCCGCTACGAGGTCTACCGCTCGACCGTCGCCGGCTTCACCCCGGCCGCGGCCAACAAGGTGGCCGACACCGTGTCCCCCAGCGCGGCCAACGCCCCGGGGTCGGACGGCACGTACTACTACAAGGTGATGGCTTTCGATGCGGCCGGGAACTCCTCGGCTCCTTCGAACGAGGCGTCGGCGGTCATCGTCACCTCCGACACCACGCCGCCTACCGCTCCGACCAACCTGGCCGGCTCCCGCAGCAACGCCGACGTCACGCTGACCTGGACCGGGTCGACCGACAACCGCGGCGTCGATCACTACGACGTGCACCGCTCGACGACCGCGGGCTTCACCCCGGTCGCGGGCACCAAGGTCGCTCAGTCCACCACGGCCAGCTACCTCGACGCCGGCCTCGCCGGAGGGCGCTACCACTACCGGGTGATCGCCGTCGACGCCGCTGGTAATGCCAGCGCCTTGTCGAACCAGGCCTCGGTGGTGGTCGATCTGGCCCCGCCCACGGCTCCGACCGACCTCAGCGCGACGACCGGTGCATCCGGGATCAACCTGAGCTGGACCGCGGCCACCGACGACGTGGGCGTCGACCAGTACGCTGTGTACCGGTCCTCGACCTCGGGGTTCACCCCGTCGGAGGCGACCTTCGTGGCTAACACCAGCGCGACGACCTACACCGACACCGGCGCGACCGGCACCGTGTACTACCGCGTGGTCGCTCTCGACGCCGGCGGCAACGCCGGTCCGGCGAGCAGCCAGGCGACGGCCACGATCGCCGACTCGACGGCGCCGAGCCAACCGACCGGTCTGGACGCGACCGTGACCACCAACGACGTGGCCCTCAGCTGGAACGCCTCGACCGACAACATCGGGGTCACCGGGTATCAGGTCCACCGTTCGACCACGACCGGGTTCACCCCCACCGCCGGCACGTTGCTGACCACGGTGACCGGCACCAGCTACACCGATGCCAACCGCCCGCTCGACACCTACTACTACAAGGTGGTCGCGGTCGACGCGGCCGGCAACACCAGCGACGCCTCGGCCCAGATCACCGTCCGGGTCGTCGACTTCACCGCGCCGAGCACGCCGACCGGAGTGGACGCAAGCATCTCGGGCGGCACGATCAACGTGACCTGGACCGCGGCCACCGACGACGTCGGGGTCACCGCGTACCAGGTGCACCGCTCGACCGTTTCGGGCTTCACCCCCGGCGCTTCGACCAAGGTCGCCGAGGTCTCGGGCACCTCGTACGCGGACGCCGGCCGTTCGCAGGGCACCTATTACTACAAGGTGATCGCGGTCGACGCCGCCGGCAACACCAGCGACGCCTCGGTGCAGGCGTCGGCCACCATCACCTCCGCCCCGGTGCTGCAGACCGTCTCCGTGGTGCCGATCGAGGACACGTACGCGAACAAGGGTGCGCCGAACACCAGCTACGGCAGCTCCTCGAACGTCGCCTCGCGCGGCGGGACCTCGCCGTACACCGCGTACCTGAAGTTCACGGTGCCGGACGCCCCGGCCGGTTCGACCCTGGTGGGCGCCACGCTCAAGGCGCGCACGACCACCGAGGCCATCGCCGGCTCGATCGACGCCCACCAGGTGAAGACGACCTCGAGCAGCTGGGCCGAGGCCGGGTCGACGCCGTTGACCTGGAACAACCAGCCGACTCTGGGCTCGACCCTGGGCGAGTTCCCGGCCAACAGCGCGGTCAACTCCCCGATCGAGGCGACGCTCAGCGCGTCCGATCTCGCTGCGGCCCCCGGGACTACGATCAGCTTGGCCGTGACCTCCACCGGAAGTGACAACCTGTGGTTCTGGAGCCGCATGCACGCGAACTCCAGCTACCGTCCGGCGCTCGTCCTCACCTATCAGATCGGGTAGTAGACCTTGGTGACACAGCCGGCCGGGACGGGACCTCGGCGCCGTTCCGGCCGTCTGTGGCACCGTACGGTCCTGATCGCGCTGCTGCTGCTGGCCGTCTCGGCGACCGGTCTGACCACCGGCAGTGCCCGCGCGGCGGTGCGGACCATCGTCCTCGAGCCGACCAGCCTCGGCTACACCGACCTGTGGCATCCCGGTTGGGTCAGCAGCACCGGTGACCCCGGTCTGCTCAAGGTGTCGAAGTATCGCTACCGCAGCTACCTCGATTTCGATCTGTCCGCGCTACCGTCGGTCGACGAGGTGACCTCGGCGACGCTGACCATGACCATCGCGGAGTCGGACGCCGACGATCCCGGTCTCGAGATCTCCGCGACCAGCAGCGACTGGTCGGCCGCCGAGCTCAGCCACGACGAGGCCCCCCTCACGGGGGCGCTGCTCAACCCCGGGGACCCGAACGTCCCCGCCGCGGGCTCCACGATCAGCTCGTCGCTGAGCGACCTCGGCGCCTTCCGTCCCGGGTCGGCGGCCGGGGTGACCCTCGGCTACTCCCGTTCCTTCACCACCATCACCTTGGTGACCACGACCGTGCCCACGCTGACCCTCACCGTCCGGTCCGGCCATCCGATCCCGGCGGCCGACACCAGCAAGCTGCCCTACGCCTCGGCGGCCACCGGGTCGTCACCGCGCAAGGTGTTCGCCCACTACTTCCCTCCGTACCCGATCTCGATCGACAACGCCCCCACCGATAACGACTACTACACGACCCACTACCTGCGCCCCGACGGCGAGGGCGGGAAGTACGCATCGGCCGGCGGCCTGATGCGCGACCGGCCGCTGGGCCGCGATCCGGTCGAGGGCGACTACCGGCTTGCGGACGCCGAGACCGAGGTGCGTCAGGCCGCGGCCGCCGGAATCGACGGCTTCACCGTCAACATCCTGACCTGGTCCGGCGACCTGTGGGACACGACGATGGCGATCAACACCGCGGCGGCCACCAGCCCGACCGGATTCGTCACGGTCCCCAACCTCGATGTGACCTCGTCTGCAGCCGCGGAGCCGATTCCGGTGATCGCCGACCGCCTGGCTGAGTTCTACGCCGGCGCGGGCAAGGCCGCGTACCGACTCGACGACGGCCGCTACGTGCTGTCCAGCTTCAAGGCCGAGGACCGGCCGGTCGAGTGGTGGCAACAGCTGTTCGACGAGCTCGAGACCCGGCACGCCATCTCCGTCGCCTTCATCGCGGTGATGCTCGAGCTGAACCCGCAGCGGATCCACGCGTACGCCCCGATCGCGTACGCGATGAGCATCTGGGGGGTCCGGACGCCCAAGAGCATCCGCAACGCGCCCCAGCTGGCGGCCGCGGTGCATCACGCCGGGGTGGCCTGGATGGCGCCGATCGCCGTCCAGGACGTGCGCTATCGCGAGCTGCGCTACGGCGAGGCCGGGAACACCGAGACGCTGCGGGCGTCGTGGGAGCGGGCCTTGAGCGACCACTCCGACTTCGCCCAGCTGATCACCTGGAACGACTACAGCGAGTCGACCCAGTTCGCCCCGTCGCAATCGCACGGCAAGGCCTTCCTGGACCTGAACGGTTATTACCAGACCCAGTTCAAGAACGGGACCCCGCCGAGCATCACCGGCGACGAGCTGATCCTGACCCACCGGGTGCAGAGCTACACCGCGCAGCCGCGCGCGCAGCGGGCCCGGATGAGCTGGAAGCTCTCGGGCTCGGCGATGCGTCCGCGCGACACCGTCGAGGTGGTCACCATGCTCTCCGAGCCGGCCGACATCGTGCTCCGGGTCGGCGACACGACGACGACCTATCGGGCCCCAGCCGGGCTGTTCACCCAGACCGCCCCGCTGGCCGTGGGTGCGGTCGAGGTCACGGCGAGCCGTGAGGGGGTCGTGGTCAGCGCCGCGTACTCCCCCTATCCCGTGCGGGCCGAGCTGGAGAACTGGGATCTGCAGTACTACGCGATCACCTCGCGCGAGAGCTGAGCCGGAATGCACCGCGGCCGCCGCCCCCTCGGGGGACGACGGCCGCGGCCTGCTGGTCGGAGGCGCCGGACGAGCCGGCCCCACCGACGGAGCCCTACGAGAAGGTCAGCGTCAGCTGCGGCCGGTCACCGGCCACTCCGTTGCTCAACGAATCGAAGAAGACCCCGTCGGCACTCGTGGTGCTCACCGACAACGTCGTCTGCTGACCCAGCAGCGGCTTGACCGCGGCCGCCGACAAGGTGGTGGTGTAGGCCGTGTTGATGGCGACGGGCCTGAAGTTCCCCAGCACGCCGGACGTGGCCGCCGGGCGGTTGTTCCAGGTCACGGCCTTCTCGGCCCAGCCGTTACCGGCGAGCTTGACGTCGAACGTCCCGGCCGAGGAGGCCACCGACTCCGGGGTGGTGCGGATCCGCAGGGTCGCACCGGTCAGGGTCTTGCCCGCGGGAGCCGCCGGCAGAGTGAACTTCATCAGCGACTGCATGGCGGGTGAGCCGTCCGCCAGCATGCTCGGGCCGCCACCGTAGTTCTTGGTCGGGACGGCCTGGTTGACGAAGGTGTCCTCGGTCGGGACGATGGTGACCGTCGAGCCGGTGGCGGGCGGCGCGACCGGCAGCGAGGCGCTGGTGCCGTTGCGCAGGCTGCTCGAGCCGGTGTACTCGAAGTCCTGGATGTACGGCGATCCGCTCACCGGGTAGGGCGAGGTCAGCGACGCGACCTGGGTGGAGCCGCGGACCAGCTTGGCGCTCACCGTGCCGTTGCCCGCCGGAACGGTGCAGGTGTCGATTCCCGCATCGACCGCGCACGAGGTGGTCCGACCCCCGGTGGTGACCTGGACGGTACCGGCGGCCTGGGAGAAGACCAAGGCCTCGACGTTGTCGCGGCCGGCGGTGCCGCCCTTGAGGTTGGACATCCACTTGGACTGCGGGTACTGCGCCTTGGCGCTGCGCAGCTGCTTGCGGTGAGTCAAATAGATCGCGTCGCGGGTGATTTTCGGTGCCACACCGGTCTTGAACCAGTTGATGTAGTAGGCGTCGATGTCGAGGAACGTGAACCCGTGGCTCGCCGAGGGCAGGATGCCCGAGCCCTCAGGCAGATCGTTCCAGGTGGTCAGCTGGACCCAGTCGGAGTTGGTCTTGCGCGCGATCTCCCAGGTGTTGCGGAGGTTCTGGGTGTTGCCGGCCTCCCAGTAGTTACCCTCACGCGGGCGCTCGTCCTGCACCGAGACCGGCTGCATCCACTTGTCGCCGCGGGACTTGACCTTGGCGACGCGGCCGATCGGCCCGGTCGCGTAGGTGATGGCAGGGTTGTTGTGACCCGGGTCGCGGTTGCCCCAGTTGGCCATGCCGTAGCTGATCGCGGAGAAGGCGGGGCCATAGGTCTGCTCGTCGAGGAACAGCGGCCAGAAGGTGACCGGCGAGCCCTTGGCCGCCAGCGACGACATCACCGACTGCCAGAACGCCACCGGCTTGCGCTCGGCCACGAAGGGCGAGAAAACCATCTTGCCGTCGATCCTGTGGACCGAGCTGAACTTCGACAGCTCGTTCATCCGGGTGGCCATGGTCTCCACGCTGGCGTCCTTGACGCTGCTGGTCATGTCGGGCATCGGGATGATGCTGAAGCCCCCGCCGACCTCGGCCGCGGCCTGCGCCATCAGCCGGATGTTCGTCCACTGCGCGTTGGACTGACCGGTGGCCGGGAAGGTGTAGATGACCACGGTGAAGCCGTCGATGCCGGCCGCGATGGCGTTGCGCACCTCGGTCTTCATGTCCTGGAGCTTCCAGTCCGAACCGGTGAGCGGCGCCCGGCCCATCGGCCGGTCGCGGGAGTAGCCGCCGTACGCGGCGTGCTTGCCGCTCTCGCCCGACGGCTTCAGGTAGTTCACCGCGTAGTAGTCGCTGGAGGGCGCCTTGTTGTCGATCGAGATCGGCAGCGACGGGACCCAGTTGGCAAAGACCTTCTTCGGCGAGCTGCGCAGCGTGGCGGCGCTGGGCATCTCGAACGGCAGCCAGGTGCTGGCCGCCTCGGCCGGTGCGGCCGTGACCGGGATGAGCGCTGCCGTGGTGATGAGAGTCAGCGGAGCCAGGATGATCCCGAGCCGCCGCTTGAAGTGGCGTGTGAAGAGCATGAGCAACCTCCCCGCCAACGGGCCGCACGGGGAACAGACATCAACTGACAACGATGTCTAAGCGAGAGTCGACGACTCCCGTATCCCCGAGAACGAAACGTCCTTGCCCAGGTTTGAGTAGGCGTCCATGTGGTCGGGGGCAAGTACCGTGGCGGTCAGACCGGACGCATCGAAGGTGGTGATGCGTTCGATGTCCGGTGATGATCCCGCTCGACGATGAGTCGGGGCCACACTTTGGCCGAAGCCGTGGTCATGAACGCGTCGTTACCATAACGTGATGCTGAGAACCGTGTCCAATTTGTGACCATCAGATTCCCCAGTGGTGATCAAGCTCACCCGACCCCTGACCAGGCCGGACACCGACGCGCCCACCAATCAGAGGTGACCACAGGGGCGAGTCTGTGGATCGGCTGTGAGCTGAGAAAACCCCAGAAAAACCACTTGTCCGGTGCGGTCAATGCCCCCAGCCCAGCGGAGTAGAGCCCGGGTCCTGACCTCAGACCCCCACGGAAGTCGCGCTCAGGCGGTGGGCGTGGTGTCCTCGACGTCGTGCCACTGCTGGGGTTGACGGGGGGCCACCGGGGCCGGGGCCTCCCTGGGGGCCGCAGCGGCCGCCCGGTTGGAGCGGCGGATCGCGTCGAGCAGCAGGGCGAGCGCCAAACCGAGGGCGAGGCCGCCGCCGATCCCGAGGATCAGGACGGGCAGGGTGTTGGGGCTGGAGGGGGCGGTCGGCGCCTCGGCACGCTGCACGGTCTGCAGGGAGATGGAGGGGGCGCCGCGCTTCGCCGGCGGAAGGAGCTTGCCGGCAGTCTCGCCCAGGCTGGCACCAACGGCGTTGGCAATCGCTGCGGCGTCGGCCGGCGAGGACTGGGTGACCTCGATCGAGATCAGCGACGAGTTGGCGGGGACGGTGGCCCGGACGGATCCGGCCAGCTGGGCGGCCGTGACCTGGAGACCGAACTGGTCGATCACGGGGTCGAGCACGCGCTGGCGGTTAGCCATGATGCCGAAGTTACGGGCCTGCTGCTGGGAGAACGACGACGCAGCGGTCAGCTCGCTGGCGTACTGCACACCGACGATCGAGACGTAGACGTCAGCGCGGGCGGTGTATTGCGCGGGCGTCAACCGGAGATATCCGACGGCCGAGGCCAGCCCGATGACGAGAAACACGAGAATGAGCAGCCAGGCGCGTCGAATAACCTGGACCAGTTGGCCGAACTCCACGGATCACCCTAATTACATAACGCGATCCGGTGATCGCTGCATGACTGTTTCGCGGGGTAGCATACCAACCCGTTCGGGTTCCACGCACACTTCAGCCGCCCCGGCCGCCATGGAGGAATCGAATGAGTCTGGTCAGCAGGGCTGATGCCCTCGATAGTGTCGCTGTGACCAACGACACTAGCCGAAGCAATTCGAGCGCCATTTCCTGGGTGGTCTTTTTCCTCGCCTTCGGCATTCTCGGGGTCACGGTGCCGGCGTTTCTGCTGGCGCAGGTCCCCGATGTCCATCGCTCGACCGCCGGTTCGTTGGCCCTGGTGTTGGTCGTCTGGTGCGGCCTGCGGCTCTCGATGCTGATGGCGGCGGGACAGGCTCGATTCTTCGCGTTCTTCGTCTGGCTGTTCACCTACATCTTCATGGGCGTGGCCCCCGCGGTGCAGATCCGCAGCGACCAGCCGTCGACGACCACTCCCGACGTGCCGCCGGCCTCCGACCTCACCACCATATGGATCGTGCTGCTGGGCGTGCTCTGCTTCGAGATCGGCACGCTGGTGGCCTGGGTGTCACGGCGCAAGGGCGAGATCGACGCTGCCGGTCCCCGCTCGACCGTCCCGGTCACCGGTGCGAAGTCCACCACGGACCCCACCCGGACGTTGGGGATCCGCCCCACGGTCACGGTCGCGCTGGCCGTCATCGGCCTGGGGATCACCGTCTACTACGTGCTCCGGGTGGGCCGGGGTGCGCTGTTCGCCAGCCGTGAGGCCGCGACCGCGGCCCGGATCACCGCGTGGCCGGACTCGGCCGTCCGGGCGATCGTGCTGGCGCTCGCCGTCTACCCGCTGCTGATCGGCCTCGGCGGTCTGGTGCAGTTGCTGCGCCGGACCCCCAGCCTGCTGCTTCGCGTGGTCTACCTGGGTCTCATCGCCGCTGGATTCGTCGCGCTGCTGGTAGCGGTCAACCCGGTCAGCTCGGCCCGCTACACCCTCGGCACGGTGGTCTTCGCGTTGCTGGTCTATCTCGGCACCACCCGGAGCGTGTCCTGGGTGCGTCTGACCATGACCGGCCTGATCATCGGCTTGTTCTTCATTTTTCCGCTCGCCGACGCCTTCCGGATCGGGGTAGCCGACTTCAGCCGCGCCGGGTTCTTCGGCGAGTACGGCGGCAACCCCGACTACGACTCGTTCTGGCAGGTCGCGAACGCGAACGCGTTCTGGAAGGCCGATGTGGTCCCGCCCGGTTGGCAGGCACTGGGACTGTTGACCTTCTGGATGCCGCGCACCCTGTGGGCCGGAAAGCCGCTCGACACCGGCATCGTGCTCGGCAACTTCAGCGGCTACAGCTTCACCAACCTGTCGGCCCCGCTGTGGGCCGAGGCCCTGGCCAACGGCGGGATCCTGTTCCTGGTTGTGGTCTTCCTGGTGCTCGGGTACGCGGTGCGCCGACTCGACGCACGTGCCATTGAGGCGAACGCTGCCCGGCGTACGGGTGCTCCGACCGGCATCTGGTTCATCGTCGGCGCGGTCTTTCCGGCCTACCTGGTGATCTTGATGCGTGGGTCGCTGCTGCAGGCCTTCGGCGTGGTCGTGGTGATCATCGCCTGCCTGCTGCTGATCCGGCAGCCCAAAAGCGAACAGCCGACCTAGAGGAGCGCGTGGGTCTCCAGGACCCCAGCGCACCCGCCGTCGTCGTGCGTCAGGCGTTCGCGTAGACCGATTCGAGCAGATCGGTGACCGCACCCATGCCGAGGCGTTCGCGGGCGGCCCGACGACCGGCCTCGCCCATCGCGCGGGCGGCGGCGGGGTCGTCGACGATCGAGCGGACCCCGGCGATCAATGCCTCCGGCGACGGATCGGTGACCACGCCGGCCCCCTCGTCGCGGACCACCGACGCCAGCCCCGAGCTCGACGTGATGACCACGGGCAGGCCGATCGACATGGCTTCGAGCACCGACATGCAGTAGGGCTCGTTGATCGAGGGCAGCACGTAGATGCCGGCCTTGACCATCCGGCCGAGCGTGTCATCGGGGTTGAGCGCACCCTCCCAGACGATGTCGGCCGGGGACCGCTCGATGGCGGTCCGCAGCGCGTCACCCTCGCCCTCGTCCGGCCCGACTATCCGGATCCGGTATTCGGGGTGGTCGCCCACCAGCGCGTCGGCGATGTCGACCATCAGCAACGGACGCTTGCGCGGCGCCAACCGGGCCAGGTAGAGCACCTCGGGGGTGCTGGGATCGGCGACCAGGTCGGTGTCGGGGACCCCGTTGGTCAACCAGGTGAGCCGATCGGGCGACGGCAGCATGGGGGTCAGGTCGGCGCGCTCGGTCGGGGTCAGGTAGAACACCCGACGCGCGTGCCGCAGCACCGGCAGGGTGAGCACCGGATCCATCACCCGGGCCAGCGGGTGCCTCGAGGCGTCGATCATGCCGTGCGACTGCACCACGTACGGGACGCCCAGCCGGCGCAGCAGCGCCGCCGCGGGCAGGGTGACGAGGTCGCGGGCGACGTGGACGTGGACGACGTCGTACGAGCGCGCCTCACGAATCAGGAACCGCAGCAGCCCCGGCGTGGTCAGCCCGGCGAAACCAGTCCTGGGTACGAGCCGGCGGGCCGGGAACAGTCGGGCCGGCACACCGCCGAGCGTGGTCGGAGCGGTCCCGTCGGCATACCCGCGCACGCCGGCCGCGATGGTGACCTGGTGGCCGCGGGCCTGCAACGATGTCGCCTGGTTGACCGCCACCCGCAGCGGGCCCCCGTAGTCGCCGTCGGGCGTGACGAGGGTGACGATGCTGAGGATCTTCATGAGGCGGTCTGCTGCCGATCGGTGGTGAGGTCGTGGCCACGCGGGGCCACCCGGACGGCCCCGGCGGGAACATCGGTGGTGACCAGCGCGGTCGCGCCGACCACGGCGTCCGCCCCGATGGTGACTCCGCGCAGAACGGTCGCGCGAGTGGCGACCCAGGCCCCGTCCTCGATCACGATCGGGGCGTTGTCGAATTCGAAGGTGGGCGAATGCCGGTCATGGCTGCCCGTGCAGAGCAGCACACCTTGCGACAGGCAGACCTGGCGGCCGATGGTCACCGGCTCGAGGTCGAGGATCCACACCTGCTCGCCGATCCAGCTGTGATCACCGATGGTGAGCTTCCAGGGCCAGTGGATCTTGACCTCGTGGCGGATCAGCACCCCCTCACCGATCGTCGCGCCGAAGGCCCGCAGGATGGCCACCCGCAGCGCGGCCGGGCACCACCAGCGGCGGAACACCAGGCCGCTGACCAGCATCCAGGCGAGTTGGGTCGTCGGCGGGCGGCCCTTGTCGTAGCCGGCTCCGGTGAAACGGTCCAGACGACGGGTCATGTGTGTGCTCCTCGGGCCGCAACGGTTGCGCTGCGGAAATCGAGCGCGTCTCGGCGCTCGAGCTCGTCGAGCAGGTCGTCGGCCGGGTTCTCGGGGTGGATGATCTGGAAGTGTTCGCGGACCCGCTGACGCAGCGCGTGGCCCTCGCCGACCGATGCTCCGAGCACCTCGCGACCGAACGCCTCGAAGTCCGCCACCGTGACCAGCGTCGGCCCGGGCAGGTGGTCGAGCGAGCCCGGCACCACGCCGCGGCCCCGCAGGTAGGCATCGAGATCGGGGGTGAAGAACGCGATCGGACGGTCGAGCGTGAGGTAGTCGGTCCACACCGAGCTGTAGTCGGTCAACAGACCGGCCGAGGCGCCTAGAAAGGCGTACGCGGTGGTCCCGGCCGCGATCAGCTCGGGATCGGAGACGCTCGGGAAGCCGTCGAAGCGGCGCGAGACCAGGTCGATCGGGTGCGGCTTGACCACCACCTGCAACCCCAACGCCGCCAGAGCGCGGGCGCCGGGCGCGACCTGGGCGGCGAGATCGAGATCGGCGGCCGGATCAGTGGTGTCGGAGCGGGCGTCGTTGACTCCGGCGGCCGAGTACTGCCGCACGGTCGGCATCCACACCACGAAGGGCCGCGACGGGTCGATGCCCAGGCGGGTCAGCGTTTCGGCGTCGGCCGGCGTCCGCAGCTGCCGGGTCCGGGGCAATCCGGTGAGCAGCAGATCGCGGTCGGGCACGTGGAAATCGGCGGCCAGCCGGCGGCCGAAGACCCCGCTGCCCGAGACCAGATAGGTCGAGTAGACGATGGCACCGGCGTGACCCTTGGGGCCGTCACCGTGCCACAGGTTGACCATCGCCTTGCCGGCCACCGGCTTGGGACAGCCGTAGATGCCGTGGGTGTTGAAGACCGCGCGCGACTGCAGGAAGGCGAGGATCCCCAGGAGCGAGCGCTTGCCCACCCGGCGGATCCGCGACGGGTCCAGCCCCAGCGTCCCCAGCCGCTCCGGCTCGGGAGCATCGGCCCAGATGATCCGGCCGCGATAACGCTCGATCAGCGCCCGGACGACCTCGACCGCGTTGCCCTCGTCACGCGGGAAGGCGTTGACGAAGACCTGGTTGCGGGCCGGGACGACACGCATCAGCAGCCCGAACAGCGACGCCGCGTATCGGCGCACCGCTCTCGATACGGACATGAAAGCTCACGCTCTCCTTCGGTGGGCGGACCGGGTCGGACCAGGCCCCCCCTTGGGCCGGCAGCAGCTTAGGCCTTCGGCCTGGATGATTGAGGGCACGAGGGCCCCTTCGAGATACCCGGGGCCGACAGCGTCCCCCGGGTTAAGTTGAGTGGTGAGTTCACCAGGCCGACCGCGCCCTCGCGTCAACCCCCGCATCGTCGTGCTGATGGTCGTGGCCCTCGTGGCCGTGGCCAGCGTCGTGCTGCTGGTCCAGGACCGGGCCACGCCCACCGCCACGCCGCATGCGGTGTTCATCGGCGATTCCTATACCCACGGGACCGGTGCATCGTCACCGGAACTCCGCTGGTCGACGCTGGTGGCCAAGGACCGCGGCTGGAACGAGATCAACCTGGCCAACGGCGGCACTGGCTACCTGACCACCGCGGGCCTGAATGGCTGCGGCAAGGCGAGTTGTCCGGCCTATCTCGACGTCGTGCCCCAGGCGGTGGCGGACCGCCCGGACATCGTGGTCGTCGCGGGCGGCCAGAACGACTTCACCGCGTACGCGGCCCAGCCCGAGCCGGTGGTGGCGGCGATCGATCGGACCTACCGCACGTTGCGTGCGGATCTGCCCGACGCCGAGATCATCGCCGTCGGCCCGTCGACGGCGGGTGCGGTCAACCCCACCGTGCGGGCCATGGACGAGGCCGTTCGGGCGGCCGCGGCGGCGGTGGACGCCCGCTACATCAGCCTGATCGACCCGGAGCCGGTGATCCAGCCGGACATGGTCGTGGCCGACCGGGCTCACGTCAACGATGCCGGTCATGCCGCGATCGCCGGACGGGTGATCGCCGGGCTGGCCCGCTGACCCCACGTGCGCCGGCTCGGACATCGCCGCGATCAGTGACTCGCGGCGGCGGCGCGGGCGCCGCCGTTGAGCACCCGGAGCGCCTCGCGCAGGATCGTGCTCGAGGTGTGCACGGTGTAGGGGAAGTAGACGACCTCGACGCCGACCGCCGCGAACTCGCGCTCGAGCCGACGGCCCTTGTCGGTGCCGCGCCAGTCGTCGCCCTTGAAGAACACGTCGAACCCGACCTCGCGCCAGGTGTCGAGCTTGTCCGGCACGACCTCCGCACGTGCCTCGTCGACGTAGCGCACGCTGCGCACGATCTCGAGCCGCTCCTCGAGCGGGACGACCGGCTCGATGCCCTTGACCAACCGGAGCATCTCGTCCGACACCACACCGGCGATCAGGTGGTCGCAGTACTGCCGAGCGTGCTTGAAGATGTTGAGATGGCCCACGTGGAACAGATCGAATGCTCCCGCCGCGTACCCCACCCGAGGTGCACTCATCCCGCCTGACCTTCCTTCATCGCGGAGAGCTCGCGCTTCCACTTCACCAACAACAGGACACCGATCGCGGCATTGGCCAGGAAAAGCAGCCCGTACAGCACGGCGAAGACCTCGGGCCAGGCCCAGGTCAGGAACAACAGCCCGAAGACGCCGGAATCGGCGGCCAGCAGACCCACGGCTGAGAATCGCGACGCCGACCCGTTGGTCTTCGAGCTGGGGATGATTCCCCGGCCCAGTCGCTCACGCAGCGTGCCGCCCGCCTGCACCACCGCCCCGACCAATTGGTAGGCCATGGGCACGAGCAGCAGGTGGAGATCGAGGTCGAAGAACCGATAGGCCGCGATCAGAACCGCACTGTGCAGAGCCACCACTTTACCGGCGTCGATGACGTGATCGAACCACTCGCCGGCCGAGGAACCCGTACCGGTCAACCGGGCCAACTGCCCGTCCGCCGCATCGAGGGCGAAGCCCAGGACGATCAGCAAGGCGATGACCACGCCGGACACGATGCTCGGCGGCGCGATCGCGATCGTCAACACCGCCGCCGTGGTCGACAGCGCCGAGAGCACCGTGACCTGGTCCGGTGTCAGGCCGATCGCCGCCCCGCAGGCGGCGAGAGCCCGGCCCAGTGGCCGGTTGACGAATCGTGAGTAGAGCGAAACTCCCTTCGCGGGCTTTTGAGCCCGGACCAACTCCTCATAAGCAACGGTCAACGACATGCGCACTCTGCAGCGCCCCCTCCAACGCCTTTCCCCCCGCCCTCATCGGCGTGGAGATCGGGCGCATCCCTAGCAAGAATCGCCCACATCTTGGCATGCTCCAGCGGCCCCGAGACCGTCCGGAGACCAGATAGCGGCCCAACTGTGATCGAAGTGATCAAGCTCTCATCCCGATGGCGCCGTCGAGTCGAAACCGACCACCACCGATCGAAACGCAATGTTAACGTAAGCGGCCGCGACGGGAGAGCCGGTTATGGGGGAAATGACCGCGTGCTCAACCGGACCCGGCGACGCGATCGCGTTCTCGGGGGCGCATGTCGTGCGTAGGTTTCGGGGGATTCTGCCGGTTTTTGCCGGCGGGCTCGGGCGGCTGACGGTTTCCCATGTTGCATGGGAAACCTGCGGGTAGCACGAGAAACTTCGCATGCAAGCCGCAGGAACCCCATGCAACATGGGAAACCTGCAGCGCGGCTGGGTCCCGACGGCGCTGCCGCGGGCTGCCGAGAGAGCCCCGGGCTGATGCCGAGAGCCGCTTACTTCTTGAAGGGGACGCGCGTCCAGCGGACGGGCTCGGCGGCGTCGATGTTGATGTCGACCTTGAGGAAGTCGGTGGCCGCCTTGTCGCCGTCCACGGTGACGCGCTGCAGGTCGTCGGTCGGGGTGACGCCGTAGAACTTCGGCCAGGCGGAGTCACTCGCGAGCGGGGAGTCCTCGCGGAAGGCGTGGGTGTCGCCGTTGAAGAGGTAGACCGGCAGGCCGGTGGAGCTCATCTGGTCGACGATCTCGGAGACGATCGGCACGTACGCGGCCCGGTACCGCGGGGTCTGCAACGCGGCGTTCGGGGTGAACATGTCGGCCTGGGTCAGGATCACCACGGCCCGGTCGCCACGGTCGACGGCAGCGGCGAAGGTGTCGCGGAGGTCGGTGATGGCGGCGTCGGTGCGGGCCTTGACCGAGGCGGTCTGGTCGGCGGTCGCGGCGGCCTTGCCGGTCCACGGATCGATGCCGTTGTCGGCGCCGACCACGTGCACCGCGCTGAAGGTCACGCCCTTGAGGCTGAAGTGGACGTTCTCCGGATAGCCGTCACCGGCGTAGCTGAAGAAGTCCTCGGTGTTCGCCGCGAGCTGGGTGTTCGGCGTCTGGAAGAACACCTCGCGCAGCTTGGCCAGCCGCTCGAGTGGGTTGTAGGCGCCGTTGGCCGGCTTGTGGCAGTCGGTCCACTCGTTGTCACCGGGCGTGTAGACCAGCGGCACGGCGAACCGGTCGAAGTCGCGCCGGATCCGCTGGTAGTACGCCGCGGTACACGGGGTGCTGCTGTCCTTGATGTCACCCAGATGCGCGGCCAGCGCGACGTCGGCGGCGTTGATCGTGTCGACCTGCCCCCCGAACGCGGCCAGCTCCGCCTCCCCGTAGGGATCGTCGCCGATGATGGCGACCGAGTACGCGCCGGGCCGCTCTGGGTGCGCGATCACCGGCGCGCCTTGGCGTGGCTGGACCGTGAGAGCCACGATGAGGAGAACGACCACCAGGGCCGCGAGGCCGATGGCCAGTAAGCGCCGAACCATCAGGGCCACCTTGCTTGAATCAGAGTCGGGGGAGGTTACTGCCCCGCAATGCTAAGCAACAGCTTCGAAAAAGCCGATATCGACGCATCCTCGGTGAGCGTAGCTTCACGAAAACGTTGTCCACGCGCGCCCAATTCGGTCGCCAATTGTGGATCGGCGCGCAGTCGGAGCGCGGCCTCGACCAGGAGTTCGGGCTTTCCGGCATCGATCCGCAGACCGGCCCCGGCGAGTTGGATCTCCTCGGCCGTCACGCTCGTCGCGTCGGTCGCCGCGATCACCGGGCGTCCGGTGGCGAAATAGGAGGTGAGCTTGCTCGGGACGGCCATCTCGGTCAGCCCGGGCTTCTCGTTGACCAACAGGATGTCGGCCGCCGAGAGTGCGTCGAGGAATTCCTCGCGGGGCAGCGGGTCGATGATCCGCAGGTGGTCGTTACCGCCGGCGGCCTCGAGCAGCGGGCGTTGGTTCCCGTCACCCATCAGCACGAACAGCAGTTCCTCGCCGCGTTCGGCCGCCAGCTGCGACGCCTCGACGACGTTCTCCAGACCCTGCTTGGCGCCCATGTTGCCGGCGTGCAGCACGACGGTGGCGTTGTCCGGCCAGCCGAGGCGGGCTCGCAGCGCCGAACGATCGCCGGCGGGCAGGTCGTCGATGTGCGACCAGTTACGGACAACGGCGACTCGTTCGGGATCGAGATCCATCTCGCGGACCAGGTAGGACTTGAAGCGTTCGTGGATGGTGACGACCACGGCGGCACGGCGGAACAGCCAGCGCTCCGCCAGCAGCAACAGTCGTCCGGTCTTCTCGTCACCCATCCCGGTCTCGGAGACCCCGAGGCTGTAGATGTCCTGCAACCACACGATCACCGGCTTGCGGGTGACGAGCGCCCGCAGCGTGGCGATGATCGAGGAGAAGAGCGCCGGGCTGACCACGATGACCGCGTCCGGATTGTTCCAGCGGGCGATCGCGGCGTTCATCCCGAAGGTGAGTTCCATGAACAGCCGGTTGATGCAGCTTGGGATCGGACGGCACGACGTGGCGGCGGCGCCGGACCAGGATGTCGATCAACCCGCCCCCGGCCTCGCGCGTCGTGGCCTGCTTGGCCCCCGGGTGCACCTTCCACTGCGGATAGTGCGGCAGTCCGCTGACCACCGACACCTCGTCACCCCGGCGGGCCAGACCCTCGGCCAAACCACCGGTGTAAACCGCGATCCCGGTCGCCTCCGGCGGATAGTTGAGGCAGACCAGCGCCACCCTCATCTAGCGCTCCCGATGGTTGTGCTCGTGCTCGACGAACCAGGCGTACGCCTCGCGCAGGCCCGCTTCGAGCTCGATCGTCGCCTTCCAACCGAGGTCGTTCAGGCGGCTGACGTCGAGCAGCTTGCGCGGGGTGCCGTCGGGTTTGGTCGGGTCGGTGACGATCTCACCGTCGAACCCGGTGACCTTGGCCACCAGCTCCGCCAGTTCCAGGATCGTCAGGTCGTCGCCCCAGCCCACGTTGACGTGCGACAGCATCGGCTGGACGTGCGACCAGTAGATCGCCGGGTCGAGCTCCTGGACGTGCACGCTGGCCGCGGCCATGTCGTCGACGTGCAGGAATTCGCGGCGCGGCGTACCGCTGCCCCAGATCGTCACCTGCTCGGCGCCGGCCCGGGCCGCCTCGTGGAAGCGGCGCAGCATCGCCGGGATCACGTGACTGTGCTCGGGGTGGTAGTTGTCCCCCGGACCGTAGAGATTGGTGGGCATCACGCTGCGGTAGTCGCGCCCGTGCTGCCGGTTGAAGCTCTCGCACAACTTGATGCCGGCGATCTTGGCCACCGCGTACGGCTCGTTGGTCGGCTCGAGGGTCCCGGTCAGCAGGCTGTCCTCGCGGATCGGCTGGTCGGCGAACTTCGGGTAGATGCACGAGCTGCCGAGGAACAGCAGCCGCTGGACGCCGTGCTGGTGGGCCGACTTGATGATGTTGCCCTGGATGACCAGGTTGTCCCAGATGAAGTCGGCGGGCTCGGTGTTGTTGGCGACGATGCCGCCGACCCGGGCCGCGGCCAGGTAGACCTGATCCGGCTTGTGCGCGGCGAAGAACGCGTCGACCGCCTGGGCGTCGAGCAGATCCACCTCGCTGCGGGTCGCGGTGACGATGTTGTCGTAGCCGCGCTCGGTCAGCTGGCGGACGATGGCCGAGCCGACCATCCCGCGGTGACCGGCGACGTAGACCTTGTCGCTGGTCGACAGCGACTCGTCGGTGACCGGCATCAGTTCTCCCGGCTCATGGTGACCGGGAAGCCGTGGGCGCCGAGCAGCGCGTGCTGCTTGGCCACCTGCAGGTCGGAGGCGACCATTTCGGCGCACAGCTCACGCGCGGTGATCTCCGGGACCCAGCCCAGGTTCTTGCGGGCCTTGCTCGAGTCACCGAGCAGCGTCTCGACCTCGGCCGGACGGAAGTAGCGCGGATCGATGCGAACGATGGCGTCGCCGGGCTTCACGGCGGTGGCGCTCTGGTCGGCGACTTCCTCGACCACGCCGACCTCGTCGAGCCCGGTGCCCTCGAAGCCGAGCGTGATGCCCAGTTCCGCGGCACTCCAGGTGATGAACTCGCGCACCGAGTACTGCTCACCGGTGGCGATCACGTAGTCCTCGGCCTGCTCCTGCTGGAGCATCAGCCACTGCAGCCGGACGTAGTCCTTGGCGTGACCCCAGTCGCGAAGCGAGTCGATGTTGCCCATGTAGAGGCAGTCCTGCAGGCCGAGCGAGATGTTGGCCAGGCCGCGGGTCACCTTCCGGGTGACGAAGGTCTCGCCGCGACGCGGGGACTCGTGGTTGAACAGGATGCCGTTGCACGCGTAGAGCCCGTAGGACTCGCGGTAGTTCACGGTGATCCAGTACGCGTAGAGCTTGGCGACCGCGTACGGCGACCGTGGGTAGAACGGGGTGGTCTCGCTCTGCGGGATCTCCTGCACCTTGCCGTACAGCTCGGAGGTGCTGGCCTGGTAGAAGCGCACGGTGTCGGTCATGCCGAGCAGCCGGACGGCCTCGAGGAGGCGCAGCGTGCCCATGCCGTCGACGTCGCCGGTGTACTCCGGGGACTCGAAGCTGACCGCGACGTGCGACTGGGCGCCGAGGTTGTAGATCTCGTCGGGCTGGACGGTCTGGATGATCCGGGTCAGGTTGGACCCGTCGCTCAGATCGCCGTAGTGCAGCTTGAAGTGCGCATCCTGGGTGTGCGGGTCCTCGTAGATGTGATCGACACGCTCGGTGTTGAACAGTGAGGCGCGGCGCTTGATGCCGTGGACCTCGTAGCCCTTTTCCAGCAACAGCTCGGCCAGGTAGGACCCGTCCTGCCCGGTCACACCAGTGATCAATGCCCGTTTGGTCAACGCACAGTCCTCCACGATTGGATGTTCAGCCACACTGGCCGTCGTAATCGCACGACCCAGATCGGCTCTGACTGGCAACGCGTCCGGCCCCCGCTCATCGCGCTGGGCCCCACGTACCGGATGGCTGCGAGCCTGTCATCTTAGTGAACAGAAGATTATGTAGCAAACCAATCCAGCGGTGCTCACCGCCCCGCCGACCGGTTCAGCCGGTAGGGTGAGTGGGCCTCGATCACTGCACCCCCGGGTGGAGATCGAGACCTCATTTCAGCTGGACAGGACGTCACACGGTGTTTCGAAATCGAACTTTCCACCACGTCCCGGTCAGCACTCCGCGGGGGCGGACTGCGCCGGTCACGACGATGACCCGAAGGGCCACCCGGACGGTGGCGGCGGGAGCCCTGGCCGCGCTGCTGGCCGCGGCCGCGGTGGTCGCCACCCCGTCGGGTGCGCAGGCGCTGTCGCCGGGCCTGGCCTTCAGCGCCGACGACCTGCCGACGTGGCAGACCGACGGGACCGCGTACGCGATCGCCACCTCGGGTAACACGGTGGTCGTCGGCGGCGTCTTCACCACGGTCCGGTCGCCGGACGGCGGATCGGGGACCGAGCGCGCGCTGCCCGGGCTGGTGCTGCTCGACGCCGACACCGGTGCGCCCACCTCGTGTCAGTTCCCGGTCGGTCACGTCGACAACACCCCGACGGTGAACGCGCTGACCACCTCACCCGACGGCGCGACGGTGTACGTCGGTGGCGACTTCAGCTCGATCGGTGGGGTCACAGTCAGCCGGATCGCCGCCATCGACGTGGCCGCGTGCACGGTCAAAGACCTGCGGGCCAAACCGTCGTCGTTCGTCTACGGACTGGCGGCGAGCGCCGACACGCTGTACGTGGCCGGCCGCTTCAACCAGATGAACGACGAGCCGCGGCCCGACTTCGCCGCCATTGACGCGACCACCGGCGCGCTCAAGCCCTGGCGGGCCGACGGCGACGGCGACGGCCGGGCGCTGGCGTTGTCCCCCGACGGCACCAAGGTGGTGGTCGGTGGCACCTTCTCCTCGATCAACGCTCAGTACTCCCACTCGGTCGCCGTCGTCGACGCGCAGACCGGGGCGAACGTGAAGAACTACCCGCCGGGCTTCCTCGACCCCCGCTCGGCGACCAAAACCATCGCGGTCGACTCGACCGGCTTCTACATCGGCAACGAGGGCACCGGTTTCGAGGTGTTCGACGGGCGGATCGCCTTCGACTGGAGCACGCTCGAGGAGCGCTGGCGCGACACCTGCCTGGGTGCGACCCAGGCCGTGCTGCCCTACCGAGGCATCCTCTACTCGGCCAACCACGTCCACAACTGCCGGACGATGAAGTACTTCCCCGAGGGCAAGCGGCACTACTTCTACGCCCAGAGCACCACCGACGCCGGCATCCGCGCGTGGACACCGGAGGCCAACGGCGGCAACGGCGAACGGGTGGGCGGACGGGCGCTCGCGATCGCCCAGGGCAGCAGCGGAAACCGCTATCTGTACGCGGCCGGCGAGTTCACCATGATCGGCGGCCACGTACAGCAGGGCATCACCCGGTTCGGCAGCGTCGACACCGGCGCACCGCCGGTCCCACAGGTGCAGGTCGAGGCGCTGACCGCCAAGGCCATCCAGATCCGCATCCTGACCTCGGTCGACGAGGACGACGCCACGCTGACCTACCGGGTCTACCGCACCGGCACGACCAAGCCGATCTGGACCGGTACCGCCACCTCGTGGTGGTGGTCGCAGCCGCAGATCACCCTCACCGACAAGAAGCGCACGTCCGGCAAGACGTACGGCTATCGCGTGACGGTCTCCGACGGCCGTAACACCAGCGCGAAGTCGGCCACGGTCAGGGCCAGGGCGACCTCGAGACCACCGACCTACCCGCGTACGGTCATCGCCGACGGACCCCGGCTCTTCTGGCGCTACGACGAGCCATCCGGATTCCGCGTCGCCCACAAGGGGGCCAATTCGCGTGGCTCGTTGAACGGGCGGCTCCGGGGCACGAAGCTCAACGTGGCCGGCATCCAGGGTCGCGGCGCGAGCTTCGACGGGGTCGACGACTACGTCTGGAACGATCAGCTGCTGGCGGCCCCGAAGACCTTCAGCCTCGAGACCTGGTTCAAGACGACCACGAGGAGCGGCGGCAAGATCATCGGCTACACCAACGGCCGGCCGCGGACCGACAACGGCGACAAGACCCCCACCTCGACCACCGACCGCCAGATCTACCTGGACAACGCGGGCCGGCTGAACTTCGGGGTCTACGCCGACACCAACGTGGTCCTGACCGCACCCAACGCCTCCAACGACGGCAAGTGGCACCACGTGGTCGCGCGCCACAGCTCGTCCGGCATGGCGCTGTTCGTCGACGGCAAGACCGTGGCCAGGAACACCGAGTCCCGCTCCCGGGCCTACTTCGGCGTCTGGATGGTCGGCGGCGACAGCCTCGAGGGCTGGGCCAACCGTCCGACCAGCGACTACTTCCGGGGCTCGCTCGACGAGACCGCGGTCTACTACAGGTCGCTTTCGGGTGCCGCCGTGGTCAAGCACTACAAGGCCGGCCGCTGATCTGGTGAGGGCGGCTTCCGGCCGGTCCATGGGCTCGAGCCGTTTGCGGACCTTCCTCGCCCTTGCGGCTCCTGCACCAGCCGCAGGCCCGAGCAAGGTCCGCAGACCCGGTCAGAGGTGGCGTCGCCCGCGCTCGAAAGCACGACGCAACCGGTCGAACCACCCCGCGGGCCGTTCGAGATCGGCACTGACCCAGCGCACCACCTGTAGGTCGAGGTCACGGATCCGGTCCTCACGCAGCTTCTCGTCGAACAACTCGCGTTCGGGATCGTGACCGGGGCGCAGATCGCGTCGATACTTCGTCTTGCCGTCGAACTCTCCTACCGTCCGCAGTTCCTCCCAGCCGAAATCGCCGTGCGCGAATACCCAGCCTTCGCGGTCGACGATCTCGAACTGCAACTCCGGCTTCGGGAACCCGTTCGCGTGAAGGAGCACCCGGCTCCGCGACTCGCCGACGCTCCCGCTGCGGCGGTCGAGGAAGGCGATGGCCCGGCGGGCGGCACCGATCCCGTTACGCGGGCCGGCCCGCTCGACGAGTGAGTCGAGGTCGGCCCGGGTCACGCCGAGCCGAAGCGCGGCATCACCGACGGCGACAGCGGATTGCATGGGGAGTTCGCAGGCCAAATCGAGCACCGTACGCGCCAGACTCGTCACCACGAGGCCGTCGACGACGGCGATCTCATCAGCCTCGAGGGGTGATCCGTGGACCTTGACCAGGCGTCTCGATTTGCCGCCCCCGCGACGGGATGCGGTGAAGTGCACCCGATCGAGCCCGGCGGACCAGAGGGGCAGTCCGTGCACCACGGCAGCCGACATGTGCGAGACCACCAGCTCGCTGGGGCACTGGGCAACCGTGGCTCGCACCAGTCGCAGATGCGTCGGCCGCGTCCCTGAAGCGGTCGAACCGGCCCCCATCACGAAGGCGCCGCGGCGTACACGGGTCAGCTCGCCCGCCCGCACCATCCGGGCGATCTCGTCGGCCGAACGACCGTGCCGGATCAGGTCACGGGTGTAGGTGAGGTTCTCCATGCAGGCACCGGATCACACGCGCGCCACTCGCTCCAGACCCCCAGAGGCAATCTGTGGATAACTCGGCCGACGGACAACACCCGGGTGCCGATCGGGACCCGACGTGTCTGCGGACTCTGCTCGGATCTGCGCCTCCAGCAGGGGCCGCTGATCCGAGAAAAGTCCGCAGACAGGCGGGTCCGCTCAGGTGGCGGTGACCGAGCGGTAGTGGCGGGCGGAGATCGAGATGAAGACGACGGGGTTGGCCAGGGTCAGGGTGGCGAAGCCGATGATCAGGCTCATGGTGATGCCGTCGACGAAGTAGCCGATGACGAAGCCGGCCACGGTGACCACCGAGATGATCGCGCGACCGATGGTCACCCGGCCCTGCATGTTGAGCATCCGGAGCACGACGGCGTGGGTGCTCGACCAGCCGGTGGTGATGGCCGAGGCACCGATGAGCGCCAGGCCCAGCATCAGCGAAGAGTTCGTCACACCCTTGAACGAGAAGCCGGTCAGCGCGACCACGAGGATCACGGTCGAGACCAGGGCGATGGCCAGCCCGGCCATCAGCCGGCCGAGCTTGATCCCGCGCCCGATGACAGCGCTGTCGGCGGCCAACTCGGGGCGGGTGGCACCGTCGGCGACCATGTTCGAGACCGAGGCCGCGAAGGCCAGGTTCAGCGGTCCGAGCAACGACTGGGCCAGGCGTACGCCGGGGATGGTCGAGGACGGCCCGAGCCCCCCGAGGATCAGCAGCGGGAGCGCGACCAGAGTGGCGCCGAAGGCGTAGTCCAGAGTCTGCCAGCCGCCGGCCCGGCGATAGGTCCTGTACGGCTCCCAGGTCCTGAGCCGCGGCAACCGGATGGCCATGAAGATCAGCGGCAGCAGCGTGGACGCGGACGCGTACACCTGGAGGGTGATCGCGTCGGTCCGCACCATCGGGACGGCGAGCGTCACCACGATCAACACGACCCGGATCAGGTCACCCTGCGCCGCCACCCAGCGGCGGTCGTGGGCCATGGCCCGGAACCGCAACCAGTCGAACAGCAACGGGATACCGCTGGTGACCCCGAGCAGGGTCAGCGCGATCGGGGATCGGACGTCGAAGGCGATCGCGGTGCCGACCATGATGGCGCCACCCAGGATCCAGGCGAGCGAGGCGTAGCGCAGCGGTACGAGAGCGCCGGGGGTGGTGCGCTGGGTGATCAGGGCGGGCTGGAAGATGGCGGCCCGGAACAACCCGACCAGGGTGTTCGAGACCAGCATCAGCAGCGAGAAGAGGGTGAAACCGGCCTCTTCCATCGACGACGCGGCAATCAACATCACCCCCGCACCGGCGGCGCTCGACAGCACCTGCGACAGCGTCAGCGGACGCCCCAGCGCTCGGAAAATCTTGAGCAGCAGGCTCTTCATCGCCAACGACTCTTTCTTCAGGCCATCGAAAAGTAGCCCCCGCGATGGAGCATCAACGCGCTGCACTGTAGTCCAGCCCCGCCCCGACCGACGAACCCGAAGGGAGCCGGACTCCCGAGTGTGCGATGTTTGAACCACTGTCGGTCTGGGAACGGCAACTAGAGTGACCGTCATGCTCGGGCCCCTGACTGATGTCGCCGATGCCGTTGTGCTGCTGGACGCCGACGGTTCGCCGATCGGTACGGCGGATCGCACGACCGTGCACGACACCGACACCCCGCTGCACCTGGCGTTCTCGCTCTACCTGTTCGACGCCGAGCAGCAGTTGCTGCTGACCCGTCGGGCCCTGAGCAAGAAGACCTGGCCCGGCGTGTGGACCAACAGCTGCTGCGGCCATCCGCGACCCGGCGAGTCCTTCGCCGAGGCGATCGAACGGCGACTCGACTACGAGCTCGGCCTCGAGGCCGGCGAGCTCGATGCCGCACTCCCCGACTTCGCCTACCGCGCGGTCGACGCCAGCGGGATCGTCGAGAACGAGATCTGCCCGACCTACACCGGCCGCGTCGTCGCTGGCGATGCACCCGCCACGACAGCACTGCATCCGCGGACGGACCCCCTTCCGAATCCTGGGGAAGTGATGGAGTGGAAGTGGGTGCCGTGGAGCGACGTGATCGAGGCGGTTCGGCGTACGCCGTTCATCTTCAGCCCCTGGGCGGTCCGCCAGATCCGGGAGCTCTCCCTTGTCGTGGCCTGACCGGGCGGTGGCGGTGAGCAGCGGCGGTCGCCGGGTGGTCGAACCGGAGCGGGTGGTGACCCCGTTGCGTCCGGTGGCGACGCTCGACGTGGTCGAGGCGCGGCACGCCGAGTTCCTGGCCCGGATCGACGAGCGGCTGGACGAGGCCGCGTCCGAGTTGGCGGAGACCTGGCAACTCGACCCCACCCCCGGTACGCCGGGTCTGGACGGCGTCGATGCCCCCGACATCCTGCGCGAACGCGACCTGCCCGAGATGATGCGCGCCCTGGCCAGCGGGGGCGGCAAACGGATCCGGCCGAGCATGTGCTTCTGGGGCTGGCTGGCGGCCGGTGGCCAAGCGGGCAGTCCGAGCGACGGGCACAGCGTCCAGGTCGCCGCGGCCCTCGAACTGCTGCACGTCTTCGCGCTGATCCACGACGACGTGATGGACGAATCGGCCTCGCGCCGCGGCCGACCGTCGGTCCACGCGCTGTCGACACAGCTTCATCTGCACTCGCGGGCCCGGGGTGACGCCCAGCGGTTCGGCGAGAGCATCGCGGTGCTCGTCGGCGATCTCGCCCACGCCGAGGCCGACCATCTGGCCGCGGAACTCCCGGCGCCGATGCGCCGATTGTGGCGTCAGCTCGTGGTCGAGCTGGTCTACGGCCAGAGCCGCGACATCATCGGCACCGCGGCCGGACGGCGCGATCTCGCGCACGCGCGGCAGGTGGCCAAGCTGAAGTCCGGCAGCTACACCGTGTTGCGTCCGCTCCAACTGGGGGCGGTCGCCGCCGAGGCCGACGATCAGGCGCACGCCGCCCTCAGTCGGTACGGGGTCGAGCTCGGCGAGGCGTTCGCCCTGCGCGACGACCTGCTCGGGGTCTGGGGCGACCCGGTCCGGACCGGCAAGCCGGCCGGTGATGACCTGCTCACCGGCAAACCCACGGTGATCCTGGCCCTGGCCAACCAGTTCCTGCGCGGCCCGGCCAAGCGTCTGCTTGATCGGGTCGGCACCACGGGTCTGAGCCCGGACGACGTCGGCACGCTGCAGGACGCGCTGCGGACCAGCGGCGTCCAGCAGGCCGTCGAGGTACGGATCAGCGACCACGTCGACGCCGCCATCGGCGCCCTCGACCACGCCGGACTGGCCGCCGACGGCATCACCGGACTCACCCGGATGGCTCACCGGATCGCCTGGCGCGACCGGTGACGCGGCCGCCGCAGCCCATCACCACCATCAGCGAGCGCGAGGAGCGAACCGAATGAGTTCAGTTGTGGTCATCGGGGCCGGCTTGGCCGGTCTGTCCGCGGCCTGTCAGCTGACCGGACGCGGTTACGACGTGACAGTGGTCGAGGCGGGCGTCGAGCCGGGCGGTCGGGCCGGGATCCTGCGCCAGGACGGGTTCACCTTCGACACCGGACCCACGGTGTTGACCATGCCCGACCTGATCGCCGAGCCGCTGCGCGCCGTCGGCGCCGACCTGGCCTCCACCATCCCGATGCAGCAGCTCGATCCCGCGTACCGGGCCCGCTTCGCCGACGGCAGCACCATCCACGTGCGCGCCGGGGTGGAGGCGATGCGCCGCGAGATCGCCGAGACCTGCGGCAGCGTCGACGCGGCCGCGTTCGTGGAGTTCGTCGCCTGGCTGCGCAAGCTCTACCTGGTCGAGATGCCCCACTTCATCGACCGCAACTTCGACTCCCCGCTCGGGCTGTTCTCCTCCCCGGGCGCGGCCCTGCAGTTGCTGCGGATGCGTGCGTTCGGCAAGCTCGGCGCCGAGGTCCGCCGTCGCTTCCGTGACCCGCGGCTGCACAAGCTCTTCTCGTTCCAGGCCATGTACGCCGGGCTCGCCCCCGATGACGCGCTCACCCTCTACGCGGTGATCACCTACATGGACAGCATCGAGGGCGTCTACTTCCCGGAGGGCGGCATGCACGCGGTGTCCCGCGGGTTGGCCTCGGCGGCCGAGAAGGCCGGGACCCAGTTCAGCTACGGCGACCGGGTCGACCGGATCGTCCGCTCCCCCACCGGTCGGGTGGCCGGCGTGCACCTGGCCGGCGGTGGCTCGATCGCCGCCGATGCCGTCGTCTGCACCCTCGACCTGCCCACCGCGTACGAGCAACTGCTGCCCGACCTGGCTCCGCCGCGCGCACTACGACACGGTGACTACTCGCCGTCCGCCGTGGTCTGGCACGTCGGCGTCCGCGGGGCGCTCGAGCCGGAACTGGCGCACCACAACATCCACTTCGGGGCGGAGTGGGGCAGCGCCTTCGACGCCTTGATGAAGCAGAAGACGCTGATGCCCGACCCGTCGCGGTTGGTCACCCTGCCCTCGCTGCACGACGCCGGGGCGGCACCGGACGGCTGTTCCACGCTCTTCGTACTCGAGCCGGTGCCCAATCTCGACGGCAAGGTCGACTGGCGGACCGAAGCGGGGCCGATGCGCGAGCGGCTGCACCAGTTCCTGGCTGCCGAGGGATATCCGAGCGACGTGGTGACCGAGCAACTGGTCACGCCGCTCGACTGGCAGGATCAGGGCATGGCCGCCGGCACCCCGTTCGCTCTGGCCCACACCTTCGCCCAGACCGGTCCCTTCCGCCCCGGGAACGTCGAGAAGCGGCTGCCGGGGATGTTCTTCGCCGGTTCGGGCACCGTGCCGGGCGTCGGCGTCCCGATGGTGTTGATCTCGGGCAAGCTCGCCGCCCAGCGGGTCGACGCGTACCTGCCGGCGCCGCGATGAGCACCGATCCCCTGCTGCGCCGCGGCTACCGCGCCTGCGCGCGACTGACCTGGCACTACGGGACCACCTACTTCTGGGGTGCCGCGCTGTTACCGCGTCAGCAACGCCAACATGTGTACGCCGTTTACGCGCTGTGCCGGTTGGCCGACGACATCGTCGATCTGCCGGACGAAGCACCGACGACGGACGCGGACGCGACCCGGCTCTCGGTCGAGGACCGGCTGGCCGCCTTCGCGGCTGATTTCCGCACGGCGCTGGCCGCCGGGCGGAGCGACGATCCGGTGATGGCTGCCGTGGTGCACACCGCGCTGACCTGCGGCATCGAGGCCGAGTGCTTCGACCGGTTCTTCGCCGCCATGGCCATGGATCTGACCATCGGCTCGTACCGCACCTGGGCCGATCTGTGCGGCTACATGGAGGGATCGGCTGCGGTCATCGGCGAGATGATGCTGCCGGTGTTGCGCCCGCTGAGCCCGGCCGCGTACGACCCGGCCCGTTCGCTCGGCCTGGCCTTCCAGCTGACCAACTTCCTCCGCGACATCGACGAGGACCTCGATCGCGCCCGGGTCTACGTCCCGCTCGCCGACCTCGAGCGCTTCGGGGTGGATCTCCGGCTGCGCACGGTGACGCCGGAGTTCCGCGAGCTGTTGGCCTTCGAGATCGACCGCAACCGCGCCCTCTACGCGCACGCGGATCGCGGCATCGCGCTGCTCCCACCCCGCTCGGCCCGCTGCGTCGGGACCGCGCGGGTGCTCTACGCCCAGATCCTCGACCGGATCGAGGCCGCCGATTACGACATCTTCACCGAGCGCGTTCGGGTGCCGGTGGCGCGCAAGGCGCTGACCGCGGCCCGCATCCTGGTGTTCGGCCCGCCGCGGCCGAAGACCTCCGAGCTCGACGCCGCCCGTGGAAAGGAACTCAGTGTCGCTGCGCACGCGCCTTGATCCGTTGCCTGCCCAGGTCCGCGCCCGGATCCCCCTCTCGCGGGTGCCGCAGCCGCGGGAGAACCGGATGGAGCCGACCTGGCGGCACGCCCGGCCGCGCCGCATCTCCGCCGCCCTCGACGTCTCGCAGGCCCAGAACTCCGGCGGCTGGTTCGTTGCCGGGGCCAGCGGGGACGTCGGCACCACCGAGTCGGTGGCCCGGACGATCGCCGGGCGCGAGATCACCCTGTGGCGGACCGCCGACGGCACGCTGATCGCCGGACCGGGCAGCTGCCCGCACCTGGGGGCCCTGCTCGACCGCTGCCCGGTGATCGGCGACACCATGTACTGCCGCTGGCACGGTCTGGCGTTCGGCGCCGAGGGCGACCGGACCTGGCAGCCGTTCCGCGCCTACGACGACGGCGTGCTGATCTGGGTCGGGTTGCCGACCGAGGGCGAACCGCCGACCGAACGCCCGTCGCTGCCACCCCGCCCGCCGCTGCTCGACTCGGTCACCGCGGTGATCATCCAGCCGGGGATCTGCGAACCGCAGGACGTCATCGCCAACCGCCTCGACCCCTGGCACGGCAGCTGGTTCCACCCGTACGCGTTCAGCCATCTGGTCGTCGACGACGACGCCAGCGACGAGCACGTACTGGTGGTCGACGTGACCTTCCGGCTCAGCCGCACCTGGGGGGTCCCGGTCCGCGCCGAGTTCAGCTGCCCCGACACCCGGACCATCGTGATGCGGATCGTCGAGGGCGAGGGCGCCGGCAGCATCGTCGAGACCCACGCCACCCCGATGGGCGTCGACCAGGAGGGCCGGCCGCTGACCATGGTCACCGAGGCCACCCTCGCGTACTCCGATCGCCCCGGCTTCAAGGTCGCGCGCTGGATGTCCCCGCTGCTCAAGCCGCAGATCCGACGCACCGCCCGACAGCTCTGGGTCGACGACCTCGACTACGCCGAACGCCGCTACGCCCTCCGCCAGCGCGGCGAGCTACCCGGGCCCGCAGAATGAGGAGTTAACTCCGCTTCCTCTCACCGACCGCCCGATACTTCCGGCGCGAAGCGACAGGAAGAGGAGTCAACCCCACTTTCTGCGATGTGCGGGTCGGGGCCTTGAGGGCCAGCCGGTGCAGGGCCGGGGCGGCGGCGTGGCGGGACTGCATCGGCACGGTCCACAGGTCGTGGCCGGCCAGGTCGAGATCGCCGAGCAGGCGATTGGCGGCCAGGAAACCGGTGGTCGCGGCGCGCTCCATCAAGGCGACGGGCAGGTCGCAGCGGATACCGTCACCGGCCAGCACCACGCGTCGGTGGGGGGTGCCGACGGTGAGCCGGTCGGCCCAGGGACCGGGGTCGGCCAACGGGCAGTCGCGGCTGAGCAACCACTCGTCCGCGACCACCTGGGCGTCGGTCAGCTCCGGATAGACCCGGTCGAGCTCGGTCCGCAGCTGATAGCGCACGGCCGTCTCGTCGACGACGCCGGTCAGCGCGTACGCGTGGAGCTCGATCACCGAGCCCCCGGTCCGCCGGGCCCAGTCGCGCGCGCCCCGCTCGAAGCGCTCGAGCACGGTGACGTTGTCGAGCGGCCCGAACCGGGCGGTGCCCAGGAAGGGCGGACGGTCGGCCGCGACGGGACGGTCGAGCCAGAGCCGCCAAACCGCGAAGGGCGGTGCCGTCCGGCGGCGCTCGACCCGGCTCTGCCAGTCGGGATCGCCGAGCCGGGCGTCGATCAGCAGCCGGGTGGTCGTCGCCGGATCGGCCGCCACCACCACCGCGGAGGCAGCGACCACGGCGTCGTCGACCAGCACGTCGACGCCGTCTTCGCGGACCTCGATCGCCCCGACCGACGATCCGGTCCGGAGGTCGACCCCGAGACCGGTCAGATAGCGACCGAGCGGGGCCCACAACGCGGTGTCGAAGTCGTCGTCGGGCACATCGAACAGCAGCCCCTCGGCCGAGCCGAGGAAGTAGGTGTGGAACATCCCGACCAGCTCGCCGGCCGCGAAGTCGGTGGGCAGGGCGAAGAAGCTGCGGGCGAACACCTCGAGCGCCAGGTGCCGCGCGTCGTCGGGGAATCGCAGTCGGTCGAGGAACGCGGCAGCACTCTCGCCGTCGTAGTCGCTGAACGTCCGCGGGAACGACACGTCGAGCAACTCCATGGCGGCGGCGACGTCGACCCGGGTGAGGTCGGCGAGCCCGAAGGACGGACTGCGGGCGACGAAGCTCAGCAGGTTGAGCGGCGGCGTACGCGGCACGCCGGCGAACGAGTCGCGGTGCCCGTCGGCCAGCACCAGCGGGTAGTCCCCGATGCCGGTCAGCCGTTCGAGGCCCGGATCGGCCCGCCGGAGCAGGGCGCGCAGGTTGTAGTACTGCCGGAAGAATGCGTGGAACCCGCGGCTCATGGTCACGGCGTCGCCGGCGTGGTCCACCGGCCAGGCCCGGACCCGGCCGCCGAGCTGCGCCTGCGGCTCGACCAGCTGGACGGGTACGCCGCGCTCGGCCAGTCCGGTTGCCGCGGCCAAGCCCGCGATCCCACCGCCGACGACGACGACCGGTGCGATCGGGGCGGTCAGTCGGGCGGACCCGGCGGCGCCGCGGTGGCGGACCGCTCGTCGGTCCAGACCAGGGACCCAGCCCGTCACGGCGTTCCTGCGGCGGGCTTGCGCCCCGAGAAGGTGTGCAGAATGCCGTGCTGCCAGCCGGGCACGGTCTCGACCTGGACGTCGACGAAGCCGGCGACGCGCAGCCGGTCGAGGAACACCGGCACCGGATCGAAGTCGAGCACGCTGCGCCACAGGTAGCGGTAGAGCCGGGTCCGGCGCAGCAGCACCGCGCTCAGCGGGATCACGACCGCCCAGCAGACCAGCGTCCAGATGATCTTGGCCCGCAGCGAGTCGGCCACCGAATACTCCTGGACCACCAAGACGCCGTCCTCGTCGAGCAGATCGTGCACCTGGGCCAGCACCTCGTCCCGCTCGCCGACGTTGCGAAACAGGTACGCGGCCAGCACCCCGGCCTGCGGCTCGCCAAGTCCCCAGCGCTCGCGTCCGGCGGCCAGTTGTTGGGCCAGTCCGACCTCGAACTGCACCCCGGCCGGCCAGGTCTTGGCCCGGGCCTGCGACAGCATCCCGGCCGAGGCGTCGACGCCGACGATCTGCGGCTCGGCGGCGCCGGCCCGCTCGAGGGCGTGCACCAGGGCTCGCGTCGACGCGCCCGAACCACAACCGAGATCGACGCAACGGCCCGGCCGACGCCCGGCCGGCAGCATCGAGGTCAGTCGTTGCGCGGCGGCGGCGAGGTGCTGGTGATAGCCGGGATTGAGCGCGACCATCAGGTCGTAGCGGGTGGCCGCCTCGTCGAAACCCTCGCTCAGATTGCTGCTGTCGATGCTCGACGTTGCCTCAGTCGCGGTCATCAGGCACTCCCTCGTTCGGCTGGCGCGCGAGCCAGCGGCGCCACAGCAATATAGCGAGGGTCACCATGGCGAACCCGAACCCGAAGTCCTCGATCGGGATGTCCCAGGGAAACCGCACCCCGGTCATCTGCTCGGCGTCGTAGATGACGATCGGATCGGAGAGTTTGGTCAGCCAGCCGTCGACCGGGATCTGGAAGCCGAAGACGATCAGCATGCTCAGCCAGTACTGCGCGGTACGGAAGATCCCGGTGCGCAGCCAGAGCAGCTCGAGCAGCACCACGGCGAGGATGGCCAGCACGGTCAGGACGGTGTACTCAGGCATCGACCCGCCCCCGCCGGCCGGGCCGCCGGGCCAGCACCCGGCCCACCGCCTCGTAGGTCAACAGCCCGCAGATCGGCACCACGAGGAAGAACACCAACTCCTCGAGCGGCATCCCGAGGATCAGCTGGATGCCGGTGACGAAGCGCGGGTTGTAGCTCCAGTGGCCCCGAAGGATCCCGGCGATGTCCCAGATCGAGAAGATGATCACCACGGGGATGAGCGCGAAGGCCAGGCCGCTGGCGCGCCGATAGACCCGGGCGCCGAACACCAACTCCAGCGGGAGGGTGAGCACCAGGCAGGCCGCCATCAGAGCCAGGTACTGGAAGGGGTCGAACGCGTTCACCGGCGGGACCGCCGGGTCGCAGGGCTGAGCCATGGCATCACTGAAGTAAACCGGACCGGCGAAATCGATCGTGGTCAACGGTCTTCCGGAACGCCGGTGAGCCCGCGTCCGCGGAGTTACGATCGGGCCATGTCTTCGATTCTCCCCGGAATTCCCGGGGTGCGCCGGAGGGGACTTTCGGGGGATCTGAGGCAGCACAACCTCTCGCGCATCCTGCGATACGTACGCGATCACGGCACGAGCTCGCGCCATGACATCGCCGTCGGCTGCGAACTCGGCATCTCGACCATGACCGACCTGATCAACGAGCTGAAGACGCGGCGACTGGTCCGCGAACTCGCTCCGTTGCGCGGCGTACGCGCGGGCCGACCCACCCGGCCGATCGACTTCGACGGCCAACCGTGGTGCGTGCTCGGCGTCCAGGTCAGCACCGACCTGATCCGCTTCGCCCTGACCACGTTGGGTGGTCAGCAGATCACCCGATCCGAGATCGAGGTTCCGTTGGCCGCGGCGGGCGACCGGTCACTCACCCTGTTGCTCGGGGCCATCCGCGACCAGCTGACCCGGGTACCGCCGTCGAGCGCCCTGGTGGCGGTCGAGGTCGGCGTACCGGGCTATCTCGCCGCCGACGCTCCATCGGCCGGGCGGGACACCGCGCTGGGCTGGAGCGAGGTGGGGGTCCGGGAGGCGATCGGCCGGGTGCTGACCCGGGCCGGCGTCCACGGCGCGTACGTGGGAATCAGCAACGACACCCAGCTCGCGGCGCTGCACGCGGCCCGGGCGGAGATCGACCTCGACCCCGGCGACAGCATCGTCGCCTACGTCGGCGGGGTTCGCGAGGTGGGGAGCGGACTCATCGTGGGCGGGGAGATCTACGGCGGCGCGTACGGCGGGGCCGGCGCACTGGCCCACCTCAGCATCGACCCGGACGGCCCGGCCTGCGAACACGGCCGGAACGGCTGCCTGCAGTCCTATCTCGGGCTGAGTCGGCTCCTGGTGACCAGCGGGCTGGCCTCGGCCGACGCGGCCGCGGAGCTGGTCGAGCGCGCTCCCGACGAGGCGGTGGCGATGATCACGGCCGCGGTCGGCGGGACGACGACCCGGCGCGCCCTCGACGAGGCCGGTGCCGCACTGGGGCGGGGCCTGGACGCGGTGATCGCGCTGACCAACCCGCACGCGGTGCTGCTCGGCGACTATCTGGGGGCGCTCGGCGAGCAGGTGCTCCCCGCCGTCCAACGCGAACTGCGCGAACGGCTGAGCGGCTCCGTGTTCGCCGGGACCACCATCATCGCGCTCGCGCCGTCGACCTGGCGGGTGGTCGACGGCGCGGTGCTGGCTGCGCGCGACGCCTGCTTCTCCGAGCCACTCACCCTGACCCGACCGCTCGTCTGACCCGACCGCCGGTCAGCGACGGCCGGGCCGGGCCGACCCGGGATCGATCAGTGGCCGCGGGCCAGCGTGTCCGCGGCGATGACCACGGCGGCGGCGGTCCAGGCGAGCGGCGCGACCGAGGCGGCCGATCCGTCGGCCAGCACCTTCTCGGGCAACGAGCCGTTGGGCGCGCGGTGCCGGGCCAGCCAGTCGAGCCACCGGACTGCGGCGTCGCGATCACCGATCGCCGCCGCGGTCATGGCGTAGCTCGCCGTGATGTTGGTCCAGCTGATCCCGTCGCGGCGCCACGACCCGCCCGGGGCCAGGCCACCGGCCGGTCGGCGCATCACCTCCGGGGCGCCGCGCCAGGCCGAGACGACGTCGGGGGCGGCCTCGGCCGCGTACGGCGGCAGCAGGAAGGACACGCCGAGATCAACGCTGTCGCCCCGACCACCCAGCCGACGCGGGTAGCGGTCCGGTCCGAAGCTGCGCCGGATCGCCGCATCGAGGCGCTGCTGCCCGGCCGCCGCCGCCGCCGAGCGCTCGGTGTCGCCGAGTTCGGCGTACGCGGTCGCCCCGGCCCGCAACCCGGCGCTGAGCAGCGCCGCCGTGGCCAGCGTCGGGCGGGACTCGCGGACCTCCCAGTAGTCCGGGGACGCCGGGGGCAATGCGCCGCGGTGGGCGGTCAGCCGCAACACCGCGGCGGTCGACCGGTCGAGCATCGTCCGGTGCCGGTCCAGCAGCGCCGCCCGGTGGGCGGGCGGGAGTTCGTCGGCCACCGCCGTCAGGCCCCACAGCGCCCAGCCCAGACCGTCGAGCTGACCGGGGCGATCGTCGGGCACCCCCGAGCCGTCCGGGCGGTAGCGCGCGGCGAACAACCCGGTCTCCGGCTGCATCTGCTGCAGGAAGTCGAGGACCCGCTCCGCGTCGGCGGGATGACCGGTGCGCGCGTACGCGACCGCGACCAGCGAAGAGTCACGCGGCCAGACGTAGTGCCAGTTCGGGTGCCACCCGGCGACGGGTACGCCGTACTCGCGCCCCAGGGTCCGTAGATCGAGCAACGCCCGGCCGACCATCTCCGGATCCACGCCGTCGACCGTCGGAACCGTACCGGTGGCGAGCCAGATCCGGTCGACGACCGTCGGATCGGTGCCGGCACTCAGATCGAGCCAGCGCGCCGGCGCCCGGCTGCGCTCGGCCAGCAGGCCCCAGCCGATCCCGGTGACCACGAGCAGCAGACACAGTCCGACGACCAGCAACGTCCGGTCGTGGCGGCCGAGCTCCCCGCGGGTCGGTAACCGCCCGAGCACGTCCGCCATGGCAACGAGCCTAATCGCGGTCGGCGGGTCCACGCCCAACCCGCGTCATACCAGTGGCCTCGGTGGACTAGTGTCCTGCCACACCCTCGATGGAAGGACCCCCGCATGGCTGCGCCCAGTCCCGGCTACTCGATCACCGTGCGCGTGGAGGCGCCGACCGACCCGGCCGCCACCGCCCGACTCTCCGGCATCGTCGCCGAGGCCGGCGGGGCGATCACCGCACTCGACGTGGTCGAGTCCCACCCGACCTTCCTGGTGGTCGACGTCTCCTGCAACGCCAGCGACGTGGCGCACTCGGAGGCGATCACCACAGCCATCGACGACGAGAACGGCTTCTCGGTCCGCAAGGTGTCCGACCGTACGTTCCTGCTCCACCTCGGCGGCAAGATCGAGGTGACGCCCAAGGTGGCGCTGAAGAACCGGGACGACCTGTCCCGCGCGTACACCCCCGGGGTCGCCCGGGTGTGCCTGGCCATCGCCGCGAACCCGGCCGACGCCCGACGGTTGACCATCAAACGCAACACCGTGGCGGTGGTCACCGACGGCTCGGCCGTGCTCGGGCTGGGCAACATCGGCCCGGCGGCGGCGCTGCCGGTGATGGAGGGCAAGGCCGCGCTGTTCAAGCGATTCGCCGGGGTCGACGCCTGGCCGGTCTGCCTCGACACCCAGGACACCGACGAGATCGTGATGATCGTCAAGGCCATCGCACCCGTCTACGGCGGGGTCAACCTCGAGGACATCTCCGCGCCCCGCTGCTTCGAGATCGAGGAACGACTGCGGGCCGAGCTCGACATCCCGGTCTTCCACGACGACCAGCACGGCACCGCCATCGTCGTTCTCGCCGCGCTGATCAACGCCCTGCGGGTGGTGGGCAAGGACATCGCCGACGTCTCGATCGTGGTCTCGGGGGTCGGGGCCGCCGGCTCGGCCATCATCCGACTGCTCAAGCGCCAGGGCGCGCACCGGATCATCGGCTGCGACAGCAAGGGTGCGGTGCACGACGCACCCGACGGCAGCTCGCCCATGCGCCGCTGGCTGGTCGACAACACCAACACCGAGCGGCGCTCCGGCTCGCTCAAGGAGGTGCTGGTCGGCGCCGACGTCTTCGTCGGGGTGTCCGCCCCGAACATCCTCGACGGGGACGACATCGCCGGGATGGCCGCGGACGCGATCGTCTTCGGTCTGGCCAATCCGATCCCCGAGGTCGACCCGATGGTGGCCCTGCAACACGCCGCCGTCGTCGCCACCGGTCGCTCCGACTTCCCCAACCAGATCAACAACGTGCTGGCCTTCCCGGGGTTCTTCCGCGGGCTGCTCGACGGCGGGCTGCGCGACATCACCGACGAGATGCTGTCGGCCGCCGCGAACGCCATCGCCGACCTGGTCGAGCCCAGTGAGCTCAACGCCAGCTACATCATCCCCAGCGTCTTCGACCCGGCGGTCTCCCCCGCGGTCGCCGCAGCCGTCCGCAAGCTGGGCTGAATCCTCCTCCACGATGCCGCTGTTCACGTAAATCCTCGCGTGGACAGTGATCGTACGCGGCAATCTTGCGTCGATGACCGTGGCCCAGACCCCTTCCCAGCAACCGCGCTGACTGACAGAGTGAAGGACTTCACCCACCCTCACGAAGGGAGACACCCGCGTGCGACGTACAGCAATCGGGGCGGCGGCGATCATGTTGGCCGCCGGTCTGCTCGCACCTGTCCAGGCATCCGCAGTCAGCACGGTCAACACCGCGAAGCTGCGCCATGCCGTGACCGTCAACAAGATCCTGGTGCACGAACGGGCCCTGCAACGCATCGCCGACGCCAACGGGGGCATCCGCGCCTCGGGCACGGCGGGATTCGACGCCTCGGGCGCGTACGTGATGAAGCGGCTGAAGAAGGCCGGCTACTCGGTCAGGAAGCAGGAATTCACGTTCCCGTTCTTTCGCGAGCTGGCTCCGGCGCAGCTGGCCGAGGTCACACCGACGGCGACCGCCATCGCAACCCACACCATGGACTACTCGGGATCGGGTGCGGTGACCGCGTCCGTGGTGCCGATCGACGTGACCGTTCCGCCCGCGCCAACGCCGAGTAGCACCTCCGGTTGCGAAGCGGCCGACTTCGCCGGCGTGCCGGCCGGTTCGATCGGGCTGATCCAGCGCGGCACCTGCACCTTCGAGGTCAAGGCCCAGAACGCGGCCGCCGCCGGGCTCGCTGCGGTGGTCGTGTTCAACGAGGGTCAGCCCGGACGGTCCGATCTGTTGACCGGGACGCTCTCGAACCCGCAGACCATCCCGGTGGTGGGGATCAGTTACGCCGATGGTGAGCGGTTGTACCGGGCCACACAGTCCGGACCGGTCACCGCACGGGTGGTCACCTCCACCGACAACGACCCGAACCGCAAGACCTTCAACATCATCGCCGACTCGAAGCAGGGCAGGAACGCCGACGAGACCGTCGTGGTCGGCGCCCACCTCGACTCGGTCATCGCCGGCCCCGGCATCAACGACAACGGCAGTGGCTCGGCCACCATCTTGACCATCGCCGAGCAGATGGCGAAGTTGAAGTACGGCAAGAAGCTGCAGCGCCAGGTCCGGTTCGCCTTCTGGGGTGCCGAGGAGAACGGCACGCTGGGCTCGGAGCACTACGTGGCGGATCTCAACGACCACCGGCTCGGGGAGCTCTACGCGAACCTGAACTTCGACATGCTCGGATCGCCGAACTACATCCGGATGGTCTACGACGGGAACGGCTCGGACACTCCGGCCGCCGGTCCGCCCGGGTCGGGCGAGATCGAGAAGATCTTCACCGACTACTTCACCGGCCAGGGCCTGGCCACGACGCCGACCGCGTTCGACGGCCGTTCCGACTACGGAGCGTTCATCGGCGCGGGTATCCCGGCCGGCGGTCTGTTCAGTGGGGCCGAGAACGTCAAGACCGAGGAGCAGGCGGCGATCTACGGCGGCACCGCGGGCGAGGCGTACGACAAGTGCTACCACAAGGCATGCGACGATCTGACCAACCTCAACACCACGGCGCTCGCCGAGCTCGGTGACGCCGCCGCCCACGCGACGCTGGTGCTGGCGCTGTCGAAGAAGGGGCTCTACCCCGACGGAAGCGGCATCTCGGCCGCGAGCAAGCGGGTCGGGGTCAAGCCGGCGGAGACGATCGCCACCCGCTGACCAAAGTGTCGGATAACGACGCGGATCACGAGCCGATCTGCGTCGTTATCGCACACTCTTCCGCCCCACCGGCCCGCCCCTGCGGGCCGGTGATGTTTTCCAGCGGTGTAGAACGGCCTTCGTGGACTATCGCACCCTCGGACATAGCGGCTGTGCCGTTTCAACCCTCTGCCTCGGTACGATGACGTTCGGCGCCGAGACCGACGAAGCCGGCGCGCACGCGCAGCTGGACCGGTTCGTCGAGGCCGGCGGAACGCTCGTCGACACCGCCGACGTCTACTCGGCCGGCGTCTCGGAACAGATCATCGGCCGCTGGTACGCCGACCGCCCGGCCGACGTCACCGATCGCGTGGTGCTGGCCACCAAGGGCCGGTTCCCGATGGGCGCCGAGCCGAATGCGGTCGGGTTGTCGACCCGGCACCTGACCCGGGCGCTCGACGCCTCGCTGGGTCGGCTCGGCGTCGACGTGGTCGATCTCTACCAGGTGCACGCCTTCGACCCGCACACCCCGATCGAGGAGACGCTGCGCACTCTCGACGGTTTCATCCGGGCCGGCAAGATCCTCTACTACGGTCTGTCCAACTTCACCGGCTGGCAGCTGACCAAGCTCGTCCACCTGGCCGACGCGCTCGGCGTGGCCCGCCCGGTCACCCTGCAGCCGCAGTACAGCCTGATCGTCCGTGAGATCGAGTGGGAGATCGTCCCGGCCGTTCTCGACGCCGGCCTGGGGATGCTGCCCTGGAGCCCGCTCGGTGGAGGCTGGTTGTCCGGCAAGTACCGCCGTGACCAGCGACCTGACTCCGAGACCCGACTCGGCGACGACCCCGGGCGCGGGATGGAGGCCTGGGAACGTCGCGGCACCGAGCGCACCTGGACGATCGTCGACGCGCTGCAGCAGGTGGCCGAGACCCGCGGGGTGAGCATGGCCGAAGTCGCGCTCTCCTGGGTCACCGACCGACCGGGGGTGACCTCGACCATCCTGGGATGCCGCACCCTCGACCAGCTCGACGTCAACCTGAAGGCTGCGTCGCTACGACTCGACCGCGGCGACGTCGAACTGCTCGACGAAGCGAGCGCGCTGCCCGCGACCGACTATCCCTACGGTGAACTCGGCGTCGACCAGCGCAGCCGCTCGCTCGGCTGAGCCCCGTGGCCCGAGCGATCCTCGCCGGCGGCACTGGCGTGCTGGGGTGACCTCCCGGCGCACCACTCTCGTCGTGTCGGCCCTGACCGTGCTCGCGGTCGCCGCGACGCTGCGGCCGGCGATCACCTCGGTCGGTCCGGTGCTGGACCTGATCGGCCGGGACCGCGGGCTCGGGCCCGGCGCGCTGGGTCTGCTCGGGGCCATCCCGCTGCTCGCTTTCGCAGCGGTCTCGCCGCTGGTCCACTTCCTCAGCCACCGCTTCGGGGCGGTACGGACGGTGCTCGTCGCTGTCGTCGTGCTGGTAGCCGGGACCGTGCTGCGATCGCTGCCCGGTCCGTCACTCAACCTGTGGCTCGGCACCGCGGTCATCGGCTCGGCCATCGCCGTGGCCAATGTCTTGCTGCCCTCGATGGTCAAACGCGACTTCCCGACCCGGATCGCGCTGCTGACCGGGATCTACACGGGTGTGATGACCGGTTGTGCCGGACTCGCCTCGGGGGTGTCCCACCCGATCGCCGAGGCGTACGGATGGCCGGTCGCCATCGGCGGCTGGGCCGCGCTCGGCCTGCTGGCTGCGCTGATCTGGTTGCTACGGCTGCGGGGCGGGGTGAGCGACGTCGAGCCGGTCGGCGTCACCGGCCCCGAACCGACGATGTGGTCCTCACCCCTGGCCTGGCAGGTGACCGCGTTCATGGGGCTGCAGTCGACCTCGTTCTACACCCTGGTCACCTGGCTGCCGACGATCGAGGCCAGCACCGGGGTCGATCCGGCGCACGCCGGCTGGCACCTGTTCGGGCTCCAGGTCTCCGGCATCGCCTGCGGCCTGATCGCCACCGCCTTCATGCGTGGTCGACGCGACCAACGCCGGGTGGGGGTGGTGATCAGCGCGTTGATGATCGTCGCCATGACCGGGCTGCTGCTGGCCCCGGCCTGGATCCTGGCCTGGGTGGTCGTCGGCGGCGCGAGCACCGGCGGAGCCCTGGTGGTCGCGCTGACCCTGGTCGGCGAGCGGGCGCGTACGCCGCGGCAGGCCGGGCGGCTGTCCGGGATGGTCCAGGGCGGCGGCTACCTGATGGCGGCCGGTGGCCCGGTGGGGGCCGGCCTGCTCTACGCCGCGACCGGCACCTGGACGGCGCCGATCCTGATGGTCATCGCGGTCGCGCTCACCCAGATGGTCGTGGTCACCCGCGCCGGGCGGGACGCGTACGTTCCGGGCTGACCAGCGCCTCGAAGGGCGGGCCGATCGAGACCCGCCGGACCACCGGGCAGGGGGTGATGGAGTGCACCGGGCCGAGCGTCGGGTCGGCGATCTGGCGCAGCAGGGTCTCAACCGCCCACCGCCCCATCGCGTAGTGCGGGAGCGCGACCGTGGTCAGCGCCGGGCGCAGACTGTCGGCCACCAGTTCCTGGTCGTCGAAACCGACGATCGACACGTGGTCGGGGATGCGCAGCCCGAGCTCGTGGACGGCCTGATAAGCCCCCATGGCCATCAGATCCGTCGCGCAGAACAACGCTGTGGGCGGGTGGTCGGCGGTGAGCAGGGCGGTGGCCGCGTCGAAGGCACCCCGGGTGTTGGAGGCAGCGACGATCACCAGGCTCGGGTCGTACGCGACCCCGTACGCCGCGAGCGCCGTCCGGTAACCGTCCAGCCGCAACGGCTTGGCCGGGATCTCGTCGGCGTTGTTGAGGAACCCGATCCTACGATGACCGGCGGCCAGCAGTTCCTCGACCGCCGCCCGGCTGCCGCTGATCTCGTCGGGCACGACCGAGCTCAACCCGCCGTTCTCGGTGCGGGCGTCGAGCAACACCGACGGCAGCAGACGCAGCTGGGCCGGCGGATCGATGACGCGATGGTAGTAGGTCGCGTAGACCAGCCCGTCCACATCACGTTCGAGCAGCGCATCGAGCTGGCGGGCGGCCAGCACCGGGTCGTCGTTGGAGTTGAGCACCAGCAACAGGGCGTCAGCGGCCTGGGCCGCATCCTGGGCGCCCATGATCATGCGCCCCGCGTACGGAGTGGTCAGGATCTCGTCGGACAGGAAACCGATCATCCCGGTCCGCTGGGTGCGCAGCCCCTGGGCCATCCGGTTGGGGCGGTAGCCGAGTTCCTCGGCCGCCCGGAACACCCGTTCGCGGGTCGCGTCGCTGACCCGTTTGCCCGCCACCTCGTTGAGCACGTGCGACACGGTGGTGATCGAGACCTCCGACCGCGCGGCGACATCTTTGATGGTCGCCCGTCGTGTTGACATCTGTCCCTCGAGTCGCTCGCCGGCCACGCCGGACGCGGTCAGTCTCCTGGTCGTGCCCCGGCCGAGTCAACGATCCGCTCCGTGTCGCCGCTATCCGCATATGTGTGGGGATAAAGGACGCGCTGGGCCGGACAACAGATCGATGCCGAAGCTCCCGAAGCCCGGCCCGGGCTGATCGGGACGGGAATCACCGTGACCTCTTCGTGACCTTCGTCCCCCGTTCTCGGTTCTGGTCACGGTTGCGTATCGGGTGGGTATCGGCTCCGCCGGGCCGGGACGATCGGCGCTCCTATGGTTTGCAGGGCTCGACGGGCTGAGGCACACTTTCGGCAGTCGGCCGAGTAGGTTAGCCGATTTTTCGCGGACTCGGCGTGGGAGGAACCCGAGGTCACCGCTTTGCACGATCTGACGAGGGGACAAATCTGACGTGAGGAACACAGCTGATATGCGGGGGACTCCGAAAACCCGTCCATCCATTCTCGGGCGGCTGGCGAGCAGCCGACCGATCAAGGCGCTGGCCTGCCAGACCGCACTGGTCGCGTTGCTCGCCACCACCGCGGTCGTCGGGTTGCCGTCCGGCGCGGCCGATGCCGCTCCGACGGCCCCGGCCGATACCACCAGCAGCACGGTGGAAGCGGCGGGCGACACGCCGTACACCCCGACCCCGGGCACGGTGTTCAACAATCCCAAGGGCTCTCACGCCAAGCAGTACGCGATCATGATCAAGATCAAGCAGTCGATCAACGCGGCCCCGGCGGGTAGCACGATCCGGATGGCGCAGTACCTGTTCGATCTCAAGGTCATGTCCGACGCCCTGATCCGTGCGCACCAGCGTGGCGTCAACGTCCAGGTGCTGATCGACGACGGCGAGACCTCGAAGGCGATCAAGGAGTTGAAGAAGGCGCTCGGTCGCGACAAGACCCAGCCCAGCTACGTCTTCGCCTGCCGCCGCGGCTGCATGTCGAGCGTCCGTTCGGTGATGCACGCCAAGTTCTATCTGTTCAGCCAGGTCGGCACCGCCTCGAACATCTCCATGCTCAGCTCGGCGAACCCCTACACCGGGAACACCTACAAGAGCTTCAACGACATGGAGACCATCGTCGGCGACGTCAAGCTCTACGACGCGCTCAACCAGTACTTCAACGACATGTTGAAGGACAAGACCAACTACAACTACTACTGGACCACCACCAGCGGGAAGTACACGCTGTACTTCTACCCGCGTACGCCGGCACCGGGCACCTCGGGTGTCCCTCAGCTGAGCGCGCTGCGCAAGGTGAAGTGCACCGGGGTCAAGGCGGGCTACGGCCTGAACGGCCGCACCACGATCCGGGTCGCCATGTGGGGCTGGACGAAGTGGCGTACCGACATCGCGACCGAGTTGTGGAAGCGCCACAACGAGGGCTGCAACGTGTACATCATCCTCAACAAGAAGCGCGTCGGCGAGAAGGTCTTCCGGGCCCTGCTGAAGAGGAGCTCGCGCTACGGCACCATGCGGGTCTACGACATGTGGTACGACAAGAACCACAACGGTGCGGCCGAGCTCTACATGCACCAGAAGCTGATGACCATCAACGGCAACTTCGAAGGCCGTCAGCAGAAGGTCCTGTGGACCGGCTCGCAGAACTTCACCGACGAGGGCAACCGGGTCAACAACGAGCTGCTGGTCAAGATCGCCGACAACCAGACGACCGATGCGTTCAACGGGAACCTGAACTTCATCCGCGACCGCTACACCAAGAGCCGGATCCGGTCGATGCCGCCGAGCGCGTACTTCCACAGCTCGGCCACCAACGGGGTCACCGTTCAGGGCGCCGACGGCAAGGTGCGCACGTTCGACGACTACGAGCTGCCGGCTAACGGCGACGTGGACTTCGACCGCTGATCGACCTGGCCAACGCCGCTCGTCGCACCGCCCGTCCCGATTCCTCGGGGCGGGCGGTGTCGCGTTCACACCGCGTACGCCTCGGCCCGCCGGTCGAAGAGTTCAACGCAGGATGACGAACAGCGCGACGGCGGCGGGGAGCAGGCCGATCACGACGCCGGGCGCGTACGGGCGGCGCCGGTTGATCACCTGGATGGCGGCCGCACCGAGCAGACCGACGAGCGCGCTCAGCACACAGAGACCGATCCGGGCCGGACCCTCGACCTCGTCGCCATAGACGGAGTAACCGGCCAGGGCAATGGTCGGGCCGCCGACGACCACCCCGACCAGCGCCGAGATGATCAGGCGCTGCACCAGATCGAGGCTGCGCTCGTCCGACTCGTTGAAGGGGGCCACGCCGCATCCTAAGCCGCTCAGCGGTCCCGATCCGCCCGCGAGACCCAGCCGCCATCAGAGCAGTCGAGGGTCAGTCGCCCGTCGAGGCGGTTCCTGGCCGGCAAGACGTGATGCAGCGAGAGGTTGAGCTGGCTGGGTCCGCTCGGCCGGGCCCGGAACTCGACGGGCCGCACCGTGGTGACCGCAGCGAGCGTGCCAGCCGATCAGTCCGAGCGGTCCCTCAGAGGCGGGTAGCCCGGATCGTCGGCAGCAGCGCGACGATCTCGTGCAGTCGATCCTGGATCTCGGCGCGATACACCCGGTAGACGACGACGGCCGGAACGGCCAGCAGTGCGGCCATGACGACCAGCGAGACGATCGTGCTCATGAAGACTCCTCGTGGGCTACTGGAGTGGCGACCGCGGTGTCTTCGTCCTTCCAGGTAACCACAGACTGCGGCGTGGGCCCTCATCGGCGGCCTGTGTTCTTCGTCGCGGTGGGGGCCAAGAACATGGCAGAAGCCCGCCGCCGGTTACGGCGACGGGCGTCCACCCGGCATGGCGTGCCCCGAGCCTGCCATGCGGCTTTCACCGGAGTGATCGAGGTGGGCCGACCACCGGCGTACGCCGGTTTCCCCTGGTCGTCTTCCCCGTCTCCGAAATCCTTCGGGCCCGACTGGGACCCGTCTCCTGCGTGTGGCTCGTTCGAACCGAACAGCCGCGCGTCGGACCTGGTGGTCACTCGTCCGGCATGCCGGACGCACCTGCGTCTGTTCGGTTCGAACTCCCCCGAGCTGACCAACTCCCCCGAGTCGGATCTTGCCCCGTGTTGGTGCGCCCTGCGGGCGACGTGGGCCTGTTCCCCCGAACAGCTCACGAACCCGCAGGGCACGGTGGTGGTCCGGCGACTCCTCCCCCAAGGCGTCGCCGCACCCCCGTACTGGGTGTCGGTCGCGGCGAACTCCCCTGAGATCCGCCGCTCCCGACACAGAGGACTCTGCCGGGACAACCTCCAGCGCACCCCGGGTCCCGGTCACCTTCGGCTCAGCAGTGACTGAAGGCTTCCGAAGGAGGATGGCGACCCCACCCGACCCGATCTTGAGCCGGTCCTGAGTCGCACGACCGGTCGATTTCCGATCGGGCGTGATGGCGCGGTCAGCTGCGTGGATCGGCCGCGGCGATCAACCGGGCGGCCGCCTCACGACCGACCGCCGCTGCCCCGGCGCCCGCCTCGAGCGCGGCGGTGGAGTGGACCCCTTCGGCGAGCAGCCCCAGCTGTGGGCCCAGCTCGGGTGGTAGCCCCGCCGCCTCGACGAGAGCGGCGAGCTGGCGGCGGAAGGAGTCGTCGTGCTCGCGTACGCGGGCGGCGACCGCCGGTGAGGAGGACCCCAGCTCGGCCAGCGCGATGACGAACCCGTTCCCCCGGCAGCCGGTGTCGGCCGACCAGTCACGCAGATGATCGAAGACGGCCAGCAGTCGTGCGCGCGGGGTGTCGGCGCTGGTCACCACCTGGGTCAGCCCGGCCATCCACCGGTCGTGCCAGCGGCTCAGTACGGCGAGCGTCAACTGCTCCTTGCCCGCGAACTCGGCGTACATCCGCCGCAGCGTCACCCCGGCCGCGGTCCGGATCTCATCCATCCCCACCGCCTGGAACCCACGGGCCTGGAAGAGCGCGTCGGCCGCGGCGACGATCTGTTCCCGCACCTCGGTGGCCTCGTTGCTCACCCAGGTGATGTTAGGGGTGCCTCCGATAGCGTCGGTCAGTGCCGCGGGTCGATGACCAGACTGGTGCCGATACCGAGCAGCCAGAAGTCCTTGGCGATCGCGATCCCGTCCGGCGTCGGGAAGGGGCTGCCGTCCTTGTGCATACCGGGCGTACGCAGGTAGAGCCCGACCAGCCCCGCACCGAAGCCGGTCAGCGCCAGCCCGGCCAGCCGCTGCGGGATCAGCGGGTTGAGCAGCGCGAATCCGACCAGGATCTCGCCGGCGGCCAGCGCCTTCAGGAACGTGGTCGGGGCCAGCTTGTCCAGGACCGGGTACGCGCCGACGGCCATGCCGTGCAGCGCTTGGGCCGTGGCCTCGTCACCGTTCCACTTCCCCCAGCCGGAATTGATGATGTAGGCACCGGTGACGATGCGTTCGGGCAAGCGGGCGATGAATCGTCGAACCATCCTTCGACCCTAATGCGTCGAGGTGACGACGAGGCGACGCGTACCACCGCCGCCATGGGGGAAGAACGGATCCGACGGCTCCGGTCACCGCCGACGGCAAAAGCAGAGGCCCGGCGCGGTCACCCGCGTCGGGCCTCTGCTTGGAGAACCTGGGCTTCGCAGCCCACATCCTTCTTTCCCCGAGTCGGTGCCGCTCCCCCGAGCACCCCGATTCGGTACCGCGCTCCCCCGAGCCCCCGAATGCCTTGCTGTTTCCCCGAGCCCCCGAATCTGCTCCCCCGAGTGTTCCCCGAGCCCCGAGTCACTGCGTCCATCTCACGCCGACGTCGACTGCCCCCACCCGACACGATATGATCGAACACCGCCGGACCCTCGCGAAGCCTCCGAGGAGGATCTCGCATCCGACGTGTGGATCTTGCTCCTCGAAGCTTTGGTTCAACGCTCAGTCCGATTTCGCTTCGCTCAACTTTGGCTCAGGATCGGCTCCAGATCCCCTTGATCGACCCGACGATCAGTTCTTTCTGAGAATGCCTCAGCTGGGCGGTCCGTCGGTCTCGCTCTCATAGAAGATCAGCCACCCCACATGTACGCCGTACAGCACCGCGGCGAAACCGAGCACCGCCACCGCCGTGGTCAGCATCGGCGGTCCGATCGCGTGAGCACTCGACGTGAGGGCCACCACGATCAGGGCGACCCCGCCCAACACGCCGACGTTGCCGTGCCGTTTGCGCCGCCGGATCAGCTCCGGGTCGTCCTCCCTCATGAGCCGACCGTACGCCTGCGCCGGGCACGCCACTGGCGGTATCGCGGCCGGCGGGCCACTCTCTTCACTGAGGGCGCACCGGGATCGAGCGACGGACGCCGAGGCACCTGCGCATCGCACCGGGGAGGAAGCCGTGGACGTCGTCACCGAGCAGGCGGGCCGGAGCGCCAAGGACGCCTACGGGCTCGGGTTGCTCGTCTCGCTCACCGCTGCCCTCGTCATCGTCCTCACCGGTATCGACGTCCAGTCCGCCCGGATCCCCGACTCGGAGGGTCACACCTGGGCGTTCTCCCGGCTGTTCGGCCCGGATTTCGGCAGCGGTGCGAACGCTCAGGGATGGACGGTCCTGACGACGCCCGGCGAACTGACCGTCGCCGACCAGTTCCGGTTCGACGGGTTGCTGCGCGCCCATCTGATCATCGACGTGCTGTTCGCGACCGCGTACGGGGCCGTACTGCTGGTCCTCATCCGACTGTTGGCCAAGCCGCGTTGGCAGGTGTGGCTCCGCCGGCTGGTGATCGCCCTGGTTGTGGCGGACTGGTGGGAGAACGTCACCGCGGGTCTGCTCGCACTGCCGGTGCTCCGGATCGCCACCACGCTCAAGTGGTGGCTGGTGGTCGCGGTCGTGCTCGGTCTGGTGCTGAGCGTGATCGTGCCGCGCGCACCGGCCGGAGCGCCCAGTGAGACCGCCCGGACCCGGATCCGCCGGGCGGTCAAAGCGGTGGTCCACCAGCGCTTCCTCTACGCACCGGTGCTGGCGATCGCCGCCCTGTCGCTCCCGTCGGGCGCGGCCATCCTCGAGCAGTTGCCCGACGTCCAGCGGCGCTGGGTCTTCGACGACGCCGGGCCCCGGCACGCGCTGGCGGCCATGCTCGCCACGCTGACTCTCGGGCTCTTCCTGCTGCTCATCGGCCGCCGCCGCACCGTCTACACGTTGCGCCACCCGCTTCCGGCGGGACAGTCGGACAACCCACGCGATCCCGCCTACGTCCCCGCCGCGACCACGACGATCGAACAGGAGGACCGGCTGACCTGGCAGGACCGGACCCATCTCGGCGTCTGGTTGGTCGGCCCGGTCCTGGCACTGACGGGGGCGGCACTGGCGCTGCGCGCCGATGCACCGGTCATCCCGATCCGGTTGGCCGTGTTCGTCGCCGTCCCGGTCGTCGGGGTGCTGGTGACCTCGTGGGTCATCCGCCGGGCCTGGCTCAGCCGACGGGGCCGCGACCGGGGCTGGTATCGCCCGGACCGGCCGATCCGGTTCGGCGACCAGGACCGGTACGCGGTCGGGTTGGCCGGCTCGATCGCCGGTATCGCGGCCATCGTCGTCGGCGGCCTCAGCCTGCTGCGCGCCTACACCCCGCTCGTCGTTCTCCGCCCCGCGGACTACCTCCGCGACGGGGGCGATCGGGCGGCGGCGCCCGTCGGCGTCTGGGTACTCATGGCCGTCGGGCTGGGCGCGGTCATCCTCCCGTGGTGGGTGATGATCCGGCTGACCGATGTCATCGGCGTCCCCGGACGGGCGGCGCACGACTGGCCGCGATCGCGACCCGGCCTTGCGCTGACTGCGGCGGCGACCCGGCTGCACGTGCTCCGACCGGTACGGGCGATCTGGCGACTCCGCTCCTGGGTCTTCCTGGGCGCCACCATCGCGGCCTTCGTCGGGCTGGCCGTCGCACCCGGATTCACCGCCTGGGTCGGACTGGCCGCGACCGCCACGCTGGCCTTCGGTGCACTGTTCGGGATGCTGTCGGCGACCGGGCTGGTGCTGCAGGACCGACCGACCGCCGAGGTGTTCCGGCTGCTCGGCTTCCGGCGTACGCCGCTGGTCAGCCTGCTCGTCCTCACCGTGCTGCTGGTCGGCGCGGTCAGCGGTCGCGATGCGATCCACGACGTCGACCGGGGCCGGACGAATCTCGACGGCACCGACCCGCGCCTCGATCTGGGTCAGGCCTTCGATTCCTGGTACGACCAGGCCGCGCGCTGCGAGATCACCATGGGGACCCGCAAGGTCCGACCGATGCTGCTGATCGCCGCCGAGGGCGGCGGGATCCGGGCCAGCTACTGGACGGTCAGCGGGTTGCGAGCCATCGAGGAGCAGACCTGCGGGGCGTACTCGACCTTCCTGTCCGGCGGGGCCAGCGGCGGGTCGGTCGGGCTGACCGTGGCCCGGTTCAGCGGTACGCCGGAGGAACCGGGGACCGAGCGGGCGCTCGCTGCGGTCGAGAAGATGGCCGAGTCCGAGACGTTGTCGCGGGCAGCCGACGGCACCTTCGTCCGCGATCTCACCTACGGCGCGACCGGGGTCCCGGTGCCGCGGGTCGGCGAGGTCGACCCGTGGCGCTGGAAGGATCGGGCCAAGCTCATCGAGGACGGTTGGGACGGCTCGGGCGACTGGGCCCAGCGCGAGTTCCTCGCCCCCGCCGAGGGGCTCTCGCCGAGCACCGGGCAGCTCGTGCTCAACTCGACCAGCGTCCAGCCCAACTGCCGGGTTTTCTTGTCGCAGGTGCGGCTGCCGGTGAATCCGGCACCCTCCGACTCGAGCTTCGACCCGGAGAAGAACTGCGACAAGAACCCGGGTCCGGCGACGCGAACGATCGACCTGTTCTCCGCGTACGGGCCTTACGGAGAGGCCCAGGACGCCACCTGCCTCGGTTTCATCCGCGCCTCGACCGCCGCGCTCCTGACCGCCCGGTTCCCCTACGTGACGCCCAGCGGCACGGTCGGCCCGTGCCCCGACCGCCGGGTGGTCCCCGGTCAGCGCAGCGAGCCGTACTGGCCGGGCACCCAACTGGTCGACGGCGGCTACATCGAGAACAGCGGGCTGGCCACGCTGACCGATCTGTCCGATCAGTGGCTGCCGCTGGTCCGCGGTGCCAATGCGGACGCGCTGGCCGGCAAGGTGGACCGACCCGCCCTGGTGGTCCCGTTGATCGTCTTCCTCAACAACGGCGACCGCAACGTGACCCAGCCCGAGCTCGGCGCCAAACCGACCTCCGAACTGGCCCTGCCGCCCGCGGCCTACCTGGCCGGCGGGTCCGCGCTGTCGAACAACGACGCCCTCCTCGGCCGGGCCCAGGATGCGGTCGAGCTGGCCGGATTCTGCCCGCTCGGCGGCGAGCATCCGGCCGTCTGTCCCGCGCTCGACCGGCGCTTCCCGACCCGGGTCGTGCTGGTTGACCGGGTCACCCAACCCGAGGTCGGCGCCCCCCTGGGCTGGGTGCTCTCCGACGGCAGCATCACCGCGCTGCGCAACGCGATGGAGGCGCAGTCGCAATCGACGTGCTCGGCCAACGCGCCGCGGAAAGGCGACCGCACTCCGGCGAAGGGTGACGAACGCCAGCTGAGCTGTCGAGCCGGATACGCGACGCTCGGTGATCTGACCCGCTACTTCACCTTCGCTCCGCCGCGCTGACCACCGACGACCCGGGCCACCCACAGTCGTACACACTGACCAACCCCCGCCAGCCTCCAGCCCCCAGGATCCTGGTGACCACCTCGTCCACCCTCAGCCCGACCCAGCTCACCGACCGGCTCGCCCGACCTCGTTCGGTTGTCACCGCCGTCGCGTACGCGCTGGCCACCCCACTTCCCGATGGCCATCTGCCGCTGCTGCTCGCCGGTTAGGCCCTGGTCGGGCGAGGTACGCATTCGCGGACGTTGGTCGGATCTGCGGCTCCAGCAACAGCCGCGTACGCGAGGAAGATCCGCGAACAGGCGTCACCGCGACCTGAGACCGAATCGCACCGGCGGATCAGTGAGCGCACCCTTGGGTAGTGCCCGCTGCCAACAGACCGCTCCGCTCCCTCTGGCAGCATCACCGGCGCTTCCGTCCCCGGGTGATCGCCGCCGTCGTCGCCACCACGCTCAACACCGCGGCCGACGTGGCGCCCGAGCTGTTGCTCGGTGTCGCGGTCGACATCGTGGTGCGCGGAGCCGACTCGTTCGCCTCCAGCCTGTTCGGCATCGAGGGCCGGTTCGGCCAGCTCGTCGCGGTCGCGATCCTCAACATCGCGGTCTGGGTCGTGGAGTCGGTCACCGACTACCTCGCTGCGGTGCTGTGGCGCGGGTTGTCGCAGTCGGTCGAGCACGAGTTACGGGTCGAGACGTACGCGAACGTCCAGGAGCTCGACGTCTCCTGGCACGAGGGCTCGGCGCCAGGTCGGGTACTCAGTGTGATCAGCGAGGACGTGAACCAGCTCGAGCGGTTCCTCGATGTCGGCGCGCGGGTCATCCTGCACACGTTCTGGACGGTCGTCTTCGTCGGCGCGGTGTTCGCGGCCTCGTCATGGCAGCTGATGCTGCTCGCCTTCATTCCGGTGCCGGTCATCGTCTGGGGTTCGATCCGGTTCCAGAAGGTCCTCGAGCCGCTCTACAAGGGTGTCCGCGAAGCCGCCGGAGAAGTCAGCGCGACCGTGTCGACCAACCTCGGCGGCCTGACCACGATCAAGGCGTTCACCGCCGAGCAGCGCGAGGTCGAGCGGGTCTCCGGGGTCAGCGCGGCCTACCGCGACGCGAACCGGAGCGCCATCCGCAAGTCGGCCGCCTTCGTCCCGCTGATCCGGATGGCCATCCTGGCCGGTTTCACCTCGACCCTGCTGCTCGGCGGCTGGTTCGTCCTCGAGGGTCGGCTGGAGATCGGGCTCTACACCGTGCTCGTCTTCATGACCCAGCGACTGCTCTGGCCGCTGACCGACCTGGGCGAGACGCTCGACCTCTATCAGCGGGCCATGGCCTCGACCCGGCGGATCTTCGCGCTGATGGGCGAACGCGGTCAACAGCAGCCCGGGATCGCCGCGCTCGACCGGCCGGTCCGCGGCCGGCTCGAGTTGCGCGACATCCGGTTCGGCTACGCCGACGGCCCCGACATCCTGCAGGGACTCGACCTGGTCGTGCCGGCCGGCGAGACCCACGCCGTGGTCGGAGCGACCGGGGCGGGCAAGTCGAGCGTGCTGCGGCTGGTGCTGCGGTTCTCGGACCCACGCGAGGGCGCGGTGCTGCTCGACGGCACCGACGTCCGCGACCTGACCTGGGACTCGCTGCGCGGCGCGATCGGTTACGTGAGCCAGGACGTCTTCCTCTTCCACGGCTCGATCCACGACAACATCGCGTACGGGCGTCCGGACGCGACCGACGCCGAGATCCAGGAGGCCGCCCGGCTGGCCGAGGCCTCGCGGTTCATCGAGGAGACCGCCGACGGCTACCAGACCGTGGTCGGTGAGCGTGGTCTGACCCTGTCCGGCGGTCAACGGCAGCGGATCGCGCTGGCCCGGGCGATCCTCCGCGACCCCGCCGTACTCGTCCTCGACGAGGCGACCTCGGCGGTGGACAACGAGACCGAGGCGGCCATCCAGCGGTCGCTGGCCCACGTCACCGCCGACCGGACCGCGCTCGTCGTCGCGCACCGGCTCTCGACCGTTCGCGACGCCGACCGGATCTGGGTACTCGCCGAGGGCCGGGTCGCCGAGTCGGGCACCCACGACGAACTGGTCGCCGGCGGCGGTCTCTACGCCGGGCTCTGGGCCGTACAGACCGGAGCGGTCGGGCTGGCGGAGTCGGGGGCGGAGAAGTAGGGCCTGCGCCAGCACGGCGAACACCGGAAACTGGTGACCCCGGTCATGTCGCCGGGTCGGGCGTCCGCGAGCGCCTTGTCGACGTCCCGGTTGTCGCCCGATCGGGTCCAGACCGATGCGCTCCGGGCCGCGGTGCTCGAGCACGCCACCAGCCGGGCAACACCACCGCAACCTCGTTGCCCGATACTGACCCTGTGAGTGCCACCCATGACGAAGCCGCGGTCGTCCGCTGGCACCGGGCCGTCAACCGATGCGACCTAACCGACGCGCGGGCGGCGGTGACCGACCCGATCGTGGTGAATGGTCCGCGCGGGGCCGGCCCGATCACCGTGGACGCGTTCGTCGGCTGGATCGAACAGTCGGGCATCACGCTGCGGCCGGTCGCCTTCCACCTGATCGGGGAGCGGGTGATCGTGGTCGACCAGGTCGCGCGCAGGCCCGAGGCGGACGACACCCGCGTCGCGACGTTCTTCCGGATCACCGACGGCCGGATCTCGGCTGCGCTGCGTTTTCCCGACCTCGACGCCGCCCTCGACTTCGCCGAACTGCACGTCGCGCTGACCGCCACCGACTCGTCCCCGACCCGTCCCGCACCGCCGGAACGTGGGTTTCTGGAGTGAGGATCGGCGTCTTCGACGCCGGCGTCGCGTCGGCCGACGACCCGAAGTACGTCGTCATCCCGCAGCGCAAACGTCGCGACCGTCGTCGCGCCGCCGCTGCTGCCGTGGGTGACACCGCTCGGACCACCGCCGAGGACTGACTCCGCGGCCGCCGGAGCGGGGCGCGCCGACATCCGGACCAGCGTGACCAGGGCAATCAGGAACCAGATCGAGTTGGTCACGGTCGACGGCCAGGCGTGGTGCATCAGACCGTTGATCGACAGTGCACCGGCGCCCAGGTTCATCAGTGCAAGGGTCTTCGGGGGCACCCCGGTGGTGCGGAGGTTGCCCAGGGCGAAAGCGGCGAGGACGACGCCTGCGCCGCCGAAGCCGATGATGTCGATCAGGTCCATGCGATGATCCTGCGCGCTCCAGACCCCAGAGTGAAGTGACTCTGAGTGAGGTCGGCGTACAGTCTGGCTGCATGCAGCTCTCGACCGACCGTTTACTCGTGCTTCGGGCCGTCGCCGCTGCGGGCGGGGTGGGTGCGGCCGCTCGGCAGCTTCACCTGGCGCCGTCCGGGATCTCGCAGCACCTGGCCCGGCTCGAACGCGAGACCGGCCTGATCCTGGTCGATCGGTTCAGCAGCGGCGGCCAGCGACCACTGCGGTTGACCGCCGCGGGCCGGCGGCTGGCCGGGTACGGAGACCGGCTGGCCGAGGTGCTGGCCGAGGCCGCTGACGAGGTCTACGCGATGTCGTCGCAGCTCAGCGGGACGGTCAACATCGGCGCCTTCTCCTCGGTGATGACCCGGCTCGTCGTCCCGGCCATCCACGAGCTGGAGGAGCGAGCACCCGGTCTCCAGGTCCACGTGCACGACGCCGACGAGGCGACCTCGATCGCGGCGCTCCGAGGAGGCGATCTCGATGTGCTGCTGGTCGAGGACGACGAACATCTCGGTGGTCGTCGGGTCCGGGGTGGCCTCGAGCACCATTGGCTGCTCGACGACCCCTACCGGGTGGCCATCCCCGCGACCTGGCCCGTCCCGCGTCATCTCGACGACCTGGCTCAGCGGCCGTGGATCAGCGGACCGCGCGGCACCGCGGTCCAGCTCATCCTCGACCGGGTCCGCCGCGCGAGCGGACTGCCGCTTCCCACCCGACACGTCTGCATCGAGTTCCCGGCGGTCCTGGCCCTGGTCGAGGCCGGGATGGGGGCCTCGATCGTCCCGTCGCTGGCGCTGCCGGTCGCCGAGCACCCGGGGATCCATCTGGCCGGTTTTGCTGAGTTCGGGGTCCGTCATCTCAGCGCGGTGATCCTGGCCCAGCGCCGTCCGCCGCCGCTGATCACCGAGACGCTGCACGCGTTGGCCGAGGCCGCTGCCGGATCGGCCTGATTCTCGGCGGGATCGCATCTGATGCTGGAAATCGACGTCCAGTCCACCGCGGCTGGCTGAACTTGCGGCGTGTCGCCGGGCGGCCGCGCACTGGACGTCGATTCTCGGCGCGACAACCCGCCGATCAGGAGCGGGCGAGCTCCGGCACCTCGACGGTGAGCCCGGTCGCAGCACTTCGCCGGGCCGCGTCGACGACGGTCGTCGACGCCACCGCGTCCCACGGGTCGACCGGGACCGGCCCAGCGCCGCGGACCGCCGCGGCGAACTGGGCGTAGTACTCGTCCCAGCGGCCCCGCTCGCTCGGGACGGTCTCGCTCTCGACGCCGCGGTGCAGAGTCCCCCAGGCATGCTCGGGCTCGCGACCCCAGTCGTCGCCGTCGGTGGCCGGGCTTCGGCCGGCGATCAGCGCCTCCTCCTGCCCGTCCATCGGCCCGGTCAGCACGAAGCTGGCCTCGCTCCCGGTGACCCGGAATCGCGGCCCGGGCGCACTTTGCCTCCAGGCGCCGGAGAGCTGCGACCGCATCCCACTGGCGTGTTGGAGCAGGATCCGGAAGTCGTCCTCGTTCTCGGGGCTGACCTCGTGGGTCTCGGCGTAGACCCGGGTCACCGGGCCGAACAGGAACAACGCCTGGTCGACCAGATGCGCGCCGAAATCGCGCAGCAGACCGCCACCGGCGGGCGGCGGGGACGCTTCGTCGGCCCAGCGCTCGAACGCGGACTCGAAGCGTCGCAGCTCGCCGAACGCTCCACCGTCGATCAGCCGACGGAGGGTCAGCAGATCCGAGTCCCAGCGGCGGTTCTGGTAAGGACTGAGCAGCACACCTTCGCGCTCGGCCAGCTCGACCGTGCCGCGGGCAGCCACCGCGTCGAGCGCGAAGGGTTTGTCGCAGACCACCGGCAGACCGCGGCGGATGATGTCCTCGGTCAGCGGGGTGTGGGTCGCCGCCGGTGTGCAGACCGTGACGGCGTCGACCCCGGCCGCGACCAGGTCGTCAATGGTGTCGAACAGCGGCGTACCGGGGTGCTCGGCCTCGACCTCGGCCCGGCGTTCCGGCGAACGGGTGACGACCCCGGCCAGCTCGCAGCCCTCGGTCCCCAAGATGAGCGGGGCGTGGAAGTACCGACCCCCGAATCCGTAACCGACCAGCCCGATCCGCACTGCGACATTGCTCACGCCGGCGAGCGTATCGGGCCCGCCCCGGAGCGTGGTCTGCACAGGTTGTTCGGGCTGCGCACGCCTTGGCGACCATGCAGGCTCGGAGGCACGCGCGGATACGTGAGTTCCCCGGTCAGAGGTCGGTAGACTCGGAAGCGACTCGCGGAATCGCGGGTCGCAGTCGATGCCGCCTGGAACTCACGTCCAGCCCCGGGAGACCCACCATCGACACCACCTCCGAACCATGCCCCAGCCGTCCGCGGGTGCTTTTCGTCGGCGCGGACGGCAGCTCGCCGCAGATCGCCGCCAGCCTGTTGCGGCAGGTCAGCCACGACTGCATCGAGGTCGACACCGTCGGTACCCAGTCGGCCGATCCGGGCGGTCGCTCGGACGAGATGCTCGTGGCCATGGGCCTGGATCCGGCCGCCGAACACCCGCTCGACACCCGCTCGCTGCACACGGCTGACCGCGTCGTCGCGCTCGGCGCCGGGCTCGACGTGGCCCGCCTCCCCGGCCCGCGCTACGAGGAATGGGACCTCGAGCAGGGCGATCTGCTGATCCGCGTCGAAGCCCTCGGCGATGCCCTGACCGCCGAGCCGGGCCGCCGTTCCGTGTGGGCCACCCTCCGCGGCTGGCTCAAGCTCCGCTGACCGGAGTTTCAGGAGCGCTAGCGACGGGAACTCCAGCGGGGGTGTGGGGGTCGCCCCCCACATCAACATGCCGAGTTTCAGGAGCGCTAGCGACGGGAACTCCAGCGGGGGTGTGGGGGTCGCCCCCCACATCAACATGCCGAGTTTCAGGAGCGCTAGCGACGGGAACCCCAGCGGGGGTGTGGGGGTCGCCCCCCACATCGACACCGCTGATCCGGTCGGCGGCCGGGCCTCGAGCGGGCTTTTAGAGCTCGCTGAACCAGGGCTCGAGACGGGTGTAGGCGTCCATGAACAGGCCATACTCCTGCGAGTACCGGGCGTGGCGACCGGAGTCGGGCGCTTGCACGGACAGCTCGTCGGAGAAGCGGCTCGCGACGGTGAAGTCGTCGAAGATCCCCACCCCCACCCCGGCGACGATGGCGGCACCGACCGCGGTGGCCTCGTCGACCAGGGTCCGCCGGGTCACCGGGACGCCCCACACGTCGGCGAAGATCTGGAGCAGCAGCGAGGAGTTGGCCGCGCCACCGATCGCGTCCACGGCCTCGATCGGGGTGCCGTTCTCGACGAAGGCCAGCAGGCCGGTGTAGAGGTTGAAGGCCACCCCCTCGAGCACCGCCCGGGTCAGGTGGGCCGGCCCGTGGTGTCGGCCGAGACCGGCGAACACCGCCCGCGCGGCCGGATTCCAGTAGGGCGAGCGCTCACCCAGCAGATGAGGCAGGAAGTAGAGCCCGTCCTCGCTGGCCGGAACCGCGTCCGCCTCGGCCAACAGCCGCGGGTAGCGATCCGGTTGGCCGGGGGCGAGGACGTCGATCACCCACTCCAACGAGGCGCCACCGGCCTGCATCGTCGCGGTCGGCACGTAGCGGCCGGGGATCACATGGTTGAAGGTCATGCTGCGCATCTGCGGGTCGTGCAGCGGAGCCTCGGAAGCGACCGACACCCACGACGACGAGCCGAGATAGGCGTACGCGCCGGACTCGGGCGCGATGATGCCGGCCCCGAGCGCGCCCATCGGGCCGTCGCCGCCGCCCATCACCACCGGGGTACCGGCCATCAGACCGGTCGCGCGGGCCGCTTCGGCGGTGACCCGGCCGACTACCGCGGTCGAGGCCACGATGTCGGGGAACAGCGATCGTGGTAGGTCCGCGGCCCGGATCAGCTCGTCCGACCACGCCCCGTCTGCCTGGTCGTACGCGTTGGTGCTGGACGCGTCGGACGGGTCGGTGGCCAGCACCCCGGTCAGCCGGTAGGCGACGAAGTCCTTGGCCAGCAGCACGGTCCGGGCGCGCCCGAAGGCCTCGGGCTCCTGGTCACGGACCCACATGATCTTGGACAGCGAGTACGTCGGGTTGAGCCGGTGCCCGGTGATCGCGTAACCCCGGGCCATCCCGACCCGGTCGACCAACGTGGCGGTCTGGGCCACCGAGCGGGTGTCGGCCCAGATGATCGCCGGGCGCACCGGCGATCCGGAGGCGTCGAGCAGCACTGCCCCCATCATCTGGCCCGAGAACGAGATGACGTCGATGTCGGAGGCCGGCACCGACGCCGCCGCGAGCAGGTCGCGGGTCGCCGAGCACAGCGCGGTCCACCACGCCTCGGCGTCCTGCTCGGCCTTGCCGCGCGGACCGAAATCGGTGGCGTAGGTCGAGGTGACCGCGGCCAGCACGACGCCGTCGTTACTGACCAGCGTGGCCTTGTCGCCGGTGGTGCCGAGATCGTGCGCGACGATCACGGCCGATAACCGGTGTGGTCGGGGTTCGGCCGCACCGACCAGCCGTCACCGTCGACGACGACCAGCGACTTCATGCCACCGGCGCGCTCGATGACCTCGCTGGCGCCGTCCACGGTCTCGAGGATCATCACCCCCTGGCCCGAGAGCCCGAGGTACAGCTCGGAGCGATCGGAGACCGCATGCAGATGACCACGGGTCATCGCGTACGCGGCGGAGTCGCGGTAGAGGCCCTCCAGATCAGGCAGGAACTTCTCGTAGCGCCCGTTGCTGCCGCCGAGGCGGCCCGCCTCGACCAGGATCGACAACTCCACCGGCGGCACCGGCCGCACCTCGGGTCCACTCATCGCGCGTCTCCTTCACTCAGGGTCGTCGGTGGTCGCGCTCAACCAGCGCGCCGGGTTGGTCACCAGCACCGATTCGACCAGCGCGGGTGGGGCATCGCGTTCCCAGCGGGGCAGCACGCGTTCGCCCAGATAGGCCAGGCCGGGCATCCCGCCGTACGCCCGATAGCGGGTCCGGCGGGCCACGTCGCCACCGAGCAGGATGCGCTGGGCCGCACCGCGTTCGGCACTCCGCTCGAGGCAGTCGAGCAGGACCGAGTCGGGCCATCGCTGACTGCGGGCGAAACCGTCGTAGCCGAGGTAGGCGCCGGCTGCGGCGAGCTCGGCGTGCAGACCGGGATCGGGATTGCGGTCGATGTGGGCCAGCGCCACCGCCGATGCCGGGACTCCCAGCCGTTCGAGCACGGCCAGCAGCTCGAAGGCGGCACTGCCGTGCTCGAGGTGGACCATCACCGCGGCACCGGTGCGGTGCCAGGTGGTGGCGACCGCGGCGAGCACCCGGTGTTCGAAGTCGGTGATGCTCCAGTAGCCGATGCCGGCCTTGACCACGGCGGCGCGTACGGGTTCGCCGGTCGGTCCGAAAGCGGGGTCGGCCCGGCCCGGGCCGTCGGCGATCGGCATTCCGTCCTGGACGTCAGCGGTGAAGCGATCGGCCAGTTGCGCCTCGGTCAGCCGCAGCAACCAGTGCCCGGCGCCGTAGTGCGGCTCGCGATGGGCGCCCGTGGTGGCCACGACGGTGAGTCCTTCGTCGGCGCTGATCCGGGCCAGCGCGGCCGGTTGACGGCCGAGCCCGATGGGCGTTGCGTCGACCATCGTCGTGAACCCGGAGAGCTTGAGCGACGCAGCCTCGATCTGGCTCGTGGGCGCGTGGTCGAGTTCGTCGCCGGGCAACAACGGGCTGATCTGGAACAGGTGCTCGTGATAGTCGGTCCGCCCGAGCGCGCTCGCCGTGACCTCACCGAGGACGGTTCTGACTGTGGCCGTGTCGCTCATCAGCGCATCCGCGCGGCGATCCGGCCGAGCTCGTCGACGGTCTCCGCCGGCATCGCGATCGCGAACACCTCGGCCACCGCCTGGGTCCAGCCGTGGACGAAGTAGCGCCAGCCGTCCTCGACGTGCAGCGCCCGCTCGGCCTGCTGCCCGAGGGCCTGGTGCCAGAAATCCAACGGGCCGCGGTAGTTGAACTCCCAGACCACCCCGCGCTCGGGGAAGCGGACGCCGGCCGAGACCGGGGAGCCGGGCCGGTCCTTCCCCATCCCGGTGGCGTTGACCACGAGGCTGCCCGGCGGCAGGGCCTCGACCAGGGCATCGACCTCGTCGGGGCCCGGGGTCACCGCGTACCGGACCAGACCACTCGGGAGCCCGGCCCGTTCGTGGATCCGACGGGCGTGGTCGAGGGGCGGCTGCGTCAACGCGGTGCAGAGGATCTCGGTCGGCCGGTCGACGCGTACGCCGAGCTGGTGACTGAGCGCGGTGCCGGCACCGCCGGACCCGAGGACGAGCGCGGCGCCGCCCGACCGGGAGAAGTGGTCGGGCGCGAGGAACTCCTCGAGCGCGAGCCGGGCGGTGACCGGGTCCTTCGCGCTGCCGACCAGCCGATCGCCGCGCTTGGCGATGCAGGAGATCTCGCCGAACGTCTCGGCCAGCTCGTCGCAGTCGTCGAACAGGTCGCGGGCCGCGGCGTGCACGGCCATCTTGTGGGTGGTGACCAAGGCACCCCAGTGCTGCGGGTCGTCGCGGATGGCTTCGACCGCTTGGCGATAGGCCGGGGGTGACGAGTCGAGCGGGAGATCCTGCCCGACCAGGGTCCGGGTCGGCAGGCCGAGCGCATCGGCCCACCGGGGAAACACCGTCCGGATCGACGAGCCACCGGTGCTCACCCCGACAAAACCCATGTACGAGTCGGGGCCCCGGGTCATCGCCCCTCCCGAGCGCGCTGGGCCGAGGCCGCAAACCGCCGGGCCGTCGCGGTGATCGCGGCCCAGTCCCCCGCAGCCATCGCCGCCGGTGAGCAGAGGTCGCTGCCGGCGCCCACCGCGACCGCTCCGGCAGCGAGCCAGTCGGCCAGGTTATCGGCGTCCACGCCCCCGGTCGGGACGAAGGACACCCGCGGGAACGGGCCGCGCAGCGCTCTGAGGTAGGCCGGCCCGCCGAGTGAGGCCGGGAACAGCTTGACCACGTGGGCCCCGCAGGCCACCGTGGCCATCACCTCGCTCGGGGTGAGGGCGCCGGACAACACGGTGACGCCGGTGTCGAGCATCGCGGCGGCGAGCGTCGGCTCGGTTCCGGGGCTGACCAGGAACTCGGCTCCGGCCTCGACCGCCTCGCGGGCCTGGTCCGGCTCGAGGACGGTCCCGGCCCCCAGGTAGACGCCCTCGCCGTGCTCGTCGCGGACGGCGCGGATGACCGCGGCGGCATCCGGGGTGCTGTAGGTGATCTCGATGCCGGTGACGCCACCGGCGATCAGCGCCGCGGTGGCCCGGATGCCCGCCTCGGCGGTCGGCGCCCGGAGTACCGCGACCACGGTCACCGCCCGGAGCGCGGCCAGCGGGTCGGAAGCGGATCCACCACGGGTGGTCATCTGGCTCCTTCGGAATCCGGTAGCGGGACCAGGTTCGGCGGCGGCTCGCCGCGCAGCTGGGCGAGGACGGCATCGACCGCGCCCCGGCCCATCTGGTCGACCGCCTCGACGGTCTGGGCTCCGGCGTGCGGCGTGAACAGGGTGGCGTCGACCAGGTCGTCGGCCAGCAGCGGGTTGTCGCGGCGGCCGGCCTCGCTGCCGAGGACGTCGCTGGCGTACGCGCGGATCCGGCCCGTCCGCAGCGCGTCGGCGACGGCGGCCTCGTCGACGAGCCCCGCGCGGGCGGTGTTGACCAGGATCAGACCGGGCCTGGCCAGGCTCAGGAAAGCCGCGTCGACCACGGCGGCATCGCCCGGCGCGTGCAGGGTGATCACTTCGCAGCGGCGGGCCAGCTCCGCGAGGTCGACCGGCGCGATCCCCATCGCCTCGACCGCCGCCGCGGGGATCCAGGGGTCGTGGCCGAGCAGCGTGCTGCCGAAACCGCTGAGCCGGGTGGCGACACCGCGCCCGATCCGACCGAGTCCGATGATGCCGACGGTCAGCTGGCCGAGCTGCCGGGTCCGACGGACCGACCACCGCCCGGCCCGTACGCCGCGGTCGCCCGCAGCCACGTCCCGCAGCGCGGCCATCATCAGCGCCACGGCCAGGTCGGCGACCGCGCCCGAGTTCGCACCCGGGGTGTTGGTGACGCGGATGCCCCGCCGGGCGGCGGCGGCGAGGTCGACGGCGTCGACCCCGACGCCGTACCGGGCCACCAGCTGCAGCTCGGGCGCGGCGTCGAGATGGGCCGCGGTGACCGGGCCGGTCCCGGCCACCCAGGCGGTGACCGGGGCCAGCAGCGGACGGAGCGTCTCGAGGTCATGGTCGGACGGCCCGGTGACGATGGTGCAGCCGGCGGCGGTGAGCTCGGCGACCAGATCGAGATCGCCGGAGGAGAAGGACCGACTGGTGACCAGCACGGTGGGTCCGCTCACGGGGCGATCACCGACTTCACGACCGAGCTGTCGGCCACCGCGACCTCGACCAGCACCTCGCCCGGACCCGGGTCGGCGATCGCGATCTCGCGTACCTCGAAGTGCTCCGGGCGGTCATAGACCACCGCGTGCATCGCGCTCATCTCGTGCTCCTCGATCTCGGCGTCGACGGTGGAACGTCAGGCGAGGGTGTATCCGCCGTCCATCAGCAACTCGGTGCCGCAGCAGAAGGCCGCCTCGTCGCTGAGCAGCCAGGCGGTCGCCGCGGCCACCTCGGCCGGCTCGGCAAACCGGCGCAGCGGGGTGGCGGCCTTCCACGTCTGGTGCAGGTCGTGCTTGCTGCCCAGCAGTGGGGTGTCGACATAGCCGGGCGAGAGTGCGTTCACGCGTACGCCGCGGTCGGCCCACTCGTACGCCAACGACTTGGTCATCGCGACCAGACCGGCCTTGGAGGCGTTGTACGCCACCTGCTGCTGCGGGACGTTGACGACGTGGGCACCCGACATCGAGGCGATGGTGACGATCCGCCCCGAACGCTGCTCCAGCATCACTCGACCGACCCGCTGGCAGGTCAGGAAGACCCCGGTGAGATTGACCCCGATGGTTCGTTGCCAGACCGTGAGATCCATCGCTTCGGCCGGTGTCGGCTCCTCGGAGAGACCGGCCGCCGCCACCAGCCCCTCGATCCGGCCGGCATCCTCGAGCACCTGCTGGACGGCCGCATCGATCGATGCCTCCGACAGCACATCGACCGCGATGAAGGTGCCGACCTCGGTGTCGGGACGACGCCGGTCCAGCGCGTAGACCCGAGCGCCCCGCTCCGCCAGCCAACCCGCCACCGCACGCCCGACCCCGCCGGCCGCCCCGGTGACGACCACCGGGGCACCGTCGATCCATCCGCTCACGTCAGCGGTCACCGCCGATGAACGGCATCAGAAGACGCTGTTCGGGTCGTAGTACTCGTCGATGTTCTCGCAGCCGATGCCGACGGCCTCGGTGAACGATTCCTTCGGGTAGTCGCTCGGCTTCTTCTTGCCGGTGGCCACCTCGACCGAGATCTTCAGCGCCTCTTCCGCGGCGAGCGACGGGGAGTTCAGCCCGGTGGAGATGTAGCGACCGTCGCAACCGCCCTGCTTGATCAGCGCCAGCGCTTCTTTCTGGCCGTCCGCCGAAGCGGCGACGTAGACGTCCTTGTACTGGTCCTTGCCGTTGACCACGTTGTAGCCACCGAGGGCCATCGAGTCGTTGAGCCCGAGGATGAGGTCGACGTCAGGGTTGGCCGCCAACATGTTCTCCGCCGCGACCTGGCCCTTGTCCTGGGCGTAGTCGCCGGCCTGCTCACTCTTGATCTCGAACGGCAGGCCGCCCTCCTCGAGTCCGTCGAGGAACCCCTGACGTCGGTTCGGTCCGACGAACTCGTCGGTGGCCGGGCCGGTGAGGATGACCATCTTGATGCTGGTTTTGCCCATGTCCAGGAACCGCTTCGCGGTGATCTTGCCGGACTCGCGGCCGATGGTCAGGTTGTCGGACTGCACGCTCGTCATGCCCGTGCCGGGGACGCTGGTGTCGATGTAGGTGACCGGGATCTTGGAGGAGATCTGGGTCATCATCTCCTTCTGACCCTTGACACTGGTGGCGTTCACCACGAGCACGTCGGCGCCCTGGGCGATCATCGCCTGCATCTGGTTCATCTGGATGACCGGATCCTTGTTGGCCGCCTGGAATAGCAGCTTGAAGCCCTGCTGCCGGGCGATCTCCTCCGCCTGCACCTGCATGGCGGCGAAATACGGCGCCTGCAACTGTTGCTGGGCGAAGCCCACCACGACCTCGCTGACATCGGCTTTGACCCCGTTGGCCGGAGCGTTGATCGGCTCCCGCGACGGATAGATCTGACCGCAGGCGCTGAGTGTGATCAGCGCCATCACGCCGGCCGCGGCGCCGATCATCCGGCGGCGGGGCGGTGTTCTCTTGACTGAGACGTTCGACATCGGTGCTGCCCCGCTCTCTACTTCGCAACCGGCTCGGTCGGGACCTTCTTGCGACGGGTGAACTGCACGGTGGCCAGCGTGACCGCGACCAGGATCAGCGCGCCGCGGAAGGCGTCCTGGAGGAAGGTGGAGACGTTGAGCAGCGACAACAGGTTGGCGATCACCGCGAAGATGATCGTGCCGACGACCGCACCGAAGACCTTGCCGAAACCGCCGGCCAGCCGGGCGCCACCGATGACGACGGCGGCGATCGCCTCCAGCTCGAGCAGGTTGCCGGCGGTCGAGGTGCCGCTGGCGAAGCGGGCCAGGAACATCCAGCCACCGAGTCCGACCAACAGACCGGCCAGGATGTAGACCGACCACAAGGTGGCGGCGACGGGGATACCGGACGCGCGAGCGGCTTCCTTGTTGGAGCCGATGGCATAGACCCGGCGACCCCAGACCGTGCGGTAGAGCAGGAAGGCGATGAGCGCGACCATGGCGAGCCAGATGATGGCCAGCACGGGGATGCCGATGAAGGTCGCCTGACCGAGCGCAGCGAATGAGGCGGCGGCTCCCGGGTTGATCGGGATGCCGTTTCCGTACGCGTAGACCAGACCGCGGGCGAGGGCCAACATGCCCAGGGTCACGATGAAGGGTTCGAGGCCCCGGAAGGCCACCAGCCAGCCGTTGACCGCACCGACGATGCCACCGATGACGACGGCGACGACGAGGGCCAGGAGCACCGAGGGGCCGCCGAAGAGGCCGGCCGAGACGACGGCGGCCAGACCGAGCGCAGAGCCGACGCTGATGTCGATGCCGCCGGTCAGGACGACGATCAATTCAGCCAGCACCACCACACCGATGATCGACATCTGGAGTAGCAGGTTGGTCAGGTTGGTGCCGCCCCAGAAGACCGAGCCCTTGGTGATCGTGGCGATCAGCAACAGGGCGACCAGGATGTAGAGGGCGTACTGACCCTTGGCCCACTGCCCGATGGCTTGGCCTGGGGAGAGGTCTTGTTCGTCGTGCTGGTGTACCGGTGGTGGCGTTGCGGTCGCGGTCATCGGGGAAGCTCCTTTGCTGGTCAGGCCGGGTGAAGGTGAGTCTGTGCGAGGGTGGGTCGGACCGGAGGTGGTCCGTCCGCGGGGCGTCAGTCCGAGTGGGACAGGGCCGTCCGGATCAGGTCGTCGGTGTCGGCCTCTTCGGGATCGAACTCACCGACGATCTGGCCGTTGCGCATCACGAGGATGCGGTGGCACAACGAGAGCAGTTCCTCCGCCTCGCTCGACACCACCAGCGCGCCCTTGCCGCGGGCGGCGACGCCGTGAATGATCTCGTAGATGTTGGCGCGGGCGCCGACGTCGATACCCTTGGTCGGCTCGTCGAGGACGACGAAGTCCGGATCGGTCTCGAGCCACTTGGCGACGACGACCTTCTGCTGATTTCCGCCGCTCAGGGTCCGGGTGTAGGTCTTCGTGCCGCCCTTGACCTGGAACTCGCCGATCAGTTCGCGTACGCGCTTCTTCTCCGCCGTCGCGTCCACGATGCCGCCCTTGGAGAGCTTCGGCAGCACGACGAGGCTCATGTTCTCGCCGTTGTCGAAGTCCTTGACGAAGCCCTCGAGCCGACGGTCCTCGGTCAGGTAGGCGATGCCCTTCGCCACACCGGCCACCGGCGTGGGGAGCGAGACCTCCTCGCCGTGCAGCTTGATCGAACCGCTGGCCGCGGGCTTTTGACCGGTGATCGAACGGGCCACGGAGGAACGGCCGCTGCCGACCAGCCCGTAGAGCCCGACGATCTCGCCCGGGTGGACGTCGAACGAGACTCCCCGGGCGGTGCCACCGTAGAGGTCGCGCACCGACATCACCGGCGCCGACTTGTCGTCGGCCTTGAGCGGCGCCGGACGGGCCAGCGCCTTGAGCACCTGACCGATCATCAGCGTGGTGATCTCGCCGGGGTTGCTGTCGGCGGAGTTGACCGTCTTGACCAGCTTGCCGTTGCGCAGCACCGCGATCCGGTCGCACATGGCGAAGACCTCGTTGAGCCGGTGGCTGACGAAGATGATCGACGTGCCCGCCGCCTTCTCGCGGGCGACCAGATCGAGGATGTCGTTGAAGTGCTCCTCGCTGGTCGAGGCCGTCGTCTCGTCCAGGATCATGATCTTGTGCTTGGTCACGGCCGCGCGGCTCAGGGAGAGCATCTGCCGCTGACCGGGACCGAGGTCGCGGGCGAACTGTCGGGTCGACAGGTGACCCAGCCCGACGCCCTGGAGCACCTTGCGGGTCTCGGGGCTGTTGGTGTCGACCTTCTGGGCCCAGGGCCGGATGTCGCGGCCTTCGCGGAGCTTGTAGAGCCAGACGTTCTCGCCGACGGTGAAGTCGTCGATGATCAGCGGCTCCTGATGCATCATCAACACGCCGGCCTGCTCGGCCTGGGCGGCGTTCGCCACCGGATGCGGGTACCCGGTGATGGTGATCTCGCCCTCGGTGGGGGTCTCGACCCCCGCCAGGAGCTTGGCAAAGGTGGACTTGCCGGCGCCGTTGGCGCCACACACACCGAGCACGCTGCCGGCGTAGCCGTCGAGGTCGACCCCGTCGAGGGCCTTCACCCCCGGGTAGTGCTTCTTCAGCCCGACCGCATGGAACGCCAGCTCGCCGTGGGGGAGCTGCTCGACCTGCTCGTCGTGATCTTCTTTGGTCACCATGGCGTGGGGCCTCCTGGTTCTGGGGCGGTCGTGGTCGAGGATCACCGGCGTCGTGGTCGAGTGATCCCTGGCCTGACCCGTCCTCGGAACGGGTGGGGTGTGAGGCCTGCTCGAGTCGGTCGCCGGCGCCCGATTACGGTCGACGTGTTCAGTATCACTGGGCTGAATTTCCGCTTCACCACCGGGTCGGGTACTAACGGTCAGGATCGGGCGGCGATTGCGGGCATCAGCGAAGAGAATCGGGCGGATTCTGCCCGGAGCTCGGCGACCACCCGCGAGAGCCCGTGCCTGTGCGCTTTTGATGCCGGGTTCAGCGACCCTCGACCGGCGAGTCCGGAACGACCCATAGCTAGCTCTGTTCAGGCAGCATCACGCCGGTCACGTCACCCCGCCGCAGCGTGGTGGCGGACCGGTCTTCGATCTCTACCCGGAGTTGGCCCTCGCCGCGGGCCCGGCGGAGCTCGACGACAACGTCGCTCCACCCTGCTCGCTCGGAAGGAACGACTGGGCCTCGTCCCTCCCGAGACGGAAGCGTCTTTGACGGGCCGTGTCGTGCAGTTCGACACCATCCGCGCGCTCTATTCGACGCCGAAGTCGTTGGCCGTCGCGCGGCTCATCGGTGGATCCGATCTTGGCGCCTTCGCGGTTCCGCCCGCAGCGGGGGCGACCGGGGCTAGCATCGTACGCGGCGGGATGGTCGACATCGAACGGTCGCGGTGGTGGCGCCCCTGCGCTGCTCTCCAGGCCGTCGTGTGCGTCCGGGCCCTAGCCCGTCTCCTCGACGCGAGAACGGGAAGGGAAAGGGCTCCCCATCGGGCTTCAGAGATGACGGCACCGTCCGGTCCGTCGTTGTGCACCACCTGACCTCAAGGAACTCCTCATGCGCCAGCTCAGCCTTCCCTTCCTCGACCATCTCCACGGACTCGCACCACTGGTGCTGCGGATCGGAGTCGGCCTCGTCTTCGTGGTCCACGGTTTCAGCAAGCTCACCAACGGACCCGTCCAGTTCTCCTCGATGTTGACCGGACTGGGAGTCGGCGCACCGCTCGTCTTCGCGTGGCTCGTGACCATCGCCGAGCTCATCGGTGGACTGCTGATCATCGTCGGGCTGCTCACCCGGCTGGCGACGCTGCCGTTGATCGCCACCCTGGTCGGGGCGATCCTCCTCGTGAAGATCAACGTGGGCATCATCGCTCCTGCGGGGGCCGGGATGCCGGGCGCCGAGGTCGACATCGCCCTGCTCGCGGGTTTGGTCGCGCTGCTGTTCATGGGACCCGGTCGGATGTCGATCGACCGCATGGCCGGGATCGAAGCCACCCCGAAAGAGGCGACGATGCTCGAGACCGCCTGCTGATCGGCCGCTGTTCATCGGCCGGGACGCCCTCACCCGCTGCGTCAACCCGCTGCGGTGGGCCGCTGCGGTCGGGCCGCTGCGGTCGGGCCGTCGTCACCCTGGGTGCCGACGCCTTCGCCGCGGCTTGACGCGAGAGGACTGCCCGCCCGTCGAACGAGCGACAGCGCCGGATCGCGCACCGGGAGCTTGATCCTGGTAGGTGCTCAGCCACCGTTGGTCGATCCACCGCTTGAGACGAAGCGGCACGGCGCCGAACCACCACCAGCGTCCCCAGACCGCAAGCCCCGCACCCTCACTGAGATCGAGTATCGACAACGCTCGACGCTGCGGCTCGTAGATCGGAAGGGGGGCGTGTCGGAGCCGGGCAAGCAGACTCTCGAACAGCACGGGGCCTTGCCTTACCCCGTGCACCCCCACCCGAGGCAGGGGACGCGGAAGGAAGTGGGCGCAGTCCCCTACCGCGTAGATGTTGTCGTGGTCGACGTGTTGAAGGGTCGCTCTCACCGGGACCCCGCGCCGGTCACCGAGTCCGAGCGGAGCGAGCAGCGGCGGCGCCGTGAGGCCGGTAGCGAGCAGAGCCAGGTCGTAGGACAGCTCGTTGCCGTCGTCGAGGAACAGGTGTCGATCCCCCACCTCTCTTACCCCACGCCCGGTGTGGACGGTGACCCCTCGCGCGGCGAGGAGGTGCAGCAATCGCTTGCGGGCACCTCCGGGCAGCTCTCCGCCGATGCGGGTGGCGGAATCCACCAATCGGACCTGGGCCACGTCTGATCGGACCGACAGGTGAGCCGCCAGCTCCACCCCAGATCCACCGCCCCCCACGACCGCCACGGTAGCCACGTCGGGAGCCCTGCTCCGCAGCCGAGCATCCAACTCGGCGAGACCACTCAACGGCTTGACCCTGAGCACAGTCGGATCGATGTGCATCCCCACCGGATCCACGACGCTACCGATGTTGAGCGAGAGAACGTCGAACATCAAAAAGGCACCGTCCGACGTCGTCGCGACCCGTGCCCTGAGGTCGAGGGACGTCAACGTGCCCTCGCAGAACTCCACCCCGGCAGCGTCCGCCAGTGATTGCACGTTGATCCGTCCGGCGTCGCCGGCCAGCACGCCAGCGGCGGTCGCCGACGCGACGCCGCTGTAGCCGAAGAATCGTGGCGCCAGCAGCCGGACCCGATAACCGGCAGCGATCAGATCGGCGGCGCGCTTCACCAGGTGCAGATGCGCATGGCCCGCGCCAACGAGTAGCAGGACCGGCCGCGGACCTGTCCTGACGGATCTGCTCATGAGCGGGCGCCGGGCGGGTACATCGACAATCGGTACGTCGACAATCGGTGGCCTCTCGCTACGGCTGGTCTCGGCCCCGTCCGAACGAGGGCCACGTGAGGCTGACCGGGCGGAGGGCTGCCCTGCCGAGAATTTGATCCTAGTGTGCACCGCAACAAGGGCCGGATCGCCACGATCCCTCGGACGCTCGTCTGCTGCAGCGGGCGGCGGCGAGCCCGGCAGCCCCTAACAGGCGACGGCGCGCAGCTGATGGTGGATCGCGCCGGGCGAATTCGCGCCTCTTCGGCCTCGCCGTCTTGTGGGGCGACGCACAGGACGAGCGCGGTGCCGTCGGCGGAGTTCACCTGCGTCATGACCTCGTGGTCCTGGTCCTCCAGGGCCCAGGTAGGAGTCGTAGGCGCTACGCCCGGTCTGCTTCCAGTCATCGGTTGCGGGGTCGAGTTCCCGACGAAGAGAAATCGTTGCCGCCTTCAAGATCGCATTGCCCTCTTCGAGTATGCGGACCTTCGCCTTCAACGCCTTGATCTCAGCTTGGCGACCGCCGACGCAGCGGTCAACGAGGCGTACTCCGGCAGGTGATCGTTGACCAACCGGACGGCCCTGGACTCCAACTCTGGATCCATCTTCTTGGGCATGGTGCTCATCCTCCTGGACTCAAACAGCAGCGGCATCAAACCTGGGGCGCTTCAGGCACAGGTCGCCTGGTCCGGAGCCGCCAGGATGCAGGCCGGGCTGAAATGGGCGCACGGACCATCAAGCGTCGTCGTCGCCAGGGACCGCTGCCCAGGCGAAATAATTGGCCGACGAGAGGCTGTTCGAGGCTAGTATTCGAACAGGCGTTCTACTACAATTGGCTCATGGAGATCGAGGGAATCACCGGCATGGATGAGGCCATCGCCTCGTTGAATGCCGCGCTCGATACGGTGCTCCACCAACTGCTGCATTCTGATGCTTTTCCGGTCGAGGAGCAGATCGCTCGAGCTCGACAACTGGAGCAATTGCAGGACCGATGGTCGCAGATCAACCTCCAGATCTTGACGGGTCTGGACCGCTCCGATGCCGCCACCGCCCTGTGCCAGGGGAATCTGGCGCGGGTGTTGACGTCAGCGCTGCGGATCTCGAAAGCCGAAGCGAATCGGCGGGTCCACGCCTACGAACAACTCGGGCCCCGCCGGTCCATGCTGGGCGAGGAACTCGGACCGGTTCGACCCCTGGTCGCCGCCGCCGTCGCCGCCGGGGAGGTGTCGATGGAGAAGGCCCTGATCATCACCCGAGCGTTGACACCGATCGACCGGGCCGGGTTCGACCCCGCCGACATCGCCGCCGGCGAGAAACTCCTCGTCGACGACGCCACGATCTTCAACCCCGAAGAGTTACGGATCCTCACCCAACGGGTGGTCGATGCGATCCACCCCGACGGGACCACCCCCAACGACGAACTGAACCACGACCGACGCTGGTTCGAGCTCAAACCCACCACCGACGGCGCCTACACCGGAAAATTCCGGCTCACCGCAGAATGCGGTGCGAAACTCGCCACCCTCCTCCGACCCCTGTCCACACCACGCGTCGACTACCCCCACCGCAACACCACCACCGACCCCGGCGCCGACCCCGACACCAGCACCGACACCGCGACCGACACCGCTAGCACCGGTGGTGATGAGGCGGACACCCGGGCCCGGCGAGCCAGAGTCATCGACGAGCGAACCTTCGGCCAACGTCAACACGACGCCTTCAACGACCTCTGCGACCGGCTACTGCGGGAAGGCACGGTCCGCGAGAACGGGACCGACGGCCCCCCGGTCACGGTGATCGTCACCATCGACGCACACGACCTGACCCACCGCACCGGGCACGCCACCACCACCACCGGCGCACAGCTCTCCACCGACACCGTGGTCCGGATGGCCAATCAGGCCGACGTGTTCACCGTGATGCTCGACCAACACGGAGTGCCCCTGCAGTTGGCGCGCCGAAAACGCTGCGCCACCCGACACCAGACCATGGCATTGATCGCCCGCGACATCGGATGCTCATTCCCCGGGTGTACGCACCCAGCCGACTACTGCGAACGCCACCACATCATCCCGTGGATCGACGGCGGCATGACCGACCTCAACAACCTGACCCTGCTCTGCGTCTATCACCACCACAACTTCCTCCAACGCGGCTGGACAGTGAGAATGAATCACCAAGGACTACCCGAATGGCTGGCGCCGCAATGGGTCGACCCGCAACAAAAACCCTTGATCAACCACCGAATACGCGCGGCCCATCAACGCCGCTGAAGCAGGAACAATGCATTGCATGATGTTCCGATTTGGGTGGAACCTCGTGGCGGTCCGGTGAGCATCAGGCTGCGCTCACGTGGTGACCATGGCAGTCGTCGGTGACAGCTTGCGCACCGACATGCCGGGTGAGCGCGGCCCGTACGCCTGGTAGGTGGAGATGGCCGTGAACCCGGTGGAACTGCTTGCTGGCCTCGATGATGCCGGCGGCGCACCAGCGCAGCGCCGTCCGCCCGTGGCGCCTGCGTTTGTCGTGCTGGAGTGGTCGCGGCAGATGCTGATCATCGAGTTGATCACGTTGGTGCTGCGGAGGGTCCGGGCCGGGGTGGGCACCACGCCGAGCCGGAGCACGGTCAAGGTCTCGGCATCGCTTCTCGGAGACCGCCGACGGCACCGGGTGGGTCTTGTCGAGCTCGGCGGCCAGCGCCTCCAGCAGGGCCTGGGCCGCCGAGCGGGCCTATCTGCCATCGAGTGGCGCGTAGGCGAAGTCTGTTGGACGGCCAGGATCGGCCCGGTGACGTCCAGGCCGCGGTGCCACAACCCGACCAGCAGGCCCCGGACCAGGTGGTGTTTTCGGTCGACCCCTCGACCAGCGCCGCGCCAGCGAATGCTGGGTGCCGTCGATGCCGATTCCGAGCGCGACCACGCACAGGTCGTCGGCGAAACGGACCCTGTCGACCGTGACCGCGACCGGATCCAGCCCGGACAGGTCAGTGCCGTTGACCAGGTCAGTGCCGTTGAACAGGTCAGTGCCGTTGAACAGGTCAGTGACCGACACCCGCCGACCACCCAGAGTTACCGAGCCGGCGTCCTTGCCGTGCCGACCCGCCGTTCGGGCCGGGTCATGCTTGCCCCGCGGCCCACACTCCGCGGCCCGCTCAGCCGCGGAGGTGGGTCAGCTCGGGTGCGGAGTCCGTCGCCTCGTCGGTCGATCCCCCGGCGACCGGGTGCCGACGAGCGTGCTGGCGGGCCAGGCGGGCCCGCCGACGACGACGGTCGCGGACGATCAGACCCGCCGCGGCTCCGCCGACCAGCACGAGCACGGCGCCCGCACAGACCGGCAACAGCCAGCTCGGTCGGGCCGCGGCCGCGGCGGCGGGAGCCAGATCGCGCTGTTCCTGTTCGACCCGGGCGCCGGCCGGCAGCAGGTTCGAGTCCGAAGCGCAGACCAGCGGTGTGTCCTTGGCCGAGGTCGCGCTGCAGGCGACGACGGCGAACCGCAACAGGTCCGCCGGCAGCGTGGCGGGCAGCTCGACCGAGCCCACGAGCTCGACCGTCTTCCCCGCGCCGACATCGAGGGACCAGGTGGCCAGCCCCTTCTTGACCGTCCCGTCCTGGTCCACGGAAGAGATCTCAGCGCCCTCCGGCACCCGGAGCGTCACCACCAGGTCCTTGATCTTCTTCGCGCCGAGATTGCTCACCGTGACCGTGTAGTCGGAGTCCGCCTTGGCCTCGGCGGTCTGCTGCCCGTCATCGACGGTCATGCTGAGCTGCGGCGGATCGGCGGCGTACGCGCTGCTCGGCCAGACCCAGCCGAGCGTCACGACCACCGCCGCGAGCGCGCCGGTCAGGACGGCCACCATCGGCCTACGCAAATCGGTCATCTTTCGTCCCCTCGTCGCTGCTTGCTCCAGCGGTGTCGTCGTCGTTTCGTCGGTGTCGTCGACGTGGTCATTGCGCGGTCACGATGTATTCGAGCGTCGTGGAGTAGCGGTCGGAGTCCACGAAGGGCACCCGGACCTGGTAGTCGTTGCTGACCGCGTCGCCACCGGGACCCGACGCCCGGTTCTGGCTGTGGACCACGACACCGGGGTCGGAGCTGAGCGGCTGGAACGGATCGCCCGACCCGCTCGCGCGTACGCCCAGCCGCTCCAGGCCGATGGTGTCGCTCGACCCGTTCGCCGCCCGCAACTGCTGATCGGTTCCGCGGACGAGCACGGTGTAGCCGCCCGGGCTGTTGGTGGTGACGGTCAGCGTCACCGCACCTTCCTGCTGGACGGTGCTGTTGGGCAGTCCGGTCAGGGTGAACGACGGGGTCAGCCCGGTCAGGGTCAGCGTGCTGGCATCGACAGCAGTCGACGTGGTGCACCGGGGGTCGGTCGCGGCGGCCGGGCAGGTGCTGCCCGGGCTGGTCGAGATCACCCGGTTGGTCAGCACCTCGTCGCCGGTGATCGTCGGATTGGTCGTCACCGAGAAGGTGACCAGCACGGTCGCGCCGCGGGCCAGCGGACCGGTCCAGCTGAGGGCGCCGTTCGAGAAGCTGACCGAGCCCGAGGTCGCCGAGGCGTTGCCGTCGTACACCGCGTCGTCGAGCAGACCGGCCAGCGAATCGCTGAACGCCGCCGCGGCATAGGCCGCCTGGCCGTTGTTCGCCGCCTCGATGGTGTAGCTGACTCGCGAGCCGGCCACCACCCGGGTGCGATCGGCCGTCTTGGTGAGCGTCAGCGACGGCACCCGCACGGTGACCCGGGTGGTGCAGATTGCCGGGGTGCCCACGGCGGTGCAGTTCGCGCCGGCCGACGGGGACAGCGCCGTGTTGGTCAGTATCCGGTCGCCGCGCGCGGGCAGATCGGCGACCACCGAGTAGGTGATCGTCGCGGACGCACCGAGGGCCAGCGGCCCCGTCCAGACCAGGGTGCCGTTGGTCACCCCGACCGAACCCACGCTGGCCGCGGCGTCGCCGGCGTAGCGGGCGTCGTCGAGCACCGCGCGCAGGTCGTCGGTCACCGTGGCCGGCGCGTACGCGGTCTGCCCGGTGTTGGTCACGGTGATCGTGTACTGCACCGCCGACCCGGCGATCACGGTGGTCGCACTGGCCGTCTTGGCCACGGCGAGAGCGGGGATCAGGACGTCGACCCGGGTGCGGCAGGCCGCGGCGGGATTGGTCGGCGGGCAGGTGCTACCCGGCGCGGTGGAGGTGACGTCGTTGTCGAGCAGCTTGTCGCCCGGATCCGGATCGCGCACGGTCACCGAGTAGGTGATGGTCGCGGAGGCGCCGACCGGCAGGGTGCCGGTCCAGGTGAGGACCGGGTCCGCGTACGCGAGCACACCGCCCCCGCTCACCACGGCGTTGCCGTCGTAGGCCGCGTTCGGCAGGACCCCGGCGAGCGAGTCGCGGACGCTGACCCCGGTCTGCGCCGTCTCGCCGTTGTTGGTGATCAGGATCGTGTAGCGGACCACGCCGCCGGGGACGGTGGTCGCCCGGTCCGCCGATTTGGTGAGGGTCAGCCGAGGGATCAGCACCGTGACGACGGCCGTGCAGGCCGCGTTGCCCGACCCGGTCCGGCAGCTGCTGCCGGCCGCGTCCGAGACCGCGGTCGCGGTCAGGACCTTGTTGCCGGCCGGGGCGGCGGCGACCGTGACCTCGAACCGCAGCGTCACGGTGGCGCCGACCGGGATGGCTCCGGTCCAGGTGAGGTTCGACCCCTGGACGACCAGGGTGCCCGAGCTGGCGGCGAGAGCACCGGACAGCTCGGCGTCGTCGAGCAGATCGGGGAGTGCGATGGTCACCTCGGCGTCGGCGTACGGGGTCTCGCCGCTGTTGATCAGGGCGACCGTGAACCCCACCGGATCGCCCGGGGTTGCCGTGGTCCGGTCGGCCGTGGTCGTGATCGCCAGGGCCGGGACCAGGACGGTGACAACCTGGCTGCAGGGCGAATCAGTCGAGCAACTGGAGCCCGGGGCCGATGAGGAGACGACACTGGTCAACTGCCGATCGCCCGGATCCGGATCGGCGACGACCAGCCCATAGGTCACCGTGGCGGTGGCCCCCACAGCCAGGTCGCCGGTCCAGGTCAGGTTGGGCGTATCGAACGCCACCGACCCCGAGGTGGTGGCGCCGTCACCGGCGTAGACCGCGTCGTCGAGGGCGCCGACCAGATCGACGGTCACCTCCGCACCGAGGTAAGGGGTCTGACCGGGGTTGCGGATGGTCAGCGTGTAGCCGACCGAAGAGCCCGGTGTCGACGTCGTGGTGTCGGCGGTCAGGGTGATCGCCAGCGCCGGCACCAGGACGGTCACCGTGGTGGTGCACTGCGGGGCCGCCGATGCGGTCGGGCAGCTGCTGCCCAGCTCGTCGGAGACCACCGCGTTGACGATCCGCTTGTCGCCGAGATCGGGGTTGTTGACCCGGATGCTGTAGGTGATCACCACGGTCTGACCCACGACGAGGTTCCCGGTCCAGACGAGCTCCGATCCGGACTCGACCACGCCCCCGCTGCTGGCGAGCACATCGCCGGCGGAGGTCGCATCGTCGACCCCGCCGTCGAGAGCGTCGCGGACCACCGCGCCCGAGTACGCGGTCTCTCCGGCATTGGTGATGGTGACCGTGTAACCGACCACGCCGCCCGGGGTGGTCGTGGTGGTCGACGCGGTCTTGACGATGTCGAGCTCGGGCGTGAGCAGATCGACCAAGGTGCGGCAGCGGGGGTCGGGGCTGCCGCTCGGGCAGTTGGAGCCCGGGGTCGTCGTGCTGATCGTGCTGCGCAGCGCGCCGTTGCCGTGGGGCGGGTTGTCGACGGTCACCGAGCCGATGACGGTGATCGTCGCCCCGACCGGGATGTCGCCCGTCCAGCTCCACTGATCGGCGGCCGACGAGAGGACGAGATTCCCGTCGGAGACCGTCAGGTCACCGTTGTACGTCGCGTCGTCACGGGTGTCGGTGAGGGCGTCGACCACGGTGACGCCGTAGTAGGGCACCTGACCGGTGTTGGTGAGGGAGGTCGTGTACGCGACCACGTCGGTCGGCTTGGCGGTGGCCACCGACGAGGTGGCCGAGATCTGCAGACTCGCCACCGGGACGACGCTCGAACAGCGGGTGTCCGATCCGCCGACCGGGCAGATGCTGCCCTGGGTCGTCGACGTGATCGTCTGGCTGAGCCGGTGGTCACCGGGATCCGGGTCGCGCACCGTCACCGTGTAGCCGACGGTCACCGTCCCGGCCAGGGCGATCGGGCCGGTCCAGGTCAGGAACCCTTCGCTGACCACGACCGAGCCGGCCGTGGCCGTCGCGGTCCCCGCGTAGACCGCGTCGTCGGTCACCCCGTCCAGCGGCACGCTGAACGTGGCGGAGGCGTACGGGGTCTGACCGGTGTTGCGGGCCACGATGCTGAAGTGGACGATGTCGCCGGGCACGGCCGAGGCCGGCGTCCCGGTCACCGCGAAGGTGAGGGCCGGGGTCAGCACGGCGACGCTGGACCGGCAGGCGGCGTGGTCGCTCGCCGGCGGGCAGGTCGAGCCGACGTCGGTCGAGCTGACCGGGTTGATCATCGTCTTGTCGTTGCCACCGGCCGCGGTCCGCGCGGTGACCGAATAGGTGATCGTGACCGCGGCGCCGACCGCCAGGTTGCCCGTCCAGGTGAGGGTCGGAGCGCGGTAGACCAGGCCACCGCCGGTGGCCACCGCGTTGTCGTCGAAGGTCGCATCGTCGAGGACGCCGACCAGGTCGTCGGTGACCGTGGCGGCGATGTACGGGGTCTCGCCGGTGTTGCGGATGGTGATGGTGTAACCGGCCTTGCCCCCGGGGACCACGAACGTGCTGTCGGCCGTCTTGGAGATGGTGAGCTGCGGGAGCAACACCGGCAGGCTGGCGGTGCAACGGGTATCGCCGCTGTTCGAGGTGCAGTTGTTCCCGGGCGCGGTCGAGATCAGGGTGCCGGTCAGCAGCTTGTTGCCGAGGGCCGGGTTCTGCACGGTGAGCGTGCCGGTGATGGTGATGGTGGCCCCGACCGGGATGTCACCGGTCCAGGTGATCGCGGTCGAGGTCAGCACCAGACTGCCTGAGCTCGCGGTCTGGTCGCCGGTGGCGATGGCGTCGTCGACGGTGTCGCCGCTCGGACTGGTCACGCTGATGCCGTTGTAGGGGTATGTCCCGGTGTTGGTGAAGGTGGCCGACAGGTGGACCAGCGAGCCGGGCGTGGTCGAGGTCTCGGTGTAACCCTGTCGGATCAGCAGTCGAGCGATCGGGAGCGACGTCGTGCAGCGCGGATCGACGCTGGCCGCCGCGCAGTTGTTGCTACCCCGCGCCGGGGTGCTGCCGGTGATGGCGTTGGCGAGGATCTGGTCGCCGGTGGCCGCCGCGTTGACGGTCACCGAATAGGTGATCGTCGTCGTACTGTCGAGAGCCACCGGCTCGGGATCGGCCCAGGTGACGGTCGAGCCGGTCAGGGTCGCCTTACCGGTTCCGGCGACGACGAGATCGTTGTTGTAGGTCGCATCGTCGAGCACGCCGCTCAACGGGTCGGACAGAGTGAGCCCTTCGGTGACCACCGCGGCGTTGTGGACCTTGATCGTGTAGCGGACCACGCCGCCCGGCGTCGCGTAGGCCACGTCGGCGGTTTTGGTGTAGGTCACCGTGGTTGCATTCGTCACGGCCACGGTCGCCGTGCATCGGGGGTCGGTGCTGCTCGCGGCGCAGTTGCTGCCTGCGGTCGGCGACACCACCGTGTTGACCATGCTCTTGTTGCCGGGGTCGGGGTTGCGGATCTGCACCGAGTAGGTGATCGTCGCCGAGGCCCCGGTGTCCAGCGATCCCGACCAGCTCACCGTGCCCGAGGCGTACGAGGCGGTGCCGCCGACCGTGGCCAGGTCGTCGAGGTAGGTCGCGTCGTCGAGCACGTCGGTGAGCGCATCGCTGAACGCGGCACTCCGATAAGGGGTCTGGCCGGAGTTCGTGACGGTGATGCGGTAGCCCACGACGCTGCCCAGGGTCGCGTTGGTGCTGGTGGCGGTCTTCACGATGGTCAGCGCCGGAGTCAGCACCGCGACGGCGGCCCGACAGGCGGCACTACCGCTGGCCGGCAGACAGGTCGAGCCGACGTCGGTCGAACTGACCGGGTTGATCATCGCCTTGTCGCCGGTCGCCGGGTTCTTGGCGGTGACCGTGTAGGTGATGGTGGCGGTGGCCCCCACCGCGAGGTCTCCGGTCCAGGTCAGCGTGGGAGCCGCGTACGCGACGGCGCCGCTGCTGGCCGTCGCGTCGGCGTTGTACGTGGCGTCGTCGAGCACCCCGACCAGGCTGTCGGTGATGCTGGCCCCGGCGTAGGGCGTTTGACCGGAGTTGGCGATGGTGATCGTATAGCCGGCCGTGCCCCCCGGGACCACGAAGGTCACGTTCGCGGTCTTGGTGACGGTGAGTTGCGGGACCAGCACGGGCAGGTAGGCGGTGCAGCGCGGATCGGTGCCGCCGCTCGGGCAGTTGTTGCCCGGTGCCGTCGAGACCAGGGTGCCGGTGAGGACCCGGTCGCCGTTGTCGGGGTTCTGCACGGTCAGCGTGCCGGTGATGGTGATCGTCGCCCCGACCGGGATGTTGCCGGTCCAGACGATCTGACTCGGGCTGAGCGTCAACGTGCCCGAGCTCGCGACCTGGTCACCGGTCGGTGTGGCGTCGTCGACGGTCCCCGCACTCGAGGCGCTGATCGTGATGCCGGTGTAGGGATGCTGCCCGGTGTTGGTGAAGGTCGCATTGAGGTGGACCAGGCTCCCCGGGGTGGTCGAGCTCTCGGTGTAACCCTGCTGGATGACCAGGCGCGCGATCGGAACGATCGAGGTGCATCGGGGATCGCTGCCACCGCTCGCACAGTTGTTGCCCAAGTTGGTCGAGGTGACCGGGTTGATCAGCAGGTTGTCCCCCGGAACGGCCTTGACGGTGACGCTGAAGGTGATCGCCGCCGAAGCCCCTGGGGCCAGGACTCCGGTCCAGCGCAGCGACCCGTTCACCGTCACCGTCCCCCGATCGGTCAGGGCGTCGCCGTTGTAGGTGGCGTCGTCGAGCAGTCCGGTCAACGGCGCCGTGAAGGTGGCCGCCGGATAGGTGGTCTCGCCGTCGTTGGAGACCGAGACGGTGTAGCGCACCGTCTGCCCGGGGGTCGCGTACGCGGCGTCGGCCGCGGTGGTGATCTTCAGGTGGGGAACGAGGACGGTGACGCTCGCCCGACAACGGGGGTCCGACGTCCTCGCGGGGCAGTTGTTGCCCAGGGTCGAGGAGGTCACCGTGTTGACCAGGGTCTGGTCGCCAAGGTTGGAGTCGAGGACGGTGACCGAGTAGCTGATCGTCGCCGACGCGTTGGGCGCCAGCGTGCCGCTCCAATCCAGGTTGGGAGCACCGTAGCTGATCGTCCCCGCGCTGGCCACGGCGTCGTTGTTGTAGGAGGCCCCCGTCAGCACCGAGCTGAGCGCGTCGGTGATCGACGCCCCGGCCTGGGTGGTCTCGCCGTCGTTGAGAACGGTGATCGTGTAGCCGATCGTGGCTCCGGGCTCGACCGTGGTGGCGCTCGCGGTCTTGGCGATGACCAGCGAAGACAGCAGCACCGGGACGGTCGAGACACAGGACCCGGCAGCCGTGGCGGTCAGACAGCTCGAGCCCGCGGCCGACGAGGTGACCGTGGCGTGCAGCGAGCGGTTGCCCGGGTCGGGGTTGCGAACGGCGGCCGAGAAGGTGACCGTGGCCGAGCCGCCGACGGCCAGGCCGAAGGTCCAGGTCAGCGTGCCGCCACCGAGCGCGAGGTCGCCGGTGCTGGCCGTGGCGTCGGAGTTGTAGACCGCATCGTCGAGGACGCCGGCGAGATCGATCGCCGCCCTCGCCCCGGCGTACGCGGTCTGCCCGGTGTTGGTCGCGCTGATGGTGTAGCGGACCATCCCGCCCTGGGTGGTGCTGGCCACGTCGGTGCTGATGCCCAGCCCAAGCGCTGGGATCAACACGGTGACGGTGCTCGAGCAGCGCGGATCGGTGCCGCCGCTCGGGCAGTTGTTGAACGGGGTCGTCGACCCGATCGTGCTGGTCAGGGCACGGTTGCCCGGGTCGGGGTCGCGGACGGTCACCGAGTAGGCGATGGTGGCGCTGGCCCCGACCGCGAGATCGCCGACCCAGGTCAGCGTCGAGCTGCCGTACGCCGCGGCGCCGCTGGTCGCGGTCACGTCGTTGTTGTAGCTGGCGTCGTCGAGCACCCCGGTGAGGTTGTTACTGAAGGCCGCCCCGGTGTACGGGGTCTGGCCGGTGTTGGTGACGACCACCGTGTAGCGGACGACCGAACCGGGCGTGGTGGTGGCGACGTCGGCGGTCTGGGCGATGGTCAGCGCGGGGATGAGCATGGAAACGGTGCTGGCGCAGGTCGCGTTCCCAGGGCCGGTGGTCGGGCAGGTGCTGCCGGCGGCGGCCGATCGGGCCACGGTGGTCAGCGTCCGGTCCCCTGGATCGGGGTTGCGGACCTTCACCGAGTAGCTGACGGTCACCACCGCACCAACGGCCAGATTCCCGGACCAGGTGATCACCCCGGCGTCGTACGCGACGCTGCCCGCGCTGGCGGCGACGTCGTTGGCGTAGGTCGCGTCGTCGAGCGCTCCGGCCAGCGCAATCGTCACGCTGGTCGCGGTGTACGGGGTCTGCCCGGTGTTCGACAGCGTCGCCGTGTAGGAAACGGTGGCACCGGGAACGGTGGTCGAGACGTTGCTGGTGTTGGCGATGGACAGGGCGGGGACGAGCACCGTGACCGTGGCGCTGCACACCGCGGCCTGGTTGCCGCTGGGGCAGTTGCTGCCCGCCGCAGCCGAGGTGATGGTGCTGGTCAGCGAGCGGTTGCCCGGGTCGGGATCGGCAACGGTGACCGAGTAGGTGATGGTCGCGGTGGCGTCGACGGCGAGGTTGCCGGTCCAGCTCAGGTGGGGGCCCGCGGAGCTGACGCTGCCACTGGTCGCGGTGGCGTCGGCGTTGTAGTCGGCGTCGTCGAGGACGCCGGCGAGATCATCGGTGAAACTCACGCCGACGTAGGGAGTCTGACCCGAGTTGGTCACCACCACCGTGTAGCGGACGACGCCACCTGGGGTGGTCGTGGACACGTCGCTCGACTTGGTGATGGTCAGACCGCTGACCGTGACCGTGGCCGTGCAGCGGGCGTCGACACTGGACGCAGCGCAGTTGGTGCCGGCGGTGGTCGACCGCACGGTGTTGGTTGCCACCTTGTTGCCGGTGACCGGATTGGCCACCGTGACCGAGTAGCTCACCGTCATCGATCCACCGGCCGGGACCGTCCCGTTCCAACTCAGCGTGGACGCGGTGTAGCTGAGACTGCCGGTCGTCGCTGTCGCGTTGCCGTTGTAGGACGCGTCATCGAGGACCCCGGTGAGCGGATCGGTGAAGGTGGCGGGCAGCGGCTGCGTGCTCGAGTTGGTCAGCGTGATTGTGTAGCCGACCGTCGCACCGGGGGTGGCCGAGGAGACGTTCGCGGTCTTGGTGAAGACCAGCGGTCCCGGGTTGACGATCAGCGACACGGACTTGGTCGCGGTCTGGTCGAAGCCGTCGGTGACCCGCACGGTGAAGCGGTAGGTGGCCGCCGTGGTCGGGGTCCCGGACAGGGTGCCGTTGCCGGTGTTCAGGGTCAGGCCCGGCGGCAGGCTGCCCGCGGCCAGCGCCCAGGTCAGCGGGGCGGTGCCCCCGGTGACCTCGAGGGTCGAGCTGTACGCGACCCCCGTCTGACCGGCCGGTGGGGTGGCCGGGCTGAACGCGGGCAGCGCCGCGATGACCAGGGTGACGGTGCGGAGGGCGGTCACGTTGAACGCGTCGGTGGCGGCGATGGTGACCGAGAAGGTGCCCGAGGCGGTCGGGGTGCCACTGATCGCTCCGGTGGTGGGGCTGATCGACAGCCCGGCCGGCAGGCTGCCCGCGGTGATCGACCAGGAGATCGGGGCGGTCCCGCCGGTCAGCGTCGGTTGCTGGCTGTAGGCCACGCTGACCTCGCCCGCGGCGGGGGCGAAGCTGATCGTAGGTGCGGCCGCGATGGTCAGGGTGAGGGACCGGCTCGCGGTCGAGCCGCTGGCGTCGCTCACCTGCACGGTGAAGGTGTAGCTCCCGGCCGTGGTCGGTGTGCCGGCCAGCAGTCCGGTCGAGGACAGGGTGACCCCGGCGGGGAGCGAGCCCGCGGTCACGGTCCAGGCGAACGGCGAGGTCCCGTTGGTCACCGTCAGCTGCTGGCTGTAGGCCACGCCGACCTCGCCGCCCGGCGGAGCGGCGAAGCTCAGGGTCGGCACGGCGTTGGGGGTGACCGGACCCGACGGGCCCGAGACGGGGCCGGTGCCCGCCGCGTTGATCGCGGCGACGGTGAAGGTGTACGCGGTGCCGGCGCTGAGCCCGGTGAGTGTCCGGGTCGTCGTCGAGGCGTCGTAGGTGATCGGGGTCTGGGCGACGCCGGCGATGGACGGTGTGACGACGTAGCCGGTGATCGCACTGCCGTTGCTGGCCGGCGCGGTCCAGACCAGCGTGGCCCGGCCGGTGCCGGCGGTCGCGCTGGAGATGGTCGGGGCGGCGGGCACCGCGTACGGCACCACAGCGGCGCTCGGTGCACTGGCGCCGGAGGTCCCGTAGGCGTTGGTCGCGGCGACGGTGAAGGTGTACGAACCGCCGGCGGTGAGTCCGGCCAGCGTCCGGGTCGTCGTCGAGGCGTCGTAGGTGGTCGGGGTCTGGGCGACGCCGGCGAGGTACGGGGTGAGCGTGTAGCCGGTGATCGGGCTCCCGTTGGCGGCCGGCGCGGCCCAGCTGACGGTGGCGCTGGTGATCCCGGCCGTCGCGGTCGGCGCCGCGGGGGTGGCCGGCCCGCTCGCGTACACGTAGCTGGTCGATCCGGCGACACCCAGACCGACCACGCTGACGGTGGTGGTGGCAGGGCTCGTCCGGGTCGGCCAACTCGCCACGACCAGGTTGGTGCCGCTGACGGTGAAGCAGTTGGTGGTGATCGAGGAGGAGCAGGGCACCAAAACGGTCGGCGTACCGGCCGCGAACTCGGCGCTGGTCCCGATCTCGATGGCCGTCGCCGTGGTCAGGTTGGAACCCGTGATGGTCACGGCGGCAGCGTTACCGATCGCTCCGACCGACCGGCTCAGGGTGACGCCGGACGGCGCCGTGGACAGCGTCCCGATCGGCGTGGTGGTGACGCTGGCCGGGCTCGCGTCGGTAGCCGATACCGCCGAGATCGAGCTGGCGCCCACCGTGGCCGAGGTGACGGAGGCGCCGGTGACGATGGCCACGACGGTGATCGGGCGCAGCGTGGTGCCGTTGGTGAAGGCACTGGCCGTGGTCGAACAGCTGATCGTCTGGCCCGAGGGATCCCCGCAGGTCCAGCCGCTGCCGTACGCCTCGAGCGGCTTGACCCCGGCGGGGACGGTTTGGGTCATGGTGATGGCGCTGCTGACGTCGACCCCGGTCTGCACGTCCGGGGTGACCACGTAGTTGACCGGGGCCCCCACCGCCGGGCTCGCGGCGGTGTACGCGGTCGCGGTCACACCGAGCTGCGGGACCGCGTTGAAGGTGACGACCTTGACGTCGGATGTCTCGTGGAAATCGGTCACCGAGCCGGTCGACCCGATGAAGCCGAAGGCCAGCTGCTTCGGGATGCCGGCGGCGCTCAGCCAGCTGGTCGACGGGTAGAGCGAGCTGGACACGGTGGGCAAGGCCCCGGTCAGGGTCTTGACCGGTCCGCCGACCGGGGTGGCCACCACCTTGTACTGGCCCGAGGCGACGCTGACCCCGGTGTCGGAGGTGAAGGCCGCCGGACTCGGGTTGATCAGCACCTGCACCGGAACCACCGAGGCGGCCTCGGGTGCTGGCCCGGAGCGTGACCCGCGAGGCCGCTGTCCCGGTGTAGGTGGTGTTCAGGCCGCAGTAGCCGACTGTGCCCTTGCCGGGACCGCGGACCACGATGGCCCCGGCGACCTGAAGCAGCGATGTTGGGGTTCGTCGTGCAACCCGAGCCCTGAGACTGCGAGCTGCTGAAGTTTCCGTAGACGTCGAGCCCGACCCCGAGGTAGGCGTTGGGCAGGCCGGCCACGCTGCTCGAGTTGGAGTAGCCGAGCGACCCGCCGGACGGGCCGATCGAGGTGGGGGCGACCGGGTTGGCCGGGTCGACCGCCACCAGCGCGAAGCTCATCCCGTCGGCGCCGGTGCCGCCGTACTGATAGGTCTTGAAGGTGACGTCGAGTCCGTTCGAGGTCGGAAAGCTGGTCGCGCCGTAAATCCCGCCGACCTGGTTGGTGGCGGCCCGAGTGAAACGCAGTCGTCCGCTGCCGTTGACATCGGTGTTGGTGGGGCAGGTGTAGAGCGGCCCGGTCGTGCTGGTGTTGCCCGCTGCGGACAGGCACGCCGCATTGGTCGAGCTGACCGGGGCGGGGACGGTGACCGTCCCGGTGCCGTTGACCGTGTTGTTGGCAAAGCTGTTCTGGAACAGCACCGTGCCCGCCGCGTACGCGCGGGTCGGGGCGGCGATCGCGACCAGGATGGTCGCGACCAACGCCAGGCTGAGCACGCCGACCAGCGCACGACGGCCTCGTTGCCTCCGTGCGCTGACCAGCAGGCGTCCCCCGTGGAGCACCGTCATCCGCCGTCCGGCGGCGCGGCGCGGGCCGATACCGCCGCCACACGAGCACGGCGGCGGCGGGTGAGGACGACGGTCGCGGCGCTGAACGCCGCCAGGGCGGTGATACCCAGCCACCACGGGAAGACCACGACGCGGAAGCTTCTGGTCTGGACGGCGCCTGAGGCGTTCTCGAAGCGGATCGTCGGGTGGCAGATGCAGACCAACGGCGGCTTCCAGACCATCGTGGTCACCCGGGTGGCACCCCGGGTGACGGTGAAGTCGGGGAAGGCGGCCGGTCGACCACCGCCGCTGACGGTCAGCGCGGTCGGCCCGCGGAAGTCGCGGTGGGTGTTTCCGGTGTTGACCAGCGTGGCGGTGAGTGGGACCTCACCGGTCACCGTGACCGGCGATCCGCTGAAATCGTCCAGTCGCACGCTGTCATCGGTGTCGCCGTCGATCCCGATGAACATCGGCGCGGCGACCCCGCGGTTGATCTTGATATTGCCCTCACCCTCGGGCGCCGGGACCAGGACGACCAGCGCCACATTGTGGTCCCCCGGCTCGGCCTCGGCCGGCCGCTCGATCGTCGCCGTCACCTGTTGGGTCGCCCCGGGCTCGATCGTGAAGCTGGTCGGCTCGACGCTCACCCAGTCGGCCGCAGCGTAGGCGGCGTTGGGGTCGAAGCGCATCGAGCCGTCGGGTTGCGGGGAGAAGTTGCGCTTCTGGATCTGCAACTCCACCGACTCCTGACCTCGGTTGACCACGGCGAACGGGTGGACGCCGTCGGCGTCACTCGGACCCAGGACCAACCGGGCCGGGCTGACCGTGATCGAGAAGGCCGACGGCACAAGGCTGTAGGACGCCGACGTACGCGGCGTGGGCGTTGCCGTTTCCGGGCTGGGCGTGCTCGAGTCCGGCGTGCTCGGGGCGGCCGTGTTCGCGTCGCCGCCGGGCGCGGCACTCGGATCCGCGGCCGCCGTCATCGGCGCAGCCGTCGCCGCGAGGGCGAGCAGGCCGAGACCGATCAGGCAGCCGCGAACTCGAGAGGTGATGAGAGATCCCACCGAGTCGGCGTCCGGGTCAGAGCGCCGTCGCGACGTAGTCCAAGGTGACCGAATAGGTGTCACTGGCCACGAAGGGGATCGACACCTGGTAGTCGTTGCTCAGCGCGTCGCCGCCCGAGGCCGAGCGAACCGCCTGGCGGTGCACGGTGACCGCGGCCGCATCGTTGAGCGAGGTGAACGCGCCGTCGCCGGTCTCCCGGACCCGGAGGTTGCCGATCGGGATGACGTCGGGGTTGTCGGTGTCGGCCGGGTTCAGGACGTCGTCCTCGGCCTGGACGGTGACGGCATATCCGCCGGCGTTGTTGGTCTCGACGTTGAACTCGACCGCCCCGTTGCCGGTGACCGTGGCGCCGGGCAGGCCGACCAGGGTGAACGACGGGGTGAGGGCGTTCAACGCGATGGCCGACGACACCTCGACGTTGGCGATCGTGGTGTCAACCGAGGTGTCCCCCGGTGCGGCGAAGGCGGGGGCCGCGGCGCCGAAGGCCAGCAGCGTCACCGCCGCCGCCAGAGCCACGGCGCGACGCCCGGTGAGGTGGACGAGGGGGGAGGGGGCCACGACCGGTGACCCCGTGTAGCGATGCGCAGCAGTCATGCCGGCTCCTGGGGGATAGCAGATGGATACCTGAGCCCCCGCGTGTTCAAAACTTTATCAACATCATTATCCAAATTCCAAGTCCGCTCGAGCAGCGCCAGGAGCGCGGAGCGCGGTCGACACGACTGCGCTCAGCGTTCCTGCAGCCGAATCAGCATCCCGGCGCCCACTCCACCGATGAGACCGGCAACCGCCATCACTATTCCGCGCGCATCAGCGGTGTACAGGAAGGCGTTACCGATGATGCTCACCGCACCGGCGGGGCCGCCTCCGCTCGCGGCGGCGGCACTGTTGAACGCGACGTAGTTGAAGTCTCGACATTGATGCTCGAGCACGGCGCCGTTGTTGTAGCAATAGAAGTCGCGCAAGGAGTCGAAGGCCAAGTGGCGCGTCAGCGCTGCGCCGACCACAGCGACCAGGCCCATCATCAGCAGGGTCACCGGGCCGTTCAGCGGTCGGCCGGCGAAACCGACTCCGACGACGAAGCTGGCGAAAACCGGAAGAGTCAGCAGGGCGAGCAAGAAGACGCCGAGGACTTGTTGGGCCGACGGCACCTGAGGGCTGTAGAGGGCACGAAACAGCCCGGCGAGGCCCTGACCCAACGGGCCGAGACAAGCGGCGCCGACCAGCGCGGCCACCGCGAGTTTCTGAGCGGATGAGGCGGTGCTCCACCAACCGGCCGACGCTGCCTTGACGGCATGGTCGGCGAACTTGTTCAAGCCGTCCTTGACGGGGTCAACGTCTGGCATCGGCTGCCTCCCGAGCGCTTTACCGTCAGTATGGACCCGCCCGACGGGTCCTGCGCCGAATCCAAAAGATCGTGGCGTCGGTCGACTCGGTCGAGTGACCGTGACTCGCACGGTCACCCGACGTCGTCGAGGGCTCAGACGGTCGGGGCGGTGCCGACGTCGGGGTTGTTGGCAATGCCCTCATCCACCACGTCCGGACCGCTGGCGCCGGTGATCGCGGCGTAGCTGAGGCCCGCGATGGCGGCACCGATGATCGGGGCGACGATGAACAGCCACACCTGGCTGAGCGCCGGACCGCCGGCGAACCAGGCGACACCCAGCGAACGGGCCGGGTTGACCGAAGTGTTGGTCACCGGGATCGACACCAGGTGGATGAGGGTCAGGCCGAGGCCGATGGCGATCGGGGCGAAGCCCTTCGGGGCCCGGTCGTCGGTCGCACCGAGGATGATGTAGAGGAAGATGGCGGTCAGCACGACCTCCGCGATCAGCGCGGCGAGCAGGCCGTATCCACCGGGCGAGCGCTCGCCGTAGCCGTTCGAGGCGAAGCCGCTCTCGACAGCATCGAAGCCGGCCTTTCCGGACGCGATCGCGTAGAGCACGGCCCCGGCGACGGAGGCGGCCACGATCTGGGTGGCGATGTAGGGACCGACGCCCTTCCAGTCGAAACGCTTGGCGACGGCGAGACCGATGGTCACGGCCGGGTTGAAGTGTCCACCGGACACGTGACCGAACGCGTACGCACCGGTCAGGACGGTGAGGCCGAACGCGAGCGAGACACCGACGAACCCGATACCGAGCTGGACGTTGTCCTCGGTGAGGAACTTCGCGGCGAGAACGGCGCTGCCGCAGCCGCCGAACACCAGCCAGAAGGTGCCGAGGAATTCGGCGCCGAGCTTGGCGGCGAGAGTGGGCTGGCGCATGGAGGGAGTCCTTTCGAGACACCTCCGACACGCAGCCGTCGCTGGCTGCGCGAGGGAAGCGAAAGCAATGTCGAGTGAACCCTACGACAGGAGATCCGTCCTGACACCCTCGCAGGAATGCGTCTGATTCAGCCAGGCTCTCCTCGGTGAACCAGACCGCCACGCTTCTCGGGCCGGGCGGGGCATGCCACCGCCCCAGAGCGCCCGGGATGAAGCGATGACCATCCGGACGACCGGGGTCACCCGCAGGCCGGCCGCCGGTTCCACGCCGTCGCAGGTCCGACGGGCGCTGCGGTCGTCGTCGGGCCCTCGTCGCCGGTGAAAGCGGAAAATCCAGCACCAGTAGGACGAGAACGGGCGTTCCAGCCCCCTGAGGTGGCCACTGGCGCCGGCTTTTCCGCGAACGGCTTGCCGCCGGTGGCACGATGACGGCGTGAAGCCTGTGGTGGTCGTCGGTGCCGGAATCTCGGGAGTGGCGGCGGCGCAGGCACTGCGGGCGGCCGGTCACGACGTGGTGATCCTGGATCGCGGCCGGGTCATCGGCGGCCGGCTGGCCAGTCGCCGCACCGACGGCCGACCGGTGGACATCGGGGCCTCGTACTTCACCGTCTCCGACCCGCGCTTCGAAGCGGTCGTCGAGGACTGGCGTTCGCGGGGCCTCGCGCGTCCGTGGACCGACACCTTCGCCGTCGCCGCGGCCGGGACCCTCAGCGACAAGCCCGGCCCGATGCGCTGGGCGGCCCCACGTGGCCTGCGCAGCCTGGTCGAGGATCTCGCCACCGGTCTGGAGGTGCAGCGTCGCACGGTCGAACGGGTGCGACCCGGACTCGACGTCGACGGGCTCGACGCTGCGGCCGTCATCCTGGCCATGCCCGACCCGCAGGCCCGACGGCTCCTCGACCCCGCGTACGCCGCCGAGATCGCCGCGCTCGACGACCCGTTCGACCCGGTCCTGGCCCTGACCGCGCGGTGGGTGAGCCGCACCTGGGCCGACGTCGACGGCGTCTTCGTCAGCGACCATCCGCTGATCTCCTGGGTCGCCGACGACGGTCGGCGGCGCGGGGATGACGCCCCGGTGCTCGTCGCCCACTCCACCCCCGGTTTCGCCGCCGCGCATCTCGATGACGCCGACCGCACAGCTCCCGCGCTGGCCCGGGCCGTCCGCGACGTCCTGGGGATCGACACCGACCCGGTCAGCACCCACGTCCACCGCTGGACCTTCGCCAAACCGACCGGCACCCGGAGCGAGCCGTACTGGCTCTCCGCGGCCCTGGTCGGCCTGTGCGGAGACGCCTGGTCGGACAAACCGCGGGTCGAGTCGGCCTACCTGTCCGGGCGTGCGCTCGGCGCCGAACTGGCCGACCGGCTCGGCTGAAAACGGCGGCTGCTCCGGGGGTTGAGGGGTCAACTGGTGGCGGGTCCGTCGGAGTCGGACGGTGAGCAGATGACGATCTTCTGCTGGTCGCGCGGGGGCGTGAGCACCCTCGCCGTTGTCACCGCCGTGGCCCTGGGGTCCGTGGTCTTCCCGGTTCCCGCGTCCGCGGCCGCCGGCTGCCGCACCACCGTCCCCGGCGACGTCAACGGCGACGGCCGGGCCGAGCTGGCGGTCGGCGAGCCCGGCAATCACGGCGGCGCCGGTGCCGTCCATGTGTTCTACGGCCACCGATCGGGCCTGGTCACCAAGAAGACCGGATCGGCCCGCAACGACCAGTACTTCACCCAGGCCACGCCCGGCGTGCCCGGACCCGCCGATGCGACCGACGCCTTCGGCGCCAGCGTCGCTCTCGGCGACTTCGACGACGACGGTTGCGCCGATCTGGCCGTGGGCACCTACGGCGACGCCGACGCGATCACCGTGCTGTACGGATCGAGCGTCGGCATCACCACCCGGGGGGCGCAGCGATTCGACGCGAAAAGCCTCGGTCACGCCTTCACCCGGCTCGGACCCAAGCTCGTCGTGGCCGATCTGGACGACGACGGGGTGGATGACCTGGCCGCCACCGCCCGGGGCACGGTCCTCGCGCTCTACGGCGACTCCGACGGGCTCAACCGCGGCCGGGGCGTAGACGTCCTGACCAGCGGGAGCCCCGGGATCCCCACCGGCGTCGGGGCCATCGGGACGGGGCTTGCCGCGGGTGACTTCGACGGCGACGGACGCGACGAGCTCGCGGTGGGGGCCGACGGCCTGAACCGCCGCGGCGCCCTCTTCACCCTCGAGCGCAGCGCCGCCGGCTTCACCGCCTCGAACCCGATCACTCTCACCAGCCCGGGGCTGCCGGCCGGACCCGAGGACTTCCTCGCCTTCGGGGCCGTCAGCGCCGCCGGCGACGTCGACGGGGACCGGGCCGACGACCTGGCCCTCGGATTCACCCGGGTCGCCTGCACGCCTCCGGCCTGCGACCCGATCGAGGACGACGAGCCGATCGTCCAGGGCGCCGTCGTGGTGCTGGCGGGATCCGACACGGGACTGACCACGGACGGCGCCGAGTGGTGGACCCAGGACTCCCCCGGTGTGGTCGGCGGTCCGGGCGGGGACGTCTGGGGGGCCACGCTCGCCATGGGCCGACTGGACGCCGGACCGACCGACGACCTGGCCGTCGGCGCGCCGTTCGACACCACGCAGGGGGTGTACGGTTCCGGCTCGGTCACCGTGTTGCTCGGTAGCGCGAAGGGCCTCACCACCGCCGGTGCCGGCGGCGCTCGCTTCCACCAGGGCACCAGCGGCATCCCCGGAGCCAGCGAGAGGCTCGACCAGTTCGGCCGCACCCTGACCACCGCGTACGTGCAGAGCAGCACGCAGGCCAGCCTGATCGTCGGCTCGCTCGAAGGTGTCGGCAAGAAGGCGCAGGCGGGACAGATCGGTCAGCTCAGCATCGGCTCGACCGGGCCCCGGGCGAAGGGGAGCCGGATCCTCAACGCCGATTCCGCCGGCGTGACCGGGCGCGCGGACGCGTACGACTGGTTCAGCAACGGCCTGAGCTGAGGCCCGCCGACGGAGTGGGTTCAGGCGGTCGCGGTGCTCCGCAACCGGTCGAGGACCAGCCCCTGCAGCCGGGTTCGCGCGCTCAACGGGCCCGGTGGCCGGCCTCGGTGAGCACGTCGGCCACCGCGGCCGGGTCGTGGGCGAAGCGGCCCAGGAACAGCCCGTCGACGACCGGGCCGAGCGCGGTCAGCAGCCCGGGCCCGGCGCTCCCGCCGTACACGACCTGGAGCGAGTCGGCCAGCTCGGCCAGCTCGGTGCGCAGGCGGGCGCACACCGCCTGGACGTAGTCCACCGGAGCGGGCTCGGGCATCCCGATCGCCCACTGCGGCTCGTAGGCCAGCACGATCCGCGACCGGACCGGAGCTGGGCACGACGCCAAGGCCGAGCGGAGCTGGGCCACGCAGTCGGCCGCGGCGGTGGCGGGGTCGGCCCGCTCGACCTCGCCGACGCAGATGATCGGGATCAGCCCGTTGCGGACGGCGGCCGCGGTCTTGGCCGCCACCAGGGCGTCGTCCTCACCGAACAGCGACCGGCGTTCGGCGTGACCGACCTCGGCGTACGCGCAGCCGAACTCGGCGAGTTCCGCTCCGGAGACCTCACCGGTGAAGGCGCCGCGATCGGCGGCCGCGAGGTCCTGGGCCCCGACCCGAACCCGGGTGCCGGCCACGGCCTCGAGCGCCCCGGGGATCGACACGAAGGTGGGCAGCACGACCAGTTCGCAGCGGCCGGCCGCCACCGCGGGGTCGGTCCGGGCGAGGTCGGCCAGGGCCCGGCAGTAGTCGAGGGTCCGCTGGCGATCGAAGTACATCTTCAGGCTGATCGCGACGACCGTGCCCGGCCGCGCGAGAGTCGCGGTCACAGCGTCGTCATCCCGCCGTCGACGGCGAACACGGCACCGGTGGCGTAGCTCGACTCGTCGGCCGCGAGGAAGGTCATGATCCCCTCGACGTCCTCGGGCCGGCCGGGTCTCCCCATCGGGATCCGGGAGATGATCGCGGCGCGGTCGGCCGGCTCACCGGAGATCGCGGTGACCAGGGGCGTCTCGGTGTAGCCGGGGACGACCACGTTGACCCGGATCCCTTCGGCGGCGTACGCGGCGGCGACGGCTCGGGCCAGCCCGTGCATCCCGGCCTTGGAGCTGCTGTAGGCACTGAAGTCCTTGCCCTCGCCGTTGATCGCGGTCGGCGAGCCGGTCACGATGATCGACCCGCCCCGACCGGCCATCGCCCGGACGGCGTACTTCAGGGTCAGGAACGTGCCGGTCAGATTGGTGGTGATCGTGCGTTCCCAGACCGCGAGGTCGAGATCGGCGACCGGTGCGTCCTGGCCGAACAGCTGGACCCCGGCGTTGGCCACCACGACGTCGGGGGTGAAGCCCGCGTCGGCCGCGGCGCCGAACCCGTCCGCGACACTGGCCTCACGGGTGATGTCGAGCTCGACGGCCAGCGCGATGGCCGGGTCCGTCACCGCGGCCGCGGCGGCCGACGCCGCAGCGAGATCCCGGTCGGTGAACACGACGCGGGCTCCTTCGGCGGCGAACCGGAGCGCGACGGCGCGGCCGATCCCGGAGCCGGCTCCGGTGACGAGGGCGGTCTTGCCGGACAGTCGGTTGCTCATGCGGCCTTCCTGGGGTGGGTGGGGTTCAGCCGACCCTAGAGGGTCGGGGCGCTCGGGTGCGGCTCGGTCAGCGGGAGGAGGTCGACCGCCCAGGCGGCCAGCTCGACGACGGTGGGCGACGCGGCCGATCCGTGACGGAAGACCGTCAGCCGGTGAACCCGACCGGTCAGGTTGCCCAGGAAGAGCTCAACCCGACCGGCGCCGAGATCGACCGGCAGCGCGACGACCCCGGACGGCGTGACGACGTCGAGCACCGGCCGACCGGTCCGCGATGCCAGTCGGGCGAGCACGGCGCCGGCCGCCGACCACACCCCGGCGGGGTCGCGGAGACCGCCGTCGCCGCCCAGGGTGAAGTAGGTCAGCCCGGCGACCCCGGACCGGGTCAACGCGGCGACACTGCCGAGGGTCCAGGCGCCGGCGAAGTCGGAGCGCTGCAGCGGGTCGGCTGACGGGTCGGCGGCGCCCGGCGTCGTGGCTACCGCGTTGAACCGCTGCCGCAGGGTGATCGGGCCGATGTGCACAGGACGGCCGGCGGCGAGCCGGACCGCCTCCTGGGCCACGACGCGCTGAGCGTCGAGGCTGTCGATGATGTGCGCCACGTCGGTCGTGTGCATCTGGGGAGTGATGCTGAAGGTCAGCGGCGGCTCGGCGGGCAGCCGGGCGAACTGGCGGTTGAGCTCGGTGAAATGGGCCCGGGTGCCGCCGATCAGCTCGCCGGTGAAACCGGCCGCGGCGGCGCCGTCGACCAAGGCCCGCCACAGCGGCGCGGTGGTCACGTGAAGGACCGAATCGAAGGCGGTCACCCGCCGGGCGGACCGGACGGCGGGATGGGTGAACAACCCGGCCAGGGCGGTCGGGTCGTCGGTGACGGCACGGACATCGAGCGGCAGCCCGGAGAGGTCGGCCTCGGCGGCGGCGGTGTTCAATCGCTCGTCCCAGTCGTCGCGGCTGCCGACCAGTTCGACGAGCAGGGCCGACCACGGAGCCTGGTTCTTCCCCGGGCTCGACCCGGCCGCGCTCACTCGGCGGTCGGATGAACCCCGGTCCGAGGCGCCGACGGTGATCTCGGGCAGCACCGCGCGCGCGACGTCGGTGACCACCACGGGCTGGCTCGGAGCGGCGAGCGTCGGAGCGCCACGGCCGCGACCCCGGTCGGCCCGGACGTGCAGCACCGCACGCTGCTCGACCGTGTCCCCGACGGCTACGTCGACCGGGAACGGGCGGTCGAGCGGCGTGCTGTAGGTCTTGAACGAGGCGTCGGTCCAGTTGCGCTGGTCCTCGGTCTCGAAGACGTCGCCGTCCAACCGGAGGTCGGTGTCGACATGGTCGCGGGTCCAGCGAAACCCGACGACGTCGTGGAACGGCTGGTGCGGCGAGATCCGGTCGGGCCAGCGACCGGCGATCGTTCTCCCGTCGGTGGTCCGGCAGTCGACCGCGCGGCCGGCGTCGTCGAGCGGGTGCAGCACGACCAGCCCGATCCGGTTGCGCCGGAAAGCTGACCGGGCGACGCCGCTGAACCGGACCTCGAGCCGATCGGGGTCGACCAGCACCGCGAGTCGGCCTGAGTAATCGATGCCGTCCCCATCGGCGAAGATCAGCTCGACGACGAGCGCACATCCGTCGGGCCGCTCGGTCAGGGTCACACCGATGACCCGGACCGGGATCGTGTTCCAGTCCTGGTCGCGCACCACCGGTCGGATGCCCCGGAGCAGCCGGATGCCGTCGAAACCGATGTCGGCAACCTCGGCGCCCCGGAGCTCCATCTCCCAACCTCCCCGACGGAGCGTGAGGGTGTCCGGCCGTAGCCGTCGGTCGACGTCCGACTCCGTCGGCCCGGCTCCCTCGGTCATCGGCGTACCTCTCCGGCCCGCTCCGGCGGTCGTCAGCGCTCGATCGGCGTGGGCAGGTGCAGCATAGCCTGCAGGTTCTTGTCGAGTTCGGCGTCGTCGAAGATGACCTTCCAGTCCTCCTTGATGATCTTGTCGCGCCCGTAGTCCATCGCGATCATGCACGCGTCGGAGAACGGGTTGTCACCCTGCAGCGCGTTGGCCAGCGCGACCTGGACGTGGCCGAGCAGGATGGCGCGGGCGGCGGGAGCGGGGATGCCCATCGTGTGGATGGCCTCGTGCAGCGACTCCTTGAGGAAGTCGCCGACCATGCAGGCCACCGTCTCGACCAGGGTCGGCTCGCACTGGGCCAACTGCTTGACCGTCACCCAGTGGACGTCGAGCACCGGGGCGTACATGGCCCGGATGACCGCCTCGGCCTGCTCCTGCTTGGCCGGGTCGTCGCCCTCGTACGCGGCGATCACGTCCTGCGGGGCGGCGATTCCGCCGAAGGTGTCGGCGTACTCCGCCTCGGTGCGGCGACGGAGGAAGATCGACGGGTGGCACGGGTGGGCCACCACGTAGTGGATGTCGTCACGGGGGAAGAGCAGATTCGCGTACGCGGCCGCCGGGTCGAGAGTCAGCACCACGGTGCCGGCGTCGAGCTGGGGCACGAGCTCGGCGGTGACCGGCTGGAGCGCGACGTCGGGGACGGCGAGGATCACGACATCGGCGCCCGCGATGGCCTCGGCCGTCTCGGTGGTGGTGCGCCCGGCCTGGATCGTGCGCTCGCGTCCGGCCGGCGAGTTCTCCACGTAGTGCACGGTGTGGTCGGACTTGACCAGGTTGTTGGACACCCGCATGCCCATCTTGCCGCCGGCTCCGATCACGGCGATGGTCAGCTTCTCGGTCATGGTGTTCTCCTGTCGTCGGGTGATTCTGCGTGCTGCTGGTCGGGTGCGCCGGTGGCGCCGCGCTTGGAACGCGCCTGGCGGTCGCGCAGGACCTGCAGGTTGTGCAGGGTCCACGCGTCCTCGATGCGACAGGTCGTCGCGCTGTCGCCCTGCCAGACGAGCCAGTGTTCGATGATGGTGTTGATGCCGCGCTCGTCCGGGCGGACCCGGTCGAAGAGGAAGTCGACGTCGAGCAGGCCCTCACCGAGCGGCGTCCCGGCGTAGGTGAAACCCACCCACCCGGCCTGCCGGGTGAAGGCGAAGTCCTTGACGTGGAGGTTGACCGTGAGTTCGGCGGTGGCCTCGATGGTCGAGCGGGGCGTCTCCAGCGCAGCGACCGAGTTGCCCGGATCGAGGCAGATGCCGAGGTGGGTCGAGCCGACCTCGCGTACGACGGCCATCAGCCGGTCGGTCGGGATCTGCTCGTACGTCTCGAGCGCCAGGGTGACGCCGGCCGCCTCGTACGACGGCATGATCTGCCGCAGCGATCCGACAGCTCCCTCGGCCTCGTCGGCCCGGACCATCGATCGGACCAAGGTCACCTGCAACCGTTGGGCGAGCGCCAGGTAGCGCTCGAGGTGAGCGGGGTCGATCCCCCGGGTGCCGAGCTCGAACGCGACCCCCACTCGATCGCCGAGCGCCAACAAGTCCCCGAGTTGATCGTCGTCGAACGTCTCGATCGCCGGGTAGTCGCAGATCTGGAGCAGCGTCACGCCCCAGTCGGCGGTCCTGGTCACCATGTCGGTGAGCGACAGCGGCTGCGGCGCCGTGCTGTGCCACTGCCAGAAGAAGCTGTAGGTGCTCAACCCGATGGTCATCGGCGCCACCGGGTCGATCGATCGGACGGCGTGAGAGGGGCGGTCATGGAGCGGATCACCTGTCTTCGTCCGAGCGTGCGTGAGGGCGGGAACGGGAGCTACTCTGGCAAGAATTGGTCAACCAGTCAACCGGTTGCCCAGGGGCGAGGCGCTGTTACGCTGACGCAGTGATCTCGCCTGCCGCCGGTTCACCGAGCTCCCCGGAACCGTTGCGGCTCATCGAACCGGTGTCGGCGGTGTCCGCCGTCACCCGCCGGCTGCTCGATCTCTTCAGCTCGGGCGCGGTCGAGACCGGGGCCCGGTTGCCCGCCGAACGTCACCTGGCGCAGCAGCTCGGCGTAGGTCGATCGGCGGTTCGGGAGGCCCTGGCTGCGCTCGAACTGCTCGGCGTGGTCTCGGTGCGGCCCGGCTCGGGCACCTACCTCAAGGGCAGCGTCTCCGAACTGCTCCCGCAGACTCTCAGCTGGGGGCTGTGGCTGGGTCAGCCGAAGACCCTCGAACTGATCGAGGTCCGTCAGGTCCTCGAAGTGCACGTCGCGCGCAGTGCCGCCCGACACGCCACCGCCGACCAGATCGCCGGAATCAACGAGACCCTCGCCGTGATGGAAGCGGCCCAGAACGACTTCGACCGGTTCGTGACCGCCGACATGCGCTTCCACCAGCTGCTGGCCGAGGCGGCGGACAACTCTTTGCTCGACGGCCTGCTGACCACCGCCCGGTCGCTGATCCGGGTCTGGGTCGAGCGCGCGGTCCGCGATTCCGCCCACACCCGATTGACCTTCGTCGAGCACACCGCCATCGCCCGCGCCGTCGAGGCCGGTGACCCCGACGCCGCCGGCGCCGCGATGACCCGACACATGGACAGCGCCCGCGGCCGCCTCCTGGCCGCTGACCTGCTGTCCGAAGCAGAAGCCGGCTCGGGCTGACTACGGCCTCACCGGATCCCCGGAGAGCAGCGACACGGTCCGGGCGGAACCGATCACACGGCGGGAGATCGACGGACTTGGCCCCACGCTGACGAGCCTCACCTTCACCGCTGACGCGGCAGCCAACCTCATCCGCAGAGACAGCGACGAGGCCGAGCGGCTGCTCGGTGAGATTCGAGCTGACCTTCGGTCCGCTCTCGACAATTTGAGAAGCGTGGTCTACGGCTTACGGCCGATCGAGCTGGACGATCTCGGGTTACTCGGTGCGCTGCGTCAGCGGATCGCCGGGCTGCGGAGCGAAACAGGGGGCGGAATGACTGTCGAGCTGGTCGCACCTGAGGAGATCCCTGACCTTTCTCCGGCCCTGGAGCTCGCCGCCTACCGCATCGCGAACGAAGCGCTGTCGAACGTATTCCGCCACTCGACCGGTCAGGTGTGCGTGGTCACGATCACCGGCGGCGCAACCCTCAGCCTCGAGGTCTGGGACGACGGCACCAACCCGGACCCCTGGCGACCCGGAGTCGGAGTCCACTCCATGGCGGACCGAGCCGAGGAACTCGGAGGCACCGCCACCGCAGGCCCCACGGCAACCGGTTGGAGAGTCCACAGCCAGATCCCCATCAACCTCCACCTGCCGACCGGAGCAACCCCGCCGGATTGACGCGGGGGAAAGAAGAGGTGAGGCGTACGTCCCACGTCAGGGGCGACCAGTCGGGGCCTCACTCGGCAGGTGACGTTCGGCCCGACACCGCGCACCGCCGCTGACCATCGCCAGATGGATCCATGTCAACGGCGAACCGGCCGGGTCCGGGCACCTCGGCCACTCAGTCGTTGAGCAGCGCGGTCATGACACTGCGCGGCCGTCCGGGGTCAGGGGCCGACCGGACGTCCGGCGCGGTAGACGGTCTTGATCCGGTGGATGGCCTCGGGATCGGTGATCGGGTCGCCGTCGATCACGAGGATGTCGGCGTCGTAGCCGGGAGCGATGCGGCCCTTCGTGGCGGCCAGGCCGCAGACCGCTGCACCCACCGAGGTGATCGTGCGGAGCACCTCGGTCGGTGACATGCCGAGGTGGTTCAGTTGGAGAACTGCTGAGCGGAGGGCGTCATGGGGCTTGGTCGGTCCGATCCCGGCATCGGTTCCCGCCGCCATTCGCACCCCGGCCTGGCGCAGCCGCTGCATGTTGGCAATGACCATCGGCATCCGCTTGAGCACGGCGGGTGGGGGTGCTGCGCCCGGGGAGGCGACGAAGCCGACCGTGGCACCGACAACGACCCCGCTGGTCACGAGCAGCTCGATGACGTCGGCTGGGTCGTCGACGCCCTCTTCGGACCAGAAGCTGGCGTGCTCGATTCCGTCAACCCCAGCCGAGACCGCGTTGATGATCCCCTGCGTGGCGTGCGCGTGCGCCGTGATCGGGAGCCCATGCCGATGGGTCTCCTCGACGGCGGCTCGCAACTCCTCGACCGAGAACTGCGGCTGGTGTTGCGCCGAGCCGGGCGTCAGGTTCCCGCCGCTGGCCATGATCTTGATGACATCAACGCCACGATCGACATGTTCCCGCACTGCGGCACGAAGACCTTCAACCCCGGGCCGGACGGCACCACCCAAGAAATGGCAGTGCCCACCGTTCGTGGTGAGGGGCGGGCCCGCGGCCACGATGTGCGGCATCCCTGCCTCGCCGCGTAGCTCCAGCGACAGGTACCCGCGGTCTCCCAAGTCACGCACGGTGGTGATTCCACCGGTCAGCGCCGTGCGCGCGGCCCGACGCATGGCGACCAACACCTCCGCGTCGCTGCGCTCCGCCAGCCTGGCCACGGGGTCGGCGCTCGCGTCGAACGCGAGGTGCACATGCGTGTCGACCAGCCCCGGCATCAGCGTTGCCGCACCGAGATCAATCTCGTCAGCGTCGGCCGGGGCGGCGTCGTCCGATCCGACCGAGACGATGCTCGCCCCATCGAGGACAACCACCGGGTTCGGCAGCAAGCCGTCGCCCGTCCCGTCGTAGAGCCACCCGGCCCGCAGGGCAACCAACCGTGGGCGTTCATGCACCGTCATCGAGGTCACGGCCCGGTCTCCTTCTGCCATCGAAATCCCGGACCTTCACCCTTGCAGGTCGGCCACCACCGCACCAGTCCCCGCTGTTCGCCATGTTGCCCGCCGGGTGTGCGGGCTCAGCTTTGACGGGTCCGGGATATTCCCGGTGTGCTGGGGCTTTTGCTCATGTGCCCGGGACGGAACTGGCCGAGGCTGGAGGAGTCGGAAAGTTCGTTCCTGATCTTGGAGGTACATCATGAGTTCGCCACGAAACGCCGTCCGGGTTTCCCGATGACCGCGGTGCGGACCGAGCGAGAGGCGCCGGTGGGGCCGAAGCCGCCCGCGGATCTCCGCAGGGTCAGCCGTTGGCTGTTGGCTGTTCTTCTGCCCATTGGTCCTGCGGTTGTGGCGGTGCAGCGGTTTGTGTTGCCGTACGGCACGACCGATGGGCCGGAGGTGGTGGTCGCGAAGGTGGCGGCGGATCCGCAGGCGCAGTCCGTGCTGTTGTGGCTGGCGCTGATCGGCCTGTTCACCTTGGTTCCCGGCGTGTTGGGGGTCGCGCGGCTGACCCGGCGTCGGGCGCCGCGCACGACCGCGGCTGCTGTGTTGTTGCTGGTGCCGGCTTTTCTGAGTATGGGATGGCTTGTCGGGTCGGATGTGCTGCTGTGGGTGGGTGTCCGCGCCGGGATCGACCAGCCGACCTTGGTCCGGCTGTACAGCACGGATCATCCGACCACCATGGTCGCCGCGGCGGTGTTCGTGCTGGGCCACGTCGTCGGAATGGTCGTCTTGGGCGTTGCGCTCTGGCGTTCCGGTGCGGTACCCCGGTGGGCGGCGGTCCTCACCGCGTTGGCCCAGCCTTTGCACTTCACCGCGGCGGTGCTGCTCGGTAGCCCGGCGCTTGATCTGGCCGCGTGGGGGTTGAACGTGGTCGGCTTCGCCGCGGCCGCTGTGGCCATTCTCCGGCTCCCCGACGACTCCTGGGACGTGGCCCCCGCGGTGTCCATACATGCTGACCGTCCTGCAGAAGAGCCGACGACGATACTGAGGCCGTGAACGACGGCGGTGCAGGGTCGACGCCTACGGCGCCGACTCTGCGGGTCCTGACCGGGGTCGTTGTCGCGGTTGTGCTCGGAGAGACGGGTGCCGCACTACTGCTGGCCCTGGCCAGCGACTCGCCCGGCACTTTTCTCGGCGGCTTTGCGGCAGTCAACCTCGCCATCTGCCTGTCGTTTGGCTCGTGCGGTGCGGTTTTGGCGTGGTTCCGGCCGCGGCATCCGGTGGGCTGGCTGCTGGCCCTGTCCGGCTGCGCTCAAGGAGCGACCGGTCTGGCGGGTGTCGCGCTGGCGGTGGGTAACGCCGAGCAGTGGTCGGAGCCCTCGATGCGGCTGTTCGCCACGCTTTTCTCCTGGGGATGGCCGTGGTCGATGGGTTTGGGCTTCTTCCTGGCCCTGTTGCACTTTCCCGACGGACAACTGCCGGGAAGGCGGTGGCGGCCGGTCGCCGTCGCCGTCGCCGGTGTCGGGCTTCTGTTCGTGCTGCGGATGGGTCTCGACCCGACCTCGTCGAACTTCGACGGTGCCCACCCCCTCCCGCACTGGGGTGCGGTCACTGCCTTCGACCGGGCCGGCGGCCTCTGGGCCGTCATCGACCTGCTGAATGCGGCGTCGCTGGTGGTTGTGTTCGTGTCCCTGGTCGTCCGCTTCCGGCGTGGGGACGACCGGACGCGCCGCCAGCTGCTGTGGGTGGTGTTCGCGGTGCTGGTCGTCGCGCTGGTCGCCGTCCCGGTGGTGCTGCTCCGGTTCGGGTCGACCTTGCTGTTCGTGTTCGTTCTTGTGCCCGTGTCCATCCTGGTAGCGATCCTGCGGCATAACCTGCTCGACATCCGGCTCGTGGTGGCCCGGACGGTGGCGTGGGCCTTGATCACGGGCATCCTGGTCGCGGCGTACCTGCTCATGGTCGCCGTGCTGGGGAAGTCCTTCGCGGCGGGAGGGAGCACGGTCGTCGCTGCCGGAGTCGTGGCCTTGGGGCTGAACCCGCTGCGGCTGCGAACTCAACGGCTGGTCGACCGGCTGCTCTACGGCGATCGGCAGGATCCTGTCCGCGTCTTGCGTCGGGTGGGACCCGCCCTCGGGTCCGCCGGCGATCTCACTTCGCTGGCCGACGCGGTCGCCCAGTCGCTGCACCTGCCTTACGTCTCCCTCCGTGCGGACGGCCGCGAGCTCGCCACCTTCGGCCAACCGCCGTCCATGGTGCACGGTGTCCCGTTGCTTGTTGGCCCGGACCGACAAGGGGAGCTGGTGGTGGGCGTCCGCCGCGGGGACGGCCGGTTCAGGGGTGCCGACCTCGAGGTGCTGCGGCTGCTGGCGGCGCCGGTGGCCGTCGCCGTCCACGCGACCCTGCTTGCTGAGGAGCTCCAGCAGTCACGCAGTCGGGTGGTTTCCGCTCGCGATGACGAGCGACGGAGACTCCGCCGTGACCTCCACGACGGACTCGGCCCGGTCTTGACCGGGGTGGGGTTCAAAGCCGACGCCGCCCGGAACTACGTGCGGGCCCAGCCCGATGAGGCGATCGAGCTCCTCACCGAGCTCCGCGCCGAGACCGCGGCAGCGCTGGAGGACGTTCGGCGCCTGGTTTACGACCTCCGTCCGCCCATTCTCGACGACGTGGGCCTGCTCGAGGCGCTTCGGCGGCTGGTCGAGCGAACCGGACGACGTCGCGACGGCCTGCCGCTGCGCATCACGCTGGATCTACCGGAGAGCGTGCCGCCACTACCGGCCGGAGTGGAGACGGCGACGTACCGGATCGCGGCGGAGGCCCTCACCAACGTGGTCCGGCACTCTCACGCCAGCTGGGCGACCGTGCGGATGACGGTCGACACCTCCCTTCACCTCAGCATCGTCAACGAGCAGCACGAGCCGGGGCTGCCGTGGACGGCCGGGGTGGGCCTGTCCAGCATGCAGGAGCGGGCCGCTGAACTGGGCGGAGTGATGACGGCCGGGCCCGTGGCCCACGGCGGAGCAGTCGACGTGACGGTCCCTCTCGACCACATCGCTAGCGAATGACGACTCCGCAAACCGGCTCAATCATCCGGATCCTGATTGCCGATGACCACCCCGTCGTACGCGACGGCCTGCGGGTGCTGATCGACTCCCTCCCCGGGCTCACCGTCGTCGGCGAGGCCGACACCGGAACGGAGGCGGTCCAGCTCGCGGTCACCCTCAAGCCCGACGTCGTCATCATGGATCTGGAGATGCCCCAGCTCGACGGCATCGCCGCCACCCGGCAGATCCTGCGCGCACGGCCGGGGACCGCCGTCCTCGTCCTCACCATGTTCGAAGACGACGACAAGGTGCACTCCGCCCTCCGGGCCGGAGCGCGTGGCTACCTGCTGAAAGGGGCACTGCAGGACGAGATTGTTCGAGCCATCTCCGCCGTGGCGGGCGGAGGCGCCGTCTTCGGGCCCGAAGTAGCCGCCCGGATCATCAGCCAGCTTGCTGACCCACCGCCGGTCGCCGCCCCGCCCTTCCCGCGGTTGACGGCCCGTGAACGAGAGGTTCTCGACCTGCTCGCCGCCGGCCTGCCCACCCGGTCGATAGCCGCACGCCTCACCCTGTCGGAGAAGACCGTGGCGAACCACCTCTCGACCATCCTGACCAAGCTCGGGCTGGCCACGCGCGCCGAAGCCATCGTCATTGCCCGTGACGCCGGCCTGGGCCGCGGTGCGAACTGATCCGCCAAACCTCACTGCGGCCCCGTGCCGAGCCAGTCCACCAGCCGAACTTTTCTGCGCACAGTTCAAGCTGCAGCGCCCAGTTTGATGCCGCCTCCGGTTGAGTCCAGGAGGAGGAGCACCATGCCCAACAAGATTGACCAGAGTTGAAATCCAGGGCTGTCCGGTTGGTCAACGATCACCTGCCGGAATGAGCGCCTGGACGGAGCCGGGTCACCCATCGCAGAATCGTCGTGATGATGATCCTCGCTGGGCTCGAGAAGCGCGAACGCAGGTCGCTCGAGCACCCTGTGGGATCGAGCGCCTCTCCCCTGCTGAATAACGGTGTTGACAGTTGTGAACTGTAGGCACCTAACGCTCAAGATCGTGCGGACCGGTCGAGGTCAGCGGCAGGAATCGTTCCACGGTAACGGGCCGACGGTCCGGCGCACACGTGGTCGTGCACCGGACGCGTCATCTGCATCACCACCGCACGGATCCAAACCTGCGCACAACTGCTCCGGCGTGATCCCGACGCGTTCCCGTACTGCGCGGACGGGCGGGTCGCCCTTCTGCCTTTCGACTCGGCGGCCTGACTGCGTTGTCTCGTTTCCCCTTCCTCGCCGGCCGGATGTTGTGGTTGCGGTGGAAAAGGTTCGCGGGGTCGTACTGCCGCTTCACCGTGGCGAGGCGCTCTTAGCTCGCTTGCCTGTAGGACTCCTCGACGGCGCGCTGCGGCCGCTGAAGGCCATAGCGCCGTCCGCGACCGCCGAGTAGGCCTTGTCGAGGCGGTAGAACGCGAAGATCGACAACGGCGACGACTTCTTCGGCAACTCGTCGGCGAGCACTTCGATCACCTCGTCGCTGATGTCCGCTACGTGGAGGCGGCTGTCGTAGTCGAAGCTCCCCCAGGCGTTCGCCTCGTCGAGCACCTGCTGAAGCGCTGTGCACGGCATCGGCGTCGCCATCTCCCACTGCGGGGCGACCGACGTGCGGAGGCGGCCCAGCAGCGCGTCGTGGTCCGCAGGAGCGCCGAACCCGACGACCCAGAGGAGGTAACCGGACGTGCCCTGATGCTGCTCCGGCACGAACGGGGCCAGCGGCGCATTCATGCCGACGAGCATGATGTCGAGGTCGCCGGGCAGGTCCGGGACAACGTCGCGCACTATGCGCAGCATCGCCGGGCCGTGCTCGAGGTCCCAGAACAGCATGCCCATCGCGATCATCGGCCCGACCTGGTGCAGCCGGAACTCGAACTCGGTGACGACGCCGAAGTTGCCGCCGCCGCCGCGCAGCGCCCAGAAGAGATCCGGGTGCGAGTCCGCGGACGCGGTAAGCACCTGGCCGTCCGCGGCGACCACCTGGGCGCGGATGAGGTTGTCGATCGTCAGGCCACCGAGCCGGGTGAGGTGCCCTATCCCGCCGCCCAGCGTCAGCCCGCCGACCCCGGTGTGGCTCACGATCCCCGAGGGGACGGCCAGTCCGTGCTCCTGCGTGGCCGCGTCGAGGTCGTCGAGCAGCGCCCCGCCGGTCGGCTGACCGTTTCATTTCCGCCGCGGTCTGGCCCGAACAAGGTGCCGGTCAGACTCTCGACTGCTCGTCCAGACACAGGGTGTTCCCCTCGCTGTCGAGGAACCACGCCGCCCGGAGTCCGCCCATCGAGGCGATCTCGCCGTCCCATTCGACGCCCGGCAAGTCGTAGGTCTCGAACGTGACTCCCTTCGCCCTGAGCTCCCGCACCGCGGTGGTCAGGTCGGCGACCTCGAACTGCGCGACCGTGTGCTTTCCGGTGCCCGCGTACGAGGTCTCGTAGATCTGGAACCACGAGCCGCTTGGCGTCGGGAACCTCACCGTGTAGTCGTCCTCGCGCGATGGCGTTAATCCCAGGGTTTCGGTGTAGAAGGTCCTGGCCCGCTTCAGATCGGCGGCCGGCACGTTCGCGTGAACCTCACTCTGCTTCAGCATTTCGCCCTCCCCGTTGAGTTGCTGACCTTTCGACGTTACGCCGGTCGGATGCGGCTCGCCAGATCTCAGTGCCACGAGCTGTGGCGCGGCGGAACAATCACGCAATACGTTGTCGGGTGCGGCCGGATTGAAGGAGTCAAGATGGTCCGGTCACGCCTTCCGCTCGCGATCACAACGGTGGCCGCGCTCTGCGTTTCGGGGCATCGGCGCCTGGGCCTCGGCTGAACCGGTCGGACAACTAGCCTGGGTGGGTGATCACCCGGAAGGGGCAAGCCACGCGAGAGCGCATCGTCGAGGCGGCCGCGACGCTCATCGGCCAGTTCGGCGTCGCCGGTACCAGCGCCGACGATGTCCGCAAGACCGCGGGGGTCAGCGGGTCACAGCTGATGCACTACTTCGGTAGCAAGCAGGCCCTCGTGAGGGCGGTCATCACTCGTCAGTCCGAGTCGGAGGCGTTCGTCGGTCACCCGATGCTGGGTCCGCTCGACAGCATCGAGGCTCTGCGGGCGTGGGCCGACGCCGCGGTCGAGAACCTTGCTCACGGCAGCGGTCACGGCGCCTGCACATTGGCGATGCTGGCGGGCTCGACGAGTCCGGGCGACGAGCAGACCCGTGATGAGCTCTGCAGCGCTTTCGTCCGCTTGCAGTCCCTGCTGCTCGACGGTCTCCGCGCCATGCGCGACCGCGGCGACCTCCGTCCCGAGGCCGATCTCGACGACCTGTCAATGGCGCTGCTGACCGCCCTCCAGGGGGGCACCCTGCTGGGGCAGACCATGCAGTCGACGACGCCCATGCGGGCGTCGATGAACGCCGCGCTCCGCTACGTCGAGTCCTTAGCCGCCTGACCGTCGCCTGACGGTCCGTCCGACCGCCCTGCCCCTTGCAGGCCCGCTCTGACGACCGGCGGCCCCGGGTCGTCCCCGACACCCGCGCGCCGCCGCGTGCGCAAGATCGTCCAACCAACGGCTGGCCTTCACCGCTGACCCTTGACGTCCAGCCCCAGCCGCATCAGCGTTTATGGGTCACCTGACCCAATCCATGTAATGATTGGGTCATCTAACCCAGAAGGAGCATCCCATGTCGGAGCTTGCCGGAAGAACCGCCCTTGTCACCGGTGCTACCCGCGGGATCGGCTACGAGGTCGCCCGTCGCCTGGTGGAGGCCGGTCAGACCGTCTACCTGGGTGCCCGGGACCTGCGACGAGGGACCGAGGCGAGCGCCGAGGTCGGCGCGACGCCGGTCCTCCTCGACACCACCGACGGCGCCTCGATCACCGCGGCGGTGGACCGATTGCGGAACGAGGTCGGCGCGCTGGACGTCCTGGTGAACAACGCCGGCATTGCCGGGGACCAGCGTCCGCCCGCCGAGGCGACGCTCGACGACCTCCGCCGGGTGTTCGAGACGAACGTATTCGGCGCCACCGCGGTGTTGACGGCCTTCACGCCGCTGCTCGAAGCGAGCCGGGCTCCGGTCGTCGTGAACGTCTCCAGCGCCGTCGGCTCCCTGACGCTGAACGCGAGCCCGGACGCGCGGTGGTCAATGCTCGCGTACCCCATGTCGAAGGCGGCGCTCAACATGCTGACGATCCAGTACGCGAGGGCCTTCCCCCGCTGGCGCGTCAACGCCGCGTCACCCGGGCCCACTGCGACCGACTTCGTCGGGCCCCGCGAGGGCTTTCCGACGGTGGAGCAGCTCCGGGCGGCCGGCGTCGCGGTGAACACCGTGCAGGAGGGCGCGGAGATCCTCGTGCGGATGGCGACGGGCGGCCCGGAGGGCCCGACCGGGACCTTCGTCGGCAACGAGGGACCCGTTCCCTGGTGACGTCGAGCGGGCGATCCTCGTCCTCCGTGCGCTCAGGCTGGCACGGGCGGTTGGTCGACGACGACGCAGACCGGCATCCCGACCTGCTCGGCGAGCTGCGCCGCGTTCGGGAGCGAACGCATCCCTTTCGCCGTGGTCTCCACCTCGGGATTGCCCTCTGACTGGCTCGATGTTCGCAGCGGGGGCATTCTGGGGGCACCTAAGCGGGTGCGTCGGTCCTTTTACAGTAACAACTAGGGAAGTCGACCTCGAAAAGCCGCTGTGACAAGGTGAAATGCTTCGGGGCCGCCTAAGAGAATCGAACTCTTGACCTACGCAT
>CAWFIO010000020.1:0-125330 GCA_963815905.1 uncultured Actinomycetota bacterium | reverse complement strand
GCCTTGACCACACCCATTGAGGCCAGCCGTACGCAGATGCACAGCGCGGCGATCCCCGGCGGGGCTGGTCGGGGTGGCCAGCCGCGGCGAACCGGGCGACACCTGCTCGACGTAGGGCCCGCTGAGGATGGCGCACGACGAGCGATTCGCCGAAGTCGACGTCGAGCGAGCCCGGCTGATCCGGAAACTCGCCACCCAGCTCGGCCACCCGACGCCGTCCAGCGTGACCCGCATCGCCGAGCTGACGGTTCCGCACCCCACCGCGGTCGAGACCACCAGCAGCACCGTCGCCGACCGCGACCTGCCCTCGCGACGAACCCCGCCCCGCCGCACCGCCTCGACCGAGCCCACCATCGGCTTCGGTCGCTAGCCGGGCGGCTCCAGCCGCGTTCAGCGGCGTTTCGGACCGAAGGACACCAGACAGCCACCGGGTAGCGGGACGATGTCCAGCCCCTCGTAGGTGGCGAAGTCTCCGTCGGGATCGATCCGATCCATCTCTTCCGGAGTCGGGATCCTCCGGTAGTCGCGCCGACTCGGGGTCGGCGGCACCGGCGGCGGAGCAACCGGCGGTCGCGGTGGGAGCCGGGTCCGGACCGCTGCGCGTACGGGTTCACCGATGGGCACCTCAGTGCCACAGGTTCCGCAGACCCGACCACCCTGGTTGACGCCCTCGCAGACCCGGCAGCGCCAGACGGTCATCCGGGATCCCGATCAGTGAGCTTGTCGAGCAGCTTGCCGATCAGCCGCCCCGCAGGTCGCGGCGACGCCGCGGGTGCGGGGCGCGTGGCGGGTGCGCGGAGCGCTGTCGGCTGCGGCCGGTCGGCCGGCGTACGCGCTGCCGCCGGTGCAGCTGGTCGGGGCGCCGGGGCCGCGCTGCTGATGGCGGTGCCCTTCAGACCCTTGCCGCGAAGCCCGGAGGTGGTGACCGGCGTCCGTGACGCCTCACTGGGCGGCCGCAGCGCCATCAGGGCGGCGTGCACCTGGGCGATCGTCGGCCGGGCCACCGGGTCGGCGGCGAGCATCCGGTCGACCAGATCAGCGAGCTCGGGCAGCAGCCCGGTGCGCGGGATGGTCAGCGTGACGCCACTGCGTACGGCGACGGCGGGCTCGTGGAAGGTCGGGGCGTCGAAGGGCGGTGGCGCACCGGTGAGGAACTCGGTGAAGATCAGCCCCAACGCGAAGACGTCGGAGGCCACGCCCAGTTGGTCCGGTCGCACCCCGGCTTCCTGGATGTAGCCCAGCAACTCCGGCGAGTAGTAGTTGATCGTCCCGACGATCTCCTCCGGCGACGGCGGGTTGCCGGCGATGTAGGAGCTGTCGAAGTCGATCAGCTTGCTGGTGTAGCCGAGCTCGGTGCGCTTGACCAGGACGTTGCTGGGCTTGAGGTCACCGTGCACGATCCGCAGATCGTGCAGGATCTTCAGGCTGTGGGCGACCGATTTCATCAAGATCAACTGCAGGCGGAGGTCGAGCGCGGCGATCGAGCGCGCGTCGAGCTCCTCCGCGTCGACCTTCTCGGTCACCTTGTAGTACTTGGCGCCGGCGCGAAAGAAGTCGAGCGTGACGATCAGGTTGCCGCCGTACGCCGACAGCGGCGCCAGTGCGGTCTGCATGCCCCGGTGGTGGGACTCGAAGACCGCGCAGCGGGCCCGCTTCTTGGCCTTGGTCTTCTCGCTGCCCGGTGCGGCGTCATCGGGATAGGTGGGGGAGAGGAATTCTTTGATGAAGAACTCGCGGCCGCCGCGTTCGGCGAATGTCCACTTGCTCAGCCCGGCCCCGACCACGCTGAAGTCGCGCAGGATCGTGTAGCCGTTGACCACATCGCCGGCCTTCATGCCGTGCCCTCCTCTAAGGTCGCCGCGCCGGCATCGAGCGGGGCGCTGTCGGTGTCGCGCTCCAAGGGCTTCTCCTCCACGCCGTCGGCGTCCCCGTCGACCGGGGTGCGGAGGCCGCCCGAGCCGGTCGCCGCGGAATGGACGCTCCCCCGGGTCTGCTCGGCCCCGCTCTTGTGCCACCACTTCTGGACGGTGGACGACTCCGGGGGCAGGTGGAGGAAGTGCTCATAGCCCGTCTGGTACGCCTCCCAGAGCTGCGCCGTCTCCTCACTCAGCCGCCGCCGCGCCTGGTCGAGGGCCTGCTCGGCCTCGCGTACGGCGGCACCCGACTGATCGAGCGGTGCGATGAAGTCATCACGCAGAGCCGCGATCCGCGGTGCGAACAGCTCGGCAAAGCCGGCCAGATCAGCGCCGACCCCCATTGCCGCCATGGCCGCGTCGTCGCCGGTGACCTCGCTGATCCGGGCCTGGACGGCCTGGGACCACGCGTCGACGTCGTCGACCTCGGCCAACGGAGCGAGCACGAGTTGTTCGAAGTGCATCGGCGTCGGCAGGTAGCCGAAGCAGCCGTCGGTGGCGCAGACCAGCAGGAAGGGCGCCTTCAGCTCGACCTTGCGGTAATGCACCTCGAAGTCGGTGTCCGCCGACATCGCGTTGCTCACCACCGAGTCGTGATGCAGGTTGGCCATCGCGTCCCCGGGATCGCGCAGGTCGTCGGGATGCAGCTGATGTGCACCCTCGGCGGTGAACGCGTAGACCCGTGAGTCGCCGGCCCAGAAGACATGGCCGGCCCAGGTCGAGCCGTCGCGATGGGTGCGCTGCACGGCGATCAATGCCATCGTCGTCGGCAGCGCCCGGATGAGCCGCGACCGCAGCCGGCTGGGCGGGGCCTTGAGCTCGACCAGCCGCTCCTCTAGGGCCCGCCGGACCGAGCGGGCGAGATCCTCGGCCGCCGCGGTCCCGTTCAGGTTCCAGTCGGGCTCGAGCAGATCGAGCATCCGGGTCTCGACGACGTCACGCGCGAGGCGGGACGCCAGGTAGGCCCCGGTCCGCGGTCCGTCCGGAGTCTCGTAGATGGTGCCACCGGCCCCGCCCATCCCGTCCAGGACGCCGGCCAGTGCGAGATCGGGTCCGTCGCGCAGGATCGGATCCGCATCCTCGCCGTGGTCGGGGATCTTGGCCAGGTTGAACCCGAACGCCAGCGACGGTCCGGAGACCGCCGTCGGCGTCGACCAGGAAGGTGCTGAGTGCGCGTCGGTCACACCGAGTTGCCGATGGAGTCGATGATCGTGCCGTAATCGACCTCGGAGAGGCCCCCGCCGGCCTGCGAGGGGTTGTGCACGACGTTCTCCCAGACGGCCGAGATGTCGCTCCAGCCGGGGCCGTCGGGCGCGAAGAGGATGAGTCGCTTCGAGCTGGAACCCATCAGGCCCTGCTCGTCCTCCCACGCGTCGGTCAGGGCGCTGAAGTCGGCCGGGATGCGCGAGGCGAGATCGGCGGGCAGCACCGCGGGATCGAGGGTGTGGGCCGGCTGATCGGTCCACACCACGATGACCTGGCGACGACGGTCGCCGGTCGTGGTCCACGGCGAGTTGATGGCCAGCGCGACGGCTTCGAGCCCGGACTCCGGCGCATCGCCACCGCCCTGGGCGATCAGGCCGTTGACGAATTCGGAGAAGCCGTTGCGCTGCTCGGGCAGTGCGTAGAAGGGCGACTCGTCGAGCGCGGCATCGCCGTCGGCGACGAAGTCGCGGAAGGCGACGACCCGGACGCGCAGCTGGGCGACGTTCTTGCCCTTGGCGGTGAGGTTGGTCTGCACATCGTCATAGAAGCCGAGGGCATTGGCCTTCACCGCGTCGATGATCGGATTCATGCTGCCGGTGACGTCGATGCAGAAGACGATGTCGACGGCGTAGGTGAGACCGCGCGGGGCGGCCAGGCTGGCCTGCGCCGGGGCGGGCTCGACTGGAGCGGGGTCGGCGGGGGCCGGCTCGCTGCCGACCGGTGCGGCGCTGCTCGCGCCGTCGGCGGGGAGGACGGGCCACTCGGTCGCCGTCTCGGCGTTGGGGGTTTCGCTCGCCGTCTCGGCGGCCACTGTCTCGACGGGCGGGGTCTCGACGGGCGGCGCTACGCCGGTCGGGGTGCTCGGGGTGGAAGCTTCGGTCATCGTGTTCTCCTCGTACGTATTTTCCTGCGGCGGGCGGAGCCCGGTGAGAGCGCGCACGCGTTCGCGTGGGCCGAACGCGGAAGACCGCGACTGCATGACCAATCGCCGATCGACCAGGTGCGAGCTGCTGAGTCTACGTTGTAAGTTTCCAACGTAAACGTGGCCGGCGATGACTCGCCGACCACGTGAGACCGCGTACAGAGGCGGCACAGGCCGGCGGGCGCCCCCACCCGCTCGACCTGTGCCGCGGTCCCCGCCCCCGGGGCTCGATTCAGCTCAGAGGGCGCGCGTGCGGGAACGGCTGGTGACCGCCGAAGCGATGACCACGAGTACGGCCGCGACCGCGATGGCGACGAGCCAGCGGACCCAGTCGACGCCCGGGCTGCCGTTGCCGCCGAAGGCTGCGTAGACGTACCAGCCGATGATGACTCCGCCGATGCCGCAGAGCACGGTCAGCCAGAGGGGGATGTTGTCCCGGTTGCGCGGGGCGACGAACTTCCCCAACAAGCCGATGATGATCCCAGCGATGATGACGCCGATGATGCCCATTGCTACCTCCTAGGTGCTGTTGATGAGTGACGGACCGAGCGGGCGATGGTGTCGCCGACCCGATCTGTGACTTTAGTCCACCACCCTTTGGGCTGGTGCGTTACACCCCTAGGGAGGTTAAAGTCGAGATATGGGTACACCGATCACCGTCGCCTTGGTCGACGACTACGACGTCGTGGTCATGGGCGTGGCCCAGATCCTCGAGAAGTACCGCGACAAAGTCGTCGTCGCCGAACTCGACACCAACAAGCCCCTCTCGGACTACGTCGACATCGCGCTCTACGACTCCTTTGCCCAGCCTGAGGCTGATCAATCCGATATCGGCGTACTGGTGAAGAGTGGGCGGGCTCGTCACGTCGTGGTCTACACCTGGAACTTCCATCCCGATCTCGTCGAGAGTGCCCGCAGCCAGGGCGCGCACGGCTACCTGTCGAAGGCCCTGCCGGCCCGTGAGTTGGTTTCCGCTCTGGAAGCTGTGCACGCCGGCAAGACCGTGATCAGCGAGCCGGCGCGGCGTACCCGACCGGCCAGTGGTCTCGACTGGCCTGGGCGCAACGAGGGCCTGACCGACCGGGAGGCGGAGATCCTGGCGCTCATCACCCAGGGCAAGAGCAATGCCGAGGTCGCGGAACTCACCTACCTCAGCCCGAACACAGTGAAGTCCTACATCCGCTCCGTCTATCGCAAGATCGAGGTGGGGAGTCGAACCCAGGCTGTGCTGTGGGGCGTCGACCACGGCTTCACCCCCGACCACCGCCGCATCGACCACTGGCGGGGCGGGCCCTGATCAGCGGGATCAACGCGCACCCAACCGCAGACGGGTCTCCGATCCTTCGGACGAGTCCGAAGCGGGATCGACTGCCACCGACTCGGCCCGGCGCGGCGCGGCGGTGATGACCAGGCTCGCGAAGACCAACGCCACGCCGCACCACCCGGCGGCGGTGAGCAGTTCGCCCAACACCAGGCCGGCGATCAGGGCGGCAACCGCCGGCTCGAGCAGCGACAGCGTGGTGGCGGTGCTCGCCGGGATGCTCGCCAGCGCCCGACCGTAGAGCAGATACCCCAAACACATCGGCACCACGGCGAGGTAGGCGGCCACGGCGGCGTTCTGCGGTGAGTCGAGGATCGGTTCACCCGTGATCAGCAGAACGGGCAGGAGGAGCAGCCCACCGACCCCGAACGTCGCGCCCATCACCGGCCGGCTCGACACCCCGCGCGCCATCACCCGCCCGGCCCCCCAGGAGTAGAGCGCGTACGTGAGGCCCGCCACCAGTCCGAGGGCGATCCCCAGGAGGGGGTCGGAACCCCGCCCGGCGACCCCATGCGACACCCCCGGGGCACCGACGGCCAGAGCGATCACCCCGGCGACCCCGACGGTGGAACCCAGGAACCACCGTCGGGTCAGCGGTCGGTGGTCGATGATCCGTTCGATGATCGCGGCCGCGGCCGGCGCCGATCCGATCGAGACCACCGTCCCGATCGCGACCCCGGCGAGGTGCATCGAGGAGTAGAAGGCCAGCGGGTAAATCGCCACCGCCAGCGCCGACATGCCCAGCACCCGCCGGTGGACCAGCAGCTGGGTCCGATGGGCGATGAGCGAGCGCCCGGCCACGACGGCCTGGAGCAGACCGCCGAACCCCATCGCCGCCGCCCCGATGGCCAGCGGGCCGACCTCGGGCGCCAGCGCGGCGGCCGTCCCCGTGGTCCCCCAGAGCCCGGCGGCGATCAACACGCAGGCCATCCCCCAGGTCGCCCTACGCCTCACCGGACCGCGCCGGTGGCGTCGTCGACGATCTGTTCGGCCAGGCTTCGCGCCCGACGCAGCAACTCGGGATCGCCGGCCAGTCCGGCCCGGGCCACGGCCCCTTCGAGCACGAACGACAACTGCATCGCGGTCATCGACCGACGCTCCCCGGTGAGCCCGAGAGCTTCGAGGTGGGTGTCGAGCAGCGACTCGACCTGTTCCTTGTGGCGGCGTACGAGGTCGCGACCGGGCGCACCGGCCGGAAGCTCCGCCGCGGCGTTGAGCAGCCCGCACCCGCGGAAGCCGTGCTGATAGCCCATCTCGGCGTGATCAAGGTAGGCGCCGAACACCGCGCGGATACCTCCGCGCGGACCGGTCAAGCCGGCGAGCCGAGCGGCATACAGCCCCAGCCACTCGTCGTGCCGCGCCGCTAGATAGGCGAGCACGAGATCGTCCTTGGAGGCGAAGTTGTTGTAGAGACTCATCTTGGCGACGCCGGCCCGAGCTGTGATGGTGTCGATCCCAGTCGCATGGACCCCGTCGTTGTAGAAGCACTCGGCGGCTGCGGCCAGCAGCCGCGCCTTCACCGACGTCCGGCGGAGCGGGGCCGGGTCCTCTTCGGGGTGCATGACGCTTCTCTCCGTCGGACTGACAACCAGGACCAATAATAGGTAGACCAGTCTACCTCATTAGACCCGATCGTGGCGAGGGCTCGGGGCCGGCGAAGCCCTAGCGGCGGGCCGTGCTGCGGTCGTATCGTCGATGGGAACGGGAGGCAGGGGTGAGGCGACAGTGACGAGACGATCCGTCGAGCCAACCACCAGTCGTCGGCGTGACGCGGGCACGCCACAGCGGACAGCGCCCGCACCGCCCGCTTCGATCATCGTCCTGCCGACCCCGACCGGCTCTCGGGTCGTCGGCCCGCTCCCCCGGGGCGTGGTCGTCGCCCGCGGCCCGATCGAGCAGCTCCCCGACACCGGACGGCGGTTGTTCGCCCAGGGGCTGACGCAGGTCCTCCAACGGCGTACGACATCCGACGCCGCCGTCAGCGTGCAACGTCAGCCGAACCCTCTGCAGCCCCGGGCGACAACGGTGCTGAGGCAGCTGCGGACACTCATCGCCGGCGCGGACTGGCCGACGATTCGCAGACGGGTCTATCCGCAGCAGTCCGCGGCAGGGATCGCCCGGGCCAAGGATCGCCGGGCCGGCAAAGCGACCGACCTCACCGGACTCGGACAGATCGCCTCGCTCGACCGGTTCGCGTCAGCGATGAAAGCGATCCACACGGATTGGCCGAGGAAGTCGGTCCGGGAGCGGATCGACGCGATCGGGGCCGCTGCCAACGCCGAACTCACCCGAGCCGGCGTGCCCTCTTTCCTGATCGTCGACAAGATGTCGATGGTGGCCAAGGGGATGTTCTCCGGCGGCGCCTGGGCGTTCTACCTCAACGAGGGGTTGGTCTCGAGCCCCACCCTGGATGCCGCGACTGCCGGCCTGATCGCCAACGCGGCGATGCACGAGAGCCGACACGCCGAGCAGCACTTCCTCGCCGCCCGCTACTCGGCGGGATTCAACAAGACCGATCAGGCCGGGTTGGTCGCCGAGCAGGGACTCCCGGACGTGATCGCCGCGGCGGCGGTCCGGCAGAAGTTCAACGCGATGAGCGACATGGCAGTCGCCTCCCTGGGCCAGCGGATGTTCAAGGCGTTCGTCACCGACGAAGCCACCTCGCGGGCGAATGCCGACGCGATCGACCCGGCTCGCGAGGACATGAAGGACAAGAAGGCACTGGCCGAAGCGGCGTCGACGAGGCTCGCCACGACGGTGTCCGCCACCACCCTGGCGGCGGCCGAGAGATCCCGCAATGCGTTGAGCGCATCGATCGCCGAGGTCGAACGGACGTACGCGTTGTACCGGTCGGTGCCGTATGAAGCCGACGCGCACGAGGTCGGGGACGCCGCGGAGCAGGCGTTCAAGGGCGGGCCGTGACGTCACCGGCGGCCTTCGTCGAGCTCGTCACGGGCTTGACGGAAGTCCTCTCGACCGATATCACCGTCGACCAGATCGCCATGCGCGTCGGCAAGTGGGCGGCGCACCCCGAGGCACTCGTGCCGACCGAACTGCAATCGGTGTCGGGCCTCGTCGATCGAGCCAGCCTCACCCGCTTCCCCGACTCCGATCTCGCCTACGCGCTCACCCTGGTCCCCGACGAAGCGGCCGCGCCCCCCGTCTCGGCCCTGCGCGCGGCGTGGGGTGACCCCCGCGTCAGCCACGCCGGTCCCGATCAACCCACCGAGCTCCAGTTCCGACCGACCACGGTGGACGGCCCTTGGAGCGTCGTCGTGGTGGCCTGGGCCCGACGACGCGGGTCTGATCTCGACGAGGCCGTGGTGACCCAGGTGCTGCTGCGTCGGGGTCGCCGGGCCTGACTCCGCTCGGCTCGTGTCTCAGGGAGTCGAACCGGGAACGGCGCGTCGGGCGCCGTTCATCGAACCGGACCGCATCTCCACGATCTCGGCACAGCGGGCGCGATCTGCGTCCGGCACCCCTTCGAGGGTGGCCCCCATCCGTACGCCGAGCCTCAGCCGTCTCGACAGCTCGCCGGCGGTCACCGGCTCGCCGTTCGAGGTGCCCTCCGCGATCGACATGATCGCGTTCAGGTCATGGCGACCCAGCCCGTGGGCGCGCGGAAGACGACGACTGTTGAGGCCTGACTCGGCATTTGCAGGTCCAGACGCGCTTGAAGTCGCCATCGAGACCCTTCGAGGGCTACTGAACCTGCATCTGCCGAGTTTCCCTACCCATCGCCGCTACGCCGGCTCACAGCTCATCGCGATGGAGGAGGCGTCCAACGCTGTCGACCGAATGGTTTAGCGAGGCTGGCCCCGACCAGACCGGCGCCGGCTTCTAGTAGTGCGGGTCGACGCGAAAGTATTTTCCGACCTGCTCGACGATCAGCACGAGGTTGGTGTCAGCTGCTTGTTCCACCTCGCGCTCCGGTGCTGTGCGGTCGAGGATGGCCAGATCGACCTGAGCGTCGACGAAGAGGTCCCTGCCTCGATCCTCGATGAGCCACGGGCGACCGCTATCGGGACTCTCTCGAACCAGAAGCAGTCTTCGGTCTCGCCCGGCCCACCAGTCACCGAGGTGTTCGCTCAACTCCTTGGCTTGGCGCCGCCAGGCTCGGTGGTACGGGTGGTCGACTGGGCCTTGCCTCCGCAGCCAGTTGGCTGGGCCGAGTGCCTTCACCATGACGCTTCCGCGGCTGATGTGGATATGGGTCTGCTTCAACGCGAGTGCATCTCGTGCAATGTGCAGGGCAGCCTGGGTACCGACCCCAAAGGTGTAGACCCGCCAGCCGCCCTGTTCCTCACCCTCCCGCTGCTTCATATCCATCTTGAGGTACGCAGCGACTTCGGAGAGCCGGGCGTCGAGCCAGTCTGTGCCCCAGCCCTGTGCGTCGCCTGAAACGACCTTGATCTGCGTCACCAGCACGGAGACTCCTCACAGGCGGATGAATCTGCGCTCCCGCGCAGCACTAAACATGGCTGGCTCGCTCCATCGCTCATAGGACGGGTCATCGGTCGAAGCGGCGCTGCGGACTAGGCGCAGACTGCCCGGTTGAATCGGCCGTCGCCGAAACTGTCGTAAAAAACCCTCTGACAAAATCGATCCATGTGTGGGCCCCGTGGGACTCGAACCCACAACCCGCGGATTAAAAGTCCGCTGCTCTGCCAATTGAGCTAGAGGCCCCGCTGCCGCTGGTCGGCGGCGCAGCTAACGGTAGCCGGATCGCCGCGTGCGAGCCTAGTCGGCTCGCAACAGCAACAAGTGCTGGCTACTTGCATCGATCGGGGTCCCGACCCGTGCAAGTAGCCAGCACTCGTTCAGCCGACGGTCAGCGCTTCGACCAGGTCGACTTCAGCTGCCAGATCTTCAGATCGCTCAGCTGGGCGCGGCCGCCGTTGGAGAAGACCTGGATCTTCTTGCTCGACCGGTCCGGGAAGATCTGGTCGGTGACGGTCACCCGGCCGTTGGCGCCGAAGACCTCGACCGACGAGCGATCGACCAGGATGCGGAGCTTGACCCGACCGTTCGCCGGCAGCTTCAGCGGGGCGAACTCGGTGCTGGGGAAGCTCGCGCTGAAGCCGACGTTGCCGGACTTGGTCCGGTCGAGGTAGATCCCCTGCCGGAACACGTCGTAGCCGATCACCGTCTTCTGCCCGTTCCCCACCCGGACCTTGATGCCGAACTTGTCGGCGTCCCGGGCTCGGAACGAGGCCTGGATCTCGACCGAGTCACCCGAGGCGCCCTTCTTGCGGAGGGTGGTGGTGCCCGGCAGCAACCGGGTCGGGGACAGATCGACCGGCCGTGCCTTCCGCAGCTTCTTGAGCTGGCTGACCGGCGCCGCCTGCAGACGGACCTCGCCGCGTACGGTCTCCAGGTTGAGTTCACGCGGAACGCTCATCGCGCTGCGCCACGGATCGGTCGGGACCGAACCGCCGTACTGCCAGTTGTTCATCCAGGCGATCATGATCCGCTTGTGCTTGGGGACGTCGTTGAACAGCACGCCGGCGTAGAAGTCGCGACCGTAGTCGAGCCAGTGCGCGCGCTCGGTCGTCGACTGAGCCAGGGTGTCGGCCAGGGTGAACTGGTCGGCGAGGATGTGACCCCAGCCGCCGGTGTTGTTGTCGACCAGCTGGATTCGCGCGGTCTTGCCGGCCAGCTTGCGGACGTCCCAGCCGGCCCAGTCGAGGACCTCGCTGTTCGGACCGGTGGTGCTGCGGACGACCTTGTCGTCGACCAGCAGGTTGACCGTGGTCTCCAGCGACAACGGGATCGCCTTCTCACCGGAGAACATGATGTGGTCGACCAGGATGTGGCCCCAGCCGCCGGTGTTGTTGTCGACGATCTGGATCTGGGCCTGCTTGCCGCTCAGACCGGCGACGTTCCACGAGACCCAGTTGGCCAGCTCGCTGTCCTGACCGCTGGCGGTCTTCACGACCTTGCCGTCGACGACCAGGTTGACCGCCGTCGCATCGGTGCCGTCGCCGGTGTACGGGTGATTACCGCCACCCACCAGCAGGTTGACGTAGTCGTTGCCGATGGTGAAGGTGGGCGAGGTGATCACGCCGGTGGCGGCGTCGTGATCGGTGAACGTGTTGACCAGCTTCTTGCCCTGATAGCCGGTGACCTCCTGCTGGTCACCGATGGTGCCGGGCCGCGGGCCGTCAGCGGCGAAGTCGTCGGTCGCGGTCCAGCCCTCTCCCCACGTCTCGCCCTCGAAGTCGGCGAAGACCGTGCCCGAAGGCACGCTCGGATCCAGCGTTGCTCCCTCGATCCGCGGGTGGTTGCCCCCGCCGACCAGGAAGTTCAGGTAGCCCTGGTCGAGTGTGAACGCCGGTGACGTCAGGGTGCCCCGCGACCCGTCACCGCCGACGAAGCTGTTGGCGAGCTGATCACCGAGGAAGCCCGCGACCCCGGCCTGACCCGGGAGGTTCCCGCTCGCCGGACCCTCGCCGAACGCCTCGCCGGTCGTTGTCCACGACCCGTACGTCGCGTCCTCGAAGTCCTGCACCACCATGCCCTCAGGCGGCGTGTACGAAGCGGGATCGTCAGAGGTGAAGGTCGTGCCGTCGAAGTCACCAACGAAGTACTGACCACCCGATCCCCCCGCGATACCGCCGGGGTTGAGGTTGACCACCATCACCCACTTGACGTTCAGCGGGTCACCGTCGACGGCCAGCGGGAACAGGTCGGGGCACTCCCAAGCGCCGCCGACCGCACCGCTCGGCCCGAACTGGCTCAGCTCGTCCCACTTCTTGAGGTCCGACGATCCGTAGATGGCGACCTTGTGCTCGAGCGCGTGAACCACGACCATGCGCCACTGCTTGGCCGGGGCGTACCAGAAGACCTTGGGGTCGCGGAACTCACGCGAATTGATGTCCAGGACCGGATTCTCGGCGTACTTGGTCCAGGTCTTGCCCCGATCGGTGCTGTACGCGAGCGACTGGGCCTGACGCCCGGCGAGCGTCGGGTGCTTGTCGGTGTAGGCGCTGGTGTAGACCGCGACCATGGCCGGCTTGGCCTTGGTGCCGAAGCCCGACGTGTTGTTCTTGTCGACCACTACCGACCCGGAGAAGATGTCTTCGATCGACTCGCCGGCATCGTTGAACGCCTGGGGGATGGCGATCGGCTGCTCGGTCCAGTGCACCAGATCCTTCGACGTGGCGTGCCCCCAGCTCATGTTGCCCCAGGTGTTGCCCTTGGGGTTGTGCTGGAAGAACAGGTGGTAGGTGCCCTTGTAGAAGACCAGCCCGTTCGGGTCGTTCAGCCAGTTCTTCTTGGCGCTGAAGTGGAACTGCGGCCGGGCGTCCTGGTCGTACGCGGCCGGCACCGCGGAGGTCGAGGTCGGAGCCGCCGGGGACGCGGGGGCCGGTGCGGCCACCGCGGAGAGCGGGCTGAGCATGAGGAGCAGCGAGGTGGCCAGGGCGGCGCGGACGCCGCGTCGACGACCCGGGCGGATCGGTGGCCGGCTCACATCGTCGTGAGTGGGGGTGGACATGGAAACTCCTGTACCTGCCGACGCTCGAGGCGGTCGGCGAAGAGGGATCGTGCTCGGGGTGGCGGGATGACCCACCGGTGACCGCCGGTCTTGGGGGAAGTCAGCGCGGAGCGGGCCGGTGTGATCGGCGGAGCCCGCGGCCGGACCCAGGCGCGCACCATGCGTGCGCCGTCACCGCTTCCGGCGTCGACCCCCGAGATCTCACTCATCCGCCGTTCGTCGTCCGATCCGGGGGCGGTGGTGCCGCGACCGAGCCACGGGTGACCAGCGGGCAGGGCAGGGCGATGTGCTCGACCGACCCGGGGTCGGGCTGGTCGATCAGATCGACCAGGGCCCGGACGCCCCACAACCCCATCTCGTAATGCGGCAGGGCCATCGTCGTCAGACCGGGGAAGAGCCCGTCGGCCACGCTGTGCTGATTGTCGAAGCCGATCACCGACAGGTCGTCCGGGATACGAAGTCCGTGCTGCGCCGCGGCATGGAACACCCCCATCGCGGTCCGGTCGTTGAACGCGAAGATCGCCGTCGGTGGATCCGCAAGCTGCAGCAGTCGATCCGCCGCCGCGAACCCCCCGCGCGAGTCCGACGGCGCCTGCAACACCCAAGCGGGGTCGAACGGCAGACCGGCCTCCTCGAGTGCAGCGCGGTAACCGGCCAACCGTCCGCCCGAGGCCGGGATGTCATCGAGACTGTTGATGAAGCCGATCTGTGCGTGCCCCCGCCCGATGAGCGCCCGGACGGCGGTGAGCCCGCCCGTGTACTCGTCCGGGGAGATGGACGGCACCGAAGGGTCCGAACAGGTGCCGTTGATGAGGACGGTCGGCGATCCCTGCAGCCCGACGGGAAGCTCGACCTGATGATGGTGATACATCCGCATGTAGACGAAGCCGTCCACCCGGCGCCGCTTCAGCCCTTCGATCTCGGCCGCCTCGTACGTCCGGTCCACGCCGGTGTCGACCAAAACCACCAGCAGCCCGAGCTCGGCCGCGACCTCCTGAGCACCCCGGATCATGTCGACCGCGAAGGGAGTGGTCAGCACCTCGTCGCTGATCACCGCGAGGGTCTGGGTGCGCTGGGTGCGCAGGCTGCGGGCGACCTCGTTGGGGATGTAGCCGAGCTCGGTCGCCGCGGCCCGGACCCGCGCCCGGGTCTCGGGCCCGATGCGCTTGCCCGGGAGGTCGTTGATGACGTGCGAGACGGTGGTTTTCGAGACGCCAGCCCGGAGCGCGACGTCCTTCATCAGCACGGTCCGGCCTTCGTTACCCATGGGTGCCTCACCGATTGACCAACAGGGTTGGTGACACCCTGTTCCTCTTTGAACTCCCTTGTCAAGGCCTGCTCAACCGGTTGACCATCATGGGGCTATGCACCCGCGGCGATCCTTCGGTGGAGCCCGGTTCAGAGTCGCGGGTTGACCGGCTCCGATTCGAGGGCGGGGCGGGAGCGAATCTCGGCCGCGACCTTCCACCCGAGCGGTTCGAACAGCCGACGGGCCAGCTGGGCTCCGGCGCGACACGGCAGCGCGGGGACACCGATCTCGAGCGGGATGGCGGTGGCGGCCAGCTCCGGGCGTGCGTCGTAGCGACCGGAGGTCAACGCGGCCCGCGCTCTTTCGGGCGCTCCGCCTGCCACCGCTCGACCGCTGCCTGTACGTCGACCAGCTTGGTGATCACCGGTGGCCCGTCGAGCCGGCGCCGGTGCGAGTCGCGGATGCGGTCGTTGAGTGCGTCGACCATCGCGCGGACGGTGGCCTCGTCGCGGACATCCGACAGCGTCTCGGGCAGCCGTTCCACCTCACGCTTCAGGGCCAGCGACGCAGGTAGCGGCATTGGCAGCTTCTCGCGGTCGAGAAACCCCTTGACCCACCAATTGTCCTCGTCGACACCGGTCAGACCCGGGATGGGCTGCCCGGCGCCGGGCAGGTCGTCGAACTCGCCGCGCTCGATCGCTTCCCGGATCTGTCGCTCCACCCAGGACTCGAACCGCACCACGGCTCCTAGGCTAGCCAGATGGAACCGTGGATTCTCGGCCTCGTCGCCCTGGTCGTGGTCGGGATCGCGGTCATCCTGTTCGGCGCGTTGCGCGACCGCCAGCTCAACCGACGTCGCGAGGCCGCGATGCTTGCCCCGCCCCCACGAATGATCCCGCAGTTCGACACCCGGTCACACGGCCCGCACTACGTGTCCGAGTTTCAGGCCCGCCGACCCCCGACCGGCACGGCGGCCGACCGCCTCAGTCGCGAGCAACGCGCCGAGATCGAGGCCGAGATCGAGCGCTCGGACACGCTCACGCTCGAGACGGGCTACGCCGACCGCGGCTTCGTCACCGACACCGAGACCGGATGGGCCGTGCTCGACCACCCGGCCATCGTGGTCTGCGCCGATCCGGTCACCAGCATCCGCGAACTCCTGCCCACCATCGAGCCGCTCAATCTCGACCGCCGTGCGTTCGTGTTGCTCGCACCGGAGCTCAGCGATGAGGTCCGGGCGACGCTGGCGGTCAACGTGATCCAGCGCAAGCTGCGCGCGGTCGTGGTCGTCGCCCCCGTCCCCGAACTGCAGGCGGTCACAGACCTGGTCGGGGCCCTCCCGCTCGATCGGGGCGATCGACAGTCGGGCTATGTTGGACCGGAAGCTCTTGGCCAGGTCGCGCGTTGGGTGAGTACGCGGAGCGCCAGCTACGTCGTCACCCGAGGAGAAGCCGAGCAGTGAGCAGCGAGCAGTCCCACGGGCGGTGGGCGTACGCGGCGGCTCTGGCCCCGATGATCTTCGGCACCACCTATCTGCTGACCACCCAGTTCCTCCCGCCCGGCCGACCGCTGCTCGCCGCGCTGATGCGCTCGCTGCCCACCGGTCTGGTACTGATCATCGGCACCCGGCTACCCGATCGGCAGTGGCTCGGTCGGTTCTTCGTGCTGTCAGTGCTCTACTGCTCGGCGTTGTTCCCCCTGCTCTTCCTGGCCGCCTACCGGCTACCCGGGGGCGTGGCCGCGGTGATCAACTCGCTGAGCCCGATCCTGGTCGTCCTCCTGTCCGTCCCGTTGCTCGGCAGCTCGATCAGACGGCTCCAGGTCATGGCCGGACTGCTCGGGATGCTGGGGGTCGCCCTGTTGGTGCTGCGATCAAACGCGCGTCTCGACGTCTGGGGTCTGATCGCGATGGTCGGAGCCGTGCTGATGATGGGCACCGCGACCGTACTGACCAAACGCTGGGGCACCCCGGCCGGGATGAACTCGATCGGGGTCACCGGCTGGACTTTCCTGCTCGGCGGGCTCACCCTGTTCCCGTTCACGTTGATCTTCGAGGGGTTGCCGAGCGAGCTGACCGCCCGCAACATCGGCGGGCTGGTCTATCTCGTCGCGATCAGCGGGATCCTCGCGTACGGGCTGTGGTTCTGGGGTCTGCAGTATCTGACCGCGAGCTCGGTCACCTTCCTCAGCCTGCTCAACCCGGTGGTCGCCGCCGTGCTCGGGTGGATCGTGCTCGACCAGTGGCTGAACCACTGGCAGATCCTCGGCGCGGTGATCGTGCTGGCCTCGGTGATCCTCGGCCAACCCGCCGCGTACGAGCGGCTCAGCCGCAGGCGGGCGCCGCTACCATCACCGATGTGACTGGGAGCGAGCCCGATCGGCGTTGGCCGAGGAGCGTGTACGCCGAAGGCATCGAGCCCGATCCGCGCTTCACCTTCGCCAACGAGCGGACCTTCCTGGCCTGGATCCGCACCGGACTGGGCTTCCTTGCCGCCGGGGTGGCGATCGCCGCCGTCGCGCGACTGACCGCCCGACTCGGCGTCGAGGTCCGGGTCGCGTCGTTGGTCCTGATCGCCTGCGGGTTGATCTGCGCGGCCGGCGCGTTCACCCGCTGGATCGCCAACGAGCGGGCGATGCGCCGCCAGGAACCGCTGCCCTCGTCACCGCTGCTGCTCGTGGTCACCATCGTGGTCGCCCTGACCGCCCTCGTCGCCTTCGTCGTGGTGAGCCTCGGTTGACCTGGCGGCCGTGGGATCCGGGGCTGCAGAACGAACGCACCGGACTCGCTTGGCAGCGGACCATGCTCTCCGGATTGACCTGCAGCGTGCTGGTCGCGCGGCTCCTCGCCGATGTGTCGGTGACGCTCGCCGTGATCGTCGGACTCCTGGCGCTGCTCGGCACCGCTCTGCTCGGCTGGATCGCGCTGACCCGGTTCCGTCACAACGAAGCCGCGCTGCGGCGCGGCGGCCCGGTCAGCGATGGCCGGGCGAACCTGGCGCTGAGCGCGGTGGTCGCGATGACCGCGGTCGGGGCGGGCGCGTACGTGGTCCTGGGCTGAACCACCTGATCGACCGTCTGGCCGGTATCCGGCGTTCCACCCGTCGGTCGGCGGCCGTTTGCGCACACAACGGCCCAGACGGTCCCCTGGCACCGATGTCACCGGACCGTTTGCGCACACACGTGCCGAAACGGGCTGAGCTGGGCCGAGCACGCTGTCGCCGCCGGAACTGCCGAGGTCGAGCCAACCCTCAGGCGTACCCCAGATCATGCAGCCGGTCGTCGTCGATGCCGAAGTGGTGCGCGATCTCGTGGACCACGGTGATGCCGATCTCCTCGATCACCTCCTCCACGGTCCGGCAGATGGCCAGGGTCGGCAGCCGGAAGATCTCGATCAGATCGGGTAACCCCGTGAAGTTGGCCTCGCGCTCGGTCAGCGGCGTGCCGGTGTAGAGCCCGAGCGTCCCCGGCAGATCGGCCGGTGGCTCGTCGACGACCATGATCACGCAGTTCACGATCAGCGCCGCGAGCTCGGGCGGGATCTGGTCGAGGGCCTCGGCGACGTGTTCCTCAAACACCTCGACCGACATCTCCAGCGGTCCGGCGTCTTCCGATCCGCCGAAGTCGGGCGGCAGCACGTCGCTCATCGCGGACTGAGCCGCCGGTCCGCGAGCCAGGCGAGGGCGGCGAGGACCCCGAACAGGATCGCCACCCCCAGGCAGGTCCCGACGACCCGCGCGACGCCCAGCGCGCCCAGATCGAGGAACGGGTACGGGTACCAATCGGTGACCAGCCCGGTGACGAGGGTTCCGACCAGCCACAGCAGCGGCCAGATCCAGGCCAGCCCGAACGTCCGCGCATCGACTCGCGGCCGTGGGCCGAGGAGCAGCCACCCGACCAGCATCAGCAGCGGCGACACGACGTGGACCAAGAAGTCGCCCACGTACGTCCATCCGGTCAAGGCCAGCAGCGGTCGCAACAGGAAGAAGTGGACCAACCCGGTGACCACGATCCCGACCAGGGCGTCGAGTCGCAGGACCCGCCACCACCAGACGTCGATCCGTGGACGACGGATCAGCATCAGCGAGGTGAGCAGCACCAACGCATTCGACTGGATCGTGAAGTAGCTGACCAGGTGGAACAGTCGCTCCCCCAGCCCGGGCTGCCGATCGGAGATCAACACCGAGGCCCCGCTGGTGACCAGGATCAGCTGGAGGGTGAGGCCCAGACCCGCGACCGTAGCCAGGGCGACGTGCCAGACCCGGTCGAAACGCATGCCAGCAGGCTAATGGGCGACACCGAATAACATCCGTGGAATTTCATTCGTGTAATCCGCGTGTCGAGTTGCATACCGAATGAAAAACCTACTCACGTCTTGCCGTAAGGGGTGATTCGTGATTAAAGTCCTGAGAAGTTTGGGGCTGCTGTTACGGATGTGACCAAAGAGTGACGAAGGCGCGGCCACCCCTGCGATCAATGAGCAACCGGACCTTTTCTGGTCCGCGCCAGGAGGATCACGTGACCACGACCACCACTGTCGACGAAGCCGAGGTCGACGAATCTGAGTCGGGGATCATCGGTCGGCGCCAGCTGCTGGGCCTACTCGGCCTGGGTCTGGGTGGCACCCTGCTGCTGCCCCAGACCGCGGTCGCGGCCTCGAAGGCGACGGTGATCGAGTTGGTCAACGTCCGGGCCAAGCCGAGCACGACCGCCGAGGTGCGCGGTCAGCTCGCCAAGGGCGATTCGGTCACGGTGATCAGCACGGCGACCCACTGGACCAGGATCAGATTCGAGGGCGGGACGGGCTATGTGGCTCGCCGTTATCTGCGAGCCGCACCCGCCGTGAGCACCGCCGTCACCGTCGCTGCGGTCGCTGTGCTGGCGGGCTCCGTGCGGATCACCACCACCGCGGTGAACCTCCGGCAGGGACCGGCGCTGAGCCAGGACGTCCTCCAGGTGTTGCCGAAGCGGACCCGGGTCACGATGACCGGTCAGTTGCGCAGCGGCTATGCCGAGGTGGTCACCGGGATCAGCGCGACCGGCTGGATCAGCGCCCGGTACCTCGCCGCGACCACCGGCCTGCCCGCCGTCGTCGGCACCCGGGTCGCCACCGAGGCGCTGGACATCCGCACCACCAGCGGCTCGAACGCGAAGACCGTCGACGAGGTCGCGAAGGGCACCGCGCTTTCGATGACCGGCGTGATCGCCAACGCCCGGGCGCAGATCGTTTACGAGGAGAACGTCCGCTGGGTCACGGCGAAATACCTGGCCACCCCGTCGACCACGCTGCCGTCGGCGCCGGACCTGCCCACGATCACCGGCTACCGGTATGCCACCGCCGACCTCAACATCCGATCGACCTACAAGACGGCGTACACGCTGATCACCGAGGTGCCGGTCGGCACCCGGTTGGCCATCACGGGCGTGGTCAAGTCCAAGCGGATGCAGGTCATCTACGACAACGCCGTCCGCTGGGTGACCGCCAAGTACCTCTCGAAGACCGAGCCCAAAGTCGACGAGACCCCGAAGTACGCAGTCGAGAAGGGCCTGAAGCCCAACGCGATCAAGATCCACCGGGCCGTGCTGACCAAGTACCCGTCGATCACGACCTTCTACGGCGTACGCCGCGACGCCCTCCCCGACCACCCGTCAGGCCGGGCCCTGGACATCATGATCCCGAACTACAAATCGGCCCAGGGCAAGAAGATGGGCCAGGACCTGTCGCGCTGGTTGCGGGCCAACGCCGCCGCGTACGGGGTCAACTACGTCATCTGGGATCAACACATCTGGAACAACGAGCGGGCGAGCGAGGGCTGGCGCTACATGGCCAACCGCGGCGGCGACTCGGCCAACCACAAGAACCACGTGCACGTCACCGTGTACGCGAAGGGGTACTCACCGGTCTAGAGGAAGAGACCGGTTGGTGCGTCCCGGCCTGGCGGCGGGGACCGGTCGGAGCGGCTATGCTGTCCCGTCTGGTCCCCATCGTCTAGCGGCCTAGGACACCGCCCTTTCAAGGCGGCAGCGCGGGTTCGAATCCCGTTGGGGATGCCAGCAAAACAACCTTCTGACCAGCGGATATGCCAGGTCGGCACTCCGTCGAAGTCCTAGGTACCCGAGCCAGGGACACATCGGGGACACACATCCGGCTCATTCCCGCCGGAGCTCTACGACGGCGCCGCCGCCCTGGAGCCCCGCATCAAGGCATCGAGCCGGTCGACGGCTTGGTTCGACCCATCCTCGAAGAGGCCGCCGTACCGGGTCAGCGTGAAGGCGACGCTGTTGTGGCCGGCCCACTCGGAGACCTCCCGGACGTTGCAACCAGCGGCCACCAGAATGGCCACGAAGCTGTGCCGCAGGCCGTGGAAGGTGAAGCCGTCGAGACCCGCGCGTTCGACGGCCGGCCGCCAAGCCTCACGAGCGAAGGTCGACCGGAAGAGCGGGCCACCTCGCCGAGCGGTGAAGACCAAGGCATCAGGTCCCCGGCCGACGTGATCCGCCAGGTGCTGCTCGAGCCGCCTCATCACCGAGCGGGCTACCGGAATCGTGCGCTTGGACCGCCGCGTCTTCGGCTCCTGACCCAGCGTGACCTTGCCATGCACCTCGATGGCCGTCGACTCGACGATGATCCGCGACCGGAGAGCGTCGACGTTGGCCCTGGTGAGCCCGACCGCCTCGCCCCAGCGGAGCCCGCCGTAAGCGCCGACCAGAACCAGGGCGACGTACTGGTCGGGCATCTCCGCCGCGAGACGCTCGACCTGGGACTGCCCGAGGAAGCGAGGCGGCTTCGAGCGCTCAGCCGGCAGGGGCACGTCAGCAGCGGGGTTCAGCGCCAGCCGTCGGTCGGAGATGGCTGCCGCCAGGCACTGGCGCAGGGCGAACACCGCCTTGCGGACCGTGGCCGGCGAGAGCCCGCTCGCCACCATCTCAGCTACCCAGGCGCGGACCGCACCGTTGCTGATCTTCAGCAGCGGGGTCGCCCCGAACCTCGGCAGCACCTGCCGCGACAAGGTTGTCGCCAACCGCGCGTGCGTCGTCGGCCGGAGGTCGTGACGCGTGAGCAGCCACTCCCCCGCCCAGACCGACAGCCGGACCTCACCCCGCCGAGGGTCGTGCCACGTCCCACCGGACAGCTCAAGCTCGATCTCGGCCCTGCGCCGCTCAGCATCAACCAGACGCCGCTTGGTCTCGCTGTGGGCTCGGCCGGCCCCGTCGCGGTAGCGGATCTTGTAGCGCACCACGGTCCGAACACGACCCGACTTGTCCTGCTGTTGCAGCTCACGGCGCTCGATCGAGGTCATCACGGCTCCCGGGCAGGATCGGCTTGACCCTCGATCCACGCCTCGACCACCGAGCGCCGGTAGCGGACGTGGCGGCCGATCCGGTAGCCCGTCGGCCCCTCCCCGCGACAGCGCCACGCGTACAGGGTCGTGACCGGGACCCCGAGCATCTCGGAGAGGTCGGTGAGTGTCATCAACCTCTCGGGAGGCTCCGTCACGATCGGCCTCTTGCTCATCGGCGTTCCTCTCATCTCGGACTGCTCTGCTGACGTCGCGATGCCTTCTCTCGGGCGTACTCGCGGGCGAGTGCGGCGGCGGCGGTAGCCAGGGCTGTCTCGCCCTCATCGGCCCAGCCGGAGCCGAGGTAGGACCAGCGCCCGATGACGAGGGTGGTCTCCTCCTCATCGGCGAGGAGGTCGGCCTCAAGGCTGGCCAGGTCGAGCGGGGTGCCGGTGGCCCGACTGGCGGCGATGCGGGCCTGGGCGCGTTGGCGGGCCCGCCGCAGCTGGCCGAGGGTGATCGAGTAACGGCGGGACTTCGTGGCGAAGTGGCCGCGGAAGCCGAGCATCCGACCCCAATGGCCTAGCAGCTCGTAGGGGCTCTCGCCGGTGGCCAGGGTGGCGACCTGGGCGCGGAGGTCCAAGTCGGCGATGGTGGCCTGCAGGCGGCGGGAGTGGGCGGTGGTGGTCGCGACGTCGTCACTGGCGGTCTTGGTGGAGTACTTGGCCAGGTAGCCGGCGACCTGGGCCGCGGTCAGCGACTGATCATCATCGGGGCGTTGGGAACGGACGACCCGCACGTCGAGCTGACGGCCAAACACCAGCCGTCGGGGCCCGTCCTGGTCGTCGACGGCGGGGACCTGCAGCTGCACCCCGGACGCCGCCTCGGTCACCAGGTCGGACAGCAGGTCAGCGGTCACCGCGTCGGGCGGATCCGTGACCCTGCTGGAACTGCGTGGTCCGTCGAGGCGGATGAGGGCGTGGAAGTGGACGGCGCCGCGGCGTTGGAACTCCGCCACCTTGGCGTACTGCACCGTCGCCACCTCCGACAGCGCGTGGGCGGGGATGCCGAGGTGGTGGGCGAGGCTCCGGTGGAGGGCGATCGTGAAGCGGCGCCACAGGTCGGGGGCGAACCACTGCCACACCACATGGGAGGCGTAGTCGTAGCAGTCCGCGCACAGCGGCTGCCCCAACAGGCCCGCGGACCTCCTGCCCTCAGCCCCGTCGGCATGCACGACCCCGCAGGCGAGCTGCCGGCCGTGGAGGCAGCGGCGGTTCAGGTCGCCGGGATGGCAGCGGCCGCTGGTGTGAACGCGGCCGAAGGAAGGGGCGGTCAGGGTGACGAACAGCAGCGGGTGGTCGGCAACCGACTCGGGAACGGTCTTCCCGCCAGTCACGCCGGAGCGGATGAGATGGAACATGTCTGCGGCGTAGAGGCGCGAGCAGGACGGGCACTCCGATGCCCGCCGGTTCCCACACCGCACATGCACCACACCCGAAGGGTGGTCCGTGCTGGAGAAGCTCGACAGCACCTCACCGGTGGCGGGGTCGATCCGCTCGGAGGTGCCGCGGAGACGGACGGGGCGGACGCAGTTGCCGACTCGGGCCAAGGTGTCAGCCCAAGCACCGAAGTCCTTCGACACCAGCCGGGCCAAGACCAGCTGCGACACCTCAGGGCTCAGGTCGTCGAGCTTGAGGACGCTGCGGCCGGAGTCCTCGTCGTCGTGCCACCAGGAGCGGTCGTCATCGACAGCAGGGGCAGCTTGCAGTGTTGAGAGGTCCACGGTGACGATCACCACCCAAAGGGTGTGCCGCGCGGCTAGTGCGGACCCGCCGCGCAGCACACCCAGTCTTGGGGGGCCGACTCACGCTTACGTGGCGTGAAGCCTTCAGCGCAGGGGTCCGTGACTGCACCGAGACGCAACAGTTCAGAGGAGGTGGCAGCCAGCGCAGCAAGTGGGGATGTTTTGTGCGGCGAGTGTGTGTGGACCCGTAGGCCAGGGTGGGGAGCCGACCCCCAGGCATGAAGCCGTTGTGTGGTGGCGCGCGTTCAATCTGCTGCGAGAAGTGTGACACACCTCTCTGACAGCTCCGGCGATTGTGCTTCAGGTTTGCCAGCTGACGGCAGTTGGTTCGGCAGGAAGTGGCAGTGCAGCGATCGTTGCCGCTCGTCGGCACTCCAGTGAGCGACCGACGAGCGGCAACGATGACCGCTTCGAGCTCAAGGCTTGACGTTGAACCAGCTGCTGAGCCGACCGGCGCGACGAAGCACGAGCTGATCGAGGATCAGGATCGCGACGAGGGAGAGCCCGAAGAGCGGCAGGAACACCGCCAGTGCGGCGATCCCGACGGCAAGCAAGGGGGTTGCCTTGAGCGGCATCTTGGCTCGCGGTGCGCCGAGGGTCCCGTTCTTGGGCCGGCGACGCCACCACATCAGTGGCCCGGAGATGCACATGAAGAGGACGAGCACGCAAAAGCCGGCCGAGGCGATCATGTTGAGGGTGCCGAAGTGGCGGCCCTCGTGCAGGGCGATGCCGCGAGACACGGTCTTGGCCAGGACCGGGTACTGGTCATAGCCGTAGGTGGCGACCGCCTGGCCCCCGTACTGGTCGATGTGGACCGTCTTCTCCTGGGCGGGATCGTGGAAGGCGTAGGAGATGGCTGAGAAGACCCCGTCCCCGCCGTCGGGCAGCGTGATGGTCAGCGGGCGGTGCAGCCCTTCCTGGACAGCCACGACGACCGCGGTGTCGAGGTTGGCGACGGTGCCGCTGCTCGTAGGGGTCGAGGTGGGCTGTTCGTTCTTCCCGAGCGCCCAGGGGATGTCCTGAGCGTGGCTGTGCGGCAGCGACTCATCGAGGGTGCTTGTGGGGTCCGATGCCGCACCGTGGTCGAGGGACCAGAACGAGGTGCCGTTCTGGGTGGCGAGCGTCTGCGCCTTCTCGCCCCAGAAGCCGGTCCAGGGCAGTCCGGTGACGAGCATGCCGAGAAGGCCGATGCCGACGACCGCGCCGCTGAGGGCGTGCCACTGCCGGTTCCGAGCGTGGCGGGTGGCTGTCGCAGCACCGGGTGCGCCGGAAGCCGCCTCGGCGCGAGCCTTTGCGAGCACCCGGCGACGGGCCTTGCGTCCCTTCACCGCCAGGTAGTAGCCGGTGAGAGCCATCACGATGGCCCAGCAGGAGGCGACCTCGATGACGTAGTCGCCCCAGCCGCCGGTCATGAGGTCACCGTGCAGCCGGACCGCCGTGCCGGAGAGGGTGGTGTCGGGGTTGAGCGACCCGAGCACGGTGCCGGTGTAGGGGTTGACGAAGTAGTCGCGGGTGGACTCGTCAGCCAGGACCACGGTGAAGCGGGTCGGGTCGGACGGGGTCAGCGGTTCAGTGACCGAGGCGACGACGGCATCGCCTTCGCCCTGCGCCTGGAGCGCGGTGTCGAGGGCGAACAACTGGTTGTTGTAGCTCTGCAGGGCGGCGCCGCCGGCAGGTGCGTCGACGCGCATCAAGTCCGGGTGGAGGGCAGGCTCGATCTGAAAGCGGAACAGGTAGATGAGGCCAGTGACGGCGAGCATCGCCAGGACCGGGATGACGAGAAAACTGGCGTAGAAGTGCCACCGCCAGAACGGGGCGAACCAACTGGTCCCCCGTCGCCCCCTCCCGTCCCGAGATGGAGGAGAGTTCAGCGGGCTTGAGATGTCTGAGGGCGCGTTCGGCCCCGTGATGGTGCTCATGGTCAGGTCCTTGAGAGGTGAAGGGTCAGGGCAGCAGGTGGTCAAGCGCGCCTGCCGGCGGGCCCCGCCTCAGACTCGACGACCCCAGCGCGAGCTCCTGAGCCACCGGCTCGGAGAACCACTCCCCACGCCGCCCCGTGCCGAGCAGTCCTCTCTCAACCAGCTTTGCCGAGGAGGAGAACGCCTCCAGCAGCGCTGCCAAATCTTCGACCGGCCGCGCCACCACCGCCGCAACCATCCGGATCAGAGCCCAAGCGGCCCGTTCACCAGCCACCAACCAGAGCCCCACCGCGGCCGCGGCTGCCAGGTGAGCAGCGAGCATCACCCAACCAGCACCAGGCATCGCCACCATGGCGGCTGACCCTGCGATGGCCCCTTCCGCGGGAGTACCCGCCATCAGGTGCTGCGCGTGGCCACCAGACGATGCGGCCATCCGAGCAGCGGCGGCGGTCACCGCAGGCGTCGACGCCGCCGCCGACTCCGTGAGCAGAACGTGCACGACGAGCTGGCCACCACTCAGCAGACCAAGCACGAGTGGGAGTCTCAACACACGCCCCGTCAGCGGGACCAGCGCTACAGAGAGAACCGCCCACCCGGCCACCAGACCGGTCACCGACGGGCCAGCTCCCCCACCCCCCAGATGGGCAACCAGGGACAGCCCCACCACGACGGCAGACAGCACAGCAGCCCGGACCTGCCGAGCCACCTGCCCCGCACCATCGTGAAGCTCCACCGTGTCCGCCCACCCCTCGTCGCCAGCGCCTGGCCACACGACCATAAACCGGGGAGCAGGACCCTGGGACCCCTCAAGTTGAGGGTGTCCGCTCCCCTCGAGATGAGGGGAGGCAACGCAAGCGGGACTCCTCGGCTGTTCACTGGCTGTCCAGACTGCCCTCGGGAGCCACCCCGCCGCGCGACCCGGTGACGATGGTTACGACTTTCCTTACTGGTTCAAGAGCCTCGCTGCGCTCGGCCAAGCCCTCCGGCTCCGCGTGTCCTCGCTGCGCTGCGGGCCGCTACGCCTGCGGGCTCTCGACTGGTCACGTCAGGGGAGGCAAGCTGGGCTGGTGGGGTCGGCGACGACCCGATCACACAGGATCTGCACGACCCCGACCGGCATCAATGGCGCTGCGCGTCGCTGCGCGATGACCTTCGGCCACCCTTGACCCCGGCCGGCGCCGAGCAACTGGGCTGGTCATCGGGCCGCCACCTCACTGGGGCCGCGGACCGGCTCAGTCAGTGATCGAACAGTGCGGGCGCCAGCTCGCCCGCGGACACATCCGGGACACACAAATGCCGCAACCGGTGGCAGACGGCCGCAGACGATGGGTGGTCCAAACCGCTGATTTGAGCGTGAAACGCTCTCCGCGGACGTCCACGGACAGCACCGACTTGCTCTTTCAAGGCGGCAGCGCGGGTTCGAATCCCGTTGGGGATACTGTCAAGGTGGCGCGGCTAGGCCAAACGCTCATGCGAGCCTAGGAGCCGCAGTTCCCTGATGGTGAGTTCTCAGGTCGGCTGCTGTCCGGGCGGGAGCGGATGACCCTGGTGGTGGGACGACCCGCTAGGAGAATGACCACGAGCCCCCCGATCGTCACGATGACGGCGGCGATGCCGATGGCGGCGAACCCGTATCGGGAGAAGAGCGTCCCGGCCCCGGCCGTTCCGACAGCGGCTGCGAGGTAGGTGACGGTGTTGTAGAGCGCGAGGGCGTAGGTAGCCCGTGGATGCCGTCCGATGCGGGTGAGCAGCGTCGTCAGGCAGAGCTCGTTGACGAAGCCCCATACGACGGTGATGAGCAGCACTGCGGCGACGACATGGTGGGTGAGCGGCAGTAGCGCGTAGATGGCGATGAGGGTCCCGTAGGCAATGGGGAGAAGCACCCGCTCCTGGCGTCCCGCCCAGCGTCCAGCCATCGACCCGAGTCCGAATCCAGCACCGTAGGCGAGCGCGATCGTGGAGGAGAGCCATGGCCCTTGCCCGAGCTGTTCGCGCGCGGCGGTGCCGATGAAGGCAAAGGAGCCGTAGAAGGTCGCCATAAAGGCCGCGACGCCGACCAGGAGAAGCACCATCTCCCGGTCGCCGAGCACGGCCCGCGCGCTCCCGCTGGCGGGCGGAAGCGGTTCCCCGAGCGGGAGTCGCAGCGCCGTAGCGCCGTTGACCGCTGCCGCCACGGCAAGGACGAAGAAGGCCACGCGCCAGCTGCTCCAGCTGGCGATGGTTCCAGCGAGGGGAGCGCCGACGACGAAGGCCAGCGCCCAGCCGAGCAGGGTCCTGCTCATCGCGCGAGTCGTCGACGAGCCCTCGACCAGGGACGGGACGAGCGCGTACACGGTGGGGAGCGCGACGCCGCCGGCGATCCCAGCAAGCAGGACGCCCACCAGGACCCCGACCCAGCTGGGTGCGGCACCCACGACGACGAGGGCCAGGGCGAGTGTGAACAGACCGGCACTGAGCCGGGTGCGCAGGGGTACGGACGCGAACACCGAAGCAGCGACGAGGGAGGTGCAGCCGAGTGCCAAACCGTAGGCAGCGAACACGGTGCCGAGAAGACCGGGGGTGGCATGCAACGTCTGTGCGATGTCGATCAGCAACGTACCCGGAACCACGGCTTGGGCACCGATGACCGTCACCGCAGCGGTGAGGACCCAGAGTTGGGTCGGTAGCGGTGAAGGGCGTTCGGTAGAGTTCACACAAACCATGGTGATGGCACCACACGCCAGCGCCAACAGAACATGCTTCGGTTCGAATGCTGTTCGGCGACACCTGGGAGGGGCGGCCCTGTTGGACGACATCGACCGAACGCTGATCGGTTTACTGCAGGAGGATGGTTCTCGCCCCTACGCAGCCCTGGCGGCCCGGGTGAAGCTTTCGGTGGGAGCCACGCACGAGCGGGTGCGCAAACTTCGTGAGCGAGGCGTCATCCGGCGCAGCACGGTCGAAATCGACCCCGCGCAGCTCGGGCGGCCGGTCGTCGCCTTCGTCCTGATCGAGACAGAGGGATGGATCACCGACGAGATCAGCGCTGCAGCCCAACGTGATCTTCGGGTGGAGGACCTCCACACGGTCGCCGGGGAGGCGAACTTCATCGCCAAGCTTCGCGTCGGGGATCCAGCCGACCTGCAGCGCATGCTTCGCGCCTTCCACGAGATCAAGGGAGTCCGCAGAACCCGAACGATGATGGTCCTGGACACCTACATCGACCGCCCCCCGACGATCTCGCCTCGTGGCCGCTCCGAATGACGGCCACCTGGTGACGACTTTCCTTACTGGTTCGCACCCGCGCTCACGGAGCTATCCCGTGACCTGGAGGACTGTTGAGTCGGCGGGCTGAGTTGACCAGGCCGACATGGCTCAGCGCCTGAGGCGTGTTGCCGAGGTGACGCCTATTGACCGGGTCGTACTCCTCACTGAGCAGGCCCACGTCGTTACGCAGGTCCAACAGCCGCTGGAACAGGGCTCGCGCCCTGGCGGTCTGACCGGTGCCCTGGAGAGCGTCAACCAGCCAGAAGTTGCAGACGAGGAAGGCCCCCTCCTGCCCGGCGAGACCGTCGACGCCGCCGTCCTGGTCGGGCCGGTAGCGCAGCAGCAGGCCGGCGTGGTCCAGGTCCCGCTCCACCGCCGCGACGGTGCCGATCACCCGGTCGTCATCCCACGGCAGGAACCCGACCTGGGGTATCAGCAGCAGGGCGGCATCCAGGCCCCTGGATCCATAGAACTGGGTGAAGGTGTTGCGGTCAGCATCGAAACCGTGGCGACAGACATCGGTGTGGATCTGCTCCTGCAGGGCTTTCCAGCGGTCCACCGGACCTGCCAGCTGGAAGCGCTCCACGGCCTGCACACCCCGGTTGACTCCAGCCCAGGCGAGCACCTTGGAGTGGACGAAGGGCCGTCGTGGCCCACGGACCTCCCAGAGGCTGTTGTCCGGGTCGTCCCAGTGGCCTTCCAGAAAGTCCAAGAGCTTCTGCTGCACGTCCCAGGCGCTTTCGTCCGGAGCCAGACCCGCTTCCCGAGACAGGTGCAGGGTGTCCAGCACCTCGCCCCAGACGTCGAGCTGCAACTGCTGGGAGGCAGCATTGCCGGTCCTGACCGGTGCGGATCCCTCGTAGCCGCTGAGCCAGCCGAGTTGGTGCTCGGGGAGTCGCCGGGTGCCGTCCAAGCCGTACATGATCTGCAGGTCGGCCGGGTCTCCCGCTACCGCGCGGAGGAGCCATTCCCGCCAGGCCCGTGCTTCCGCCGCGAACCCGGTGCCGAGGAGAGCCTGCAGGGTGAATGCCGCGTCTCGAAGCCAGCAGTAGCGGTAGTCCCAGTTCCGGTCACCGCCGATCTCCTCCGGCAGCGATGTCGTGACCGCAGCCACAATGCCCCCGGTCGGCGCGTACGTGAGTGCCTTGAGCACCACCATCGATTGGCGGACTGCATCCGGCCACTCCCCGTCGTACTGCAAGCGTCCCAGCCACTCTGCCCAGAATTTCTCGGAGGCGAGCAGCGCCGACTCTGCTTCGACCGGCTGTGGCCGAGACTGGTAGGACAAGGCGTGGGTGAGAACGAACGGGACCCGCTCCCCCGCTGCGACCGTGAAGTCAGCGTAGGTGGTCTTATCCTGACCGTAGGTCTCGACCGGCGTGTGCAACCAAACGGCATCCGGACCGGCAACCCCCACGAGCTGCTGGTGCTCCTTCCTGATCCACGGGACGATGTGTCCGTAGTCGAATCGCAGCCGGAGCACCATCTGCATCGACACCCTGCCCCGCAGCCCCTCCACGACCCGGACGACGTCCGCGGCCTCCCCTCGGGGAGGCATGGTGTCGATGACGCGGACCGACCCTTCGGCGGTGTCCCACTCGCTCTCCAGCACCAAGGAGTCGTTACGGTAGCGGCGCACCGCGCACGGACCGCCACCGGATGGAGCGATTCGCCAGAAGCCCGCGTCGAGGTCTCCGAGCAGGGCAGCAAAACATGCTGGCGAGTCGAAGCGGGGTAGACACAGCCAGTCGATGGAGCCGTTACGCCCGACGAGAGCCGCGCTCTGGGTGTCCCCCAACAGCGCATAGTCCTCGATCAACGAAGCCATAGCCTGTCGTCCTCACCCGTTCAGCGGGAAACAGCCCGAATCTCCATGGAGCCGCGATCGCTGCTCGACGCAAAGTACCACTCCCCCTCCCGGCAACCGGGCTCGGGTTTCCTCGCTGACGGCTCAACAAGGATGGACCCGCGTCGTCGAAACTGTTCTGATCTGCCCACGTCCAACAGCCCCAAACCGACGTTCAGCACGCGTAACTGCGCTGCCTCCTGGCAGGTGAACCCCGCAAGCCGGGTCGTTGGCCGTTCCGACACAGGGCCCCCGACCGGCGTGACCCCCCGGCCTGCTGCGGAGCCGTCATCCCACCTGAACGCGTCACCCGGTAGCCCAGGTGGGTCGTGGATCAGGTGCGGGGACGTTCGCGACCCGAGCCTTCCGAGCGAGCGGCCCTCAGGCTTCGGCAGGGAATCGCCTCTTCAGCTACCCCTCTCCAGGGTCACCGCAGTCTTGCCCGACACCTGCTAGTAATGGAGCCATGGCAGAAGAGCCGAATCTCCTGGTGGCCGGGGTGGACGTGGGCGGCACGAACATCGAGGTGGGCTTGGTCGACGACCAGCACCAGGTGCACGTTCGCGCCAAAGCCCGTACGCCCACCGGTGGGCCCGACGACGTCTTGGACACGATCGCCGACCTCATCGCGTCCCTCGACGCCGATCCGATCGCCGTCGGGGTCGGCATACCGGGCGTGGTGCACGACGGCGCTGTGCTGACCGTGCCGAACCTGGCCAACTGGCACGACCGCTTCGACCTCGTGGAGTCCCTTCGGCTCCGGATCGACCTGCCCATCGCCCTGGGGAACGACGCGAACGTCGGGCTGCTGGGCGAGTGGCTCGCTGGCGCCGCTCAGGGAGCACGGAACGTACTCGGGTTGTGGATGGGCACCGGCATCGGCGGCGGCCTGATTCTCGACGGGCGACCGTTCAACGGCTCACGCGGCGCAGCCGGCGAGATCGGGCACGTGGTGGTTCTGGCCGGCGGCGCACTCTGCACCTGCGGACGTCGAGGCTGTGCCGAGGCGTACGCCGGACGCCGGTCGATGCGCGGAGTCGCGTCGGCCATGACCGAAGCCGGCTGGAAGACGTCGCTGTTCGACATCCGCGACGACCAGGACAAGGCCACCCTCACCTCGAAGGTCTGGGCGAAGGCGCTCGACGAGGGCGACGCTCTCGCCACCAAACTGTTCGACACGGCGATTGAGACCCTCGGGATCGCTGTCGGATCCGCGATCAACCTGCTCGACCTGGAGGTCGTGGTCGTAGGCGGCGGTTTGGCCGAAAAGCTCGGCTCCGACCTCGCCCACCGGATCGAGGCCGCCGCCGAGCCGTGGATGCTGCGCCCGTCACCCGACCTCCGATTCGTCGTCTCCGAGCTCGAGGACGATGCCGGAGTGGTCGGCGCCGCCTCCTTGGCCCGCGCCCACCTGGTGGCCGGGTGAGAGTAGGCGCGGCATGCGGAAGGATGCAGATCCGAACGGCCCCTCGATCTCGGCGACCACACCGTCGACGCCGCCGACCGGCCGAGTCGACGGAACACACGAGCATGTCAATCTCTGAGGTAGTCGAATGCCCCCACGGCGATCAACCCCGACCCGGCGCAGCCAACATGGCTGACCCGCCCATCTCATCGTTCCCCGCGACCCGGTCTGCGGAGGACCGCCGCGACTACGCTCGCCTGTCCCATCGAATCCTGGGGTGTCCTTGATGTTCTACGACAATGTCGACGGCTTGCTCAGGGTGGTCGTTGTGGGTCCGCTGGCGTACGTGTGGTTGATCGCCGTTCTGCGGGTCACCGGAAAACGCACGTTGGCCCAGCTGAACGCCTTCGACTTCATCGTCACGGTGGCGCTTGGCTCGACGCTGGCCACGGTTGTCCTGAGCGAGACGGTGTCGTGGACCGAGGGCGCGCTGGCCCTCCTGTTGCTCGCCCTGCTCCAATTGGTCGTCGCGTACGCATCGGTGCGCGTGCCTACCCTTCGCCGGACGATCACCTCAGAACCAACCGTCCTGCTGCGCCGGGGACAGCTGGACCATTCGGCCCTGCGTCAACAGCGGATCTCCGAGCAGAGCCTTCGTCAGGCCGTCCGGAGCTCCGGGTGTGGCGACCTCGCTCGGGTGGCGTACGTCGTGCTCGAGGCGAACGGCCAACTCAGCGTGATCTCGGCTGACCGTGTCGGCGACGGCTCCGCCCTCCTCGACCTAGGTGGGGCGGTCGAGCACTGAACCGTCTGGCTCAACGGCTTGCACTCACCCAAGACTCGGCGCTCGCCGTCGGTGTCGTCGTCCGCATGGCCGGTCGAGGACAGCGTCAGGCCAGGGAGAGGAACAGCTTCTCCATCTTCTGAGTGTCGAGGCTTTCGGCTCCGCCTTCTTCGGTGAGGCACTGCTTGAGTCCGGTGGCGACGATGGCGAAGCCGGCGCGGTCGAGGGCGCGGCTGACGGCGGCGAGCTGGGTGACGACGGCTTCGCAGTCCTGGCCTTCGTCGAGCATGCGAATGACGCCGTTGAGCTGGCCCTGGGCGCGCTTGAGCCGGTTGGACACGGGCCGCAGGGTGTCGGGGTCGAGCTGAACCATCAGCCGTCCGCGTTCGTGATGTCGGTGAGGCTGTTCAGGGCGGCGGTGAGCCGCTGGGTGGCGTCGTCAGCCACCCCCTGCAGTGCGGGGTTGTCGGTCATGGACACCATGGTCTGCGGGTCGACGGCCTCGACCGCGGTGGTGGACTCGTCAAGGGCACGGACTACGACGTTGCAGGGCAGCAACAACCCGATGGACGGCTCGGCCTGCAGCGCGGCCAACGCGAGCGGCGGCCGGCAGGCGCCCAGGATCACCTGGGCCGGCACGTCGGCGTCGAGTTTGGCCTTCATCGTCGCCTGGATGTCGATCTCGGTCAGGATCCCGAATCCCTGGGCGTCCAGGGCACCTCGGACCTGTGCGACGACGGTGTGATACGGCTGCTGGACGGTGATGCGAAGGGCATAGCTCATGAGGTGGCTCCTCCTAGGAACGGCACTGGATACCCGCGAGGTACAGCACCGAGCGGCTGATCAGCATTCCCGGGTACGGGTTGGGAATGTTCCGGACATGGACTAACGTTACTCGTATACCCCCTGGGGTATCAACCTTTGAGGAGAACTCATGTCAGACGTCAGCCTCGACGACTTCGCCGCCGCACATGCCACCGGCACCGCGCAGGTGGTCGATGTCCGCGAGCCCGCGGAGTACCTTGCCGGCCATGTGCCCGGCGCCGCCTCGGTGCCGATGGGTCAGTTACCGGACCGGCTGAGTGAGATCGACCGGTCGAAGCCGGTATTCGTAATCTGCCAGTCCGGTGGTCGCAGCTCGGCCATGACCGACGTGCTGCTGCACCACGGCTTCGTCGCCCAGTCCGTCGCCGGCGGCACCGCCGCCTGGATCGCCAGCAGGCGCCCCGTCGACACCGGCACCCCGAATCGGAAGTGACCAGAATGACCGACTCCACGCACACCAGCCTCAGCCCGCAGACCCCGACGATCCTCCCGATCGAGACCCCGACCCTGGGTGACCGCAGCTACTTGGTCCATGACGGCGAGGTGGCGTTCGTGGTCGACCCGCAGCGCGACATCGATCGGGTCCTCGACCTGGCCACCGAGGCAGGCGTACGGATCAGCCACGTGTTCGAGACCCACATCCACAACGACTACGTCACCGGCGGCCTGGCCCTGGCTGAGCGCACCGGAGCCGAATACTTCGTGAACGGCGCCGACGAGGTGGCCTATCACCGCACACCTATCGCTGACGGTGAAGAGGTGGCGGTCGGCGCCTCCATGCGGCTTCGGGCCCTGGGCACGCCCGGACACACGTTCACCCACCTCTCCTACGCCCTGACCGCCGGTGACGAGCCAGTGGCGGTGTTCACCGGCGGCTCGCTGCTCTACGGCGCGACCGGACGACCCGACCTGCTCGGGCACGAGCACACCCACGACCTCGTCCACGCCCAGTACGCCTCGGCGCACCGGCTCGCGAGCGAGCTGCCCGATGCCACTGAGGTGTTTCCCACGCACGGCTTCGGGAGCTTCTGCTCCGCCTCCCAGTCCGACGCCACCGAGTCGACCATCGGGCGGGAGAAACAGAACAACCCGGCCCTCACGGCCGACGAACAGACCTACGTCTCCGAGCTGCTCGACGGCCTGGATGCCTACCCCGCCTACTACGTCCACATGGCCCCCGCCAATACCGCCGGACCGGCCGCACCGGATCTCTCGCTGCCGGCGATGGCCAAACCCGACGAGTTGCGGCGGCGGATCGAGGCCGGGGAATGGGTGGTGGACCTGCGTAACCGCACCGTGTTCGCCGCCGGGCACATGCCGGGGACGCTGAACTTCGGCATCGACGGCGGCTTCGCCACCTACCTGGGCTGGCTGATCGAGTGGGGCACCCCGCTGACTCTGCTCGGGGAGACCGAGGCCGACGTCACCAAGGCACAGCGCGAGCTGGTCCGGATCGGTATCGACCGACCGGCCGCCGCCGCGACCGGCGGACCGCAGGACTGGACCGACCGGCCACTGTCCTCGTTCCGGCAGGCCACCTTTGCCGACCTCGACCTGGTCCGCCATCACCGTGATGTGGTCATCCTCGACGTCCGTCGCCAGCCCGAGTTCGCGGCCGCCCGAATCGAGGGCGCGCTCAACATTCCCTTGCACGAGTTGCCGAAGCGCGTTGACGAAGTGCCCGACGCTGCTGAGGTGTGGGTGCACTGCGCCGGCGGTTACCGTGCCTCCGTCGCGGCCTCGTTCCTGTCCGCAGCCAACCGCAAGCTGGTCGCTATCGACGACACCTTCGACCACGCCAAGACCAGCGGGCTGCACCTCATCACCGCCGAGGACGAGACCGCCCAGGCCGGAGACCCGTCGTGATCCGCAGACTCCTCGCCCTGTTCCGCCGGCCGGCGGCCGTGACGGCCTCCCAGGCCCAGCAGGCGATAGCCGACGGAGCTGTGCTGCTCGACGTCCGCGAACGAGACGAGTGGCGGGCCGGGCACGCCCCCCAGGCCCGCCACGTCGTCCTCGGCCAGCTCGAGGACCACCTGGGCGAGCTATCCCCCGACCGCCCGATCGTGACGGTCTGTCGGTCCGGTCGCCGCTCCGCGATGGCGGCCAACCTGTTGATCCGCCACGGCTATACCGCCAGCAACCTGACCGGCGGCATGAACGCCTGGGCTGCGGCCGGCCTGCCCGTCGTCACCAACGGGAACAAGCCCGGCCGGATCATCTGACTCACCGGCCTCCTGACCACCAGCCCCACCTGACCCCAGCCCCGCTCTGAACCCCGACTCAACGCTCGAAGGAGATCCCCCTATGGCCACCGCCGCCCCTGTCGAGGTCGAACCGGCCACCGTCATCGAGTGGATGCGCGACCCGGACGGAGTCACGGTGCTCGACGTCCGCAGCCCGGCGGAGTTCGAGTCCCGCCACATCGCCGGCTCACACAACCTGCCCCTCGACCTGGTCGGCGAGCACGCCACCCAGCTGGCCGCCCGGCTCGAGCGCAAGATCGTCCTGGTCTGCCAATCCGGCGTCCGCGCCAGCCAAGCCCGCCAGCGCCTCGCCGGCGCCGGCATGGAAGACCTGCACGTCCTCACCGCAGGTGTTCCCGGCTACGCTGCCGCTGGCGGGCAGGTCATCCACGGCCGACCCCGCTGGGCCCTCGAGCGTCAGGTCCGCCTCGTCGCCGGCGGACTCGTGCTCGCTGGCATCCTCATCAGCCGCTGGACGCCCAAGGCCACAGTGATCGTCGGCGGCATCGGCGCCGGACTGACCACCTCCGCACTCACCGACACCTGCACCATGGGCCGGCTGCTGTCGGCCCTGCCCTACAACCGCGGGACCAAGACCGCGAAGCAGCTGCTCGATCAGCTCCCCACCGCTGAGTCTGCCGTGAAGTCATGAGCACCATGCTGCTGGTCGCGCTGCTCCTTGGGCTCCTCATCGGCGCTTTCCTCGGCCTCCTCGGGGGTGGCGGCTCCATCCTGGCCGTTCCCGCCCTCGTCTACGGGGTCAACCAGCCGTTGGCCGCGGCAGTTCCCATGTCGCTGCTGGTCGTCGGTGTTTCCTCCGCCGCCGCAGTCCTCCCCCGGCTGCGCCAAGTGCAGTGGCGCCTCGCCGCCATCTTCGGCGCCACCGGCGCCGCCGCCGCCTTCGGCGGGTCCGCAGTCAACCGCCTCCTCGACCCGGCCGTCGTCCTCCTCGGGTTCGCTGCCGTCATGGTTATCGCCGCGGTACGCATGCTCCGCAGCTCCGACGACGCCGGCGGCTCCTGCGCCCTCCCCGGCGGTGGGGTCAACTGGCGCAGCTGCCTACCGAAAGCGGCAGCCTCCGGTGTCGTCGTCGGCTTCCTCACCGGCCTGTTCGGGGTCGGCGGTGGGTTTCTCATCATCCCCGCCCTCACCCTGCTCCTCGGCCTTGAGATGGCTACCGCCGTCGCCACCTCACTGGTCATCATCGTCCTCAACTCAGCCGCCGGGTTCACCGCCCACCTCAGGGACGCCTCGATCGACGTCGGCATCGCCGCAGCCTTCACCGGCGCCGCCGTGCTCGGCTCACTCGTCGCCGCACGTCTCGCCCCGCGGCTCCCCGGTGATCGGCTCCGCCGCTGGTTCGCCTATCTCGTCCTCGCCGTCGCCGCCTACGTCATCGCCCAGACCGTCTTCAGCTGAGCGACCTCGGCGAGCCGCCGGGCCCGAATCGCTGAGCACCACGCTTCGTTTCATGGACAGGAGCGCGTCCCGTCGGGGTCCTGGGCCCGCGTCACCGACGTACCAGGTCGCCCAGGGAGCATCGGATATGACGTGAGACGTTCGCGCTGGTGTCATTGAGGTCGACGGCCCGCCCGGGACGTCCGCCCCGCGTGAGTCGACCGGTTACGGCCTCATCACGATCCCCTGGGCGCGAGCGTCGAGGTGGACGCCGTCGGCGTCGGTGCTGACGGCGGTCAACTCATGGCCGAAGGGCAGGGTGTCCAGCGGAACGGTCAGCGACAGTCTTTGTTGGAGCAGGAGCTTGCCGACCCGATCAAGCGCTGTGCTCCCGGTGTCGATGTCGCCCGGGCTGACCCGGAGGTTCGCTTGGCTGACCGAGAGCGTGACCGTGCCGCCGACGCGCACCGGTTGACCCAGGACGTCGACCTGGCCGTCCAGACGGACCGTGCCGTCGTCGGCCGGACTCAGGGTGATCGATCGGCCGGTCGCGGTGAAGTAGGCGTTCAGATCCTCGTAGCGCAGTCTCACGTGTTGATCCGACTCGCCGATACCGACTTGTCGGACGTCTTGGACGAGAACGTCGTGGAAGGGCACTCGGACATCGCGCAGCTCCGAGCGGACCTCGTCGATGCGCAAGGGGCCGCTCACGATCCCCCGGGTGGTCACGTCCACGGTCCCATAGGCCCCCCGAACGACCTGGGGCAGGAAGGCGAAACCTCGGGCGTTCACGGTGGGCAGGTCGGCTACTCCGGTCGCGCGTTGGATCGACCGGGCGAGCAGCGCCTCCGCTCCTTGCCGGGCCAGAGTGTCAGCTCCCCACCCGGCCAGGACGACCGCGATCACCAGGACGGCGATCTCCAGACCCCGGCGTTGGCGCCGGGTCGGCCGTCGTCGACCGGTGTTCGAACGGTGGGCCGAAAGCTCAGACATCGGTGGTCTCCCGATCGGCAGGGGTGGTGGTGGTGGTGAACCGGCGACTGGGCCAACCGGCGAGCCGCCCCAGCAGGGTCAGGACCGCCGGGGTCAGCACGGGCCGGATGATCAGTGTGTCGATCAAGAGGCCGAGGGCCATCGCAAAGGCGATCTGCCGGAACGTGGACAAGGGGATCACCGCGACCAGCGCGAACGTGCCGGCCAGGATCAGCCCGGCCACCGTGATGGCGTGGGACACCCGGGGGACGGCGACGCGCAAGGAATCGGCGAGCGATCGGCGCCGACCCTCCGCCCAGATCGCTCCGACCGCGAAGACGTTGTAGTCCGAGCCCAGGGCGATCAACAACACGGCGGCCGAGAACGGTGCGTAGAAGGTCAGGCCTTGCTCACCCAGCAAATTCTGGAAGAGGAGCGTGGTCAGGCCGAGCGCTGCGGTGACGCTCAGCACGCTGCACGCCAGCAGGACGATCGGGGCGACCAGGGCGCGCAGATACAGGCACAGCAGCAGGAATTCGATGGCGACGGCGAACGTCAGTGTGACCTGCAGACTGTCCCGGGTCAGTTCGGCAACGCGGGCGGCGATGAGGGTCTGGCCGGCGACCGAGATGTGGGCGTCGGCCAGACCCGCATCCTCGGCCATGGCCGGAAGCCGTTGCTGCAGCGCGTCCACGTGGGCGATCGCCTGGGAAGCCAAAGGATCGGAGTCCAGGATGACCACCATCCGGGCCGCCTCGCCGTCGGTGGTCAGGACCAGGCCGCGGGCCCGATCGGTGGGCAGGTCGGCCGGTCCGAGCACCCGGGCGACACCGGGCTGGACGGCGATCGCGGCCTGCAACCGGGCCAGAGCAGCCCGCTCAGCGGTGATCCCGGGGCGTTCGAGAACGACCTCGGTCGGCGCGGTGATGCCGCGAATTCCGGCTGTTTCGAGCAGTTCCGTGCCTTCGGACACGCTGTCGTCGGCCGGCAGGCCGGCGGTGAACGAGAGATCGAGTTTGGCCTGCAGCAGGGGCGCGCTGGCCAGTCCGAGCACGACGACCACCAGCACCACCGCGACCGCGGCCGGTCGTCGGGTCGTCAACCTCCCGATCAGCCGGCCCAGACGGCCGGGGCGGCCCGAGCCTCCGGTGCGCAGTCGACGGTCCCGCCGCTCCGAGCCGCGGATGGGCAACACGGTGAACAGCCTCCAGCTGAGGATGGTCATCACCGCCGGGGTGAGCAGCAGGCAGACGGCCAACCCGACCAGGACGGTCAGGGCCAGAGCCGGACCGAGGGCCCGGAAGATCTCGAACGGCGCGGCCAGCAGGGCGATGGTGCCGCCCGCCACCGTCAGACCGGCAACGGCAACCACCGGGGCATTGGACCGCAGCGCGGCTCGGGTGCTGGTCGCGGCATCGGTCCCGGTGTCGAGTTCGTCGCGGAAGGCGGCATAGAACAGCACGCAGTAGTCGGTGACCACCCCCAGGAGCAGGGCGAGTAGCACCGGTTCCAACTGGCGCGGCACCTCGAAACCGAGGAGGTCGGCCACGTTGTCCAGCAGCGGGAAGTAGATGAGGTAGCCGACCGCGGCGATGCCGAGCACCGTGAACGGAGCCAGCAACGACCGGAAGGCAGCGGCCACGATGATCAGGATCAGGAGCACGCTGGCCAGCTCGAACAGCGGAAGGCGGGACCGTAGGTAGTCGCCCTGCGCAACCTGGGCGGGCACGAAACCGGTGACGAAGGTCGACACTTCGCTCTGGTTGTTGAAATGGGCGGCGTACGCGCTGGCCAGTCGGACGGTGTTGTGCAGGCCGGTGCCCTCGGTCAGGTACAGATAGGTGACGGTCAGGTCGCTCCGACCGGTCGGCACCGGCACCGCGGCCAGGATCGAGCCCGGCGGTGGCGGCACCGGCGCTTGCAGCACATCCTGGGTGGTCGCGAGCGCCCACAACAGGGAATCAGCCTGAGTCAGCAGGCTGAGGCCCTCGGGTTGGTGGACCACGACGGTGGTGCCCGAGAGCACGGGCACCCGGAACAGCTGCACGATCCGTCGCTCCGTCTCCAACAGCGGGCTGTCGGACGGCAGGAGGTTGCCGAACCCCCCGCCGCCACCGGAACTCGTGGGCACCAGGGCGGTGATCAGGGCGGCGGTGGCCACCCAGAACGCGACGACCACCCATCGCCCGGTGGTGACGACGAACCGGTACGCCCGGCCGGAGGCGGTGAAGCCCCGGCGCAGCCGGCCCCAGCCGGTGGCGCCCGCTTCCGCCCCCGACTCCGTCACGGGCGGCACCGACGGGTCGGGATCCAGGCTGGGCCCACCGTACGTTGGACTAGGCCCACCCACCCACCCGCTTGACGCAGGTAGACCCCATGGAGGCATGGCATGACCGGTACGGCTGAACCAGACAGCGCTCCCCCGTCGAACCCCACAGCGACGGCCCTGCGCGTGCAGTGGTGGGTGGCTGCGCTGACCTTCGTCGGCGGGCTGGTGGTCGGCGTCCTTGCGGTCGGCCTACTGACCGGGACCACGCCGGACTTCGGCGCCGGGAGCGGCGGGGCACCGTCGGCCCCGACCACCCGAGGCGGCGTACCCGTCGTGGCCGAGGCTCGGGTCAATGCGGCGTGCCTGTCGGCGATCAACGAGGCCCAGGACATGTACACGGTGCTCACCGATGTCGGTCCGGCAGCACAGGACGTCGATCTCCAACAGCTGGACGACATCGTCCGGCGCCTGCAACCGATCCAGGGTCGGCTCGGCCCGGCGCTGCAGAACTGCCGGGTCGACACCAGCGTGGCCAACAACGCCTCCGAGGCGCCCTCGACTCCGCTCCCCACCTCGACACCCACCCGGTGATCACCGGCCGGCGCCATCGGCTGGCCCGACCCGGACACCGCCGCTCCGGCAACTGATCGAATGCCCTGTTCGCATTACGGGCCTCCTTGGTCGGTGCTGACACCGTATGCCCGATGGTCGGTCGGTCCTCGGTCGCCCTCCGGAAGGCCGGCGATCTCCTCGACATCGAACAACCGGGCCACCGGGACGTCGGTGCTGGAGTGAGCGACGATGCTCAGCCCGATGCAGACCGCGATCAACTCGTACGCATCACGGGCCTGGGGAATGCCGGAGTGCAGGACCAGCAGACCGTAGACCACGGACGCGAAGCCCTTCGGGCCGAACCAGGCCGCGGCGAACAGTTCGCGCCGGCTGAGATGAGCACCGATCAGGGAGACGAGTAACGACGCCGGTCTCACCAGCACCAGCGACAACGCGGCCACCACCCAGCCGCCGACGCCGATGCTGGCGAACAGGTGTGGGGTGAGCAACGCGCCGAACACCAGCAGGGCGGCGAACTTGGCCAGCTCAGCCAGCTGTTCCCCGAGTTCGGCGAACGCTTCCTGCGCTCTGGGGTTGAGTCGGGCGAGCATCACGCCGCCGGCGAACGCGGCCAGATAGGGGTTGGCGCCGGTGAGGTGGGCGATTGCATAGAGCAGGATGCCGACGGCCAGTGGGCCGAGAGGCTGTAGTCGCGGTTCGGCCCCGAGTCCGGGGATGCGGAGCAGTGCGTGGATGAGCAGCGGCAACACGATTCCGACGGCGAGGCCGCCGACCAGCTCGAGGGCGACCAGCCCCAGTCCGCCCTCCTGTTCGGCTCCACCGGCGGCCGACAACAAGAGCACGACAACCGGGAGGGCGAGACCGTCGTTCAACCCGCTCTCCACACTCAGCAACCGGCGCAACCGTGCCGGCACATCCTTGCGACCGACGATCGCAGACGCGAAGACCGGGTCGGTCGGGGCCAACACCGCCCCCACCAGCATCGCGGTGATCCAGTCGAATCCGGCGACCAGATGCGCGAGCAGTGTCACACCGCCGAAGGCCAACGGCATCCCGATGCCCAGCGCACGGGCCGGTTGCCGCCAGGACCCTTCGCCGCTCAGCAAACGCAGAGCGGTGCCGTCGACGAAGAGCACCGTGAACAGGGCGAGATCGGCGAGGTCGCCGACGATCGGGCTGTCGGCGTTGAGATCGACCAACCCCAGACCCCCCATCCCCACCACGGCGCCGGCAAGCAGGAAGACCAGGGTCGTGGACAACACGGTGCGGGCCGCCACCCCGGACACCAGCACCGAGATCAGCAGACAGCCACCGAACAGGAGGACGAGGGTCACGGCTGAGATTCCCACAACGGCTCAGTGGCGGTGATGCCGGTGTCAGGGACCGGATCCCGATCACGATCCCGCGTCACGCGAGACCAGTCGATGGGAAAGGACCCCACGTCCCCGTCGAGAAGGGGAGCACCCGTGGTGATCATCAAGGCTGGAGCACCCCGTCGATCAGATAGAACGTCGCGTCGGTCGTCTGCACGTTGCCACAGACCACCGTGGCCCGACCATCGACCAGATAATCCTCGCCCGACCTGCTCACCTCGAGGGAGACCCCGGTCAGGGTCTTGTGTTGACCGACCAGTTGCTCCGGGGTGAGCCTGGTCGGCACGACGTGATACCGCAGCAGCTTGTCGATCCGGCTCGGGTCGGCCATCAAGCGCCGGTACCGGGTCACGCCGAGGCTGCGGAACGCGGTGTCGGTCGGAGCGAAGACCGTGATCCCCTCCTGCGAGTCCAGCGTCTGCTCGAGTCCGGCGACCAGGATGGCGACGCTGAGCCGCGACAACTGCGGAACGCGGTCGACCGCCTCGGAAGCAGCCTCGTCCCCGAGGTCGGTGAGCGATCCCGGGCCATCCGCCGGCAGTGCCGAGCAACCGCGGCCGATGAGCTGGCCGGCCGAGACCTGGGCGTCACCGGGTGTGGGCGTCATCGGTCGCGCGGAAGGCGCCGCCGTTGCCGAGCTCGGGACCGGGCTCGGCGATTCCTGACCACCCGAGCAGGCGGTCACGTTCACGGCCAGCAGCAAGGCGACGCTCGCGACTCGAGCGCGGCGGGTCAGTCGGTTCATCGTGGTCCTCTCCTCGTGGATGGCCGTGTCTGCCGAACGGCGAGAATCAGAAAACGCGGATGCGGCTGGGGTCCGGGGGCCGGCGAAGAACCGGTCCTCGATCCTGACATGGTTGCTGAACCACTCCAGCTGCGGCAGGTCGGGTATGCCGATGAGATCGGCGGTGGGTTGAACACCCGGACCCGGCCGCGGAACGTGCTCGCCCGGACGGCGCCAAGCAGTGGGGCGGCGGTGACCGTTCGGCCAGGGTGATGGTGTGGCTGGAGTGCAACAGCCGGTAGCCCCAGGGTTGGACCGGGCTCGGCTGCTGGGCAGGCTCGGCGATTGGTCGGCGCTGATAGCGTGAAATGATGACCACGTCAACCGCACGTCTCGTCGCAGTCGTGATCTCTGCGGTTGTGGCGGTCGTCACCGGTCTCGGCTCGGCCCACGCCGCAGAACCCCTACGTTCAGCACCTCGCACGGGGGTCGATGTGTCGTGGCCCCAGTGCGGTGAATCCCTCCCCATGGACGTCTCGTTCGCGATCGTCGGGGTGAACGGGGGCACGGCGGCAACGACCAACCCCTGTTTGGGGCCCCAGCTGTCGTGGGCGGACAGGGCCACGACCCGGGCCGACTCCGGTCAGCCAGGGGTTCAGCTCTACCTCAACACCGCGAATCCCGGTGAGGTGCTGGAAGAGTTCGAGGTGTCGACCTGGCCGACGAGCAACGTCGACAGTCGCGGTGGGGAATCCTTCACCAGTGTCGATCCGGCCCGGCGGAACCCGTACGGACGCTGTACGACCCGGCCGGATGCCTATCGCGAGTTCAGCAACGACCTTCCCTGCTCGTGGCAGTACGGCTGGAACCGGGCGATGGAGTCGGTTGACCACCGGTTCGCTCCGGCGGCCCGCGAGGCCGGGGTCAGCGACGATGCCACCGACTACACCTGGTGGTTGGACGTCGAGACCATGAATTCGTGGCAGCACGCCGGACCGGACGCGTTGGCCAGGAACACGGCCGCCGTGGAGGGGATGAAGCAGTTCCTGACCGCGGACGGTGTGACCCAGATCGGTCTCTACTCCACCGGGTACCAGTGGAGCCAGATCGTCGGTCGCACCCTCATGGTTCCGTTCGGGGCCACATCTCCGGCGGTCGGCGGTAATCTTCTCGGGGTCATGACCTGGTTAGCCGGTGCGGCCGATGCGGCTGCCGCCCAGCGTTGGTGCACCACCGCCGTCGGGCTGACCGGCGGGCCGGTCGTACTGATCCAGTACATCGTCGACGGTCTCGACTACAACGCCAGCTGCCGGTAGCCCAGTCGGTCGCTGACTGGCTACGATGCCAACACCTCGTGATGAAAGACTCTCGTCTCAGGCGACCGGATGGTCGTGCCATCGTCCACCCCCACGAGTGATCGGGCTGAGGACAGCACGGTCCGCATCGAGCACGTCAAGAAGGGCTTCCCACCGGTGACGACATCCTCGATTCGGATGGCCAAGCAAACGATACGCGATGCCGTTCGGGCTCAGCTGTGGCCGCTGCCGGTCATCGGCGTCGCCGTGGCGGTGGCTCTCGGCATCTTGATGCCGCTGCTCGACGGCGCCGTCGACACTCGGCTGACCGGGCTTTTGAACAGCGTGATCTTCGGCGGTGACGCAGGTGCCGCCCGCACCGTCCTCAGCGCGGTCTCGAGCTCGCTGATCACGGTCACCTCGTTGACGTTCTCCCTGACCGTGGTCACGCTGCAACTGGCCAGTAGCCAGTTCTCACCGCGGCTGCTGCGCACCTTCACCCAGGATCTGTTCGTCCAGGTCACGCTCGCCGTGTTCCTGGCCACCTTCACCTTCGCGCTCACGGTGCTCAGATCCGTTCGCTCGGCCGAGGAGGGGGGAGCGGCGTTCGTCCCTCGATTGTCGACCAGCTTGGCCTTCCTGCTCGCCGTGGCCAGCGTCGTCGCCCTCGTGCTCTTTCTCGCCCATCTGACCCGCCAGATCCGCGTGGAGACCATGTTCATCCGGGTCTACGACGACGCCGTCGAGACGATCCGAACCAACCTGAGCACGCGCGACCAACCCCAGCTGCAGCGACCGACCCCCGCCGGACCCGGCACTCCCCTCTGGGCTCGTGGATCCGGGTTCTTGACCACCGTCGACCAAGATGAACTCGTCGACGCCGCCACCGAGGCCGGGACGGTGATCACCATCGACCGCCAGCCCGGTGCCTTCGTCGTCGAGGGCACCCCGCTCGGTCGAATCTGGTTCACCGACTCCGACACCCCGGGGTCGGCGGCGCGCGAAGCCCTCGAGCGTCGCATCCAGGCCGCTGTTCACCTCGGACCGGAACGTACCGCCGCCCAGGACATCGGACTCGGGTTGCGGCAGCTGACCGACATCGTCACCAAGGCCCTGTCGCCCGGAGTCAACGACCCCACCACCGCCGTCCACGGGCTCGGCCGCAGCTCGGTGCTGGTCAGCAAGCTGATGAGCCACCACCTCGGTCCGCTCGTCCTGGCCGGTTCGGACCATCAGGTGCGCGTGACCCTCGACCGTCCGGACTTCGCCGAACTCCTCGAGTTGACGGTCGCCCAGCCACGTTGGTACGGCAAGTCCGACCCCTGCGTCCTCGCCGCTCTCTACAAGTTGGTGACCGACCTCGCCTGGCATGCCGGCGACGAACACCGCGAAACGATCGCCGGCCAACTGCGTCGACTCGATGCGACCGTCGCCGAGCAGGACTTCGATCCCGTCGAGGTCACCAGCCTGAACCGGCTCAGTCGCGAAGCCGAACAAATCCTCCGGGGTTGAACCAGGTCGGATCAGCATCCGCCAGGCCACGTTTCCGTCATGGCGCCGACCGGCGATGGCCACCGCGCCCTTGACGGGGAGCCGACCAAGCCGTCAACGGTCGCGAAGGACTTCGTAGACGTCGGGGGTGCCGTCGTGGTCGGTGTCGATTTCCTCGGCCTCACACAGCCGCCGGTAGACGCGGTTTCGCAGCCGCAGAATGACCGCGGCGATCAAAGCGGCCAGCAGCGAGCCGACCAGCACCCCGACCTTCACCTGGTTGTTGGTCCCGCTGTCGGATCCGTACGCCAGGTCACCGATGAGCAGCGAGACCGTGAATCCGATCCCGCCGAGGACCGCGACGCCGACCACGTCGATCCACCCCAGCTCATCGTCGAGTCGGGCCTTGGTGAACCGGGCCATCAGGTAGGTGGCGCCGACGATTCCGAGCGTCTTACCCGCCACGAGTCCGACGACGATCCCGATGGCGACCGTCTCGGTCAACGACGAAACCAAGCCCTGGAAACCGCCGAGCGTCACACCGGCGGCGAAGAACGCGAACACCGGCACGGCGAAACCGGCCGACAGCGGCCTGACGAGATGCTCGAAGTGCTCCGCCATCCCCGGCCCGGCCTCCGGACCGCCGGCCGCACGGCTACGGATCACCGGCACCGCGAAAGCGAGCAGAACGCCGGCGACCGTGGCATGCACACCCGAGGCATGCACCAGCGCCCAGGCCGCCACGGCCAGCGGGATGAGCAGCCACCACGACCGCACTCGGCGCTGCACCAGCAGACCGAAGAGTCCAAGTGGCACCAGCGCCGCCAGCAGGAACAGCGGGTGCAACTCGTCGGTGTAGAACACCGCGATGATGATGATGGCCAACAGGTCGTCAACCACGGCCAGGGTGAGCAGAAATGTTCGTAACGCAGCCGGCAGGTGCGTGCTGACCACGGCCAACACCGCCAGCGCGAACGCGATGTCGGTAGCGGTGGGGATGGCCCACCCGGCCAGCGCTCCTGGTTCGGCCCGCAGATTGAGCAGAACGAAGAGCAGCGCCGGCACCGCCATCCCGCCGACGGCCGCGACCACCGGCAAGGCCGCCCGCCGAGGGTCCCGTAGGTCGCCGGCGACGAATTCTCGCTTCAGCTCCAGGCCGGCCACGAAGAAGAAGATCGCCAGCAGCCCGTCGGCGGCCCACGTCTCCAGGCTGAGATCCAGGTGCAAAGCCGACGGACCCACCTTGACGTGCCGCAACTCGGCGTACGAGTCGGCCCACGGCGAATTGGCCCAGACCAGCGCAACCGCCGTCGCGAACAGCAACAGGGCCCCGCCGACGGTCTCCCGCCGAAGCAGGACGCTGATCCGAGCCGTCTCTGGCCATGAACCCCGGGGAAACAGGGGTGTTCGCGGAGCGGGTGTCGTCAAGGGAAAGCCCTTCTTTTCTGCCGGGTCAGTGAGCATCGCCGATCAGAGTTCCCGGCACACCAGGTCGTCAACGGTACAGGTAGCGATCCCTTGGGGACGAATCTCGGCCGGCCGACATCGACAGGCCGCGGAGGCGGAGCAGGCTAAGTTCGTGCCATGCGTGCTGGCGAGATTGCTGAGCCCTATCCCGTCGTCGCGGTCGACACATCGGCGCTGGTCGCGGCCCGATTGCTGGCCAAGGACCGGCTGCCCGGTCTGGTGGTGACCGAGACCGACGGAACACCGAAAGCGGTCCTGCCGGCCTCGCAGGTGGTCCGGTTCATGGTGCCCGACTACGTCCAGCAGGACCCGTCACTCGCCCGGGTGGTCGGTGAGAAGGCGGCCGACCGGATCGCGGATCGGCTCGATCGAGCGACCGTCGGCGATCTACTGCCCCACCGGCACCAGGAATTGCCGGTGCTGCAGGCCGACGACACCGTGCTGGAATTGGCGGCGATGATGGCCCGGCTCCGCAGCCCGCTGTGTGCGGTGATGAAGGACGGCAAGATCATCGGTGTGGTCACCGCCTCCCACCTGCTCGAGCTGGTCTGCGGGTCACCCCTTTGATGTGGGTCACGGTTGTCGTCTTCGTCGCCGTCTATGTCCTGATCGCCACGGAGAAGATCAACCGGGTCGTCGCTGCCCTCGCCGGGGCCGGGATCGTACTCGCAATCGGCGTGATCGGTCCCGGGGACGCCTTCTTCTCCGAGGAGACCGGGATCGACTGGAACGTCATCTTCCTGCTGTTCGGGATGATGGTGATCGTCGGCGTGCTCCGCCAGACCGGAGTCTTCGAGTTCGTGGCCATCTGGGCGGCCAAACGTGCCCGGGGCCGCCCCTTCCGGGTGATGACCTTGCTCTGCCTGATCACCGCCGTCGCCTCGGCGGGCCTCGACAACGTGACCACGGTGCTGCTGATCGCGCCGGTCACGCTGCTGGTCTGCGAACGGATCGGCGTCCGGCCGGTCCCGTTCCTGATCGCCGAAGCGCTCGCCTCCAACATCGGCGGCACCGCGACACTGGTCGGAGATCCGCCCAACCTCATCGTGGCCAGCCGGTCGGGGCTGACGTTCAACGACTTCCTGATCAACCTGGCCCCGATCGTCGTCGTGATGCTTGTCGCCTTCGTGGCCGTCTCCCGGTTCCTGTTCCGCGCCGACTTCACCGCCGACCCCGCCCAGGTGGCCGAGGTGATGGATCTCGATGAGCGCGAGGCCATCCACGACCCCAGCCTCCTGGTCCGCAGCCTCGTAGTCCTGGCCCTGGTGCTGGCGGCGTTCTCCCTGCACAGCGTCCTGCACCTGGAACCTTCGGTCGTCGCGCTGCTCGGCGCCGGCGTGTTGATCGCGATCAGTGGCCTTTCCCCCCGGACCTACCTCGCCGACATCGAATGGGAGACGCTGCTGTTCTTCGCCGGCCTGTTCATGCTGGTCGGCGCGCTGGTCAAGACCGGCGTTATCGACCACGTGGCCGACGGTCTCGTCCACGCGACCGGGGACAGCCCGGCCCGGGCCATGTTGTTGCTGCTCTGGGGCTCGGCACTGCTGTCCGCGATCGTCGACAACATCCCGTACGTCGCCACCATGGCCCCGGTCGTCCAACAACTCGTCGACGACGGACCGCTGGCCGGCCAGACTGGTCTGTGGTGGGCCTTGCTGCTCGGCGCCGATCTCGGAGGCAACGCCACCGCGGTGGGGGCCAGCGCCAATGTGGTGGTCACCGGCATCGCCAAACGCAACGGCCATCCGATCAGCTTCTGGGAGTTCACCAAGTACGGCTCCGTCGTCGCCGTTGTGACCCTGGTCATCGCCATGCCCTACCTGCTGCTGCGCTATTGACGTCTTCGCGACCCGCGGGCCAGTGGGATACTCCGTGAGAACGGAAGGGGGCAGGATGCCCGTCGACGTCGCCACCGACGTGATCATCAATTGTCCTCGCCAGCAGGTGGCCGAGTTCGCCGGCGATCCCGACAACGCGCCGCGGTGGTACGCGAACATCGACACGGTGACCTGGCGGACAAGCCCACCGCTCGACCTCGGCTCCAGGATCGACTTCGTCGCCCACTTCCTCGGCCGCACCCTGGCCTACACCTACGAAGTGGTCCAGTTCGTCCCTGGCGAACAACTGATCATGCAGACCGCAACCGGGCCATTTCCGATGCGCACCACCTACACGTGGGAATCGTTCGGCGACCAGACCCGGATGCGGCTTCGCAATCAGGGACAACCCACCGGCTTCGCGGCGATCGGAGCCGGCCTCCTCAGCGCCAACATGCGGCGGGCCAACCGAGGAGACCTCGATCGTCTGAAGCAGATTCTCGAGCGCCCGAGTCGCCCGGTTCCAAGACGCTCAGCCGAGTGACCAGCCGAACCATCCGTTCCTGACCGTCTTGCCTTTCACGCCGGGACGGTCGAGGTGGAGGGTGACGCTGCGGGCTCCGCGGGGTCCGTCCGCGGACTTCGCCAGCTGGTGGATGGTGCCGGCGCCGTAGGCCTTGCCCACCGCTTGGAAGCGGACGGCGACGACCAGATTCTCCTGCGTCCCCGACTGGATCGGAGCGGCCGTGAGCACCCCTCCGAACTCCTCCCCGGCCCGCGGGACGCCGGGGATGCCCGCACTGTCCTGGTGGAGTCGGCTGCCCCCGGCACCCGCCGTGGACAGACCCGCGCTGCCCCCGAGCAGCAGGCTGACCGAGCCCGCTCCCCGAACCGACCCCACCGAGTCGTTCGGGGTGCCGATGGCCAGATCGTCGCTCGGTCCGGCGTCGAAGCGACCCATCGCGAGCGCCGCGCCGAACTTGTCCAGGTCATGCGCCCTGCCACTCATCCCCGGGGAGTCCTGGGTCCACACCCGTCGCTGGGCCGCGACCAAACCGGTCGGCGATCCGGGGATCAGCAGCACCGCGCCCGGTCCACAGATCTCGGGATGGTCTTCGTCACAACCGAACTGGGGCACACCGACGGCGAGGTCGGCGGCTCCGTCGGCATTCACGTCGCCTGCCGCCAACACCGAGCCGAAGCCGTCGGAGACGTCGGCCGCTGGGACTGCGAGACTGGACTTGACCAGCACGCGCGGAGTCGCGGCAGCGAAGCCGCCCGGACCGCGCTCGACGATGCTCAAGGCCGCGCGACCGCCGACGGCCAGCTCGACGCGGTCATCCCCGTCGAAGTCACCGGCCGCCAGGGCCTCGGCACCGTACGTGTCCCCGCCGATGTCGGTCGCTGCGGCACTGAGGATCTCGGTGGCTCGACCCCGGCCCAGGCCGGCGGACGCACCGAACAGCACCGCGACGTTACCCGCGCTCGGCGCTCGCCCGGGCGCGCCGACGGCGACGTCGGTGATGCTGTCGCCGTCGAAGTCGGCCAGGGCGGTCACGCTGCCGAACGCCTCGAACTGGCCGTCGACATCGCCGAGCACCTCCCCGCTGCTGAAGCGCTGCGCTCCGCGCGTGGTCAGCCCGGAGCTCGAGCCGTAGAGAACGGTCAGCGAACCGTTCCACTTGATGTCGCCCTTCGGCCCCGCACTCGGGGCCCCGATGGTCAGATCGGCGCAGCCATCGCCGTTGAGGTCACCGAAGGCGACCGCCTGACCGAAGCCGTCGTACGGGCGCGACGTCCCGGGCACTCCGGGGGTGCTCTGATCGAAGTACTGGTCGTCACGAGCGGAGCCCGATCGGTCGGCGACCAACCCGGCGGCCTTGCCATAGAAGACATGGACCCCGCCGCGGCGCGAGTAGTCGCTCCCCACCGCGACCTCGGCATGCCCGTCGCCGTTCACGTCGCCGACGACCCCGGAACCACAGGTCGCGGCGGCAGCTGGAGCGGCGGAGGTGAGCACGGTGGCGGTCGTGGCCAGGAGGAATCCGACTCCGGTCACCATCCCGCGGACAGTGGCTCGAGCGATCATGGCGACGTCCTCTCCGAGGGGCTGCCGGATCGGATCGATGGGCTCACCCGGGTATGAGGTCATTCGAACCCGGTACGGCTCCAGGCGGCAGTGGAGGGCTAACCCCCTACCGCCGGGCCCGTAGCCCGCCTGCGCCTGGCGGCGCCGGAGGTGCGGATCTGGTCGAGGATTCCCGTCGTCCGACGACGGCGGAAGACACGGGTGAGTAGCCGGGCTGCAGTGCCGGGCTGCTCTCCTGGCGTCGGCACGGCGCTCGGCCGCAAGCGCCGACGGAGGATGGTTTCGCGGCAGCTCGTGCCGTGGCGGCTGCCTTCGGCGCCGACGACCCGTGAAACTAGGATTGGGCCGGATCCTCGCCACGGCGTTTGCCGATCGGTCGTCACGGGTATCGGCCCAGTGCAATCGTGTGTCAAAGCATCGCCCATGCCTATTTCTCCAACGCGCCATCAAGGAGCCTCCATGACCAACGCCGCCACCGAACATCGGGACGGGGGTCCCCGGACCGGGATCAAGAAATTCGCCCTGGCGATGGGGGTCGTCTTCCTGCTGGTCGGCCTGATGGGCTTCATCCCCGGCCTGACCAGCAATGTCGACGAGCTGCAGTTCGCCGGCCACCACTCCGAGGCGAAGCTGCTCGGGTTGTTCCAGGTGTCGGTATTGCACAACATCGTGCACCTGCTGTTCGGCATCGCCGGTGTCGTCGCGTCCCGGTCGCTCAAGGGTGCCCGACTCTTCCTGCTCGTCGGCGGCGCGGTCTACCTCGTCCTGTTCCTCTACGGGATCCTCGTGCCGCACGACTCGGGGGCCAACTTCGTCCCGCTGAACGGTGCGGACAACCTGCTCCACCTCTTCCTCGGCGTGATCATGGTCATGGCCGGCGTGATGCTGTCGCGCAGCTGGGCCGGGCAGACGGCAGAGTCTGGTCTGAACCAGGGCCGCAACTGATGGCCGGCCAGGGCATCAACGTCGTCGGCCGCTGGCTGACGCTGGCGGCCGGGCGGATCGAGCGCGCCGAGTGGCTCGACCCCCTCGGCGCCCGGCTGCAACGCGCCCTCTCACCTCTGGAAGCGAGCCGTGTCGTACGCGACCTGCTCAGCGGCACGCCGGTCGGTCACCCGGTCCATCCGCTGCTGGTCACCGTGCCCATCGGAAGCTGGACCGGCGCCCTGGTCCTCGACCTGGTGGGCAACCACAAGGCCGCCCGCACGATGGTCGGTCTCGGGGTCCTGGGAGCCGCCCCGACCTCGCTTACCGGCCTCAGCGACTGGAAGGACACGGCCGACGCCGACGCCCGGGTGGGCCTGGTCCATGGTGCGAGCAACGCCGTGGTCGTGACCCTCTACTCCGCCAGCTGGGTGGCCCGACGCCTGGGCGCCCACCGCCTGGGATTCGCCCTGACCTGGCCGGCGCTCGGACTCCTCGGCGTCTCCGGCTGGCTCGGCGGGCATCTCAGCTACGCCCGCGGGGTCGGCGTCGACGTCACCGCCTGGGATCGCTACGAGCCCGAGTGGACCGACGTCGGTGCGGCCGGCCCGATCACCTCGACCGCTTCGCCCGAGCTCCACCAGGTCGACCTGAACGGCACGGCAGTCCTGGTCACCCGCACCTCCAGCGGAGCCCTGGTGGCGTACGCCGACCGTTGCACCCACCGGGGTGCGCCGCTGTCGGAGGGCGAGATCGTCGGAGACGGCTGTGTCGAGTGTCCGTGGCACGGCAGCCGGTTCGACCTCGCCGACGGTTCGGTGGTCTCCGGGCCGGCGACCCGACCGCAGCCCGCGTACGAGGTGCGGGTCGAGGCCGGTCGACTGCTGCTCCGGCGCTCCCGGGCCTAGTGCGATCAGGGTCCTGCCCGCCCGATTCCGGTCGGGCAGGCCCGGCAGCGCCCACCAACCACCTCGCCGGTTGTCGACCTGGTATCACGAACGGGATGTGCGGGAGATCCACCGCCGAACGACCGGCCGGGAAGCTAACATCAGCACAACGGGGGGAATGAGGTTCTCGGGGACTGAGGAGAACCACAGATGATCACCCCGACGGAGACCCTTCAGGTCCCGCGCGCCACCCCTAGAAAACTTGCCTTCACCTGTCTCACGCAGGGCTCGGTGCTGTCCGCAGTCCGCTCGCTGCGGGCCAGTGCCGGCGGTCTCACCCTTCTTCCGACCTCCACCGGGGGAATGATCGGCGGCCAGTTGCTCAACGAGCTCAGCCGTCCCCATCCCTGGCGGACGCGCTACCGCATCCGTCAGGCCGAGACCGGGATGACCGAGGAGACGGACTCCGTCGGCTTCGCCACCACACCCCCGCTGGACCGGATGTCCGCCACCGACCACCTCGACACGATCCCCACCGCCGACCACCACGTCCGGGCGTTCATCGCGACGGCCGGGAGCGGGCCGGTACTCCAGACGCTGTCCGGCGTGTACGGGGAGCAGCTCGTCTGCCTGTCCACCGACGTGATCCGCTGCACGTCCGGTCAGTACCGGCGACGCGAGTCCGAGGCCGGCGACCTTCGCAGCCTCGCTCTGGTGTTCTACGTCAGCCGCGGGTGGCGACCCGGGTTCGGTGGCGAGCTGCTGGTCGAGGGCCCCGGCGGCGACGTCTGCGTGGCCGCACCGCGGCACGGCTGCATGTCGGTGCTGCGGTTCGACGACGGCTACCACTACGCGCTGGCGTCGGTCTCGTCGAAGTCCTGGGTCCGGTACGCGATCGCGCTGTATTACGGGGTCGCGCGCTGATCCGACTCCCCGCGGACGGTCAGGCCACGTCGACGGCCGCCCGCCGGGGTTTGCGCAGCGTCAGGTAGATGCTCGCGCAGAGGTAGTAGGCGATGTAGGCCAGCGACAGCGCGACGATGATCACCGACGGCTCGGGCAGCCGGAGCAGGATCAGCGCGTACAACACCACCCACGAGCCGGCCAGTGCCAGGTTGAGCTTGCGCATCACCGTGGTCCTCGACGGATAGATGTACTTGATCGGGACGAAGACCAGCGCGGCGCAGGTGACCAGCAACGCGGCGGTGATGGCCGGTGAGAGGTCGAGGATGACCACGTAGAACGCGACCACGTTCCAGTAGCTGGGGAAGCCGAGGAAGTAGTGGTCGTCGGTCTTGGCGTCCACCCGGCAGAACTGGAAGCTCGAGGCGAGCAGCGGCAACGCGGCGAACACCACACCGATGGTCCCGCCTGGGAGGTGGCCTCCGACCCAGAGCAGCATCACCGGGGCGAACACGTAGGTCAGGTAGTCGACGATGTCGTCGAGCCGTGCCCCGTCGAAGCCCGGGATGGTCTGCTTGACCCGGAGTCGGCGGGCCAGCATGCCGTCGGTCCCGTCGACGATCAACGCGATCAGCAGGACCCAGAAGGCCAGCACCTCTTTACCGTCCAGCGCGGCCACGATGACCAGCAGGGCCAGAACGGTGCCGATCGCGGTGTAGGCGTGTACCGCCCAGCCGGCGGCGAGAAGCCTGCGCGAGGCGGGGCTGGAAGGATCGTGGGCCGATAGGACGGTCATGCGAACTCCTGATGAATCCTCGGAAGTTCCGATTGCGCAGAATCCTGCCTCACCGGGGGCCGGTGAGCTAGCTGACCCCGCAGACTGCTTCCTAAGAATGACCACCCGGTCCGCTCCATTAGCCCTCACCCGTTCCCTGCGCTATAGTTTCGCGGGCGCTCGAAAGGGCGCCTCGGCCTGTTCCAGGCCCCGTAGCGCAGTTGGTTAGCGCGCCGCCCTGTCACGGCGGAGGTCGCGGGTTCGAGTCCCGTCGGGGTCGCGAATGTGGTGGCATCCCAGGTTCCTGGGATGCCACCACGTTTCTCGGCCAGGTAGCTCAGCTGGTAGCAGCGTTCGCCTGAAAAGTGAAAGGTCGCCGGTTCGACCCCGGCCCTGGCCACCCCTGTTCGACAGTCGTCCGGCCTCGCGCCGGTCGGCTCGGTCGAGTCGGGGGCCTCCTTTGGTGCCCGGCACTCCGGGCATTAAGGTTGCTCCGACGACCGTGAGATCGGGAACGGTCGAAGCCATGGAGGGACCAATCGTTCGTGACCGTCTCAGCTGAGGACGCGTACGAGGAGCTGGCCCGGTCCTTCATGGCGGGCGAGGAATCGGCGCTCGAGGTGATGTACCAGCGGTACTCACCCCTGATCTTCACCGTGGCCATGCGATCCCTGGGCGACCGGGCCGATGCCGAGGACGTCACCCAGAAGGTCTTCGTCGCGGCCTGGACCGGCCGGCACAACTACAAGCCGGAGCGGGCCAGCCTGCCCGCCTGGCTGATCGGCATCACCCGCAACAAGGTGGTCGACACCCACCAGCTGCGCGGGAAGCAACGACGTATCGCCACCGAGGTGGCCGGCGCGTACGAACTCCCGCCCGAGCCCCTCGACGTGGCCGAACGCCTGATCCTGGCCGACGAGATCTCCAAGCTCGACGAGATGCCGCAACGCGTGCTGCGCATGGCCTTCTACGAGGACCTGACCCACGCGCAGATCGCCGAACGCCTGCAACTGCCGCCGGGGACCGTCAAGAGCCATATCCGCCGCAGCCTGATCAAGCTCAAGCGCCGGATGGAGGCGTGGAGCGATGCATACGAATCCTGACCTGCTGGCTCTGCTGGCCCTGGGCGAGGCGGCGGGCGACCAGGATGAGCGCGCCCACCTCGACAGCTGCACGCTCTGCCGCTCCGAGCTGGCCGAACTGACCCACACGGTCGATCTCGGCCGCCGATCCGGGCCGGACTCCGGGTTGCTCTCCCCGGCACCCGCGGTCTGGACCTCGATCCGGACGGAGCTCGGCTTCATCGGCCCCGACGAAGCGACCCCCACGGCACCCCCCCGATCGACCGCCGAGGCGGTTCGACTCCCGGTACGCCGCCTGACCCGGTCGACGGTGGCCCTGGTTGCCGGCTTGGCCCTGATCGCCGGTCTCGGTATCGGTCTGGGCGCCGATCGGCTGTTCGGCGATCGCGAAGCGGTGGTCAGCCGAGCCGCTCTGACCGCGCTGCCGGGCTGGGACGGAGCGAGCGGTGAGGCCTGGGTCGAGCAGGACGGCGACGGCAATCGACGCCTGGTGGTCTCGGTCGACTCGCGTCGGATCGAGGGCCACGCCCGCCAGGTGTGGATGATCGACCGGCAGGTGGCGGGGATGAGCTCGATGGGTTACCTCAGCGACGGCCGTGGGGTCTTCACCATCCCCGACAACCTCGACATCGGCGCCTATCCCATCGTCGACGTCTCGGTCGAACCGCCGGACGACCGTGACCCCCGGCACTCCGGCGAGTCGATCGTCCGCGGGACCCTCACCCCTGCCTGAGCTTCCGCACGACCGCTGAGGATCGGGCGCCGCCAACGACGAACGCCCAGCCCCCGAGGACTCCGGAGCTGGGCGTACGGCGGAAACGGGGGTATTACTTCTCGCGGCTCATCCGCAGCTTCGGGGTCTCCATCACGTCGCCGACGATCGCGTTGGAGCGCCGCGGTCCGGCATACCGCGAACCCAGGTTGACCAGGGTCTGCAGCCGGTTGCGGTTGCCGAGCAGGAACACGATGTGCAGCGCGATCCAGCCCAGCCAGGCCGCCACGCCCTTCATCTTGAGCCCGATCGGCATCTGCAGGACGGCGTCACCGCGGCCGATGGTCGCCATCGTGCCCTTGTCGGTGTACGAGAATGTCTCCGTCGGCAGGCCGCGATGCAGCCGGGCGATCTGGCGGGCGGCGTGCTTGCCCATCTGCAGGGCCGGCTGCGCGAGCTGCGGGAGCGGGTTGTCGACGATCAGGCTCGAGTCACCGATGGCGAAGATGTTCTCGAAGCCCACGACGCGGGTGTCGCCGTTGACCTCCATCCGACCGGCGCGACCGATCGGCAGGCCCCAGTCCCGTACGGCCGGGTAGCCGGAGACGCCCGCGGCCCAGATGACCAGGTCGACCGGCATCGACGAGCCGTCCTTGAAGTCCACCTTGTCGGCGTGGACCTCGGAGATGGCGGTCTTGAGCCGGACGTCGACGCCGCGCTTGATCAGTTCCTTGAGCGCGTAGCGCCGCAGCGAGTCGTCGAAGGGCGCCAGCAGGTGCTCGCCCATCTCGACCAGCACCACGTGCACGTGCGCCGGGTTGAGCTCGGGGTAGGTCGAGGGGATGACCTCGGTCTTGAGCTCGGCCAACTGGCCGGCCATCTCGACACCGGTGGCGCCGCCACCGACCACGACGGCGGTGAAGCCACCCGTGTTCGGATCGGACCTGCCGGCGATGATCTCCAGGCTGCCGAAGATGGTGTCGCGCACCTTGAGCGCCTCCGCGCGGGTGTACATCGACATCGTGTACTCGGCGGCACCGGGGATACCGAAGTGGTTGGTGGTGATGCCGTTGCCGATGACCAGGTAATCGAAGCCGACGCGGGTGCCGTCGTCGCAGATCACCTCCTGGCTGTCGTGGTCGATGCCGACCACGGCGGCGCGTTTGAACCGCACGCTCTCGTGCTTCGCTGCGAAGTAGCGCAGCGAGTAGGTCACGTCGCCGGCGTTCAGGCCGCCGGTGGCCACCTGATAGAGCAGCGGCTGGAACGTGTTGTACGGGTGGCGGTCGAAGAGGGTGACACGAAAACCCTCTTTGGCGAGTTCATTGGTCGCCGAGACGCCAGCGAAACCGGCACCGATGACGACCACATGAGGCATCTGAGTCACGGGCTCATCTAACCAGTCGCGCCCGTCACCCGACAGCCCCATCCCGGAGTTGGGCATCCGACACCTGCTGGAGGACCGTCCGCGGCAGCACGTACGCGCCGAGGAACCGGCCGATCTCGTCCAGGGCCACCTGGCGTACGAGCGGCGCAGACAGCACCACGTCGTGCACGCCCTGGTCGACCCGGACCACGGTGACGTGGCGCCCGAGGCGTACGGCGCGGGCGGCGATCTGCTCGACGTCGAGCACGGTGTCGGCGATCCGCAGCTCCTCCTGCCAACGGCGGGAGAAGTTGCTCAGCGTCGAGGCCAGCACCAGGATCGGAACGCTGATGTCCAGACCGGCGGCGACGCGCTGGTGCCCCAGCAGCACCGCGCGCAGCCAGCCGACTCGGATCGGCGGCGACGGCGAGCTCTTCAGCTCGAGGTCGTAGTCCCACTCACCCTCGAGCGAGCGATGCAGCGTACGGGCGTAGAAACCGAGATCGGGCAGCCGGATCACCGCGGTCGGCGAGCGACTGCCGATGGCCTCGATCACCGGGATCCCGAGGGTGCGGACCAGCGCCGACCCCTGCAGGTCGAGCCACGGGGAGTTCAGGACCAGGCCGGCCAGCCGCTGCGGGTGCTCGGCCGCCCACAACGCGCCGATCAGCCCGCCGGTCGAGTGGCCCATCAGGATCAACCGCTCGGCCCCGATCACCTCGGCCGCCGCGTCGAGCTCCTCGCTGTAGTCGTCGATCCGGGTGATGAAGCCGCGCAGCAGTCCGGGGCGCAGGCTACGGCCGTAACGACGGAGGTCGAGGGCGTAGAAGTCCAGGCCGAGACCGGTCAGGTAGTCGGCCAGGTGGGTCTGGAAGAAGTAGTCGTTCCAGCCGTGGAGATAGAGCACCGTCGGGCGGCCACCGGTGTTCGAGGTCTTGCGGATCAGCGTCGCGACCAGTTCGGTCTCCGCCGGTTCTCCGGCGGCGTGGGCGGCCTCCGGCAGCGGCAGGTCGGTGGTCTCGTACCCGTCCAGGAAGTCCGGGCTCCAGGTGGTGCTCATCCGGTCGAGTCTAGAAAGCACGGAGGGCGGGCGAGGACCAGCCACGCCCGCCGTCCGCGACGGTCATAGGTTACGGCTCACTTGATGAAGCGGACGTTCACCGGGTACTTGTAGAACTGGTGCTTGCTCGCCGCCATGGTGCCCATGATGCACAGCACCAGCGCGCCGACGCCGGCGACCAGCCACAGGATCAGACCGATCCCGACCACGCTCAGGATGCTGCTGAGCAGCACCACGATGCTGTAGAGGATCGAGAAGTTGAGCGTCTCGGTCCCGACGTCCTTGAGGTACTGGCTGCGGTCCTTGTACATCAGGTAGGTGATCAGCGGGCCGATGAAGCCGAAGAACGGGATGCTGATGTGGGAGATGATCCCCCAGGTGTTCTCGTCACTGGCCGACACGGGCATGGCGCCCGGGGCACCCCCGTACGCACCCTGCTGGTAACCGGGCTGGCCGTACTGCTGGGCGGGGAAGCCCGGCTGGGGCGGTCCGCCGTACGGCTGCTCATAACCCTGCTGCCCGTAACCGGCGTTCGGATCGCCGTACGGCTGCTGGCCGTAGGGCGGCTGCGGCGCGGACGGCTGACCGTACGGCTGCTGGCTGGCCGAAGGCTGACCATAGGGCTGCGAGGCCGACGGCTGCCCGTACGGGTCCTGCGACGCCGACGGCTGACCATAGGGCTGCGAGGCCGACGGCTGCCCGTACGGGTCCTGCGACGCGGACGGCTGACCATAGGGCTGCGACGCCGACGGCTGCCCGTACGGGTTGGCCGGCGGTTGCCCGTAGGGGTCCTGAGCCGACGGCTGACCGTACGGCTGCTGCTGGCCGTAGCTCGCGTCGGGATAACCCTGCTGCGGGTAGCCGTAGGTCGGCGACTCGGTCTCCGGGGCGACCGGCGACGAGCCGTCGGGCGCCGGGTAGCTGTTGGCGGACGGGCTCGAGTACGGACCATCGCCCGAACCCGACGCCACGTCACCGCCCTCGGCCGCATGGGCGCTGCCGTCAGAGCGGGGCTGCTGGGCCGGGTTGTACCCGGATGGATCAGAGGGGTTCTGGCTCATGGCACCAAATCTAGAACCGAATGGTGCCGAACGGGGACCTTTTCTACCCAGACTTGCGGAGGTGTCCGTACCCGTCGTCGTCATCCGGGTCGAACTTCTCGGCCAGGTCCGCGTACGCCGCGGGTACTACCTGCCCCTCGTCGTGGCGTAGCTCTCGCTCCAACGACGTGAAGTCGGTTTCGAACGATCGGTACTTGAGTTCGCGAGCGACCTTGGTCTGCTTCGCTTTTGCACGGCCGCGCCCCATCTCGGGTCGACCCCCTCGCATTTGTCCGCCTGCGGCAGGGCCGCGGCTCAGATTTATGATGTCGTGGGCGCAAGGCTACCCAATGCGGTGCAAAGGGCAAAGCAGGCCCGTCTGGTGAGCCGCGCGCCACCGCACCTCGCACCACTCCCCGGCCCCGCCGGCGCCGCGTACGCGCTCGGCAGCCCCACTCCGCCGCAGCCCCCATTGCCGGTTTCCCATGTTGCATGGGATTCCTGCGGGTTGCATGCGAAGTTTCGCGTGTGACCCGCAGGTTTCCCATGCAACATGGGAAACCGGCAGGCGGCGGGGCTCAGCTCGCGGGGAGCCCGAGGCCGCGGCGGCCGGTCGCGTTGAGCTGGGTGGGCTGGAAGCGGTTGGGCCAGGTCCGCTCGTAGTGCTCGGCGGGGAAGTCGTCCGGGCTGCCGCCGGTGAGGAAGGCGTGGCGGACCGAGACCGCGTACGCCTCGTTCTTGGCGCACCAGGGGGCGGCCGGGATGTAGATCACGTTGCCCCAGCCCTGCTGGTCGGTGACCGGCGCGACCGCGTGGATCATGTCGCAGTGCCACCAGACCGAGTCGCCGGGCTGCACGCTGGGGATCGAGGACAGCGCGCGCATCAGGATCGCGTGATGCCGCTCGCTCACCGGGAAGGTGCGGTTGGGCTGGACCGAGCACATGTCGTCCTCGGCCACGTCGTCGAGCAACGGCCGCAGCATCAGGTACGCCATGGCCTTGGCGATCGGGACGGTGTGCAGCACGCCCTGGTCGTTGGTCATTTCGCTGAGCGCGGTCCAGCCCTGGAAGGTGCGGAACGCCGAGCACATGGTCGAGCCGGGATACTGCGGGCCCTCGGTGCGGTACGCCGCGTCCCACGGGTCGTAGCTGGCGAAGTCGCCGGCAAACAGGTGCCGGAAGTGCAACTGGTAGTTCTCGGTCATCCACAGGTCGAGGGTCCCGGGATCGAGATGGGTGCCCAGACCGCCCGAGTCGGCGCCCGGGGGACGGCGGCGGATCCGATCGGGGTAGAGCGAGTCGATCTCTGGTTCGAACCAGCTCCGACCCTCGGACTCGGCGATCCACTGGCCGTTCAGGAACGACTGGACCGCGGCCATCCGGGGGTGCTGACGCGCCTCCATCTGGGTGCTCGACCAGTAGACGGGGTAGATCTCGGGCTTCGACGCCTCCGCCGACAGCGTGCCGAAGAAGTCGTCGGCCGGACCGGCGTAGGTCTCGAAGAACCGGTTGGATTCGACGTAGTCCACGATGTCGCGGTCCCACTGCTCCGCCTGGTCGCGATCGAAATGCCCGCGGACGACCAGGCAGCCACGCCGCTTGATCAGCGCCTGCACCTCCGCCGAGACCCGACCGGCCTCGATGTCGGCGTAGTCGACGACCGGCCAGACCTCCGCGCCGCGGTCCCGGGCTGCCTCGATGTCGGCGATCTCGGTCTCCAGGTAGGCCTCGATCTCGGCGATGACCTCAGCGACGGTTCGCCCGGAGGCCTCGATCTTGCTCCGGATCGCCGCCTTGATCTCGCGGATCGCCGCTGGGATGTCCTCGGGAGTCGTCTCCCAGTGCGGCAGTCCGGTCAGGGCGCTGATCGGGGTGGACGAGCGCGTGACGGTCATCGGTGGCCTCCCAGGATAATTAGTAAGGACTCCTACTTGAAGTCGTGAAGGGACGATACCCTGCCGGTGGGCTAATGTGCAAGGAGTCCTAACCAAAGATGGAGAGAGAGGGCGTACGCGCGTCGTGCCCGAAGCCCCCCTGGCCTCGCTCGATCTGCTCCGGCAGATCACCGATCATCATGTCGTCGGGCAGTTGCTCGGCGCCGACGCGCTGACCCGGGCGGAGATCGCGCAGCGCACCGGCATCTCGAAGCCGACCATCTCCGAGGCCATGCGTCGGCTCCAACAGGCCGGGCTGGTCGTGGAGACCGGGCAGCAATCCGGTCGCCGCGGCCGGGCCGGGACCTTCTACGCGCTGCGTCCCGACATCGGCTGCGCGGTCGCGTTGAGCGCGAGTCCCGACGGGCTGACCGCCGAGATCCGCGGCGTACGCGGGGAGCTGGTGCGCCGGTTCACCCACGACGTCGCGGCGCCGATCACTGCCGACCGGCTCTCGCCGCTGTTGGATCAGCTGGCCGACGAGGTGCTGGCAGCGGCGGTCGGACCGATCCGCGGCAGCGCGCTCAGCCTGGCCGGGCCGGTCGACAAGCGCACCGGTCGGCTGGTGCATCTGCCCGATTCACCGTTCCTGGTCGACGAGCTGGACCCGCGTACGCTGCTCGGCGCCCGGCTGCCCGGGCTGCACATCGACAACGACGTCAACTGGGCCGCCCTGGCCGAGGCGCAGGCCGGGCGGGCCCAGGACCTCGACGAGTTCGTCTACTGCCATCTCGGCTTCGGGCTCGGCGGCGCCATCGTGCGGGAGCGCGTCGTGTTCAGCGGCAGTGCCGGGCTGGCCGGCGAGATCGCCCACGTCCGGACGTCCGGGCCTGAGGGTCGATCGATGCGACTGGTCGAATGTTTCGAGACCTGGGGGCTGACTCAGCCGGGGACCCCGACCATCGATGTGCCCCGGGTGATCGCCGCCCTCGACGAACCGCCGCGGCGCGAGGCGATCGTGGATGCGGTGGCCGGCGCGATCGCCTCGATCGTCACCGTGCTCAACCCCGCCGGGGTGATGATCGGCGGACCCTGGAGCTCGGCCACCGGTCTGATCGACCGGTTGGCTACCCGGGTCGGGGAACTGTCGGCCGTCCCGGTCGACGTCCGGCTCGCCGAGCTCGGGATGGACGCCCCGCTCACCGGCGCGGCGCTGCACGCGGTGGCCGGGGCGCAGGCGAGCCTGACGACCTGAGCGGGCCCGCGCGTACGAACCGGGGGTCAGGTCGGGTGAACGCCGAACAGGCTGACCCGCTCCGAGCCGGAGCTCGCGGCCACCGAGCCGCAGACCCAGGCGGGTACGCCACGGTCGGCCAGCAGCGCGATCGCGGCGTCGACGCCCGACTCGGGGAGGACGACGACCATGCCGACGCCCTGGTTGAAGGTGGCCTCGACATCAGTCAGCCCGAGCCCACCCAGCGAGCGCAGGGTGGTGAAGACCGGGTCGGGGGTCCAGCTGCTCCGGTCGATCCGGACCTCGACCCCGGCCGGGATGACGCGGGCGAGGTTGTTGGCCAGTCCGCCGCCGGTGATGTGGCTCATCGCGTGCACCTCGACCGCCGCGATCAGCGCCAGGCAGTCCAGGCTGTAGATCCGGGTCGGCGTGAGGATCTCCTCGCCGATCGTCCGGCCGAGCTCGTCGACGTGTCGGTCCAGCGCCCAACCGCCCTCGCGGAGCACGTGCCGGACCAGCGAATAGCCGTTGGAGTGCAGGCCCGACGAGGCCAGGGCGAGCACCACGTCACCGGCCACCACACGCTCGGCTCCGAGCAGCTTGTCGCGCTCGACCACACCGGTGGCCGCACCGGCGATGTCGTATTCGTCCGCCCCGAGGAGGCCGGGATGTTCGGCGGTCTCGCCACCGAGCAGCGCGCAGCCGGCGGCGGCGCAGGCCGCGGCGATCCCCGAGACGATCGCGGCGATCCGTTCCGGCACCACCTTGCCGCAGGCGATGTAATCGGTCATGAACAGCGGCTCGGCCCCACAGACGACCAGATCGTCGACGACCATGCCGACCAGGTCGAACCCGATGGTGTCGTGGATGTCGAGCGCCTGGGCGATGGCGACCTTGGTGCCGACCCCATCGGTCGAGGTCGCCAGCACCGGCCGTTCGAGCTGGGCGATCGTGGTCGCGTCGAACAGACCGGCGAACCCGCCGAGTCCGCTGAGCACCTCGGGCCGGTTGGTCCGGGCGACCGAGGCCTTCATCAGCTCGACTGCGCGGTCACCGGCCTCGATGTCGACGCCGGCCCGTGCGTACGCATTCCCCCCGACCGAGGGGGACGACCCCCTCGAACCCCCGCTGACCTGCGGTTCCGCACCTGCGCCGCTCATGGCCGGCTCAACGCGTCGACGCCACCGAGCCCGGCGACGACGGACTCGAGGCCGTCGACATCGGTCCGGATCGGGTCTTCCAGGACGTTCTTGCCCAACCGGTCCGACCGAGGGAGCGGGACCGGGTAGATCCCGTCGAAACAGGCGCGGCAGAGCGCGTCCGCGCCGACCTCGGTCGAGGCGACCAGCTCGTCGAGCGAGACGTAGCCGAGCGAATCGGCGTCGATCGAGCGCCGGATCTCCTCGTTGTTGAGCCCGTTGGCGATCAGCTCGGCCCGCGAAGCGAAGTCGATGCCGTAGAAGCACGGCCACTTGACCGGCGGCGAGGAGATCCGGACGTGGATCTCGGCTGCACCGGCCTCGCGCAGCATCCGGACCAGCGCCCGCTGGGTGTTGCCGCGCACGATCGAGTCGTCGACCACGACCAGCCGCTTGCCGGCGATCACGTCGCGCAGCGGGTTGAGCTTGAGCCGGATGCCGAGCTGGCGGATGGTCTGGCTCGGCTGGATGAAGGTGCGTCCCACGTAGGAGTTCTTCACCAGGCCCTGGCCGTACGGGATCCCCGACTCCTCGGCGTAGCCGATCGCCGCCGGCGTCCCCGACTCGGGCACCGGGATGACCAGATCGGCCTCGACCGGATGCTCACGGGCCAGACGCCGACCGACGTCGACCCGGACCGAGTGCAGTCGCTTGCCCGAGATGGTGGTGTCGGGGCGGGCCAGGTAGACGTACTCGAACAGACAGCCCTTGGGATCGGGCTTGGCGAAGGTGGTCGACCGCAGCCCGTCACCGTCGATGGCGATGAGTTCACCGGGATTGATCTCGCGGATGTAGACCGCTCCGACGATGTCGAGCGCGGCGGTCTCGCTCGCCACCACCCAGCCCCGCTCGAGTCGGCCGAGCACCAGCGGCCGGATGCCCTGTGGGTCTCGGGCTGCGTACAACGTCTCGTCGTCCATGAAGACCAGGCAGTATGCGCCGCGCAACCGCGGCAGCACCTCGAGGGCGGCCTGCTCGATCGAGTAGCCGGGGAAGGTGGCCATCAGCGCGGTGATCAGCGAGGTGTCGGTGGTGCATTTGCCGAACGACCCGGGGACCAGCGACTCCGCCTCGGCGTCACGCTCGATCAGCCACTCGCGCAATTCGAGGGTGTTGGTCAGGTTGCCGTTGTGACCGAGCGCGATGTGCCCGGTCGCGGTCGACCGGAAGGTCGGCTGCGCGTTGTCCCAGACGCTGGCCCCGGTCGTGGAGTACCGGCAGTGCCCGATGGCCAGGTGGGCGTTGCTCAGGGTGTTGAGTGCGTTCTCGTCGAACACCTGCGAGACCAGACCCATGTCCTTGTGGACCAGGATCTGCTGACCGCGACTGACCGCGATCCCGGCCGATTCCTGCCCCCGGTGCTGCAACGCGTAGAGCCCGAAGTAGGTGAGTTTGGCCACCTCCTCGTGGGGGGCCCAGACACCGAAGACGCCGCAGGCGTCCTGGGGTCCCCGGTCTTGCGGATCGATGTCGTGATTCAGCAGACCGTCACCAGGCACTACGTCATTCTAAGGCCCGGTCGGCGACCCGGGCGACCACGACCGCCGACGTCCCCGACGACGTTCCCGCCGCCGTCTCGTCGAGGTCCCCGCCCGCGCCGGGTCCCGGCGTTAGCCTTACGAAGTTATGAGCGCATCACCATCGGGACGCAGGTTCAACGTCGGCTCGTGGGCGAAGTTCGCCGGCGCGACCTCCTCGGCGGTGGCCGACCTGCTGATCGGCAACGCGGTCAACGTCGCCCTCGTCCTCGGGGCCGTGCTGCTCTTCGCCCAGGGGCCGCTCGTGGTCAGCCTGCTCGGCGTGCTGGCCGGTCTGGCCGGTGGCCTCGGGCTCTACTGGCTGATGCGCCGCGAGGTCGTCCGGCGCAAGGCGCTGCTCGGCTCGTTCGCCCCCGGTCGGTTACTGCTGTTGGTCGTGGTGGCCGGCGGGTACGCGCTGCGCCGGCCCGACGACCCGGCCTGGATCTGGGTGGCCACCGGGCTGGGGCTGCTCGGGATCCTGACCGAGCCGCTGGTCTCCTCGATGCTGGCCCGCAGCCGGTCGATGTCGACCCAGCTGCCCGGCGTCCCGCGTGTCCCGCCGCGACCGTTCCCGGCCAACCGCGTCGCCCAGGCGCCGCTCGGAGCCGCGGCCGTCGGCGCCGTGCTGGCCGCGATCGGCGCCCCGGGCTGGGTGTACCTGATCGTGGCGGCGCTCTTCGCCGCGCTGCCGTTCGTGATGCTCGGGTATGCGGTCCGCGCCTTGTCGGCCAGCCGCCAGGAGGCGCTGAAGATCACCGAGGCGATCACGGCGTACCGGCCGGAATTCGCGGTTTTCTACTCGGCGCGCAACGGCGCGACCTATCAGCTGGGGATGTGGCTGCCCTACCTCGAGCGGCTGAACAAGCCCTACATCGTCATCACGCTGCACCCGAGCACGGTGGCCGAGATCAAGAAGCTGACCAAGGCGCCGATCCTGGTGCCGCGGCTACGGACCGGCTCGGGTCGGCTGGTCCACATGGTCGTGCCGACGCTCAAGGCCGCCTACTACGTGCAGAACCACCCGAGCAATCTGGCCTTCCAGCGGTTCAAGCAGCTGACCCACATCTGGCTCAACCACGGCGACTCGGACAAGGCGGCCAACTACTCCGCACAGCACGCGACGTACGACAAGGTCTTCGTCTCGGGCCAGCAGGGTGTCGACCGCTATGCGGCCCACGGGGTGAAGATCGCCCCGGAGCAGTTCGAGATCGTGGGCCGCCCGCAGATCGAGACGATCGAGGTCCGCGACACCCCGCGCGACCCGGGCACCCCGCCGACGGTGCTCTACGCCCCCACCTGGGAGGGCGGTCAGCCGGCCACCAACTACTCCTCGTTGTCGCGTGGCAGCACGATCGTCGCCGCCCTGCTCGAGCGGGGCGCGACGGTGATCTTCCGACCCCACCCGCACAGCTACCGCGAACCCGGTCAGACCGCCGCGGCCCGAGCGATCCAGAAGCAGTTGGCCGAAGACGCCCGGAGCAGCGGACGTCAGCACGTCTACGGCAAGCAGGCCGAGAAGACCTGGGACATCCCCGCCTGCTTCAACCACAGCGACGCGCTGATCACCGACGTCTCCTCGGTCGCCTCCGACTATCTGGCCAGCGGCAAGCCGCTGGGGATGGTCGCGATCCGGCAGCAGACGGTGGCCGGATTCCGCCGCGAGGTGCCGATGGCCCGGGTCGCCTACGTGATCACCCCCGACCTGGCCAACGTGTCCGAGGCACTCGACGATCTGCTCGGCGCCGACCCGCTGGCCGAGCAGCGGCGGGCGTACCGGACCGCCTGCCTCGGCACCGATCTCGGCGCGCAGGCCCCCGCTGGATTCCTCCGCACGTCGACTGCCATCATCGAGCGCGATCGGCAGGCGTAACCACAGCAACACTCCTGGGCAGAGAGGGCTGGCGATGACCGCAACAACACCTGAGGCTCCGCAGCGGAGCAGCGTCAAACACCCGGTCGACCAGGTCCTCCCGCCGGGCAAGCTGGCGATCTACGGCTTCCAGCACGTGCTCGCCTTCTACGCGGGCGCGGTCGTGGTGCCGATCCTGCTGGCCAACGCGATCGGACTCAGCCCCGAGCAGCTGGTCCACCTGATCAACGCCGACCTGTTCACCTGCGGGATCGCCTCGATCATCCAGTCGGTCGGGTTCTGGAAGATCGGGGTCAAGCTCCCGCTGCTCCAGGGCGTCACCTTCACCGCGGTCTCGCCGATGATCGCGATCGGAATGGCGGCCGGTGGTGGGACCGAGGGGCTGACTACCATCTACGGCTCGGTGATCGTCGCGGGTCTGTTCACCTTCTTCATCGCACCGTACTTCGGGCGGCTGCTCCGCTTCTTCCCACCGGTGGTCACCGGCTCGGTGATCACGATCATCGGGCTGTCGTTGCTCCCGGTCGCCGCCAACGACGCGGTCCGTGACGGGATCCCCGGCGGGCCGATCAGCGGGAAGGGACTCGCGTACGCGCTGTTCACCCTCGCCGTGATCGTCATCATCCAGCGGGTGTTCAAGGGCTTCATGGCCACCGTCGCGGTGCTGGCCGGACTGGTCATCGGGACGGTGACCGCGACGCTGCTCGGCGACGCCGACTTCAGCCAGGTCAGCCAGTCGGACTGGGTCGGGGTGACGACGCCGTTCTTCTTCGGCATCCCGCAGTTCTCGATCACCGCGATCATCTCGATGATCGTCGTCATGTTGATCACCGCGGTCGAGACCACCGGAGACGTGTTCGCGACCGGCGAGATCGTGGAGAAGAAGGTCGGTCAGGAAGACGTCGCCCGGGCGCTACGGGCCGACGGCCTGGCCACCTTCCTCGGCGGCATCCTCAACTCGTTCCCCTACACCTGCTTCGCCGAGAACGTCGGTCTGGTCCGGCTGACCGCGATCAAGAGCCGCTGGGTGGTCGCGACCGCGGGCGCCATCATGATCGTCATCGGGCTGATCCCCAAGGCGGGCGCGGTCGCCGCCTCGATCCCCCACTCGGTGCTCGGCGGGGCGGCGCTGGCCATGTTCGCCACGGTGGCCGTGGTCGGGTTCCAGATGCTGTCGCGGGTCGACTTCAACGACCACCGCAACGTGGTCATCGTCGCCACCTCGGTCGGCCTGGCCATGCTGGTCACGGTCACCGCCGACCTCTACACCGTCGTCCCCGGCGGTCGGTGGAGCGAGATGATCTTCAACTCCGGCATCACCCTCGGCAGCATCACCGCGATCCTGCTCAACCTGATCTTCCATCACGTGGGCAAGAACTTCGGGCCGGCCGTCGCCGGTGCACCCGGCGACCTGATCCGTCTCGACCAGGTCAACGAGATGTCGCTCGACGAATTCAGCCGGACCTTCTCGCGACTGTCCCAGGGTGTGCCGTGGGCGATCGAGCGCGCGTACGAGCGGCGCCCGTTCACCGACACCGAGGATCTGCGCGCCGCCTTCCACGAGGCGATGTTCGGCGCCACCCCCGACGAGCAGATCGAGCTACTCCGGTCGTACCCGGATCTCGGTACGGCGTTGCCGAGCCAGGTCGAGTCGCATCGTGACCAGTCCACCCTGGGCCTGGACCGGATGCACGACGAGGACTTCGCCGAGTTCAGCCGGCTCAACGGGCGCTACCGCGACAAGTTCGGCTTCCCGTACGTGGCCTCGGTGCGCAGCGCCGGCAGCCGCGCCGAGTTGCTCGCCGACGGTGAGGTCCGGCTGGCCCACTCCCCCAGCCAGGAACGGGCCACCGCTCTGATCGAGGTCGGCAAGATCATCAACCACCGCTTCGACGATCTGATCGCCGGCGCCAACCCCATCCACACCGCTCGGACCCATCGCTTCGACGAGTTGGGCTGACGGAGCACGTCGCGGCTGGGTCGTTTGGGCCCTTGTGTGCGCAAACGGCCGGGTGACATCGGTATCGGTGGGCCGTCTGGGCACTTGTGCGCGGAAACGGCGGCTGCCGACGCGACCTGCCGACGCGACCTGCCGACGATCCGCTGAAACATGGCTGGGCCAGACTGACCCGCAGAAGCCCGGACGGGGCACGACGAAGGGAAGTTGATCATGACCATCGTGCTCGGAGCCAACCAGTACGGCAAGGCGGAGAACCGGGTCGTCCGGATCTACCGCGACTCCGACCGGCACGAGATCCGCGACATCAACGTCTCCACTGCGCTGCGTGGCGACTTCAGCGCGGCCCATCTCGTCGGCGACCAGAGCGCGGTGCTGCCGACCGACACCCAGAAGCAGACCTGCTACGCGTACGCCAAGGAGAAGGGTATCGCTCAGATCGAGGACTACGCCCTCGCGCTGGGCCGGCACTTCGTCGGCGACGTCGATCCGGTCGAGGGCTGCCGGATCGAGATCGAGGAGTACGACTGGGAGCGGGTCTCGATCAACGGGGTCGAGCACGACCACACCTGGGTGCGCAAGGGCCAGGAGGTGCGGACCACCGTGCTGACCATCGATGGCAAGGGCCGCGAGGAGCACCTCATCTCCGGCTTCAAGGACCTGACCGTGCTGAAGTCGACCGGGTCGGAGTTCCACGACTTCCTGGTCGACGGCTACACCACGCTGGTCCCGACCACCGATCGGATCATGGCCACCTCGCTGATCGCTCGTTGGCGCTACATCGGTACCGACGTCGATTGGCAGGCCACCTACGACTCGATCAAGGCCCATCTGCTCCAGCAGTTCGCCGAGGTGCAGAGCCTGGCGCTGCAGCAGACGCTCTTCGCCATGGGCCGCGCTGCCCTCGAGGCGCACCCGGAAGTCGCCGAGATCAAGTTCTCCGCCCCGAACAAGCACCATTTCCTCTACGACCTGTCGCCCTTCGGGCTGGAGAACCCCAACGAGGTCTTCCACGCCGACGACCGGCCGTACGGGCTCATCCAGGCCACCGTGACCCGCGACGACGCACCGCCGGCCGGGCGGGCCTGGGACACGGTCCCCGGGTTCTGCTGACCCGCGAGGATCGGGGCACCAGCGATGAGCACGCTGATTATCGAGGGGACGCACGTCCTCACCAACGACGCGAGCCGTTCGGAGTATTCGAGCGGTCACGTCGTCGTCGAGGGCAACCGGATCGTCGCGGTGGGCGACGGACCGGCCGACCCCGCGTACCGGGGTCGTCGGATCGACGCCCGCGGCGCCCTGCTCACGCCGGGGTTCGTCAACACCCACCATCACCTCTATCAGTGGGTGACCCGGGGCTTTGCGGTCGACGGGTCGCTCTTCGAGTGGCTGACCACGCTGTATCCGGTTTGGGGACGCCTCGATGCCGACACCACCCGGACCGCGGCCACGGGCGCGCTGTCGACGCTGGCGCTGACCGGCTGCACCACCTCGACCGACCATCACTACGTCTTCCCGCGCGACGGCGGCGACATGCTGGCCGCCGAGATCGAGGCGGCGCAGCGGGTCGGTCTGCGATTTCACCCCACCCGGGGATCGATGGACCTGGGCCAGAGCAAGGGCGGGCTGCCGCCGGATCACGTCGTCGAGGATCTCGACGCGATTCTGACTGCGTCCGAGGCAGCCATCGACCGCTGGCACGACCCGTCACCGGGCTCGATGCTGCAGATCGCGCTCGCCCCGTGCTCGCCGTTCTCGGTCACCGGCGATCTGCTCCGCGCGACGGCCGAGCTGGCCCGGCGCCGCGGCGTCCGGCTGCACACCCATCTGTGCGAGACGCTCGACGAGCAGGACTACTGCCGCCAGCACTTCGACGCCACCCCGGTGGAATACATGGAGAGCCTGGGCTGGCTCGGCCCCGACGTCTGGTACGCCCACGCCATCTGGCTCGACGACGCCTCGATCGCCACGATGGCGGCGACGGGGACCAGCGCGGCGCACTGCCCGTCGTCGAACGCCCGACTCGGCGCCGGCATCGCCCGGGTCCGCGATCTACGTGACGCGGGAATCGCGGTCGGCCTCGGAGTCGACGGTGCCGCCTCGAACGAGAACGCCTCACTCTGGGAAGAGCTCCGGCACGCGGTGCTGTTCGCGCGGGCGAAAGGCGGCCCGCAGGCCCTCACCGTTCGCGACGCGGTGGATCTGGCCACCATGGGCGGGGCCCGGGTGCTCGGTCGCCAGGACGAGATCGGCTCCCTCGAGGTGGGCAAGCTGGCTGACCTGGCGCTCTGGCGACTCGACACCCTCGCCCACATCGACATTGTCGACCCGGTCGCCGCCCTCGTCCTCGGCGGCCAGCCGCCGCTCCAGCTGCTGCTGGTCAACGGCGAACCCGTGGTCGAGGACAACCGGCTCCTGACCGTCGACACCGACGAGCTCGCCGCGGAGGTCGACGCCTCGAGCAAGGCCCTGCTCCGGCGGGCCGGCCTGGTGTCGTGACCCGCCACCCCCGAGCCCGGCCGCCCTGTCCCGGCCGCCCCCGGGCCCGGCCCGCCCGCCGGTGCAGGTTCCGCCGAGACCCCCCTCCGACGCTGCTGGATATCGTGAAAAGTCGGGAACCGTCGTGGGTACACGAACTTCCGCAAGGACGAACGATCAAGGAGTACGCGCGTGACCACCGCCTCCGGCCGGCTGACCGAGGCCGATCTGACCGCCGTCGACGCCGCGTTGTCCGACGCCGACGCGGCCCGGCTGGCCGACTACCCCGGTGACCGGGCCGACCGCCAACCGGTGCACACGGTCTACGTGCCCGCCGATCGCTTCCACGCCGACCTGCCGATCGCGTGGGGAGCCGCCGCACGGGCCAGCCTCGAAAGGGACGCACCCGGTGGGGCGGCTGAGCTGGCCGAGGTCTGCGGGCTCGACCCGGCCGCCGTCGCGGCGGTCTGGGGCCTGGTCACCGAGAAGCTGGCCACCGAGCCGATCGAGGATCTGCGGGTGGATCTCGAGGACGGCTACGGCACCCGGAGCGACGAGGTCGAGGACCGCGACGCCGTCGCGGCCGGACGGGCGCTCGCAGCCGCGGTGCGCAACCGGACCGCACCGCCGTTCCTGGGCATCCGGTTCAAATCACTCGAAGGAGTGACCCGGCGTCGGGGGCTGCGGTCGCTCGACCTGGTCCTCGGCGCCCTGCTCGATTCGGGTCCGCTGCCCGCCGGGTGGGTGGTGACGCTCCCCAAGGTCACCTCGGTCGACCAGGTGCGAGCGTTCGTCGACGTCTGCGGCCGGCTCGAGCGCGCGTACGGGCTCGATGATCACGCGCTGCGGTTCGAGATCCAGGTCGAGACTCCGCAGGCCATCCTGCTCGGCGACGGCACCGCCGGGGCAGCCGCCATGGTGCACGCCGCCGACGGCCGCTGCACCGGTCTGCACTTCGGCACCTACGACTACACCGCCGCGCTGGGCATCTCGGGTGGCTACCAGGCCATGGATCACCCGGCCGCCGATCATGCCAAGGCGGTGATGCAGCTGGCCGCGGCCGGTACGGGCGTCCGGGTCAGCGACGGCTCGACCAACATCGTCCCGGTCGGCCCTCGCGCCGACGTGCACGCCGCTTGGGCGCTCCACGCCCGACTGGTCCGTCGCTCCCTCGAACGCGGTCTTTATCAGGGCTGGGACCTGCATCCGGCGCAGCTGCCGACCCGGTTCGTGGCCACCTATCTGTTCTTCCGCACCGGTCTCGATCGGATCGGCGCCCGCCTCGACGGCTACCTCCACGGCACCGAGGGTGGCGTGATGGACGAGCCGGCCACCGCGCAGGCCCTGGCTGCGTTCCTGATGCGCGGGGTGCACTGCGGCGCCGTCACCACCGAGGAGGTCAGCCGGCTGACCCGGGCTCCGCTGCCGGTCGTGGCCGGGCTGGCGGACCGTCGGGTCGGCTGAGCGCCTCGTCGAAGTCGGCGCGGCGGGCCAGCAGTTCCTGCGCGCGTTCGTACGCGTCGTCGTCCTCGTGGGTCAGCACACCGACCAGCTCCGGACCACGGCGATACCAGACCGACCAACGGTCGGCGTCTCCGACGAACACCGCCTCGTCGTGCCCGTCGCCCCAGGCCGTGTACTTCAACGTGCGGTCGCCGATGCTCGACCAGAAGCCCGGCGGATCGCCCCAGCTGGCCGCCCCGCCGGCCGCGACCGTGCCGGCCACCTTCCCGTGCGTCTCGGCATCGCCCCAGTGCTCGACGCGCAGGGCCCGCCCGGCGACCCGGTGCTCGGCGTACGCGAGGTCGCCCACCGCGAAGACGTGGGGGTCGGGCGTACGCAGGCTGGCGTCGACGGCGACCCCGCCCTCCGCCACCGGCAGCCCGGCGGCCTCGATCAGCTCCAGGTCCGGTTTGGCTCCGCCCGCCACCACCACGGCCGCGGCCCGGACCGATCCCGCGTCGCCGCGTTCGAGCAGGAAGCCGTCCGCTTCGCGGGTGATCCGGGTCAGCCGCGCACCGAGCAGCAGCTCCACCCCGACCTCGGTCAGCCAGCGTTCGATCTCCCGGCCGGCGTCGGCGCCGAGGCGTTCGGCGTGCGGCTGTTCCTCCCCGGTGATCAGCACGACCTCGACCCCGCCGTGCGCGAGACTGGCCGCCACCTCGCACCCGATGAAGCCGGAGCCGATCACCGCAACCCGCTCGGTCTGCCGGATCAGCTCCCGCAGCCGATGGCCGTGGACCAGGGTCCGGACCGAGAGCAGCTCCGGATCGTCCCCACCGGGCACCGGCAGCGGCGTCGGGTGCGCCCCGGTGGCGAGGACCAGGTCGCGGTAGTCGATCGTGGTGCGGTCGGACAGCGTGACCCGTCGGCGTTCCCGATCGAGGCCGGTGACCGTCACCCCGAGCCGCAGCTCGATCCGCTGCTCGGAGAACCAGCCGGTCTCGGTCAGCCACAGGTCGTCGAGCTCGACGTCGCCGCGCAGGAAGTCCTTGGTCAGCGGCGGTCGGGCGTACGGCGGGTACAGGTCGGAGGTCACCAGCACGACCGGCGTCTGTCGGTCGAGCTCCCGGAAGGCGGTGACCGCCGCCAGACCACCCGGACCGCTACCGACGACGACCAACCCTGGTTCGACCATTCCCCCATCATGCCGAGCGCAACCGAACGCGCGTCAGCCCTCGGTCAGCTGGGCGATGAACCGTGCGGCGACCGGGGTCGTCGAGCGTCCGACGTGCCAGGCCACCCCGATGACCCGGGTCCGCGCCGGGGTCAGGTCGAGATAGACCGGGTCGTCGGGTTTGGGCACCGCCGGTCGGGGCAGCACCCCGACGCCGAGGCCCGCGCTGATCAGCCCGCGCAGGGTGTCGATCTCACCGGATTCGAAGGCGATCCGCGGTTCGACCCCGGTGTCGGCGCACAGCCGATCGATCACCTGTCGCAGATCGGTCGCCAGGTTGAACCCGACGAACGGCTCATCGGCCACATCGGCCAGGCTGAGCGACCCGCGATCGGCCAGACGGTGGCCCGGCGGCACCGCCACGCACAGTTGCTGCTCGATCAGCGGGGTGAACCCGATCCGCGGGTCCGGCGTACGCGGAGGCGTGGTCACCGCGGCATCGAGCGTGTCCTGCTCGAGCGCGGCGTACATCTCGCGCGCGAACGCCTGCCGGAGCTCGAACCGGGCCCCCGGGGTGGTGGCCCGGAATCGGCGAACCAGGCCCGGCACGACCTCGCGGGCCACCGACTGGAGGAAGCCGAGATGGATCACCCCGTGCTCGGCGTCGACGTCCTCACGGACCCGTCGTGCGCCGCTGGTCAGCTCGGCAACGGCCCGGTCCGCGTGATCGCGGAACTGCCGCCCGTGCCGGTTGAGCTGGAGCCGCCGGCCGTGCCGGTGGAAGAGCTGGACGGCCAGTTCGGCCTCGAGCCGACCGAGGGCCCGCGAGACGTTCGACTGGTTGACCCGCTGGTGCGCCGCGGTGTCGCGCATGTTCTCGGTCTCGCACAGCGACAGGAACGTGTGCAGATCGGCCAGATCCATCGCTCTCCTTCTGATGCGCCGATTGCGTCACCATTGTCGCTCCCGGCATTTAGCGCATCATAGATCGCCGCCCAGGATGGTCCTCGTGTCCGTCGCCCTCGATCGCCTCCCCCGCCGTACCCCCGGCATCGGCGTCGACCCAGCCGTCGGCTCCGACGGTTACCGCGCGGACGACCCGGCGTACCGGCGGATCCTGTTCGGCCTGACCCTCGGCGGGGTGGCGACCTTCGTCCTGCTCTACTACGTCCAGCCGCTGCTCCCCGCGCTGGCCCGGACGTACGCGGTGTCGGCCGGTCACTCGGCGGCGGCCCTGTCGGTGTCGACCATCGCCATGGCGGTCGCACTACTGCTGGTCGGCCCACTGTCCGACGCGGTCGGTCGGGTGCCGCTGATGCGCTGGTCACTGGTCGCGGCCGGGCTCCTCGGCCTCGCCTCGGCCTTCGCCCCCGGCTGGACGACGCTGCTGGTGCTGCGTGGTCTGACCGGCGCCGCCCTGGCCGTGCTCCCCGCGGTGGCCCTGGCCTACCTTCGTGAAGAGGTCCACCCGACCGCCCACGCCGGGGCCAACGCCGCCTACATCGCCGGCACCGCGGTCGGCGGCACCCTCGGCCGACTCCTGCCGATCGCGGTCGAACCGTGGCTGGGCTGGGTCGGCACCACGGTGATCGCGGCCGGCATCACTCTCGCCGCGGCCGCAGGGGTCTGGCTGGCGCTGCCGACCTCGCGTCGCTTCACCCCCGCCTCGGCCCGGCCGCGTCAGGTCATCGCCGGGACCGCGGCCACGCTCCGAGACCCGGTGCTGGTCAGCCTCTGTCTGATCGCCGGGACGGTGATGGGGGTCTTCGTCGGCATCTACAACGCGATCGGCTTCCGGCTGCGGACCGGCGAGTTCGCGCTCACCGCCGGCGCGACCGTGATCTATCTGGCCTATCCGGTCGGGATCGCCGCACCCTGGGTGGCCCGCGTGTCCGCCGCCCGTTTCGGTCGCGGCAAGACCATCGTGGCCAGCCTGGCCCTGCTGCCCATCGGCCTGCTGATCACCGCCACCGGCTCGCTCCCGGTGATCATGATCGGACTCGGCGTCGTGACCTTCGCGTTCTTCTGCGCCCACTCGTTGGCCAGCGGCGCGGTCGTCGAGCGGGCCCAGCAGGTGGGCGTCGGGGTCGCGCAGGCCTCGAGCAGCTACCTGTTCGCCTACTACGTGGGCAGCGCGGTCTTCGGCGCCGTCAGCACGCACAGCTGGCAGGTGGCCGGGTGGACCGGGGTGCTGACCACGGCCCTGCTGACTGCCACCGTCGCGTTGGCCGCGGGCGTCTACTGCTGGCGACGAACGGTCATCTCAGCGACTTCCGATAGGCGTGCCAGCCACCGAACGCGCTGATGTCGCGGTGCCGGTCACGCTCGTCGGGGCGGAGCTGGACGGCCAGCACGGCGCGACCGTCGGCGAGTTCGATCACCCCGAGCTCGAGCTCCGGAGGCTCGCCGGGGAGGAATTCGTCGAGCAGCACCCGTAACGGGACGTCGTAGAGCTCGCCGGTGATCGCGGCCCCGTTGCCGGGTCCGAGGTCGACCAGCCCGGGGAACTCGTCGCGGATCGCGTGGAACCGGTAGCGCGGGGCCGTCGCCACCTCGCCGAGGAACGGGTAGGGAGCGATGCTGGCGTGCACGGACCCGCCGCGCATGCCCTCACCGTTCAGGAACAACTCCGTCATGGCGTGAGGGTATACAACGAAGACATGACCTCCGATGCCGCTGACCTGGTCGCGACCGTACGCCGTTGGGAGACCGCCGGCGGCACCTGGCGGGTCGTCGAGCGGTCCGACCAGACGATCGTCCTCGGTCTGTTCAGCTGCGACGGCGGCGAGGAGATGGAGAGGCTGGTGTCCTCCGACCCCGATCTGGCCCGCTTCGTCGACGAGGCCGCCCGCGAACGCGACCGGGACCCCGCGGGCCGCGCACGCCAGGCCCGGCCGCGCGACGAGCTGGGCCGACCGTTGCCGTACGGGTCGGCCGGGGTCGAGCCCGTGTCGGAGGAACCACTCCCGGCCGAGGAGACCATCGCGTTCGCACGAACCCTGCTCGCCGACGGCCGCCCGTTCTCCGCGCACGAGGTGTTCGAGGCGCGCTGGAAGTCCGGCCCGGAGGAGGAGCGCGAGCTGTGGCAGGGACTGGCCCAGCTCTGCGTCGGGATCACCCACGCCGAACGCGGCAATCCGGCCGGGGCCCGCACGCTGCTCCTGCGGGCGCAGGGCCGGCTGACCCGCTACGCGGCGACCGGCGGACCCGCGTACGCGCTCGACCTGGCCGTGCTCACGACCTGGATGGGCGCCCGGCTGGCGTCGCCGTCGATCGACGGCTGGTTGACCGACCAGCCGCTCTGACCGACGCCGCCCCGCTCAGAGCGGGGACGGCTTGGTCCGCCAGGCCCGCTCGAACGGCAGCCGCCACGCGTGCGGCGCGATCAGCTGGTGGATGGCGTTCGGACCCCAGGAGCCCGGTGCGTACGGCTTGACCGGCGGCGGGTTCCGCAACAGCGGCTCGGACCGCTCCCACAGGCTCTCGATGCCCTCGGCCGTGGTGAACAGCGTGTGGTCGTCGCGCATCGCGTCCATGATCAGCCGCTCGTACGCCTCGAGCACGTCGCCGGCCCGATCGGTCTCCTGGGTCGAGAACTGCATGCTCAGCTTGTCGAGCTTCATGCCCGGACCCGGGCGCTTGCCGTAGAACGACAGCGACACCTTCGACTCGTCGGCCAGATCGAAGGTCAGGTGATCCGGGCCGGACGAGCCGACGCCCGATCCGGCCGGGAACATGCTCTTCGGCGCCTCCTTGAAGGCGATCGAGATGATCCGCTGGCCCTCGGCCATCCTCTTACCGGTCCGGCAGTAGAACGGCACCCCGGCCCAACGCCAGTTGTCGATCCCGCACTTGAGCGCGATGAAGGTCTCGGTGTCGGAGTCGCGGGCCACGCCGGCCTCGTCGCGATACCCCGTGTACTGCCCGCGGACGATGTGGCCCGGGTCGAGCGGCAGCATCGAGCGGAAGACCTTGTTCTTCTCCTCGCTGATCGCCCGGGGCTCCAGCGCTGTCGGCGGTTCCATCGCCACGAACGCGAGCACCTGGAACAGGTGGGTGACGACCATGTCCTTGTAGGCACCGGTGGCCTCGTAGAAGCCGGCCCGACGATCCAGGCCGAGCGTCTCGGGAATGTCGATCTGGATGTGGTCGATGAACTGCCGGTTCCAGATGGGCTCGAACAGGCCGTTGCCGAAGCGGAAGGCCAGGATGTTCTGCGCGGCTTCCTTGCCCAGGAAGTGGTCGATCCGGAAGATCTGCCGCTCGCGGAAGGTCTCGTGCACCTTGTCGTTGAGCGTGATCGCGCTCTGCAGGTCGGTGCCGAACGGCTTCTCCATCACGACCCGCGAGCGCTCGACCAGGTTGGCCTCGCGCAGTGTCTGGATCACCGCGGGCGCGGCGGCCGGCGGGACGCTCATGTAGTGCAACCGGCCGACCGGTCCGCCGAGCTTCTCCTCGGCGATCCGGACCGCCTCGGACAGCCCGCTGGGGCCGGCGGACTGCGGCACGTAGGTCACGCGTTGCGCGAACTGCTGCCACTGCTCCGCGGTGAGCGGGTGATGGCTGAACTCGGTCACCGCCTGCTTGGCCAGCTCGCGGAACTGCTCCTCGCTGAGGTCCTCCAGCGAGGTGCCGATGACCTGGATGTCGGGCGCGAGCGCCGACAGGGCCAGGTGGGCCAGGCCGGGAATGAGCTTGCGCCGCGACAGATCACCGGTCGCTCCGAAGAGCACGATGACGTGCGGGGCGATGATGTCGTATCCGTTGCGCCGGGGTCGTGAACCCGGGGCCGGATAGGCGATGGTCTGAGCGTCCACGTCTGCCACGTGCCTGATGGTGCCACCCTGGTGTTACGTCCAACAACCCCGTCCGCGTTGCGCCAAGATGGGCAGCGATGTCTACCCGTCTGTCGTACGCCGCGAACTGCTCGCTGCTGTTCACCGAGCACCCCTTGCTGGACCGTCCCGCGGCGGCCCGTGCGGCCGGGTTCGAGGCGATCGAATTCTGGTGGCCGTGGCCCGACCGGCCGGTGCCGGAGCCGTCCGATGTCGACCGTTTCGTCGACGCGGTCGAGCGGTCCGGGGTTCGGCTGATCGCGCTCAACTTCTACGGCGGCGACGTCGCCGGACCCGACTGCGGGGTGCTGTCGATCCCGGCCCGGCACCAGGAGTTCCGGGACAACGTCGCGGTGGCCGTGGCCATCGGTGCGCGGCTGGGCGTACGCGGCTTCAACGCGCTCTACGGCAACCGGGTCCTCGGCGTCGACCCCGCGGTCCAGGACGACCTGGCCGTCGAGAACCTGCGCTTCGCCGCCGCGGCCGCTGCGACGATCGGGGCGAAGGTCTACCTCGAGCCGATCAGCGGGCCGAAGCCCTACCCGCTGCGGACGGCCGCGGACGTGGTCGCGGTGCTCGACCGGGTCGGTGTCGACAACGTCGGTCTGCTCGCCGACCTGTTCCACCTGGCCAACAACGGCGCCGATCTCGACGCCGAGCTCACCGCGTACGCCGACCGGATCGCCCACGTCCAGGTCGCCGACTGGCCCGGACGCGGCGAGCCGGGCAGTGGCACCCTCGATCTCGCCGGCTGTCTGGGGCTGATCGCCGACCTCGGCTACACCGGTGAGGTCGCGCTCGAGTACGTCCCGACGACGACCACCGAGGCGAGCCTGGCCCGGCTGGGTGCGGCCGAGAAAACGCGGTCGGAACCCCGATCACGCGACAATGCCCGGGTGACCACTCCCGATCTGATCCTCGCCGGTACCGTGCTCACTCCGGACGGGCTGGCCCGTCGTCGGGTCGAGGTGACCGACGGCCGGATCAGCGCGATCGAGCTGCTCGGCGACGCACCGGCTGACGCCGGACCACCCGCCGAGGTGATGGTCCTCCTGGCCGACGACGAGGTGCTGATCCCCGGCCTGGTCGACACCCACGTGCACATCAACGAGCCCGGCCGAACGGAGTGGGAAGGCTTCGTCAGCGCCACCCGGGCGGCGGCGGCCGGCGGCGTGACCACGGTGCTCGACATGCCGCTCAACTCGATCCCGGCGACCACCAGCATCGCGGCGCTGGAGATCAAGCGGGCGAGCGCGGAGGGGCAGGTCGCGGTCGACATCGGCTTCTGGGCCGGTGCGGTGCCCGACAGCCTGGGCCGGTTGGCCGAGCTCCACGCGGCGGGGGTGTTCGGCTTCAAGTGCTTCCTGCTCGACTCGGGGGTGCCGGAGTTCCCGCCGCTCTCGCCCGACCAGCTGCGGCTGGCGATGACCGAGATCGCCGCCTTCGACGGACTGCTGATCGTGCACGCCGAGGACCCGCAGGTGATCGGCGATCATGCCGTCGCCCACACCACCGCGTACGCCGAGTTCCTGGGGTCACGACCACCGGACGCGGAGAACACCGCGATTGCGACCGTGATCGAGGCCGCGCGGGCGACGGGCTGCCGGGTGCACATCGTCCACCTCTCGAGCGCCGAGGCGGTGCCGGCGATCCGGGCGGCGCGCGCCGACGGCGTACGGCTGACCATCGAGACCTGCCCGCACTACCTGACCCTGGTCGCCGAGGACATCGCCGACGGTCAGACCCAGTACAAGTGCTGCCCGCCGGTGCGCGACGCGGCCAACTCCGAGCTGCTGTGGCAGGCGCTGGCCGAAGGCGTGATCGACATCATCGTCTCCGACCACTCCCCCTCGACCGTCGATCTGAAGCGGCTCGACGAGGGGGATTTCGGGGCGGCCTGGGGCGGGATCTCGTCGCTGCAGCTCGGGTTGTCGCTGATCTGGACCCACGCCCGGCGCCGCGGCCACGACCTCGCCCAGGTGGTCAACTGGATGGCCGGGCGGCCGGCCGCCCTGATGGGCGTGGCGGACAAGGGGGCGATCGCGGTCGGCAACGCGGCGGACCTGGTCGTCTTCGCGCCGGACGCGAGCTGGACCGTCGACGTCGAGGACCTGCACCACCGCAATCCGATCACTCCGTACGATGGGCGCTCGCTCGACGGCGTCGTCCGCACCAGCTATCTGGCCGGCGAGCCCGTGTCGTTCGACGACGCACCGCACGGAAAGCTCATCCGCCACAGGAAGTAGTCATGCAGGATTTCACCGGGTATCCCGATCTCGCCGCGCGCGCCCTGGCCGGCAGCGTCATCGCCAGCAACGACGACCTGTTCGCCTCGCACCACAACCTGATCACCCCCTACCCGGTGGCCCATGACGCGCTCGCCTTCGGACACACCGGCAAGATCTACGACGGCTGGGAGACCAGACGGCGCCGTGAGCCGGGTTCCGACTGGGCCATCGTCCGGCTCGGGGTGCCCGGGATCGTGCACGGCGTGGTCGTCGACACGGCCTTCTTCACGGGCAACTACCCGCCGCACATCTCGATCGAGGCGACTTCGATCGAGGGCTACCCGGCGGCGGCGGTGGTGGAGGACGCCGAATGGGTGACCCTGGTGCCGAAGTCGCCCTGCGCCGGGGACACCCGCAACCTCTACCCGGTCGAGGACCCGAGGCGCTGGACCCACGTCCGGCTGACGATCCTCCCCGACGGCGGCGTCTCGCGCTTCCGGGTGCACGGCGAGGCCGTGGTGGATCCACGGTTCCTTCCGACCACCGTCGATCTGGTGGCCGCGGAGAACGGCGGCCGACTGCTCGACACCTCGAACTCCTTCTACTCCTCGCCGGCCAACATCATCCAGCCCGGCCGGGCCCGGATCATGGGCGACGGCTGGGAGAATGCGCGGCGCCGCGGCGACGGCAACGACTGGGCGATCTTCGAGCTCGGCGTACGCGGGATCCCGACCCTGCTCGAGGTCGACACCTCCTACTTCCTCGGCAACGCCCCCGGCGAGGTCCGGCTCAGCGCCGCCGACGCCCGGTCCGGGGCGCTCGAGGTCGAGTCGAGCTGGTGGCCGGTGGTGGCCAGGACCGCCGTCCTGGTCGACACCAGGCATCGCTTCCTGGTCGCCGACCGCCGCGAGGCGACCCACCTGCGACTCGACGTCTACCCCGACGGCGGCCTGGCCCGGCTGCGTTGCCTCGGCGAGATCACCGACGAGGCCCGCGCCGAGCTCTACCAGCGCTTCTTCTCACTCCTGCCCGAAGACCACCAACGCCACCTCGACGCCCAGGCCGACCCCGACACCGCTCCCCCCGCCGACGAACTCTGACCCACGCGGCTTCTCCAGGCCCCGACCGCCTGCCGGCCCCCGGCTGCCTGCCCCGACCGCCTGCCGGTTTCCCATGTTGCCTGCCCCGACCGCCTGCCGGTTTCCCATGTTGCATGGGATTCCTGCGGGTCACATGCGAAGTTTCGCGTGCTACCCGCAGGTTCCCCATGCAACATGGGAAACCGACACTCGACGCGACCGCCCCAGTGCCCTACTCTTTGTCCGGACAATTGGCGTCGAAGCGAGGAGTGGGCATGAGCTTGCGGGTGGGCATCATCGGGACCGGGATCATGGGGGCCGATCACGCGTCGATCCTGCAGCGGTACGTGTCGGGGGCCGAGGTGTCGGTGCTGGCCGACCTCGATCTCGGTCGGGCCGCGGCCATCGCCGAGCCGCTGGGGGCGCGGGCGGTCGACGATCCCCAGGCGCTGATCACCGACCCGCAGGTCGATGCCGTGCTGATCGCGTCGCACGACTCGACCCACCCCGCGTTCGTCCGGGCCTGTGTCGCCGCCGGCAAGCCGGTGCTCTGCGAGAAGCCGCTGGCCCCGACGATCGAGGAGTCGGTCGCGGTGGTCCGCGACATCGGCGATCGCTCCGAGCTGGTCTCGCTCGGCTTCATGCGTCGTTTCGACCCGGGCTATGTCGCCCTCAAGCAGGCCATCCTCGACCGCAACGTCGGCGACCCGGTATTGCTGCACAGCGTCGGCCGCGGCGTCAGCGCCGGCCCGGGCCGGACCAATGAGAACAGCGTCACCAACTCGGCCATCCACGACCTCGACATCGTCCCGTGGCTGCTCGACGCACCGGTGGTCGCGGCCAGTTGGCAGGCGCCCCGCTCGTCGAGCCGGTCCGACGGCTTCCAGGACCCCCAGCTGATCCTGTTGCGGACCGCCGACGGGGTGCTGAGCACCGTCGACATCTTCCTCAACGCGGTCTACGGCTACGACGTGCGCTGCGAGGTGGTCGGTGAGACCGGCATCGTCAGCCTGACCGAGCCGACCACGCTGATCACCGATGCGTCGTTGCGCCGGGGCACCGCGTACGCGGCCGATTGGCGTCCGCGTTTCGCCGAGGCCTACCGGCTCGAGCTGCAGGCCTGGGTCGACCTGCTGGCCGGCGGCCCCCGCGGGGCCCTGGCCACCGCGTACGACGGCCTCGTGGCCAGTGCGGTCGCCGACGCGGTGATCGCCTCGATGCACAACGACGGCGCCTGGTCCCCGGTGCAGGTGCCCGGGACACCCGCATGACCCTGCCCCACGCGCTGCCCGCGTCACGGGTGCCCGATCCGCGCGAGGCGCCGAGCCTGCGCTGGGGCATCCTCGGCAGCGGTTGGATCGCCGAACGCTTCGTCGACGCCGCCCAGACCCAGACCCGGCAGCAGATCGCCGCGGTCGGGTCCCGGTCGGCCGACACCGCGCGGGCGTTCGCCGACCGGTTCGGGATCGTGCGCGCGCACGGCTCGTACGAGGCTCTGGTCGCCGACCCCGAGCTCGACGTCATCTATGTGGCCACCCCGCACAACTTCCATCTGCCGCACGCCCGGCTGGCGCTCGAAGCGGGCAAGCACGTGCTGATCGAGAAGCCGATCACGCTGAACGCGGGCGAAGCCCGTCAGCTGGAGACCCTCGCGGCCAAGCGCGGGCTCTACTGCGCCGAGGCGATGTGGAGCGCGTACACCCCGAAGTTCGACGTGATCCGCCAGGTCCTCGACGCCGGGTTGCTCGGCGAGATCGCTTCGGTGATCGTCGATTTCGGCGAGTGGTTCGACGACGACCACCGGATCATGCGGCCCGAGCTGGCCGGTGGCCCGATGCTCGATCTGGGGACCTACCCGTTCTCGCTGGCCCACTGGGTGCTGCGCGCGCCGACCGACATCGTCGCCCGCGGCCAAAACGCCCGGACCGGGGTCAACGGGCAGCTGGCGGCCATCCTGGTCCACGCCGGTGGCGCCCAGTCGGTGATCCACACCTCGGTGCTGGGCAACTCCCCCACCGGCGCCACCATCGCCGGCAGCGCGGCGACGCTGCACATCCCCGGGATCTACTACCGACCCGGCCCGTTCACCGTCGAGAGCTCCGACCGGAAGCGGCTGCTGACCTACACCGAGCCCGAAGCGATGTACACGTCGCTCTCGTACGAGGCCGCCGAAACGGCCCGCCGGATCACCGCCGGCGAGACCGACACCCCCTACCGCCCGTACGCCGACGTCCTCGGCACCCTGGAGATCATGGACGAGGTCCGCCGGCAAATCGGGCAGGTGTTCGCCGAGGAGCGCTGAACCGGCGCCGCGCCGTCGTTCAGAGGCGACCGAAGGCGTCGAGCATCAGGGTCTCGGAGACGCAGGCCTTGGCGAAGTCGCCGAGATGCAGTGACTCGTTGGCGCCGTGCGGGCGGGAATCCGGATCGCTGACCGCGGTGACCAGCACGGTCGCCTCCGGGAAGGCCCGCTGGAACTCCGCGATCATCGGAATCGAGCCGCCCTGGCCCATCAGCACCGGCTGGACACCCCAGGCGTGCGCGTACGCGGTCTGCGCGGCTTCGGCGTACGGACCGTCGAAGGCGATCACCGACGGCTCGCCGGTCTCGCCCGGGTGCACGGTCAGCTGCGCGCCCCACGGCACATGGCGGTTCAGGTGTGCGGTCAGCGCCCGCTCGGCCTCGTGCGCGTCCTGACCCGGGGCGAGCCGCAGGCTGATCTTGGCGCGGGCGCTCGGCATCAACGTGTTCGAGGAGCGGGCGACCGAGGTGGTGTCGAGGCCGATCGTCGAGATCGACGGCTTGGCCCACAGTCGTTCGGTGAACGACCCGTCGCCGATCCACTCGACACCGTCGAGCAGCCCGGCCTCCTCGCGGAGCCGATCGGTCGGGTAGTCGACCGTCGGGCTCGGCGCGGTCACCAGCCCGGCGACAGCGACGTTGCCGCGGTCGTCGTGCAGCGAGGCCAGCAACCGGATCAGCGCGGTCAGGGCATCGGGCACGACCCCACCGAACTCGCCCGAATGCAGCCCGTGATCGAGCGTGTGGACCTCGATCACGCAGTCGACCAGCCCGCGCAACGTGGTGGTGAACGCCGGTTCGCCGACCGTCCAGTTGCCGGAGTCGGCGATCACGTAGACATCGGCGGCCAGCGCGTCGCGATGCTCGGTGAGCAGCGCGGTCAGGCTCGGCGAACCGCTCTCCTCCTCGCCCTCGATGAACAGTGTCACCCCCACCGGTGGCCGACCCTCGAAGGCCCGGAGCGCGGCGAGATGGACCGCGAACCCGCCCTTGTCGTCGCTCACCCCGCGGCCGTACATCCGCTCGCCGACCGTGGTGGCCACGAAAGGCTTGGTGTGCCATAACGCCGGATCACCCTCGGGCTGGACGTCGTGGTGCGCATAGAGGCAGACCGTCGGCCGTCCCTCCGGAGCCGGGAACCGGGCGATCACGGCAGGAGCGCCGCCCGCGGCCCGAACGACCCGGACCTCCGGGCAGCCGGTCCCGCGGATCAGCTCGGCAACCGCCTCGGCGCTGCGCTCGACCTGCGGCGTACGCTCCGGATCCGCCCCGACCGACTCGATCGCCACCAGGGCACGCAGATCGTCGAGAACTCCGGCCAACTCCTCGCGTACGCGTTGCTCGAAAGACATGCGCCCGACCGTAGCCGCGCCCCCTCCCCCGATCACCAACTGGGGGCAGAGAGCAACAAAACCGGTCGGCGCAGCGCTATCTGCCCCCAGTTAGCGAGTTGAGGAGGGCGAGTTAGCGAGTTGAGGAGGCGGAGAGCGAGTTGAGGAGGGCGGGGAGGGAGTCCGGCGTCAGCGCCAGCCGAGACTCGGGGCGACGTGGGTGACCAGCGATTCGAGCAGGGCCGCGTTGTAGTCGACGCCCAGCTGGTTGGGGATGGTGAGGAGCACGGTGTCGGCGGCGGCGATGGCCTCGTCCTCGGCCAGTTGCTCGATCAGCTGGTCGGGTTCGGCGGCGTAGGTTTTCCCGAAACGGGCGTTGCCGCCGTCGAGGTAGCCGACCTGATCCTGGTCGTTGCGCGACTGCCCGAAGTAGGCCCGGTCGAGGTCGCTGACGATCGGGAAGATGCTGCGGCTGACCGAAACTCGCGGCTCGCGTACGTGGCCGGCCGCCTTCCAGGCGTCGCGGAACCGCTGGATCTGCTCGGCCTGCAACTGGTGGAACGGGACGCCGGTGTCCTCGGTGAGCAGCGTGGAGCTCATCAGGTTCATCCCCTGCTGGCCGGCCCACTCGGCGGTCGCCCGGCTCCCGGCGCCCCACCAGATCCGGTCCCGCAGACCCTCGGAGAAGGGCTCGATCCGCAACAGCCCCGGCGGGTTGGCGAACATCGGCCGAGGATTCGGCTGTGCGAAGCCCACGCCCTTGAGCACCTCGAGCAGGATCGCGGTGCTCTCGCGGGCCATGGTCGAGGCGTCGGACCCCTCGGCCGGCACGTGGCCGAAGTAGCGGAACCCGTCGATCACCTGCTCGGGCGATCCCCGGCTGATGCCGAGCTGGAGTCGGCCGCCGGAGATCAGGTCCGCGGCCCCGGCGTCCTCGGCCATGTACATCGGGTTCTCGTAGCGCATGTCGATCACGCCGGTGCCGATCTCGATGGTGCTGGTCCGCGCGCCGACCGCGGCGAGCAGCGGGAACGGCGAGGCGAGTTGGCGGGCGAAGTGGTGGATCCGGTAGTACGCCCCGTCGACGCCGAGCGACTCGGCGGCGACCGCCAGCTCGATGCTCTGCAGCAGCGCATCGCCGGCGGAGCGGGTCTGCGAGTGCGGGGAGGGGTTCCAGTGCCCGAAGGACAGAAAGCCGATCTTCTTCACGCACTCCTCAACGCCCAGAGCGGGGATCTGTTCCCGGCTGAGGGCCGCGTACGCCGCCGCCGGATCGTCGACGAGGGGCCCGCGTCACCGGGTCCGAGAGAACCTGACCGCCACCAGGCCCCGGATCCCATCGAGGGTCACACCCTCAGCAGCGCTCAGGTCAGTGACCGGCCATCGCGGCGGGGATCGTGGCGCTCCAGGCCTCACGGATCTGGGCCAGCGGGAGGGTGAACTGGTCGGCCACGGCCAGGGTGGGGTCGTCGGCGGCGTTCACCACCCCGAGCTGGGTCAACGCGATGTCGTGCTCGGCACACAGCGCGGTCAGGTCGTCCTCGCGGTCGGGCTTGACCGAGACCAGGACGCGTCCGGTGCTCTCCGAGAACAGCGCGACGAACGGATCGAGCCCGTCGGGCACGGCGACCGTGGCGCCGAAGCCGCGCCTCAGCGACGACTCGACCAGCGCCTGGGCCAGCCCACCGTCGGAGAGGTCGTGGGCGCTGGTCAGGACGGCCCGCCGACTGGCGAGGATCAGCACGTCGGCCAGCCGCTTCTCGTGCTCGAGATCGAGCACCGGCGGGAGTCCGCCGAGGTGGTCGTGGACGGTGCCGGCCCAGGCGGACCCGGCCAGTTCGTCGCGGGTCTCGCCGAGCAGGTAGATCGCGTCGCCAGCGGCGGCGAATCCGGTCGGCGTACGCCGGGTCACGTCGTCGATCACGCCGAGCACCCCGACCACCGGAGTCGGGAGAATCGGGGTCGCGCCGGTCTGGTTGTAGAAGCTGACGTTCCCACCGGTGACCGGGGTGCCGAGCACGTTGCAGCCGTCCACCAGCCCGCGGATGGCCTCGGTGAACTGCCACATGACGGCCGGATCCTCGGGCGAGCCGAAGTTCAGGCAGTCGCTGATGGCGACCGGCTGCGCGCCGGAGACGGCGACGTTGCGGTAGGCCTCGGCCAGCGCGAGCTGCGCACCGGCGTACGGATCGAGCAGCGCGAACCGACCGTTGCAGTCGGTGGCCAGCGCGACGCCGAGCCCGCTCTCCTCGTCGATCCGCAGCATCCCGGCGTCCTCGGGCTGGGCCAGCACCGAGTTCCCACGCACGTAGCGGTCGTACTGGTCGGTGATCCAGGACTTGTCGCACAGGTTCGGCGAAGCCACGAGCCGGAGCAGGGTCTCGGCCAGCTCGGCACCGGTGGTCGGACGGGCCAGCGCATCGACGCCGTCGGCCTGGAGCTGGTCCTGCCACGCGGGACGCGCGTACGGGCGCTCGTAGACCGGTCCCTCGTGGGCGACGGTCTTCGGGTCGACGTCGACGATGGTCTCGCCGTGCCAGGTGATGATCAGCCGGTCGTCGCCGGTGACCTCGCCGACCACCGTGGCCAGCACGTCCCACTTGCGGCAGATCTCCAGGAACGCCTCGACGTTGGCCGGTTCGACGACCGCCATCATCCGTTCCTGCGACTCGCTCATCAAGATCTCTTCGGGAGCCAGCGTCGAGTCGCGCAGCGGCACGCGGTCGAGCTCGACCCGCATCCCACCGTCGCCGGCCGCGGCCAGCTCCGAGGTGGCGCACGAGATGCCGGCCGCACCGAAGTCCTGGATGCCGTTGATCAGCTTCGCCGCGAACAGCTCGAGGGTGCACTCGATCAGCAGCTTCTCCATGAACGGGTCGCCGACCTGGACCGCGGGCCGCTTCGACGGCTTGGTCGCATCGAAGGTCTCCGAGGCCAGGATCGAGGCACCCCCGATGCCGTCGCCGCCGGTCGCCGCGCCGTACATGATCACCTTGTTGCCGGCCCCGGTCGCCTTGGCCAGGTGCAGGTCCTCGTGCCGCAGCACGCCGACGCACAATGCGTTGACCAGCGGATTCCCCAGGTAGGTGCTGGTCGAAGACGACCTCGCCGCCGATGTTGGGCAGACCGAGACAGTTGCCGTAGCCGCCGACCCCGGAGACCACGCCCGGCAGCACCCGTGCGGTGTCGGGCGCGTCGAGCGGACCGAAGCGGAGCGGATCCATCACCCCGATCGGGCGGGCACCCATGGCCAGGATGTCGCGGACGATACCGCCGACGCCGGTCGCCGCGCCCTGGTGCGGTTCGACGTAACTGGGGTGGTTGTGCGACTCGATCTTGAAGGTGACGGCATAGCCGTCGCCGATGTCGATCACGCCGGCGTTCTCACCGATCCCGGCCAGCAGCTTGCCGACCGGGGTCTCGGCGGGCGCATCGGCGAACTTGCGCAGATGGACCTTGGAGGACTTGTAGGAACAGTGCTCGGACCACATCACCGAGTACATGGCCAGCTCGGCACCCGTCGGCCGCCGGCCGAGGATCTGCCTGATGCTGGCGTACTCGTCGGCCTTGAGCCCGAGTTCGGCCCACGGCTGATCCTGCTTCGGGGTCTTCGACGCGTTGTCGACGGTGTCGGCCACGGGGCAACGCTACCGGGATCGACGCCGGGTCGCTGCCCTGTCCGGCGGCGGGGCCGGCGTCGCGGTCGGGGTGGGGCCGAAACCACCCCGTTGCAGCAGCCACCAGGCCAGCAGCGCCGCGAAGGTCGAGGTGGACATCAAAAGCACGCTGATCCCGCCGTCGTTGAGCACGGTCCCGAGGACGCCGACGATCAGCACCGCCCAGGCCGTCGCCCGCAGGGTGGGGAACTCCTCGGTCAGCGCGGGTACGCCGTAGCGGAAGATCGCGATCCACACCGGGATCCCGACGACCAGGGTGACGATCCCCATGGGCGAGCCGAGGGTCTCGATCGAGGCGACGGCCTTGCGGGCGACGACGTCGATCGCGTCCCCGTCGAGGACCCGCTGGACGAAGTTGCCCAGGTGGCTGCGGCGGTCGGGTCCGCGCCGCCAGTCGAGCACCGAGATGGCGCTGATGACCACCACCGCCGAGGCGCCGACGAGCACCAGCTTGAGCCAGCCCACCCGGGTCCCGGACAGCGCGAAGATCAACCAGACCAACGCCGGCATCAACGCGATCACCCCGCCGAAGTCGCTGCCCATCGACGGCCAGCCCTCGCAGAGGACCACCCCGAGCCCGATCGCCGCCACCGCGATCAGCGCCGTACGCCGTCGCCCGGCCGCCAGCATCCGGTGGGCGACGTATCCGGCGACGACCAGCCCGGCGGTCGCGTACGCGGCGAAGGTGACGTTTCCGAAGCCGTACCAACGGAGCCCGAAGATCGGCCGGCTGTTGAGCATCGACCCCGGTTGCATCGGCCCGCCGAGCGCGGCGTCGACGGTGAACGCGGCCACGGTCAGCCCGGCGGCGGCGATTCCGGCGGGGATCCTCAACACCCGAGCGAGTCCGAGCGCGGAGGCGGTCAGCCCGATCCACCAGAAGGCCAGCGCCCCACCGAGCGCGGCGACCGGGGAGCTCGAGCGTTCCCAGGGGAACGCGCCGACCAGCATCATCACCGCCGACAGCACCAGGGGCACGACAGCGAGGGTCGAGGCGAGCCGCGCGGCGGCGGACCGCGGCCAGGACGATCGCGGCGGCGACGACGGCCCCCGACACCCCGAGGACCAGATAGCCGCCGAGGACCTGATCCGACAACGCGCGTACGCCGGACAGCTGGGTCACGACGCCCGGCAGGGTGAGCTGGGCGCTGCGGACGGCGAGCGGTGAACCGTCGACGGTCAGCGGCGGCGACGCACCCGGGGCGCCGACGTCGATCAGCGTCCGGGTCAGATCGGTCAGGGTCACGATGCCGGTCCGACGGGTGCTGGCCGAGGTCAGATAGCCCGGCAGCGTGGTGCCGAACCGGTAGATGACCTGCAGGCTCGGGTCGTCCGAGCCGGCCGGCGGGCCGATCCCGGTGACGATCAGCGTGACGTCCTCGTCGGCGGCCAGCTCGGCGATCAGCCGGCCCGGCGATGGTCCCGCGTCGACCAGGGTGACCGGGCACGTGGTCGCTCGACCGCTGGCCACGAAGGCGTCGAGGCTCTGATAGTCGGTGACCGTCCCGTCGGGCTCCGCCGCGGCCAGTGCCGCTCCGGGTCCGACCGCGGCCACGCAGCCCGGGATCGAGTCGGCGAGCGTGCCGAGATGGGCGTCGCCGCGATCGGCCGCGGCGGCCTGTTGCCGGGCCGACCAGTCGACCACCCGACCGTCGCTGACCTGAGGGTCGCACAACCCGCCGACCGCGGCCCGCCGACCGGCGCCGAGCGTGGTCCAACCGGCGGCGGCGCAGTCGCCGACGTAACGTGGGCGGATGGCGATGCTGCCGATCTGGGTCTGGTCGAGCCGCGCTTCGATCAGCTCGCGATCACCGGCCGACAACTCGACCAGGCCCTCGACCCCGACCACCACGACCCGGTCGGTGGCGAACGAGACGACGTCGTCGGCGCCCACCGGCCCCGACAGCGCACGCAGCCCCGCGAACACCCCGGCCAGCAGCACCAGCAGCAGGATCCAGGTCCGACGTCGCGGCCGCGCCGGATCGTCGCTCACCCGATAACCGGCCGTCGGGCGACGCGGCGATCGCTGCATCGCAGGCTCAGGCCGCGACGGCGCTCAGGAACCCGACCACGCTGGAGAAGAACGGCTTGCCGTCCAGGGTCGGTCCGGTCAGCGGATCGACGTTGTGCTCGGGGTGCGGCATCAGCCCGACGACGTTGCCGCGTTCGTTGCAGATCCCGGCGATGTCGCGGAGCGAGCCGTTGGGGTTGCCGTTGACGTAGCGGACGACGACCCGACCCTCGCCCTCGAGCTGGTCGAGCGTGTGCTCGTCGGCGATGAAGCCGCCCTCACCGTTCTTCAGCACGATCTGAATCTGCTGACCGCTGGTGAAGTCCGACGTCCAGGTGGTGTCGGCCGACTCGACCCGCAGGTCCTGGTCCTTGCAGACGAAGGTCCGCACGTCGTTGCGGATCAGGGCGCCGGGCAGCAGGTGGGCCTCGCAGAGGATCTGGAAGCCGTTGCAGATACCGAGCACCGGCATACCGCCGTCCGCGGCCCGGATCACCTCGGCCATCACCGGGGCGAAACGCGAGATGGCGCCGCAGCGCAGGTAGTCCCCGTACGAGAAGCCGCCGGGCAGGATCACCGCATCGACGCCGTCGAGCGAATCGCTGCCGTGCCACAGCGGCACCGGCGTGGCACCGGCCAGCCGGACCGCCCGCAACGCGTCGTGGTCGTCGAGCGAGCCCGGGAAGGTGACGACACCGATCGTCGCCATCAGGCGGACTCCTCCACGCGGACGTCGAAGGTCTCGATCACCGTGTTCGCCAGCAGCGTCTCGGCCGCCCGGCGGACCTCGGCGAGTCGCTCGTCGGTCAGTTCACCGTCGAGTTCGAGCTCGAACCGCTTGCCCTGGCGTACGGAGACGCCGTGGAACCCCAGTCGCCCGAGGGCCCCGGTCACCGCCTTGCCCTGGGGGTCCAGGATCTCCGGCTTGGGCATCACGTCGACCACTACTCGCGCCATGGGCAGGAGTCTATCGAGGTCGAGCCGTCGGACTGGTCGGCTCCGATCCGTGGGCCCGTGGCCGGGGAGGAGTCAGCCGGCGGCGAAGGGGGTGCCGACGAGCCGGGCGTACGCGTCGGCGTACTTGGCCCGGGTCGCGGCGACGACCTCGGCGGGCAGCGCGGGCGGCGGGGTGTCCTCCGTACGGTCCCAACCGGACTCGCGCAGCAACCAGTTGCGGACGAACTGCTTGTCGAACGAGTCGAGCCGGGCCCCGGGCTCCCAGGTCGCGGCATCCCAGTAGCGCGAGGAGTCGGGTGTCAGCACCTCGTCGGCGAGCACGATCGTCCCGTCGCCGCGCCGGCCGAACTCGAACTTGGTGTCGGCCAGGATCAGTCCGCGGTCCCGGGCCACGGCGTCGGCCCGGGCGTAGACCGCCAGGGTCAGCTCGCGGATCCGCTCGGCGACGTCGACCCCGACCGTGGCCACCACGGTCTCGAAGTCGACGTTCTCGTCGTGCTCGCCGAGCGCGGCCTTGGTCGCGGGGGTGAAGATCGGCTCGGGCAGCCGGGAGCCGTCGACCAGGCCGTCGGGCAGCAGCACTCCGCAGACCGAGCGGGTCTGCTGGTATTCCACCCAGCCCGACCCGGTGAGATATCCGCGGGCCACACACTCGACCGGGATCATCTCCAGCCGTTCGCAGATCACCGCGCGGCCGGCGACCGCGTCGGGCACCTCGGTCGAGATCACGTGGTTCTCGACCACGTCGCCGAGCTGGTCGAACCACCACAACGACAACTGGTTGAGGATGGCCCCCTTGTCGGGGACTCCCGGGGTGAGGACGAAGTCGAAGGCGCTGATCTTGTCGGTCGCGACCATCAACAGCCGGTCGCCGTCGAGCGCGTACAGCTCGCGGATCTTGCCCGCATGCAACAGCGGCAGCTTCAGCTGGTCTTCGTACATCCCACTCCCCTGGCTCAATCCTGGGGCATCAGTATCCAGGCCGCGAGGTAGATCAGGATCTGCGGACCGGGGAGCAACATGCTGGCCACGAAGATCAGCCGGACGACGTTGGGCTTCATCCCGAACCGACGGGCAATACCTGAGCAGACACCGGCGATCATCCGATCGCTCCGGGGACGGACGAGTGTAGACATGGTGTTCCCTTCGTTGACGACGAGTGCCACGCGCAGCACCACCGTGAACTCTGCCGTACCCGTGACGGCCGGCGATACGGACGTACGAGAACCCCGGCGCCCGAGGATGCGTTTTCCGGCACCTGCCGGGAAACGACCCCAGATCACGCGCTGCGGGGGCCGTTTTCCGCCGCGTGCCGGGAAACGTCCCCCACGGTCGGCCGAGCTGGCCCTGAGCCTGCGTTCGGCCGCTCGCACCCCGATCCGAGCGAGGCTTCGGTCCTGATCGAGCGACGCATTCGGGTCGGGCGTTGATAATCAACCCGTGGCGCTCCTCGGGTTGGCCTGGGCCGGCACCCGGCACCGACCGGGCAGCTGGCTGCTGCTCGCCCTCGGGGTGGCACTGGCCGCGGCGCTGCCGATCGTCGCCGCCGGGCTGCGGGCCGAGTCGACCGTGGCCGCGGTGCGATCGGCGATCCAGACGCTGCCCCCGCCGCAGCGGGCCGTGCTCGCGGTCACCGGGGTCGACGTCCGCGGCGAGACGCTGGCCCGGATCGACGCGACCGTACGCGACGGCTTCGGGGCCGCATCGATCGGCGAGATCGCCCAGACGCTCACTTTCCGACCGCTGTCGGCCGGCGCCCAACAGCTCACCCTGGGGGCGACGACCGGGCTCGACCACGCCGTACGCCTGACCTCGGGCCGGTTGCCCGCCGCGTGCACCCCGACTGCCTGTGAGGTGCTGGTCGTCGCCATCCCGGGCGGCGCCGAGCCCGACCCCTCGTACGACCGGGCCACGGCCGAGCTCGGGTTGGTGGTGACCGGTCGGGCCGAGCTGCTCGACCAGCGACCGGTCGGCACCGGCTTGGTCCCCACCGACGCCGGGCTGCTGCTCGGCAGCGATCCGGCCGCACTGGCCGAGCTCGAGTCGCTGTCGCTGTTCGGCCGCAACACCGGCTGGGTCGGCACCCTGGATCCGGTCGCGGTCGCCACCCTGGGCGCCGATCGCTTCACCACACTCCTCACCACCTTGTCCGGCCAGGTCAGCGCGACCACCGGGCCGTTCAGCGTGGCCTGGCCGTCGGAGCAGGTCAACGACGCCGCGACCAGGGCGGCGGCCGGCGCCGACCAGCTCGCCGTGCTCGGTGCCGGCGGCGGGGTGCTGCTCCTCGGCTTCGGCGTCGTGGTGGCCTCAGGACTCCGGCGACGACAACAACTCATCGGCCGACTGCTCGGTCGTCGGGGGGCGTCGGGCGTCCAGCTCGTGGTGATCGCCGCCTGGCAGCCGCTGTTCGCCGTCGTGGTCGGCAGCGTGCTCGGGGTGCTGGCCGGCGGACTGGTGGTCGGCGTACGCGGGTCCGGGCTGTTCGCCCGACCGTGGTCGGTGGCCGGAACCGCCGTGGCGTCCCAGGCGCCCACGGTGGCGCTGCTCGGTCTGGCTGCGGTGATCATCACCGTGGCGGTCACCCGCTGGCCCGAGCGCGCGGCGCGGAACACCCAACTGATCGCCGACGCCGCGCTGCTGGTCACGATCGCCGGCGCTTCGCTGGTCATCGCCGACGGCGGCACCGCCACCTCCAGCGCGGCGGTGATCGTGTTGCTCACGGTGGCGACCGGACTGATCGCCGCCCGGCTCTGGCGGCCGGTCGCGGCGCTGATCGGGTCGGGCGGTGTCGTCGCCACGATGGCGCTGACCGGCGGTCGACGGCGCCCGTTGCTGTCGATGGTGACCGCGGCCTTCGTGGCCGCGGCCTGCTGCTCGCTGATCTTCGCCGGGACCTACCGGCAGAGCCTCGAGCAGTCCGCGCTCGATCAGGCGGCGGCGCAGGTCCCGCTCGACATCAGCGTCAGCTCCAGCAGCCAGGTTTCCATCCCGGCCCAGGTCGTCGACCCGGCTCGACTCGCGGCGCTGTCCGACCAGGTCCAGGTGCACCCGGTGGTCAGCGCGGCGGTGACCGCCTTCGCCGGGTCCAGCCTGGCCACTTCGCTGCCGCTGGTCGGGATCGACCCGTCGGCGCTGCCCGAACTGCACGAGTATGCCGCCACCACCGGATCCGAGCTGCCGGCCACCGAGCTCGCCGGGCGGCTGACCACCGACCGCCCGCCGGTCGCTGCCCCGGTGATCCCGGCCGGCACGCGGCGGCTGAGCATTCCGGCCACCGGGGTGGACGAGAACATCGTGGTCGGGCTCTGGGTGGTCACCCCCAACGGTGACGAGTCGCAGATCGCGCTCGAACCGCGGCGCGGCCGGCTGATCGCCGAACTCGATGCGCCAGCGCCGCTGACCGTACGCGCGGTCGAGATCTCCCAGTCCTCGTCGTTCCTGATACACCGTCAGCACGGCGTCGGCGAGGGGTCGAGCGACCGCGCGCTGGCCACCGGAACGGTGACCCTGGGTGCGGTCAGCGTCGACGGCCGCCGGCTCGACTGGGCGTGGGACGCCTGGGGCAGCGACCAGGCGGCGGTCACCCCGACCGCGACCCGGCTCGCCGCGGACTACAGGATCGAGGACACCCGGGTGGTGATCGTCCCCGGGTACGCCCCACTCACCGGTGTGGCCCCGATCCCGGTCGCCGTCGATCCGCAGACCGCCGATCGGGCCGGAGTCGGCGGGCGGGTGGGGCTCACCCTCAACGGTCGGGTCCTTCCCGCGCAGGTCGTCGCCGTTCTCCCGCGGCTGCCCGGCTTCGGACCCCGGTACGCGCTGGCCGATCGGGCCGCCGCGACCGAGCTGCTGTCGCGGGTGGCTCCCGGCACTGCGTACGTGAGCCAGGTCTGGATCAGCGCTCCGGGGGAGTCGCTGGCCGCCGTACGCGCCGAACTCGACGGCTCACCCGCGTCCACCGCGACGATCCGCTACCGCGCCGATCTGGCCGACGCGATCGCCGGCGACCCGGTGGCCACCCGGTCGATCCTGCTGCTCACGGTCAGCGGCGCCATCGCGCTGCTGCTGGCCGCGGTGGCGTGTGCCGCGGCCGCCCGGGCCCACCGCGACGAAGCGGGTGCGGAGTTGCTCGCGGTGGAGCTCGACGGTGTCGTACCGGGCACGTTGCGTCGCGTCGTCCTGGCCCGGTCGGGGTTGGCGCTGGCGCTCGGTGTGGTCGTCGGGGTGATCGGCGGTCTCGCGTTGGCGACGGTCACGGTGCCGTTGGTGGTCACCGGACCCGGTGGTGTGGCGGTGACGCCGCCGCTGCGGGTGGTCTTCGCCTTCGGTCCGACCGCCGCGGTGGTCGCCGCCGCAGGAGCGCTCGGACTGGCCGGCTGCGCCGTCGTCGCACTGACCGGATTCCGCCATCGGTTGCCGGAGCTGCCGGAGGTCGATCTGCGATGACGACCCCCATCGTCGCTGTGCGCGACGTCTTCGTGGCCTTCCGCGGTGCCGGGGGCTCGCTGATGGCCCTGCGGGGCGCCGATCTGACCCTCTCGGCCGGTGAGCGGCTGCTGATCCAGGGCCCCAACGGGTCCGGGAAGTCGACGCTGCTGCGGGTGATCACCGGCGAGCAGCCGGTGGTGGCCGGGACGGTCGAGGTGGACGGCACCGCCCTGCATCGGATGGGGGCCGCGGCCCGGCGCCGATGGCGGTCCCGGGCGGTCGGCTTCATCGACCAGCACGCCCGCCGGGCCCTGCTCCCCGAGCAGACCGCGCTGGACAGTTGCGCGTTGCAGCTCCGACTCGACGGAGTGAGCGCGAGCGCAGCCCGGCGTACGGCCGAGCAGACCCTGGCCCGGCTCGGGCTGGAGGATCTCGCCGACCGACCGGTCCCCGAGCTGTCGGGCGGCGAGGCCCAGCAGGTGGCGATCTGCGCTGCGGTCGCCCACGGCCCGAGCCTGCTGCTGGCCGACGAACCGACCGGCGAGCTCGACGATTCCTCGGCCCGCAGGGTCTACGCGATGCTGGCCCAGCTCGCCGCCGAGGGGACGAGCCTGATCCAGGTCAGCCATGACCCGCGCTCATCGGTCTACGCCGACCGGGTGGTGCGGATCCGCGACGGGCGGCTGGCCGAGCAGTGGACCCACGAGTCACCGGTCGAGCAGGTGCCCGACAGCCGCGGCTGGATCCGGATCCCACCCGAGGTGCTGCCGGCGGGTCGACTGCCCGGGCTGGTGGCGGTCACCGACGGCGAGGTGATCGAGCTACGACCCGGGGTGATCGGCCCGCAACGCTGGCCCCGGCCGGTGTCGGCGCGCCCGATCCGTGGCGCGGCGACCGCAGTCCTCGACGCAGCGCCGGTGCTCGAGTTGGACGGTGTGGACGCGGGATACCCCGGGCGCCCGCTGTTCGACGGCCTCGATCTGGTGGTCCGGCCCGGCGACCTCGTCGTGGTGACCGGAGCGTCCGGCTCGGGCAAGTCGACGCTGCTGTCGATGGCCGCCGGGCTGCTGGACCCGCTGGCCGGAGGGGTCCGGGTGGCGGCCACATCGTGGGCGGAGAGCGACCGGACCGCGCGAGCGGAACATCGACGCCGGACCCTGGCGCTGGCCCCGCAGCGGCCGATCCTGGTCGAACCGATGACCATCCGCGAAAACCTGGGCCTGACCGGCCGGATCCGCCGGGGCACCGCCGACCTGGAGGCGATCGCCGCCGGGTTGGGGCTGACCAACCTTCTCGACCAGACCGTCGACCGGCTGTCCGGTGGCGAACGCCAGCGGGTGGCTCTGGCCCGCTGCCTGGCCGCCGACGTCGGGTTGCTGCTGCTCGACGAACCCACCTCGCAGCAGGACGAGGATTCGGCCACCCAGGTGATCGACGTGCTGCTCGCCGAGGTCGCCGCCGGCCGGGCCGTCCTCGCCGCCACCCACGATCCCCGCCTGATCGAGCGGGCCACCCACCGGCTCGACCTGGCCGGCCGCTGAAAATCCGGCGCCAGCGGCGCGGCTGGCTGCCGGTTTCCCATGTTGCATGGGAAACCTGCGGGTTGCATGCGAAGTTTCGCGTGCTACCCGCAGGTTTCCCGTGGTCTCGACGACGCGCCGCCGCCGGGGCTCACCGGGCGGTCGAGAGCCGCCGCGGAGCGTGCGGCTGCCGAGGTCAGCCCCGCCCAGATCGGTACCCGGCAGTTACAGGACGAGTCCGGGCGTGTACGCGGCCGCCTCGGGATGCTGGGCGGCCAACGCATCGATCCGCGTGACCAGCGCGGAGATCTGCAGACCGGCGGTGCCGGCCAGCTCGAGCGGGTCGGCCAGCGCGGCGTCGAGGTCGGTGCGGCTGATCCCGAGCCGCGGGTCGGCCGCCAGCCGGTCGAGCAGGTCGTTGTCCGGGCGCCCGGTCTCGCGCATCTCGAGGGCGACGGCGACGGCATGTTCCTTGATCGCCTCGTGCGCGGTCTCGCGCCCGGTGCCGTGCCGCACCGCGGCCATCAGCACCTTGGTCGTGGCCAGGAACGGCAGATAACGCTGGAGTTCGGCCTCGATCACCGCGGGGAAGGCGCCGAAATCGGCGAGCACGGTCAGGAAGGTCTCGAACAGCCCGTCCAGGGCGAAGAAGGCGTCCGGCAGGGCGACCCGGCGGACCACCGAACACGAGACATCGCCCTCGTTCCACTGGTCACCGGCCAGTTCACCGACCATCGACACGTAGCCGCGGACGATGACCGAGAGGCCGTTGACCCGCTCGCAGGAGCGGGTGTTCATCTTGTGCGGCATCGCGCTCGAACCGACCTGGCCGGGCTTGAACCCCTCGGTGACCAGCTCGTGGCCGGCCATCAGCCGGATGCTGGTGGCCACGTTCGACGGCGCCGCCGCGACCTGGGCCAGCGCGGTGACCACGTCGTAGTCGATCGAGCGCGGATAGACCTGACCGGTGCTGGTCAGCACCCGCGAGAAGCCCAGGTGTTCGGCGATCCGCTGCTCGAGCTCAGCCAGCTGGCCCGGATCACCGACCAGATCGAGCATGTCCTGCGCGGTGCCCACCGGCCCCTTGATCCCGCGCAACGGGTAGCGCTCGATCAGCTGGTCGATCCGCTCGTACGCGATCAGCAGCTCGTCGGCCGCGGTGGCGAAACGCTTGCCCAGCGTCGTGATCTGAGCGGCCACGTTGTGCGAGCGGCCGGCCATCGGCAGGTCCGCGTAGCCCGCCGCGATCCGGGCCAGCTGGACCAGCGTGGCGATGATCTTGTCCCGGATCAGCCGCAGCGCCGACACGGTCTGCAGCTGCTCCACGTTCTCGGTCAGGTCGCGCGAGGTCATCCCCTTGTGCACGTGCTCGAAGCCGGCCAGCGCGTTGAACTCCTCGATCCGCGCCTTGACGTCGTGCCGGGTGATCTTCTCGCGCTCGGCGATCGAGTCGAGGTCGACCCGGTCGATCACCGCCTCGTACGCGGCGATCACCCGGTCCGCGTCGTCACCGCCGAAGTCGACCCCGAGATCGCGCTGGGCGGCGAGGACGGCGAGCCACAGCCGTCGCTCGTCGATGATCTTGTGCTCGCTCCCCCAGACCGCGCGCATCGGCTCCGAGGCATACCGGTTGGCCAGGACATTGCCGATCATGAAGCCGCCTTCGCTGCGCGTGGGTTTTCGGCCGCCGCCTTCGCGGCGCGTGGGTTTTCGGCCGCCGCCTTCGCGGCGCGTGGGTTTTCGGCCGCCGCCCTCGCGGCGATGTCGGAGCGGTGGAAGCCACCCTGGAGTTCGATCTCATCGATGCCCGCGTACGCGCGTCCTCGCGCGTCACGGAGGTTGTCGCCCAGCCCGACCACGGCCAGCACCCGGCCGCCGGCGCTGACCAGTCGGCCGTCGGCGTCGAGCGCGGTACCGGCCTGGACGACCGAGGCCCCGGTCGCGGCAGCGGCCTCGAGGCCGCCGATCACCCCGCCGGTCCGTGGCGTGCCCGGGTAACCCGCAGCCGCCAGCACGACCGCGACCGCGGCCCGGTCGGACCAGGCGAGCTCGGGCTCTTCGGACAGCGTCCCGGTCGCCGCGGCGTGGAGCAGCGCACCCAGCGGGGTCTCCAGTCGGGCCAGGAGCGCCTGGGTCTCCGGGTCGCCGAACCGGGCGTTGAACTCGATCACGCGGACCCCACGCGAGGTCAGCGCGAGTCCGGCGTAGAGCAGACCGACGAACGGGGTCCCCCGTCGGCGGAGCTCGTCCAGCGTCGGCTGCAGCACGGTCCGGGTGACCTCCTCGACCAGACCCGGCGGCGCCCACGGCAGGGGGGTGTACGCGCCCATCCCGCCGGTGTTCGGCCCGGCGTCGCCATCTCCCACCCGCTTGAAGTCCTGGGCCGGCTGCATCGCTCGGACGGTCACGCCGTCGCAGATCCCGAACAGGCTGACCTCGGGTCCGTCGAGGTATTCCTCGATCACCACCCGGTCACACCCGGCCGCATGATCGAGAGCGACCTGGCGATCCTGGGTCACCACGACGCCCTTGCCGGCGGCCAGACCGTCGTCCTTGACCACGTACGGCGGGCCGAAGTCGTCGAGCGCGGCCGCGGCCTGATCCGGGTCGGTGCAGACGAAGGACCGCGCCGTGGGCACCCCCGCCGCCGCCATGATCTCCTTCGCGAACGCCTTCGACCCTTCGAGCCGGGCCGCCTCGGCCGACGGTCCGAAGCAGGCCATCCCGGCGGCGCGCACGGCATCGGCGACCCCGGCGACCAGCGGCGCCTCGGGCCCGATCACCACCAGATCCGCACCGATCTCACCGGCCAGTGCGGCGACCGCCGTTCCGTCGAGCGGATCGACCCGGTGCAGCGTGGCGCAGGCGGCGATTCCGGGATTGCCGGGGGCAGCGTGCACCTCGATCACCCCCCGATCACGGGCCAGCGCCAGGGCCAGGGCGTGTTCCCGTCCCCCGGTACCGATCAGCAGGACGCGCAGGGGTTGTTGGACCACGTTGCCTGAGACTACCGATGACTGGGCGACGGTAAGGTATCCGCTCATGCCGGACCTCGCGTTCCCGTCGCTGCACATCCGCCCGCCGCTGGGCTGGATCAACGATCCCAACGGGGTCTGCAAGATCGATGACACCTACCACGTCTTCTTCCAGTACAACCCGCATGCGCCCACTCACGGTGACGTGCACTGGGGCCACGTCAGCTCCACCGACCTGTTGCGCTGGACCGAGGAGCCGGTGGCGCTGGCCCCGCGCCCGGACGGTTTCGACCGGGCCGGCTGCTGGAGCGGCTGCATCGTCGACGACGACGGTACGCCGACGGCGGCCTACACCGCGGTGCCCGACCACGCCTGGAACGCCGGCGTGGTGATCGCCCGGAGCGACCGTTCCTTGCGCGAGTGGACGCCGATGGAGGCGCCGGTCGTCCGGACTCCGGAGGATCCCGAGATCGACGAGGCCCGCGACCCCTTCATCTTCACCCACCAGTCGCGGCGGTACGCGGTGCAGGGCGCCGGACGCCGGTTCGGGCGACCGCAGATCGTCCTGTACGCCTGCGATGACCTCGAGCAGTGGACCGAGCTGCCGCCGCTGTTGACCGAGGACGACCCGGTGGCGGCGCGGGTCGCCGAGGCCAACATCTGGGAATGCCCGAACCTGGCGCTGATCGACGACCGCTGGGTGCTGCTGATCTCGTTGTGGCGCTGGCGCGACGACATCCACGTGCTGGCCGGCGTCCGGTATCTCCTCGGCGATCTGGTCCGCGAGGGTGAGGGACTGCGCTTCGCCGCGACCTCGGGCGGCGTCGTCGACGAGGGCCCGGCCTTCTACGCGCCCCAGCTGACCAGTGCCGACGGCCGCACCCTGCTCTGGGGCTGGTCGTGGGAGCTCGACCGCAGCGACGAACAGATCGAGCAGGCGGGGTGGGCCGGATCGTTGACCTTCCCGCGCGAACTCTCGGTCAGTGACGACGTCCTGCACTCCCGGCCGGCGGCCGAGCTCGTCGGGCTGCGCCGCGACACCATCGACCCCACGGGGCCGGTGACCGAGCGCTCGTTCGAGATCGTCGCGAACGGCGCGGTCACCCTGAGTCTGGTTGACGGGGACGACACCGTCGTGGTCATCGCCAGCGGTAGCGAACCGGCGCGGATCTTCGTCGACGCGAGCATGATCGAGCTGTTCACGGCCGGCTTCGTGCACACCACTCGCGCCTACCCGACCGCGACCAGTCACTGGCGGGTCGACGGGGACGACCTCACCGTCCACCGACTGGGGCTGCCCACGTAGGGCGGCCGGGGGTCAGAGCGACCGGATCGACGCCCCCAGGTGCGGAGGGCAGACGAATTCGAGATGCCGGATCGGCTGTTCGCCCGGGTGGTTGATGTCGTTGAGCAGCATGCTCACGCCCTGCTGCGCCATGGCCTGATCGGGCCGGACGAGCAACGCCATGTCGGGGGAGAGATCGCGGCTCAGACCGGCGGCGTCATCCAGGCTGACCAGCGAGACATCGCCGGGCACCCGGCGGTCGAGATCGCGGACAGCAAGCAGCGCGCCGACGGTGAATCGTTCGCGCGTGCAGATCAGGGCCGTCGGCGGATCGGGTTCGTCGAGCGCGGCCAGGGCCAGCGCGTACCCGGCCCGGATGGTCGCCGGGGCCCGGAAAATTCGGGGGGCGGGAAGATCGGCCAGCCGGGCACTCTCGAGCGCGCCGGCCACCCGCTGCACCGACTGGACCGAGGTGCCGTTGTCGGCCAGCACCGCGAAGCGGATGTGGCCACGGTCGATCAGCATCTGGGCCGCGCTCCCCGAGGCGCCGAACTCGTCCGGCGACAAGCTGGCGATGGTGCCGGACGTGTCGGTGCAGTTGATCATGATGATCGGCAGGTCATCGGGCAGCTCGGGCAACTCGACCCGGTCGAACTCCGGGGCGATGACCACGAGCCCGTCGATCTGCCGGTCGATCAGGGTCGTCAACGCCGGTTCGAGCTCACGGGTCCGCCCGGGGACGCTGATCAGGATGGAGACGTAGCCGGCCTCGCGTACGGTGCGGCCGGCGACGTACAGCAGGTTGTCGGCGAACCCGGCATCGGAGGTCCAGGTCAGCGACCCGATCGTCCAGCTGCGACTGCTGCGCAGGCTGAGCGCCACCGCGTTCGGGCGGTAGCGCAGCTGCCGTGCGGCGGTGACGATGGCCTCCTGCTTCGCCTTCGCCACGACGCCGCTCGCCCGGCCGTTGAGCACGAGCGAGACGGCGCTTCGCGAGACGCCGGCGAGGTCGGCAACATCCTGCGCCGTCGCCCGCCGGACGGCGCCCATCTCAGAGCAGGTCGTTGATCACGATGGACTGCTCGCGCGACGGCCCGACGCCGATGCCCGAGATTCGTGCGCCGCACAGCTCCTCGAGCCGGTTGACGTAGGCCTGCGTGTTCTTCGGCAGATCGTCGAAGTTCCGGCAGTCGCTGATGTCTTCCTCCCAGCCGTCGAGCTCCTCATAGATCGGCGTCGCGTGGTGGAAGTCGGACTGGGTCAGCGGCATGGTGTCGTGCCGGACGCCGTTCACCTCGTACGCGATGCAGACCGGGATCTTCTCCCAACCGCTGAGGATGTCGAGCTTGGTCAAGAAGATGTCGGTGAAGGCGTTGGCCCGCGCCGCTGATCGCACGACCAGTGCGTCGAACCACCCACACCGTCGTTGACGACCGGTCGTGGTGCCGAACTCGGCGCCGATCCGACGCAGCTTCTCGCCGTCCTCGTCGAGCAGCTCGGTCGGCATCGGGCCCTCACCCACCCGGGTGGTGTAGGCCTTGGCGATCCCGACCACCCGATCGATCCGGGTCGGTCCGACGCCGGAACCGACGCAGGCACCGGCCGCGACCGGGTTGGACGAGGTCACGTACGGATACGTCCCGTGGTCGACGTCGAGGTGGTGGGCCTGAGCGCCCTCGAACAACACCACCTTGCCCTCGTCGAGCGCGTCGTTGAGCACCAGGCTGACGTCGGCGACGTGGGGCTTGATCCGCTCGGCGAAGGACAGCAGGTGCTCGGTGACCTGGGCCGGATCGATCTCGCGCCGGTTGTAGACCTTGACCAGCAGGTGGTTCTTCTGCGCCAGCGAGGCCTCGACCTTCTGGCTCAGGATGGACTCGTCGAAGAGGTCCTGGATCCGCAGACCGATCCGGTTGACCTTGTCCGAGTACGCCGGCCCGACCCCGCGGCCGGTGGTACCGATCTTCGCCTTGCCCAGGAACCGCTCGGTGACCTTGTCGATCACCTGGTGATAGCTGGCGATGATGTGGGCGTTGGCCGAGACGAGCAGCCCCGACGCATCCACTCCGCGCGCCGCCAGACCGGCGATCTCGGTGAACAGCACGTCGAGGTCGACGACCACCCCATTGCCGATGACCGGTACGCAGTTGGGGTTGAGGATCCCCGACGGCAGCAGATGCAACGCATACCGTTCGCCCTTGACCACGATCGTGTGGCCAGCGTTGTTGCCCCCCGAATAACGCACACAGAAATCGACGCGGTCACCGAGTTGATCGGTGGCCTTGCCCTTGCCCTCGTCGCCCCACTGTGCGCCCACCACCACAATGCCCGGCATGTGATCGCCGCCCTTCCGTGCCGCGCAATCCCTGCGCGGAAAGAGTGAAGCCCCCGGGCCGTTGCCTCGGGGACTCTTGCGACCCGATTCTATCGGGTTCCTCCGGTCGTGTCCGGACAAGCCCTGACCAGCCGGGCGACTCCGCACCCGAACTGAAGACCCCTGACGTTCTCCTCGGGGCCGAGGCCCCAGCGTCAGGAAGCGGAGAGCGCGGTGAAAGCGGTCTCGGAGGAGTCGCGGAGGAACTGGCCACAACGCTCGTGTTCGACCGCGTCGCCGATCCGGCCGGCGGCCACAAAGAGCGCGTAGAGGGCGCGGAGGAAGCCGCGGTTGGGGACGTGTTCCCACGGGATCGGGCCGGAGCCCTTCCAGCCGGAGCGGCGCAGGGCGTCGAGTCCCCGGTGGTAGCCGGTCCGGGCGTACGCGTACGCGGCGACGTCGCCCTCGGGGTTGCCGACGGCCAGAGCCGCTTCGGCCAGCAGGGCCCAGCAGAGGCTGGACGCCGGGTTGGCCGCGGTGATCTCAACCAGCCGGTCAGCGCCACCGAGCGCGTCCAGTGGGGCGGCGGCCGGGTCGACCGGCAGCAGGCTGGGCGGCGTACCCGGGCCGAAGGCGAGCAGGTTCTCATGGGTGCGGTCGGTCACGGGGAGTCAGCCTACGCGGAGTCTCAGATCCACTCGCGCCGTTTGAACAGCAGGTACAGCAGGGCCGCGGAGACGATCATCAGCCCCAGCGCGAGGACGAACCCGGTGACCGTGCCGTAGAGCGGGAAGCCGACGTTCATCCCGACGAAGCTGGTGATCAGCGTGGGGACGGCGATGATCGCGGCCCATCCGCTGAGGTTCTTCATCACCTGGTTCATCCGCACATCGGCCAGCGCCAGGCTGGTGTCGAACACCGAGGACAGCGCCTCGCGCAGGGCGTCGGCCGCGTTGGCGACCCGGGTCAGGTGTTCCTGGAGGACGGTCCAACGACGGGTGACGGCGGTCGGCCGCGCCTTGGCCCCCTTCGCCGGGACGGGCGGGTCGCCGACCAGATCGGCCATGACCGTCCGCATCGGGTCGGTGAGTCGTCGTAGGTGCGACAGTGCGGTGCGCAAGCGGAAAGCCCGCAACTGCTCGGGTCGACTCAGCGGGCGCTCCTCGAACAACGCGTCCGCGAGATCGTCGCTGGCGTCCTCCAGGTACTGCACCGCATCCTCGTACCCGTGGATGATCCGCTTGAGGATCAGCTGCATCGCGACCTCGACGCCACCCTGGGCGAGCAACTGCTCCTGCTGCATCAGCAGCTGCGCCGGGTGGAAGCCGGGCGCGTCGCCGGTGAGGCAGATCAGGATCCGGTCGGTGGCGATCATCGAGACCGGGCAGGCGGCCAGCCGGTCGGTGGCGGGATCGACGCTGACCGCATTGGTGATGACCAACCGGGCCTGCCCGATCGATTCGTACTTGGCCCGACGATCCTCGGCCAGCAGGTCCTGCACCGCCAGTTCGTCGAGCTCGAGCGCCTGGGCCACCGAACGCAGCTCGGACGCACCGTAGCCGTCGTCCCGCGGCAACACCCACCAGGCCGAGGAGCCAGCATTGAGCTCGAGGACGTCACCCAGGTCTTCGCCGGTCAGATCTTCGGCGATCACCCGAGACCCCGACCACACCCGGCTCAGGGGCGTCGGTCGCTGCTGCGGGGCCACTGCCGGCGTGACGGTCACGCTGGCAGCGTAGACCCGCCCGCTCACTCAGCCCTGAAGCGTCTTGGCCTCAGCGATCCACGCGGCCACCCGAGCCTCGGACAGACCCACGACCGCACCATGCCGGTCGGCGATCATCTTGGTCAGCGAGGCCGGATTGCGATGGCTCATCTCCTTGACCGAATCCACCCCGATCTTCTCCAGCATCTCGGTGTACTTCGGCCCGATCCCGCTCAGCTTGTGCAGGTCGTTCTCGATCGCCTTGGTCATGTCATCCCATTCCGCTCGTCCCTGAACCGACCTCTGCACCCTAGCCCCGCAGCCCCCGCCGCGTACCCCTAAGCCCTCCGCAAACTCGCCGCTGCTCGGCCGCGCCCCACGACCGGCCGAGCGCGCACCTCCAGACCACGAGGCCCCCACCCCGACCGACCTCCGCCGAACGAGAAAAACCGGACCTCGCTCCACAACAAGCCAACGGCGAGACTCTGCGGCCGCCGTCACAAGCTAAGACGCTCGAAACGGTTTCCATCGCAAGGCCGAGCGGTACCGCGTACGACACCACCACCTTGTGACGGTGGCCGCAGAGTCTCGCCGTTGGCGAGAGTCCCTGCAAAACCAGAGGGATCAGTTGTTCAGCGAGGTTCCGGTCGAGCGCAGGTCCTCGCAGGCCTCGACGACGCGCTTGGCCATGCCGGCCTCGGCGGCCTTGCCCCAGGCGCGCGGGTCGTAGGCCTTCTTGTTGCCGACCTCCCCGTCGACCTTCAGCACGCCGTCGTAGTTGGCGAACATGTGGGCCGCGGCGGGGCGGGTGAAGGCGTACTGGGTGTCGGTGTCGATGTTCATCTTGATCACGCCGTAGTCGACGGCGGCGCGGATCTCTTCCAGGGTCGAGCCGGAGCCGCCGTGGAAGACGAGGTCGAACGGGTTGGCCTTGCCGAGCTTGGCCCCGACCTGCTCCTGGATCTCCTTGAGAACCTCGGGGCGCAGCTTGACCGACCCCGGCTTGTAGACGCCGTGCACGTTGCCGAAGGTGAGGGCGGTGATGTAGCGGCCCTTCTCGCCGGTGCCGAGGACCTCGACGGTGCGCAGACCGTCCTCGACGGTGGTGTACAGCTTGTCGTTGATCTCGTGGCTGACGCCGTCCTCTTCACCACCGACGACACCCACCTCGATCTCGAGGATGACGTTGGCCGCGTGGGTCAGGGCGAGCAGCTCGTCGGCGATCGAGAGGTTCTCCTCGACCGGGACCGCGGAACCGTCCCACATGTGCGACTGGAAGAGCGGCAGGCCGCCGTTCTTCACCCGCTCGGTCGACAACGCCAGCAGCGGCCGGACGAAGCTGTCGAGGTTGTTCTTCGGGCAGTGGTCGGTGTGCAGCGCGATGTTGATCGGGTAGTTCTTGGCGACCTCCTGCGCGTAGAGCGCGAGGGCGACGGACCCGGTCACCTTGTTCTTGATGGTGGGGCCGGATGCGTACTCGCCACCGCCGGTGGACACCTGGATGATGCCGTCGGAACCGGCCTCGGCGAATCCCTGCAGGGCGGCGTTGATGGTCTGCGAGGAGCTGATGTTGATGGCGGGGTACGCGAACGAACCCTTCTTCGCCGCATCGAGCATTTCGGCGTAGACCTCAGGGGTGGCGATGGGCATGAGTCGGTGATTCCTTTCGAGAAAGTGTCGCGGGTCAGTCTGTCAAAGATCCCCCGGGGCGGATAGGTGCCCTGGCCAGCGAGGGAACGGCGGTCAGGTCTCGAGCGCGCTCAGGTCGACCCCGAGCCGACCACCGGAGAACGCGCGCACGGTCGAGTCGATGGTGGCCGGGAAGACCGAGACGGTGTCGAGGGCGACGACCGAGGAGCGTCCGTCGGTCAGCGACAAGCGGAGGCCGGGTGCTCGACCGAGCCGGCCCTTCTCGGTGGTCAGCGCAGCGACCTGGGTCCACGGAGCGCCGAGCTCGGCGAGCTGGATGCCGGGTGAGCCGATCCGGATGGCGATGCCGTTGCCGACGCCCTCCAGCTGGGTCTTGAACCTGCGGTAGCCGAGGAAGGTCACCGCCAGGATGGCCACCGAGATGGCCAGCACGACGCCGTAGATGGCGAAGAAGCTGGTGCCCTGCATCTGGTCGCGCTGCCAGAAGTAGATCACCGTCATGATGACGAGGGTGAGGATCAGGCTGGTCACCCGCGATCGGGTCAGTCGCCGCCAGCGCTCCACCCTCTCGGCCAGCGCGCCGGGGTCGTAGGCGACGGTCAGCTCGTTGATCGGGCCGGTGTTCATCGGCCCATCCTGCCAAAGAGGTGCGGTCAGTTCTCCCGCGCGCCGCGCGGGGTGATCGCCATGTGGATCCGGTAGCGGTCGGCGCGGTACCAGGAACTCGACAGCTCGATGGCCCGGTCCCCCGCGTACGTGGTGCGCTCCTGGACCAGCAGCGGCGCCCGCTTGGCCACGCCGAGGATGCGGGCCTGGTGGGCGTCGGCCGATTCGGCGCGGACGGTCTGCTCGCCGCTGGTGACGACCACGCCGTACTCGCTGGCGAAGACGTCGTAGAGCGCACCGAGCTCACGCTGCAGCAGCCCGGGGAAGAGCATCGACGGGTAGTGCCCGACCTCGTACGCCATCGGAGTCCCGTCGGCGGTCCGCAGCCGCTCGACCCGGACGACGGGGCGGCCCGGCCGGATCCGCAGTGCGTACGCGACGTCGTCGTCGGCGGCCTGCTCGCTGGCCGCGAGCACGACGGTGGCGGGTAGCAGCCCGCGATCGCGCATCTCACGGGAGAACGAGGTGAGGTGCAGCCGCGAGTCGACCTGTGGACCGCGGACGTAGGTGCCCTTGCCGTGCACCCGTTCGAGGACTCCGCTCTCGACCAGGTCGGCGATGGCCTGCCGCACGGTCACCCGACTGACCCCGAGCCGGACGACGAGCGAACGTTCCGAGGGGATGGCGTCGCCGGAATGCAGCTCGGAGTCGATCAGATTCTCCAAGATGGTGCGAACCTGAGCGCGCTTGGTGGTCAGAGAATTCATCTGGACCCGGTGCTGCGACAACGATGTCTCCTCGTTCGCGATAGACCTGCTGGTCAAGACCAGTGCAGACCAGTATGACCCGATGTGCCCCAGCTCACAACTTGCTCTGTTGGCCAGTCGTCAAGCCCAGCGGACCGCCCAGTGGTACATGGCGATCGCCGCCGCCGCGCCGGCGTTGATCGAGCGGGTCGAGCCGTACTGGGTGATCTCGACCAGGCTCTGGCAGCGGGCCAGCAGCTCCTCGGTCAGCCCGGGTCCCTCGGATCCGAAGACCAGGCAGCAGCGTTCCGGCAGTTCGGCGCGCTCCAGCGGCTGCGCCCCGGGCAGGTTGTCGATACCGATGACCGCGTACCCGGTCTCGGTCATGGTCGCGGCGAATTCCTCGACGGTGGCGTGGTGCTGCACGCTCAGGTAGCGGTCGGTGACCATGGCCCCTCGGCGGTTCCAGCGGCGACGGCCGATGATGTGCACGCCGCTGACGTTGAAGGCGTTGGCGCTGCGGACCATCGAGCCGATGTTGAAGTCGTGCTCCCAGTTCTGGATGGCGATCTGCAGCGGGTGCCGGGTCTGGTCGAGTTCGGCGACGATGGCCTCCAGCCGCCAGTAGCGGAACCGGTCGACCACGTTGCGTCGGTCACCGCCGGCCAACAGCTCCGGGTCCAGCCGGGCATCATCGGGCCAGGGCTGTGGATGCGGACCGACCCCTGGCTCACCCGAGGCTGCGATCACCTCGTCCTCGCTTAGGAAACTCACAGGGCCCGACGGTACCGTTCACCGCGTGATCCCCCTCGACGCCGCATTTCTGACGCCGATGCTTCTGCCGTCCTGGATGGACCCCGAGTATCTGATCAACACCGCCGGTCCGTATGCGTTGTGGGTCACTGCCGCGATCATCTTCGCCGAATGCGGATTGTTCGCGATCCTGCCCGGGGACTCGCTGCTCTTCACCGTCGGACTGTTCGTCTCCCAGGGCGCGATCCAGCACAGCATGGTCTTCGTCTGCATTGTGCTGACCGTGGCCGCCGTGCTCGGAAACATCTCGGGCTATTGGATCGGTCGCCTGATCGGGCCGCCGCTGTTCAAGCCGCGAAGTGGCGTGATCGGCAGGATCCTCAATCCGAAGTACGTGGCTCAGACCCATGATTTCTTCGAACGCTATGGCAGCCGGGCGCTGATCCTGGCCCGCTTCGTCCCGATCGTGCGGACCTTCGTGACCCTGGTCGCCGGGGTCAGTCGGATGAGCTTCGGCAAGTACATCGGCTACACCGCGATCGGCGGGGTGTTGTGGGCCTGCGGCGTCACCATCGGCGGGTACTTCCTCGGCCAGGTCCCGGCGGTCAAGAACAACGTCGATCTGGTCCTGCTCGCCATCGTCGGGGTCTCGCTGATCCCCATGGCCATCGAATACCTGCTGCACCGCCGCCGCGCCTCCGTCGCCAAGCGCGACACCGCCCCGACCGAGGCCTGACCGTCAGGTCTGCGGCGGCAGGTAGCCCCCACCGGCCGGTGGCTGCTGGTACGGCGGCTGCGGCGGCGGGGTCTGCTGGTACTGCGGCGACCCGGACTGACCCGGCTGCTGATACTGCGGCGGCTGGTAGCCGCCGCCCGCCGGCGGCTGCTGGTACTGCTGGGGCTGGTTCTGCTGCGGTTGATACTGCTGCGGTTGATACTGCTGCGGGTCGGGCAGCCGATCGCTCGGCTGACCGAACTGCACGCCGGGGGCCGACTGCTGCTGCGGCAACTGGCCCTGCTGCTGGTCGCCGCGGTAGGCGATCTCGCCGAAGCTGACGCCCGGCGCCTGACGCACGGTCGGATCGTTGACCTCGAAGTAGGTCGCCTTCTCGAACTTGAACATGCCGGCGATGATGTTGCTCGGGACCGACTCGACCTTGGTGTTGTAGACCCGCACGTTGGCGTTGTAGAAGCGGCGGCCGGCGGCGATCCGGTCCTCGGTCTCGGCCAGCTGACGCTGCAGCTCGAGGAAGTTCTGGTTGCTCTTCAGATCGGGGTAGGCCTCGACGCTGACGATCAGGTTGTGCACTGCACCCGACAGCGCCTGCTCGACGTCCGCGCGCTGCTGGCTCGGCAGCGAGCCGTCGGACCGCGAGATCTGCTGGGCCTGCGAACGGAGTCGGGTGATGTCCTCGAGCGTGTTGCGCTCGTGCGCGGCGTACGCGCGGACCGTCTCGACCAGGTTGGGGATCAGCTCATACCGTCGGTTGAGCTCGACGTCGATCTGGCGCCACGACTCCTGGATGAGGTTGCGCGACTTGACGAACCCGTTGTACATCCCCATCGCGACCAGCGCGAGGATGATGACGATCACCACGAGGATGACGATCACGGTGATGGCGGAACCCATGCGGATCTCCTTAGCCTGGTCGGACCCCTGCTGTCGGGCGCCTCACAGCGTAATCGCACGCCCGGTCAGTGATCAGGCCAGCCCGAGATCCTGCGCCGAAACGGCGAAGCGATAGCTCAGGCCGGCCGCCTCGATCGCCTCGCGGGCACCCGTGTTGCGGTCGACGATGACCGCCACACCGACCACCTCGGCGCCGGCGGCACGCAGAGCTTCGACCGCGGTGAGCACCGAGCCGCCGGTGGTGCTGGTGTCCTCGACGGCGAGCACCCGGCGCCCGGCTACCGGGGAGCCCTCGATCTGGCGCTGCAGCCCGTGGGCCTTGCCCTGCTTGCGGACGACGAAGGCGTCGAGCCGTTCGCCGGTCGCGGTGGCGGCGTGCAGCATGGCCGTGGCCACCGGATCGGCACCCAGCGTCAGCCCACCGACCGCCTCGAAGTCCCAGTCCGCGACCAGATCGCGCATCACCCGGCCGACGATCGGCGCCGCCGCTCCGTCGAGCGTCACCCGACGCATGTCGACGTAATAGTTCGCGGTCCGACCCGAGGCCAGCGTGACCTCCCCGTGCACCACCGCCAGTTCCTTGATCGCCTCGATCAGGGTCGCGGTCTCGTCGACGACGGGCAGTTCACTCATGCCCGAAACCCTAGTGGGACCCGAAAGCCTAGTGGGAACGGCGCTCCCCCGTCACCGCCCGCGGGCCCGAGCCGCCCACGCTGGAATTCGACGTCCAGTCGCACCTCGACCGCCCCGAACGCGGCGTGTCGCGCGTCCCCCGATGACTGGGCGTCGCTTTTCAGTGGCGGGACGGTCACTTGTTCTGGGTCGTCACTTGTTCTGGGTCGTCACTTGTTCTGGGTCGTCTCCAGGTGGCCGAAGCCGATCGAGCGATCCGGGGAGTGGAAGAGGTCCTGACAGGTGGTCAGCGTGAGCAGCGGCTGCGTCGGCTTGGTCTCCGGCTTGCCGGGCACCGGGTCGATCACCCAGGTGTCGGTGTCGGTGACCGTCAGCTGCCGCGGGGCCTCGTCGATCACGTAGGTGTAGACCGCTTCGGCCGTCTCGACGATGACCTGATCGCCCTTGTTGAGCTCGAGCAGCCGGGAGAACGGCTGCCCGTGGGTCACCCGGTGGCCGGCGATCGCGAAATTGCCGACCTGACCCGGCTGCGCGGTCGAGGCGTAGTGCCCGACGCCCCTGGCCAGGACGCCGAGGTCGGTACCGCTGAGGATCGGGATCTCATACTTCGCACCGAAAGCCGGGATCCGCAGCAGCGCCATGGCCTCGCCGAGCGCGGGTTCGGGCGGCTCGCCCTTCCGCTTCGGGTCGCTCCGCTGCTCGCTCTGCCACTTCTCGCGCAGCTGATCGCGCTCGGCGCTGAACGTCCGCTGGGCCACTACGTTGGTCCCGACGTACTGGTACGCGACCCAGCCCAGACACGAGGCGCCGGCCAGCAGCAACACCAGGCCGACGAGGGTCAGCGTCGACGGGCGACGCCGGCGCGCGGGTTGCGGCGGCGTTTCCTCCACGTCGGAAGCGACGTCGGGCTCGATCACGGGTCAATTCTGCCCCGCGGACCACCCCGCCGTCCCGATTCACCCGTCGCGCCACCACGTTCTCCCTACACTGACCGCGTGAGCGCGGCCCCGGGGTGGTACTCCGATCCAGGTGGTCAGGCCGGCATGTACCGCTACTGGGACGGTCGGACCTGGTCGGCCGCCATCTCCCCGCACCCCGCCGCCGCGCCGCCGCCCGGGACCAACCTCGGTCCGCCGACCGTCGCGACCCGCACGCCCTCGACCGCCCGGCCCCAGCGCGCCTGGGGTTGGCTCCTGGGCTTGGCGGCGGTCCTTGTCGCCGCCGTCGTGATCGGCGTGCTGGTCGCCCGGAGCAACGTGGTCCCCGGGCCGGATCCGGGGTCGAGCGGCGGTACGCCGTCAACCGATGTCTGCCCCACCCCGCGCGACGGCACACCGGAGCCGCAGCCCAACGACGGTCGGGTCCACGCCGGCAAGCTCTCGTACCCCCAGCTCGGCTCGCCCTGGTCCGCGCCGTCGAGCGAGGCCCGAGTGGCCTTCGGCAAGGGTGTGCTCATCCAGTCGATCGACATCGAGCCGATGCCGTCGGGCGACTACTGGAGGGCGGCGGTGATCGTGGGCGAGCTCGTGGCCGGCGACGGGTTCTTCACCCCGGAGGCCGGTGCGGGCATCGTGGTCACATGCGTCAGCGGCACCTTCTACCGCGGCTCGGCGGTGACCCGGAAGGACCGTCGCAACGAAGCCACCCGGGTCGACGGACACGACGCCTGGATCGTCGAGTCGCAACTCGGCTTCGACGTCGCCGGGATCGAGGCGAAGAGCGAACGCTTGATCGTGGTCATCGTCGACACCGGCACTGGCACCGCAGGACTGTTCTATGCCTCGATCCCCGAGAATGCCGAGCAGTATCTGGCCCCGGCTAAGCAGGCCCTCGAGGACCTGACCGTCGACGGCTGAGCGGCACCCGCTCGGTAGGGTCACCGGCATGGCTTCGGTGTGGAAAGCGGATCGGGTCCGGTCGGCCACCGCGACGATCTTCGCGGAGATGTCAGCGCTGGCCGTGGCGACAGGTTCGGTCAACCTCGGCCAGGGGTTCCCCGATTCCGACGGGCCGGCGTTCATGCTCGACGAGGCCCGTGACGCGATCGCCCGCGGCGTCAACCAATACCCGCCCGGGCGTGGGATCGCCGAGCTTCGGCAGGCCGTGACCGCGCACACCGAGCGGCACTATGGTCTCGCGTACGACCCCGACACCGAGGTGCTGATCACCACCGGCGCGACGGAGGCATTGGCCGCGGCGATCCTGGCCTTCGTGAATCCCGGCGACGAGGTGATCGCGCTCGAGCCCTTCTACGACTCGTACGCCGCCTCGATCGATCTGGCCGGCGGGACCCGGGTCGGCGTCGCCCTGTTCGGACCCGATTTCACCCTCGACCACGCCGAACTGGCCGCTGCGTTCACGCCGCGCACCAAGGCCATCCTGATCAACTCACCGCACAACCCGACCGGAGCGGTGCTCGGTCGAGAAGACCTTGCCGAGATCGCCCGGCTGGCCATCGCCCACGACGTCCTGGTCATCACCGACGAGGTGTACGAGCACCTGGTCTTCGACGACGCCGAACACCTACCGCTGGCCGCCCTCCCCGGCCTGCGCGAGCGGACCGTGCGGATCTCGTCGTCGGGCAAGACCTTTTCGGCGACCGGTTGGAAAATCGGCTGGGCGTTGGGCCCGGCCGAGCTGATCACCGAGATCACCGCGGTCAAACAGTTCCTCACCTACGTCTCGGGCGCCCCGTTCCAACCGGCCGTCGCGCGCGCCCTGAACGAGGGCGACGACTGGATCGAGCAGGCCCGGCTCGAGCTGCAGGGCAAGCGCGACCGGCTGTTCGACGCGCTGACCGAGGTCGGGCTGCAGCCGATCCGACCGCGGGGCACCTACTTCATGACCACCGATGTCCGTGGACTCGGCTACGACGACGGCGTCGAGTTCTGCCGCGAGCTGCCCCACCGGTGCGGGGTCGTCGCCATCCCCCATCAGGTCTTCTACGACCGGACCGAGGCCGGGCGGCCGTACGTGCGCTGGGCCTTCTGCAAGACCGATGCGGTGCTCGACGAGGCCGTTCGTCGACTGGCTCAGCTGCGCGGACGCCCGTACCAGCGCGAAGCCGCCGGGGTCCACAAGACGCCGACCGCAAGGGTGATGTAGAGCGCGCCGAACACCCACCACAGCAGGTGGTCGCGCAGCCACCAGGCCGACCAGGCCAGCACGACGAGACCGAGCGCGCTGTGGGCGATCCGGGTCCACCGCCGCGCGCGCAACGCCAGGAATCCGGTCACCACGGACGCGACCGGGAAGGCGAACAGCGGGATGGCCAGCCCGTCGAGCAGCCGGTAGTTGAAGCGGTTGAGGATGTGGAAGAAGGCGGTCCTGCTCGCCGGCCCGATCGAATTCGGCGACCCCGGCGACCGCGGTCAGCCAGACCAGCGCCAGCCCACAGCTCCACTGCAGCGCGGCGGTGATCGCCATCGTCGCGCCGAGCGCGATCACGGCGGGACGTTCGGTGATCGGGGAGTCGTCCACCGCCGGCGGTGGCGGCGGCGGCAGCCGGCGCAACTGGTCGTCGGTCAGGGGCGCCGGTGCGTACGCCGGAGCCGAGAACTGCGGTCGGCTCGGGAACGGCTGATAGCCCTGGGACATGCGACCAGGTTAGGCGCTGGCGGCCCGGTGGCGTTCCGATCCGCAGACCCGGCCGGGACTATCCACACGGGCGTCAGCTGAAGAACGACTGCCCGAACGGGGGTGGCGGGGACGGCTCGGCATCGGCGTCGGTGAACGGGGCGGCGCCGGCGAGCATCTGCGCCAGCCGGGCGCCGTGCAGCACCCGATAGGGGAAGGGTCCCGATCCGGCACGCTCGGCCAGCGCGACGAACGGACCGGAGGCCGCCCCGGCCACCACGATCACGTTGCCGAACCGTCGCCCCTTCAGCGTCGCCGGCTCGGCACAGAGCGCGACCGCCCCGAACGATTCGGAGATCCCGGCGGCGACCCGGCGGCTGTAGGTGAGCCCCCGGTCGGTGATGTTCATGACCAGGAAACCGGTCGGCTGGAGCACCCGTCGCACGTCCTGGAGGAATTCCAGCGTGCCGAGCTCGGGCGGGATCTGCGGTCCGGCGAAGGCGTCGACGATGACCAGATCCTGCGAAGCGTCGCGGATCGCGGCGACGCCGTTGCGGCCGTCGATCGCTCGAATCTTGATTCCGCTCCGGGGCGGGAGCGGCAACCGCTCGCGGACGAAGGCGGTCAGCTCGGCGTCGGGTTCGAGGACGATCTGCGCCGAGGTGGCCCGGGTGGCGGTGACGTAGCGCGGGACGGTCAGGGCGGCCCCGCCGACGTGCACCACCCGGATCCGCAGCCCGGCTTCGAAGCAGCTGTCGATGGCGTCGGCGATGCGTTGCACGTAGTCGAACTCGAGCCGGAGCGGCTCGTGCAGGTCCACGTAGGACTGGTCGGTGCCGCCCATCCGCAGCGTGAACGCGCCGGGGTGGGCGGGGTCGGGGATGAGCAGGGTCCCGGGCCGCAGCACCAGCTCGTCGGACATCACCGACCCGATCGTAATGTCGGATGTGGAGGTGGGCTGTGCAGCTGCGATGGATCGGTGCCGACGGGATGTCCACGCGGTCGATCGAGGACGTGTCGACGCTCCGCCGACGCGACGACGGCTTCCTCTGGCTCGACATCGCGACCTGGAGCGACGCCGCCGAGGTCACGCTCACCGAGCAGTTCGGAATCCACCCGATGGCCCTGACCGACTGCCGGGTCCGCAACCACGTGCCGCGGGTGCACGTCTACCCCGATCACCTGTTCCTGGTCATCCACGCCCCCGAGATCGGCACCGGCGGCCACGTCCACTACCTCGAGCTCGACCAGTTCATCGGGCCCGACTTCCTGATCACCGTGCACGGTCCGCTGAATCCGGTCGTGCCCGACGAGGCAGCGCTGCGCGAGACCACCACCGTGGCCGCCCGGATCGAGAGTGGACGACTGCGCCCGACCTCGCCGTTCGGGCTGACGTACGCGATCGTCTCCTCGGTCGCCCGGCGTGAGGCCGAACTGGTCGGTGACATCGCCCGACAGGTCGGGCTGCTCGAGCAGCGGGTGATGTCGGCGACCGACGAGGAGCCGCAGGAGTTCCTCACCCAGCTGTTCACCGCGCGACACGAACTGCTGACCATCAAGACGATGGCCAGCCAGGGCGGTGAGATCTACCGCCGGGCCATCAAACTGGTCACCTTCGCTCCCGAGCAGGGACTCGAACTGATGCGCGACCTGCTCGACCAGTACGAGCGGGTCGCCTCGATCGCCCAGGCGCAACTCGACTTCCTCGGTGGGGTGACCGAGTTCTACCGCGCCCGGACCGACACCAAGATGACGATCGCGGCCGAGCGCCTCGCGGTGATCGCCGCGGTGACCCTGCCGATCACGTCGCTGTCCTCGGTGGTCGGGATGAACGTCATCGTCAACGACTCGACGCATTGGGGCTGGCTGATCCTGCTGCTCAGCGTCATGATCGCGATGTCACTGGTCGTGCTCCGTTGGGCCCGCCGCCAGGGTTGGTGGTGATCGGCGGACCTCACGGCGTACGCGGCCCTGCATCCTCCCCGCAGTCGACGGTCTAAACGGCCGCCGGCTCGCGGATGACCAGGCCGTCGGTTCCCTCGTCCACGTCGAACGTCACCGTCTGGCCCTCGTGGATCTCGCCGGACAGGACCCGCCGGGCGAGCTGGTCCTCGATGGTCGACTGCACGAGGCGGCGGAGCGGGCGCGCGCCGTAGACCGGATCGAAACCGGTCAGCGAGAGCCAGTCCTTGGCCGCCGACGTGACCGCGACGGTGATCCGCCGCTCGGCCAGCCGGGCGTTCAGCCGGTCAAGATTGATGTCGACGATCCGGGCCAGCTCCTCGGTGCCCAGCGGATCGAAGAGCACGATCTCGTCGAGTCGGTTGAGGAATTCGGGCTTGAACGAGCTCCGGACCACGCCCATCACGGCGTCGCGCTTGATCGTGTCGTCGAGCTTCTGATCAGCCAGGTATTGCGAGCCGAGGTTCGAGGTCAGGATCAAGAGGACGTTGCGGAAGTCGACCGTACGCCCCTGGCCGTCGGTCAGCCGACCGTCGTCGAGCACCTGGAGCAGGATGTCGAAGACCTCGGCGTGCGCCTTCTCGACCTCGTCGAGCAGCACCACCGCGTAGGGGCGGCGACGGACCGCTTCGGTCAGTTGGCCACCCTCGTCGTAGCCGACGTAACCGGGGGGCGCCCCGACGAGCCGTGACACCGAGTGCTTTTCGGAGTACTCGCTCATGTCGATCCGGATCATCGCCCGCTCGTCGTCGAACAGGAACTCGGCCAGCGCCTTGGCCAGCTCCGTCTTGCCGACACCCGTGGGTCCGAGGAAGAGGAACGAACCAGTCGGCCGGTTGGGATCGGAGATCCCGGCCCGGGCCCGCCGGACCGCGTCCGACACCGCGCGTACGGCCTGCTTCTGACCGATGAGTCGCTCGCCGAGGTGTCCCTCCATACTGAGCAGCTTCTCGGTCTCACCCTGCAGCAGCCGCCCGGTCGGGATACCGGTCCAGTTCGCCACCACCTCGGCGATGTCGGTCGGGCCGACCTGCTCGGAGATCATCGGTGTGGTCGCCCGGTCCGCCTCATCCGCTTGCGCCATCTGCGCCTCGAGCGCGGGGATCTCGCCGTAGAGCAACTCGCTCGCCTTGGCCAGATCACCCTCGCGCTGCGCCTTCTCGGCCTCGCTGCGCGCCTTGTCGATCCGCTTCTTCAGCTCGCCGACCTGGTTGAGGCCCTCCTTCTCGGCCTGCCAACGCGCCTCGAGACCCCGCAACTCCTCCTCGGTGTTGGCCAGATCCTCCTCGAGCCGCCGGAGCCGCTCGCGGCTGCCCACGTCGGACTCCTTCTCGAGCGCGAACTTCTGCATCTGCATCCGCTCGACCGTCCGACGCAGCTGATCGATCTCCTCGGGCGAGGAGTCGATCTCCATCCGCAGTCGCGACGCCGCCTCGTCGATCAGGTCGATCGCCTTGTCGGGGAGCTGACGCGAGGTGATGTAGCGGTGGGACAGGCTCGCGGCGGCGACCAGCGAGGCGTCGGTGATGACGACCTTGTGATGCGCCTCGTAACGCTCGCGCAGCCCACGCAGGATCGCGATGGTGTCCTCGACCGTGGGTTCGCCGACGAACACCTGCTGGAAGCGCCGTTCGAGAGCCGGGTCCTTCTCGATCCGCTCGCGGTACTCGTCCAGGGTGGTGGCGCCGATCATCCGCAGCTCGCCGCGGGCCAGCATCGGCTTGAGCATGTTGCCGGCGTCCATGCTCGAGTCGCCGGAGGCCCCGGCACCGACCACGGTGTGCAGCTCGTCGATGAAGGTGATGACCTGACCCTCGGCGTCGCGGATCTCGGTCAGGACGGCCTTGAGCCGCTCCTCGAACTCGCCGCGGTACTTCGCGCCGGCCACCATCGCACTCAGATCGAGTGAGACGAGCTTGCGGCCCTTGAGCGAATCCGGCACGTCACCGGCGACCAGGCGCTGGGCCAGTCCCTCGACGACGGCGGTCTTGCCCACGCCGGGCTCCCCGATCAGGACCGGGTTGTTCTTGGTCCGCCGGGCCAGCACCTGGACCACGCGGCGGATCTCGGTGTCCCGACCGATCACCGGGTCGAGCCTGCCCTCGCGGGCCCGTTCGGTCAGGTCGACGCCGTACTGGTCGAGCGCCGACGAGGTTGCCTCGGCCTCCGGGCTGGTCACCCGTTTGGTCCCGCGTGCGGAGTTGAAGGCGCGGATCAGCGGCTCGGGCTTGACCTTGAGGTCGGTGAGGATTTTCCTTGCGTCGGAGTCGATGCTGGCCAGCGAGATGAGCAGGTGCTCGGTGGCCACGTACGCGTCGCCGAGCTGGTCGGCGCGGGTTTCGGCGTCGGCCAGCACGCGGGCGAACGAGCCCGACAGGGCCGGCTGGCTGACACTCGAGCCCTTGGCCGACGGGAGCTTGGCGATCGCGCCCTGGGCGGCGGCGTTGACCACGGCCGGGTCGGCACCGACGGACTGCAGCAACGGACCGACGGTGTTACCCGGGACCAGGAGCAGGCCGTGCAACAGATGGGAGGGTTCGGCGCTCGGGTTGCCGTTGTTCAAGGCGATGCGCACCGCGGCCGAGACCGCGTCGCGACTCTTGGTGGTGAGCTTGTTGGTGTCCATGCCGTCCTTCGTTTCACAAGATCAGGTTGCGCTGTATTCGAGGTTGAGCCTACTTCACTCAACTTTTGCTCAAGAGGAAGTATTCCACCTTGAGCCGACCACACTCAAGTCTTGGTGAGTCGAGGGCAACCGACATCAGAACCGCCGAGCCCCCGGTCTCCACCACCGGATGGCGCTCATGGGCTTACTTCCGGGTCGACCTGCGCGAGCAGCCACGAGGGCTTGAGCGACGAGCCGCCGGCATGGGTCACCCCCGCGATCAGGCCGCGATCGGCCGTGACCACCGCGACGTCGTTCAGCGGGCCGACCCGGGACGCGACCAGGTCGATCATGGCCGAGTCGCCGTCGGCGATCGCGTGCACCGTGCGTACGCGGCCCACCCGCCCCACGGGTACGCCACCGCGCGCCTGGCCTTCGAGCACCAGGATGATCTCGGCGGCCTCGAGGTCGGTGGCCACCAGCTTGGCGTGCAACCGAGCCGCGGCACCGGCCCGATCCCGCCACCAACCGTCCGGCCGCGAGCCGACGACGTTCGCCCCGTCGACGATCACGATCCTCGTCCGGCCATGGTCTTCGGTCATCGCGCGGCCAGACTTGGACCTCGTTGTTCGCCGGCTAGCTGGTGGTAGGTGAAGGTCAGCCCGAGCACGCCACCGAGCTGGAGCCATTCGGCACCGATCCGCGGGAGCGCGGCCCCGTCACGCCGGGGGTCGAGTGGAACGGGTATCAACGTAGACAGAACATACCTGTCCTCCTGGACGCAGACCGGGCTCGGGTCGCGCTGGTCCTGCCCTCGACTGCGGCCGCTGCGGTTTCGGTGAGCCGGGCAGACTCTGCGCATGAGCGATCCGAGCGGTAAGCACTACCTCGTCGTCGGCGCCACCGGCGGCCTGGGATCAGCGATCAGCCAGGAACTGGCCGGGGCCGGGGCCGAGCTGACTGTGTCGGGACGCGACCCCCACAAGCTGGCCGCGTTGGCCCGCACCCTCGGGCCGGCGGTGGTCGGCACGATCGAGGCGGATCTCGCCGATCCTGCGGCACCGGCCCGCCTGGCCACAGCCGCCCAGCAGCGCCCGATCGACGGTCTGATCCTCGCGGCCGGCGTAGTCGCCTTCGGGCCGCTCACCGAGCTCGATGACGATGACCTCGATCAGCTCTTCCTGATCAACACCCTCGGCCCGATCCGGGTGGTCCGGGCACTCGTGCCGTACCTGGGCGAGGGCTCCACCCTGGTCAGCCTCAGCGCCGTCGTGGCCGAGAGCCCGACGGCGGGGATGGCCGCGTATTCGGCGAGCAAGGCCGCACTCAGCGGGTTCGACAAGGCCATGGCCCTCGAGCTGCGGCGGGCCGGCGTACGGGTGATCGACGTCCGACCACCGCACACCGAAACCGGTCTGGCCACGCGCCCGATCGCCGGCGATCCGCCCCGCCTACCCGCCGGCAAGCAACCGGCCGAGGTCGCTCGCCGGATCGTCCGCGCGATCGTCGACGACGAGAAGGACGTGCCTGCCTCGGCGTTCTGATCGCGGCGTCTGCAGCCGAACAGCGTTGCGGCGGGTTCGTGGCTCGGCGCCCAGAGCGGGCCAGCCTGGGGTGATCCTTCCGAACTGCGCGACCAGGGCAGAGGCTGCTGCGAGGAATGGAGGTCAGCGCGAGGTGATGGCCCGCGGCGTACGCCGAGGGGCGTGGGCCCCCAGGCGAACCCCGCCCACCGGGTCGGCGGTGAAGACCCGGATACCGGGCGGGGCGCTGTGCACATCGGCCAACGCGGAGGTCAGCTGGCCGACCTCGACTCGGAGCAGTTCGATCTCGTCCTGCATCTGCAGGATCCGTCGGATTCCTTCGAGGTTGATGCCCTCGTCCTGGCTGAGTCGCTGGACCAGCCGGAGCCGGGCCACGTCGCGCGCCGAATAGCGGCGGCCACGTTTGGGCGTACGCCGCGGCGACACCAGCCCGATCCGGTCATACGTCCGCAGGGTCTGCGGGTGCATCCCGGCGAGCTGGGCCGCCACGGAGATCGCGAACACCGGAGCATCACGGTCGAACCGCTGCGGTAGACCCGCGGCCGTGGACACGATGGCGCTCCTATCTGGTCGTGAAGAGTTTGGCCCGAGGGTTGCTCGTGCCGACCGCATCGGCGTACGAGCTGAGCGCAGCCCGCGCCTGTTCGTTGAGTGACTCGGGCACGATCACCTCCACGCTGACCAGCAGATCACCCTTGCTGCCGTCCCGCTTCGTGACACCCCGGCCGCGGACCCGGAAGGTCCGTCCGTTCGGGGTGCCCGCCGGGACCCGCAGGGTCACCGGTCCGCCGTCGAGCGTCGGCACCTCGATCTCGGCCCCGAGCGCGGCCTCGCTGAAGGTCACCGGCGCGATCAGCGTCAGGTTGTCAGCCTTACGACCGAAAACCGGATGCGGCCGGACGTGGACGACGACGTAGAGGTCACCGGCGGCGCCGCCGTTCTCGCCGGCACCGCCCTTGCCCTTGAGTCGGATGCGCTGCCCGTCGGTGACCCCGGCCGGGATCCGGACCTGCATGGTCCGGGTCGACTTGCCGCGACCCGAGCCATGGCAGACCGGGCAGGGATCATCGACGACCATCCCCCGTCCCCGGCAGTCGGTGCACGGCTCGGTGACCGCGAAAACCCCACCCGAGGTGGAGGTCTGCATCCCGCTGCCCTCGCACTTCGGGCAGACGTGCGGGATGGTCCCGGCCTTCGCGCCGGTCCCGCGACAGGCCTCGCAGGCCGAGTCGGAGACCATCTGCATGCCGACGGTGATGCCCTCGATCGCCTGGACGAAGTCGACGGTCACCTCGCCCTCGACATCGCTGCCCCGACGCGGCCCACGGGTGTTGGCCCGCGGCGTACGCGCACCCTGGTTGGCGCCCCCGAAGAGGCCGCCGAACAGGTCACCGAGATTGGAGTCCCCGGCGTTGCGGAACAGGTCGTCCATGTTGGGCGCGGCGGTCCGTTGACCGCCCGCCCCCGGGAACCGGAAGCCGCCGCCGCCGAAGAGACGCCGGGCCTCGTCGTACTCCTTGCGCTTGGATTCGCTGGAGAGCACGTCGTTGGCCTCGGACACCTCCTTGAAGCGGCGCTCGGCCTCCGGGTTGCCGGGGTTCTGGTCCGGGTGACTCTCCCGGGCCAGCTTGCGGTAGGCCCTCTTGATGTCGTCGGGCTTGGCGTCCTTGGCGACGCCGAGGACCTTGTAGAAGTCCTTCTCGATCCAGTCCTTGGTGCTCATGGACGCCTCCTCTCAGGCATCGATCGTGCTCGACCGCGCGGCGCCGGTCACTCGGCGCTTTCGACCGGTTCCGAACCCGTGGTGTCCGGGTCCGCCGCCGGAGCGTCGGGATCCGGCTCGGCGACCGCGACCCGGGCCGGGCGCAGGACCCGATCCCCGATCCGGTAGCCGGGCTGCAGGATCTCGACGCAGGTCGGCCCGTCGATCCCCGCGGCGTGTGCGTGCAACAGCGCCTCGTGGATGTGCGGATCGAACGCGTCGCCCTGGGTACCGAACGACTCGAGACCGTGCTTGCCGGTGAAGCGTTCGATCGTCTCGGCTACCGCCTTGAACCCACCGTTCACCTCGCCGTGCTCGCGGGCCGACCGGATGTCGTCGATCGCGGGGAGCAGGTCCCTGAGCACGTTCTCGATCGCCACCTTGCGGGCCAGGTCACGGTCCCGATCGACCCGTCGCTTGTAGTTGACGTACTCGGCCTGGAGCCGCTGCAGATCGGCGACCCGCTCGGCCAGGGCCGCCTTGAGGTCGGCGACCTCCGCCGGTTCCGACGGTTCCGACGCCTCTGGGGCAGGAGCCGCAGTGGCCTGCGGCTCCCTCACCTCATAGGTGTCCGGATCGATCCGGCGACGGTCGCGGACGGTCGGACCACCGGACTCGTCGGGCTGCTGCTCGTGGCCGGGGTCGGTCACTTGTTGGCCCCGTTCGCGGTGTCGTCGTCGACGATCTCGGCGTCGACCACATCATCGTCGGTGGCGTTGCCGGTGCTGGCCGAGGCGTCATCGGTCGGCGAGCCGCCATCGGCCGGAGCCTCGCTCTGCGCGGCCTG
>CAWFIO010000019.1:0-24264 GCA_963815905.1 uncultured Actinomycetota bacterium | reverse complement strand
GGACGGCTCGCCCAGATCCCGCTCGGACATCTCGCGATCGCTCGACTCCCGGTCGAAGTGGTCCTGGTCCAGCACGGTCTCGGCCAGCGGGCCCGGCTCACCCGGGATCCGCACGCCCAGGAGATCCGCGGGCAGGGGGTCGTGGCTCGACGATTGACCGTCGGGGCGGGCCAGCGGCCCGATCTCCAGGTCCTCGGGCGACAATGGCTCCACCGCGACATGGCTGATCAGCGCGCTCGCGACGATGCCGTGCTCGGAGTCGCTGAACAGCTCCTCGTGCATCTTCTCGCCCTGCCGCAGCCCGGTGAACACGATGTCGATGTCGCGGCCGGACTGGGCGATCAGGCGCTGGGCCACCTCGAGGATGCTCACCGGCTGGCCCATGTCGAGGACCAGCACCTCACCCGGCCGGCCGATCGCCCCGGCCTGCAGCACCAGCTCACATGCCTCCGGGATGGTCATGAAGTAGCGGGTGACGTCACGATGGGTGACCGTGACCGGCCCCCCGGCGCGGATCTGCGTGGTGAAGGTGTGCAGCATCGATCCGCGGCTGCCCAGGACGTTGCCGAAACGCACCGACAGATAGGTCGCCTCGGCGTCACCGCCTGCGTACCACGCGGTCAGCTGTTCGGCGATCCGCTTGGTCCGGCCCAGCACGCTGGTCGGGTGGGCCGCCTTGTCGGTGGAGATGTTGACGAAGTGGCTGCACCCGTGGTCCCGGGCCGCACGGAGCACGTTGCGGGTCCCGAGCACGTTCGTCTTCCAGCCCTCGGCCGGATACTGCTCGAGCATCGGCAGGTGTTTCAGCGCGGCGGCGTGGAAGACCACGTCGGGCCGATGCCGAGCGAAGACCTGGCGATCGATTCCTCGCTCGCGGATGTCGGCCAGCACCATGTCGGGGGTGTCGAGCAGCCCCTGTCCGTCGATCGACAGCTGGACGCCGTGCAGGGCCGACTCGTCGCGATCGAGCAGGATCAGCTCGGCCGGGCCGAATTCGTGGACCTGACGGGCCAGCTCGGCGCCGATCGACCCGCCGGCCCCGGTGACCAGGACGCGACGACCGGTGACGAAGTCGGCGATCCGGGCCAGGTCGGTGTCGACCTGGCGCGGCCGAGGATGTCGTAGATGTCGACCTCGCGGATGTCGGTGAGCGCGACCTGTCGCCCGAACAGCTCGACACCTGCGGCAGACGAGGACCGCAAGCCGGCACCCTGGACGAGGTCAGCGATCACCGCACCAATTCGGCGTCGGCGCGGGCCACGGCCAGGATCACGTGGTGACCCGTTGTTCGGCTGCGACCTCCACCAGCCGGCTCTGTTCGCCGACCACGGCACGCCAAACAGCCGTAGGTCGCGCTTACCGAACTGGTCCTCGATGAAGCTGACCACCTTGTACGGGGGCGTTCCGGTCGGTCGAGATGAGCCGGATCAGCTATACCCGCCTCGCCGGCGCCGATGACGAGCACCGCTCGGCGCCCGACTCCGCTGACGTGTCGGTCCTTGAACGCCCGGTAGAGCCAGCGCACCACCGCCATGCTCAGCAGGGCCAGCGGTGGCACCAGCACCGCGGTGGCCCGCGGGAAGGTGGGCGTACCCACGGTCAGGTAGACCAGCACGACCAGCACGGTCCCGGTCAGGGCGACGGCGATGGCCAGGCCGGGCATCTCCTCGAAACAGGCGGTGCGGTAGCGACCGCGGTAGAGCATCAGACCCGTCCCGATGGCCCCTTGCAGCACGCAGGCCACGATCACGTAGATGATGACCGCGCCACTGCTCGCTCTGCAGGTGGAAGTCGTAGCGGGTGCCGACGGCCAAAACCGCGGCCAGCACCCAACTCAAGCAGTCCCACAGGATCGGCATCAGCCGACGACCGATTGGATCGAGCATCGCGTCGCCCCCCAGAAACGCTCGACGCCTCCGGGTCGTCTGCACCCGAACGCGGCTCCACGGTAACGCCCACCGCTACATCCGCCAGCATTCGGGTCGCTGGTCTCACGGCAAAGGCACAGAAACTGCTACCGCACCGATCCAACCGGAGGTCGGTGACGTCGATCAGCCGATCGGCCGTCCGCGCGGTGGCTTCGACCTCGACCGCGTTGGGCTCGTCCACCCGGTCGACCCAGGCGGCGGCGAAGGCGGGGGTCTTGCCGAACGTCACGTGCCGGGCGACCAGCCGGCGTCGGCGAATCTCGGGATCCACGGTCAGGAACCACACCTCGTCGAGCTCACGCGCACGTCGGCCCAATCCGCGGTGTCGAGCAACAGGTAGTTGCCCTCGCTGACCACGCTGCGGTGCCACGGCTCGACGCCGATGCTGGCAGCGATGGGCTGCTCGAGATGGCGGTCGAATCCGGGCGCATAGATCACGTGCTGTCGGTCGCCGCGGATCCGGCTCAGCAACGCGGCATATCCGCGCGGGTCGAAGGTCTCCGGTGCGCCCTTGCGCTCGAGGGTCCCCAGGCGGCCCAGGGCGATGTCGCTGAGGTGGAAGCCGTCCATCGGCACGTGCACGGCCTCGGGACCGAGCGCGGCGACCAGCGCCTCGGCGACCGCGGTCTTCCCCGCCCCCGGCGCCCGGCGATGCCGATCAGCCGCCGGCCGTCGTGGGGTGGTTCCGGGACGAGGGCCACGAGGTCGGCCACCGTGGTCACACCGAGCACCTCAGTCATGGCTGGCATCATGCCCCATCTCCCCCGGTCCGCCTCGGCGCCTCGGTCCCCCGCCCGCCCTCCCCGTTCAACTAACTGGGGGCAGATAACGCCTCCGGAGCCGACGTCGACGCTATCTGCCCCCAGATAGTGAGAAGGGGGAGGTGCCGGCCCCCAGGCTCGATCCCCGCGCTGGTCACCCGCACCGTTCACAGATCGGTGCTGCACTGCCCCGACTGGTCGATGGTGGTGATCGAGGTCCCGATGCCGTCGCTGGACACCACGCTCGCCGAGTCGTCGCGTTCCGGTGCGAGCCGCACCACCACCCGCGACACCGAGCGGCGGGCCAGCACGCTCTGGACCTCCTGCAACACCGCCCGGCTGATCACCGAGGGCGGAGGCGTGCTCCGGCTGTCCACGAAGGTCAACGACACCCCGCGGCGGCGGGCCTGCTCGGTCAGCTTCGACAATTGTTCGCTCATCAGGTTGCGGGCCACCAGCGACTCGCGCAGCCCGCCCTCGAGCAGCGAGCACTCCCGCCGCAGTTCCGGCCCGAACGGACTCCCGGCGGGGCCTATCCGGGTGAGCACCGCACGGACCGTCGCCCGGAGGTCCGACACCCACAGCAATCGCTGAACCTGGGCCACGTGCCGACGGACCGACCCCGCCAGATCGGCCGCCTCCTGGACCTGCAGCTGATGCTGACGACGTGAGATCGACAGCAGACCACGGTTGACGAAGAGGCCCATCACCAGGAACGAGGTCAGCGGAAACGCCACGCTGAGCAGAGCGGTGCCCACGAAATCGGTCTGCAGCGCCCAACCGGTGAAGGCGGCGAGCGAGAACAGCCAGACGACGACGGCGGCTCGTCGTCGTTGCCGCAGCACCAGGATGACCAGGATCACCTGCACCGGAAACTGGCTCCAGAAGCCGTATCCCGGCCAGAACTCGCGGATCAGGAAAACCGCCATCAATCCCTGCGCGAGCACGGTGGAGGTCGCGGCGATCACCGTGGCCCGCGACGGCAGCACCAGCCCTGGTCCGGCCCGGAGCAGCACCGCGGTCGCCACGGCGATCAGCACCATGGCCAGGAGGCTCGGCCAGGCCACGTCATCGCGTCCGGACCGCAGATCCCGAGCCCGAACATGGCCACCATGATCGACCAGATCAACGCGATCAGCGTGCGCTCCGGGAAGGCCGCGGGCATCCCGGCCTCGGCCGGATCGAGTGGGTCGGCGGCCAGCAGCCGACCGGTCGAGGCGAATATCCGGGTCAGCGCGACCCGGGTCCCGCGCCCCGGTGCGGTGGCGATCATGGCCGAGCCACCGATCGAGGTCATCCGTTCGATCACCGACAGCCGGAGCCCGAGCCGGTCGGCCGGCACCTCACCGAGCGAGAACCCGGACCCGTCGTCGCTGACCACGAAGCTGATCGACACCGAACAGCCGTCGCGTTGGTGGTCTGCTCAGCGGCGACCAGGATGGTCGACGCGCCGGAGTGCCGCACCGCATTGCGGACCGCCTCCCGCGTGGCCGACACCATCGCGTCGGCCTCGTCCGCCGGGACGTCCACCGGGGCCCGACCGCGCGGTCTCGCTCGTCGAAACGCACCACCGGGCTGACCCGCTGGACCGACTCCTGACACAACCGGGTGAGCAGATCGCCGTTGAGCAGATCCTCCGGCAGCGGCTGATCGGCCAGCCGCTCGATCGCCGTCAGACTCGTACGCGCCAGCTCGCGCGCCCCTCGCTCGGTGGCCGGGTCGTCGGCCTGAGCTGCGGAGGCCAACGCGGCGAGTACCTCGTCGTGGATCATCCGGTCGAGTCGGGCCCTTTCCTTCCCCATCGCCGCCTGGAGCGTTTCCTCGACCCGCCGGGCGAGCACGCGGGCCGCGAGCTCGTCGGCCGCCTCCCCCGCCCGGATCATCCCGATCGCGGTGAAACTGATGGCGACCGCGGCGATGAAGAGGAACACCGCGTCCGAGGCGGCCACCTCGACGCTCGCCCTCCCGAAGCCCGGCCGCACCCGCAGGAAACCCCATCCGGTGGCGAAGACGACCGCGTACGCGAGCCCGAACAGCGCTCCGCGCCAGACGAACGCGCAGACGATGGCCTGCCCACCCAGCGACCACAGCCACGGGCTGTACGTGGTGGCGCCGAAGGCGTACCCACCGCAGAGGAGAGCGAGCAGGGTGAGCACCGCGTACGCGCCGGCCCAGCGATCGACCGAGCGCCGACGGAACGAACGGTGGGTCATCACCGCCAGGACCACGGCGAACCCGGGCAAGAAACACCCGAGCCACCACAGCGCCGTCGTCGGCCACTGGGCGAGCAGGGCGGGAATCGAGGTGAGCGTGTTGAACAGGCAGTAGACGGCCAGCACGCGGTGAATGATCACCGTCGTCGAACGCGTCACCGGCTGCGCCGCCGCTGTGCTCATGTTGCTCGCATCCTAGTGAGGAGATTCGCGTTCTACTCGGCAACGCCGAACGGGCCCGGCATCCACCAGGGATACCGGGCCCGCCACGGGGTCGTACGCGTCGCTCAGCGCTGGCTGGTGCTTCCACCAGCGGCGGCGATCTTGTCCTTGGCGCTGCCGGAGAAAGCATCAGCGGTCACCTGGACCACGACGCTGATCTCGCCGGTACCGAGGATCTTGACCAGCTGGCCGGAGCGCACGGCGCCGACTGCCACCAGCTCGTCGACGCCGATGGCGCCACCCTGCGGGAACAGCTCGGACAGCCGAGCCAGGTTGACCACCTGGTACTCGGTACGGAACGGGTTCTTGAAGCCTCGCAGCTTCGGAACCCGCATGTGCATCGGCATCTGGCCACCCTCGAAGTTCTCGGGGGTGTTCTTCCGTGCGCCGGTGCCCTTGGTGCCGCGGCCAGCGGTCTTGCCGCCCTTGCCGCCCTCACCACGACCCACACGGTGCTTCGCGGTCTTGGCCCCGGGGGCCGGCCGCAGGTGATGAACCTTGAGTGTCATGTCAGATCTCCTCGACGGTCACCAGATGGGAGACCGTGTTGATCATGCCGCGCACCTCAGGGCGATCCTCGCGGACCGACTCGTCGCCGATCCGCTTCAGACCGAGGGTGCGCAGCGTGTCCCGCTGATTCTGCTTGCCGCCGACGGCGCTGCGCACCTGGCGAACCTTCAACTGGGTCATGCCGACTGCACCGCCTCACGGGCGCGCAGGATAGCGGCCGGGGTGACGTGCTCCACGGACTTGCCGCGACGCTTCGCCACCTGCTCCGGCTGCTCGAGACCCTGCAGCGCGGCCACCGTCGCGTGAACGACGTTGATCGCGTTGGTCGACCCGAGCGACTTGGCGAGCACATCGTGCACGCCGGCACACTCGAGCACGGCCCGCGCCGAGCCGCCGGCGATGACGCCGGTACCCGGGGACGCCGGACGCAGCATGACCACACCAGCGGCCTTCTCGCCCTGGACCGGGTGCGGGATCGTGCCCTGGATGCGGGGAACGGCGAAGAAATGCTTCTTGGCCTCCTCGACACCCTTGGCGATCGCCGCAGGCACCTCCTTGGCCTTGCCGTAGCCGACGCCTACCGTGCCATCGCCGTCACCGACGACGACCAGCGCGGTGAAGCTGAACCGACGACCGCCCTTGACGACCTTGGCCACACGGTTGATCGCGACGACCCGCTCGATGTAGTTGCTCTTCTCCGCCTGCTGGCCACGACGATCGTCACGGCCGCGACGGTCACCACCCGCACCGCCACCGCGGCGCTGTGTTCCACCCATATCGCTTCCTATTCCTTAATCGTCGTTGCTCAGAAGCCGAGGCCGGCTTCGCGGGCGCCGTCCGCCAGGGCGGCGATCCGACCGTGGTACTTGTTGCCGGCGCGGTCGAACACGACGTTCTCCACACCTGCAGCCTTGGCCCGCTCGGCGAGCAATCCGCCGACCTGCTTGGCCTTGTCCGACTTGTCGCCGGTCGCGGTCCGCAGATCGGTCTCCATGGTCGAAGCGAAGGCCAGGGTGCGGCCCGCGGCATCGTCGATCACCTGAGCGGTGATGTGACGAGCTGAACGGGTCACGACCAGACGCGGACGCTCCGGCGAACCGAAGATCTTCTTGCGACCACGGAGCTGGCGCCGCAGACGCGAACGGGTCTTGGCCGCCGTGCCCTTGTGCGAAGACAGTGAGACACCCATGACTACTTACCAGCCTTTCCGACCTTGCGACGGACGTGCTCGCCCGCGTAACGCACGCCCTTGCCCTTGTAGGGCTCCGGCTTGCGGATCTTACGGATGTTGGCCGCGACCTCACCGACCTGCTGCTTGTCGATCCCGATCACGGAGAACCGGGTCGGCGCCTCGACGTTGAACGTGATGCCGGCGGGCGCGTTCACCTTGACCGGGTGGGAGAACCCGAGCGCGAACTCGAGCTCGGTCGGACCCTTGAAGATGACGCGGTAACCCACGCCGACGATCTCGAGCTTCTTCTCGTACCCCGCGGTGACACCGGTGACCATGTTGGACACCAGGGTCCGGGTCAGCCCGTGCAGCGACTTGCTGACGCGCTCGTCATCGGGACGGGCCACCTCGAGCTGGCCGTCCTCGGCCTGCGCGACGGTGATCGGCTCCCTGACCGTGTGCTGCAGGGTGCCCTTGGGGCCCTTCACCTCGACCAGTTGGCCGTCGATGCTGACCGTGACACCGGCCGGTACTACGACCGGCAGTCTGCCAATGCGTGACATGTGTCTACTTCCTTCCCGTCTCGCCCGTCACCACACGTAGGCGACGACTTCGCCGCCCACGCCGGTGCTATGAGCCTGACGATCGGTCAGCAGGCCCTGAGAAGTGGAGATGATCGCGATACCGAGGCCACCGAGGACCTTGGGCAGCGAGGTCGACTTCGCGTACACGCGCAGACCGGGCTTTGAGATCCGTCGCACGCCGGCGATGGAACGCTCGCGGTTCTGCCCGTACTTCAGGGTGATCGACAAGGACTTGCCGACCTCGCCCTCAGCCGGGTCGTTGACGGCGAACGAGGCGATGTATCCCTCGTTCACCAAGATCTCGGCGATGTGCACCTTGATCTTGCTGTGCGGCATGGTCGCCGTTTCGTGGTACGCCTGATTGGCGTTCCGCACGCGGGTCAGCATGTCCGCGATCGGGTCAGTCATGGTCATGAGTGGAACTTCTTTCTCAAACCGGTTTCCCTGCTCGGGACCTGGCTCGTTTGATGAAGATGATCGTTCGTCGGTCCGATGGGACCCGAGCAATAGGCAGGAGTGATCAAGGCTGAAGCGTTGGCCGGTGCCGCCGAGCGTGGATAGGCCTGGCGGGAGCGCGAGCCTGCGAGCGCGGATGGCTGCGAGGCGGCGTCGGTCAACGCGGAAGCGTCGATCACACCGATCACCAGGAGCTCTTGGTCACGCCGGGGAGTTCGCCTTTGTGAGCCATTTCGCGCAGGCAGATCCGGCAGAGGCCGAACTTGCGGAACACGGCCTTGGGCCGGCCGCACTTCTGGCACCGGGTGTAGGCGCGGACGCCGAACTTCGGCTTGCGGGCCTGCTTGACCTTGAGGGCGGTTTTCGCCATGAGAGTGTGCCTTTCCTCAGTTCGCCCGGAACGGGAAGCCCAGGTGGCGGAGCAGTGCCCGACCCTGGTCGTCAGACGTCGCCGTGGTCACGAAGGTGATGTCCATGCCGCGGACGCGGTCGATTCTGTCCTGATCGATCTCGTGGAACATGACCTGCTCGTTGAGACCGAACGTGTAATTGCCGTTGCCATCGAACTGCTTCGGCGAGAGACCGCGGAAGTCACGGATCCGGGGCAGGGCCAGGGAGAGCAGCCGGTCGGCGAACTCCCACATCCGGTCCCCGCGCAGGGTCACGTGGCAGCCGATCGGCATGCCTTCGCGCAGCTTGAACTGCGCGATCGACTTGCGGGCCTTGGTCACCTGCGGCTTCTGGCCGGTGATCGTGGTGAGGTCCTTGACCGCACCGTCGATCACCTTGGAGTCGCGGGCCGCGTCACCGACACCCATGTTCACCACGATCTTGGTCAGACCGGGGATCTGCATGACGTTGGCGATCGAGAACTCGTCCTGCAACGCCTTGGCGATCTCTTCGCGGTAGCGCTGCTTCAGGCGAGGGAGCGTACGCGGCTCAGTCCCAGCCGAAGGCTGCTCGGTGCTGGTGGCACTCATCAGATTTCCTCTCCGGTCACCCGTGCGATGCGCATGCTGCGGGTGGACTTGTACTCCGAGCCGTCGGGCCGCCGCTTGGTGACCTCGACGCGGTCGTAACCGACCCGGGTCACGACCTCGTCGCCGCTGTCGTTCTTGACGACGAGCTGGACGTTGGACGCATGGATCGGGGCCTCCGAGGAGACGATCCCGCCCTGGATGGTCTGACGGCCCTGCGGCTGCGCCGAGGTGTCCTTCAGGTGCCGCTTGACGATGTTGACGCCGGCGACGGTGACCTTGGTCCGCTCGGGGTGAACGGCGATGACCTCGCCGACCACACCCTTGTCCTTGCCCGCGATCACCTTGACGCGGTCGCCCTTACGGACGTGCAGCTTGTTCGCCGTGCTCTTCTGGTTTGGCATCGTTCAGATCACCTCTGGTGCGAGCGAGATGATGCGCATGAAGCGCTTCTCGCGGAGCTCACGGCCGACCGGGCCGAAAATGCGGGTACCACGCGGCTCACCGTCGCTCTTGAGAATCACCGCGGCGTTCTCGTCGAACTTGATGTAGCTGCCGTCGGCGCGGCGGCGCTCCTTGACGGTACGGACGATGACGGCTTTGACCACATCGCCCTTCTTGACGTTGCCACCGGGAATGGCGTCCTTGACGGTGGCGACGATGACGTCACCGATGCCGGCGTACCGACGGCCGGAGCCGCCGAGCACCCGGATGCACAAGATCTCCTTGGCACCGGTGTTGTCGGCGACCTTGAGCCGCGACTCCTGCTGGATCATCTATTTCTCCTGTTGTCTCGCCGGTTCCCTCTCGGGCCTGGCGGAACCTCTTGGTCTTTGCCTTCCAGACTCCCGCGTGAGCGGGGTCCGGGGGTGCAACCCCCAGTGGGGGTGGGCGGGGGCGAACCCCCCGCGGTGGACTACTTGGCCTTCTCGAGGATCTCGATCAGACGCCAGCGCTTGGTCGCGCTCAGCGGTCGGGTCTCCATCACGCGTACGCGGTCACCCACGCCGGCGCTGTTCTCCTCGTCGTGAGCCTTCAGCCGAGTGGTCTGGCGCAGCACCTTGCCGTACAGGCGGTGCTTCACCCGGTCCTCGACGGCCACCACGACGGTCTTGTTCATCTTGTCGCTGACCACGTAACCCTCGCGGACCTTGCGGCGACCCCGCTCGGGGGCCCCTGCGATCAGCTCGGCGCTCGACTCGCTCATGCCTTGACTTCCTCTGCCTCAACGGTGCTCGGCGCCTCGGTGATGCCGAGCTCGCGCTCGGTCAGCACCGTGTAGATCCGGGCGATGTCCTTGCGCACGGCGCGCAGTCGGCCGTGCGACTCCAGCTGCCCGGTCGCCGCGGAGAATCGGAGCGTGAACAGCTCCTCCTTCAACTCGGTCACCTTGGCATTGAGCTCATCGCGGGTCAGCCCACGGAGCTCGGCGGCGGTGGTTACCTTCGCCATCAGATCTCACCTGCTTCGCGCTTGATGAAGCGCGCCTTCATCGGCAACTTGTGGATCGCCAGACGCATGGCCTCGCGGGCGATCGTCTCGTCGACCCCGGACAGCTCGAACAGCACGCGTCCGGGCTTGATGTTCGCGATCCACCACTCGGGCGAGCCCTTACCGGAACCCATCCGGGTCTCGGCCGGCTTCTTGGTCAGCGGGCGGTCCGGGTAGACGTTGATCCACACCTTGCCGCCACGCTTGATGTGACGCGTCATGGCGATACGAGCGGACTCGATCTGACGGTTGGTGAGGTACGAGGCCTCCAGAGCCTGGATGCCGAACTCACCGAACGCCAACGAGGTGCCGCCCTTGGCCGCACCGGTACGACGCGGGTGGTGCTGCTTGCGGTACTTGACCCTGCGGGGAATCAGCATGATCAGCTCTCCTGATTCGGCGTCTCGACGGCGGCGGCGGCGGCGGCGACGGGCGCCTCGGCCGGAGCCTCGGTCGCCACATCGTCGGCACGACGACGACCGCCACGCTCCGGACGGTCACCACGGGTCGGGCGATCGCCACGGCCCGGACGACCGTCGCGACCCGGACGGCTGCGGCCACCGGCGGCGTTGCGGGCCGCCTTCTGTGCAGCACGCTCGGCCCGGGTGCCGGACACGTCACCCTTGTAGATCCAGACCTTCACGCCGATCCGGCCGAAGGTCGTCTTGGCCTCGTGGAAGCCGTAGTCGATGTCGGCACGCAGCGTGTGCAGCGGCACCTGACCCTCGCGGTAGAACTCCGAACGGCTCATCTCGGCGCCGCCGAGACGACCCGAGCACTGGATCCGGATGCCCTTGGCGGCACCGGAACGCATGGCGCTCTGCTGCGCCTTACGCATGGCCCGACGGAACTGCACACGCGAGGCGAGCTGCTCGGCCACACCCTGGGCGACCAACTGGGCATCGATTTCGGGGTTCTTGACCTCGAGGATGTTCAGCTGGACCTGCTTGCCGGTGAGCTTCTCGAGCTCTCCGCGGACACGCTCGGCCTCGGCACCGTTACGGCCGATGACGATGCCCGGACGCGCGGTGTAGATGTCGACGCGAACCCGGTCGCGGGTGCGCTCGATCTCCACCGACGAGATGCCGGCCCGCTCGAGGTTCTTGATCAGCATGGCGCGGATCTTGACGTCTTCACCGATGTAGGCGGAGTACAGCTTGTCGGCGTACCAACGGCTCTTGTGATCGGTGCTGATACCGAGGCGGAAGCCGTACGGATTGATCTTCTGGCCCATGATCAGACCTCTCGGGGCTCGACGACGACGGTGATGTGGCTGGCGCGCTTGAGGATCCGGCTCGCACTGCCCTTGGCCCGCGGGCGGATCCGGCGCATGGTGACGCCCTCGTCGACGAACGCCTGCGACACATAGAGCGTGTCGCGGCGCAGGTTGTCGGTCTGCTCGGCGTTCGACGCCGCGCTCGCGATCACCTTGTACAACGGTTCGCTGGCCGCTTGCGGCGCGAACTTCAGGGCGGTCAACGCGTCGGGCACATCCATGCCGCGAACCAGATCGATGACCCGGCGCACCTTGGTCGGTGAGATCCGGACCTGACGGGCGATCGCGTACGAACCCGGACGGTCGCCGAGCAGCGCCTTGCGGCGGCTGGGACGCGTGTCCTTGTCCTTGCTCATCTATCAGCTTCCTTGTCTGGTACCGCGCCGCGTCAGCGGCGACGGCTCTTCCGGTCGTCCTTGATGTGACCCTTGAAGGTCCGGGTCGGCGCGAACTCGCCGAGCTTGTGACCCACCATCGAGTCGGTCACGAAGACCGGCACGTGCTTGCGACCGTCGTGCACCGCAATGGTGTGCCCGATCATGTCCGGCACGATCATCGAACGGCGCGACCAGGTCTTGATCACGGTCTTGGTGCCCTTGATGTTCTGGACCTCGACCTTTTTGGCCAGATGGTCGTCGACGAACGGGCCCTTTTTGAGGCTGCGTGGCATGTGTCCCTAGCTCCCTGCTCAGCGCTTCTTGCCGGACTTGCGGCGGCGGATGATCATCCGCGAGCTGGCCTTGTTCTTGTCGCGGGTACGACCTTCAGGTCGACCCCATGGCGAGACCGGGTGGCGTCCACCGGAGGTCTTGCCTTCACCACCGCCGTGCGGGTGGTCGATCGGGTTCATGGCGACACCGCGGACGGTCGGGCGCTTGCCCTTCCAGCGGTTGCGGCCGGCCTTGCCCCAGTTGATGTTGGACTGCTCGGAGTTACCGACCTCGCCCACCGTCGCCCGGCACCGGACATCGACCATGCGCATCTCGCCCGACGGCATCCGCAGCGTGGCGTTCTTGCCCTCGCGGGCCACCAGCTGGATGCTCGCCCCGGCCGAACGGCCGAGCTTCGCGCCGCCGCCCGGACGCAGTTCCACGGCGTGCACCGTGGTGCCGACCGGGATGTTGCGCAGCGGCAGGTTGTTGCCGGGCTTGATGTCGGCGCCTTCACCGGACTCGACCGCTGCACCCTGGCGCAGGTTCTCGGGGGCGATGATGTAGCGCTTCTCGCCGTCGGCGTAGTGCAACAGGGCGATCCGAGCCGTGCGGTTCGGGTCGTACTCGATGTGCGCGACCTTCGCCGGCACACCGTCCTTGTCGTTGCGCTTGAAGTCGATCAGCCGGTAGGCCTGCTTGTGACCGCCACCGATGTGCCGGGTGGTGATCCGACCGGTGTTGTTACGACCACCGGTCTTCGGGCTCGGCACGAGCAGCGACTTCTCCGGGGTCGATCGCGTGATCTCGGCGAAGTCGGCCACGCTCGAGCCACGACGGCCCGGGGTGGTCGGCTTGTACTTGCGGATTGCCATGATTCAGTCCCTTGTTTCCTAGAACTCTGGGCTCGACGCTCAGTTCGCCGGGGAGGCGAAGATGTCGATGCGCTCGCCGTCGGCCACGGAGACGATCGCCCGCTTGGTGTCGGGACGCTTGCCGAAGCCGGCCCGCGTACGCCGCGTCTTGCCCGTGCGGTTGATCGTGTTCACGCCGGTCACCTTGACCTTGAACACCGTCTCGACGGCGATCTTGATCTCGGTCTTGTTGGCCCGCGGGTCGACCAAGAACGTGTACTTGTTCTCGTCGAGCAACGCGTACGACTTCTCGCTCACCACCGGGGCGAGCAGGACATCGCGGTGATCGCGGATCTTGACGCTGCTCACTGAGCGTCTCCTTCGGTCGCGGCCTCGGTGGCCAGGTCGGAGTTGGTCGGCTCGATGTCGACCGCCAGGTCGGCAGCGGTCGCCTCGGCCGTCAGGCTGAAGCGGCTGACGTAGGAGTCGAGCGCGGCCGCGGTGAACACGATCTCGTCGTTGCAGAGCACGTCGTAGGCGTTCAGCTGGTCGACGGCGATCGCGTGGACGGTGATCGCGTTCCGCAGGCTGATCCAGGCCAGATCCTCGTCGCGGTGGATGACCACCAGGACCTTCTCCGACTTGGTCACTGCGGCGAGCGCACCGAGAGCGATCTTGGTCGACGGGACGTCGCCCGCGACCAGGCTGCTGACGACGTGCACGCGATCCTCGCGGGCCCGATCCGAGAGCGCACCGCGGAGAGCGGCGGCGATCATCTTCTTGGGGGTCCGCTGAGCGTATCCGTGCGGGTGCGGGCCGTGGGCCACGCCACCACCGGCGAACTGCGGCGAGCGGATCGAGCCCTGACGGGCGCGGCCGGTGCCCTTCTGCCGGTACGGCTTCTTGCCACCACCGCGGACATCGCCGCGGGTCTTGGTGGAGTGCGTGCCCTGACGGGCGGCCGCCAACTGGGCCACCACCACCTGGTGGATCAGCGGGATGTTGGCGGTGACGTCGAACAGCTCCGCGGGGAGATCAGCCGAACCGGCCTCTGCACCCGTGGGGTCGAAAACGGTGACGGTGCTCATGCAGCATCTCCCTTCTTGGCTGCGCTACGCAGGACGACGAGGCCGCCCTTGTTGCCCGGGATCGCTCCCTTGATCAGGATCAGACCGCGCTCGGCATCGATCGCGTGCACGGTCAGGTTCTGAACGGTGACGCGGTCGACACCCATGCGACCAGCCATCCGGAGGCCCTTGAAGACCCGGCCGGGGGTGGCGCAGCCGCCGATGGAACCGGGCGAACGGTGCTTGCGGTGCACACCGTGGCTCGCCCGCAGACCGCCGAAGCCGTGCCGCTTCATGACACCCGCAGTGCCCTTGCCCTTGCTCACGCCGGTGACGTCGATGACCTCGTCGGCGGCGAACAGCTCGGCCGTCAGCTCCTGCCCCAGCGCGAATTCACTCGCGTCATTGGTGCGGATCTCGACGAGGTGCTTGCGGGGGGTGACCCCGGCCTTCTCGAAGTGCCCGGCGTCGGGCTTGGTGACCTTCTTGGCCTTGATGGCCCCGAAACCCAGCTGGACAGCGGAGTAGCCGTCGCTGTCCGGGGTCCGGACCTGGGTGACGACGCACGGTCCGGCCTGGACCACGGTCACCGGGACGACGCGGTTGTTGGCGTCCCAGAGCTGGGTCATGCCGAGCTTGGTGCCCAGCAGGCCCTTCACTTTGCGTTCGGTATGTGTGGCGCTCATGTGTTCGGCGTCCTCAGAGCTTGATCTCGATGTCGACGCCGGCCGGCAGGTCGAGTCGCATCAAGGAGTCAACGGTCTTGGGGGTCGGGTCGATGATGTCGATCAGTCGCTTGTGGGTGCGCATCTCGAAGTGTTCCCGGCTGTCCTTGTACTTGTGCGGAGAGCGGATCACACAGAACACGTTCTTCTCCGTGGGCAGCGGCACCGGCCCCGCGACCCGAGCACCCGTACGCGTCACCGTGTCGACGATCTTGCGCGCCGACGAGTCGATGACCTCGTGGTCGTAGGCCTTGAGCCTGATGCGGATCTTCTGTCCCGCCACAGTTCGTCCCTCTTCCGTACGTCCCTCGCCGGGCTTGTCCGACGTGGGTCCTGCTGTCCTGCTCCGACCCCCGAGGTCGGGCGTGTCGGGCGCCGTCCGGCGCGACACACCACCAACCATCCTGCTGTGGAGGCGGTCCGGATCCCTACGAGCCTGCCTGATGGCCAGGCACAGCGCCGTATGAACCGGACGACAGAGTTTCACGATGCGATCCGCCACGTCGAAGACGTGTCAGATCCCGGTAACCCCGTCGGAGCAACCTGACGATTCTGTCAGAGACCGTCAGCTGGATCAAATCGAGCGTGTGCCCGTCTGACCCAAGTCGCCAACTCTACCCGATTGACCGCCGACGGCTAGTCGGGGCGTGTCACTCCCGCCCGTCAACCCTGACGAGCGGAGAGAGTTGTGAACGCCGGATTGGGGTCGGCGGGTGCAGCTCACACCCGACGGATGGAGGTGGCGGATGGAGGTGAGGCGAGCTACTGCCAGCCGCCCGGCTGCGGCGGGTACTGCTGGCCGCCACCCGGCTGCGGGTACTGCTCGCTCCCGCCCTGCTGTGGCGGGTACTGACCGCCCGGCTGTGGCGGGTACTGACCGCCGGGCTGGGGCCGGTACGGCTGGTTCGGCTGCTGCGGATAGCCCGGGCCGCCCGGCTGGGTCCCGTAGGGGTTGCCGTATCCGGGCGGGCCACCGGTCGGAGGCTTCTTCCTGCCGAGGACCGACGCGAGGATGCCCCCGATCAACAGGACGCCGCCGAGGATCAGCCCGACGATGCCGCCGGTCCGCAGTCCGCCGCTGAGACCGGTGAGGTTGGCTCCGCCGGGGATGTCGACGACGACGACCTGGTCGGGGCGGTCGGAGCTGTAGAAGAGGCTGACCGTCTCGCCCACCGCGTAGGACTTACCGCTGCCGGTGTCGGCGATCACCCCGGTACCGGTCTGCTCGTCGCCCTCCTTGTCGGTGTAGGTGACCGAGACCTGCTGCGGCGGTCCGGGATCGAGGTCGGTGATGGTGCCACTGACCGGCCCGGCCAGCCCGCTCCGGCCCATCTGCTTCTCCATTGTGGCGACGCCCGTGTTCACCACCGCCGACGCGGCGAACAGCCCGGCTCCGGTCAGCAGGATCAAGACCCCGAAGACGATCGCGAGGATCCTTAGCACCTTCATGGGTCACTCCTCAAAGCTGTTCGCCGCAGCGACGACCGGATACCCGGGCACGATCACCGTATCGCCTGGTCAGGAGACCCGTGGGAATCGGCGCGATACGTCGTCACGGCTCCGCAGCCCAGCCAGCCGCTCTCGGGTTCGACGGCCTCGGCGCAGGTCCCGGATCGCGAGGAGTAGTCGTCCGGCCGGGCGAGCGGCGCGGTCACATCCCGGGTGATCGTCGATTCGGCAGGTCCCGGGCTGTCTGCTGTGCCGGGCCCGGCGTCATGATCCGCCCCCGACAGCCCTCACGGTGCGGCGGCCCGATGGCTCCGGGCCGATAAGGTCGGCGCGTGGCCCCGACCAGTTCCAGGATGCGCGCAGGCGTCGCCGCCGGTCACCGGTCGACCGCCGAGGCCGGCGCCGAGATCCTCGGACGCGGCGGTAACGCGGTCGACGCCGCGGTGGCCATGATGCTGGTGAGCTGCGCCGCGGAGACCATCTTCACCGGACTGGGCGGGGGCGGGTTCGCCACCGTCTACGACCCCGAGCGCCGGCGGGCGACCTGCGTCGACTTCTTCGTCAGCGTGCCCGGTCTGGACGGTCGGCTGGCCGGTCCGGGGCTGGAGATCGAGGTCGTCTTCGTCGGACAGCGGATGCCGTACGAGATCGGCCCGGCCACGGTCGCGGTCCCGGGCATCCCGGCCGGCGCCCACCACCTCTGGCGCCACCACGGTCGGCTCGACTGGCGCGAGGTCGTCGAACCGGGGCTGCAGGCGTCGTACGGGGTGCCGTTCTCCGCGGCACACGCGGCCCTGCTGCCGGCGGTCACCCAGGCCATGTGCGTCGGCGACGGCGACGCGGTCTACCGCCGACCCGATGGCACCCTGTTACAGGCCGGGGACTCCCTGCGCCACCCGGACCACCACCGGGCGTACGAGCTGCTGGCCGACGATCCGGAGGCCTTCTACCGGGGGTCCTTCGCGTCGGCGATGCTCGACGCGCTGGCCGACGGCGGGGCGATGAGTGGTCGCGACCTGGACGAGTACCGCGTGGTGGAGAGCACACCGCGGGCGGTCCGGCTGGACGGCAGCACCGCGTACGCCCGGGGCAACGATCTCGACGACGTGCTCGGCACCCTGCAGGCAGCAGTCGCCGGGGTCCACGGCGACCCGTCCACCGACCCGGACTCGGCCCGCGCGCTGGTCGCTGCGCTCCGCGCCCCCGACCGTCGGGCCGAGACCACCAACGTGGTCGCGGTCGACGACCAGGGCGGTGGCTGCGCGCTCACCACCAGCCTGGGATTGGGGTCGGGGATCTGGGTACCCGGCTACGGGGTCCACATGAATTCGATGATCGGGGAGGGTGAGCTGGTCCGCGGTCGGCTGCACCCGGCCCAGCGGATGGGTTCGATGATGTCGCCGCTGGTGGTGACCGACGATGACGGCGCGCTCGTCACCCTGGCCGGGGCCGCCGGCGGGAGTCGCATCCGGCCGGCCATCGTCCAGTCGGTGCTGCGGATCCTCCGCGGGGCGAGTCCGCAGGACGCCATCGACGCGCCCCGGATGAACGCGCTGCCCGGTCTGGTCCGACTCGAGCCCGGTTTCTCCGACCGGGTGATCAGCGCGCTCGAGGCCGACGGGGACCACGTCGCCGTGGCCCACGGGCTCGATCCCTACTTCGGTGGCGCGTCGGCGATCAGCGCGCTCGGCGGAGGCGCGGACCCACGGCGTAGCGGCCACACGATCATGCTCTGAGCCGTTCGCGCACCCTTCCCACCGCGAACCGTCCGCGCGTTTACCGCCCGCTCAGCTGGATAGGGTCGAGTGGTGACCACCCCCAGTTCCACGTACCGGCTCCAGATCACCAAGGATTTCCCGCTCCAGCAGGCAGCACAGTTGGTCGACTACCTCCATGACCTGGGGGTGGGCGCGATCTACCTCTCCCCCATCCTCCAGTCGACCATCGGTTCGACCCACGGCTACGACACCACCGACCCGACCACGGTTGATGCGGATCGCGGTGGTCAGGCCGGGCTCGACGCGGTGTTCGCCGCGGCGCAGGACGCCGGGCTCGGTGTCGTCATCGACATCGTCCCCAACCACGTCGGGATCGCCGAGCCCACCGAGAACCCGGCCTGGTGGGACGTGCTCCGGCTGGGGCGCGAATCCGCGTACGCCGACTGGTTCGACATCGACTGGAGCCAGGACAAGATCCTGCTCCCGGTGCTGGGCGACGACGCGGTGCTCGAGGTCGCCGGCGACGAGCTGCGCTACTACGAGCACCGGTTCCCGACCGCTCCGGGCACCGTCCACCCGGGCGACGATGCCGAGACCGTGCACGCCCGCCAGCACTACGAGCTGGCTCACTGGTCGCGCGGCGACCGCGAACTGACCCACCGGCGCTTCTTCGCCGTCGCGACGCTGGCCGGGGTCCGGATGGAGGACCCGGCCGTCTTCGAGGCCACCCACGCGCTGATCCCGCGCTGGACCGCCGCCGGGGTCGCTGGACTACGGATCGACCACCCGGACGGTCTGGTCGACCCCGGTGCCTATCTGCGCCAGCTCGACGCATGGGCGCCCGACGCCTGGATCACGGTGGAGAAGATCCTCGAACCCGGTGAGGACCTGCCGGCGGACTGGCCGGTCGCCGGCACCACCGGCTACGACGCGATGCGCGAGGTCAACGGCATCTTCGTCGATGGCGCCGCCGAGTCGGCGTTCACCGCGCTGTACCAGCGGCTGACCGGCGACGAGCAGACCATCGCCGATCACATCGTCACCGGCAAGCACCTCGTCGTTGACGAGCTGCTGGTCGCCGAACGACGCCGGATGGCGCGCCTGGTGCCCGAGATCCCCGACGCCGCCGAGGCGATCGGCGAGATCGCCACGGCGTTCGAGGTCTACCGCTCCTATCTGCCCGACGGCGCCGAGCATCTCGATCACGCCCTCGCGCTGGCGGCCGAGCGCCGCCCCGATCTGGCCGACACCCTCACGGCTCTGAGCCCGCGGCTGCACGACGGCGACGACGAGCTCGCCCGCCGGCTGCAGCAGCTGAGCGGGGCGACCATGGCCAAGGGGGTCGAGGACACCGCGTTCTACCGCTACTCGCGGTTCGTGGCGCTCAACGAGGTGGGCAGCGACCCGAGCCGGTTCGGCATCCCGGTCGCGGAGTTCCACGACCTCCAGCAGGCCCGCGCGAACGACTGGCCCGAGACGATGACCTCGCTGTCGACCCATGACACCAAGCGGGGCGAGGACATCCGGGCCCGGCTCGCCGTGCTGGCCGAGATTCCCGAGCAGTGGACGGCGTTCGCCGAGTTGTTCCTCTCCCGGACCGCCATCCCGAACCGGCGGCTGGCCTACTTCTTGGCCCAGACCGTGATCGGGACCGGTCCGATCGAGCGCGACCGCCTCCACGCGTACGCCGAGAAGTCGGCCCGTGAGGCGTCCGAGGACACCCGCTGGACCGCGCCGGTGGAGGAGTTCGAGGCGACGCTGGCCGCGGCGATCGACCTCGCCTACGACGACACCGAGCTCCGCGCCGCCTGGGACGCGCTCGACGCGGTGGTCCAGCGGCCGGGCTGGTCGAACGCGCTCGGTCAGAAGCTGGTCCAGCTGACCCTGCCCGGCGTACCCGACGTCTACCAGGGCACCGAGCTCTGGGACGACGCCCTGGTCGATCCCGACAACCGTCGCCCGGTCGACTTCGCCGAGCGGCGATCGATGCTGGCCGGGCTCGACGCGGCCCCGGCGCTCGACGAGACCGGCGCGGCGAAGCTCTGGGTGGTCCGGCAGGCCCTGCGTACGCGGCGCGACCGTCCTGAGCTCTTCGCCGGCTACCGCCCGGTCACCGCTACGGGTCCGGCGGCCGATCACCTGATCGGCTTCGACCGTGGCGGAGCACTGACCCTGGCCACCCGGCTCCCGGTCGCACTGACCGCAGCCGGCGGCTGGGGCTCGACCACCATCGAGCTCCCCGAGCCGCGCCGCGACCTGATCAGCGGCCGCCGCCACTCCGGGATCGTCGAGGTCGCCGACGTCCTCGGCGATCTGGGGGTCGCACTCCTCGTCCGGGACTGACCGCTTCCGGCGCGCCGGAAGGGGTCGGCCTCTCGAGGCCCCCTCGGCGCGCTGCCGGTTTCCCATGTGACATGGGAAACCTGCGGGTTGCACGCGAAGTTTCGCGTGTGACCCGCAGGTTTTCCGTGCAGTCCGCGGCGCCGACCCGCTCAGATCGGGTCGAGGATGCGGTGCAGGAACGCCCGCGTACGCGGTTGCTGCGGCTCGGTCAGCACCGCCGAGGGCGGACCCTGCTCGACGACGACGCCGCCATCGAGGAAGAGCACCTGGTCGGCGACCGACTGGGCGAAGCGGATCTCGTGGGTGACCACGACCATCGTGCGGCCCTCGGCGGCCAGGTCCTTCATCACGCCGAGCACCTCACCGACCAGTTCCGGGTCGAGCGCCGAGGTGGGCTCGTCGAACAGGATCAGCTTGGGACGCAACGCCAGCGCGCGCGCGATCCCCACCCGCTGCTGCTGACCGCCGGAGAGTTGGTACGGGTGGAGCTCGGCCTTGGCCGACAGCCCGACCCGCTCGAGGATGGCGAGGGCCTCGTCGCGCGCCTCGTCCGCCGGGCGCCCCTGGACCATCACCGGCCCCACGGTCAGGTTCTGCAGGACGCTGAGGTGCGGGAACAGATTGTGCCCCTGGAACACCATGGCGCTCTGGGCCCGCAGCCGGGCCAGCGCCCGCTTGTCCGGCGCGGCACCGAAGTCGACCATCGCCTCGTCGATCCGCACCGTCCCGGAGTCGGGCTTCTCCAGCGTGTTGAGGCAGCGCAACACCGTCGTCTTGCCCGATCCCGACGGCCCGATCAGCACGCTGACCGTAGCGGGCTGGACCACGACGTCGACTCCGCGCAGCACCTCGAGATCGCCGAAGGCCTTCGTGATCCCGGCGGCCTCGACCAGTGGACGTTCGTCGTTGCTCACTTGGCCACGTACCTTTCCAGACGGGTTTCCAGTCGGCCCTGGACGAACGACAGGACGAGGCAGATCACCCAGTAGTAGAGCGCCGCGACGCCGTACAGGGCGAAGAACTTGAAGGTCGGCGCCGCCGCGTTCTGTGCGACCCGGAGCAGCTCGGTGACCAACACGACCGAGGCCAGCGAGGTGTCCTTCACCAACGAGATCAGGGTGTTCGACAGCGGCGGCACGGCGACCCGCGAGGCCTGCGGCAGGATGATCCGGCGCAACGAGGTGGTGTAGCCCATCCCGATGGTCTGCGCGGCCTCCCATTGTCCGCGCGGGATCGACAAGATGGCGGAGCGGATGATCTCGGCCGCGTAGCCGCCGACGTTCAGGCTGAAGGCGATCACCGCCGCGGTGAAGGGGTTGAAGCGCAACCCGATCTGCGGCAGACCGTAGAAGATCAGGAACAGCTGGACCAGCAGCGGCGTCCCCCGGATGAGCGAGACGTAGACCCGGGCGATCGCCGAGACCAGCGCTATCGACGACAACCGCATCAACGCGATGACCAGGGCGATGGCCAATCCGAGCACGAAGCTGATCAGCGTGAGCGGGATGGTGGCCTTGATCGCGGCCAGAGCCATCGGACCCGCGGTGTCGAGGACCAGCTGCCAGGTGCTCAGCGTGCTCGTCGGTGCGGTCGCCGGATCGTCGGGTCCCGCCTCGCCCACACTGACGTCGGTGCCGAAGTAGGTGTCGGAGATGGTGGTCAGCTTGCCGTCGGCGCGGACCTGGTCGAGCGCGGTGTTGATCGCGTCGCGCAGCTCGCCGTCGGTCGGGCGCAGGGCGAAGACCTGCTCGCTGGTGTCGCCGGTCTCGGCGGCGATCTTGACGGTGGTGTCGTTGGTGGTCTTGGTGTACTCGGCGACAGCCAGGTTGTCGTTGACTGTCGCGTCGACCCTTCCCTGCTTGACCAGGGTGATCGCCTGGGTGAAGCCCTCGACCGACTCCACCTTGGCGCCGGCCTCCTTCGCCACGCCGGCCCAGTTGCTGGTCGCGCTCTGCGCGGTCGTCTTGCCCTTCAGGTCCGACAGCTCGGTGATCGAGTCGTCATCGGTCCGGGTGACGATGACCCCGTCGGAGACGGTGTAGGGCTTCGACAGCGCGTACGCCGCCTCGCGGTCGGCGTTGCGGGTCACCTGGTTGGCGACGACGTCGAAGCGGTCCGACATGAGGCTGGCGAAGATCGAGTCGAACGGTGCCTCGACGAACTCCGCGCGTACGCCCAGCTGCTCAGCGACCGCGGTGATCACGTCGATGTCGTAGCCGGTCAACGCGTTGCTCGCCGGGTCGTGATAGCTGAAGGGCGAGTACGTTCCCTCGGTCCCGATCCGCAGCACCCCGGACTCCTGGACCTTGTCCAGCGTGGTCTTGGGCCCGTCGGACGAGCAGGCGGCCACACCGCCGAACAGACCGAGCAACAGCACCAGCCCGATCAGCCTTCGGCTCCAATGGCGTGACATGGTGTGCCCCCTGTCGATGTTCCCGACAGGCTAACCCGGCATTTGCTGGAGCCGCACCGCCGTACGCTGCGTGGCCAGTCGCCCGGTACGTAGCCTCCTACCCCGTCTCGGCCCGCCGCACGCCAGGCGGCCCAAACCCGCGCAAGGGCGCGGGTACGCAAAAGCCCCGGACTCCGAGGAGTCCGGGGCTTCCGCGTGAAGCAGGGGTGCGTCAGATACTCACTTGAGGATCTTGGTGACGCGACCGGCGCCGACCGTACGACCACCCTCGCGGATGGCGAACTTCAGCTCCTCCTCCATGGCGATGGGCTGGATGAGCGACACGGACATGTCCGTGTTGTCACCCGGCATCACCATGTCGGTGCCCTCGGGCAGGTTGACCACACCGGTCACGTCCGTGGTGCGGAAGTAGAACTGCGGGCGGTAGTTGTTGAAGAACGGGGTGTGACGGCCACCCTCCTCCTTGGAGAGGATGTAGACGCGCGCCTCGAACTCGGTGTGCGGGGTCGTGGTGCCCGGCTTGATGACGACCATGCCGCGCTCGACGTCCTCGCGCTTGGTGCCACGGAGCAGGAGACCGACGTTCTCGCCCGCCTGGCCCTCGTCGAGCAGCTTGCGGAACATCTCGACACCGGTGACGGTGGTGGTCTGCTTCGCCTCGCGGATGCCGATGATGTCGACGGTCTCGTTGACCTTGACCACGCCACGCTCGATGCGACCGGTGATGACGGTGCCACGACCGGTGATCGTGAAGACGTCCTCGACGGGCATCAGGAAGGGCTTGTCGATCTCGCGCTCCGGCTGCGGGATGGCGGTGTCGACGGCGGCCATGAGATCCATGATCGCGTCGCCCCACTTGGCGTCACCGTTCAGCGCCGGGAAGGCCGCGACCTGGACGACGGGGATGTCGTCGCCGTCGTAGTCGTACTCGCTGAGCAGCTCGCGGACCTCGAGCTCGACGAGCTCCAGGATCTCCTCGTCGTCGACCATGTCGCACTTGTTCAGAGCGACGACGATCGCCGGCACACCGACCTGACGGGCCAGCAGCACGTGCTCGCGGGTCTGCGGCATCGGGCCATCGGTGGCGGCGACCACGAGGATCGCGCCGTCCATCTGAGCCGCACCGGTGATCATGTTCTTGATGTAGTCGGCGTGACCCGGGCAGTCGACGTGGGCGTAGTGACGCGCCTCGGTCTGGTACTCGACGTGGGCGATCGAGATCGTGATGCCGCGCTGACGCTCTTCCGGCGCCTTGTCGATCTGATCGAAGGCCGACGCCTGGTTCAGGGTCGGGTACTTGTCGTGCAGCACCTTGGTGATCGCCGCGGTCAGCGTGGTCTTGCCGTGGTCGATGTGCCCGATGGTGCCGATGTTGACGTGCGGCTTGGTCCGCTCGAACTTGGCCTTGGCCACTGAGGCTCCTTTAAGGATGTTCGCCACGCGGTCGCGGGGCGGT
>CAWFIO010000018.1:0-38832 GCA_963815905.1 uncultured Actinomycetota bacterium | reverse complement strand
GTCAGTGGCACCATCACCGATCTCGAACACCGGGTCCGCCGCGGACAAGATCTCGGTCACCTACACCGACAAGCAGGGCGAGGAGCAGTGCCGGCACCGGCGTCGTCGCCGACACCGGCACCGGGACCACGTACGCGGTCGGCGACGACGGTCACCCTCTTCTACAGCACCGACAGCCCCGACCAGGTCGTCATCATCAACCTCCCGGGCGGGGCCGATCTGGCCGGTCTGAGCGGCGGTCTGCGGACCGGCGGCATCGTCGGGATGATCCTCGGCGGCGTGCTGCTGATCGGCGGCATCCTGGCCAGCGTGCTCGGGAAGAAGAAGCCACCGACCGGCGGCGCCCCGGGCTACGGCACCGCGTACCCGAACCGGCCCGGCGGCCCGGGACAGCCGCAACAGCCGAACCAGCCGTATCCGGGCCCGTACCCGCCGCAGCAGCCCGGCGGGCCGCAGTACCCGCCGCAGTTAGGTGGGCAGTTCGAGCCCCCACAGGTGGGATATAACAGTTAAGCCCCCAGGGTAGAGACAGAACTTCCCGCCGCAGCCGGGCGGCCGGCAGTCCGCCGCACCCCATCCGCCACCATCCGTCGGGTGTGAGCTGCACCCGCCGACCGCAATCCGGCTTCACTCGCTCCGCTCGGCAGGGTTGACGGGCGGTAGCGACACGCCCCGACTAGCCGTCGGTGGTCATTCGGGTAGAGTTGGCGACTTGGGTCAGACGGGCAAACGCCCGATTTGATCCAGCTGACGGTCTCTGACAGAATCGTCAGGTTGCTCCGACGGGGTTACCGGGATCTGACACGTCTTCGACGTGGCGGATCGCATCGTGAAACTCTCGTCGTCCGGTTCATACGGCGCTGTGCCTGGCCATCAGGCAGGCTCGTAGGGATCCGGACCGCCTCCACAGCAGGATGGTTGGTGGTGTGTCGCGCCGGACGGCGCCCGACACGCCCGACCTCGGGGGTCGGAGCAGGACAGCAGGACCCACGCCGGACAAGCCCGGCGAGGGACGTACGGAAGAGGGACGAACTGTGGCGGGACAGAAGATCCGCATCAGGCTCAAGGCCTACGACCACGAGGTCATCGACTCGTCGGCGCGCAAGATCGTCGACACGGTGACGCGTACGGGTGCTCGGGTCGCGGGGCCGGTGCCGCTGCCCACGGAGAAGAACGTGTTCTGTGTGATCCGCTCTCCGCACAAGTACAAGGACAGCCGGGAACACTTCGAGATGCGCACCCACAAGCGACTGATCGACATCATCGACCCGACCCCCAAGACCGTTGACTCCTTGATGCGACTCGACCTGCCGGCCGGCGTCGACATCGAGATCAAGCTCTGAGGACGCCGAACACATGAGCGCCACACATACCGAACGCAAAGTGAAGGGCCTGCTGGGCACCAAGCTCGGCATGACCCAGCTCTGGGACGCCAACAACCGCGTCGTCCCGGTGACCGTGGTCCAGGCCGGACCGTGCGTCGTCACCCAGGTCCGGACCCCGGACAGCGACGGCTACTCCGCCGTCCAGCTGGGTTTCGGGGCCATCAAGGCCAAGAAGGTCACCAAGCCCGACGCCGGGCACTTCGAGAAGGCCGGGGTCACCCCCCGCAAGCACCTCGTCGAGATCCGCACCAATGACGCGAGTGAATTCGCGCTGGGGCAGGAGCTGACGGCCGAGCTGTTCGCCGCCGACGAGGTCATCGACGTCACCGGCGTGAGCAAGGGCAAGGGCACTGCGGGTGTCATGAAGCGGCACGGCTTCGGCGGTCTGCGGGCGAGCCACGGTGTGCACCGCAAGCACCGTTCGCCCGGTTCCATCGGCGGCTGCGCCACCCCCGGCCGGGTCTTCAAGGGCCTCCGGATGGCTGGTCGCATGGGTGTCGACCGCGTCACCGTTCAGAACCTGACCGTGCACGCGATCGATGCCGAGCGCGGTCTGATCCTGATCAAGGGAGCGATCCCGGGCAACAAGGGCGGCCTCGTCGTCCTGCGTAGCGCAGCCAAGAAGGGAGATGCTGCATGAGCACCGTCACCGTTTTCGACCCCACGGGTGCAGAGGCCGGTTCGGCCGATCTCCCCGCGGAGCTGTTCGACGTCACCGCCAACATCCCGCTGATCCACCAGGTGGTGGTGGCCCAGTTGGCGGCCGCCCGTCAGGGCACGCACTCCACCAAGACCCGCGGCGATGTCCGCGGTGGTGGCAAGAAGCCGTACCGGCAGAAGGGCACCGGCCGCGCCCGTCAGGGCTCGATCCGCTCGCCGCAGTTCGCCGGTGGTGGCGTGGCCCACGGCCCGCACCCGCACGGATACGCTCAGCGGACCCCCAAGAAGATGATCGCCGCCGCGCTCCGCGGTGCGCTCTCGGACCGGGCCCGCGAGGATCGCGTGCACGTCGTCAGCAGCCTGGTCGCGGGCGACGTCCCGTCGACCAAGATCGCTCTCGGTGCGCTCGCCGCAGTGACCAAGTCGGAGAAGGTCCTGGTGGTCATCCACCGCGACGAGGATCTGGCCTGGATCAGCCTGCGGAACGCGATCACCGTCCACGCGATCGCCGTCGACCAGCTGAACGCCTACGACGTGCTCTGCAACGACGAGATCGTGTTCACCGCGGCCGCGCTCGACTCCTACGTCAGCCGCTTCAGCCTGACGGCCGAGGCGACCGCTGCCGACCTGGCGGTCGACACCGAGCCGACCAACTCCGACCTGGCCACCGAGGCCGCGACCGAAGGAGACGCTCAGTGAGCAGCGTCAAGATCCGCGATCACCGCGATGTCCTGCTCGCCCCCGTGGTGAGCGAGAAGTCGTACGCGTTGCTCGACGAGAACAAGTACACGTTCCTGGTCGACCCGCGGGCCAACAAGACCGAGATCAAGATCGCCGTCGAGACGGTGTTCAAGGTCAAGGTGACCGGCGTCAACACGATCAACCGCACGGGCAAGACGCGGCGTACGCGGGCCGGCTTCGGCAAGCGTCCCGACACCAAGCGGGCGATCGTCTCCGTGGCCGACGGCGAGCGCATCGACATCTTCGCCTCCCCGGCGAACTGAGCGTCGAGCCCAGAGTTCTAGGAAACAAGGGACTGAATCATGGCAATCCGCAAGTACAAGCCGACCACCCCGGGCCGTCGTGGCTCGAGCGTGGCCGACTTCGCCGAGATCACGCGATCGACCCCGGAGAAGTCGCTGCTCGTGCCGAGCCCGAAGACCGGTGGTCGTAACAACACCGGTCGGATCACCACCCGGCACATCGGTGGCGGTCACAAGCAGGCCTACCGGCTGATCGACTTCAAGCGCAACGACAAGGACGGTGTGCCGGCGAAGGTCGCGCACATCGAGTACGACCCGAACCGCACGGCTCGGATCGCCCTGTTGCACTACGCCGACGGCGAGAAGCGCTACATCATCGCCCCCGAGAACCTGCGCCAGGGTGCAGCGGTCGAGTCCGGTGAAGGCGCCGACATCAAGCCCGGCAACAACCTGCCGCTGCGCAACATCCCGGTCGGCACCACGGTGCACGCCGTGGAACTGCGTCCGGGCGGCGGCGCGAAGCTCGGCCGTTCGGCCGGGGCGAGCATCCAGCTGGTGGCCCGCGAGGGCAAGAACGCCACGCTGCGGATGCCGTCGGGCGAGATGCGCATGGTCGATGTCCGGTGCCGGGCGACGGTGGGCGAGGTCGGTAACTCCGAGCAGTCCAACATCAACTGGGGCAAGGCCGGCCGCAACCGCTGGAAGGGCAAGCGCCCGACCGTCCGCGGTGTCGCCATGAACCCGATCGACCACCCGCACGGCGGTGGTGAAGGCAAGACCTCCGGTGGACGCCACCCGGTCTCGCCATGGGGTCGACCTGAAGGTCGTACCCGCGACAAGAACAAGGCCAGCTCGCGGATGATCATCCGCCGCCGCAAGTCCGGCAAGAAGCGCTGAGCAGGGAGCTAGGGACACATGCCACGCAGCCTCAAAAAGGGCCCGTTCGTCGACGACCATCTGGCCAAAAAGGTCGAGGTCCAGAACATCAAGGGCACCAAGACCGTGATCAAGACCTGGTCGCGCCGTTCGATGATCGTGCCGGACATGATCGGGCACACCATTGCGGTGCACGACGGTCGCAAGCACGTGCCGGTCTTCGTGACCGACTCGATGGTGGGTCACAAGCTCGGCGAGTTCGCGCCGACCCGGACCTTCAAGGGTCACATCAAGGACGACCGGAAGAGCCGTCGCCGCTGACGCGGCGCGGTACCAGACAAGGAAGCTGATAGATGAGCAAGGACAAGGACACGCGTCCCAGCCGCCGCAAGGCGCTGCTCGGCGACCGTCCGGGTTCGTACGCGATCGCCCGTCAGGTCCGGATCTCACCGACCAAGGTGCGCCGGGTCATCGATCTGGTTCGCGGCATGGATGTGCCCGACGCGTTGACCGCCCTGAAGTTCGCGCCGCAAGCGGCCAGCGAACCGTTGTACAAGGTGATCGCGAGCGCGGCGTCGAACGCCGAGCAGACCGACAACCTGCGCCGCGACACGCTCTATGTGTCGCAGGCGTTCGTCGACGAGGGCGTCACCATGCGCCGGATCCGCCCGCGGGCCAAGGGCAGTGCGAGCCGGATCCTCAAGCGCGCCAGCCACATCACCGTCGTCGTCGAGCCCCGAGAGGTCTGATCATGGGCCAGAAGATCAATCCGTACGGCTTCCGCCTCGGTATCAGCACCGATCACAAGAGCCGTTGGTACGCCGACAAGCTGTACTCCGCCTACATCGGTGAAGACGTCAAGATCCGCGCCATGCTGATCAAGAACCTCGAGCGGGCCGGCATCTCGTCGGTGGAGATCGAGCGCACCCGCGACCGGGTTCGCGTCGACATCTACACCGCGCGTCCGGGCATCGTCATCGGCCGTAACGGTGCCGAGGCCGAGCGTGTCCGCGGAGAGCTCGAGAAGCTCACCGGCAAGCAGGTCCAGCTGAACATCCTCGAGGTCAAGAACCCCGAAATCGATGCCCAGTTGGTCGCCCAGGGTGTGGCCGAGCAGCTCGCCTCGCGTGTGCAGTTCCGTCGGGCCATGCGTAAGGCGCAGCAGAGCGCCATGCGTTCCGGTGCCGCCAAGGGCATCCGGATCCAGTGCTCGGGTCGTCTCGGCGGCGCCGAGATGAGCCGTTCGGAGTTCTACCGCGAGGGTCAGGTGCCGCTGCACACGCTGCGTGCCGACATCGACTACGGCTTCCACGAGGCCAAGACGACCTTCGGCCGGATCGGCGTGAAGGTCTGGATCTACAAGGGTGACGTGTCCGGCACCCGGGCCGAGCGTGCTGCACAGAAGGCGGCCCGCAACGCCGCCGGTGGCCGCAGCCGTCCGGGTCGCGACGGTCGTCCGGGCCGTGGCGATCGCCCGACCCGTGGTGACCGTCCGGAGCGTGGCGGTCGTCGTCGTGCCGACGATGTGGCGACCGAGGCTCCGGCCGAGGCGCCCGTCGCCGCCGCCGCCGCCGCCGTCGAGACGCCGAATCAGGAGAGCTGATCATGCTGATTCCCCGCAGGGTCAAGTACCGCAAGCAGCACCACCCGCGTCGTACCGGTGCGGCCAAGGGCGGCACCTCGTTGGCGTTCGGTGAGTTCGGCATCCAGGCTCTGGAGGCCTCGTACCTCACCAACCGTCAGATCGAGTCCGCTCGTATCGCCATGACGCGTCACATCAAGCGTGGCGGCAAGGTGTGGATCAACGTCTACCCGGACCGCCCGCTGACCAAGAAGCCGGCCGAGACCCGGATGGGTTCCGGTAAGGGCTCGCCCGAGTGGTGGATCGCGAACATCAAGCCCGGACGCGTGCTGTTCGAGCTGTCCGGGGTCGACGAGACGATCGCCCGCGAGGCCATGCGTCTGGCGATCCACAAGTTGCCGATGAAGGCGCGCTTCATCAAGCGCGAAGCAGGTGAGATCTGATGGCGAAGGTAACCACCGCCGCCGAGCTCCGTGGGCTGACCCGCGATGAGCTCAATGCCAAGGTGACCGAGTTGAAGGAGGAGCTGTTCACGCTCCGATTCTCCGCGGCGACCGGGCAGCTGGAGTCGCACGGCCGACTGCGCGCCGTGCGCAAGGACATCGCCCGGATCTACACGGTGCTGACCGAGCGCGAGCTCGGCATCACCGAGGCGCCGAGCACCGTTGAGGCAGAGGAAGTCAAGGCATGAGCGAGTCGAGCGCCGAGCTGATCGCAGGGGCCCCCGAGCGGGGTCGCCGCAAGGTCCGCGAGGGTTACGTGGTCAGCGACAAGATGAACAAGACCGTCGTGGTGGCCGTCGAGGACCGGGTGAAGCACCGCCTGTACGGCAAGGTGCTGCGCCAGACCACTCGGCTGAAGGCTCACGACGAGGAGAACAGCGCCGGCGTGGGTGACCGCGTACGCGTGATGGAGACCCGACCGCTGAGCGCGACCAAGCGCTGGCGTCTGATCGAGATCCTCGAGAAGGCCAAGTAGTCCACCGCGGGGGGTTCGCCCCCGCCCACCCCCACTGGGGGTTGCACCCCCGGACCCCGCTCACGCGGGAGTCTGGAAGGCAAAGACCAAGAGGTTCCGCCAGGCCCGAGAGGGAACCGGCGAGACAACAGGAGAAATAGATGATCCAGCAGGAGTCGCGGCTCAAGGTCGCCGACAACACCGGTGCCAAGGAGATCTTGTGCATCCGGGTGCTCGGCGGCTCCGGCCGTCGGTACGCCGGCATCGGTGACGTCATCGTCGCCACCGTCAAGGACGCCATTCCCGGTGGCAACGTCAAGAAGGGCGATGTGGTCAAAGCCGTCATCGTCCGTACCGTCAAGGAGCGCCGCCGCGCCGACGGCAGCTACATCAAGTTCGACGAGAACGCCGCGGTGATTCTCAAGAGCGACGGTGAGCCGCGCGGTACCCGCATTTTCGGCCCGGTCGGCCGTGAGCTCCGCGAGAAGCGCTTCATGCGCATCATCTCGCTCGCACCAGAGGTGATCTGAACGATGCCAAACCAGAAGAGCACGGCGAACAAGCTGCACGTCCGTAAGGGCGACCGCGTCAAGGTGATCGCGGGCAAGGACAAGGGTGTGGTCGGCGAGGTCATCGCCGTTCACCCCGAGCGGACCAAGGTCACCGTCGCCGGCGTCAACATCGTCAAGCGGCACCTGAAGGACACCTCGGCGCAGCCGCAGGGCCGTCAGACCATCCAGGGCGGGATCGTCTCCTCGGAGGCCCCGATCCATGCGTCCAACGTCCAGCTCGTCGTCAAGAACGACAGCGGCGACGAGGTCGTGACCCGGGTCGGTTACGACCGCGTCGAGGTCACCAAGCGGCGGCCCGACGGCTCGGAGTACAAGTCCACCCGCAGCATGCGCATCGCACGGGTGACCGGAGAGGAAATCTGATGAGTGCCACCAGCACCGAGCAGCCTTCGGCTGGGACTGAGCCGCGTACGCTCCCTCGCCTGAAGCAGCGCTACCGCGAAGAGATCGCCAAGGCGTTGCAGGACGAGTTCTCGATCGCCAACGTCATGCAGATCCCCGGTCTGACCAAGATCGTGGTGAACATGGGTGTCGGTGACGCGGCCCGCGACTCCAAGGTGATCGACGGTGCGGTCAAGGACCTCACCACGATCACCGGCCAGAAGCCGCAGGTGACCAAGGCCCGCAAGTCGATCGCGCAGTTCAAGCTGCGCGAAGGCATGCCGATCGGCTGTCACGTGACCCTGCGCGGGGACCGGATGTGGGAGTTCGCCGACCGGCTGCTCTCCCTGGCCCTGCCCCGGATCCGTGACTTCCGCGGTCTCTCGCCGAAGCAGTTCGATGGCAACGGCAATTACACGTTCGGTCTCAACGAGCAGGTCATGTTCCACGAGATCGATCAGGACAGAATCGACCGCGTCCGCGGCATGGACATCACCTTCGTGACCACGGCGACGTCTGACGACCAGGGTCGGGCACTGCTCCGCCACCTGGGCTTCCCGTTCCGGGCGAACTGAGGAAAGGCACACTCTCATGGCGAAAACCGCCCTCAAGGTCAAGCAGGCCCGCAAGCCGAAGTTCGGCGTCCGCGCCTACACCCGGTGCCAGAAGTGCGGCCGGCCCAAGGCCGTGTTCCGCAAGTTCGGCCTCTGCCGGATCTGCCTGCGCGAAATGGCTCACAAAGGCGAACTCCCCGGCGTGACCAAGAGCTCCTGGTGATCGGTGTGATCGACGCTTCCGCGTTGACCGACGCCGCCTCGCAGCCATCCGCGCTCGCAGGCTCGCGCTCCCGCCAGGCCTATCCACGCTCGGCGGCACCGGCCAACGCTTCAGCCTTGATCACTCCTGCCTATTGCTCGGGTCCCATCGGACCGACGAACGATCATCTTCATCAAACGAGCCAGGTCCCGAGCAGGGAAACCGGTTTGAGAAAGAAGTTCCACTCATGACCATGACTGACCCGATCGCGGACATGCTGACCCGCGTGCGGAACGCCAATCAGGCGTACCACGAAACGGCGACCATGCCGCACAGCAAGATCAAGGTGCACATCGCCGAGATCTTGGTGAACGAGGGATACATCGCCTCGTTCGCCGTCAACGACCCGGCTGAGGGCGAGGTCGGCAAGTCCTTGTCGATCACCCTGAAGTACGGGCAGAACCGCGAGCGTTCCATCGCCGGCGTGCGACGGATCTCAAAGCCCGGTCTGCGCGTGTACGCGAAGTCGACCTCGCTGCCCAAGGTCCTCGGTGGCCTCGGTATCGCGATCATCTCCACTTCTCAGGGCCTGCTGACCGATCGTCAGGCTCATAGCACCGGCGTGGGCGGCGAAGTCGTCGCCTACGTGTGGTGACGGGCGAGACGGGAAGGAAGTAGACACATGTCACGCATTGGCAGACTGCCGGTCGTAGTACCGGCCGGTGTCACGGTCAGCATCGACGGCCAACTGGTCGAGGTGAAGGGCCCCAAGGGCACCCTGCAGCACACGGTCAGGGAGCCGATCACCGTCGCGCAGGCCGAGGACGGCCAGCTCGAGGTGGCCCGTCCCGATGACGAGCGCGTCAGCAAGTCGCTGCACGGGCTGACCCGGACCCTGGTGTCCAACATGGTCACCGGTGTCACCGCGGGGTACGAGAAGAAGCTCGAGATCGTCGGCGTGGGTTACCGCGTCATCTTCAAGGGTCCGACCGAGCTCGAGTTCGCGCTCGGGTTCTCCCACCCGGTCAAGGTGAACGCGCCCGCCGGCATCACGTTCAACGTCGAGGCGCCGACCCGGTTCTCCGTGATCGGGATCGACAAGCAGCAGGTCGGTGAGGTCGCGGCCAACATCCGTAAGATCCGCAAGCCGGAGCCCTACAAGGGCAAGGGCGTGCGTTACGCGGGCGAGCACGTCCGTCGCAAGGTCGGAAAGGCTGGTAAGTAGTCATGGGTGTCTCACTGTCTTCGCACAAGGGCACGGCGGCCAAGACCCGTTCGCGTCTGCGGCGCCAGCTCCGTGGTCGCAAGAAGATCTTCGGTTCGCCGGAGCGTCCGCGTCTGGTCGTGACCCGTTCGGCTCGTCACATCACCGCTCAGGTGATCGACGATGCCGCGGGCCGCACCCTGGCCTTCGCTTCGACCATGGAGACCGATCTGCGGACCGCGACCGGCGACAAGTCGGACAAGGCCAAGCAGGTCGGCGGATTGCTCGCCGAGCGGGCCAAGGCTGCAGGTGTGGAGAACGTCGTGTTCGACCGCGCCGGCAACAAGTACCACGGTCGGATCGCCGCCCTGGCGGACGGCGCCCGCGAAGCCGGCCTCGGCTTCTGAGCAACGACGATTAAGGAATAGGAAGCGATATGGGTGGAACACAGCGCCGCGGTGGCGGTGCGGGTGGTGACCGTCGCGGCCGTGACGATCGTCGTGGCCAGCAGGCGGAGAAGAGCAACTACATCGAGCGGGTCGTCGCGATCAACCGTGTGGCCAAGGTCGTCAAGGGCGGTCGTCGGTTCAGCTTCACCGCGCTGGTCGTCGTCGGTGACGGCGATGGCACGGTAGGCGTCGGCTACGGCAAGGCCAAGGAGGTGCCTGCGGCGATCGCCAAGGGTGTCGAGGAGGCCAAGAAGCATTTCTTCGCCGTTCCCCGCATCCAGGGCACGATCCCGCACCCGGTCCAGGGCGAGAAGGCCGCTGGTGTGGTCATGCTGCGTCCGGCGTCCCCGGGTACCGGCGTCATCGCCGGCGGCTCGGCGCGGGCCGTGCTCGAGTGTGCCGGCGTGCACGATGTGCTCGCCAAGTCGCTCGGGTCGACCAACGCGATCAACGTCGTTCACGCGACGGTGGCCGCGCTGCAGGGTCTCGAGCAGCCGGAGCAGGTGGCGAAGCGTCGCGGCAAGTCCGTGGAGCACGTCACCCCGGCCGCTATCCTGCGCGCCCGTGAGGCGGTGCAGTCGGCATGACCCAGTTGAAGGTTCGCCAGGTGCGCAGCGCCGTCGGCGGCAAGCAGAATCAGCGAGACACGCTGCGCACCCTCGGTCTGAAGCGGATCGGCGACGAGTCGGTCCGCGAGGATCGCCCTGAGGTGCGCGGCATGATCAACACGGTCTCCCATCTGGTGACCGTCGAGGAGATCTGACATGACACTCAAGGTTCATCACCTGCGGCCGGCCCCCGGGGCCAAGACCGCGAAGCACCGTGTGGGTCGTGGTGAGGGCGGCAAGGGCGGCAAGACCGCTGGCCGCGGCACCAAGGGCACCGGCGCACGGAAGAACACCCCCGAGAACTTCGAGGGTGGCCAGATGCCGATGCACATGCGGGTTCCGAAGCTGCGAGGCTTCAAGAACCCGTTCCGTACCGAGTACCAGGTGGTCAACCTGGCTCGGCTGTCCGAGCTGTTCCCGCACGGTGGCGCCATCGGCGTCGACGAGCTGGTGGCAGTCGGCGCCGTGCGCTCCGGCCAGCTGGTCAAGATCCTCGGTACCGGCGAGATCAGCGTCGTGGTCCAGGTGACCGCTGATGCTTTCTCCGGCAGCGCCAAGGACAAGATCGCCGCCGCTGGTGGAAGCACCAGCCAGCGCTGAGCGACGCGTACGACCCCGTGGCGGGCCCGGTATCCCTGGTGGATGCCGGGCCCGTTCGGCGTTGCCGAGTAGAACGCGAATCTCCTCACTAGGATGCGAGCAACATGAGCACAGCGGCGGCGCAGCCGGTGACGCGTTCGACGACGGTGATCATTCACCGCGTGCTGGCCGTCTACTGCCTGTTCAACACGCTCACCTCGATTCCCGCCCTGCTCGCCCAGTGGTCGACGACGGCTCTGTGGTGGCTCGGGTGTTTCTTGCCCGGGTTCGCGGTGGTCCTGGCGGTGATGACCCACCGTTCGTTCCGTCGGCGCTCGGTCGATCGCTGGGCCGGCGCGTACGCGGTGCTCACCCTGCTCGCTCTCCTCTGCGGTGGGTACGCCTTCGGCGCCACTACGTACAGCCCGTGGCTGTGGTCGCTGGGTGGGCAGGCCATCGTCTGCGCGTTCGTCTGGCGCGGAGCGCTGTTCGGGCTCGCGTACGCGGTCGTCTTCGCCACCGGATGGGGTTTCCTGCGGGTGCGGCCGGGCTTCGGGAGGTCGAGCGTCGAGGTGGCCGCCTCGGACGCGGTGTTCCTCTTCATCGCCGCGGTCGCCATCAGTTTCACCGCGATCGGGATGATCCGGGCGGGGGAGGCGGCCGACGAGCTCGCGGCCCGCGTGCTCGCCCGGCGGGTCGAGGAAACGCTCCAGGCGGCCATGGGGAAGGAAAGGGCCCGGCTCGACCGGATGATCCACGACGAGGTACTCGCCGCGTTGGCCTCCGCAGCTCAGGCCGACGACCCGGCCACCGAGCGAGGGGCGCGCGAGTTGGCGCGTACGAGCCTGGCGGCGATCGAGCGGCTGGCCGATCAGCCGCTGCCGGAGGATCTGCTCAACGGCGATCTCCTCACCCGGTTGTGTCAGGAGTCGGTCCAGCGGGTCAGCCCGGTGGTGCGTTTCGACGACCGACGACCGCGCGGTCGGCCCCCGGTGGACGTCCCGGCGGCCGAGGCCGACGCGATGGTGTCGGCCACGCGGGAGGCCGTCCGCAATGCGGTGCAGCACTCGGGAGCGTCGACCATCCTGGTCGCCGCTGAGCAGACCACTCATCGCGACGGCTGTTCGGTCTCGATCACCTTCCTGGTCAGCGACGACGGGTGCGGGTTCTCGCGGGGTGCGGTGCCGGCCGACCGGCTCGGTCTGCGTCTGTCGGTGGTCGAGCGGATGACCTCGATCGGTGGCTCGGCGACGATCGCCACCGCCCCGGGGCGCGGGACCCGGGTCGCGCTGACCCGCAAGTTCGCCTCCACCAGCCGGTTGCTGGCCGCCGATCCGCTCGATCCGGCTGACGCCGGGATGCCCGCGGCCTTCCCGGAGCGGACGCTCATCGCGTTGGTCTGGTCGATCATGGCGGCCATGTTCGGGCTCGGGATCAGCGGTCTGGACGCGATGACGGTGGCCTGGCCGAGTCTCACGGCGATGGTGCTGGTCGCCGTGGCGACCGCAGTCCTGCTCCGGGCCGGTCCAGGGCTGGTGCTGCCGTCGCGGGCCACCGTGATCGCCGCGACCTCCACCGTGCTCGCGCAGGGATTGATGGCGGTTTTCCTGACCCGCGAGTTCTGGCCGGGATACGGCTTCTGGAGCCAGTTTCCGGTGCAGGTGATCCTGGTCATCCTGGTGCTGCGGCAACGACGACGAGCCGCCGTCGTCGTCTGGCTGTTCTCGCTCGCCGCCTTCACCGGTTGGGCGCTGCAGACCGATTTCGTGGGCACCGCTCTGCTCAACGTGGCGTTTCCGCTGACCTCGTTCCTCGTGATGGGCCTCTTCGTCAACCGTGGTCTGCTGTCGATCTCACGTCGTCAGCATCAGCTGCAGGTCCAGGAGGCGGCCGATCTGGCGGGGTCGGTGCGTCGGCACGTGGCCCAGGTTCAGCGTTTGCTGTGGGTGTCGGACCTCCGGGCGACGGTCCGTGCGGTGCTCACCCGGATAGGCCCCGCCGGGAGTCCGTTCGGGCCGGAACTGCGGCGGGAGTGCGCGCTGCTCGAGGGCGGGCTGCGCGAGTCGCTGGTGGCCCGCAACCTGATGAGCGAACAATTGTCGAAGCTGACCGAGCAGGCCCGCCGCCGCGGGGTGTCGTTGACCTTCGTGGACAGCCGGAGCACCCCTCCGCCCTCGGTGATCAGCCGGGCGGTGTTGCAGGAGGTCCAGAGCGTGCTCGCGCGCCGCTCGGTGTCGCGGGTGGTGGTGCGGCTCGCACCGGAACGCGACGACTCGGCGAGCGTGGTGTCCAGCGACGGCATCGGGACCTCGATCACCACCATCGACCAGTCGGGGCAGTGCAGCACCGACCTGTGAACGGTGCGGGTGACCAGCGCGGGGATCGAGCCTGGGGGCCGGCACCTCCCCCTTCTCACTATCTGGGGGCAGATAGCGTCGACGTCGGCTCCGGAGGCGTTATCTGCCCCCAGTTAGTTGAACGGGGAGGGCGGGCGGGGGACCGAGGAGCCGAAGGCGGGCTGGGGGAGATGCGGCATGATGCCAGCCATGACTGAGGTGCTCAGCGTGACCACGGTGGCCGAGCTCGTGGCGCTCGTCCCGGAACCACCCCACGACGGCCGGCGGCTGATCGGGATCGCCGGGTCGCCGGGGGCGGGGAAGACCGCGGTCGCGGAGGCGCTGGTCACCACGCTCGGCGATGCAGCGGTGCACGTCCCGATGGACGGCTTCCACCTCAGCGACATCGCGCTGAGCCGCCTGGGGACCCTCGAGCTCAAGGGCGCACCGGAGACCTTCGACCCGCGGGGGTACGCCGCGCTGCTGACCCGGATCCGCAGCGACCGACAGCACGTGATCTACGCGCCCGGTTTCGACCGCCATCTCGAACAGCCCGTCGCCGCCAGCATTGCCGTCGATCCCCGGCACCGCAGCGTGGTCAGCGAGGGCAACTACCTGCTGCTCGACACCGAGGACTGGGCCGAGGTCCGTCGTGAGCTCGACGAGGTCTGGTTCCTCACCGTCGACCCCGAGATCCGTCGTCGCCGGCTGGTCGCCCGGCACGTGGCGTTCGGCAAGACCCCGGCCTTCGCGGCCGCCTGGGTCGACCGGGTCGACGAGCCCAACGCGGTCCAGATCGAGGCCACCGCGCGGACCGCGGATCGCGTCATCGACGTCACCGAACTCCGGCTGGACTCGGTGCGGTAGCAGTTTCTGTGCCTCGGGTGTGAGACCAGCAACCCGGAGGCTGGCGGATTGTAGCGGTGGGCGTTAACGTGGAACGGCATTCGGGTGCAGACGACCCGGATGTGTCGAGCGTTTCTGGGGGGCGACGCGATGCTCGATCCGATCGGTCGTCGGCTGATGCCGATCCTGTGGGATTGCTTGAGTTGGGTGCTGGCCGCGGTGTTGGCCGTCGGCACCCGCTACGACTTCCACCTGCAGGGCGCGCAGTGGCGTTCGGTGATCATCTACGTGATCGCGGCCTGCCTGCTACAGGGCGCCATCGGCACCGGTCTGATGCTCTACCGCGGTCGCTACCGCACCGCCTCTTTCGAAGAGATGCTCGGGCTGGCCATCGCCGTCGCCCTGACCGGGACCGTGCTGGTCGTGCTGGTCTACCTGACCGTGGGTACGCCCACCTTCCCGCGGGCCACCGCGGTGCTGGTGCCACCGCTGGCCCTGCTGAGCATGGCGGTGGCGCGCTGGCTCTACCGGGCGTTCAAGGACCGACACGTCAAGCGGGAGTCGGGCGCCGAGCGGGTGCTCGTCATCGGCGCCGGCGAGGCCGGCTACCAGCTGATCCGGCTCATCTCGACCGACCGGAACGCTCCGTACGAGGTGGTCGGGTTCATCGACGACCAGCGCGCGAAGCGCCACCTGCGGCTGTTGGGCGTCCCCGTGCTCGGCGACCGGAGCCGGCTGGTGGAGATCGCCGCCGAACGACGGGTCACCACCGTCATCCTGGCGGTCGCCCGCGCCGACGCCGAATTGGTGCGCGTGATGACTGACCTCGTCCAGGGTGCCGGCCTGCGGATTCTCGTGCTGCCGCAGGTGTCGGAGCTGTTCGGGCGACAGGTCGCGCTCACCGACATCCGCGAGGTCGACATCTCCGACATCCTGGGCCGCCACCAGGTGGTCACCGACCTGGCCCGGATCGCCGACTTCGTGACCGGTCGTCGCGTTCTGGTCACCGGGGCCGGCGGGTCGATTGGCGCCGAGCTGGCTCGTCAGGTCCACGAATTCGGCCCGGCCGAGCTCATCCTGCTCGATCGCGACGAGTCGGCGCTGCACGGTGTGCAGCTGTCGATCTACGGCCAGGGGCTGCTCGACACCCCCGACATGGTGCTGGCCGACATCCGCGACGAGGAATCGATCGACCAGGTCTTCGCTCGGCATCGCCCCGACGTGGTCTTCCACGCCGCCGCGCTGAAACACCTGCCGATGCTCGAGCAGTATCCGGCCGAGGGCTGGAAGACGAACGTGCTCGGGACCCGCAACGTGCTCCGTGCGGCCCGGGCCCACGGGTGCAGCCACTTCGTCAACATCTCCACCGACAAGGCGGCCCACCCGACCAGCGTGCTGGGCCGGACCAAGCGGATCGCCGAACAGCTGACCGCGTGGTACGCCGGCGGTGACGCCGAGGCGACCTACCTGTCGGTGCGTTTCGGCAACGTCCTCGGCAGCCGCGGCTCGATGCTGCACACCTTCACCACGCAGATCCGCGCCGGGGGGCCGGTCACGGTCACCCATCGCGACGTCACCCGTTACTTCATGACCATCCCGGAGTCGTGTGAGCTGGTGCTGCAGGCAGCGGCGATCGGACGGCCGGGTGAGGTGCTGGTGCTCGACATGGGCCATCCGGTGAGCATCCTCGAGGTGGCCCAGCGGCTGATCGCCCAGTCCGGTCGCGACATCGACATCGTCTTCACCGGGCTGCGGCACGGCGAGAAGATGCACGAGGTGCTGTTCAGCAAGTCCGAGCACGGCATCCGTCGCGAGCATCCGCTGATCAGCCACGTCGCGGTGGAGCCGTTGTCGCCTGAGGACCTGGAGATCGGGCTGCTGGCCGGCCCCGACGGAGAATGGTCGAGCCACGACCCCCTGCCCGCGGATCTCCTGGGCGTGCGGATCCCGGGTGAGCCGGGCCCGCTGGCCGAGACCGTGCTGGACCAGGACCACTTCGCCCGGGAGTCGAGCGATCGCGAGATGTCCGAGCGGGATCTGGGCGAGCCGTCCCCGTGGCGCTGACGAAGGACCCCGACCGCGACCTCGCCCGCCGGCTCGAGCCGGTGGTTGCCGGATCGGAGCGAGCGAGCCACCCGGTGTGGGCGTTGAGCCTGCTCGGCTTGGGCTACGTCGGCTACGTCAAGGGCCTGCCGGCCCTCGCCTCGCTGCGGGTGGATCTGACCGGACTGTTCGCGGTTCTCGTCACGCTCGCGGTCGTGGTGTCGGTTGCCCGCGGCCGGCTGGTCGGCGGAGTGCTGGCCGGCATCGCCGGACTCTGGCTGATCTTCGGCATCGGCGGCGTCTCGGCCCTGTGGCAACCGGGCGGTGTCTACAAGACGGTGCTGCTCTACACCGTGACCCTGCTCTGCGTCATCGCCCCCGCCGCGTTGCTGGGCTCCGAACGCAGCCAGCGCTGGTTGATCGGCGCGACCGTGCTGGCCGGGCTGGCCATGGCCGCGCTGCTGCTGACCCATCCGAGTCGCGAGGCCGAGGCGGTGTTCGGCCGGCTGACACTCGAGGGGTCCAACTCGATCGGTACCGCCCGGGTCGTCGGGGCGGGCGCCGTGGCCGCGGTGATCATGGCGGTCACCGGCCGACGGCTGCGCCTGCTGTGGCTCGCCGCCGCGGTGGGCAGCTCGGTGACCCTCGTGTTGGTCGGCAGCCGTGGTCCTTTCGTCGCCCTGGTCCTCGCTCTGGTCGCGGCGCTGATCGCCGGTCGCGCCGGTCGGGGTGCGCGGCGCGTCCGGGCGACCGTGCTCGGGCTGGCCGCGGTCGTCGCGCTGCTGATCTTCGTCACCCACTCCGACAACCGGGCCGCGGACCGGATCGCCAGTCTGCTCACCGGCTCGACCACCGACAGCATCCGGGTGGCGTTGCTCCGCGACGCCGGCCGGGAGATCGTCCGGCACCCGCTCGGGATCGGCTGGGGCGGGTTCCCGTCGGTGGCTACGGACGGAGTCCTGCAGGGGCGCTACTCCTACCCGCACAACCTCGTCGCCGAGACGTTCCTCGAGGGTGGGTGGCCCGCCGGGGTCGGTCTGCTCGTCCTGGTCGGCTGCGCGCTCTACGGCTTGCGGTCGGTCTCGCGTACGCCGGTCGGCACCACCGTCTTCGCGGTCGGCGTCTACTGGCTGCTGGTCGCACAGACCTCCGGTGACATCAACGCCAACCGGATGACCTGGGTGATGATCGGACTCGGCCTGGTGCTCTGGGCCCAGGCGGCAGCTTCTCCGAGCACACCTCAGCCGGTGCCCTGACGTCGGCGTGGTGAACGTGCACGGTGGCGAATTGACCGCGAGCCTGTGCCGGCGGCGAGGTCAGCGGCGGAGTAACCGAACCCCGCGTACGGTCGGGGCAACCAGCAGGAGGAACTGGACGACGAAGCTGAGCGAGGCGGCGACGGTCGCGCCGAGCGGGCCGGCCAGGCGCGCCCCGAGGGCCAGACCGATCACGATCAGCACGGCGACGGCCAGTCCCACCCGACCGACCAGCCGTTCCTGACCGCGGCCCTGCAGGAAATTCGTCTCCAGCGAGACCCCGAAGGCGAAGACCAACCCGACGCAGATGACGCGCAGTGGCAGCACCGCGGGAGCGTACGAAGGTCCGAGGACCACGTCGACCAACGGCTCGGCCACGACGGCCAGCACGATCAGCACCGCGATCATCGCCCCGGTGACCACGGCCGACACCCGGGCGATGGCGCGGAGCGCGACGACGGTCCCGATGGCGGCGGAGCGGACGATGAGCGGACCGAGGGTGGCCGGCAGCATCCGCAGCGGCGTGGTCAGCCGCGAGGGCACCGCGTAGATCCCGGCCGCGACCGGGCCGGCCGCCGCGGCCACGATCGCCACGTCGATGGTGCGGATCATGGTGGCGAAGGAGTGCAGGAAGAACGGCCACGCCGCACGAGCCACTGTGCCGAGCCGGGTCGCCTCCGCCACCGACGCCGGCAGTCGCAGGTACGCCCGCATCACCAGGTTGGCCAGCACCGAACCGACCGCAACGGCGACCGCATACGCGAGGGTGATGTCGGCGATCCGGGCCAGTCCGAGGAACATCAGCAGCGCCACCCCCCGCCGGATCAGGATCGACCAGGTGACCAGGTGACTGCGCCCCGACGCGGTGGCCAGGCTGAGCCAGGCATCCCCGTTCTTCTCCGCGGCGATCCAGCCGGCCAGCGGGAGCAGGGCCAGCAGGGCCGGCCGGTCCGTGACCAGTGCGTACGCGGCCAGCCCGATCACGACCCCGACGGTGAGCAGCGCGCTGGTCACCAGGTTGAGCCGGAGGATGGCGGCAGCGGACAGCCCGCCGGGAGCGTCGCGGCTGTGTTCGCGGAGCAGGAGGCCGCTCAGCCCGAAGTCGGCCAGGATGCCCAGGAAGAGGAGGATTCCGGTGACCGAGGCGACGATCCCGAAGGTCGCCGGTCCGGCCCCCCGGGCCAGCAGCACCAGGGTCAGCGCCTGAAGCCCGGCCGACAGCAGCCGCGAGGCGAGTAACCACCCGTACTGCCGGATGACGTGTCCGGACTCGGCGGCCCGGGGGTCAGCCGAGGAAGCGGACATCGTAGGTGAGCTGGTCGGTCGCGCTGATCCGCAGCGCCCGGACCTGCCGCAGGCCGGAGCGGAAAAGCGGCAGTTCGCTGCGTTCGAGGGTGAGCTCGGTGAGTCGGTCGGTGCGTAGCTGCCACTGCCAGTCCCGACGGCGGATGGTCAGGCCGAGGACGGTGGCGGTCGTGGTGTCCGCTCCGACCGGTGCATAACCCCCGTCCGCGACCACCCACTCGAGCAAATCCGAGGGCCGCAGGATCAACGGGATCCGCTCGTCGAAGACGCCGTTCGAGTCGAGGGCGACCTCGAATCGATCGCTCCGACAGACCAGCGTCCGGGTGCTCAAACCGGCGGGTTCGCGCAGCACGAGGTCGGGGTCGTCACCGTCGGCTCCGACGGATCCGGTCAACGCGGTGGCGGACTCGTCGTAGCCGCCGGAGCGGACGCCCCACCCCAACCCGGGGGTGTGCTGGGCGCAGACAAAGGTGCCGGCCCGCGGGTGGTAGAGGTAGCCCGGCCCGAAGCGTTGCCGACCCTGCGGGGTTCCCCAGGCCGCGCCGAAGAGGTAGTCCGGTCGTCGGATCCAGCCGAAATGCTGGTCGAACTCCTCGTCGTGGCGCTGTTCGACGAAGTCGGTCTCGCGGCGGTAGCGGAACGTGTCGACGGCCCGGAGGCGTCGGGCGCGGGCGGGGAACTGCGGCTGGGCCGACACGGTCCGGGGCCGAACCGGATTGACCCGACCCGGACCGAGCACCGGGATCGGCTGCGGATCGGCCGCCCAGGCCGCGCGGAATGCGGCCTTGCCCTGAGCGGTGCTGAGGAACGCGTCGGTCTGCGGGAGCTCGTCCCGCAGCGTGGCCAGCAGATCGGTGGTGGAGGTGTCGTCGGGCCGGTCGGCGTCGAGAACACCGATGGTGAGCCGAGCCCCGATGGCGCCGTTGACCACGAACCCGGCGCCGTCGGGCTCCCAGAGGTAGTTGTAGGAACAGAAGTCGAAGAAGCGACGGGCCGGCTCGAGCAGCCGGTCGTCGCCGGTCAGACGATGCATCAGACCGAGGTCGCCGAGGGTGACCGACATGGGATAACCGAAATCGAGGGCGCGGTCCTCGTAGAGGAAACCGGCCGGACTGATCGAGCGGGCGAGAAACACCTCGATCCGGTCGTTCAACAACCGGTCGCGCTCGGTCCCGGTCCGGTCGGCGATCAAGGCGACGCCGTACAGCCCCTCCAGCACCTGGTTGCTGGTGTAGATGGCGCTCTCCCAGACGTCGTCGTTGGCGGGGTCGAGGAACCAGTCCGCTCCGCGCCGCACCGCCGCCAGCACGTCATTGCTGAGTCCCGGGTTCCACTCGACCGACGCCATCAGTCGCCAGGTGGCGGCCAGATGGACCAGCGCGAACGCGGTGGCGGCCCGCGGGGTGCGGCCCGACCCTTCGGGAAACCAGCCACGACGATGCTGCAGCGACAGGTAGTAGCTCACCGTCGCATCGAGCAGCCGCAGCAACTCGGGCGAGCGGTAGTAGGGGTTCCAGGGCCGGTCCTGGGTGTAGAACCAGGCCAGCGTGATGACGTTCTCCTGAATCCGCGCGTTGTCGGGGCGCGACGGTTGCCGCCAGAACCCGCCCGCCATCCAGCCGTAGCGCCGCCGGTCGGTCGCGATGGCGGCGGTCAGCTCGGGCAGGGTCGCGGCGTAGGCGCCGAGCACCTGTTCGTCGGGGGCGAACTGGGCGCGCCGGCCGGCGTCGACCGGGAACGCCGCGATCCGGGGCAGCGGGTCGGGCCAGTGCGGGGGCGGGGCGTCCGGTCGCGCCGGGACGACCGACGACGAGGTCCGGGCCGAGGGCGAGCCGTCGTCGGCCACCAGCACGCCGGCGACCAGGGCGCCACCGGCGAGCCCTCCGGCGGTGAGCAACGCACGCCGGGTCAGCGAGCGCTCAGTCACCGGTTCCGACGCTCCGCGGTGCGGGCGGCTCTCCGGTCGTGGGAGGAGCGGTGGTGGTGGTCGTCGCAGCGGTCATGGTGGTGGCGAGCCAGAGCTGCGGCTCGACGAAGGTGGGCCGGACGAGCGGTCCGACCAGCATCGCCTCGTGCCGGGCCCGGTCCTGCGGGTCGGGGAAGCGCACGCCCTGACGACGGGCGGGCACCCCGGACCAGATCTCGTACGCGGGCACGTCGTGGGTGACCACCGCTCCGGCCCCGATGATCGCGCCGTCCCCGATGCTGACGCCACGCAGGATGATGCTCGCCTGGCCGACCCAGACGTCGGCGCCGATCGTCGTCGGCCGCTGGTCCGGGCGGCCGGTGAACTGCAGCGGCACCCCGGATCGATCGAAGTGGTGGTCGTCACCGACGATCGCCACCTGCGGCCCGAGCATCGAATAGCGCCCGATCGAGACCAGCGGCGCCACGGAGCAGCCCGGTCCGACGAAGACGTAATCCTCGGCGATCAGGTCTCGAGCCACCGTGCTGGTGCGGTTGACGTACGCGGTCGGGGCCACCGAGGACAGGCGCTTGCCGGCGATGATGGCCCGGTTGCGCCAGTCGCGGAATTGCCGGTAGGCGCGGCCGTTGCGCGAGATCCGGGGGAGCGTGGTCACCGGACCGACCGCCGTGATCGGCCGCGCACACCGCGGGTCATCGTCGCGACCTGGGCGATCTGGTCGCCGATCAACCGCGCCGACGTCTGCGCGTTCCAGGTCGTGTCGAGCGCGCGTCGGCAGGCCCGGGCCGTGCCCTCGGGGTCGTCGCGTTGGCGATCCAGCCACTCGGCCAGCGCATCGCGCAGACTCACCTCGTCGCCGTGAGCGTAGAACGCACCGGTCTGGCCGGCCGTGATGGCCTCGCACTCCGGCATCTGCTCCTCCATCCGGTCGTGGGTGATCACCGGCCGGCCGTACCGGAAGCTCTGCAGCACCGTGAGTCCGGCGGCGGATGGCACCACGGTGACCCGGATCCGCGCGTACGCCAGGTCGAGCTCGGCCTCCGCGTACGCCGCACCGGGCAGCCACAGCGGAACGCCGAGGTCAGCGGCCAGCGTGGTCAGCGCGGCCCGGTCGGGTCCGTCGCCGACCAGCAGCACTTCGACCGGGCGTCCGTCGGCGCGGAGCCGGGCCACCGCCCGGATCAGCAGATCGAGCCGCTTGACCGGGTTCAGCCGGATCACCGCCCCCACCACGGTCGTCTCCGGGTCGGGCAGTCGGGCGGCGTACGCGGCCAACAATTCGGCGGTCCGAGCGGTCGCGGTCGGGGCCGACGCGCTGTTGTAGACCACCGTCATCCGTTCGGCGGGGTAGCCCATCGCGACGCCGATGTCGCGGGCCAGGTGACCGTAGAGCAGCAGACGGCTCGCCAGTCGGTAGAAGGTCAGGCGGAAGAGCCGCCGCCAGCCGTGCTCGGGTCGGTGCCAGCCGATGGTCCAGTGCAGCACCTCGGCGCCGAGGGCCCGGGCGAGGAGGCTGCCGGCCCAGCTCGACAGGTAGGTGCAGACCCCGAGGAAGACGACCACGTCCGGCCGGCGGCGACCGATCAGGGGCAGCAGACCGACCTGCCACAGCAGCGGACCGCACCAGCGATTGCGCAACGGATGGACGTGCTGCAGCGTGGCCGGGTCGATCACCGCGACCCCGTCCCGGGAGCGCAGCGCGGCGGCGAAGGCGACGCTCAGCCGCGGGTCGTCCTCGAGTCGCCGGAAGACGTCCTGGCGGTAGTGGGGGAGGTGGTGGTAGACCACGAGCACGCGAATCGCCGAGTCGGGCACGCCCTTGAGCCTTTCCGAGCCAGCGTTCGGCCCGCGGCCACGCCCCCGTACCCTCTGGCTTCCTCCGATGGCAGGCTAGCCGATCGAGACCCGGCTGCGGCGGAGTTGGCGAAGCTTGCGCAGCACCCGGAGCGCGTTGGTCAGCCCGGGATGCCGGGCACCGGCGTCGCGCAGACTGCGCTGGGCCTCGCGGAAACCGACCAGGTGGCTGTGGGGACCCCGGGTGCTGCGTCCGCCGGTGCGCATCCGGACCAGGATCCGGGGCAGGTAGGCGATCCGGATCGGCCGGCGCGGGTCGAACAGCCGGAGCATGAGGTCGTAGTCGGCCGAGATGGTGAGATCGGTGCGGTAGCCACCGATCCGGCGATAGACCTCCGCACCCACGTAGAGCGCCGGGTGCGGCGGGCTCCAGCCGTACGCGATCCGCCCGCGCCCCGCCGACCACACCCGCCGGACCCGGGCGAGGTCGACCGGATCGACGAAGACGAGATCCGCGTACACCGCCTCGGCCCCGGTGGCATGGACGTGGCCGACCAGGTCGGCGAGGGCGAAGTCGTCGGCGAAGACGTCGTCGGAGTTGAGCATCCCGATCAACCCGCCGCGGGCCAGCGCGATCCCCTTGTTCATCGCGTCGTAGATCCCTCGATCGGGCCCGGACCGCCACACCACCCGCGGATCGTCGGCCGCGGCCGCCCGGATCATCGCCAGGGTGCCGTCGGTCGACCCGCCGTCGATGATCACGTGCTCGAGGTCGCGGTGGGTCTGCCCGGCGACCGAGCGCAGGGTGTCCGCCAGGGTGTCCGCCGAGTTGAGGGTGACGGTGACGACCGAGACCGCCGGTCCGTCCTCCTGCCTGGTCACGGCTCAGGGTCTCGCGCCCGACCGCGACCGGTCACCTCGGGTCGGTGTGCTTGGCTGACCCCAGCTCACCGTCACTCGGGAAGACCGGCTTCACTCGTGCCCACCTGGTCCGTCGCATCGTGGTTCCCCGCCCTGGGGCCCGCCCTCATCTGCTTCGCGGTGGCCATCGCCTCGCCGCTGGTCTGGGTGCCCGCGCTGCGGCGGTGGGGAGTGATCGATGTGCCCAACGCGCGCTCCTCGCACGCCCTACCGACCATCCGGGGCGCCGGACTGGCCCCCGCCGGCGGGGTGATCGCCGCCGGGCTCGTCGCGCTCGTCCTGCTTCCCGTGGCGGAGAGCCTGCCGCTGACCGCCGTGCTCGGACTGGCGGTGGCCGCGGCCGCACTCGGGCTGGCCGAGGACGTACGCGGACTCTCGATCGGCCGCCGGATCACCCTGCAGCTGATCCTCGGGGCTGCCTTCGCGCTCGTCCTCTGCCGGCTCACGGGACAGCCTGCGCTGCTGGCCCTGCCGTTGGCGGTGGCCGTGGCGGGATACGTCAACGTCGCCAACTTCATGGACGGCGTCGACGCGATGTCGGCTCAGCACGGACTGCTCGCCGGCGGCTACTTCGTGGTCGTCGGTCTCCAGTGGTCGCAGCCCTGGCTCGCGGTGGCCGGGTCGGTCGTCGCCGCCGCCTTCTCGGCCTTCGCCCCCTGGAACCTGCTGCGCGGCCGGGTCTTCCTGGGCGACGTCGGGAGTTATCTGCTCGGTGCCTCGGTCGCCGGCTGCGTCGTCGCCGCCGGCCTGACCGGCGTACCGCTGCTGACCGCGGTGGCGCCGACCCTGCCCTACCTGGCCGACACGGTGTGGACGCTGCTGAGCCGGCTGCAGCGCGGGGAGAACATCACCGAATCGCACCGCGGGCACGTCTACCAGCGGCTGACCGATCGGGGTTGGACCCACCTGGCCAGCGCCGGTGCCGTCGCGGCGGCCACGATCGTGTGCAGTGCCGCCGGGCTGTGGTCGCGATCGGGCGGCGGGACGGTCGTGGTTGCGCTGGTCGTCATCGGTCTCACGCTGACGGCGTACCTCACCGCGCCCCGCTGGGCGGCCGCAGCCGCGGTCGGGTCGGCGTCGTGATCTGGGTGGTGCTCGGCGCGTCCGGCTTCATCGGGAGCCGGCTCGCCGACACCTTGACCGGACTCGGGTACACGGTCCGTGCGGTGGGTGCACCCCGGCTGAGCAGCACCGCCGCCGATCCCGGTGCGCTGGCCGACGAGGCCCGCAACCATCCGGCGCTCGCTGCGTTGACCGCCGGGTGCTCCGGTGCCGACGTCGTCGTCCTGGCCGCGGGCGCAGCCACCCCCGACGCCGCCGCCTCGGACGAGCTCACCGGCGCCAACGCACTACTCCCCGCGGTGGTCGCGCTCGCCGCCGATCGGGCGGGCGTCCGACGGGTCCTCCAGCTCAGCTCGGCCGCGGTCCAGGGCCGGACGCCGATCCTCGACGAGACACGAACGACCGCGCCCTTTTCGCCGTACTCGCGGAGCAAGGCGCTCGGCGAGGCGGTGCTGCTCGGACTGGCGCCGGACCTGGCCGCCGAGGTGGTGATCATCCGGGCGACGTCGGTCCAGGGCGGCGGACGTCGGACCACCGTCGCGCTCCGCCGGATCGCCCGCTCCCCGCTGGCGTCGGTTGCCGGTCGGGGCTCCGACCCCTCGCCGGTCAGCTCGGTCGCCGGGCTCAGCCGGTTCGTCGCGGCCGTCGGTGCCCATCCGGGCCCCGTGCCCCCGGTGGTGCTCCAGCCGTGGGCCGGTCTGTCGACCGCCGAGGTGCTCCGGCTCGCCGGTGGTCGCGAGCCCCGGCAGCTGCCCGTACGCCTCTGCCGAGCGGTGATCAGGCTCGGATACGCCGTCTCGGCACGGGGGCGCGGCCGCCTCGACGGCTCGGTCCGCCGGGTCGAGGCGATGTGGTTCGGGCAGCAGGTCGACGACGGTTGGGCCCGCAGCGTGGGGCTGCGTGGCGATCCGGACGTGATCGTCGAGCTCACCCGAACCGCCGACCGATAGCCGCGACATGTGGTGAACTTCTTCCGGTGATGCGCGGCTCGGGCGAGTTCGCTCATCGGTCACCGTTCTCGGGGAGGTAGACCGTGGAGCTCCGCTCCTATCTGCAGATCCTGCGCCGACGCTGGATCAGCGCCGTCGCCGTGCTGCTGTCTGCGCTTGTCCTGGCGCTCCTCTACTCGCTCGCGGCCACCCCGCAGTACACCGTCACCACGCGACTGTTCTTCTCCGTGGAGGGGAGCGGATCGGTGACCGACCTCGCCCAGGGGTCGTCCTTCGCCGAGCGGCAGATGACCTCGTACGCGCTGGTCGCCCGGTCCCCGCTGGTCCTCGACAAGGTGATCGGCCGGCTCGCCCTGCCCGGGAGCGCCGACGAACTGGCCGAATCGGTCGAGGCGGTGGTGCCGGCCGACACCGTGGTGCTCGAGGTGTCGGTCACCGATCCCGACCCGAAGCGAGCGGTGAGCATCACCAACGCCATCGGCAACGAGGTGATCAACACGGTGGCCCGGCTGTCGCCCAAACGGGCCGACGGCACCCGCTCGGTGGTGGCCACGGTGCTGTCCTCGGCCCAGATCCCGGACGGGCCGACCTCGCCCGACCTGCTCCGCAACCTGGCCGTGGCGCTGGCCGCCGGACTGGTCGGCGGGATCGGTTTCGCGCTGCTGCGCAACATTCTCGACACCAAGGTCCGCAGCGAACAGGACGTCCACAGCGTCACCGACCGCTCGATCCTCGGGGTAATCGCCTTCGACGCCGAGGTGCCGGCCCACCCGGCCATCCTCCGCGACGATCCGCACAGCCCGGCCGCCGAGGCGATCCGCCGGCTGCGGACCAACCTGCAGTTCGTCGAGATCGATGCGCGCGCCAACTCGATCGTCATCAGCTCCTCGGTGCCCGGCGAAGGCAAGACCACGACCTCGATCAACCTGGCGGTCGCGTTGTCCGACGCCGGTTCGCGGGTGCTGCTGGTCGATGCCGACCTCCGCCGCCCCTCGATCGCGGACTATCTCGGTCTGGAGGGTGCGGTCGGGTTGACCACCGCCCTGATCGGCAAGGCCACGTTGACCGAGGTGATCCAGCCCTGGGGGGAGAGCGCGCTGGACGTGCTGCCTTCGGGGCAGATCCCGCCCAACCCGAGCGAGTTGCTCGGCTCCAAGGCCATGCGGTCGCTGCTCGACGAGGCCAGTGCCGCGTACGACATCGTGTTGATCGACAGCCCACCCGTGCTCCCGGTGACCGACGCCGCTGTGCTCGGTCGGCAAGCCGGCGGTCTGCTGATCATCGCCGGGGTCGATCGGATCCACCGGCGGCAGATCAAGGAGACGCTCGACTCGCTCGAGATGGCCCGCTGCCACGTGCTCGGGCTGGTGATCAACAAGATCGCCCGGCGCGAGGTTGCGGGGTATTCCTACGAGGGCGGCTATTACGGTATGCCGTCGACGATCTGGGGCGAGGACGGACCGGGCGCCGGGGAGCCGAAGGACGAGGTTTCCGCGACCGACGCGCCGGCCGAGGGCGGTTCCCTCGTTGCCGAGGAACCGGCTGCGGAACCGGCTGCGGAACCGGCTGCGGAATCCGCGGACCAACCTGGCGACGAGCCTGCGGAGGTCCGATGCGATGCCGATCGGGTGCCGGCCGCCGAGGAGGTCGCGGTCGATGTCGCCGAGAAGCGATGACGAGCCGTTCCGGATCCTCTGCGTCTGCACCGGGAACATCTGTCGGTCCCCGGCGGCCGAACGGTTGCTCGCGTACGCGCTCGGTCCGACCGTCGAGGTGGCTTCGGTCGGGACCCGCCCGCTGATCGGTCACCCCATCTCACCGCCGATGGACACCCTGATGGCGTCGGTGGGGGCCGATCCGGGCGGTTTCGCCGCCCGCGCCCTGACCGCGCCGCTGCTCCGGTCGGCCGATCTGGTGCTGGGTCTGACCCGCGACCACCGGCGAACGGTGGTCGAGCGGGTGCCGGGCGTCGTCCGGCGCACCTTCACGCTCCGCGAGTACGCCCGGCTGCTCGACGCGGTGGCACCGGACGCGCTACCCGATGCCGCCCCTGGGGTGCGGGCCCGGGCTTCGTTGCCCCTCGCCGCGGCAGCGCGCCGAACGGCCACCGCCGATCAGGACGACATCGCCGACCCCTACGGACAGGGCGATGCCGCGTACGCGGTGGCCTTCGACGAGATCCGGCAGGCGGTCGAGCAGATCGCTCGGGTGCTGGCGCGGGCCGACGTCCGGTGACCGGCCGCTAGCGCTTGGCCTTGACCCCCACGACCGGGCAGGGGGCGTCGAGCAGGATGGCCTGGGCCGAGCTGCCGGTGATCAGCTTGCCGACCGGTGAGCGGCGGCGCAGACCGATGACGATCAGATCCGCACCGATGTCGGTGGCCGCGGTCACCATGCTGTCCGCCGCCGGAACGCCGTCGGTCGGACGCAGCAACGAGTAGGAGATGCCCCGCTTGGACAGGTCGGCCTCGATGGCGTCCATGTCCTGGGCGGAGGCGAACTGCGCATCGGAGTAGTCACCGTCCTTGCCGGTGTTCAGCACGACCAGCTCGCCCTTGACCAGCTCGGCGTGACTGACTGCCCAGTCCAGGGCGGCCAGGCCCTCGGGAGTCGGGATGTAGCCCACGAGAATCTTCATGCCGCTCACCCTAGTGGTCAGGGCCCGTCGGGGGCGGGTGTGCGAGCCGAGCCCGGCGGACAGATACCTTGAATCCTCGCGGTTCTTGATAAAGTCGCGAGGTCCTGGTGGCCATGACGTCTCGATCTCTGGGCCGTCGCCACGCCGCCGACCCCCGCTCGGGTGTTCGAAACAAGAAAGGGGAGTGCAGGAGTGCTCGCCGCGTTCGCCAACGCATTCCGGTCCCCGGATCTCCGCAAGAAGATATTCTTCACGCTCGGCATCCTGGCCGTTTTCCGACTCGGGTCGATCATCCCGACCCCCAACGTGAACGTGAAACAGGTCGACTTCTGCCTGACTCAGGCGACGTCCGGCGAACAGCAGGGGCTGTACTCGCTGATCAACCTGTTCTCCGGTGGAGCTCTGCTCCAGCTCGCGATCTTCGCGCTGGGGATCATGCCCTACATCACGGCCAGCATCATCCTGCAGCTGCTCACGGTGGTGATCCCGCGTCTGGAGGCCCTGAAGAAGGAGGGCCAGTCCGGCCAGACCAAGATCACCCAGTACACGCGTTACCTGACCCTGGTGCTGGCGCTGCTCAACTCGACCGCCTTCGTCACCGTCGCGGTCAACGACCGGCTGTTCCAGGGTTGCACCGGGATCGTCTACGACAAGGGCGTGTTCCCGGTCATCGTGATGATCCTGACCATGACCGCGGGCACCAGCGTCATCATGTGGCTCGGTGAGCTGATCACCGAGCGCGGTGTCGGCAACGGTATGTCGGTGATGATCTTCACCCAGATCGCCGCGACGTTCCCGTCCGCGCTGTGGAGCCTCAAGGTCGCTCGTCCGGGTTCGCAGGGCTGGGTCGTCTTCCTGCTGGTGATCGCGCTCGGTCTGCTCGTCATGGCCGGCGTCATCTTCGTCGAGCAGTCGCAGCGCCGGATCCCGGTGCAGTACGCGAAGCGGATGGTCGGCCGACGGATGTTCGGGGGCTCGACCACCTACATCCCGATCAAGGTCAACCAGGCCGGCGTCATCCCGGTCATCTTCGCGTCGTCGTTGCTCTACCTCCCGGCGCTGTACTCGCAGTTCCGGCCCGAGGGGCGGGTCGCGTCCTGGATCCAGGCCAACTTCGTCACCGGCGACCACCCGCTCTACATGGCGACGTTCTTCCTGCTGATCGTCTTCTTCGCATACTTCTACGTGGCCATCACCTTCAACCCGGAGGAGGTCGCCGACAACATGAAGAAGTACGGCGGCTTCATCCCGGGGATCCGGGCGGGCAAGCCGACCGAGAACTACCTCGCGTTCGTGCTGTCCCGGCTCACGTTCCCCGGTGCGCTCTACCTGGGCCTCATCGCCCTGATCCCGTCGATCGCGCTCATCTTCCTCAACGCCAACCAGAACTTCCCCTTCGGCGGCACCTCCATCCTGATCATCGTCGGTGTCGGTCTCGACACCGTGAAACAGATCGAAAGCCAGCTGCAGCAACGAAACTACGAAGGGTTCCTCCGCTGATGAGACTGCTGATCATGGGACCGCCGGGGGCAGGCAAGGGCACGCAGGCAGCCCGGATCGGCGCGCATTACGCAATACCGGCCATCTCGACCGGGGACATCTTCCGCGGCCTGCAGACGGCAGAGACGCCGTTGGCCGAGCAGGTGCGTTCGATCATGGCCTCGGGTGGCTACGTGAGCGACGACATCACCAACCAGATCGTCGCCGAGCGGCTCGCCGAGGCGGACTGCGAGCCGGGCTTCCTGCTCGACGGCTATCCGCGTACGACGGCGCAGGTCGACACCCTCGACGCGGCGCTGGCTTCGGCGGGCACCCCGCTCGACGCGGTCATCTCGTTGCAGGCCGACACCGACGAGGTGGTGTCGCGGCTGCTCAAGCGGGCCCAGGTCTCCGGTCGGACCGACGACAACGAGGAGACCATCCGGGTCCGCCAGCAGGTGTACGCCGAGCAGACCGCCCCGTTGCTCGACACCTATCGCGAACGCGGCCTGCTGCTCGAGGTCGACGGTCTCGGCGAGATCGACGCGGTCTCGGCCCGGCTCTTCGCCGCCCTCGACCAGCGCGAGGTCCTGGCTCACTGACCCTCGGGTCTGCTGACCGGTCCTCGGTCGGCGGCTCGCGGGCTGACCGCTGTCCACCGGGCGGGTCGTGGCTCGCGTCGGGAGCTTCGCGCCCGGATCAGTCGGGTTCGATCTGCACCAGCCCCGCCGCGCCGTCGAGCCGGATCCGCTGCCCGGTCCGGATCAGCTGGGTGGCGTCGGGGACGCCGACCACCGCCGGGATTCCGTACTCACGGGCGACGACCGCGCCGTGACTGTTGGGGCCACCCATCTCCATCACCAGGCCGCCGGCGGTGAGGAACAGCGGGGTCCAGCCCGGATCGGTCGACGGCGCGACCAGGATCTCCCCGGGTTCGAGATGCGCGCCGACCGGGTCGAGCACCACCCGGGCCACCCCCCTGACCGAGCCCGGCGACGCCGGACTTCCGGCCAGCGCGCCGTCGGGCCGCACGACCGGGCCGGCGAGGGCCTCGAGCTCGGTCCCGTCGGACAGCAGCAGCCGGGGGATCCGGCGACGACGCAGTTCGGCAGCGTACGCGGCTCGTCGCTCGTTGACCACAGTCGTGAGCCGTTCCCCGCGCAGGCCGGCCTCGACCTCGGTGATCTCGAGGAAGAACACGTCGGCGGCCTCGGTGATCGCGCCGCGGTCGACCAGCGCTCCACCGATCGTGGTGAGCTGGTCCCGGATCTGGCCCAGCAGGACGATCAGCAGGAACTTCGGGCTCTCCCGAAACCCGATCAGTCGCCGGGCGCGGCCGAGCGCCGTGTCGACCACGTGAGCCGCGACGCGATGATCCAACCGGTCCACCAGCGTGCGGCGCATCGCCTCGGCCTCGGCCGCGCCCCGCTCGAACTGGACCGCCGGGTCCAGCGCGGGGTCGTCGAGCCGCAGGTAGTTGGCGATCACTCCGACCAGGTGGTCGGGCTGATCCGACCACCGGGGCATCCCGAGGTCGATCTCGGCGACCGCCCGATGCCCGTACCGGTGGAGGAAGCCGGTCAACGCCCGCGCGGCCACCGGCGGCAACGCACCCCGGCGGTGGTCGGCGACCAGCGCGGCGATCGACTCGGTGGTGAAACGTCGCGACGATGCGGGGTCGGCCCGGATGAGCTCGGTGACCCGCCACAGCTCGAGATCCATCTCGGTGGTCACGTTGTGGGGGAGCCCGCGGAGCACGGTCTGCAGTTCGTCGGGTCGGGCCCGGTCGCCGAGCAACCGCCGGGCCAGGGCGAGCGCGAGCAGTCCGGCACCGGCGAAGCCGAACGCGCGGGGCATGATCGCGAACGCCCCCTCGAGCATCCGGGTCTCGATCAGTGCCAGCCGCTGCTCCGGGGTGGCGTCGGCGGGCAGCACGAACAAGTGCCGGATCCGATGCTCGAAGCGGGTCATGGCGGCGGCGGCCGTCCCCGGGGCCACGAGGGCCTGGAGCATCCGCAGTGGCACCTTGAACCGGACCAGGACCAGGCCGAGGACCGGCCCGATTCCCGACAACCCGGGCCGGAGCGCGAACCGCGGATCGGCCGTCACCGCGTCCAGCGCGACCGCCGAGCGCGCCTCCATGGCGGTGAGCGCCCGGCGCATCAACCGCCGCCCCACCCGGTGGCGTAGCACCGGCGTCACGTCGGCGTACAACCGGCCACCGATGGTGTGCAGCGCGTCCGGCCCCCGCCGCGGGTCGGCGACCGGCCGCCCGGCCAGTCCCGCGATCGAGGCTCCGGCCAGCCGGAAGACGGCCAACCCCATCGGGGTGATCGGGCGGGTCAGACCCTGGGCCAGGGTCACGCAGAAGAGCAACCGATCGCCCTCGTGTTCACCGGCGGGCAGCGGATGGAGTGTGGTGATCGGCCGCGCCTGCGTCAGCCACAGAGCCCCGGCCTCGTCGATCGCCCACTCCGTGTCCTGTGGACTCCCGTAGTGCGCTCCGACCCGACGGCCGAGCGCGACCAGCTCGCTCACCTGGGCATCGGACAGACACGGCTCGGTGTTCGCGGGGCCGACCAGCCGGTCGGTGCCGCCGCCGGGACGGGGCCGGATGACCACGGTCTTGTCACCCGGGCGGCGCTCGATCACCGCCCCCGTCACTCCGTCGGCAACAAAATGGTCAGGGTTGACCGCTCCCGACACCACCGCCTCCCCGAGTCCGGGGCTGGCATCGATCACCGTGCGTCGACGGCTCCCGGTGATCGGATCGGCCGTGAACATCACGCCGGCCACCGCCGCGTCGACCATCCGCTGGACGACGACAGCCAGGCTGACCGAGGTCTGGTCCACCTCATGGGTCTGGCGGTAGGCGACGGCGCGATCGGTCCACAGCGAAGCCCAGCAGCGGAGGACGGCCTCGAGCACCGCCGTCTCGCCGAGGACGGAGAGAAAGCTGTCCTGCTGACCGGCGAAGCTGGCGTCGGCCAGGTCCTCGGCCGTCGCCGACGACCGGACCGCCACAGGGACCCGAGAGCCCAAGGCGGCGTAGTGCCGCGCGATCTCCTCGGTCAGTCCCGCCGGCAGCGCCAGCGCGAGCACCCGGGTCCGAGCTTGGGCGGCCAACTCCGCCTGTTCCGCGGAGTCGCGGCCGGGGAGTTCGGCGATCAGATCATCCAGCGACGATCCGACGACCTCCCGGTAGGCCGCCGTGCCGACGCAGAAGCCCTCGGGCACCGGGAGACCGGCCCGGCTCATCGACCCGAGATTGACCGCCTTGCCGCCCACTGTGGCGACGTCGTCGTCGCCGATCCGGTCGAACCACACCACCGCATCCATGAGCTGACGATATGCCTGCAAACGGTGCTATTTCAACGATTGATGAATTACGGATCTGCCGTTGTGTTGCAGGGGCGACGTGTCCAGACCCACGACTGCCAAGTCGACGGGACACTGCGGCAGCGGGGTCCCCGGGGATACGATCGCGGCATGGGTGATGGGGGTGGTCCGGCGGCGAACCCGCCGCACCCGGACAGGTCCGGTCACGCCCACCTCGGAGCCGGGGCCCATCAGCACGCGGCGCCGCCCACCGACGCACGTGGGGTGAAGAACCTGACCGCGGCGCTGGTGCTGATCCTGGCCTTCCTGGTTGCCGAGGTGATCGTCGGCATCGCGGCCTCCTCGCTCGCGCTGATCTCCGATGCCGCCCACATGCTGACCGACGCCGCGGCCATCGCGCTCGCGCTGTTCGCCGGTCGCCTGGCTGCCCGGCCGGCCAAGGGCAATCTGACCTATGGGCTCAAGCGGATCGAGATCCTGTCCGCCCAGGCCAACGGGGTGACGCTGTGGTTGCTCGCCGTCTGGTTCGTCTACGAGGGGATCCAGCGGCTGCGGGAGCCGGGTGAGGTGGCCGGCGGTCTGGTTCTCGGGACCGCGCTGGTGGGCATCATGGTCAACCTGGTGGCGGTGTGGCTCGTCGCTCGGGCCGACCGTCGCTCGCTCAACGTCGAGGGCGCGTTCCAGCACATGCTGAACGACCTGTTCGCCTTCGTGGCGACCGCGGTGGCCGGGGTCATCGTGCTGACCACCGGCTGGATGGCAGCGGACGCCGTGGCCGCGCTGATCGTCGCCGCACTGATGATCAAGGCCGGTTGGGGTCTGCTGCGGGACTCGTGGCGGATCTTCCTCGAGGCCGCGCCGCGAGGGATCGACGTTGCCGACATCGACCGAGACCTGCACACGGTGCCCGGTGTGCTCGAGGTCCACGATCTGCACGTGTGGGAGGTGACGTCAGGGTTCCCGGCGCTGTCCGCCCACATCCTGGTCGACCGGACCCACGACTGCCACGAGCGTCGGACCGCGATCGCCGCCCTGCTGCACGAGCGCTACGGGCTGGAGCACGTCACCCTGCAGATCGATCACCGCAACGACACCTTCGTCGCCTCCGACGCGCTGCGGCAGCGGCTGACCGACGCGGGTCCGCCCATCGACCCGGTCCACTGACCGGGGCCTGGGTCGCCGAGACCCGGGTCGCTGAGACCGGGTCGTTGGGACCGGGTCGTAGAGACCGGGTGGCCGGAGGCCGACGACATGTCGGTGGTCGCGAGTAAATTGCTCGATATGAGTGTTGCCCTCTCCGACGACGTCTTCGCCGCGCTGGTTGAGCCGCTGCGCTCCGAGCTGACCGCTCACTGCTATCGGATGCTCGGATCGGTGCACGAGGCCGAGGACCTGGTCCAGGAGGCGTTCCTGCGGGCGTGGCGGTCCTACGACCGGTTCGAGAACCGTTCCTCGATCCGCACCTGGATGTATCGCATCGCCACCAACGTGTGCCTGACCGCGCTCGACGGACGCAAGCGCCGCCCGATGCCGACGGGGCTGGGACAACCGAGCTCTGACCCGCGCGGGTCGCTCGATCTGCGGCCGGAGGTGACCTGGCTCGAGCCGATGCCGGACACGGTGGTCTGGGGCGCCGAGCCGGCCGATCCGGAGGCCACCGTGGTCAGCCGGGAGAGCATCCGGCTCGCCTTCGTCGCCGCGTTGCAGCACCTCACTCCACGCCAGCGGGCTGCGCTCATCCTGTTCGAGGTGCTCAACTGGTCGGCTGCCGAGATCGCCGAGCTCCTCGACACCTCGGTCGCCGCGGTCAACAGCAATCTGCAGCGTGCCCGGGGGACCCTGCGACGACTCGACACCGACCACGCGCCCGCCCCGCTCGCCGACCAGCAGCGCGAAGATCTCCTGGCCGCGTACGCCGACGCTTTCGAGCGTTACGACATCGACCGGATCGTCGGGTTGCTGGCCGCGGACGCCGTCTGGGAGATGCCGCCGTACGCCGGGTGGTATCAGGGGTCCGACGCCATTGGTGCACTGATCAGCACGCACTGTCCGGCCGAAGCTCCGGGCGACCAGCGGATGATCCGCGTCTCGGCCAACGGCCAGCCCGGGTTTGCGCTCTACATGCGCGGCGCCGACGGCCGACATCGACCGTTCCAGATCCAGGTGCTCACCCTCGGCCCGGCGGGGGTCTCGCACGTCGGCACGTTCTTCGACACCTCGCTGTTCACCCGATTCGGGCTGCCCGCCGAGCTCTGAGCGATCAGGAGTTTCGCGCCCTATCGCGGGTCGAATCGGTGTGGTCGACGGAATAGGGGAAAGAATGCAGGCATGGTCGCCGCCCCCAACACTCTCAGGGGTGACAAAGCTGCATCTGTCACCGCTGGTCCCTCGCTCGCCGCTGGCAGCGGCCTGCTGATCCTCGCTGCGCTGGTCATTATCTGCGCCGGACTGCGCACGGTGTCGAGCATCATCGCGCCGACCTTCCTGGTACTCACCCTGGTCATCACCGTCCATCCGCTACGGACCCGGCTCGAGGCCCGCAAGGTGCCGCGCTGGCTGGCCAGCGTGGTCGCGCTGCTCGCGGTCTACGCGCTACTGATCATCGTCCTCGGCTCGGCCGTCTGGTCTTTGACCCGGCTGGTGCAGGAACTGCCGAAGTACTCGGCCCAGTTCACCGACCTGTTCAACAGTGCGCTGGCCCGGTTGTCCGCGTTCGGGGTCGAGACCAGTGCCCTGACCAAGGCGGCGTCCGACGTCAACCTGTCGTCGTTCACCGGTGTCGCCCAGTCGCTGCTCAACACCGTGACCAGCGGGCTGTCGCTGTTGACGCTGCTGCTGGTCATGGTCTTCTTCCTGGTCTTCGACGGCGCCGACATGGACCAACGGATCCGGGCCATCAGGTCCCAGCGCTCCAACGTCGCCGACGCGCTGACCGAGTTCGCCGGCAGCGTGCGCAAGTACTGGAGCGTGACCACGGTCTTCGGGCTGCTGGTCGCGGTGATCGACGTGATCGGCCTGTTCATCATCGGGGTCCCGTTGGCGGTGACCTGGGGTGTGCTGGCCTTCGTCACCAACTACATTCCGAATATCGGCTTCATCCTCGGTCTGATCCCGCCGGCCCTGATCGCGCTGCTGGCGGTCGGACCGGGTGCTGCGCTCGCGGTCGTCATCGTCTACAGCGCGGTCAACGTGATCGTCCAAACCCTGATCCAGCCACGGTTCACCGGAGACGCGGTCGGCATCACCGCCACCGTCGCCTTCCTGTCGCTGATCTTCTGGGCCTTCCTGCTCGGCGCGCTGGGTGCGCTCCTGGCCGTACCGGCGACCCTGCTGGTCAAGGCGCTGCTGGTCGATCACTCGCCCAATGGCCGCTGGCTCGGCTCGCTGCTGAACTCCACGCCGCCGAAGGTCGCCCCACGCCTCCGGGGCGCCAAGCGGGTAGCCTCGGCCAAGTGAGCAGCGACCTGCCGATCTCCTCTCCGTATCGGAGCACACCGGACGTGCCGGTGTCCGATGCGGAACGCGAGCAGGTCAACAGCAGGCTCAACGCCGCCTTCGAGTCCGGCTCGATCGATCCGGACGAGTATCATCAACGGCTCGACGCGCTGTTCGGCGCCCGGCGGCTCGGTAAGCTCGTCCCGGTCGTCTCCGGCCTACCGCCGCTGGCGACCTACTCCGACCCGGCCATCGTCGCCTCGGGCTCCGGCCGGCCGGGGGAGCTCGCGCCGAGCCGCAACTCCACTCGGGTGGCGCTGGCCGTGGTCGCCATCGTCGTCGCCATGCTGATGGTGCTCGGCGTCATGCTCGGCGTCGTCCTCTTCTGAGCCGGATGGGTACTCGGTGACCGCCTGGAACGCTTGGGGCGCACCCAGACCGCGCAGTACGCCGACCGTTTCGCCGGCCCTGCTCGGGTCCCTGATCGCGCTGCTCACCGCAATCGTGGCGGTGATCGTACCGTCGGTGCGGTGCTGATCCAGCAGCGGGACCACGGATACGAACGATCGTCCTGGTGTGTCGCCCGTGCCCGTCTTCGCCGATCCCGTCGTCGCCCGGATCGACCTCGCCGCCGGCCGGTGGCCCGGACGCGACCCTCGACCACAACGCCCTCTACGTCCAAGACGATGCCGGACTCGGACTGTGCCCAGCCGCCGCGGCCGCTGCCGACCCGGTCCGGACGCCGAGCATCGCTACCTGGTCGACGTGATCGGCTCCATGGCCACCGCGTACGCCGCACCGTTCGCCGCCACGGAGTAGTCCATGACGACGCCCACCGTCACCGTCTACCGCGACCAGGTGCAGAGGCCCTACGGGTCGAGCCAAACCAGGGTATCCGGTTTTCTGCTGTCCGGCGAACGAGAGCGTGTACGCCTCGAGCGGCTCGATGGCGACCTATCGAGGAAGCGATGCGCAGCTGGCAGGTTACCTGGATGGTCTTCCACGAGTTCGCGCACCACGTCCAACAACGGATCGGGGTCCTGGATGATGCGTACTCCCCGTCGACGAGGACCGCAACAAGATCAGCCGCCGGGTCGAGCTTCCAGGCCAACTGCTACATGGGGACTCACGTCGCACACGGTTCGGAGCACGAACTGAACGGCACCGATCGCGACGAGCTGCGCCGATCGCGCGAGGCGGCGGCCGACGCCACCCACGGCGCACGGCCTCGCAGCTCCACTGGGTGCTGCGCGGGTTCGATTCCCGTGACCTCGACCGATGCCCACGTGGACGGCCTCCCGCGACATCGACTGAGCCCGGCCCCCGGCGCTTCGGTGTCCGAAACGGCCCCGACCAATCGGGATCGGACCACGCTCCGAATGTTCAGCGAGGGACTTCAAACCACTATGGTTTGGCTACCCTTACTGTGGCCAGCGCCACAGCCGAAATGGCATCCCCGCCGCCCAAAGATCCTTAGAATGAGAGCTGTGCCAAGGCAACACATCACCCAGGCGAAAATCGCCGAACACGTCCAGCGACTGGGTGAGCTCTATCCTCCGATCCCGCTCGACTCGGTCGATCGGACAATCAAGGACCCGGAGACGGTCGCGGCCCGCTTCGGCCACGTCATCGACTACCTCGCTCGGGTCGAGCTCGAGGTCGACCGCAACGTGCTCGAGTTGCTGGTGCTGCTGCCCGAGGTCGACGACACCAACAAGATCTTCTACGCCGACGTCTGGCAGCCACAGGAGATCCAGCACGGGCTGATCCTCGACCGGCTGCAGCAGGACCTCGGTCGCACGGCCGCCGAACCCCACCTGGACGTCTCGTTCAAGATCAAGGTGCTCGGATCGCTGGCCACGCTCAAGCCGGTCCAGGAAGTGGCGAAACTGCTCTACTTCCTCACCGGGGCGAGCACCGAGCGACAGGCCGTGTTGGCGTCCGACCAGCCCAACACCGGGCTGAAGGAGATGGGGGAGACGGCGATCGCCGAGACGATCATCCACCCCGATCAAGCAGCAGGAACCCGGCCACTTCGCCTTCTACAACATGTCGGCGACCGCGATGATCCAGGACAAGGTGCTCAAGCCCTGGCAGTTGTTCCTGGCCCGGGTGCTCCGCGAGAAGAGCTACAACCTCGTCGGCACCAACGCGATGGACAACTACAAGGCCGACATGGGTCGGGTCGCCATCGATCTCGGCATCGACAAGGACCTCGCCGGATACGCCCGCGAGGTGGGCCGGGTCGAGCAGCGGCTGCTCTGGGCCGACAAGCAGGGCATGGACTTCCCGCCCTACATCCTCAAGGCTCTCAAGGAGAGCGTCGAGCTCTACCACGAGCGCGTCACCCGGGGCATGGCCCACGCCTGACCCTCCCGCTCGCCCCTGCGCCAGACCCAGCACTCCACTGCCGCGCCCCCTCCCGCGACGCCTCCCCCTCCCCCTCTCACTAATTGGGGGCAGATAGCGGCGCGGCGGCCGGGTTTGTTGTTATCTGCCCCCCAGTTAG
>CAWFIO010000017.1:0-274263 GCA_963815905.1 uncultured Actinomycetota bacterium | reverse complement strand
CGCTGCTGCGCTCGCAGCAGGCGATGAGCGCCCAGGCCGCCCGAGTGCTCAAGCTCTTCGGCCACACCGACATCGACACCGTCGTCTCGTACGCGGGGGCCGAGCAGGAGTACTTCCTGATCGACGAGCACTTCTACTACGCCCGTCCCGACCTGATGAGCACCGGCCGGACGCTGTTCGGCGCTCCCCCGGCCAAGGGCCAGGAGTTCGACGACCACTACTTCGGGGCCATCCCCGAGCGCGTGCTCGCGTACATGATCGAGGTCGACCGGGAGCTGTTCAAGCAGGGCATCCTGGCCAAGACCCGGCACAACGAGGTCGCCCCCGGCCAGTTCGAGATCGCGCCGCTGTTCGAGAAGTCGAACCTCGCCCACGATCACCAGCAGCTGATGATGACCACGCTGAAGAAGGTCGCCGAGCGCTACGGGATGACCTGCCTGCTGCACGAGAAGCCGTTCGCCGGCGTCAACGGCTCGGGCAAGCACGTCAACTTCTCGATCGGCAACGCCAACCAGGGCAACCTGCTCAACCCCGGTGACACCCCGCACGACAACGCCCAGTTCCTGGTCTTCTGCGCCGCGGTCATCCGCTCGGTGCACCTCTACGGCGGGCTGCTCCGCGCGGTCGTCGCCTCGGCCAGCAACGACTTCCGGCTCGGCGCCAACGAGGCACCGCCGGCGATCATCTCGATCTTCCTCGGCGACCAGCTGATGGACGTCTTCGACCAGATCGCCAAGGGCGGGGCCACCGGCTCGAAGGAGTCCGGCATCCTGCACGTCGGCGTCGACACCCTGCCGCCGATGAAGGCCGATCCGGGCGACCGCAACCGGACCAGCCCGTTCGCCTTCACCGGCAACCGGTTCGAGTTCCGCGCCGCCGGGTTCGAGCCAGTCGATCTCCGGCCCGATGGTCGCGATCAACACGATCATGGCCGAGGCGATGGACTACATCGCCACCGACATCGAGACCTCGCTCGCCGACGGCACCGAGTTCAACGACGCCATCCAGTCGATCCTGGCCAAGATCATCATCGATCACGGCGCCGCGATCTTCAACGGCAACGGCTACAGCGACGAGTGGCAGGAGGAGGCAGCCGCCCGCGGCCTGCTCAACCTCCGCACCACCCCCGAGGCGCTCGGCCAGTTCTCCGAGCCCGGCATCGTCGACGTGCTCGACAAGTACAAGGTGCTCAGCAACCGCGAGCTGGCCAGCCGTCAGGAGGTCTACCTCGAGCAGTACATCCTCAGCGTCCACGTCGAGGCCAAGCAGACCGCCGAGCTCGCCCGGACGACGATCCTCCCGGCCGCGCAGCGCTACCTCGGCGAGCTCGCCGGGATCGCGGTCAACCTCAAGGCGATGGACCTGCCGTACGACGCGGACACCCTGACCGTCCGTGTCCGGCCTGGTCAGCGATCTGCTGGCCGGCGTCGGCGAGCTCGAGGCCGCGCTCGGCCACGAGGGCGGCGACTCCTCGATGGACCACGCCACGTACGCGAAGGACGCCCTGATCCCGCCGATGGTCAAGGTCCGCGCCGCGGCCGACGCCCTCGAGGGCTTCGTCGCCGACGACCTGTGGCCGCTCCCGACCTACCAGGAGATGCTGCACCATCATCTGACCCACACGATCGGTCCCGCCCCGGACCACTCGCGGACCAGCCTGCGGTAGCCCGGGGCGGGACCGGCGTGCCGGGTCGAGGCTCGCGTCACCTGGGTGAAACAGACGCGCAATGCGGCGGTAACGCTGTCTCCGTATGTTCGCGAGGTACTGAGGGCGATAGTGTCGCGCTCGACCACGACCATCCACGTGACGCTTCACGGAGGCTCAATGTTCCAAAACGCTGACGACCTGTTGGCCTACATCAAGGACGAGGGCGTCGAGATCATCGACATCCGGTTCTGCGACCTGCCCGGCATCATGCAGCACTTCACCGTCCCGGCCGGATCCTTCGGCCCCGAGGTCTTCGAGGACGGCCTGGCGTTCGACGGTTCGTCGATCCGCGGCTTCCAGAAGATCCACGAGTCGGACATGGCGCTGCTGCCCGACCCGACCACCGCGTACCTCGATCCGTTCCGGATCGCCAAGACGCTGTGCATCAACTTCTTCGTGCACGACCCGCTGACCAAGGAGCCGTACAGCCGCGACCCGCGCAACATCGCGCGCAAGGCGGAGAACTACCTGGCCTCGACCGGCATCGGCGACACCGCATTCTTCGCGCCCGAGGCCGAGTTCTACGTCTTCGACGACGTCCGCTTCGAGACCAAGGCCAACACCGGCTACTACGCCATCGACTCGGTGGCCGGCGCCTGGAACACCGGTCGGGTCGAAGAGGGCGGCAACCGCGGCTACAAGGTCAAGTACAAGGGCGGCTACTTCCCGGTCCCGCCGGTCGACCACTTCTCCGACCTGCGCGACGAGATGACCAAGCATCTCGAGGCGTCCGGGTCTGATCGTCGAGCGCGCCCACCACGAGGTCGGCACCGCCGGTCAGGCCGAGATCAACTACCGCTTCAACACGATGCTGGCGGCGGGCGATGACCTGCAGAAGTTCAAGTACATCATCAAGAACACCGCCTGGGCGGCGGGCAAGACCGCGACCTTCATGCCGAAGCCGATCTTCGGTGACAACGGCTCGGGCATGCACGTGCACTCCTCGATCTGGAACGACGGCATCCCGCTGTTCTACGACGAGGCCGGCTACGGCGGTCTGTCCGACCTCGCCCGCTGGTACATCGGCGGCATCCTGGCCCACGCCCCGGCGCTGCTGGCGTTCACCAACCCGAGCGTGAACTCCTACCACCGCCTGGTGCCGGGCTTCGAGGCTCCGGTCAACCTGGTCTACTCCTCGCGCAACCGTTCGGCCGCGATGCGGATCCCGATCACCGGGTCGAACCCGAAGGCCAAGCGCGTCGAGTTCCGCTGCCCGGACCCGTCGTCGAACCCGTACCTGGCCTTCGCGGCGCTGCTGCTCGCCGGTCTCGACGGGATCCAGAAGAAGACCGAGCCGATGGCCCCGGTCGACAAGGACCTCTACGAGCTGCCGCCCGAGGAGCACGCCAGCGTGCCGACCGTGCCCGACAGCCTGGGCGGCGTGCTCGACGCCCTGGAAGCCGACCACGAGTTCCTGCTCGCCGGCGACGTCTTCACCCCCGACCTGATCGAGACCTGGGTCGAGCTGAAGCGGGCCGACATCGACGCCGTCCGGCTGCGCCCGCACCCGCACGAGTTCGAGCTCTACTACGACTGCTGATCGGTAACGTGCGGCTGACCGGGGAAGACGGTTGACCGTCCTCTGATCCGCAAGGAGTTCGGCGGCATCCACGGGCCGCGACCACACTGTGATCGCGGCCCGTGTGCTGTCGACGATGTTTCGCCGGCTACGCGCCGGCCAGGACGACGTGGAGCTCGGGCCGGGGCGGGAGGGGCTCGTCACGGCCGACCACGGCGTTCGCCCGCTCCTCACGCTCGTCGGCGAGATCGTCGCGCGCATCGGCGAGATCCTGGCGACTGTCGGCTCGGTGATCGCGCGCATCGGCCAGGTAGTCGCGCCCGTCGGCCCGGTCGTCGCGCGCATCGGCGACGTCGTCCCGCAGATCGGCCAGCTCGTCACGTCCGTCGGCGCGGTCGTCACGGACATCCCCACGATGGTCACGGGCATCGGCCCGGATCTCACGCATGTCCAGGGTCAAGCCGCGTCTGGATGCCTTGGGCTCATGGGAGGAAAAGATGGTCTCAATGCTGTCCACAGCATCTCCTGGGGAACTTTCGCGATGCGCCCGTCGCCCATGGCACACACTACGCTGACCCGGCCCTCGCCGGGCCACCCGACGTGACGATGGTGTGCCGTGGCCCTCACGATCCGGCCCGCGGGTCGGCACCTCACAGCCAGACCCAGCTTCCTGACAGGTGTCACCGAGCCGGGACCGAGGTCGGACCGCCATCGTTCAGGCATGAAGAAGCTCTCGACATCCGCCCGCCGCACCGCGGTCGGCGCCTCCATCGGCGTCGCCGTGGTCGGTGCCGCCTTCGGCATCGCCGGCATCGCCGACGCCGCGCCCAGCTCGACTCCCACCGCCCCCACCTCGGGAGCGTCGGCCCCGGCCCAGCCCGGCGAGCACGGACCCGGGGGCCGCGGTCACGGCCGCGGACCCAGCGACCGGGGCGCCGGCGTGGCGCCGCAGTTGGCCGAGAAGCTCGGGATCGACCAGGCCAAGGTGGCCACCGCGCTGCAGAGGTCGGCAAGAGATCCGGCCGACCGCGAAGCCGACCCCGGGAGCACCCCGACGCCGGGTCCGGTGCCCCGCGCGATCGTGCCGCCGACGACGCCGCCCTGGCCACGGCGCTGGCGCCGAAGCTCGACGTCGACGAGGCCAAGATCACCACGGCGCTGGCCGAGATCCGGGCCGAGCGGGCCGCGGAGCGGGCCGAGGCGCTCGACGCCAAGCTCGATGCGGCGGTCAAGGCCGGCACCCTGACCCAGGCGGAGGCCGATACGGTGACCAAGGCGGTCGAGAAGGGCGTGATCGCCGGCGGACCGCGCTGACCACCGGGTAGCCGGCCCGCACCGCTGAACCCCGACGGGAGGCGCGCTCAGGTCTGAGGCCGAGCCGGAGCCGGTCGCGCCGGCGGGCTCACCCGGGTGTCGAAACGGGTGCTGGCCAGGGCGCGCTCGGCGTGGGTGATGAGGTCGAGCACGTCACGAGCGACGTACGCCGTGGCACCTCGATCGATCGCCTTCGTGGTCAGGATTCCGGCCTGTCGGAGCTCGTCGAGCGCAGCGTTGGCCGCGGGCTGCGAGACGCCGAGGATGCGGGTCAGCGTCGTCGCCGTGACCACCGGTGCCTCGGTCAGCTGATTGACCAGTCGGGCCACCGCGGAATCGGCTCGGGGCACCGGGCGCAACCCGGCCGCGACGCGGTGGGCGGTCAGCCGCGCCGCCCATTCCGCCCGCAGCTCGACGATCTGACCCATCAGGATCGACGCCTGATCGATCGCCGTGGCGGCCGCGCCGACGAAGGTGTCCAACCAGCGATTCACCGCGGCGCTCGCCTCGAGCGACCCGGGGGCCGAGGCGTGCCGGTAGCTCGTCAACCCGTCGACGTAACCCCGACTCATCGTGGCCAGGACCAGGCTGATCGGGAGCACGGCCTGATCGGTCAGCCCGCGCCGGGTCAGCACGGTATGGATGAGCGCCCGACCGACCCGGCCGTTGCCATCGGTGAAGGGGTGGATGGTCTCGAACTGGGCATGGATCACCGCCGCTTGGATCAAGGGGGCGTGCGCGGCGCCGTTCAGATAGTTGACCAGGTCGGCCATCAGTCCGGCGATCCGTTCCGGGCCCGGCGGCACGTACTCGGCGCCGATCGGGGTCCAGTTCGACGATCCGATCCAGTTCTGCACGGTCCGGACGCCGTGGTGACGCGGCTCGTCCGGCAGCAGTGACCGCTGGATCGCGACGATGTCCTCCACGGTCACGTCATCGACCTCGGCCAGCTTGGTCGTGGCCTGCCGCACCACGGTCAGGTTGTTGGCGACCAGGCGTGCCTGGTCGCTGACACCGCGGACGTTCTCCGATTGTCCGAGCTCGGCGAGCGCCACCTGCTGGGCCGAGGGCGCGATGCCTTCGATGCGCGAGCTCGCGATCGCCTCCGAGCGCAGGAGGAACCGGGCGATCCCGGCCAGGCCGTCGACCCCGGGGCCGTTGAGGGATCGGATTCCCCGTTCGACCGCGCCGACCCGACGCGCGATGGCACCGTCGATGGCCAGACCGACACCGTCGACGGGATCAGGGACGTAGCGCTGGTAGGGCCCCGACCGGCGATCGAGTCGGGGCACCTGGGTGGGATCGCTCGGCTCCCACCACGCCGCTTCCCAGATCGCCATCGCTCAACCTTGTCCTTGTCAGCCGTGTGCATAACTATAAGTCTTTAAACTTAGCTAGATCCTCGACGAGGATCAGGCTGGATTAAGCCGCGGTGACGACTCCGGCACGGACGATCAGGCGGCCCAGCTTCTCGCCCAGGGCCAGGGCGGCCCGGAGGCGCTCGCCGGCGGGCTGGGTCATGCGGTTTCCGCCGAACACCTTGAAGGTCTGCTTGCTGAGCTCGTCGACCGTGATGCCCATGGCCGCTTCGGTGATCGCCGCCATGGCGTTGACGATCTCGCGCAGCGCGATGTCGGCCAGCGGGCGGTCCTTCAGATCACTCGACCGTCGATAGCCGGTCCAGCGCAGCGGATCGCGGGCGTCCGGCCAGCAGAAGCCCTCCTCCGGATCGCGCAGGATCGACTCCGGGATGAGCCGGCGGATCACCGCAAGCCGATTGTCGGTCATCCGACTCAGGCCGTGGGCCCGAACGATCCGCCGACCCAGACGCTCGACGCTGATCGGACCCGATACGGCCACGATCTCGGTGATCAGTTGGCCGAGTTCCGCCTGCGCCCGTCGGTCCCACTCGGCCCGGTCCAGCGAGTTCAGGCTGCGGCCGGCCAATTCGAGTTCGACGTAGCGCTCATCCGCGACCGCGCTCTCCGGCTCGGCCGGCTGCTCGTCCGTCGGTTCCCCATCGGCGGGTTCCCCATCGGTCGGTTCACCGTCGGTCGGTTCACCCTCGGGTTCGTGGTCCGGCTCGTCGTCGACCAGTTGATCGACCTCCGGCCTGATAGACCGCCCAGCCGTCGGACACCACCGATTCGCCGACCTGCCGCGGCTGCTCGGCGGCGGCGTACGCGGCCTGAACCAGCTCGGCCAGCACCCGCTCCCGGTCGGTCAGCCACTCGGGCAGCCAGACCCGGCGGACCTCGGGCCAACCCATCACGTCCCGCAGCACCGTGTACGGGAGTCCGTCCCGATCGCTGGTGGTCGCCCGGCCGGCCCACACGGGGCTGTCCAACAGGACGGCCAACACCGGCTGGTCGGCACCCGGCGGAGCGACGGCCAGGTCGACCCGGAAGTCCGACAGCCCGACTTCCGTGCGTACGGTGCAGCCCGCGGCGCGTAGGGCGTCGGCGATCTCGGCGGCGTGCCGGCCGGCCCGATGATCATGCGCCCGGTCCGGTACGCCGTACTTGGCCAACTCCAGATACTCCCGCAGATGCCGCAGCCCCACCGAGGATGTGTCGGCCAGCCGGATGTCCTCCGGCTCGAACGAGCTGAACACCATCACCCGGCGGCGGGCCCGGGTGACCGCGACGTTCAGCCGCCGCTCGCCGCCGAGCGGTTCAGGGGGCCGAAGTTGAGCGGCAGCACGCCGTCCTCGCCGACCGAGAAGCCGGTCGAGAAGATGATCACGTCCCGCTCGTCGCCCTGGACGTTCTCCAGGTTCTTGACGAACAGCCCGTCCGATCTGAGCGCCAGCGCCTCGCGGACGCCGGGCACCTCGCTGTCCCACAGCATTCGCTCGATCAGGCCGCGCTGCTGGATGTTGAAGGTGACCACGCCGATCGAGCGCTCGCGTTGCTCCCAGCGGCGCAGCACCTCCGCGACGACCGCCGCCGCCTCGACCGGATTGGTCCGCAGCTGGCCCGACCGGTCCTCGCCGGTCCGCCGCCCGCCCCGCAAGAACACGCCGGCACCCGGGTGAAGCTGATGCCGCTGTCGTGTTGCTGACCGGTACGGCCGGGAACGAGGACAGCCGACCGGCGTAATAGCGCGCGTTGGAGAAGCTGATCAGCTCTCGTCCTGGCTGCGGTAGTGCCACGACAGCCACACCCGCGGAAAGCCGGCCTGGCCGAATTCCGACAGGATGCTCTCCTCGTCGGGCACGACCAGAAACTCGTCCTCCTCGGCCAGCTCGGGCTGCTCGGTGCCGAGCTCGCCGAACGAGGTCGGCGGCATCTGCTTGGAGTCGCCGGCCACGACGACCGCTGCGGGCCCGGCCGAGGGCACCGATGGCATCGGCAACCGGATCTGCGAGGCCTCGTCGAAGACGACGAGGTCGAACTCGATCGCTCCCGGCGGACGAACCGGGCCAGCGAATCAGGGCTGACCAGCACGCACGGTGTGACCTCGGCGATCACTGGTCCGAACTTGCTGACCAGTTTGCGAACGCTGAGCCCACCCCGCTGAGCGGCTCACCTCCCGGTCAGAGCGCCACCTGACCGAACAACCCGCCGGTTCGGAAGGGTCGCTGGTCGATCACCGCCGCCGGTCCGGCGGTTCGCAGCTGCTCGCGGAGCTCGGCACCGGCCGCCACGAATCGAGCGGCCGCCCGATCGTGGGCCTCGGCATCGAAGCCGGCGAAGCCGCCGCTCTGCCAACGCTCCGTGAGGGAGGCCGCGGCGGTACCGCGGTCCAGCGCGGCGGTGGCGTCCTCGACCCCGACGTCGACAGTGCAGCAACTGCCAGCGGGCGTCGGGCAGCGATTCGACCAGCGGCTGCAGCGCCTGGGCCGCCCGCTGCCAGCGGAGCAGCCGAGATAGCGCGGGGCGTCGGCACCTCGCGCCGTCGACGTCGCCGACCACCCGGCGCAGCAGGCCCGTCGGCGGCGCGAAGCGCACGAGGTCACCCGGCTGGCCATCGGTCAGGCCGACCACTTCGGTCAGCGCATCGACGGCCCGTTCCAACGCTCGGTGAGCGGTTCCGGCACCGCGCGCCCGGAGCGCCGGCCCGCGATCACCGCCGGCGGCCGCCGGCGGCTCAGCCGGCCGAGGGCCTGCTGCATGCCGTCGAGATCGGCCAGCGCCGTGCTCAGCGCGGCCCCCCTCCGGTGCGGCCAGCGCCGCGTCGGCCGGCAGCCGACCACCCCGGGGAGTTGCCGCCAGGATCCGGCGACCTCGCTGCTGGGCCTCAGCCAGCCGGGCCACTTCGTCGACCCGGGCGGACAGCAGCTTCGGCGCGACTGAACCGACCGGGCCGAAGGTGGGCCAGCACGGGCGCGGCGGCGCGGACCAGTCGGCCCTTCCGGCCCAGGAAGAATGACTGCTCGGCTTCCCGCAGCGCTTGCCGAACCGCGTCCAGGTCCACGGTCAGCACCGCGGGATCGAACTCGGCCCAGGCCGGCTCCGCCTCGGCGGCCAGCGCGTCGGTCCGCTGACCGAGCTCTTCGCGAGCGGCGGTCCACCGCGGCGGACCCAACTCGGCCAGCGCGTCCCGCCGGGGTTCGCTCCGAGGTCAGCCGGGTCAGCGCCGTCAGTTCCCTCAGATCGCCGCGCCGCGCGCAACAGCGCTTCGAGCCCGGCCGCCCCGTCAAACCGCTCAGGGCGGCCGCCACGGCGTCGTCGGCGCGGTCCAGGGCGGCGCTCAGCACGTCGGCGTTGACCGGCGTCCCGGCCCAGCCCCACAGGCTCGCCGTCGTCTGGTCCAGCCCGCTCAAAGCGTCGCGGGCCGCGTCGAGGACGTCGCGGACCGGCCCGGCGCCGGCCAACGCGTCCGCCGGGATGGTCAGGGTCGGCCCTCGCCCGCGGGCCAGCTGGCGTCGCGAGCCGACCACAGCGAGAGCCCCAGGCCGTTCGGTTCGTGCAACCGGCGGCGATAGCCGCGGAGGGCGGCGGCGGCCGCGGCCACATCGTTGCCGGCCACCCGGAAGCCCTCCGGCATCGGCCTGGCTGCGCTGGTCGAGCGCCGACTTCAGCCGCGCCCGCACCTCACTCGGCCGGGCGTTCTGATCATGCAGATCCAGGGTGTACGGCAGCAGCCCCACCTCGCCCAGCCGCTGCCGGACCACGTCCAGCGCCGCGCCCTTCTCGGCCACGAACAGCACGGTCCGGCCGGCCGTCAGTTGATCGGCCAGGATGTTGGTGATCGTCTGGGACTTGCCCGTGCCGGGCGGGCCCTCCAGCACGAAGCTCACGCCCTGCCGCACGTACGCGATCGCCCGGGCCTGCGACCCGTCGGCGGCGATCGGCGCCCGGGCCACGACCTGATCGAGTTCGTCGGTCTCGAAGCTCGGCAGCTCCGGCGTCGGGCTCCCGCTCGGCCAGCAATTGCCGGACCAGCGGCCGGTCGGCGAAGTCGCCCCAGTGCTGATCGAGGTCGCGCCAGAGCAAGTACCCGGTGAAGCCGCCGATGATCAGCCGCGCTTCACTCTCCACCCGAAACGCCAGGCCGGCCGCGGCCAGCGCCTCGCGGAACATCCGGAGCACCGCGTCGACATCGACCCCTTCGCCGTCGGGCCGCAGCGGCAGCTCGGTGAGCTGCGGCGCGCTGAACCCGAACTCCAGCTGCAACTTCTGCAGCAGCGACAGGTTGATTCCGACGCTGCCGCTCGGGTCGGCCGCGATCCGGTACGGCATCACCAGTCCGCGGATCTCCACCGGCATCAGCAGCAGCGGGGCGGTCAGCTCGCGATCCCCCAGCCGCCAGTCGAGCCGACCGAGCACCAGCATCAACGGATTGGCGCCGGTCTCCTCCCGGCCGGTCCGCGCGCGATAGCGCAGCCGGGCCAACTCGCGTTCGTGAGCGTCTTTGGCCTGTCCGGAGTAGATGGTCGAGCGCGGCGACAGCATGGCCCGCTGGACGTCGGCCGGCAACGCGTACGCGTCCCGGGCGCCCTCGCTGATCACCGCCCCGGTCAGGTCGTCGACTGCGCGGATGGACACCGACTTGCCGTCCTGCAGCAGGTCGGCGAGGGTGCCCAGCTGCTCGTCGGGCACCAGCAGCCGGACCTGGGTCAGCGGTTGATCGAGATTGAGCAGCCGGTTGCGCAGGGTCAGATCGAGCAGCGCGTTCTTCCACAGCTGAACCCGTGGCGGCACGATCGGGCTCAGCCGTGGCCGACGGACCCGCCTGCCGTCGACGAAGTCATCACCGGTTCGACCGGTGACGACGGGCGGCGGCCGGTACATAGTCGACCACTTCGATCACGCCGTCGATCCGCTCGCGCCGGGCCGGCACCGGATAGACCTGCAACAGCCGGGCCATCCCGATGTCGACCACGCCGAGCAGCGTCGAGGTGCCGCCCTGGAAGTAGCTGTCCAGCGGCGCCTGGGTCGCCCGGCGGAACAGGTCGCGCGGCGGTCGACGTTCCCGGGTCACCAGGGTGGTCTCGACCACCCCCATCAGCCGCAGATCGACGGCGTTGGCAGCCGTGGCGACCTGCAGGGATGCCGCATCGGGCAGGCCGCGGTCCGGCCAGCGCCAGTAGCCCAGGAAGGCGTGCCCGGTGGCGATCCAGACCACCGGCGCGATCCGATATGCTCGAGCACCGAGGCGATGGCCATCGTGGTGTCCAGACAGGTCCCGACCCGGCCCCGGAAGACGTCCTCAGCGTCCGGACCCTCTGTCCGTAACCCCAGCTCGGGGGCGGCTCGGCGTAGCTGATCCCCCGGTCGTGTACCGCGGTGAACACGGCGTCGACGATGGCGTCGATCCGCTCGGGCGACGTCGGCCGACCTCCAGCGACCCGCGCCCGGTGGCCCGGACCAGCTGACCGGCCGCCTCCGTGACGATCGGCAGGACCGCCGGGTGATTGGGCTGGACGAACGCGGACAACAGCTCCAACGACAGTTGCGGCGCCGCCGCGTCGAAGATCCACTGCCGCGCAGCCAGCACCCGGACTGACTGCCGCTGCTCGACCAGCTGCCGACCGTCGTTCTCGACCGTGACGATCAGCTCCGCCGATCTCCTCTTCGACCGCGCTCAGCCGGCGGCCGTCCAGCCGCACTGTCGGATTGGCCAGCACCAGCGGCGTCTCCGCGGCGATCAGCGGTTCGGTGTGTCGCCACGGCTGCGTCAGCGTCGTGCCGAAGTCATCGACCAGCCGCGCGTCGATGACCACATCACTCGAGTTCGACGGGCAGGCAGACCACGATCCGGTGACAGAAGCTCAACCCGTTGTGGGCCATCGCGTGATTGACCACCGGGGCCGCAACGATCTCGATACTCGCCCGGCCGGTCACCACCGCAGCCTAAGCGACACCGAAGCGTACCGTCCGCCCATGCTGTCGATCGCCTTGGCCGCCCTGTCCGGTCTGGTTTGGGGCGTCGGCGACTTCGCCGGCGGCAAGGCGCCCAACGCGCGACCGCGCTGACGGTGGCCTGGCTGTCCAAGCTGATCAGCCTGCCCTTCCTGGCCATCTTCATCGCCGTCACCTACGTGCCCATCCAGCCCTCAGCCTGGTCTGGGGCGGATTGGCCGGCACGGCGGGATGGTCGGGCTGATCTTGTTCTACCGCGCGCTGTCGGCCGGGGCGATGACCGTCGTGGCCCCGGTCACCGCCGTCACCTCGGCGGCCATTCCGGTGGTCTTCGGCCTGATCAGCGGCGAACAGCCCTCCCCGCTCCGACTGGCCGGGGTGATCTGCGCGCTGATCGCCATCGGCCTGGTCAGCCTGTCCCCCGCCCCGGCCGGCCACCCGGCCGTGGTCACCCGCCGCCCTGGTCCGATGCGGTCGCTCACCGGCACGTTCTTCGCCCTGTTCTTCATCTTCATGGCCACCGCGTCCCGCTCCGGCTCGGCTCCGGCCGGGTTGTGGCCGAGCGCCGCCGCCCAGCTCGCCGCTCTCGCCTTCGGCGCCATCTGATCGCCGTCCGCCGGCCGTCACCGTGGCCGCGGGGTCGGCCTGCGCTGGACGCTGCTGGCCGGACCGTTCGACATGAGCGCCAACGCGCTTTACCTGATCGCCACCCGGACGGCGACATCACCGTTGTCGCGCCGCTCGCCGCGCTCTACCCGGTGACCACGGTGATCTTGGCCCTGATCATCGACCGGGAACGACTCCGCGGCTCCAGGTGTTCGGTCTTGTTTTGGCCGTCCTCGCCCTGATTCTGGTCAATCGTTAGTCCGGGTTACGCTGACCGCCGTGACCGGCTATCCGCATCGGGTCGCCATGATCACGATGCACACCTCCCCGCTGGCCACGCCCGGCGTCGGTGATGCCGGCGGACTGAACGTCTACGTAGCCGAGTTGTCCAAGCGACTCGGCGAGCGCGGCATCAAGGTCGACGTCTTCACCCGGGCCGATTCCACCCGGACCTTCGAGACCGTCGAGATCAACGAGCACACCCGGGTGATCACCGTCGCGGCCGGCCCGCCGGAACCGGTGCTGAAGGAGCAACTGCCCGAGCTGGTCGCGCGACTTCACCGCGCGCCTCGATCCGATGATCGACGGCTACGACGTGATCCATTCGCACTACTGGCTGTCGGGGCTGACGGGTCTGGAGCTGGCCGACGCCACGACATCCCGCTGGTTCACACCATGCACACGATGGCCCGGGTGAAGAACGCCAGCCTGACCATCGACCAGGACAGCGAGCCCGACGTACGCGAGCGCGGCGAGTCCGCGATCGTCGCCGGCGCCCAGCGTGCTGACCGCCAACACCCACGACGAGGCAGCGAACTCGTCCAGCACTACGGCGCCGACCCGAGCAAGATCACCATCGTCCCGCCCGGCGTCGACCTGCACACCTTCCATCCCTGCGATCAGAGCCAAGTCACGGGCCATGCTCGGCGTGCCGCAGGACGCCGCAGGTGATCTTGTTCGTCGGTCGGATCCAGCCGCTCAAGGCCCCGGACGTGTTGATCAAGGCCGTCGCCGAGCTGGCCGGCGCGACGCCGGCAGCGACGCGTCGCCTCGAGTTGATCATCATCGGCAGCCCGAGCGGCCCCGAACTCCGCGCTGGGCCGCGCACCCTGGCCCCGCTGGCCGACCGAGCTCGGGGTGGCCGATCTGGTCGAGTTCCGGCCGCACTCGGAGCGGCCGAGCTGTTCCGCTGGTACTGCGCCTCCGACGTCGTCGGCGTGCCGTCGCACAACGAGTCGTTCGGCCTGGTCGCGCTCGAGGCCCAGGCCTGCGGCCGGCCGGTGGTGGCCACCGATGTCGGCGGGCTGCGGCACGCCGTCGAGGACCGGACACCGGGCTGCTGGTCGCCGGTCACCGATCCCGGGCGCTGGGCCGACGCACTCGGCGAACTGCTCGACGATCGACGACCTCCGGGCGCGGATGGGGGCCACCGCAGCCGCCCACGCGTCGCGGTTCAGCTGGGACAACACCGCCGCCGCGACCCTGCAGGGTTACCACCAGGCCCTGGCCCCGGCCGAGCCGTCGCTGCCGTTTCGGCAGAAGCGACGCGCCTCTAGGGTGTCGCCTGGTTTATCACGTAAACGTGACTGGCCGATCGGGGGTGATCGGCTACTACGTCCATCACCAGGGTCGCGGCCATCTGCACCGCGCCCGCGCCGTCGCCGAGGTGCTCGGGGCCGCGACTGACCGGGCTGTCCACGCTGCCCCGGCCGGCCGACTGGCCCGGCGACTGGGTCGAGCTGGCCGACGACGCCGACCCGGCCGGCACCGACGGGACCCGGGCCCGGACGCCTGCACTATGTCCCGGTCCGCCACCCCGGCCTGCGCGCCCGGATGGCACGCTCTCGGCGTGGATCGAGCGCACCGCTCCCGAGGCGATGGTCGTCGACGTCTCGGTCGAGGTCGCCGCTGCTGGCCCGGCTGCACGGCGTCCCGGTCGTCACCATGGCCCAGCCCGGCGTCCGCACCGATGCCGCCGCACACACTCGGCTACCAGCTCAGCGACCGCGTGATCGCGCCGTGGCCGCCGCCCCCGGACCGATCTGGCAAGCGGACCCGGTGACCGGTACCGCTCGATCACGCCGGAGCGATCAGCCGGTTCGGACCGACCGCGGACGCCCGGCGCCGGTCGCCGGACGGGTGGTGGTGCTGAACGGCACCGGCGGCGCCGGGCTCGGACCGTCGGCCGTCAGCGGCCGGGCGGCGACGCCCGGACTGGGAGCTGGATCGCCCTCGACCGGCCGGCCGGCACCTGGGTCGAGGACCCGTGGCCGCTGCTGTGCAGCGCCCCTCGGTGATCGTCGCCCACTGCGGCCAGAACGCCGTGGCCGAGATCGCGGCCGCGCGGCGACCGGCCATCCTGGTCCCGCAGCACCGACCGTTCGACGAGCAGCAGGCGATGGCCGAGGCGCTGCGGCACGGTGGCCTCCCGGTCGACGTCCTCGACGCGTGGCCGGCGCGGCGGCGTGGCCCGCCCTGCTGAGCCGGACCGCGGGCCGTCCGGGCAGCGGCTGGGCGGCCTGGAACGCCGGCGACGGGGCCGGCGGGCCGCGGCCGTGATCGCGCAGGTCGCCGACCGTACGACCACCGCGGCGGTGGCGCGTCGGCGTGACGCACTGCGATGATCACCATCGCCCACGGCCGCCACGATCACCTCCGCGGGCAGCGGGCCGCGATGGCCCGACTGCGCACCGCCCCCGACCTCACCGTCGTCGTCGCCATGGACGACCCGGAGATCGCCGGCGTGGTCGGACCCGGTGTGGAGGTGGTGGCGGTCCCCGCGGCCCCCGACGGACTGCCGTTGGCCGCCGCCCGCAACGCCGGAGCCGAGGCCGCGCTGGCCGCCGGCGCCGATCTGCTGGTCTTCCTCGACGTCGACTGCCTGCCCGGTCCCGACTCTGCTCGACGACGTACGCCGCGGCGGCGACCAGCCCCGGCGGCCGCGCGCGCTGCTCTGCGGCCCGGTCGCCTACCTGCCGCCGCCGCCGCCCGACGGCTACGACCTCGACCGGCTGGCCGACCACCCGTTCCACCCGGCCCGGCCGGCTCCCGCCGCCGGGACCGTGCTCGACCGGCGGCGACCACGCGGCTGTTCTGGTCGCTGTCCTTCGCGCTCGACCGCGCGCGACCTGGCGGCGGATCGGCGGCTTCGACGCGGGCTACGTCGGCTACGGCGCCGAGGACACCGACTTCGCGCATGCGGGCCGACCGCGACGGGCATCGACGCTGGTCTGGGTCGGCGGTGCGGCCGCGTTCCACCAGTGGCACCCGACCGCCGCCCCGCCGGTCCAGCACCTCGACGACATCCTCCGCAACGGCGGCGCTCTTCGCCGACCGCTGGGGCTGGTGGCCGATGGCAGGGCTGGCTGGACCAATTCGCCGCCCTCGGCCTGGTCCCGGCGGACGGTCGGGGCGGCTGGCGGCCGCGACCGCCGGTCACGCGTGCATCCGCGCCTCGTCGGGAGGAGTAGCGCATGCGGATCGCCCTCCTCGCCACATGCCACCACCCGATCGCGGAGCCCTTCGCCGGGTGGCCTGGAGGCGCACACCGCCCTGGTCGCCGACGAGCTGGTCGCGCGCGGCCACCAGGTCACGCTGTTCGCCAAGGCGGGCAGCCGCACCCGGGCCGCGCTCTGCGCCCGCTCGTGCCGGCGCCGAGTTCTCGGCGCCGTTCGCGCCGCCGACGACGCAGGTCCTCGACCGGGCGCGTGCGCCGCGGGCATCGCGATCATCGAGCGCCGGCGACTTCGACGTGGTGCTCAACAACTCGCTGAACCGCTGCCCTCCTGCAGCGCTCAACCAGCACGCCATGCTCACCATGCTGCACACCCCGGCCACCCTGGACCGGGTCAACGCCGTGGTCGCGCGACCCGGCTGGCCGCCCGGCGCCCGGCACGGCTTCGCGGCGGTCTCGGAGGCGACCGCGCCGGACTGGCAGGCTCGGCTCCCCGGGGTCGACATCGACTGGTCCCCAACGGGGTCGACCTCGCCTCTGGCGCCCGCGCCCGCTCCGGCGCACGAGCCGGACCTCGCTGTCTGGGCGGCCCGGATCACCCCGGAGAAGGGTCTGCCGATCGCCATCGCCGCGGCGCCGGGCCGCCGGCTTCCGGCTCGACATCGGCGGTCCGATCGCCGACCCGGAGCACTTCGCGACGCGAGATCGCCCCGCTGCTGGGCGACGACGTCCGCTACGTCGGCCATCTCGACCACGCGCGAGCTGCCCGGCTTCCTGCGCCGCGGAGCGGTGTTCGTCTCCTCCCCGTTGTGGCCCGAGCCCTTCGGCCTGGCGCTGGTCGAGGCGATGGCCTGCGGCACGCCGGCCGCCGCCGCTCCCCCGCGGCGCGGCCGCCGAGGTCGTCGCGCCCGCCGGCGGGGTGCTGGCCTCCGACACCTCGACCGACGCGCCTGGCCGCAGCGATCAGTCGCCGCGGCGCCGGCTCGACCGGGCGGCGTCGCCGCAGTGTCACCCGATTCGGCAAGGACGCCATGGTCGACGCCTACGAGAGCCCGACTGCACGCGCTCTGCGACCAGAGCACCACCACCGACCTGCTCGTCAACGAGTCGGTCGCCTGAGGACGAAGGACGTACCCCGATGCCGATGAGCTCAGCCGAGGGCAAGGACTGGACCAGGGACCGGGTCCTGGCCCTGGCCACCGACGGCCCGATCACCGTGCTCGACATCGGACCGGGCGTCGGCACCTACGCGAAGCTGCTGGCCGGACCGCAGGTCTCGCGGCTGACCGGCATCGAGATCTTGGAGCCCTACGTGCACACCTACCGGCTGCGCGAGTACTACGACGAGATCATCATCGGCGACGCCCGGAGGTGGACTGCCGGCCGCCGACGTGGTGATCCTGGGCGACGTGGCCGAGCACATGACGCCGAGGATGCCGCGCTGCTCTGTGGCAGCGGGCCGTCGGCCGCCGCCCGCAAGGCGGTGTACCTGTCGATCCCGATCATCCACTACCCGCAGGGTCGATCGAGGGCAACCCGCACGAGCACCACGTGGTCGACGACTGGGACCACGACAAGGTGCTCGAGGCCTTCGACGGCATCACCGAGTGGTGGCTGGGCACCGAGGTCGGGGTCTACGAGCGGCTGACCCGGCCATCCTGACCGACTCGGTCCGGGCCAGCCGCGACCGGTTCGAGCCGCGAGCTCGAGGTGCGACCGAGCCCCTCGGGCGCGGTGGGCCGGCGAGGTCGCGGCCGCCGAACAGCCGGCGGCCAGCCGGCCTCGGCTCGCCCAGCGCGGCGGCCCAGCGGGCCGCCCGGTGCGCGCCCGAGCCGGCGCTGACACGTCCCGGCGGGGTGGCCAGCGGCCCGTGCCGCTGCGCGGCTGCGCGCCAGCGCCGCGACGTCGACGCCGGCCGGCCGGTCGAGCTCGACGGCGACCAGCGCGCGGGCCCGGACGTCGGCGGCCCGGTCGGCCGGCCCGGATCCGCGGGTCACCCAGCGCGGCCACGGTGGCTCCGCGTCGGCGCCGGGCAGCCAGACCCCGCAGTCGGCGTCGCCGGCGAAGGCCGAGCGGGCCGTGGCCAGCGCCGCGGCCGGCCGTCGGTGCCGGCAGCGGACCGCCACCGCCGGATAGGGCAGCCACTGCCCGCCGCCGCGGGACACCGGGTCGGGCAGCAGCCGGGTCAGGGCGACCGTCTCGGCGTTCTTGTGCCGACGCTCGTCCGGGTCGCCGCGCCCGGCCCAGTCAGGTCCGTCGTGCCAGGCCACGGCCTCGGGGACGTGGGCCAGCACCGCCCCCGCCACCCAGGCCCGGTGGGCGAGCTCCCAGTCCTCCCCGCCGTATCCGTCGAAGTCCTCGCAGAAGCCGCCGAGCTCGGCGAACAGGTCGCGGTGCAGCCCGAACACCGCCGAGATGATGTAGCGGTAGGAGCGCCGTCGGCGTCGAGCAGGTTGCGGCTCCAGTCGCGGTAGCCGTCGCGCAAGCCACTCCGGCTCGGTCAGCTCGACCAGCGGGTCGAGCCGTGAAGTCGGCGTGCCGGCGCCGCCCGACGACCACGGCGTCCGGAGCGATCGCGGGCAGCGCGGCCAGCGCGGCCACGTAGTCCGGTTCGGGCACGGTGTCGCCGTCGAGGAAGAGCAGCACCTCGCCGTCGGCCGCCGCGGCCCCGAGGTTGCGGGCCGCCGCGGCCCGGAAGCCGCGGTCGGGCTGTCGCACCAGCCGGACGTCGAGCGCCCCGGCGGCACTCAGATCGGGAGCGACCGGCGACCCGTCGTCGGCGACGACCACCTCGAGCCGGTGACCCGGATGGGTCTGCCCGGCCAGCGCGTCGAGCACCCGGTCGAGCTGGTCCTGGCCGTCGTAGCAGGGCACGACCACGATGACCGTGGGTGGCTCGGCCGGCCGCGGGTCGGGATCAGGTCCCAGCGGTTGCCGGGCACGATCCAACGGCCGCCGGCCGACGGATAGCGCCCGGGCCGGTCCGCAGCCGGTCCAGTGCCGTCGGTAGGCGGCCGCCACCTCGGCGAGATCGGGCCCGAGCGGGGTGCCCGGCGTCGATCCAGGTCCGGCCGGGATCGGCCGCGGCGCGGTCGATGGCGGCGCGCAGCGCCTCGGGGTCGTCCGGGTCGTAGCGCCACACCGTGCCGGGCGCGTCGGGCGTCGAGCTCGCGGGTGTACGTGGTGTCGGGGACCAGCGGACGGCGGCCGTGCGCCGATCCAGGTGCCGATCGAGCCGGACGCGGCGACCCGGCGGTTCGGCGCCACCGGGACCCCGGCCGACCACAGCTGCGCGGCCAGGTCGGCGTCGGGGACGAATCCGCTGATCCGGAACCGTGTGCCCGCGTGCGGCGGCCCGCTCGGCCAGCTCGTCGGGCAGCGTCTCGTGGCCGGCCGACGGCGCGGCCGAGCGCCAGCAGATCGACGTCGTCGGGCAGCGTCGGCGATGACCTGCTCGTAGCCGCGGTCGGGGAAGACGAAGCCGAGCACGACCACCGTCGGCGTCCGGGGCCGGCCGCGCCGGTCGGCGCGGTCGACCCGCGTCGACGCGGCAGCGGGATCATCGCGCAGACTGCGCGGCGGCGTCGACCAGCGCGGCGACCAGATCGAGCTCGCGCCGGCTGTTGACCACGACGCCCGCGGCCGGGGCGCAGACCGCCCGGTACGCCGCTCGGCGCCGCTCGGCCCAGCGCGGACGTCCCCGGCCGGCAGGTCGTGCAGGGTCACCGAGAGCGCCGCTCCGCCGCGTACGCACCTGCTCGGCCAGCCCCGCGAACGTCGCGGCCGCTGCCTCGGCCGTGCGCGCCGAAGAGCCGGTCGGTGAAGGCGACGTGGACGATGTCGGCGCCGTCGAGCGCGGTCGAGGTCGAGGTCGGTCGAGCCGGCCGGCCCGCAGCACCGGGTGGCCGAAGGCCTCGGCGATCGGCAGCGCGTGGCGGACCACGCCGTGCTCGGCCTCGCCGATCGACCACGTGGACGACCGCGGCCGAGCAGCTCGCGGTCATCGCGGCGCCGCCGCGGCCGGGCGCGAGCACCTCGGCGTAGAGCCCGGCGTGCGCGGCCCGGATCGCGGTCGGCCTCGGCGGCCCGCTCGAGCGCGGTCCGCCGGGCGCGACCGGCGGCTGGTCGACGCGCGCGGAACACGGCGTCGGCCAGACTGTCCTCGTCGAGGCCGTGACGCTCGTCATGGCGGTAGCTGACCACCTCCGGCCACTGCTCGGCGTAGTAGCCGCCGGTGCCGGCGACGATCCGGGTGCCCAGGTCCCGGGCGAGCTCGAGCCAACCCGAATGCGTCCCCCAGCGGTGCGGCAGGACACTGACCTGGGCCCGGCGCAGATAGCGCTCGAGATCCAGGTCGTCGAACCGTGGATGGACCACCACCTCGACCGCGTCGAGCCGCGGCGATGGCTGGCCACGCGCGGGTCGTCGGCGAGCTCGGGATGGAGGTCGACCCGCAAGCGTCCACCGGCGCGACGGCGCCCCGCGGGCCGCCGCCCGGGCCAGCCGATCGGGCTCCCGCAGGTTGCGCCGCAGCGACTTGAGGTGCGAGGGTCACCAGGCCGGGTTCGGTCTCGACCTCGGCGGTCCGGGCGGCGTCGACAAGGCTCGGGTGGGCCAGCACGACCGCCGTACGCCCGAACCGGGCCTCGATCTCGGCGGCCGCCCCCTTGGTCAGGGTGATCAGCGCCGCCGCGGCCGGGATCAGCTCGGCGAGCACCGCGTCGTGGGGGGCCCGGTGGTCGTGATGCGGGTTGCGCAGGTCGTGCGCGGTCAACACCAGCGGCAGGCCGGCGGCACGGAGCTCCTGCGGTCCAGGCCCGGGCCTCATCGGCGGTCAGCGTGTCGAAGCCGAAGTGCAGGTGCACCAGATCCGCGTCGTCGGCGACGGCGGCCAGGGCCCCCGGCCGGAAGAGCGGGTCGGGGTCGAACCCGCTCACCCGCTCGGGATGGACCGCACACGTCCCCACCGGACGGACGGCATCGACGTAGGCGTGCCGTGGGGGGATCGAGACCAGGCGGACCGGCTCGGCCGGCCTCACGCGTGGGCCGGGGCGTCGGTGCCGTCCGCGTCGGCTTCCTCGGCCGTCAGCGGCTTGGCCAGGTTTTCCAGCGACTGCCCCTCGGCCGCCACACCGAGGAAGGCCTCGACCAGTCCACCGGCGACCATCAGTGCGCCGCCGAGGTAGTAGCCGAAGGCGATCCCGGTGATGTCCTTGCTCTCGCTGGCGTTCTCGATCAGGCTGCCGAACAGCAGCGGCCCGGCGATGCCGCCGGCGGCCGTACCGATGGCGTAGAAGAAGGCGATGCACAGCGCCCGCGTCTCCATCGGGAAGATCTCGCTGGCCGTCAGGTAGGCCGAGCTGGCGCCGGCCGAGGCGAAGAAGAAGATGATCGCGCCGAAGAGGGTGAGGGTCGTCGCGTTGAGCGAGCCCAACGAGAATCCGGCGATCACCAGCAGCACGCCGGAGATCAGGTAGGTGCCGGCGATCATCTTGACCCGGCCGAGGGTGTCGAACAGCCTGCTCAGCGCGAACGCGCCGATGAAGTTGCTGGCCGCGAAGATGGCGATGTAGTAGCCGGTCTGCTCGACGTCGAGGAACGTGGTGAGGGTGTCGCCGTAGGTGAAGAAGAAGGCGTTGTAGAGGAAGGCCTGGCCGACGAACAGCGAGAAGCAGAGGATCGTCCGCTTGGGGTAGAGGGTGAAGACGGTCCTGGCGATCGTCGCCATCCCGATCGAGCGGCGCTGCCGGATGGTGAGGGTCTCGGTGACCTTGTCGAGGTCCTGCCCCTCCTCGCGCAGGCGCTTCTCGATGCCGTCGACGATCTCCTCCCCCTCCTGCTCGCGGCCGTGGATGAACAGCCAGCGCGGGCTCTCGGGGACGTGGCGCCGGACGAAGAGGACGCCGAACGCGAGGATTGCACCGAGCCCGAAGGCCAGCCGCCAGCCCCACGACGCATCGATCAGCGTCGGGTCCAGCAGCGGGATGGTCAGCAGTGCACCGCCGGCGGCACCGATCCAGAACGAGCCGTTGATGACCACGTCGACCCGGCCGCGGTATTGCCTTGGGGATCAGCTCGTCGATGGCAGAGTTGATCGCCGCGTACTCACCGCCGATGCCGCAGCCGGTGAGGAAGCGGCAGGCGAAGTACCACAGCGGAGTGGGCGAGAACGCGGTCAGCACGGTGGCGATCGAGTACAGGACCAACGTGAGGATGAACAGCTTCTTGCGACCGAACCGGTCGGTCAGCTGCCCGAAGACCAGCGCACCCAGACAGGCCCCGGCGACGTAGACCGCCCCGGCCAACCCGACGTCGAAGTTGGACAGCCCGAGCCCGGTGTCCGCCGGCTTCAGCGCCTCTGACATCGAGCCCGACGATGGTCACCTCGAGCCCGTCGAGGATCCACACCGTCCCGAGACCGATCACCACCATCCAATGCCACCTCGACCACGGCAACCGGTCCAACCGGGCCGGTATGTCGGTGGTGATCTTGCCCAGTTCGACGCCTGTGCCGGCCACTGCCGATCTCCCCCTCGGTCGCAGAAACTCTGCTCGGTCAAGTTATCAGCTCACCGGCGTTTACCACGTACACCGGACCGGCCGGGCCACGCCGACGGACTCCCGGGGGCGGCTCAGGCGTCCGGCAGCCCCAGCACCCACCCCGCAGCGGCACCGTCCACCACCCAGGTCGACCCGGGCTCCGGGTACGCACGGGTGGTGAAGCTGCCGGTCGGGCCGAACGCCTCGACCAGGCTCCCGTCGACCAGGATCCGGCTCGGTCCGCCGGCGAAGAAGTCGGCCTCGACCACGGTCCGGTGCTGCCCACCGACCTCCAGAGCCAGCGAGATCGGTCCGTCGCCGACCACCTCGTACGCGGCCTCGGTGATCGCCTCGGTGCCGGTCAGCGGCCGCCGACGCCATCCGGTCAGTTCGGTCGCCGGACGGGTCCAGACCCGGTCGGCGCCGACCACCAGCTCACGCGGCGACGTGAGGGTGCCCGCCCAGCCGTCGGCGTCGACCTGCTCCGGGGTCCGGCCGAGCTCCCACGACCAGCCCCAGGTGAGCACACGGTCGGGCAGGGCCAGCAGTTGCGGCGCATAGAAGGCCGGTCCGTCGTCGAGCACCCCGCCGGTGGCCACCACGAACCGCAGCCCGCCGTCGACCCCGTCTTCGAGGTCGCCGAGCAGCCAGCGCACGCCGCTGAGCGCGAAGGCACCGTCGACGCTGCGCCACAGCGACATCACCAGCACCCATCGCTCGTCGACCCGGACGAGACCGGGGCACTCCCAGATATCGGCCTCGGCGATCCGGGCGGCCTCCGGATCGTCGCCGGTCAGCAGCGGACCCAGCTCGGTCCAGTCCCGCAGGTCATCGCAGCCCCACAGCATCAGGCTCGGCGTGCTGCCCGGGGCCGGGTCGCCGCAGCCCTGCACCGCGTACCGACGACCGTTCCTGGTGAACAGGAACGGGTCGCGGGTCTCGCGGATGATTGGCGACCGCGGCGTCTCGACGATCGCCTCGGGGTGCTGCGTCCACTCCAGCAGGGCGCGGTCACCGGTGGCCAGCGCGACCACCCCGTGTTCGGGTCCGCCGCGGATGGCCGTGTAGACCGCGGTGGGGACGCCGTCGTCGACCACCAGACAACCCGACCAGCACCCGTCACGGTCGGGACCGTCCGGCTGCGGCGTCAGGGCGACGGGGTGCTCGGTCCAACGGAGCAGGTCGGTCGAGCTGACGTGGCCCCAGGCGATGGCGTCGTGCACCGGCGCCGCCGGGTTGAACTGGTAGAAGAGGTGGAATCGGCCGTCGACCAGGGCGAGACCGTTGGGATCGTTGATCCAGCCCCGGGCGGGGGCCCGGTGCAGGTGGGGGAAGGTGGACATCACGTTCAGATCCGCCCCGTCAGCCCTTGACGCCCGACGAGGCGATCGAGTTGATGAACGACCGCTGGAAGGCGATGAACATGACCAGCACCGGGACGGTGATGATGCGTCGCGTACGCCATCAGCTGACCCCAGGACACGTTGAGCTGCTTGAAGTAGTCGATGCCGACCATGGCCGGGCGCAACTCCTCGCTCTGCACCACCATCAGCGGCCACAGGTACTGGTTCCAGGCGGGCAGGAAGGTGAGGATGGCCACCGTGGCCACCGCCGGACCGGCCAGCGGCATGACGATGCTCCAGTAGATCCGGAACCAGCCGGCCCCGTCGACGGTCGCCGCCTCGTCGAGCTCCTTCGGGATCGAGTCGAAGTACTGGTAGAAGAGAAAGATCGAGAACGCGTTGGCGATGAACGGCACGATCTGCACCTGGTAGGAGTCGAGCCAGCCCTGGCTGAAGCCGTTGACGAAGTCGAAGTACGGCAGCTTGTTGACCCACCACAGCAGCGGCAGCGCCATGGTCTCGAAGGGCACGATCAGCGTGGCCAGGATGATGCCCCAGGATGACCTTCTGCCCGCGGAAGCGGATCCGCGACAGCGCGAACGCCGCCATCGAGTTGACCAGCAGGCCGAGCGCCACCGTGGAGACGGTGATGATCACCGAGTTCATCAGGAACTGCACGAACGGGACCCGCTCGTTGATGCCGCGGTAGTTGTCCAGCGACAGGTCGCCGACCGGCAGGAACGCCTTGATCGAGGTCAGGTCGGAGAAGATCTGCAGATCCGGCTTGAAGCTGGAGATGATCATGAAGACCAGCGGCAGTCCGAAGACCAGGGCGAGCACGCAGCGCAGGATCCAACCGAGGACGTGGCGCACCGCGTGCGAGCGTTGCCCGGCCGAGTGCTGCGGCTGGGCCGGACCGGTGTCGGCGACGTGGCCGAGGTGGTCGTCGGTCGGGGCGTGGGCTTGCTCGTCGGCCGCGCGGGGCAGCAGATCGCTCATCGGCGGGGCTCCTTGTCACGGGTGAGGTGGCGCTGGATCAGCGAGACGATGAGCACCAAGACGAAGAACACCAGCGAGATGGCCGACGCGTAGCCGGTCTGCTGCTGCTGGAAGCCGGTGCGGACCGCCTGGAAGACCAGCGTGGTCGTGCGAGTCGAGGGGGCCACCCTGGGTCATGATGTTGACCTGGGAGAACAGCGCGAACGCCGCGATGGTGATGGTGATCAGGATGAAGGTCCGGGTCTGGCGCAGGCCGGGCCAGGTGACGTTGACGAACTGCTGCCACGGGCTGGCCCCGTCGATCGAGGCCGCCTCGTAGAGCTCGGCCGGGATGGTCTGCAGACCGGACAGCCAGATGACCATGTGGAAGCCGACGGCCTGCCAGATCGACATGCACGATGATGGCGAACAGGGCGGTGTTGGGGTTGCCGAGCCAGTCCGGGCCCTGGATCCCGACGTTGGCCAGCAGCGCGTTGATCAGGCCGTTGGGCTGGTAGAGGAACAGCCACAGGATCGACACGACGACGATCGAGGTCACCACCGGCAGGAAGAACACGGTCCGGAAGAAGTTGATCCCGCGCATCTTGACGTTGATCAGCACCGCCAGCCCGAGCGCGATGGCCGACTGCACCGGGACGATGACCACGCGCGAAGATCAGCGTGTTGCGGAGTGAGGCGAAGAAGGTCTCGCTGCCGAACAGCCGGGTGAAGTTGTCGAAGCCGATGAACTTGGCCGGCTGCGGCGAGATCAACCGGGCGTTGGTGAAGGCCAGCACGAAGGTCAGCAGGATCGGGACGATGCAGGAAGGTCAGCATCAACAGACCCGGCCGGGACGAGCATCAGCGATGGCGACCGTGCGTCGGGCTGCTTCGAGGCCCGTGGGGCGCGCGGCTGGGACGGCCGGCTCGGCCGGCACCGTCGGCTTGAAGGTGGAAGTGGTCACGGAGAGTTCTCCTTTCGTGGCAGCGGGCCCGCGCCCGGCGCGGGAGGCTGAGCGCCTCCCGCGGCGAGCGTCGGGATCAGCTCTGGAAGTAGCCGTTCGATTCCTGGTTGTCGTCGATGTTCTTGACGGCCTGGTCCAGCGCCTTCTGCGGATCGGCGCCGTTGAGGATGTCCTGCGCCGTCTTGGTGAACTCGGTCGCGATGAACGGGTAGCCCGGCGTCACCGGCCGCAGGACGGCCAGCTTCTCGGCGTAGGTCGCGGAAGACCTCGCTCTCGCCGCCCGGCTCGTAGCCCTTGACCGTGGCCGCGGCGGCGGCCGTGGTCGGGATGTTGGTGGTCGCGGTGGACACGCTGGCCACGTACTTGTCGGCCGCGGCGAACTTCATGTAGTCCATCGCGCCGGCGGTGTCGGAGCAGTTGGTCGAGATGCCCCACTGCCAGGACGCGCCACCGATCTTCGGGCCCGTGCCCAGGTCCGGCGGCGGCAGGAACAGGGCGTCGTCGCCGAACTTGTCGCGCGCCTGGAGCGCGGTCCAGGTGCCGTTGTAGAGCAGGGCCGACTTGCCGTTGAGGAAGTCCTTGGCCGGGTCCGCACCCGACTTGAGCGGGATCATCTTGTCGGTGACCAGGCTGCGGAACCAGGTCGCCCACTCGAGCGCCTGCGGGCCGTTGAGCACGCCCTCGGCCGACTTGTAGTCGGTCCGGTTGATCAGGTCGCCGCCGAAGCTCTGCAGGAACGGCGAGTACGCGTACGGCCACCACTCACCGGTGAAGCTCGTGGCCGATGTCCAGCGGGTAGTCGAAGTCGCCCGAGGCCTTGATCGTGCTCAGCGCCTGCGTTGAACTCGTCCTTGGTCCACGGCTGCTCGACGGTGGGCTGCCGGATGTCGTACTTCTTCAGGATCGACTTGCGGGTGACCATGACCAGGGCCACGTCGTAGTAGCCGTAGGAGTAGATCTGGTCCTTGTAGCTTGCCGACGGTGGAGGGCAGGTACTTCGACAGGGTCTCGTCCATGCCCTCGAGCGGCGCGAGGTAGCCGGCCCAGGCCCAGTTCGGGCACGTTGGGGCCGTCGATGTCGAGGATGCAGGGCAGCTTCTTCGGCCGCCGCAGCGGCGACGACCGACTGGTTGTAGGAGTCCTGCGGGAACGCCTGCACCTCGACCTTGTACTTGGTCTGGCTGGCGTTGTAGTCCGACACGATGGCTTCGACCGAGGCGAGCTCGGTCTTGTTGCCGGCGTTGTGGGTCCACATGGTCAAGGTGCCGCCGCCACCGGCGGCGGTGTTGTCGCTGCCCGCGCCGGAGCTGCCGCCCTTGGCGCAGGCGCCGGCCGACACGGCCAGGGCGGCGACCACGAGTGCGGTGGCGAGCCGCTTGGTGACGCTGATCTTCACGAGACCTCCCAGAATGCGGTCTGTTCGAGACCGATGACGACGAACCCGCGGACATGGCCGAGAAGCGGCTGCGCAGGGTCGTCGAGACGGCCGCTGCGATGAGGCCTGATCGGGGATCCGGGGGAATGCTAAATTGTTTCAGCACTCCGGACGGTAGCATGGTCCTGCGATTCAGCACAAGCCCCTGCTAAATCGGTTCCAGCAGGAATGACCGTCCGTCGGACGAGCCTTGGAGAGAACTTGTGAAGAAACGTCCAACGCTGGCGGACGTGGCCGCCCGGGCCGGGTTGTCGAAGACCGCGGTGAGCCTGGTCCTCAACGGCCGCACCGGCACCCGGCTGTCGGCCGATGCCGTCGAGCGCGCTCGCCGGGCGGCCGAGGAGCTCAACTACCGTCCCAATCCGGCCGCCCGCAGCCTGCGGATGGGCCAGCACCGCACGGTCGGCTTCATCTCCGACGACGTCACCGTGACCCGCTATGCGTCGGCGATGATCCGCGGCCTGCTCGACGTGGCCGACCAGGAGGACCACACGGTGCTGATCGCCGAGTCGGGCGGCCATTTCGACCGGACGACCAAGGCGCTCGAGGCGATGCTCGACATGCGGGCCGACGGGATCATCTTCGGATCGATGGCCGCGCGCCAGACGGTGCTCCCGCGGGTGGCGCCCGACGTCCGGGTCGTGCTGGTCAATCTGCTCGACACGGTCGGCCACCCGTCGGTGCTGCCCGACGAGGAGTCGGCCGGGCGCGCCATCGCCCAGGAGCTCATCGATGCCGGACACCGCCGGATCGGGATGGTCGGTTGGTTCCCCGACGCCATCGTCGACCCGAAGATCTCGGTGACCATCGGCGCGCGCTTCGCCGGGATCGACGCCAGCATGGAGGCGGCCGGGCTCGACTTCGTCGGCCGTCACGTCTCGCACCGCTGGGAACCGCCGGTCGGCTACGCGGGGGCGAAGACGCTGCTCGCGCGCCACCCCGATCTGACCGCTCTGCTCTGCCTGAATGACAACATCGCCTTCGGCGCGTACCAGGCGGCCCAGGAGTTGCGGCTACGGATCCCCGAGGACCTGTCGATCGCGTCGTTCGACGACGACGAGATCGCCGGCTACCTACGCCCGCAGCTGACCACCGCGCAGATCCCGTACGAGCAGATGGGTCGCGAGGCCATGCGGCTGTTGTTGTCGAGCGAGGACATCCCGTCGCGGACGCTGATCGCGATGCCTGTGCAGCGACGCAGCTCGGTCCGGGTCCTCGGAACGCTGCCCCGACCGAGCCGCGGAGCGGATCGGCGCGACGCCCTGAACCGGGGCGGCCACCGCCTGAACTCCGCTGCCGACCGACCGGTCGCGGAGCACGGCGGCTCAGTGCAGCCCCCAGAACATCCGGTCGACGACGGTGCGGGCCCGACGGGTGACCCGGCGGTAGTCGGCCAGCAGGTGCGAGGACTCCCCCGCGCCGTAGCCGAGCAGCTGGGCGACGCCCTCGAGCTCGGTGGTGTCGCTGGGCAGCGAGTCCGACCCGCGGCCGCGGATCAGCATGATCATGTTGCGGATCCGGCTGGCCAGCATCCACGCGGCCTCGAGGTGTCCGGCGTCCATCGGATCGATCAGGTCGGATTCTCGGGCCGCCCGCAACGCTTCCATGGTCTTGGTGGTCCGCAGCTCGGGGATCCGGTACGCGTGCTGGAGCTGGAGCAGTTGGACGGTCCACTCGACGTCGGCCAGACCGCCCGGGCCGAGTTTGGTGTGCTTGGCGGGGTTGGCCCCGCGGGGCAGCCGTTCGGCCTCGACTCGGGCCTTGAGCTTGCGGATCTCGGACAGCTGCCCGGGGGTGAGGCCGCCGTCGGGCCAGCGGTGGGCGTCGATCTGGGTCATCAACGAGGCTCCGAGGTCGACGTCGCCGGCCAGGGCGTCGGCCCGGATCATCGCCTGCATCTCCCAGGTCGCCGACCACCGGCTGTAGTAGTTCTGGTACGCCGAGAGCGAGCGGACCAGCGCCCCGCCCTTGCCCTCCGGTCGCAGATCGGCGTCGATGCTCAGCCCCGGGTCGGCGCTCGGTCGGGCCAGCAGCGTCCGCATCTGGGTGATCACCGCCCCGGCGGTCTTGGTCGGGTCGGCCCCCGGATCGATGCCGTCCTCCATGACGAACATGGCGTCGGCGTCCGAGGCGTACGACAGCTCGCGGCCACCCCAGCGGCCCATCGCGATGACCCCGATCCGCGGCACGACGGCCCCCTCGGAGTGATCGCGTACGGCCTGGAGCGCGGCGTCGATCGTGGCCGAGGTCAGGTCGGTCAGCGCCTCGCCGACCTGCAGCACGTCGAGCCTGCCGACCAGGTCGCCGGCGGCGATCCGGAACAGCTCACGGCGCCGAATCGCCCGGATCGCCTCCACCGCCGGGGCGGCGCCGCTCTGCCGCTTCGCGGCCGAGTGCATCTCGGTGCGTAGGGCCGCCAGCGGGCGCGGCCGCAGTTGCTCGTCGTCGGCCAACATCTGCACGGTCTGCGGCGCCCGGGTCAGCAGCTGCACGGTGTAGCGGCTCGACGCCAAGATGGTGGCCAGCCGTTCGGCCATCGCGCCCTCGTCGCGGAGCGCCCGCAGATACCAGGGGGTGTTGCCGAGCTCCTCCGACACCTGCCGAAAGGCCAGCAGCCCGTGATCGGGGCTGGGCGCCGCAGCGAACCAACCCAGCATCGCCGGCAGTAACTGGCGCTGGATCTCCGCCTGCCGGGTCACCCCCTGGCTGAGCGCGGCGATGTGCCGCAGCGCGGCCCCGGCGTCCGCGTAACCCAGCGCCTTGAGCCGGTCGACGGCCGCGGCGTTGGTCAGCCGGAGCTCGCCGCTGGGGATCCGGGCCACCGCGTCGAGCAGCGGGGAGTAGAAGAGCCGTTCGTGCAGCCGCCGGACCCGTTGCGCGGTGTGCCGCCAGATCTCGAGCAGCTCCTTGACCGGGTCGCCGTAGCCGAGCGAGCGCCCGAGGCGGCGCAGGTCGTCCTCGTGGTCGGGGAGCACGTGGGTGCGCCGCAGGCTGAAGAGCTGGATCCGGTGCTCGAGTGCGCGGAGGAAACGGTAGGAGATCGCCAGGCCCTTGCCGTCCTCGCGTCCGACGTAGCCGTAGTCGATCAACGACTTGAGCGCGGCGAGCGTGGCCCGGGTCCGCAGCCGTTCGTCGACCCGCCCGTGCACCAACTGCAGCAGCTGGACCGAGAACTCGACGTCGCGCAGGCCGCCCTCGCCGAGCTTGAGCTCGCGACCGGCCTCACGGGCCGGGATGTGCGCGACCACCCGCTTGCGCATGGCCTGGGTGTCGGCGACGAAGTGGTCGCGTTCGGCCACCCGCCAGACCATCGGCGAGACCAGGTCGACGAATTCCTGCCCGAGCGCACGGTCCCCGGCCGCGGGCCGCGACTTGAGCATCGCCTGGAACTCCCAGGTCTTGGCCCACTTCTCGTAGTAGATCTGGTGGCTGGCCAGGCTGCGGACGAGCTGGCCGGCCTTGCCCTCCGGCCGCAGGGCGGCGTCGACCTCCCAGATCGTCCCCGCCGCGGTGTGCGCGGAGCAGACCCGGGAGAGCTCCGCCGCCAGCCGGGTGGCCACCGCGATCGCCCGGTCCTTGCTGGTCACCGGTTCGCCGTCCTCGCCGATCACCGGTTCGGCGACGAAGAGCACGTCGACGTCGCTGACGTAGTTGAGCTCCTGCGCCCCGCACTTGCCCAACGCGACCACGGCCAGCCGGGTCAGCAGCGCGTCCGGGCCGAGCTTGCCGCGGGCGATGCTCAGCGCGGCCTCGAGCGCGGCATCGGCCAGATCGGACAGCTCGTCGGCGATCTCGTCGACCACCTCGATCGGCTCCGGGGCGGAGAGGTCGCGGGCGGCGATCTGCAGCAGCGCACCGCGATAGGCGAGCCGGAGGCCGTCCCCGGTGAGTTCGGTGGCCACCGGGGTTTCGGACTCCGGATCCGCGCCGGTGGCGACCAGGAGCCGGGTCCGGAGGTCCACGGCGGTCGCCTTGCCGAGCTCCTCGGCCAGCAGGTCGATCTGTTCGGGGTGCGCGATCAGGTGCTGACCCAGGGTGTTGCTGCCGCCGAGCAACATGATCAACTGCTCGCTCAGCACCGGCGACTCGGCGAGCCGGGAGAGCAGCCCCTCGCTCCGCTCCCAGAGCCGTTCCAGGTTGGCCAGCGCGAGATCGGGGTCGGCGGAGGCGAGGACCACCTCGAGCACGGGCTCGTACGACTGGTCCCAGCGACCGAGCATCCGGGCGGCCGCCGCGGCGTCGCGGAAGCCGCGTCGCACCAGCGTGCCTTCGGTCGTCTCGATCCTCTTGTGCACTCCGGCATGTTAATCGTGGGTTACGGCGCGCGGGGGATGATCACCGAGGATGGAACCCACCCGGATCACAAAGGAGGGCCGATGGCCAGGGCCCGGCAGAGTGCGGCCGACGCACTGAGCGAACTGACCGCCGCGATCGTGGCGGCCCGGCCCGACTTCGAGCCGCTCCCCGAGCTACCGGTCGACTCCCCCGAGGCCCGGCTCGCCGACCGCCTGGTCACGCTGGTCGGATACGCCGACGAGCTCGACATCGCCGTCCCTCGTGGCGCCTTCGGTCGCGCCGTCCGACGGCTCGCCGCGCTGCTCGAACAGGCCCACCCCGGGCGCTCGGTCGAGGTCAGGGTCCCGCCATACGCGGCCGTGCAGTGCGGATTCGGGGACCCGGGCCCCACCCACACCCGCGGCACGCCCCCGAACGTGGTCGAGACCGACCCGCGGACCTTCCTGCGACTCTGCCTGGGCCGTCAGACCTGGACCGAGGCGGTGATGTCCGGCAAGGTGCACGCCTCCGGGCTGCGCGCCGATCTCTCCGCCGCGCTCCCCCTGCTGCACGAGTGAGGCTGTTCGTTGCCGCGCTGAAAATCGACGTCCACTGCGTCGCGAGCCGGCGACACACCGCGGTCCAGGCCCGGCGACCTCGACTGGACGTCGATTTTCAGCGCAACAACCAGCGGTCAGAGGACCGGCAGCAGCTTGGCCAGCTCCATCGGGGTGACCTGGCGGCGGTATTCGTCGAATTCGGCGCGCTTGTTGCGGAGGAAGAAGTCGAAGACGTGGTCGCCAAGGGTCTCGGCTACCAGCTCGGAGCGTTCCATCACCCGGATGGCCTCGTCGAGGTTGCGCGGCAGCGGCTCGATGCCCAGCGCCTGCCGCTCGCGCTCGGTGAGCGACCAGACGTCGTCCTCGGCACCGTCGGGCAGCTCGTACTGGCCCTCGATCCCGGCGAGCCCGGCCGCCAGCATCAAGGCGAAGGCCAGGTAGGGGTTGGCGGCCGAGTCGATCGAGCGCAACTCCACGCGCGCCGACGAGCCCTTGTTCGGCTTGTACATCGGGACCCGGACCAGCGCCGAGCGGTTGTTGCGGCCCCAGCAGATGTAGCTGGGGGCCTCACCGCCGCCGGCCAGTCGCTTGTAGGAGTTGACCCACTGGTTGGTGACCGCGGTGATCTCGGCCGCGTGCCTGAGCAGCCCGGCGATGAAGTGCCGACCGGTCTTGGACAGGTGGTGTTCGGCGCTGGCGTCGTAGAAGGCGTTGTTGTCGCCCTCGAACAGCGACATGTGGGTATGCATCGCCGAACCCGGCCAGTCGGTGCTGGGCTTGGGCATGAACGAGGCGTGGATGCCCTGCGACAACGCCACCTCCTTCACCACCACGCGGAAGGTCATGATGTTGTCCGCGGTGGACAGCGCGTCGGCGTAGCGGAGGTCGATCTCCTGTTGCCCCGGGCCACCCTCGTGGTGGGAGAACTCGACCGAGATCCCCATCTGCTCGAGCATGGTGATGGCCCGACGTCGGAAGTCGCTGCCCAGCGACTGCGGCGTGTGGTCGAAGTAACCGGATCGATCCACCGGGACGGGCGTCGTGGTCGGATCGAGCGGATCCTTGAACAGGTAGAACTCGACTTCGGGGTGCGTGTAGAAGGTGAAGCCCAGATCGGCGGCTTTCTTCAGCGCCCGTTTCAGCACGTAGCGCGGGTCCGCGTAACTCGGCGAACCGTCGGGCATCGAGATGTCGCAGAACATCCGCGCGGTGGCCGGGCTGGTGTCGCGCCACGGCAGGACCTGGAAGGTGGACGGGTCCGGGTGGGCGACCATGTCCGATTCGTAGACTCGGGCGAAACCCTCGACGGCCGAGCCGTCGAATCCCATCCCTTCGGCGAACGCGCTCTCGAGCTCGGCGGGTGCGACCGCCACGGACTTCAGGAAGCCCAGGACATCGGTGAACCACATCCGCACGAAGCGGACGTCACGTTCTTCGATGGCCCGCAGCACGAACTCGGTTTGCTTGTCCACCCCGTCAGTCTGCCGCCCAGCATGTAACACCTGTGTTACAACAAGCACACGCCCCGTCACAGTCTGGTGAGGATCTCGCGATGGCTTCTCTGTTCGATCTGACCGGCCGTACGGCGCTGGTCACCGGTTCGAGCCGAGGTATCGGTTTCGTGCTCGCCGAGGGGCTGGCCGCGGCCGGCGCCCGGGTGGTGCTGCACGGCCGCGATCTGTCGGGGGTGGCGGCCGCAGCCGACCGATTGCGGGCCGCCGGCCGGACCGAGGTGTTCACCACGACCTTCGACGTGGGTGACCCCGACGCCGTCGCCGAAGGGGTCGACGCGGTCGAGGCGGAGACGGGCGGCGTGGACATCCTGGTCAACAACGCCGGGATCCAACGACGGGCGCCGTTCGCCGACTTCGCGTACGCGGACTGGCAGGACCTGGTGGCGATCAACCTGACCGGCCCGTTCCTGGTCGGCCAACGGGTCGCGCGCACGATGATCGACCGGGGCGCCGGGAAGATCGTCAACATCGGCTCGGTCCAGACCCAGCTCGGCCGCCCGGGCATCACCCCGTACGCGGCGACCAAAGGCGGGATCGGCATGCTGACCAAGGGCATGTGCGCCGACCTCGCCCCGCACGGCATCTGCGTGAACGCGCTCGCTCCGGGCTACTTCGCCACCGAGCTCACCCAGGCGCTGGTCGACGACGAGGACTTCAGCGCCTGGGTCCGGACCCGGACGCCGGCCGGTCGCTGGGGGCGGACCCCGGACCTGGTCGGCGCGGCCGTCTTCCTGGCTTCGGCGGCCAGCGACTTCGTCAACGGCCAGATCCTCTACGTCGACGGCGGGATGACCGCGGTCGTCTGAGACAGGCGAATCTGAGTCTGCAAGTCTGAGTCAGGCAAATATGGGTCCGGCGGAGACGATGAGGTTGTCGACGGCGGCTCGGGCCCGGCCTATCGGAGCGGGAACCTGCCGTCCGCTGCGGTAGGTGCGGACGACTCCGTGCCGGCCGGGGTCGGCTCGGTGTGCTCGACGATCGCCTCCGCGGTGACAACCGAGTAGACCGGGTATTCCGCGGTACGTCTCCACACCCCCGCTCCTCCCGTCATCCTGGGCCAGCGACGGCCTGGCCCGATTAGAGTCAGGTCGCGTGGAGCACCTCGAGCCGGGTTGGTATCCCGACCCCCAGGGCGCCGACACCTTCCGCTACTGGGACGGGGTCGCGTGGTCGACCGCCAGCACCCACGACCCGGGTGATCCACCGCCTCGTCGCGCCGTCGTAAGGACCCCACGGCGACCCGGGCCCACCCGGCTGATCGTCGCCATCGTCTCGGCGGTCGCCGCGCTCGCGGTGATCGGCGGCTTGACGCTGGCCGGATTCGGCGCTCCCGACGAGTCCGGGTCCCCGGCGCCGACGCGGGTCGGCACGGCGGCATCGGATCCCTACGACCAGTCGTCCTCCCCCGGTCCGCAGACGCCCGTGCCGACCAGGTCGCCGACGACCGCCGAAGAGAGCATCGCCTGCCCGCGCGGCAACCCGAACGTGCGGGCGAAGCATCCGCGCGACGACCGCGTACACGGCGGTGGCTGGTCGTTCCCCGAGATCGATGGGTTCGATCCGGCGGCACCGGAGTCGCGGCTGACCTTCGCCTGGGACGTCACCCAGCAGGTCAGGCCGGTGAGCGAGGATCCGAGCTGGATCGCCCAGGTCGCCGTCGGCGAGCTGCGGTCGGCGGACGGCTTCGACCGCGACGCCCAGCGCACCGCGGACGAGGTGATGGACTGCGTGGTGTCGAGCGACCTCTACGGTCTCCACTCCGGCGCCCGCCGGGACACCGGCAGCGCCGCGGTCGAGGTCGACGGCCGCGCCGGCTGGCGGATCGAATCCGACATTGTCGTCGACCGACCCGGTCTGGCCTTCCCGGGCGACCACGTGACCATCATCGTGGCCCCGAAGGACGAAGGCTGGAGCCTGTTCTTCGCGGCCACACCGCTCGGCGACACGCCCCTGGCGAGAACCGTCGGCGAGACCGGCGGCAACCTCCGCGTGGACTGAGCGCCTCTCCTCTAGCCTGTTCGGGTGTCGACGCCCGGCTGGTACCCCGATCCCGGTGGCACACCGGGACAGTTCCGCTACTGGAGTGGGACCACCTGGTCGGCCAACACCACGCGACCGACCGGGCCCAGAGCCCGGCGGTCCGTCAGCGGCGAGTCCGCCCCCGTCGACGAAGCCGCGGCGCACCCGGGCGATCCTCGCGATCGCCGCCGCCCTCGTCCTGATCGTCGTCGCCTCGATCGCCGCCATCCGGATCTTCGCGCCTGACCCGGGGATCGTGGCCCCGCCGCCGAGCGTCAGCACCGTGCCCGCCGACCCGGCCAGCCCGACCGAGCCGGTCCCGACGCCGTCCGTCGGGCCGCCGAGCGATCCGTCACCCTCGGACCCGGCCCCGCCCAGTGCGCCCGCGACCCCGAGTCCCCAACCCTCGACCACCGCCGTCGGCTGCCCGCCCGGCGACCCGGCCTTCCGCCAGGACCACCCGACCGACAACCGGATCCACGGCGGCGGCCTGTCGTTCCCCAAGGTCCCCGGCTACTCCCCGATCGTCAACCAGTCGTCGTTCACCTGGGCGTACGACGTCGACGGTCAGGAAAAGGCCATCGCCACCAACTGGAGCTCCATGTACGCGGTCGGCGCCGTCCCGACCTTCAACGGCTTCGACTCCCCGCGCACGGCGGCCGAGCTGATCCTCCAGTGCACCGTCACCTCGACGACGTTCTATCGGGGCGTCACCCGTGTCCGCCCGCTCACCGCCAAGCGCATCACCGTGGGCGGTCAGTCGGGCTGGTCGCTCCGCGCCGAGGTCCGGGTCCGCGCCATCGACGTCACCGTCCCGGGCGACATCCTCCAGATCATCGTGGTCGACACCGAGTCCCCGGAGTCCCTGTCGATGTTCTGGGCCACCGTCCCCATCGGCGACGCCGCCTCCCTGGCCCAACTCGACGCCACCATCAAGAGGCTCCGGCCCGAGCAGTAAGTCGTGCACCGGGCACGTCCTCCGACGAGCTAGGCGTCCTCGGCGATGACGTGCATGGATTCGAGGTAGGGCGCGCCGTACGTCGTGGCCATGGCCACGTCTCCGGCGTCCCGCCCGCGACCGATCAGAATCCGACCCTTGCGGTGGATGTTGTTGCGCGGGTCGAAGGTCCACCAACGGTCGCCGAGGTAGACCTCCATCCAGGCGGCGAAATCCATCGGCGCGTCCTTGTGCTCGACCTCGATCTCGGGCAGGTAGCCGAAGACGTAGCGGGCTGGGATGTTGAGGGCGCGGCAGAAGGAAACGCCGAGGTGGGCGAAGTCGCGGCAGACGCCGTACCCGGAGGCGTGCACGTCGGCGGCGGTGGTCCACGGGCCGGAGGTGCCGTAGGAGAATTTGAGGTGATCGTGCACGTAGTCGCAGATGGCCTGGACACGGCGATAGCCCTTGGGCAGCGAGCCGAACAGGTTCCAGGCCTGGCTGCCGAGGACGTCAGGCAGGCAGTAGCGGCTGGGGAGGGTGTAGAGCAGCACGTCGTCGGGCAGATCGGCGGGCCGGATCTCGGGGGCGTCGAGGTCGACGTCCTCGACTGCATCCGGGACGATCGCCAGCGCGTCGTAGGAGATCGTGGAGCGCCCGCCGCTGACCATCAGCCGCCGGCACGGGTTGCCGTAGATGTCGGCGTACGTGTGGGTGCTGACGTCCGGCTCGAAGGTCCACTTCGCGTCACGGATCTCGATCTTCGGGTTGGCCAGCGGCTCGACCTGGAAGACCGCCGGGACGTCGAACTGTGAGTAGTGGGTGAAGCGACACCCGATCTTGATCGTCCGGGTACCGGCGGTTGGCGTGGTCAACGGGGGCCTCCTGAGGCGGGAACGGGCGGGGCAACAGGGCTCGTGTCCGTCTCTGCAGACACCAACGGACCCGGCCCCCGATCTTCGGGGAACGGGCCCATTGACGTCATGCTAGTGGTTGCGCCCGTCGGCGCACGACCACCGCTTCTCAGACGGTTGCGTGCGTACGCGTCTGCACCAGACCGCCGTCGGTCTTGTTCACCGGCTCGTCCGGATCGGCGCTTGCCGGGGCGGGTCCGTGGGGCTCGACGCCGGGCCCGCCCACCAGTTCGGCGACCGTGTCACCGAGCCACTGGTCGACGTTGCGCCAGTAGGTGAAGACCCGCTCCTGGATGTCGGGGCGGCAGGTGCCCAGCGTCGAGGCGATGGTCTCGGCCAGCCGGTTGCGCTCGTCGACGTCCATCACGCGGTTGATCAGCGCATGGGCCTGGCTGACGTCGTCGTCCTCCGGTCGCAAGGTGTACGCGGTGCGCACCATGTCACCGTCGGTCTCCCAGGTCGCCCCGGAGAACAGGTCGGCTTTCACCTCCGGCCCACCGACGGTGTTCGGGAAGTAGACCGGCTGACCCGGTTTGAACTCGTAGCGCATCGGTCCGTCGAACGTGTAGGTGTTGACGTCGACCTGGGGCCGGTTGACCGGCAGCTGCAGATAGTTCGCACCGACGCGGTAGCGCTGGGTGTCGGCGTACGCGAAGACCCGGCCGAGCAACATCTTGTCCGGGCTGAACCCGACACCGGGCACGACCGTGCTGGGCGCGAACGCGGCCTGCTCGATCTGCGCGAAGAAGTTTTCCGGGTTGCGGTTCAGCGTCATCGTGCCGACCTTGACCAGCGGGTAATCCTGGTGTGACCAGATCTTGGTCAGGTCGAACGGATTGATCCGGTACGTCTTGGCGTCCTCGTAGGGCATCAGCTGGACCGACAGCTCCCAGGACGGGAACTCGCCGTCCTTGATGGCGTTGAAGAGGTCGCGCCGGTGCGCGTCGGGGTCGGTCGCGGCGCTTTTGGCGGCTTCGTCGTTGGTCAGGTTCACCACGCCCTGCTGGCTGTGGAAGTGATACTTCACCCAATGCCGCTCGCCGGCCTCGTTGACCCACATGTAGGTGTGCGAGCCGTAGCCGTTCATCTCGCGCCAGCTGCGCGGGATGCCACGGTCGCCCATCAGATAGGTGACCTGGTGGGCCGATTCCGGCTGCAGGGTCCAGAAGTCCCAGCGCATGTCCCAGTCCTGCAGACCGGAGTCGGGCAGCCGCTTCTGGGTGCGGATGAAGTGCGGGAACTTCATCGTGTCGCGGATGAAGAAGACCGGGGTGTTGTTGCCGACCAGGTCGTAATTGCCTTCGGTCGTGTAGAACTTCAGCGAGAAGCCGCGGGGGTCGCGCACGGTGTCGGCCGAGCCCTGCTCCCCCGCCACGGTGGAGAACCGGGCCAGCAGGTCGGTCTGCACACCGGGCTGCAGGAACGCGGCCTTGGTGTAGGCGCTGACGTCCTCGGTCGTGACGAAGGTGCCGAAGGCGCCGCCGCCCTTGGCGTGGACGTTGCGCTCGGGGACACGCTCGCGGTTGAAGTGCGCCATCTGGCTCAGGAAGTGGAAGTCGTGCAGCAGGATCGGCCCGTCCGAGCCGACGCTCAGGCTGAACTGGTCACTCGGGGCGGGTGCGCCGGTGTCGGTGGTCGACACCGGGGCGCCGGGTCCGGTCGACGGTGCGTGAATCTCGGTGGTCATGCTCTCCTCCATCAAGGGGTCAGGTGGTTGCGGACGAAAAACGCACGCGGTGGTGGTGTCGCAGGCCGAACACAGGTCGAGTACGAGACCGTGGCCCCGCCGAGGACGAGGCCGCGGGTTTCGGTGGGCACGGCGCACGGGACGGCACCGAGGCCCTACGGACCCACTCAGCGACGATGTCGGCGACGATGGTGGGACGAGCGTGGACGACCGGCACGATGGCGAGCCACTGTTGGGCCACCCGGAGCCCGGCCGACCGCAGCCCCTCCGGCCACGAGATCACCGTCGCCGCTGGATCCATCCATCCAGTACAGCACGCTCTCTGGAATCGTTCTGGACAAGGCGGGCCTTATCTGCGGCACCGGGCCGCTGGGGACGGGTCAGTCGTCGTTCCAGCGTGGGTCGGTGTCGTAGGAGTCGTTGCGTTCGGCGACCTTGTCGAGTGCCTTCTCCGCCGCAGCCCGCGACGGGTACGGGCCGAGCCGGTCGGCCGCCTTGGAACTGTTGTCGTCGGAGACGGCGGTCTTGGTCTCCAGGTCGAACCACCACTGTTCGTCAGCCATGAGCCGAACCCTACGCGCGCCGACCAGCCTAGGATCGGCGGCATGTCCCCCGTCCTACCGGCCCCGATCAGCCCGCCCCGGGCCGTGCCGCGTTCGATCGTCCGACCGCACTACGTCGGCCAGGACGGACCCGATCCCTACGCCGGGAGCGACGTCCAGTCCGCCGACACGATCGAGCGCATGCGGGTGGCCGGCCGACTGGCCGCCCGCGCGATGCACGCCGGTGCGGCGGTGATCGGGCCCGGCGTGACCACCGACGAGATCGACGCCGCCGTGCACGACTTCCTGATCGCCAACGGCGCGTACCCGTCGACGCTCGGCTATCGCGGCTTCCCCAAGTCCTGCTGCACCTCGGTCAACGAGATCATCTGCCACGGCATCCCCGACGCCCGTCCGTTGGTTGACGGCGACCTGGTCAAGATCGACGTCACCGCCTTCATCGACGGGGTGCACGGCGACAACTGCGGCACCTTCTTCTGCGGCGACGTCGACGAGGACTCGCGGCGGCTGACCGAGCGGACCCAGGAGGCGATGAACCGTGGGATCCGCGCCGCCAAACCCGGCCGCCAGGTCAACGTGATCGGACGGGTGATCGAGGCGTACGCGAAACGGTTCGGCTACGGCGTGGTCAGGGAATACACCGGCCACGGGGTGCACACCGCCTTCCATTCCGGCTTGGTCATCCCGCACTACGACGAGCCCGCGTACGACACGGTGATCGAGTCGGGGATGACCTTCACGGTCGAGCCGATGATCACCCTGGGGAGCGGGGAGAACCTGCTCTGGGACGACGATTGGACGGTGGCGACGGTCGACGGCAGCCGCTGCGCGCAGTTCGAGCAGACGATCGTCATCACCGACACCGGCGCCGAGGTCCTCACCGTCGCCTGACCCCGGCAACCAGAGCGATCGCGGCGATCGCGGCGATCGGGTGGCCGACCACTATGCTGGCCGGCGGACGAGTCGGTCAGGCGATCGCGGTCCGGGTCACACCGGGTCGAGGAAAGTCCGGACTCCACAGAGCACGGTGGTGGGTAACGCCCACCCGGGGTGACCCGCGGGACAGTGCCACAGAGAACAGACCGCCTCACAGAGGTAAGGGTGAAACGGTGGTGTAAGAGACCACCAGCGCCCCAGGCGACTGGGGCGGCTCGGTAAACCCCACCAGGAGCAAGATCAAGAGGGCACGTACGCGTGCCTGCGGAGGTGCTTGAGGGCTGCTCGCCCGAGCCTCCGGGTAGATCGCACCAGGCCGTCGGCAACGACGGTCGCAGATGGATGATCGCCCGTCGCCGGTTCGCCGGCGTCGACAGAATCCGGCTTATCGACCGACTCGTCCACCAACATCGTCCAGCGCCCGCCTCAAACACGCTCTCACCCGGAAGACAAAGGTGAGGTTCCCCCCAACCCGTGGAGGCATCGGCTATGGGGAGAGCCAGGCCAGAGGAGCGGAGGAAGTTCGACGGTGGCCGGCTCCCCCAGGTCGCGGCCCGTCAGGCCACCGCAGAAGGAGGAGTTAACTCCCGAATCTGTCACTTCGCTCCCGAAGTATCGGGAGGTCGGTGAGGGGAAGTGGAGTTAACTCCATTTCCTGCCGCGCCTGCCGGAGGCCCGCGCTGGGACCCCGCTGACTCAGGACGGGTACGCCTCCGTGGTCTCGAGGCCGCCGCCGACGTAGACGAAGCTGCGCGAGATCGAGCGGATCGGGTCGGCGAAGATCTTGACGACGCGTTGGCGTTCGCCCGCGGGAACGGCGGGGGTCATGTCCTCCTGCAGCGTGATCAGCCGGTCGCGCGCGGCCTTGCCGCCGGGGAGCTTCCAGCGTTCGATGACGTCGTCCTGCGGGGTGGAGTCGTAGGTCTCGCCGTCGTTGTCGCGGATGGTCAGGCGGTCGAGGCTGAGGGTGCCCACGCCGCCGCGGTTGTCGACGTCGACGACGACGTAGTAGATCCGGTCCCCCTTCGACTCCTTACGGACGGCTTCGATCCGCTCGATCAGCGACGTCGTCTCCGACGGGACGGTGAACGTGCCGCGGCCGCCCTCGACGGTGACGAAGGTCCAGGGCTGACGCAGTCCGTCGCCATCAGGGGTGGGTTCGCTCGACGGGGTCGTCGTGGTCGAGGGAGTGGTGCCGTTCGACGGACGGCCGAGGGTGGGCCTCGGGATCGGCCCCGGCTCGGACGCCGGGGAGCAACCCGCCAGCGCCAGCAGCAGCGTCGCCGCCGACCCGGCGATCACCCCGCGTCGGTCCATGCGAGCCAGGATGGCACACCCCCGCAGCAGGAGCGCGCAGCTGAACCACCAGCGCCACCAGCGGCGCGGCCAACAATCCCCCATCGTGGCGGTCGTCAGCCCGAAGCCTCGCGGGTCGCCACCCCACCGCTTGCGGTGCAACCCCAGCAGCGCCACGGCGATGCCGCGCTCGGCGACATCGACCCCACCGCCGGCGAGCAGTGCCGGCAGGGCGCCGCGACGGCCGTTGCCGCCAGGGCATGTCCGATCAGCAACCGCACCCCCGAGGTGCCGGTCACGTCGATCCGGCGATCCGCGGGACTGAGACGACGAGCCCGGGGCGTGCTCCGCCGACCTGCTCGGCGTACGACGTCCGGATCCGTTGCAGCCGCGGCAGGCCGCCATCGAGCGGGACGTCGAGCAGCGCGACCTCGACCCCGATCCGCCGGAGATCCCGGTAGAGCCGGGTCGCGGCGCCCCAGTGCGGTTCCGGCTCGCCCCCCTCATCCACGGCGACGGAGCGGACCCCGATCCCCGCCACCTCGAGCCCGCGCAACGCCGCCCGTACGGTCAAGGCCAGGGGCGTGTCCGGCGAGCACACCGCGGGACGGACGATCACCTGGAGCCCCGGAGCAGCGGCGGCCAGCCGATCGATGCCGCCGCGGTCGTAGGCCGCGAACAGCCCGATCCCACGACGGCGGGCGTACGCCACCCCGGCCGGATCGGTCCAGACCAGTCGGTCCGGCTCGAGCCCGAGGTCGCGGCTGGCCTCGACCTCCCCCGGGGTCGCGACGTCGAACCGGCATCTCGACGCGACCAGCGCATCGAGCAGGTCTGGGGTGGCATCGGCCATCGGCACGGGGGGCTCCTTCTCTCGCTCAGTGAGGAGGAGTACGGAGTCGGGCGTCTCGGACATCACCGGCACGTGGACCTCGATCACCCCGGCCTACGCTCGGGCCGTGACCACGCCATCTGACCTGATCTCCCGCGCCGAGCGGCTCCGCGCGCTGCACGCGGCCCCCGAAATCCTCACCCTGATCAACGTCTGGGACGTGGTCAGCGCCAGGATCGTCGCTGCACTCCCCGGCACCAGCGCTCTGGCGACGGCCAGCCACTCGATCGCCGCGAGCCACGGTTTCCCCGACGGCGAGGTCATCCCCCGCGACCGGATGATCGCCGCGATCGGCGATATCGTGGCCGCCACCGACCTCCCGGTCTCCGCCGATCTCGAGGCGGGTTATGGCGATCCCGGCGAGACCATCCGCCGAGCCATCGGGGTGGGCGTCGTCGGCGCCAACCTGGAGGATCAGCTTCAACCGTTCGACCATGCCGTACGCGCGGTGGAGCAGGCGATGTCGGCCGCCGAGGCCGAAGGAGTGCCGTTCGCGCTCAACGCCCGGACCGACGCCTTTCTCCGCGGCGGGGATCGTCCGCTCGCCGAGTCGACCGCCGACGCGATCGCCCGCGGCCGGGCGTTCCTCGACGCCGGCGCCACCTGCGTCTTCGTCCCGGGCAAGCTGTCGGTGGCAACCGTCGAGGAGATCGTCGCGGACTTGGGTGGCGGCCGGGTCAGCCTGATCGCGCTGCCGGGTTCGCTCACCGTCGCCGAGATGCAGGACCTCGGCGTGGCCCGGGTCTCGGTCGGGCCGTGGTCGCAGCGACTCGTACTGGCCGCGCTGATCGAATCCGCCGAGAGCCTCTACGCCGGGGGCGGGCTGCCGGCCGCCCTCCCCGTCCTCACCTGACTGATCGGTACCGTCCACCGCCGGACCCGCGACGTGCGCGCGGGTTGCCGAGCACCGCACGGACGGGTCAGGCGACCTCGAAGGCCACCTGTCCGGCCACCACGTCGGCGGTGACCAGCCGGACCTGGATCTGCTGTCCGAGCGGCAGGTCGTCCCCGGAGACCCGCGCCTCGACGGCCGGGTCGTCGATCATCACGGTGCCGCGCGGCTTGTCCCGATCGACCTCGATGACCGTTCCGGTGAAAATCTGACCGACCGCGTCCTGCAGCAGGCACGCCTCCATCAAATCGATGATCGACCGCTCGTAGAGCTTGGCCCGCCGATCAGCTCCCTGCATCTCCGCCGGAAGCGCCTCGAGCGCAGCCAGCACCCAGTCCGGCACCGGTCGGTCGGCGTGCAGCGCCAGGCAGATCTCCCCGGCGTAGCGATCGATCAACCGCCGCAGCGGGGCGGTGACGTGGGCGTATTCAGCCGCGATCGCCGCGTGCCGGGTCTGCTCGGGCAGGGTGCCGGCGAAGGCCTGATACCCCGCCCCACGGAACAACGAGGTGCACGCGTTGATCATCGCCGCGTGGGCCGGCCGCCTCGGGTCGAGCGAGCGTACGAAATCGGGGTAGTCGCGGTCAGCGGGCCAGTCGATGTCCAGCGCCCGGGCGATCTGGCGCAGCCGGCGGACCGCACCGGGATCGGCCGGCGGCATCGTCCTCAGCAGTCCGACTCTGCCGAGCATCATCAGCTGCGCGGCGGCCATTCCGGTGAGCAGCGAGATCTGGGCGTTCCAGCCCTCGACCGGCAGCGGCGCCCGCAAGGTCAGCCGCCACCCCTGCTCGCCGTCCGGCGCCTGGATCTCCTGCTCGGGGATCTCGAGGCTGACGCCACCCCGCTCGACCTCGAGCTGCTCACGCAACGGACCGACCACGGCGAGCAGCACCAGCGACTCCCGGGCGGAGCCGCCGTCGATCTCGACCTGGGCCTGCTCGTAGGTCAGCTGCTCACGGCTGCGGACCAACGCGCGGACCACCTCGGCCCCGGTGGTCGCCCCCGTTCCGTCGAGCGTGATCGTCCACAGGACCGCGGGTCGCACCTGGTCGGGCAGCAGGCTGGCCGCACCCTCGCTCAACGCAGGCGGGTGTAGCGGGGTCCGGCGGTCCGGTGCGTAAAAGGTCATCCCGCGGCGATGGGCCTCGACGTCGACCGGGTCACCGGCGCTGACGAACGCCGCGACGTCGGCGATCGCGTACGAGACGACGAAGCCGTCGCCCTCGCGACGCAGGTGGAGTGCTTGGTCCAGATCACGCGCCCCCGGCGGATCGATGGTGATCAGCTCGAGCTCGGTGCGATCCAGCTCGGGCAGCCGGGGTGAGGCCGCCGCTGCCTCGGCGGCGCGGAGCACCTCGGGCGGGAAGTCGTCGGGTACGCCCTGCGCGGCCCTGATCGCCGCCAGTCCGGCGGCCAGATTCTCGGGGAGGTCCTCGGGTAATCCGATCTTGCGCGCGGGCATGGCCGGACTCTACGCCGCGGGCCCAGCGAACCGGTCTAGATACCCGACTCCGGCGTACGGACGAGGATCCGGCCGCACTCCTCGCAGCGCAGGACGTCATCGGCGGCAGCCGCGGCGAAGGTCCGTAGGTCGGCCGCATTGACCTCGAGCTGGCAGCCGGTGCACCGACGGGCCCGCAGCGCGGCCGCGCCGACGCCGGCGTGACTCGTCCCGAGCTTTGTGTAAAGGGCCAGCAGCGCCTCGGGCACATCGGGGACGATGGTGGCGCGTACGGACCGCCGATCGCTCAACTCCCCGTCGAGCTGACCGAGCTTCTCGTCGCGGGCGGCGACGGCCACGGCCCGATCAGCCTCGATCTTGGCGGCCTGGGCTGCGATCCGCTCGCGCGCCGTGGTGGCGTCCTCGAGCTGTTGCATCACCTCGAGTTCCTCGTCCTCCAGCACCGAGATCCGGCGCTTCAGGTGTTCGATCTCCTCGACCATCGATGACAGGGCTTTCGAGTCGGCCACCGTCCCGTCGGCGACCCGTTTCTCGTTCCGGGTCAGTCGCTCACGGACGGGCTGCAGGTCGTTTTCGGCCCGCTGCTGGTCGAGTTCGAGATCGGAGACCGCGGTGTCGGCGGCCACCAGATCGGACTGAACGGCGTCGAGCCGGCTGGTCAGAGTGACAATCACGGCGTGCTCGGGCAGAGTCCGGCGTCGGTGGTCGAGCTGGCGGATGGCCGTGTCGACGGCCTGCAGGTCCAGCAGTCGACGCTGGGCGGTCGGGTCGGCTTTGATCGGGATCACCTTTCCGCGGCGGATGTCGCGACCACCCTAGTGCCGAGTCCCGTCGAAGAAATCCTCACCGAGCGGGAATGGATTCTGGATCGATTGAGTTCCAAGCAGACAGCGGGGTGCACGGCCCCCGAACTCGTGGGGAACCACAGCACTTCGGCCACACTGCGGTGACCGCCATCAACGATCCTGGCAAGGACACACGGCATGACCTCGGCACCCACCGTTTCGACCGCATCGAACCCCACCACCGCCAGTCCGCGCCTCGCGGACCGCTTCGTCGGCCGTCGCTACGTCCAGCTGGTCCTGGTGCTCGGCGCGTTGAGTGCGATCGGGCCGCTGACCATCGACACCTATCTGCCCGCGCTCCCCCAGCTGACCGTCGATCTCGACGCCACCGCCTCGCAGGCCCAGCTCACGATCACCGGACTGCTGCTCGGTCTGGGTCTCGGCCAGCTGGTGATCGGCCCCTGGTCGGATTCGGTCGGCCGCCGCAAGCCGCTGCTCGCGGGGCTGGTCCTGCACACGGTGATGTCGATCGTCTGCGCGCTGGCCCCTTCGATCACCATGCTCGCGGTCACCCGCACGGTGCAGGGCATCGGCGGTGCCGCCGTGGCCGTCGTCTCGATGGCCATCGTCCGCGACCTGTTCAGCGGCGTCCGCGCCGCGCAGCTGCTGTCCCGGCTGATCCTGGTTCTCGGCGTGGCTCCGATCCTGGCTCCGTCGCTCGGTAGCGCCTTGCTCAACACCACCTCGTGGCGCGGCATCTTCATCGTCCTCGCCCTGATGGCCGCCGCTCTGCTGGTGCTCGCCATCGTGGCGCTGCCCGAGACACTGCCGGTCGAGCGACGTCGCCCGGCCAGCCTCAAGGGCTCGCTGCAGGCCTACCGGACCGTCTTGTCCGACCGGCTCTTCGTCGTCATGGTGCTGGTCGCGGGCCTGATGTTCGCCACCCTGTTCGCCTACATCTCCGGCGCCCCGTTCATCCTGCAGGGCCTCTACGAGCTCAGTCCGCAGCAGTTCGGCCTGGCCTTCAGCGCCAATGCGGTCGGCCTCATCGTCATGACCCAGATCAACCCGATCCTGGTCAAGCGCTGGGGTCCGGTCCGGGTGCTCTCGGCTGCCGTACTGATCGGTTTCGTCGCCGCCGTGGCGCTGCTGGGCGTGGCCCTCGCCGGTTTCGGCGGTCTGATCGGCCTGATGATCCCGCTCTTCGTCGTCGTGTCGATGGCCGGTCTCGGCTTCCCGAACGCTCCCGCGATCGCCCTCAACCGACACGGTGAGGCGGCCGGCACGGCCGCTGCCCTTCTCGGCGCGGCTCAGTTCCTGATCGGTGGTGCGGTCGCCCCGCTGGTCGGCGCGCTCGACAACGGCACCGCTGTCCCGATGACCGCGGTCATGGTCGGCACCACCGGCCTCGCGCTCGTCCTCTTCTGGTCGGCGCGGCGCCGGCTGAGCGCCGTCTCCTACGTCTGAGCCGCCGGTCTGAACGCCGGGCGGGCGCTGCCCACCGGGTGCAGGAACTCGACCCGCAGCGAGGCCAGCAACGGCGTACGCCCAGCCAGGAACGCCTGGGTGTGGGGCTGAGCCTCGTGCTCGTCGAAGGCCCCGCGGTTGCGGTAGCACTCGTAGAAGATTCGCGACAGCGGCTCGTCCTCCACCGAGTGCACGGTGTAGACGAGGGTGCCGGGCTCCCGTGCTTCGATCCGGGGCAGCAGCTCCTCCACCATCGTGTCGAACAGCTCGGCAGCGGCAGCGTCGTTGAGCTCGAAGCGAACGACCAGGGCGAACATGGCCGTAACTATCTCACGTGCGGCCGCGCGAACCCGCTGGAGTGGCGAAACCCCTCGCCACCGGGCCGAATGAGCCCTTCGGGGGACTCATTCCGCTCACGGTTCAGCGCGTCGCAGACCGCGCGGAACGCGGAACGCCCGGGCCGACCGGGCCGGTCATGGCCGCGCGTTCCAACGTTCCAGCGCCGGCAGACCCTTCTCCCAGCCCAGCACCGACACCGTGCTCGTATCCAGCGGGAAGTGCACTCCCAGACGCACGTCGAATCCCAGCCAGCACAGGGTGAGCGCTCGTAGCGCGTGACCGTGCCCGAAGCAGATGGCCCGATCCACGCCGGCGTCCTGCACCCGCTCGACCACCCGGGTCAGCCGGGCGGTGACCTGGTCGGCGGACTCCCCGCCGGGGGCCGGGTGCGACCAGACGGTCCACCCGGGCACGCTTTCCTGGATCTGCTCGCTGGTCAGCCCCTCGTAGTCTCCGTAGGCCCACTCGACCAGATCGTCGTCGACGACCGGAGCGTGTACGCCGACGAATCCGGCCAGTTCTGCCGTCCGCCGCGCGCGCCGACGAGGGCTCGACAGCACCAGGCCGAAGTCGGTCGGATCGAGATGGCCGGCGACGGACAGAGCCTGCTGCTGACCGGTTTCGGTCAGCTCGAGGTCGGTCACCGAGGTGTGCCGACCGGCCTTGCTCCAGTCGGTCTCACCGTGTCGCACGAGATAAAGCGTGGTCATGGTCCCCCAGCCTGCCATGGGACCGCGGGGTCGGCTTTTCCGTTCACCGAGCTGTCAGCCGGCCGGTGTAACAATGACGACATGAGCGAGCGCCAACCTGACCTGCCCAACCGTCAGACGCCGTTCTCCGAGGCGTTCAAAGCCTTCATCGGATCGGACTGGGGCCCCTACCCGTCGGAGCTGCCCGCCGCGCTCCCGGCCACCGGGCCCGCCCGCGAGCGACGCGAGGCGCTCAGCCGGGCGTTCCCGGGCGAGCGGCTGGTCATCCCGGCCGGCGGACTGAAGATCCGATCCAATGACACCGACTTCGGATTCCGGCCGCACTCGGCGTTCGCGCATCTCACCGGTCTGGGCACCGACCACGAGCCCGACGCCGCCCTGGTGCTCGAGCCCAACGACCACGGTCATGACGCAACGCTCTACGTCCGCTCCCGGGTCCCGCGCGACTCGGCTGAGTTCTACGCCGATGCCCGGGTCGGCGAGATGTGGGTCGGGAGGCGGATGTCGTTGGAGGAGTTCGGCGCCCTGTCCGGCGTACCGACGGCTGAACTGGCCGACCTCGCCGATCACCTGCGCAAGAACGCCGACACCGTCGCCATCCGGCTGGTGACCGCGGCTGACGCCGAGTTCGACGCGCTGATCGCGGAGATCCGGGCGGAGCAGGACGGGCTCGACGCCCAGGCCGCGATCGCCGGCGACCAGGAGTTCGTCGTCGCGTTGAGCGAGAGCCGGCTGGTCAAGGACGCCTTCGAGATCGAGCAGATGCGCGAAGCCTGTCGCCAGACCGCCGACGGCTTCGAGGCCGTGGTCGCCGAGCTGCCCGAAGCGGCCCGTCGGGCCCGTGGTGAGCGCTGGATCGAGGGTGTCTTCGCGCTGCATGCCCGACACAGTGGCAACGACGTCGGCTACTCGACCATCGCTGCCGCCGGTGAGCACGCCTGCACCCTGCACTGGATCCGCAACGACGGGGTGGTTCGCGCCGGTGAGCTGGTGTTGGTCGACGCCGGGGTCGAGCTCGACACCCTCTACACCGCCGACGTGACGCGTACGTTGCCGGTCGACGGCCGATTCACCGACGCCCAACGCACCGTGTACGAGGCGGTGCTCGAGGCGCAGAACGCCGGCATCGCCGCCGCCCAGCCGGGAGCCACCTTCTCCGACGTCCACAAGGCTGCGATCGCCGTGATCGCGAGGCACCTCGACGACTGGGGCCTGCTCCCGGTCAGCGCGGAGGAATCGCTGTCGCCCGACGGCGGCCAGCACCGCCGCTGGATGGTGCACGGCACCTCGCACCACCTCGGGCTCGACGTGCACGACTGCGCGCAGGCCCGCAACGAGCACTATCGACAGGGCACGCTGGCACCGGGCATGGTGATCACCGTCGAGCCCGGTCTCTACTTCCGCTCCGACGACCTGCTCGTCCCGGAGGCGTTCCGCGGGATCGGCGTCCGGATCGAGGACGACGTGCTGATCACCGCCGGCGGAAACGAGAACCTGTCGGCGGCCCTGCCCCGCGGTAGCGCCGAGGTCGAGGACTGGATGGCCGCGATCTGGGCAACCCGCGCTGAGGCGACGACCGATTAGGAGCCCGGAGGTGACCACGACCCCGCAGCGCCGGACCTTCAGCAACCTCAGTCCGTTCGGCCGTCGCCCGGCACCGATCCTGGCGCCGGTGCCGACGCGTACGCCGAGCTCGGTCATCGCCTGGGCCTGGTACGTCGACGGCGTGCGTCGACCGGTGGAGAGCCTGAGCGTCGCCGCGCGCAAGGCCGGCGCGGGCGACGGCTTCGTCTGGCTGGGGCTCAAGGACCCGACCGACGACGACCTGGAGGAGCTGGCGTCGCAGTTCGACCTGCACCCACTGGCCATCGAGGACGCCGCGTACGGGCACACCCGCTCGAAGCTGGAGATGTTCGACAACGACCTGTTCATGGTCATCTCGACTGTGTCCTACGTCGAACACGAAGAGCTGACCGACACCTCCGAGGTGGTGGCGACCGGTCAGGTGATGGTGTTCCTCGGCAACCACTTCGTGATCACCGTGCGCCGTGGCGAACACGCGCAGCTCAGCTCGCTGCGCCGCGCGCTCGAGGCCGATCCGGAGCGGTTGGCCCGTGGGCCGTCCGAGGTGCTGTACGCGATCGCCGACAAGATCATCGACGACTACCTCGACGTGGTCGCGGAATTCGAGAAGGACCTCGACGAGCTCGAATCTGCGGTGTTCTCGCGGGGCGGCTCGCACGAGGTCGACCGGGTCTACCAGCTCAAGCGCGAGCTGATCGAGTTCCGCCGCTGCGTGATGCCGCTGGGTGCGCCGCTACTGCGGCTCGCCACCCGCGAGCTGCCGGTCATCCCACCCGAGGCGCGCGCGTACTTCCGCGATCTGGCCGATCACCACACCGAGGCGCGCGAGGCCGTGGCCTCGTTCGACGAGGTGCTGTCCTCGATCCTGCAGGCCGGGCTGGCCCGCGCCTCGGTCGCCGACAACGAGGACATGCGCAGGATCTCCGCCTGGGTCGCGATCGTCGCCGTCCCCACCATGGTGGCCGGGATCTACGGCATGAACTTCGAGAACATGCCCGAACTGCACTGGCACTACGGCTACTTCATGGTGCTCGGGCTGATCGCCGCGATCATGATCGGGCTCTACATCGGCTTCAAACGTAACCGCTGGCTGTAGCGGCGCGACGCCCTGAGCGCGGGTGTTCGCGCCTCGGCGCCCCGGCAGCTGGAGTCGGAAAGAGGAGTGCTACTCGAAGGCGGCGGCACGCGAACCGGGGAGGCCGGTCAACATCTCGCGGGCCTGGGCGGCGACCTTGTGCTCGCAGAGCACCTCGTACTTGGTGGCCACGGTCTGGGTCACCGAGGTGAAATCACGGCGTCCGCGCGACATCGCGTAGCCGGCGGCGGCGAACCCGACGCCCAGCACGACACCGATCAGCAGCGAGACGAGGAAGAGGCCGACGAAGCTGCTCGGCTTGGTGAAGATGAGCATGACCAGCGCGACGAGCAGACCGGTGGAGACACCCGACTGCAGACCCTGGGTGACCACGGTGCCCCAGTTGCGCCGACCCAGCACCCGCTCGACCGACTTCAGGTCGGTGCCGACGATGGCGAGGTTCTGCACCTCGAACTTCTCGTCGGCGAGGTAGTCGACCGCCTTCTGCGCGTCGGCGTAGGTGTTGTAGATCCCCACCGACTGCGGGAATTTGAGCTCGAACAACGAGCTCGGCTGCTGCTGTTGCGGCAGGGCCATGATGGTGGGCTCCCCACTGGTTGGATGACGACTCCCAATCTACCGGCGCCGACCAGCCGTTGACGGGGTCGTGTCAGCGATGCCGGGGCCGGGTCAGCGATGTCGGGCGAGGGCGATGACGAAGGAGTTCTCCACCGGCCGCGGCGACGAACCGGTGTAATTGCTGATCAGTGCGTAGACGTACCGGCGTCCGTCGCGCCCGGTGACGTAACCGCTGAGCGAGGTGACCCCGGTCAGCGAACCGGTCTTGCCGCGGGCGTTGTCGCGCGCGTACGCGTCGCCGTCCATCCGGTAGCGCAGCGTGCCGCCGACCATCCGCTGGTGGTTGCCGGCCACCGGGAGCGCGGCGTAGAAGTCGGGCCACCACTTCTCGTCCTGGACCTCGTAGAGCGTCTCGGTCAGCGCCCGCGGGGTCAGCGTGTTCCTCCGGGTCAGCCCCGAGCCGTCGGTCAGCGACACCCCGGACGAGCGGGACCCCCAGGTCCTTCAGGTACGACCGGGTCACCGCCAGCCCGTCCGGCCAGTTGCCCGGACGGCCCGCGGCCCGACCCATCGCCTTGGTCAGGGTCTCGGCGTGCATGTTGTTGGACAGCTTGAGGAACGGGACCAGCAACTGGGCCAGCGTCATCGAGCGGTCGGTGCCGATCACGGTGCGCTTGCTGGCCGGGGTCCTGGCGATCGCCGTCCGCCCGGTGACCGTGATGCCACGCTTGGCCAGCTCGGCCCGGAAGACCGCTCCCGCGTACAACTGGGGCTTGTGCACCGTGATCAACCAGCTGCCCGAGCGACCGATCGGTACCCGGCCGCGCACGGTGATCGTGTTGCTGCCGTGGGTCCGGGCCGCGCTGTAGGTCGATGCCGTGCCGCGGCCCGAGGTGGTGGTCAGGTTCTTGATGTCGAGGTACTTCTCCGCCGCGGCCGGATAGGTGGTGATCGTGGCGCGCTGGCCGGACCGGCGCGGTGCGGCCCTGATGTAGACCGTGCCCGAGTCGTAGTCGTCGTTCGGGGCCACGGTGAGCGCGGAGATCTCGGCCGCGTAGTAGTCGTCGGCGTACGAGGTCTTCCAGCCCGGGTTGTAGCGTTCGTCGTCGAACCAGCTCGCGTCGACGATCAGGCTCCCGTCGACCCGCTTGACCCCTGCAGCGGCGACCTTGCCGGCCAGCCGGGCGTAGTCGGCCTGCTGGGTGGTCGGGTCGCCGTAGCCCTTCAGATAGAGCCGGCCGTGCAGGGTGCCGCCGACCACCGAACCGCGCGAGATGACCTCGGTCTTGAACCGGTAGCCCGGCGTCAGCGCGTGCATGGCCGCGACCGCGGTCAGCACCTTGGTGTTCGAGGCCGGGATCACCGCCCGCTTCCCGTACGCGGAGTAGAGCAGCTCGCCGTCACCGGCGTCGAGCACGACCGCCCCGGTCTTGGCCCGCTGGGCGCGTGCGTCCGACAGCACCGCGTCGAGCTTGTCGCTCAGTCCGGCATCGACCGCGGCGTACGCGGGGGTGAGGGTGGCCGCGATCGGTGCCGCCGTGACCACCAGCACCGGCGCGAGACCGACCATCGTCGTCGTCAGCAGTCGTCGGGGTCGGGAGAACCGGTGTGACATGGGGGAGGTGTCCGTTCGGTCGGCAACGTCGTCGGGACCCGAGGGGAGCACCCTAACCCGGTCAGGACGTCGGTGGGAACACGCAGAATTCGTTGCCCTCGGGGTCGGTCAGGACGTCCCAGGCGATCTCCTCGTCGCGGCGCCGCAGCACCCGGGCACCCGCCGCTTCGAGCTCGCCCACGTCACCCCAGACGTCGAAGTGGACCCGGTTCTTGACCGTCTTGGGCTCGGGAACGTTGCCGAACACCAGACCGAACGGTAGCCCGACGTCCTCCAGCCAGCAGAAGTCGTCACCCGGATCGTGCTCGACCCGGCCGCCGAAGCGTTCGGCCCACCAGGCGCCGATCCGTCGCTGATCGGCCGCGTCGACCACGATCTCGTACAGCCGGTACGCGGGCAGCGGGTCGGGCGTCCGGACAAAGGCGCAGAACTCCCCGCCCTCGGGGTCGGCCATCAGCGTCCAGTGCGGGAACTCCCCGGTCACCGTGGCCCCGCGCGCGATCAGTTCCTCGATCGAGGCGGTGTGGACGTCGAGATGCACCCGGTGTTTGGCCGTACGCGGCTCGTCGACCGCGTTGATCCAGACCGCGTGTTCGGGCTGGTCACCGCGCAGCAGGGTCTCCGCCCGGTCCGGCTCGACCCGCAACCCGAGCACCGGTGACCAGAAGCCAGCCGCCGCGGCGGGGTCGCGTGCATCGATACACAGGTCCTTGTAACGGATCACCCTTGTCATTGTGCCGGTCCCATCGACGGAGACGCCATAATCACCTCGTGGCCTCCCAATCCTCGAACTCGGTGTTCATCTCGCGGATCCGGGCGCTCCCGGTCCTCGACAGCGCCGGTGATCAGGTCGGCAAGGTCCGCGACGTGGTGTTGCAACGTCGCGCTGGCGGTCGGGCCCCCCGGGTCAAGGGCCTGGTGGTCGAACTGTTCGCCCGCCACCGGATCTTCGTCGAGATGATCCGGGTGCGCAGCATCAACGCTGTCCAGGTCGTCATCTCCGGGGTGGTCAACACGCGGCGGTTCGAACGCCGCGAGTCCGAGATGATGGTCTTCCAGGACCTGTTCGACCTGACCGTCGAGCGGCTCGACCACCCGATCCCCTCGGTGATCTTCGACGTGTCGATGTCCCCGGTCCGGATGCAGGAGTGGGAGGTCTCGCAGGTCGCGCTGCGCGAGACCGGCTCGCGCAAGAGCTTCGGCCGACGCGGGCACGTGACGATCGTCGACTGGTCGCAGATCACCGTCCTCAACATCCAGCAGTCGCAGGGCACGGAAGCCCTGCTCGCGCAGATGGAGGACATGAAGGCGGCCGACATCGCGCGCGAACTGCACGAGATGTCGAGCGAGCGCCGCACCGAGGTGGTCTCGGCACTCGACGACTCCAAGCTCGCCGATGCCCTCGAGGAACTGCCCGAGGACGAACAGGTCCAGTTGATCGCCGATCTCGACACCGACCGGGCCGCCGACATCCTCGAAGAGATGGACCCCGACGATGCGGCCGACCTGATCGCCAAACTGGCGCCCGATCTGGCCGAGGACCTGTTGACCCGGATGGAACCGGACGAGGCCAAGGACGTCCGCCGGCTGCTCAACTACGCCGAGTTCACCGCCGGGGGGATGATGACGCCCGAGCCGGTCATCCTTCCACCGGACGCCACCGTGGCTGAGGCGCTGGCCCGGATCCGCGACGCCGAGCTGACCCCGGCGTTGGCCTGCATGGTCTACGTCTGCCGTTCCCCGCTCGACACCCCGACCGGGCGGTTCGTCGGAGCCGTGCACTTCCAGCGGCTGCTGCGCGAACCGCCGTCCACGCTGGTCTCGGCGCTGATCGACTCGGATCTGGAGACCCTGGGCGCCGACTCCACGCTGCACGAGGTCAGCCGGCACTTCGCGACTTACAACCTGGTGAACGCGGCCGTGCTCGACGACGACCACCGGCTGATCGGCGCGGTCACCGTCGACGACGTGCTCGACCATGTGCTGCCGCAGGACTGGCGCGGAACCCAGCTCGATTCGATGACCACCCCCTCCGGCGCCGGAGGGACCCGTGGCTAGGGTCGAGAAGGATCCGCAGCGGGATTCGCAACGCCTCAACACCCCAGGCCGCCGGCGACGCTCCCGTCTGCCCAGCTTGAAGCTCGACCGCGACGCGTTCGGCGCCTTCGCCGAAGGCTTCGCGCGGTTCATGGGCACGGCCAAGTTCTTGATGGGGATGACCGTCGTCATCATCCTCTGGGTGCTCTGGAACGCCCCGATCGGGCCGGACCGGCCGCAGTTCGACTCCTACCCGTTCATCTTCTTGACCCTGATGCTGTCGTTGCAGGCCAGCTATGCGGCGCCGTTGATCCTGCTCGCGCAGAACCGCCAGGAGGGTCGGGACCGGGTGAGCCTGGACCAGGACCGCCAGCAGACCGCCCAGAGTCGGGCCGACACCGACTTCCTGGCCCGCGAGATCGCGAGCCTGCGGATGTCGGTCGGCGATCTGGCCACCCGCGACTATGTCCGCTCCGAGTTGCGGGCCGAGCTCCGCGCCATCATCGCCGAACTCGACGAAGAGGAACGCTCCGACCGGGGGGCCCGCTCCCCCCATTCCCGGAGCTCGGAGGTCGGGCCCGCACCGCGTACGCCGTGATCTCGCACGCACCAGCGTGCGACCGACGGCGTACGCGGGTGCAGCGCCTAAGCTGTTGCGGTGCCTGACCAGACCACGACCGAGCATCCGCTGGCGCCGAGCATTCGCGCCGCGTTGCACAAGGTCGACGACCCGGAGATCCACCGCCCCATCACCGAGCTGGGGATGGTCGACGACATCCTCGTCGACGCCGATGGCCGGGTCACGGTGCGGATCCTGCTCACGGTGAGCGGCTGCCCGATGCGCGACACGCTCACCCGTGAGGTCACCGCGGCGGTCACGGCCGTGGCCGGCGTGAGCGCGGTTGCCGTCGATCTCGGGGTGATGAACGACGAGCAGCGGGTCGCGCTGCGCAACCAGCTCAAGGGCGGCCAGCCCGATCGCGAGATCCCGTTCGCCCGACCCGACTCCTTGACGAAGGTGATCGCCATCGCCTCGGGCAAGGGCGGGGTGGGCAAGTCCTCGGTCACGGTCAACCTGGCCATGGCCCTGGCCGCTCAGGGGCGCAGCGTCGGCCTGCTCGACGCCGACATCTACGGACATTCGGTGCCGGCCATGCTCGGGATCGCCGACAGCAAGCCCACCGCGGTCGAGGACATGATCATGCCGGTCCCGGCCGCCGGGCTCAAGGTGATCTCGATCGGCATGCTCAAGCCCCGCCGCGACCAGGTGGTCGCCTGGCGCGGACCCATCCTCGACCGGGCGCTGACCCAGATGCTGGCCGACGTCTACTGGGGTGACCTCGACTACCTGCTGCTCGATCTCCCCCCCGGCACCGGCGACGTGGCCATCTCGCTCGGCCAGAAGCTCCCGAACGCCGAGGTCATCGTGGTCACCACCCCGCAGGCCGCTGCCGCCGAGGTCGCCGAGCGCGCCGGGACGATGGCGTCGATGCTCAACCAGCGGGTGATTGGCGTGATCGAGAACATGGCCTACCTCGAGCTCGCCTGCCCGCATTGCGGCGAGAGCCACCGACACGAGATCTTCGGCTCCGGCGGCGGTGAGTCGGTGTCGCAGACGCTGAGCACGCGCCTCGGCTATCCGGTCCCGCTGCTCGCGCAGGTGCCGTTGGATCCCCGGCTGCGCGCCGCGGGTGACGACGGCGTGCCCATGGTCACGTCCGACCCCGACCAGCCCGCCGCCCGGGCCCTGACCGCGGTGGCCGCCACCCTGGCCAAGCGTGGACGCAATCTGGTCGGCCGGCCGCTCAACCTGTTCCCGGTCTGATCCGGCCCGACGTCGGAGTGGGTCAGGTCGCTTCGGGGTCGAACGGCGTGCGCGGAACGGCGCCGACCAGCACGGGGTCCTGATCCGCGCTGGCCTCGATGGCCGCGCTGATCTCGGTGGGCGAATCCGACACCGCCGTACGCACGCCGGAGATCTCGGACTTCACATCGGCCAGGATCGGTTCGACGTCGTCGAGCAGATGTTTCTGGACGAACGACCGGGGGTTGAGGTCGCGGAAATCGAGGTTCTCGAAGCCGGGGCCGAGCTCCTTGGTCAGACTCTGCTGGGCGTCCCCGGCCATGGTCCGGACGTACTTGATCACCCGGGCCGCCTTCCGGGCCAGATCCGGCAGCCTCTCCGGGCCGAACAAGATGATGGCCAACGCCAGCAGGAGCGCGAACTCGGGCCCGTTGATGTCGATCAGTTGCAGGGTCATCGCTCAACCGACCTTGCTACCGAGCGTGACCGACGCCGTGGCCTCGCGGCTGCCCCGGCTGTAGACCAGCTCGATCTTCTGACCCGGTCGGCGGGTCCTGATGTCGACGATGAGTTCCTCCGATGCGCTGACGGTGTCGCCTTCGATCTTGGTGACCAGGTCCCCGGACCGGAGCCCGGCCCTGGCGGCGGGACCGCGACGCTCGACCGAGGTCACTTCCACCCCGCCGGGAGCATTCTCCACTGTGGCGCCGAGCACCGGGTAGGTCGCCTTGCCGTTCTTGATCAGTTGCCGGCTGATGGTGGTCACCTGGTCGATCGGGATGGCGAAGCCGAGCCCGATGTTGCCGGTCTGACCGCTCTCCGCCCCCAACGTGAGGATGGCCGAATTGATGCCGATGACCTGGGCGGCGGCATTGATCAACGGGCCGCCCGAGTTGCCCGGGTTGATCGGGGCGTCGGTCTGGATGGCGTTGATGTACGCGGTCGGAGAGTCGGCGTCGGCTCCCACCTTGACCGCGACCGGTCGGTTCTGTGCCGAGACGATGCCCTGGGTCACCGTCCCCGGCAGCCCGAGCGGTGACCCGACCGCGAGCACCGGCTCGCCGACCCGGGTGCGAGCCACGTTGCCGCGGGTCACCGGGCGCAGCCGCGAGGAGGGCTTGACCTTGATCACCGCGACGTCGTAGCTCGGGCTCCGTCCGATCAGGGTCGCCTTCTGACGCTTCCCGTCGGCGAACACCACCCGGATCGTCGACCCGTCGGCCGCGCCGGCGACCACGTGGTTGTTGGTCAGGATCCGACCCTCGGCGTCGAGGACGAAGCCCGACCCGGTGGAGCGACCCACCTTGATCATCACCGTGGAGGGGACGGTCTTCTCGGCCACCGCCACGGCGTCGATCGTCGATCCCGTACGCGGGGTCGATTCGGCCGACGGCTCGGAGCTGGGCGCGCCGGTGGGATCGGCACGGGGACCAGCGGTGGGGTCGGCTGAAGTCGTCCGGGTCGGGGTGCGGGTCTCCGGGGCCGGTGAGTCCGCCAGCCGGGCCCCGCCGTAGCCCGCTCCCCCGCCGACGACGAGAGCAACGGCCGCGGCCAGGCCGAGCACGGCGCCGGTCCGCATCGGTCGGCGGCCCACCGGTGTCGACGAGCGGCCGATCGGCGGGCCGGCCGGTGTCGACGAGGGCCCGACCGGCGGGCCGACCGGCGGCAGGGGCGGTCCGCCCGGCGCCGAAAAGGCGGGGTGGGAGGTCGACGATGCGGGGGCGGACGCGTCGAAGACCCCGAAGTAGCGGGCGTCCTCGGGCGGCGGGCCAGCCGGCGTACCAGCGCCCGGATACTGCTCTGACAAGGTCTCTAGCCCCTTAGATCGGCCAGTATTTCTGCCCAGCCAGCCATGATTTCCTCCATCGTAGACGTCGACCCGGCACCGGAGTGCGGAAGCGAATCGACCGCGGATGCCAACAGTGATTCGGAGCCGTCGGTCACCACGGTGAAGACGGTGTCTCCGGACTGCCAGGTGTTCGACTCCGAGGCACCGTGGGCGACGTAGGTCTGCAGCCGTCGGTCCCAGGTCGTCCCGTCCGGGACCGACGCCAGCCGGCCCCGCTGCTGCCGGACGCTGACGGTGACCACACCGTCGGTGTAGTCGGCCTGGATCATCGACGGGTCCGCACGACGGTCGGTCCGCAACCGGACCAACGACATCCCGGCCAGGCCCGGCGGACAGACCCAGCCGAGCGACTCGACCTGCGGCCGGCTGCTCAGCGTCAGCGCCACGTTCACCGTCGAACCGCCCAGCCGGGCCGCGAAGTGGGGGGAGGTCGAGGTCTCATCGGTGAAGACGATCGACGTGAAGCCGTACGACAGCTCGGTCGACGCGGCTTCGTCGTAGGTCTGCTGCCACAACAGGACCCCGGTGGCCCGGTCGATCCACCAGCGGGCGCTCACCGCCCCGGCGCGGCTGGCGATGACCACGACGGCCTCCCGCCCGGCCACCGTCGCTCCGGCCCGGCCGCTGAGCACGTAGTTGTGCTCGAGCAGGTCGAGGAGGTCGTCGTCGACGACCCGCGAGGTGTAAGCGATCGGCGAGAAGTGCTGGACCAGAGGGTCACCGACCAGATTGCTGACGTGCAGCTCCAGGCCCTCGCCGGCCATGCTCTGCACGTCGACGGTCGCGGCCACGGCCGACCCGTCGCGGTAGGCGGTGAACGACTGCCGGCCCCGGTAGCTCACCGAGCCGGCGTCGTCGGCCGACCGCCGCATCATCGCCAGTACCTGGGCCTGGTCGAGCGCTTCGCCGGCGGCGTCGGTCGACGGACTGGCCGTGTTGCGCGGGGGGTCCAGGTCGGCGGTGTCGACCAGGGTGACCGCCGCCAGCGCCGCTCCGGACCAGGAGGACTGTCCGAGGGTCGAGGTGAACGCGGCCCGGGCCTCGGCGTCGGGATCGAGGACCTGGGCGGCATCGCGACCCGGCGCCGCGGCGTACCCGACGAATCCGACCGAGACCAGGGCGGTCGACGCGGCCATGGCGGCGGCCGCGGCACGCAGCCGTCGACGCCGTCGTCGGCCCGGCAACCGCCAGACCGTGTCGACCCGGACCGACCGGCTGAAGGGCCGGAACCGCAGCGGCTCCGCCGCTTCGTCTCCGGCGATCGAGACCAGGCGTTGTGAGAGGGCGCTCGGTGCGTGCTGGGAGTCGGTGCGCCCGAGCATCCGGCGGAGCGCCCGCAGCTCGGCGATCTCGGCCCGGCAGTCCTCGCAACCCAGGAGGTGGCCGACCATGCGCTCCCGATCGGCATCGGGCAGCGCGCCGTCGACGAACGCTGACCGCAGTTCCGACCATCGAAGGCAGCCTGGGTCCTTCACAACGACCCCGCCGACTCCAGCCCCACCGCACGGCCCGGCGATGGACCCACTTCGGCGTCGACCCCCAGGTAGTGGGAGCGATCCCCCGTCGGCTGACGGTGCCGGAGCGCCGCTCTCAGCTGGGCCCGGCCGCGGTGGATGCGGCTCCGGACCGTACCGATCTTGATGTCGAGGACGTCGCTGATCTCTTCGTAGGTGAGACCCTCGATGTCGCAGAGCACGACTGCGGCCCGGAACTCCGGCGGCAATGCCGCCAGCGCGGCCGCCACGTCGTGATCGAGATCGGCGTCGGCGAGTTGCTCGGACGGGGTCTTCCACGAGCTCCGAAGCCGGTCGTCCGCACCGTCGGCCAGACCGTCGAAGCGGATTTTCTGACGCCGACGGGCGCCGTCCAGAAACAGGTTGGTGGTGATGCGGTGCAACCAGCCCTCGAAGGTGCCCGGCTGGAAGCGGTGCAGCGAACGGAACACCCGGATGAACACGTCCTGGGTGAGGTCCTCGGCATCGTGGGGGTTACCGGTGAGCCGATAAGCCAGCCGGTAGACCCGCGCGCTGTGGTCGCGGACGATCTCCTCCCAGGTGGGCGGGACCCACGCGACGGGCGGAGTTGCGGGCAGGGCGGATCGCTCGGCCGGTGCCTTGACGAACACCACCGGAATCCCCTCCCTGCTCTGGTCGGCGCGAAACCGTACGTGGCGTGCTCCGCTCTCATTCTCACGGCCGAGTCTGGGGAAGCGCTGAGCCCAACCTGTCCATTGCCTGTGCGCGGTGGTGACATAGCTCACACCTGGACAACGCCGTGGGTGACGACGACGTTCCGGACCTCAGCCGATCGGCAGGCCGGCCGCAGCAAAGCACTGCCGCAGGGCCTCGATCTCCAGATCGGTGGCGCCGACCAGCGGGGCCCGCAAGCCACCCACGCCCCGACCCTGCAGGGCCAACCCGGCCTTGACCAGGATGCAGCCCTGGGTGGCGAAGATCCCGGTGTAGAGGGGCAGTAGTCGACGGTGCAGGCCGAGTGCGGCAACCGGGTGGCCGGCCTCGTACGCCTCGATCAGCGCCTTCGTGCCCAGCCCGGTGAAGTGGGTCGACGTCCCCACTACGCCGACCCCACCGACCGACAGCAGCGGCAGGGTCATCGCGTCGTCGCCGGAGTAGTAGGCCAGGTCGGTGCGCGCCATCACCTCGGCGGAGGCGGTCAGGTCGCTCTTGGCGTCCTTGATCGCGACGATCCGCGGATGTTCGGCCAGCTGCAGCAATGTGTCGGTGGCCAGCGCGGTGGCCGAGCGGCCCGGGATGTCGTAGAGCATGACCGGGACGTCGGTGGCGTCGGCCACCCGCCGGAAGTGGGCGAGCAGACCGGCCTGGGGCGGCTTGGAGTAGTACGGCGTGACGACCAACAGGCCGTGGGCGCCGATCCGGGCCGCCGACCGGGCCAGCGCGACCGTGTGCTCGGTGTTGAACGTCCCCACCCCGGTCAGCACCTGGGCCCGATCGCCGACGGCGTCCAGCACCACCCGGAGCAAGTCCGACTTCTCGGCGTCGCTGGTCGTCGGCGATTCCCCGGTCGTCCCGCTGACGACCAGACCGTCGTGTCCCTGCTCGTCGACCAGATAGCTCGCCAGCTTCGCCGCGTTGTCGAGGTCGAGCGAACCGTCGGGATGGAACGGCGTGACCATCGCCGTCAGCAGACGACCGAAGGGCGGGGTGGACATGGCGTCATTTTAGGGGCAGCCGGTCGCCATGGGCGGCGACGTCGGGATGCGGCGCGCTGGGGTGAATGCCGGCGTTCCTCGATAGTCTTACCTCCGTGACTGCGCCCGCCGGTAAGACGTCTCCCAAGTCCGCTCCCAAGCCAGCGACCTGGGCGTACGCCGAAGACTTCCGTCCCGAGACCGAAATCGCCACCGAGGCACGCGCCCGGGGCGTCGAACTGGACGCCCGCCCGCTCGGTCGGGGCACGGCCAGCCTGCTGACCCTGATGGCCCGCGCGATCGGGGCCCGGGCCGTGGTCGAGATCGGCACCGGGGCCGGCGCGTCCAGCCTGGCGCTGTTCGCCGGCATGCAGCCGGACGGGATCCTGACCAGCGTCGACATCGAGCCGGAGCACCAGCACGCCGCTCGACGTGCGTTGCTCGCCACCGGGATCAAGCCGCAGCGGTTCCGGCTGATCGCCGGGGCCGCCCTCCACGTGCTGCCTCGGCTGCGCGACGGCGCGTACGACCTGGTCTACATCGACGCGGACAAGCTCGAGTACCCCGACTACGTGGTGCAGGCGCTCCGGCTGCTGCGGCACGGCGGGCTGCTGATCCTCGACAACGCGCTCTGGCACGACGCGGTGGCCGATCCGGCGCAGACCGACGACCAGACCGAGGCCATCCGCGCCGCCCTCACCCTGGTCGCCGACGACGACGACCTGGTCTCCGCCCTGCTCCCCGTCGGCGACGGCCTGCTGGCCGCGGTCAAGGGCTGACCACCACGCGAACGTCGAAACGGCTGCTCCCCCATCCCGGGGGAGCAGCCGTTCCTCGTTCGTCAGGGATGCAGCGTCAGGCGGTGACCTTGACGCCCTTGCCGATCACCGTGATGCCGTTGTCGGACACCGTGAAGCCGCGGGCCAGATCGGCGGCGCGGTCGACGCCGACCGTCGCGCCTTCCTCGATGACGACGTTCTTGTCGAGGATCGCGCTGCGGACCACGGCATTGCGTCCGATCCGCACGTTGGACAGGATCACCGAGTGGTCGACCTTGGAATTCTCGTGCACCCGGACGTTGGGTGACAGCACCGACGACTCGATCGAGCCGCCGGACACGATGCAGCCGGGGCTGACGATCGAGTCGAGCGCGAGACCGCGCAGCGTGAACTTCGCCGCCGGCATCTGCACCGGGTAGGTCCAGATCGGCCAGTCGGAGTTGTAGAGATTGAAGACCGGGTCGATCGAGACCAGATCCATGTGGGCCTCGTGGTAGGCGTCGATCGTCCCGACGTCACGCCAGTAGGCGCGGTCCCGGTCGGTCGAGCCCGGGACCACGTTCGAGGTGAAGTCGTAGACGGAGGCGTCGCCCTTGTTGACGAAGCTCGGGATGATGTCACCGCCCATGTCGTGACGCGAGCCGTCCAGGCTCGAATCGGCCTCGAGCGACTCGATCAGGTCCTTGGTGGTGAAGATGTAGTTGCCCATCGAGGCGAAGCTCGAGTCCGGGTCGTCGGCGAGCCCCGGCGGATCGGCCGGCTTCTCGAGGAACTGCTCGATCTTGTCGTTCGGACCGGCGTCGATGACCCCGAAGGCCGAGGCCTGGTTGCGCGGCACCCGGATACCGGCCACGGTGCAGGCCCGGCCGGCCTGGATGTGGGTGTCGAGCATCTGCTCGACGTCCATCCGGTAGATGTTGTCGGCACCGAACACCACGACGTAGTCGGGCTGCTCGTCGCTGATCAGGTTCATCGACTGGTGGATGGCGTCGGCGCTGCCCTGGTACCACTGCGGTCCGAGCCGCTGCTGGGCCGGGACCGGGGTGACGTAGTTACCCAGCATCGTCGACATCCGCCAGGTCAACGAGATGTGCCGATCCAGAGAGTGCGACTTGTACTGGGTGAGCACGGCGATCTGTCTCATCCCGGCGTTGGCCAGGTTGGACAGCACGAAATCGATCAGTCGGTAGGTGCCCCCGAACGGCACGGCGGGCTTGGCCCGGTCAGCCGTCAACGGCATGAGGCGCTTGCCCTCGCCGCCGGCCAACACGATCGCCAAAACTTTCGGTCGCGAACTCATGGACTGAAACTTAGGCGTAACGGCTCCGGGGCGACAAGGGGGGTCCGCGCAGGGGACCCCGGACCGCTGGCACCTCTGTTCAGCCCAGCGCAGCTGTGGAACGATGCCAGGCATGACGCCTGCCACCGACGATCGGCTCTCCATCTCGCTGCTCACGCGGGAGTATCCGCCGCACATCTACGGAGGTGCCGGCGTCCACGTCGGCCAGCTCGTGCCGCAGCTCCGCAAGTTGATCGACGTCGATGTGCAGTGCATGGGCGAGGCCCGTGAGGGAGCCACGGCGCACGCCGAGAACTTCCCCGAAGGAGCCAACGCGGCGCTGCGGGTGTTCGGTGCCGACCTGTCGATGACCGCGGCCGTCCCGGCCGTCGATCTGGTGCATTCGCACACCTGGTACGCCAACCTGGCCGGTCACCTCACCGGGCTGCTGCAGAACATCCCGCACGTGGTCAGCGCCCACTCCCTCGAACCGCACCGCCCCTGGAAGGCCGAGCAGCTGGGCGGCGGGTACCGGCTGTCGTCGTGGGCGGAGCAAACCGCCTTCGAGGGGGCCGACGCGGTGATCTCGGTGAGCGCCGGGATGCGCGTGGACATCCTCGAGTCGTACGGGAACCTGGATCCCGCCAAGGTGCACGTGATCAAGAACGGCATCGACCCCGACGAGTTCGCACCCGACAACGGCACCGACGTGGTCGCCTCGATCGGCATGGAGCTCGACCGCCCGACCGTGGTGTTCGTCGGCCGGATCACCCGCCAGAAGGGCTTGATCCATCTCGTCCGCGCGGCCGAGCAGTTCGACAGCGACACCCAGCTGGTGCTGTTGGCCGGTGCCCCGGACACTCCCGAGATCGCGGCCGAGTTCAACGAGGCGTTCGCGCACCTGAAGGACAAGCGCGGCAACGTGATCTGGATCCAGGAGATGCTCCCTCGGGCGTCGGTCCGGCAGATCCTGTCGCACGCCACGGTGTTCGCGTGCCCCTCGGTCTACGAGCCGCTGGGCATCGTCAACCTCGAGGCGATGGCCTGCGAGACGGCGGTCGTCGCTTCCGCGGTCGGCGGTATCCCGGAGGTCGTGGTCGACGGCGAGACGGGCTACCTGGTCCCCTACGACCCGGGCCAGGCGGGGGACCCCGCGTACGTGCGGACCTTCGAGGAGGGGCTGGCGAGCAAGATCAACGCGCTGACCGCCGATCCGGCGCGGGCGCGCGAGTTCGGTCTCGCCGGGCGGCAGCGCTGCATCGACGAGTTCAGCTGGGCCAAGATCGCCGGTGAGACCGTCGACGTCTACCGTAAGGCGATCGAGGTGCACGGCAGCTGAGCCTCGTTCAGCCGCCGGTCACCGCGAGTTCGGTGCCGGCGGTCAGCGTCACCAGGTCGGCGTAGGAGAGCGGGAAGACCGCGTGCGGGATGCCGCCGCCAACCCACAGCTGGTCGTACGCCGCGAGATCGCGATCGATCAGGGTGCGGATCGGGCGTGGATGGGCGACCGGGGCCACCCCGCCGATGGGCTGACCGGTGTGTTCGCGGACGAAACCGGCCGACGCGCGCTGCAGGGCCAGGCCGGTGGTCGTCGCGACCAGGTCGAGATCGACCCGGTGCGCGCCGCTGGCCATGATCAGCACGGGATCACCCGCTCCGGTGGTGAAGATCAGCGAATTGGCGATGGCCCCGACCGCGCAGCCGAGCTGAGCAGCGGCCGCGTGGGCGGTGGGGGCGGCGTCAGCGAGGATCCGGACGCGGCCCGGCAACCCGGCGGCCCGGAGGACGGCGTCGACGGCGTCACACGAGGGATGAGCGTTCACGACGACGCAGTGTGGCAGAGCAGCCTCAGTGTCGGAGTTTCGGACGCGAGGAGCGCCAGCGACGACCGTCCAATACGGGGGGTGTCGGGGGTCGTCCCCCCACCCGTAGACGCAACGACCCGGCCGCAGAGCGACCGGGTCGGAGCTATCGAAGCGAGGAGATCAGCCGACAACACCCTTGAGGGCACCCGCCAGTTCGGCGGCTTCAACGGCATTCAGCTCGACCACCAGGCGGCCACCACCTTCCAGTGGTACCCGCATGACGATGCCGCGCCCTTCTTTGGTGACCTCCATAGGGCCGTCACCGGTTCGCGGTTTCATTGCTGCCATCGCGCATCCTCATCTGTAGTCGTTCGGTCATCAGTCGTTCAGCGTCGCGGAGTCGATTATTCCGTATCGATGGCACAGTCGATGAGGTGGTCGTCGACGAGGCCGATCGCCTGCATCAACGCGTACGCCGTGGTGGGCCCCACGAAGCGGATTCCGTGGCGTTTCAGCTCCTTGGCCAGGGCCACCGATTCGGGGGAGGTGGCCCGCCATTCCTGCGGTGTTGGCCGGCCCCGATCGACCACCCGGAAGCTCACCACCAGGTCCGCGTACGCCTGGCCGAGGTCGGCGATCACCCGGGCGTTGGCGATCGCCGCGTCGACCTTGGCCCGGTTGCGGACAATGCCCACGTCACCCATCAGCCGCTCCACGTCGCCCTCGTCGAAGGCGGCCACTGCGGTCGGGTCGAATCCGGCGAAGGCGCGGCGAAAGTTCTCCCGCTTGCGCAGGATGGTGATCCACGACAGCCCGGACTGGAACGCCTCCAGCGTCATCCGCTCGTAGATCCCCGACACCGACTCGACCCGGCGACCCCACTCGAGGTCGTGGTAGTCGAGGTAATCCGGGGCCGACAGCGCCCACGGGCAGCGCAGCCGCCCGTCGGGTCCGGGAAGTGCGCCGGTCATCGGGTGGCGGCGATGGCGCCGAAGGCGTCAAGACTGCGTCGGAACCCCGCGCGCATCGCCGGCAGCAGCAGCCGGGCGACCAGCTCGCCGAGCGGTCCGCCGGGGACGGTGATCAGCTCGGTGCACTCGACGGTGGTCCCACCGGCGTGACCGGTGAGTCGGAAGACGCCTTCGCCGGTGAAGTAGGGCCCGAGGTGCAGGACCTCCAGCTCGGCGTGGTTGCCGGTCGGCTCGGTCCAGCCGGTGACGATGAAGTTGTCGAGCAGCCCGAGCGGGAGGCGCCCGAGCCAGAAACCGGACAGCGCGGCGACGCGTACGCCGGTGCCGGTCCGGTGCGGCGTGTGGACCCGCAAGGTGGTCAGCGGGATCCAGCGGGCCTGACCCTCCCAGTCGACCAGCACCGGCCAGGCGAGATCGAGCGCGGCATTGATCTCGGCCGAGACCTCGAGGCGGACACTCATGCGGGGCTCGATCCGGGAGTGGGTGGGTCGTTGGGGCCGGCCGGTCCGGCAACCAGGGTCTCCAACGGTGATTGCTGGTCGAAGGGTGCCGGAGGCGCGAACGAGGCTGGATCCTGACCGGTCAGCTCGACGATCCGGGCGTCGCGCTCGGCGATCTCCGCGGCCAACCGGTCGACCAGATCGTCGACCTGGTCCATCGCATAGCCCCGCCAGGCCACACCGAACCGCAGCGCCTTCAGGTCCGCCGCGGCCAGCGGCCGGGCCGGCAGGTCGGCGCGGAAGGTGTCGTAGACCGGCTCGCCACTCATCTGTCCCGCCCCTCCCGCTGCGGCCATCGCAGCCACGCCCAGAGCAGCGATGGCGATGACGGCGATGAACCACTCCATGGTGGTGATGGTTTCATCTCACTATTCCGGATGGGTGGCCCGGGTGGCCGGGTCGCGATCGCCGAGCACGGTGCTCACTGCTTCGTCGGGATCGTCGGTGAGCACCAGCAGATCGAGATCGCCGGCCGAGATGGTCCCCGAATCCAGTGCGGTGCCGCGCAGCCAGCCGATCAGCCCGGACCAGTACGCGGCGCCGAACAGCACGACCGGGAACGAGGTGACCTTGCGGGTCTGCACCAGGGTCAACGCCTCGAACAACTCATCGAGCGTCCCGAAACCGCCCGGCAGCACGATGAAGCCCTGCGCGTATTTGACGAACATGGTCTTGCGGGCGAAGAAGTAGCGGAAGTTGATGCCGAGATTGACGTAGGGGTTGAGCCCGGACTCGAACGGCAGCTCGATGCCCAGCCCGACCGACACCCCGCCCGCCTCGGCCGCGCCCTTGTTGGCGGCCTCCATCACGCCGGGACCGCCGCCGGTGATGACGGCCAACCCGGCCCGGGCCAATCGGCCGGCCAGGTCCTCGGCCGTGGCGTAGGTGGCGTGGTCGCGCGGCGTACGCGCCGAACCGAAGACACTGACCGCCGGCCCCAGCTCGGCCAGGGTGCCGAAGCCCTCGACGAACTCGGACTGGATCCGGAGCACCCGCCATGGATCGGTGTGCACCCAGTCGGCGGGACCGCGGCCGTCCAGCAGCCGCTGATCGGTGGTCGAGGGCTGAGCCATCCGCTCCCCTCGGACCACCGCGCCCTGGACGCGTCTGCTCACTGTCATGTCGGTCAATTTAGTGGCAGACCCACAACGTGAGGTGACCACTAGCCTTCCACCATGGACACCGCGCTCAGCCCGGACCGACGCCGACAAGCTCTCGACGAACTGGCCGCCGACGAGGTGGACGTGTTGGTCATCGGGGGCGGGGTGACCGGGGCCGGGACCGCCCTGGATGCCGTCACCCGTGGACTCCGGGTCGGGCTGGTCGAGGCCCGCGACTATGCGGCCGGCACCTCGAGCCGCTCGACCAAGCTCTTCCACGGTGGGCTGCGCTACCTCGAGCAGTTCAACTTCTCGCTGGTCTTCGAGGCGTTGAAGGAGCGTCGGCTCGCTCTGGAGACGCTGTGCCCGCACCTGGCCAAGCCGGTGCAGTTCATCTACCCGCTGCGGCGGGCCGGGATCGACCGCGCGTACGCGGGGCTCGGCATCGGGGTCTACGACGTGATGGGGGCGGGTCGCGGCGTGCCGCACCACCTGCGTCATCTCAGCCGGAAGAAGGCGCTCGAGCTGTTCCCGTCGGCCGACCGCAACGCCATCACCGGCGCGATCACCTTCTACGAGGGCCAGGTCGACGATGCACGCCACACGATGATGATCGCCCGTACGGCCGCCCGCTACGGCGCGCACGTCGCCGCGAGCACCCGGGTGACCGGTTTCCTCCGCGAGCAGGACCGGGTGGTCGGGGTGACCGTCAACGACCTCGAGGCCGGCCGCGAGCTGCAGATCCGGGCCAAACAGATCGTCAACGCCACCGGCGTCTGGGTCGACGACATCCAGCAGATGGTCGGCGGCCGGGGGCAGTTCCAGGTCCGCGCCTCGAAGGGCGTGCACCTGGTCATCCCCCGAAACCGGATCAACGCGAAGGCCGGACTGATCAGCCGCACCGAGAAGAGCCTGCTCTTCATCGTGCCGTGGGGCAGCCACTGGATCGTCGGCACCACCGACACCGACTGGAGCCTGGACCGCGCCCACCCCGCGGCCAGCCAGGCCGACATCGACTACCTGCTCGACCGCGCCAATGCGCTGCTGGCCGACAAGCTGAGCCGTGACGACGTGGTCGGGGTGTACGCCGGGCTGCGCCCGCTGCTGTCCGGCGAGTCGGACTCGACCTCGAAGCTGTCGCGCGAACACGCGGTCGCCTCGCCGGTCCGCGGACTGACCGTGGTGGCCGGCGGGAAGTACACGACCTACCGGGTGATGGCCAAGGACGCCATCGACGCGGTGGCCCACGATCTGGATCAAAAAGTACCGCCGAGCTGCACCGAGGACGTCCCGCTGCTCGGCGCCGACGGCTACCTGGGGATGTGGAACGCCCGGGCCCAACTGGCTCAGCGCTGGGGCCTACGGGTCAGCGTGGTCGAGCATCTGCTCAACCGCTACGGCTCGCTGGTGGAGGAACTGATCGGGCTGATCACCGACCAGCCCGGCCTCGCTGAGCCGCTCGAGAGCGCTCCCGAGTACCTCAAGGTCGAGGCCGTCTACGCCGCCTCGCACGAGGGTGCGCTGCACCTGGACGACATCCTGGCCCGGCGTACCCGGATCTCGATCGAGACCTGGGACCGCGGGGTGGCCGCGGCCGCAGAGGTCGCTGAGCTCGTGGCGCCGGTCCTCGGCTGGGATGCTGCCGCCCGGGACCGCGAAGTCGACCACTACCGCGCCCGGGTCGCCGCGGAGCGCGAGTCGCAGCACCAAAGCGACGACCTCTCCGCCGACGCCGCCCGCCACGGCGCCCCGGACGTACGCACCGCGGCCCCGGCCTGACCCCGACTGACCGGCGACCTGGGCACCCCCCGGCCTTCGTCGATCCACCCCGGCCTCGTCGGAAAGAGGAGTTAACTCCGCTTCCTATCGCCGACCGCCGGATACTTCGGGAGTGAAGTGACAGGAAGTGGAGTCAACTCCACTTCCTGCGGGGTCCAGCCGGAGCGCTTGCCCACGGCAATCCAGCGGCCGGGTCAGGCGGTGGTCAGCCAACGGAGCAGGGCGTCGCGGCAGGTGAACAGGTCGGCGGCCGGGCAGAACTCGTCGTCGGCGTGGGCCTTGCTCGGGTTGCCCGGGCCGAAGTTGACCGCGGGGATCCCCATCGAGGAGAAGCGCGCGACGTCGGTCCAGCCGAATTTGGCGCTCGGTGTGCCGCCGACCGCGGCCAGGAATCCGGCGGCGGCGGGCTGGTCGAGCCCGGGGCGTGCGCCGGCGGCCACGTCGGTGACCCGGACCGAAAAGCCGTCGAGCACCTCGCGGACGTACGCCTCGGCCTGCTCGGCGTCCTTGTCGGGGGCGAAGCGGTAGTTCACCTCGAGCTCGCAACGGTCGGGGATCACGTTGCCGGCGATACCGCCGCTGATCCGGACCGCGTTGAGCCCCTCGTGGTACATGAGCCCATCGACCTCGATCTCGCGGGCCTCGTACGCGGCCAGCCGGGTCAGCACCGCCCCGGCGTCGTGGATCGCGTTGTGACCCATCCAGGAGCGGGCCGAGTGAGCGGCGAGACCGCTGAACTCGACCGCCAGTCGCATGGTCCCCTGGCAGCCGCCCTCGATCCGGGCGTTGGTCGGCTCGCACAGCACGGCGAAGTCCCCGGCCAGATAGTCGGGGTGCTCGGCGGCGATCCGGTTGAGCCCGTTGAGCTCGGCCTCGACCTCTTCGTTGTCGTAGAAGATCCAGGTGACATCACGGACCGGCTCGGCCACTGCGGCGGCGACGGCGAGTTGGACCGCCACCCCGCCCTTCATGTCGCAGGCTCCCCGACCCCAGATGATCTCCTCGCGGACACTGTTCATCGGGGAGGACGACCCCCCGGACCCCCGGCCGGCCGGCCGTCGCTCGCGCTCCTCGCGGCCGTCCGTCACCCACGACGGGACGTTGCCCGCGATCGGGACGGTGTCGAGGTGACCGGCGATCACCACGCGTTCGTCGCGGCCCAAGGTGGTCCGCGCGACCACCACGTTGCCGTCGCGGATCACCTCGAGGTGCTCATAACCCCGCAGGGCCTGCTCGACCGCATCGGCGATCCGGGTCTCGTTGCCGCTCACCGACTCCATGTCGATCAGGGTGCGGAGCAGGGCGACCAGGTCGCCTTCGAGTGCAAGGGATTCGGCCATGACCGGCACCCTAGGCGATACCACCGGACGGTCCGGCACCCGATCGAGCCGGCTCCCCGCAGTGCTGACGGGCAGGTCATATCGAGAGTCGATGAGCCCCGATTCGGTAGGCTTCGCGCCATGACTGACGCAGCTCGCTCGGCCTGGGGCTGGGGCCTCGCTTCGATCCACCACACCGGACAGGTCCTCGACACCTACTTCCCGGCACCGCAGCTCGGCGTCGCGGCGGGGACCGAGGCGCCGTCGGCGCTGGTCGAGGCGCAGGGCGACGACGGCGTACGCGGGGTCCGGACCGAGCTGGTCAACGTGGAGATCGACCTCGATGCAGCGCCGTCGGGCGCCTCCGACGCCTACCTGCGACTGCACCTGCTCAGCCATCGACTCGTCGCGCCGCGCTCGATCAACCTCGACGGGTTGTTCGGCGCGCTGGCCAACGTGGTGTGGACCTCGGCCGGACCGTGCGCGGTCGACGGCTTCGAGGAGATCCGGCCGCTGCTCCGGGCGCGGCACGGCCACCTCACTGTCTTCGGGGTCGACAAGTTCCCGCGGATGGTGGACTACGTCGTCCCGAGTGGGGTGCGGATCGCCGACGCGGACCGGGTCCGACTCGGCGCCCACCTGGCCGAGGGCACGACCGTGATGCACGAGGGCTTCGTCAACTTCAACGCCGGCACCCTGGGCACCTCGATGGTCGAAGGGCGGATCTCGGCTGGCGTCGTGGTCGGGCGTGACTCCGACGTCGGCGGCGGCGCCTCGATCATGGGGACCCTGTCCGGTGGCGGCAAGGAGGTCATCTCGATCGGCGAGCGCTGCCTCCTCGGGGCCAACGCCGGCGTCGGTATCGCCCTGGGCGACGACTGCGTCATCGAAGCGGGCCTCTACGTGACCGCGGCGACCAAGGTCACGCTGCTGCCGGAGGGCGAGGTGATCAAGGCGCGCGAGTTGTCCGGGGCCAGCGGCCTGCTCTTCCTCCGCAACTCGGTCAGCGGCGCCATCGAGGCGCGGCCGCGTCGTGGGGTCGGCGTCGAACTCAACGCCGCGCTGCACGCCAATTGAGCATGGCCGGCCGCGACGAGCGCCAGCGAGGACCGGCCACCGGGGGGCGCGGGGGGTCGTCCCCCCGCACAGACACCGGCCGCGACGAGCGCCAGCGAGGACCGGCCACCGGGGGGCGCGGGGGGTCGTCCCCCCGCACAGACACCGCGCGTACGCTCGGCTGTCTCGGTCTGGCCCTGGTGGTCGTGATCGCCCTGGTGGTCATCGGATTCACCTGGTTGCGCAACCGGGGTATCACTGATCCGGTGCCCGGCCAGCAGCGTTGTATCGCCACCGCCGACGGCAACTCGGTGGTGCTCGATCTCGATCAGGCTCATTTCGCCTCGATCATCGTCGGGATCTCGGTCGAGCGCGGCCTGCCCGCCCGAGCCGGTTCGATCGCGATGGCCACGGCTTACCAGGAGACGGGGATCCGCAATCTCGACTACGGCGACCGTGACTCGGTCGGACTGTTCCAGCAACGCCCGTCGCAGGGCTGGGGCACCGAGAAGCAGCTGATGAATCCCTACTATGCGACCGGCAAGTTCTACGACGCCCTGGTCCGGATCAACGGCTGGCGGACCGACTCGATCAACGACGTCGCCCAGAAGGTCCAGATCAGCGGCCACCCCAACGCCTACCGGCAGCACGAGTCGAACGCCCGGGTGCTGGCCAGCGTGCTCGCCGGCCACTCCCCCTCGGGGTTCAGCTGCCTCGACCGCTCGGGTACCGACGGCGATCCCGACGGGATGGCCACCTCGCTGCGCAAGACGTTCGGCCGCTCGGCGGTGGTCGACGGGTCGAGCGTGACCATCACCGCCAAGACCAACCGGCTGGCGTGGGCGTACGCGCACCATGCCGTCGCGAACGCCTCGTACTACGGCGTCACCACGGTCCGGGTCGGCGATCGCGCCTGGCAGACCGACGAGTACACCCTGCCGACCTGGACCGACGAGGATGCCACCGGCACCTCGAAGAAGAAGGTGTCGATCAGCCTGCGCTGATCAACGGATCAATCGGCCGTGAGCCGGGCCGCCGCAGCCGCGATGCGATCGTCGGGAGCGGTGAGGGCGAGCCGCACGTGCTGCGATCCCGAGACCCCGTAGAAGTCCCCGGGCGCGGCCAGGATGCCCCGGCCGGCCAGGAAATCGAGGGTGGTCCGGCTGTCCTCGCCCCGGGTCGACCAGAGGTAGAGCGAGCCTTCCGAATGGTCGATCCGAAAGCCCGCGCTCTCCAGCGCCGGTCGCAGCAACGCCCGCCGGGCCAGGTAGCGCTCGCGCTGGACCTCGACATGGTCGTGGTCGCCGAGCACGTCGATCATCACCCGCTGCACGGGACCGGGCACGAGCATCCCGGCGTGCTTGCGCACCTGCAGCAGCTCCGAGATCAGTCGCTGATCCCCGGCCACGAACCCGGCGCGATAGCCGGCCAGGTTCGACCGCTTCGACAGCGAATGCAGCACCAGCAGGTCGGTGTGGTCACCCTCGCAGACGTCCGGGTGCAGCACCGAAACCGGCTCGGCCTCCCAGCCGAACTCGCCGTAGCACTCATCGGAGACAACGATCGCGCCGAGCGCTCGGGCGGCGCGAACCCGCTCGCGCAGCACCTCAGCGCCGAGGATCTGACCGGTCGGATTGCCGGGCGAGTTGAGCCAGACCAGGGCCGGCGTACGCCCCTGCAGACCGGACAAGTCGTCGAGGGCCACCGACGGACAACGGGCCAGCAGCGCGCCGACGAGATAGGTCGGGTAGGCGGTCTCCGGGACCACGACGAGGTCGTCGGGGCCGAGACCGAGCATGGTCGGGAGCCACCCGACCAGTTCCTTGGTGCCGATCAGCGGCAGCGTCGCGTCGGGAGCGAGCCCGACCGCACCCCATCGCCGGGTGAGGTAGTCCGCCTGCGCGGCGCGCAGCTCGGGGGTCCCGGCCGCCAGCGGGTATCCCGGGCTGTCGGAGGCGGCCGCCAGCGAACGGCGGGCCACCTCCGGCGTCGGATCGACCGGCGTACCGATCGACAAGTCGATCAGACCATCGGGGTGGGCGGCGGCCGTCGCCTTGGCGCCCGCGATGGTGTCCCAGGGGAAGTCCGGAAGGGTGCCGGCCAGACTCACTCGTCGTGCTCCTGCGGCGGCAGGGCAGCCACGAAGGGGTGATCCTTATCGATCACGCCCATCTTCGCCGCGCCACCGGGCGAGCCCAGGTCGCTGAAGAACTCCACATTGGCGTTGTAGTAGTCCTTCCACTCCTCGGGCGTGTCGTCCTCGTAGAAGATGGCCTCGACCGGGCACACCGGCTCGCAGGCGCCGCAGTCGACGCACTCGTCCGGGTGGATGTAAAGCATCCGCTTGCCCTCGTAGATGCAGTCGACCGGGCACTCCTCGACGCAGGCGCGATCCTTGAGGTCCACACATGGCTGGGCAATGACGTACGTCACGGGGTTACTCCTCGGTTCGCGGTGCGCGGCCGACGGGGGCTGCGCAGTGTTCACCACCTAGTATCACGCGTCTGACCGCGCGATCCCCAGTAAGGCCATCCTTCGAAAGCGACGCTCCTGTGACCCTCCCCACGCCGTTGCGACAGGCGCAGCCGGGTCAGCGCTGGGTGATCCGCCACCGGCTCGACGACGGCTCCGCCAGCGACCTGATCGGCTGGCTGGTCGGGGTGGATGACGGGGTGGTCCTCGACGCCGCGGACGGCGTACGGCACATCGTGTCGGCCGACCGGGTGATCGTGGCTCGCCGCGCGCCCGCAGCCGCCGGTGCCCCCCATCCCCGCCGGGTCGGTGCCGAGGAGATCGAGCAGCACTCCGTCGGTGGTTGGCTGGCCGATTCCGAGCCCCTGGGCGAGTGGACGCTGCGGTCCGGCGGTGGTTTCACCGGCCGGGCCAACTCGTGTCTGGCCGTCGGCGACCCCGGGCTCTCCGCAGAGCACGCGGCAGAGCGGATCATCGCGTACGCGGTGGCCCGCGACATTCCGGCGATGGCTCAGGTGATCGCCGGCTCGGAGCCCGAACGGGCGTTGCGGGCACTCGGCTGGGCGGACACCTACGTCCCGACCGAAGTGCTGGCCGTCCGGCTCACCGATCTGCTCGGTGAGCGCGACACCGACCCGGCCGTCGAGTTGGCCGACCGGCTCGACGACGACTGGCTCGCCGCGTACCAGCGCAGCCGTCCGAACGACGCGGACCCGGCCGTGCTGGCTGCCATCCTCGACGGCCGGCCACCCCGAGCCCTGGCCGCGATCCGGATCGACGGAGAGATCACCGCCATCGCCCGCGGCCACCTCAGCGGCTCCTGGCTCGGGCTGGCCTCGATCTGGACCGCCCCGACCGAACGCCGGCAGGGACACGCCACCGCGATGATCGTCGCGCTCGGTCACTGGGCGGCGCGGCGTGGCGCCCGCTACGCCTACCTCCAGGTGGCCGCGGCCAACACCTCAGCCATCGCCGCGTACGCCCGCCTCGGGTTCGAGCCCCACCACCGCTACCTCTACCTCCGCCCGCCGCCCTCCCCCTTCCGCTAACTGGGGGCAGATAGCACCTCCGGGGCCCGAATCGGCGTCATCTGCCCCCAGTTGGTCAGCAGGGTCCGGGCCTGGCCAGGCAGAAGAATCGCGGGTCTCAGCGCGTACAGGTGACCTTGTTGGTCGGGGCGTAACGCCAGTAGAACCGCTCGCGCTTGACGACCTTGCCGTCATTGCTGAAGATCCGCTGGTAATCGGCGTCGAAGCCCTGCACCGGGGTCATCGGCTCGCAGTCGGCAGAGTCGTCTTTCAGATCCTGACCGCTGGTGAAGTTCGATTTCACCGGCGTGGTCGAGGTGACCTTGTCATACGTCCTGGTCGACCACATCTTGACGGTGATCGATCCGCGGCGACTCGACGACGCCTTGACGATCGAGGCCTCCACGAGAACGCCGTACGCGGTGTTGTTCTGGAACTTGAGGTCCAGATTGGGCCAGGCCACCGTCGCCTCACGGCCCGGCGGGTAGCGGTCGATGTAGAGCGTGTGCGGTTGGTGCTCGATGTCCTTCAGACCCGCGAAGAACATCGCGTTGTACGTGGTGGTGGCGCTTTGCGACACCCCACCTCCGAGCTCCTTTTTGAACTTCCCGCCGCGGATGATGAAGCCCTCGGTGAAGCCGTTGGCCCGGGTTCGCTCCCCGACGGTCTTGTTGAGCGAGAAGGTCTCCCCCGGCTCGAGCACCGTCCCGTTGATCAGCTCGGCGGCCCGGCCGATGTTCACGTTGCGGTATTCCAGGTAGGGGAAGTAGGTCGTGTATTCCCCGATCACGCGCTTGATCCCCAATTTCTCGGCGTCAGCGGTGGAGAACCTGCGCCTTGGCCCCGGTCAGCTCGACCTCGACCTCGCGCTCCCCCTTCGGCTTGGTCAGCACCGGCTCCACGGCCGCTTTGAGTGAGGCGGCGGTGACCGTGGTGCCGTCGACCGCCGGGATGACCTTGGGCTTGCCCTTGACCAGCCGGACCGTCGCGTTCCTGGGCTTGACCGCCTCCACCGTGCGGACCCGGTCGGCGGCGTTGCTGCGCAACCGGTCGGCGTCGAGCACGGGGGTGAGGTTCGCGTTATCGACCCGGAAGTCGAGCGCCCCGGCGATCATGGTGCGGGCTGAGCGTGAATGAGCCGGCCGAACCGGCCGACACCTTTACGCCGGCCGCCACCGCGGGCCGGGCGAAGTCACGGATCACCTGACGGGCGTCGGCGTCGGTGATAGCCGGCTCGACCACCGCCGCGGGAAGTTCGAGCGGCCGTACGCCGTCGAGCACGCGGTCGCGGACGACCGCAGCGGCTGCATCTTGATCCAGGGTCACCCCGGACCGGGCCTTGTCGAGGACGACCCTGGTCCCCCGGTAGCGGATCCCGGCATCGCGCGGCTGCTGATCGGTCGTGCCAGCAAGGGCCACCAGCGCCGCGGACAACTTCGCCGGGTCGCTGACCACCGTGGCGTCGGTGTCGCGACCCCCGGTCAGCACCGTGAAGATGTGCCGCGGGTCCAGGCTGCGTCCGCCGCCCGCTTTCTCGATGCTCGCGTCGTAGTCGACGGCCAGACCGGCCGACGCCGGATCGAGCTCGGCCCGCTCACCGCCGGCCGTCACCTCGATCGGTCCGCTCACCCGGGGACCCACCTGCCGGGTCAGCTCGGCGACCGCCGCCGCCCGGTCCAGTCCGCCGACGGCGACACCGGAGATCCGGGCGTCTTTCGGAAGCCGATCGCCGGTCATCAGGTATCCGACCACGTACGCGATGGCCAGCAGACCCAACACCGTGGCGGCCGCCGCGACGATCACCGGCCTGGTCCGCTTCGATCCTCCGGGCGGCTGCGAGGTGGCTGCGGCCGAGGTGGGACCGGCCGCCGATGCGCCCGCCGGCTCCGGTGGGATCGGCAGTCGGGGACGGATCACCGTCGCATCGGGGTCGGCGTCGTTCGGGACCGGTGGGTTACTCACGGGCGGCGTCTACCTAGGTGTTCGTGGTGCATGCGCCTCAGGCGCTGGGCGAATAAGTCCCCCGATAGTACGTCAGCGGACCCGTCTGACCAGCGGCTTCGCCCGGGCCACCGCCCTCCAACAGCTCCCCCACCACGATCGTGTGGTCGCCCCCGTCGTAGCGGGCCCAGGTCCGGCACTCCGCCCAGGCCACCGATCCGTCGATCACCGGCGCCCCGCTCGCGGTGCCGAGACGATGCGGGATCGGGTCGAACTGGGTCAGCAGATCACGACCTCGATCGGCGAAGTGCCGCGCCACCGGAGTCTGCCCGGCGGCCAGAATCGAGATCGCCCACCGCTCCTGCTCGACGATGATCGCGTGGAACCGGCTCTGGCGACCCACGCAGACCAGGACGAGGGCCGGGGTCAGGCTGACCGCGCTCACCGCGGTCGCCGTCATGGCGTGGGCGACGCCCTCGCGAACGGCGGTCACGATCGTGACCCCGGACTCGAAATGGCTCATCACCCGGCGGAGCGTGTTCGCCGCCGGCGTCGGGTCAGCCGTCACGCATCGAGCCCGACGAAGAGGTCGTCGGCCCAGTCGTCGGATTCGGGGAACGCAACCCCGCCGGCCAATCGGTAGTACTCGTGCGACCACTGGACCCGGGTGAACTCCTCACCGGCGGAGAAGAAGTCCCCGTCGGGGGTGATCTGGGTGGCATGAGCCCGCATCGCGTCGAGCTTGCGGTCGATCCACGGGGTCCCGTCGATCACCGCGGAGATGTCGGCATCGGCGGAGAGGAGCGGCGCCATCGCCTCGGGGTTGTCCTCCCAGTGCTTGAACGACTCGAGATCACCGGACGCCCGGAGCTGGGCGATCCCGTCGAAAAGTCGGGTCCGGCTCATCGCCGCCCACAGGAGACGCGAGACGGTCCACGCCTGCCCGAGATCGGGTCGGTACGAGGAGTTTCCGGCCAACTGCACCGCGTACGACGCGACCCGGTGGGCCTGGATGTGATCGGGATGCCCGTAGCCACCGAACTCGTTGTAGGTGATCAGCACCTGCGGCCGGCGGTCGCGGATCAGCGGTACGAGTTCGTTGGCCGCGACCAGCAGGTCGGTAGTCCAGAAGATGCCCTCGCGGAGCACGTCGCGGGCGACGGCCCGGCGCTGCTCGTCGTAGGCCATGCCCGAGTCACGGAAACGGTGGTCGCCCCCGAGGCGGACGAAGTCGGTGACCCCGAGCGCGGCCATCGCTTCGGTCAGCTCGCTCAGCCGGTGTTCCCCCAGCGCATCACCGTGCTCGGCAGCGAGGTGGGCCAGGTCGTCGACCAACACCTCGCCCTCTTCGCCGAGCGTGCAGGTCACCAGGGTGACCGCGGCACCCTCGTCGACGTACTTGGCCATGGTCGCGCCGTTGTTGATGGTCTCGTCGTCCGGATGGGCGTGGACCAACATCAGGCGGCGCGCGGGGGCGTTCTCTCCAGTCACGATCGACAGCCTATGCAACGAGGGCCGGCTCCCGATCAGCTGTCAGATGACGGAGCGTGGTTCGGCGAAGTGACACGCCGACCGGTGCGCGGTGACCCCGTCCGGGCGGTCGATCAGCGCCGGCTCGTCGACCGAGCAGATCTCCTGCGCCTTCCAGCAGCGGGTGTGGAAGCGGCAGCCGGTCGGAGGGTTGGCCGGACTCGGCACGTCACCGGTCAGCACGATCTGCTGGCGGGCCGTCCGCAACGTCGGGTCGGGCACCGGTACGGCGGAGAGCAGGGCCTGGGTATAGGGGTGGGTCGGCCGGTTGTAGATCTGGTCCTCGTCACCGATCTCGACCAGCTTGCCCAGATACATCACCCCGACCCGGTCGGAGATGTGGCGGACGACCGACAGGTCGTGGGCGATGAAGACGTACGCCAGCCCCAGCTCGTCCTGCAGCCGCTCGAGCAGGTTGACCACCTGAGCCTGGACCGAGACGTCCAGCGCCGACACCGGCTCGTCGCAGATGATCACCTTCGGGTTCAGCGCGACCCCGCGGGCGATCCCGATCCGTTGCCGCTGTCCGCCGGAGAACTGGTGCGGATAACGGTTGATGTGCTCGGGGTTGAGCCCGACCAGCTCCAGCAGTTCTTGGACCCGGGCCCGACGGCCGCCGCGGGGTAGGACGTCCGGGTGGATCTCGAAGGGTTCGCCGATGATGTCGCCGACCGTCTTGCGCGGATTCAGCGAAGTGTAGGGGTCCTGGAAGACGATCTGGATGTCACGTCGCAACCGGCGCATGTCGGCGCCGCGCTGGGAGTAGACGTCGATCCCGTCGAAGGTGAGTTTGCCGCCCGTCGGTTCCTCGAGCCGCATCAGCATCCGGCCCAGGCTGGACTTCCCGCAGCCGGATTCGCCCACGATTCCGAGGGTTTCACCCTTGTAGAGCTCGAAAGAGACCCCGTCGACCGCCTTGACCTGGCCGACCGTACGCCGCAGCACGCCGGCTTTGATCGGGTAGTACTTGACCAGGTTCTCGGCCTTCAGGATGATTTCACCGGGCTTGGCCGGCGGCGGGACCTCGGAGCGCTCGTTGACTTCGGCACTCATCGCAGCTCATCCCCTTCACGGTCGATGTCGACGTGCCGATTGGCTCCGACCGGATCGTGGGTTTCAGCGATCACGATCGGATTGCCCGGATCGCCCAGTGAGAATTCCTGGGCGGCCTCGACATCTTCGGAAGATTGGGTTTCCACCAGCTTGGGGCTTTCGGCCAGCAGCAGTTCGGAGAAATGGCAGGCCGCCAGTCGATGCCGGGCCACCTCACGGAGAGGAGGCGGTGGATCGACCCGACAGACGTCCTGGACGTACCGGCAGCGCGGATTGAAGGCGCAGCCGGCCGGGATGTGCAACAGGTTCGGCGGAAGTCCACTGATCGCAGTCAGCGACTCGCCCTTCTGGTCCAGCCGCGGGATCGAGTCGAGCAGGCCCTTCGTGTACGGGTGAGCCGGCTTGGCGTACAGGTCAAAGACATCGGCCTGCTCGACGATCCGACCGGCGTACATCACCGCGATCCGGTCGGCCACGTCGGCGACCACGCCGAGGTCGTGGGTGATCAAGATCAGGCCCATCTTGCGCTCGTCCTGCAGTTCCTCGAGCAGCCGCATGATCTGGGCCTGCACGGTCACGTCGAGCGCGGTGGTCGGCTCGTCGGCGATCAGGACCGCCGGATCGAGGGCAATCGCCATCGCGATCATGATGCGTTGCCGCATGCCGCCGGAGAACTGGTGGGGGTACGCCTTGACCCGCTCTCTGGCGGCCGGGATCTGCACCCGCTCCATCAATCGGATGGCCTCGGTCAACGAATCCTTCTTGTTCATCCCGCGGTGTTTGCGGAACATCTCGGCAATCTGCCAGCCGACGGGGAAGACCGGATTGAGCGAGCTCAGCGCGTCCTGGAAGACCATGGAAATCTCCGGGCCGCGAATGGCTCGACGCTCCTCGTCGGTCAGCTTGAGGATGTTGGTGCCGCAGTAGCGCACCTCGCCGCCGGTGACGAAGCCAGGCGGAGAATCGAGAATACCCATGATCGCCTGGGCGGTGACCGACTTCCCGGAGCCCGATTCGCCGAGGATGGCCAGGGTCTCACCCTCACGGAGATAGAACGACACCCCGTTGATCGCCTTGGCCACGCCCTCCCGGGTGCGGAACTCGACCCGCAGATCGTCGACCTCGAGGAGCATTCCGTCGGTGGTCCTCCACCGACCCGGCGCCTCCAGGGTCTCGGCCTGGCGCCGCGGGGCATCTGTCGCAGTCATCTGGTCCCTACCTCAGCGGAGTTTCGGATCGAGAGCGTCCCGGATGGCATCGCCCAACATGATGAAGGCCAGCACCGTCAGGACCAGGAACAGCGAGGGAAACAGCAGCATGTGCGGGGCGATTCTGATCAGCCCGATGCCTGACGCCTGGGAGATCGACAGACCCCAGGAGACGGCCGGCGGTTGGAGGCCGATGCCGAGGAAGGACAGGGTGGCCTCAGTGGCGATGAACGCGCCGAGATTGATCGTCGAGACCACGATCACCGGAGCCAGCGAGTTCGGCAGCACGTGGGACAGGATGATCCGGGATGGCCGGGCGCCCAGCGCCCGAGCCGCCTGCACGTAGTCGTTGGGTTTGACCTGCAGCACGCTGGACCGCATCAGTCGAGCCAGGTTGGGCCATCCCACGATGGACATGGCGATCACGACTTTGAGCACGACGACGATGTACGGCGTCTCGAGATTGCTGGGGAAGGTGTACAGCACCAAGATGCCGCCCAACAGCAGCGGGATGGCGAAGAAGATGTCGCCCAGACGGGACAGGATCGCGTCGACCCAGCCACCGAAGTAGCCGGCGATGATGCCCATCATCGAGCCGAAGACGAGGGTGAAGGCCGTGGCCAACACGCCGACCAGGATCGAGGAGCGCGCACCGTAGATGGTCCGGGCGTAGACGTCATAGCCCTGGGCGTCGTACCCGAACCACGCATCGCCGCTCGGCTTCAACCGAGCCAATCGAAGGTTGGCGAAGGTGGGGTCCTTGCTCGTGAACAGCTGGGGCACGATGGCCATCACGACGAACAGCACGATCAGGACCGATGCGGCCCAGAACAGCGGATTGCGTCGGAGTTCCACCCAGGCATTGGCCCAGAGCGACCTGCCCTTAACCGGATTGCCGACGACTTCAGCGACCATGGCTCCCTCCGCACCGGCCGGCACCTCTGGAAAGCCCAAATTTTCGCTGGTGACCTTCGGATCATTACTCGGCATCTGAGTATCCCGCCTAGTCGTTGCTGATCCGCGGATCGAGCACTCCGTAGAGCACGTCGACCACCAGATTGAAGAGCAGGAAGACGATGATCAGCACCACGACGGCTCCGACCACGGACTGACCATCTTGTTGTCGAATGCTGCGGAACAAGAAATTGCCGACGCCGTTGACGTTGAAGATGCTCTCGGTCACGATGGCCCCGCCCATCAGTGAGCCGAAATCGGCGCCGACGTAGGTGATCACCGGGATGAGTGAGTTACGCAGGGTGTGAATGCCGACGGTTCGGGCTGGAGTCAAGCCTTTGGCCTTCGCCGTACGAACATAATCTGATCTCAGGTTTTCGGCCAAGTTTGTTCTGGTCAACCGGGCCACGTAGGCGATCGACAAGGAACCGAGCACGAAACCGGGTAACAGGAGTTCGTTGAAGGTGCCATTGGTCGAGGTCACCGGGAAGATCGGAATCTTGACCCCGAAAAGCAGTTGCATGACGTTTCCGATGACGAAGACCGGGGTCGCGATGACCACCAAAGAGCTGACCAGAACCAGGTTGTCGATGAAACCACCCCGGCGGATTCCAGCCAGCACACCGGCCGCAATACCGACGACGATTTCGAAGATGATCGCGATCAGGGCGAGTTTCACGGTGGTCGGGTAACGGATGGCCAACTCATGCAGCACCGTGTTGCCGTAGAAATTGGTGCCGAGATCTCCCCGGACCAGCTTGCCCAGATAGATCCCGTACTGGACCAGCAGCGGGTCGTCCAGGTGGAATTCCTTGCGAAAAGCGGCCACGTACGTGGCCGGGCACGGCCGCTCTCCGCACCGGTTAGCCGCCGGGTCGCCAGGCAGCGCGAACACCAGGGCGTAAATCAAGAACGTCGAGCCGAGGATGACCGGAATCATCTGCAGCAGCCGTCTCACGATGTACTTACCCACGAGCTATCCCTTCGCAGGAACCGATTGGCACCATCAGCACGACACGAGCCTGGACCGACAGGCTCAACGTCGCGTCGGCCCGCCGGATGTAATCCGGCGGGCCGACGCTCACGTCGACATCTACTTACTTGACCTTGATCAGCGACAGTTCGAGGTTGCCGAACGGGTTGATCTTGACATCAGTGACGCGGTTCGAGAACCCGACGACATCCAGGTAGTACCACTGCGGGATCGTTGGGAAGTCCTTGGCGATGATGCCCTCAGCCTCTTGGTACAGCTTGTTGGCCTCATCCGGGGTTTCCGCCGCGGCGGCCTCGTCGAGCTTGTCGTCGAAGGCCTTGTTGCTGTAACCGGTGTCGTTCGAGGACGATCCCGTGCCGTAGATCGGGGCCAGGAAGTTCTCGATCGACGGGTAGTCCATCACCCAGCCGGAGCGGTACAGACCCTTGAGTTCGCGCTTGCCGATCTGATCACGAATGGTCTTGAAGTCCGGAGTCAGGTTCACTACGCAATCCAGGCCCAGCGTGTTTTTGATCGAGTTGCAGGTGGCCTCAGCCCAGGGCCCGTGGCCACCGTCGCCGTTGACCGACAGGCTCAGGGTGCCCTTGTAACCGCCGGATTCGGCGTACATGGCCTTGGCCTTCTCTTCGTTGAAAATGCAGGTCTCGCCACAGGCGCCGTCTTTGAAGCCGTCGACCACCGGGGCAACCCAGCCGTCGAGCGCGGGCCGGATGCCGTTGAAGATCTGCTTGTTGATCAGGTCCCGGTCGATGGCCATCGAGAGGGCCCGGCGCAGCTTCACGTTCTTCATCTGCGGATCGTTCGGCGAGTAGGCCAACACCGATACGGTGCCGGTCTCGCGCTGCAGGTTGCGCCCGTCGAGCTCGGTTTTGTAGAGGTCGCCGACCAGCCGATCGCTCGGGATGATGTCAGTGAAGTCGAGCGAGTTGGCCAGTACATCATTGTAGGCCGCCCCCTCATCGGTGTAGATGCGGAACGTCACCTTGTCGATACTCGGCTTCTCCTCGCCGGAGTAGTCGTCGAACTTCGAGATCACTATCGCGGTGTCGGACTTGCTGTCGAACTTGAACGGGCCGGCACCGATCGGTTTGGCCGCATAGGCGTCGGGATCGTCGAAAAACGAGTCCGGCAGCGGAGCGAACACGGTGTAGCCCAGGCGGACCGGAAGATTGGAGACCTTAGTTGTGGTCTGGATGGTGAAGGTCGTGTCATCGACGACCTTGAGACCGCTCATCTCCTTGGTCTTCGGCGGCTTGCCCTCGCAGTCGACCTTGTCATCGGTGGCACCGCACTGCAGATCGGAGTTGCCGGCGATGGGCTCGAAAAAGTAGGCGTTGTACATGGCGTTCGGGCCGTAGGCCGACCAGTTCCAGGCATCAACGAAGTTCTTGGCCTTGACCGTCGTCCCGTCGTGGAACTTGTAGTCCGGCTTCAGCTTGATCGTGAAGGTCTGGTTGTCCTTGGTCTCGATCGACTCCGCGATGTCCATCTCGGGAGAGGCGGTGTCGGCGTTGTACTTCACGAGCTTGGCCAGCAGGCCGTCCAGCACATCATTACCGCAGGCTTCACCGGTGTTGGCAGGAATCAACGAGTTCTGTGGCGTACAGCCACGCATCGTGATCTCGCCGCCGGCCTGTCCGCCGCCGCTGGCGTTGGGCGCGGGCGATTCACCGCCGCCACCACACGCCGACGCCAAGAGGGCAATCGATGCGCAACCGGCGACGACCATTCCGCGAGTTCGAGCTCGCATCTGGTTCCTCCTCCAAAGGGGCGCCCCTGACAAGGCGCGTAGCTCGTGCGGAACCTGAGAAACCGCACAGAAACAGTTGTAGGTCATCAAACTAACAACGGCAAGTCCTGCAACCGTCGGCGGGGAGGCACGCAACACGATTGTGATGCCATCCTCACCTAGGCGACATGTCTCTCGCGGACGCCGATCTGACCGCGAACCTTGCGGCCCTTCGCTCACTCGGCCGGAAGATTCCCAACGAGCGCGACGGTCGGCGACGGCGCCACCCACGACCGCTCAGCGGGCGCGGCGCGCGCTGATCAGTCGGCCGACGATGATGGGGGTCAACGTGATGATCAGCATCGCCGCGGCGACCTGACCAGGGCGAACGTGTCGAATCGGCCTGTCAGGTCAACGAATACTTGCGGCCCGGGTCGTCGCTGACCACGCTGAGATCGGCGCGGAGGTTCTCGAGGTTCGGGATGTTCGCACCGAGCGGCACTACGAATCCGAGCCGCATCAGCTCGCCGACCATCCGGTCGGTGACCACGAAGGTGTCGGCGGCGACAGCCATGAGGGCGAGAGTGCGGGCCTTCCGGACACAGGAGTATCAACAGGTCCAACCCCGTGACGCCCCGACCCTCGTCCGCGGCGAGCCCGCTGACCGGACTCAACACCTGCATATCGGTACGTTTTTCGAAGTCGGGCGCGAATATTGCGAGCGTTTCAGTGTATCGGTTGGGTCTCTCCAACTGATTCGCTTGCCTTCAGCGCAGGGCGGTGCCATCATCCGAAGGTGTCTCAGCCCAGCCACAACCCGCAGACCTCGCCTGCGGGGCGTCCGGATGGTCGGCCCCCGCGACATCCGCATGCCCCCTCCGGCCCCCTCGATGCCATCTCCAAGGCCATCATCGAGCAGCTCCAGCAGGACGGGCGCCGCACGTACGCCCGGATCGGCGAGGCGGTCGGACTGTCCGAGGCGGCAGTGCGACAGCGGGTCAACCGGCTGACCGAGGCCGGAGTGATGCAGATCGTCGCGGTGACCAATCCGCTCCAGCTGGGATTCCGCCGCCAGGCCATGATCGGGATCAAGGCCGAGGGCAGCCTCGACCCGGTGGTCGAGGCACTGTCAGCGATGGAGGAGGTCGACTACGTGGTGATCACCGCGGGGTCGTACGACATCCTGGTCGAGGTGGTCTGCGAGGACGACGACCATCTGGTCGATCTGCTGAATCGTCAGATCAGGACCATCCCCGGCGTACGGACCATCGAGTCCTTCGTCTACCTACGCTTACACAAGCAGTCCTACGAATGGGGCACTCGATGACCGGATCACCGGCCGCGGCCCACAACAGGAGAGGTCGATGACCAGCAACGCCGCGGAACACCTGTGGATGCACTTCACCCGGATGTCGACCTACGACACCCATCCGGTGCCGATCATCGAGCGGGGTGAGGGCGCCTACATCTTCGACAACCATGGCAAGCGCTACCTCGACGGTTTGTCGGGACTGTTCGTGGTCCAGGCCGGACACGGTCGGGCCGAGCTGGCCGAGGCCGCCGCCGAGCAGGCCCGCAAGCTCGCTTTCTTCCCGATCTGGTCGTACGCGCACCCGAAGGCCATCGAACTCGCCGACCGGCTGGCCGCGGCCGCTCCCGGCGACCTCAACAAGGTCTTCTTCACCACCGGCGGCGCCGAGGCGGTCGAAACCGCCTGGAAGCTGGCCAAGCAGTATTTCAAGCTGACCGGCAAACCCACCAAGACCAAGGTCATCTCGCGGGCGATCGCCTACCACGGGACCACCCAGGGTGCGCTGTCGATCACCGGCATCCCCGGTTTCAAGCACCCCTTCGAGCCGCTGGTGCCGGGCACCTTCCGGGTCCCGAACACGAACTTCTACCGGGCTCCGGAGCACGTGTCCGACGACGAGAAGCAATTCGGGCTGTGGGCGGCCAATCGGGTCGAGGAAGCGATCATCGACGAGGGGCCTGACAGCGTGGCTGCGGTCTTCGTCGAGCCGGTCCAGAACGCCGGCGGCTGCTTCCCGCCGCCGCCCGGATACTTCGAGCGGCTCCGCGAGATCTGTGACACCTATGACGTGCTGCTGGTCTCCGACGAGGTCATCTGCGCGTACGGCCGGCTCGGCACGATGTTCGGTGCGGACAAGTTCCACTACCAGCCCGACATCATCACCAGCGCCAAGGGCCTGACCTCGGGCTATTCCCCGCTCGGTGCGGCGATCATCTCCGACCGCCTCTTCGAACCGTTCGCCACCGGCAACACGACGTTCGCCCACGGCTACACCTTCGGCGGGCATCCGGTGTCGTGCGCGGTCGCTCTGGCCAACCTGGACCTGTTCGAGCGCGAGGACCTGCTCGGCCATGTGCTGCGCAACGAGAACCCGTTCCGTCAGACGTTGGAGAAGCTCTACGACCTGCCGATCGTCGGCGACGTACGCGGCGACGGGTACTTCTACGGGATCGAGCTGGTCAAGGACAAGACGACCAAGCAGACCTTCGACGACGACCAGTCTGAGCGGATCCTGCGCGGGTATCTCTCGGGGGCGCTGTTCGAGAACGGCCTCTACTGCCGCGCCGACGACCGTGGCGACCCCGTCGTCCAGGTCGCTCCCCCGCTGATCAGTGACCAGAGCCATTTCGACGAGATGGAGCAGATCCTCCGCCACGTCCTGACCGAGGCCGGCAACCTGCTCTGACCCCGGGCTCCCAGCCCCAGCTCGACCGGGCCCGGTCGACGCGCACCTCGGTGTGAGGCGACCGGGCCATCTCGCGCCCCCCGGCGCCATTCGCGCCCCCCACTGGTCACAAGTTCCCCATGTTGCATGGGATTCCTGCGGCTTGCATGCGAAGTTTCGCGTGTGACCCGCAGGTTTCCCATGTTGCATGGGAAACCGTCAGCCGAGCAGCAGACGTTTACGCGCACGTGCCGGCAAACGACTCCCCGTCAGCCCAGCAGCAGACGTTTACGCGCACGTGCCGGCAAACGACCCCCACCAGCCGCCAGTACGACCCGTTTACGCGCACGTGCCGGCAAACGACCCCCCGGCCGGCCGCCGTACGAGCGCCGCCTCGCCAAAGCGGCGGAGAATCGAACGTCCGTGGTCGGGGATGCCACAACCCGGCCGCCTCGCACCAAGAGGTGCGACGCAACCGGGTCGGGACTGGTGCGGCTCGAGCGATTCGCCTCGGAACGTGAGAACCGGGCAACACGCCGCGGGTCGATTCCCAACGACGTGCTGCCCGGAGTGCGGGTGGTGCGGGTCAGACCTTGTAGCCGTGCTCGCGGCGGACCAGCTTGCTGATCATCACGATCGTCTGGGCGACGGTGACGACGTAGAGGACCGGCCAGCCGAGCCACAGGATCGAGGTCTGGATGAGCAGCGGCAGCTGGAACCAGGTGATCCCCAGGACGACGAAGCTCACGGCGATGACGATCAGCGGAACCAGGTGGGCGTTGCCGCGACCGCGCTCGGCCTTGGCCTGAGCGGCCCAGTTGTCGGTCTGTACGCGGGAGAGGAACTTGACCCAAGCGCGGAGGAAGTGGCTGGCCCGCAGCCACATGTAGATCTCGGCGGGCGCTCCGGCGACGGCGAAGACGACGTCCCTCCAGGTGCGGCTCTGCATCGACATCGCGATCCGCAGGTTGAGCAGGATGGCGACGACCGGCGGGATCAGCCAGATCGGCGAGAAGACGAAGGCGTGCACCGAGAGCGACGCGGCGAGCAGCAGGACGAAAGCGATGCGGGTGAAGATGTTGGTCAGCATGCCGAACTGCTCGGCCCAGCGCAGGCGCAGGTTGGGGTGGAAGGGCTGACCCTTGGTATCGCCCCGCTGGCCCGGCCACATCAGGTCGAGCGCGCCGTAGTTCCACTTGACCTGCTGGCCGTCGAGGGCACGGAGGGTGGTCATGCCACCGACGTCGGCGCGGGCCCGCGCCGAGATCTTGGTGAGGTAGCCGGCGGACTTGATCTGCAGGCTGAGGAGGGAGTCCTCGACCTCGGAGTCGCTGACCCATGGGGTCTGCTGGTGGTTCTCGACCATGACCTCCTGGAGGGCCTTCATCGAGAAGATCGAGCACTGGCCGCCGAGGACGGCCATGTTGCGGCCCTTCAGCATGTTCTGCATGTTGAAGGCGGCGAACTGGGCACGCTGGCCGGCGATCAGCAGCGGGGCGACCGCGCCCTTGAACGAGGTGTCGTCGATCGAATAGATCGCCGAGATCCCACCGATACGGGTGTCGGAGAGGATCTCCTCTTCGAGCCGCTCGACGCAGTCGCGGGCCAGTGTGGTGTCCCCGTCGACGCCGAGCAGGTAATCAGCGTGCGGGATGAGGTCGAAGCCGTAGTTGAGGGCGCCGACCTTCTTGTCCTTGTTCTCACCGATGTCGTGGACGTAGACCTCGGTGGTCTGGATCTTGCCCTTCTTCTTGCCCTTGCTGTGCGGGCCGGCGAACTTCGAGGCGATCTCGAAGCTCTCGTCGCTGGTGTTGTTGATGATGACGTGGATCTCGTCGGGCAGCCGGCTCTGCTTGAGCAGCGAGCGCAGCACCTCTTCGATGGTCTCGGCCTCGTTGTAGGCCGGGATCACACAGCCGATGAACGGGCGGTAGGTGGGGAGCGAGTCGACGTCGGCCAGGTGCTGGCGGAGGTACTTGGCCAGCGACTTCTTGGCGACCGGGGCGGTCTCGGCGGCGGGGACCTCAGTGACCTCGGTGGCAATCTCGGCGGCGATGATCTGGTCGAATTCAGTGGTGCTCATGGGGGTTCGGCTCCTGCTGTTGTGGGGGTTTCTTTCCGACAACAACAATGTTGAAGCTTCAACCTTCACAGGAGCCTGGCGTCAGAGTCCGTCTATGGTCAGGAGTAAATCAGCTTGAAAAATCAACCTCAAGACTGTCGGTGACCCTCTCCGTCGGCTCAGGACGGAACCTCAAGAGAGGGTCAGCAACAGGCCATTGTGCACTTTCAGGCGGTCGCCAGGGCGATGACCACGGTGTCGGAACCGGTCTGACGCGCATATTTCTTGGACTTCGGCGCCGACTGCGCCAGCAGCTCGTAGGTGAAGTTCAGTGAGACCGACGTAGCCTCGGCCGGGAGCGCCGGCAGCGTGAAGACCTGTCCGTACGAGTTGGGGGCCTTCACCAGGTAGCCGGGAGCCACCGGAGCGTTGTCGGTCAGCGGCTCGAGGGTCGTCGCCGTGCCCTCCGGTCCGGACGCGCTCACCCGTACCGTGACCTTGCTCAGGTAGATGTTCTGCTTGTAGCCGCCGTCGAAGTCGGCCGACATCGACACCGTCAGCGGCTTGGTCGCTTCCGGCGTCCACTGACCCAGATCGAGCGTGGAGTAATAGGCCATGTCCAAGATGACCCCGCCCGCGGTCAGCTTCTTGTGGATCGAACCCTTGGCCAGGTCGTTGCGGATCTTCGACGGCTTCGCGGTCGGGGTCGGGGTGGCCGTCGGGGACGCCGAAGCGGTCTCCGGGGCAAGGGGAGAGGCGGTTTCCCGGGCCTGCTCCCAGGGAGGAGTGCCGCAGCCGGCAACGGCTACTGCGGTCAGCAGGATCACGGGAAGGATGCGTGAGGGATGCATCTGAGGCCCTTCGGGGTCGCCACACACGTGGATGGATCCCCGAGGCGGCCAAATCTAGCAAGGATCGGGGCGGCTCACCCGAAGCGGTTCAGCGCGGTGGACGCACGGCGCAATTTGTCGGTCCCGTCGATCACGGCACGTCGGATCGGCGGGGCGGCCCGGTCGGCCTCGAGGAACGCCACGGCAAGCGCGACCGTACGAGCGGACACGGCCGACGCCGGGAACGCCTTGACGGCCAGTTCGCCCAGCATCCAACCGGTACGGAAGTCGGCCGTCCCCGCGATCTCGGCGAAGTAGCGCTCCGCGTACGTCGCCGTCAGCTCGCTCTGCCCCGGCTCGAAGAAGCCCTCGGCGGTGGCGTACAGCTCGTACGCGCTGAGCGAGGACGGCTGCATGATCAGGGCCCAGGCCTCCTGTTTGGCGGCCGGGTCCGGCGTGGCTGCGCGGCACCAGGCGGCGTGCACCCGGCCGGCCGCGCTGCGGTCGGCACGGGTGGCCTCGTCGAGCACGGCCTGGTCGCCGGTGAGGGCGACGATCCGGCGGACCAGGCTCCATCGCAGCTCGGGGTCCGTGTTCACCCCGAGCGGCAGTCCCCCGCCGAGCCAACGGCGCAGCATTCGCTCGTCCGCGGCGCTGCGAATGGCTGCCCGCAACCCGACCAGCTGACGGTCCGAGCCGACGGTCGCGCGCTGCATCAGGGCAACGGCCAGATCGTGCACCCGGGCCGTCCGCGGGGCCCGGTCGTTCGGGGCGGCGTACGGTCCGGCGAGCTGGTCGAGGGCGAAGCCCAGCAGTTGGCCGACGATCAGGTCCGAGGCCACCCGCGGCAGCGACTCGACGATCATCTCGAGTGCTTCGGCCGGGTCGAGTTCGGCATCGCGGACCGCGTCGCGGATGGCGTTGAAGGCCACCACCTGAGCCGACTCGTCGCGGAGCCGCGGCAGCGCACGACGCAGCGCCGCCCAGCCTCCCGCTCCGAACCGGATCTTGGCCCAGGTCGCGTCGCCGACGTCGGGCAGCACCAGCACGCTGTCCCCGGGCACGGTCACCGGGGACAGGTCGTCGACCAGACGGACCGGCTGGCGCGGCGACAACGACCCGTCGGCGCCGACCGCCGCGACCTCGACCTGGTGCGTACGCGGCGACGCACTCGAGCCGGCGCGCTTCACGATCATCGCCTGCGGCGGTCTCCCGGCCACGTCGAGCGTGTCCACCCCGGTGGTCCGCAGCCAGGCGTCGGCCCAGACCGGCAGATCCAGAGGGGGGCCGGCCCCCTCGGCGGCCGCGGCGGCCCAGTGTCCGACCAGCTCCGCGAACGAGGCGTTGCCGTAGGCGTACGACTCGAAATAGCGCCCGAGTCCACCGAGGAAGGCCGTCGTCACCGAGCTGGGTGGCGAGCTGGCGGAGCACGGCGGCGCCCTTGGCGTAGGAGATGCCGTCGAAGTCCTGCAGCGCCGACTCGGCGTCGGGAGCGCCGTTACCGGCCACCGGATGGGTCGACGGCGACTGATCGGCCACCATCCCCCATTCCTTGCGGGCGATGCCGAACTCGGTCCAGGCCGGGAAGTCGGTGGCGTCGCTGCAGCAGCGCTGGGCGAGGTACTCGGCGAACGACTCGTTCAGCCACAGGTCGTCCCACCACCGCATCGACACCAGGTCGCCGAACCACATGTGGGCCATCTCGTGGGCGATCAAGCCGGCGCGTTTGGCCCGTTCGGCATGGGTCGCGCGGCCGCGGAACAGCAACTGGTCGCGGATGGTGACACAGCCGGGGTTCTCCATCGCGCCCGCGTTGAAGTCCGGGACGAACGCCTGGTGGTAGTCGTCGAAGGGATACGGGCGGTCGAACAGCGTCCGGTAGTAGTCGAGGCACTGCCGGGTGATGGTGAACACTTCTTCTGCCGACGCCTCCAGCTGCGGGGCGAGCGAGGCCCGGGCGTGCAGTCCGAGCGCGATGCCGTCGTGCTCGGCGCGGACCGAGGCGTACGGACCGGCGACCAGGGTGACGAAGTAGGTCGCCAGCGGACGGGATTGGACGATCCGCCACCGGCCGTCGTCGAGCCGCTCGCTCGGACCGTTGCCGATCAGCATCCAGTCGTCGGGGGCGGCGATCAGGAACGTGTACGGGCTCTTCAGATCGGGCTGGTCGAAGCAGGCGAACCAGCTGGGCGCGGCCTCGAGGAACGACATCGCGTACAGATAGGTGCGACCATCCGCCGGGTCGACGTGGCGGTGCAGTCCCTCACCGCTGGTCGAGTAGGCCATCGAGCCGGCGACGCTCAGCACGTGCGGACCGCCGAGCCCGTCGAGCCAGATTCGGCCGTCCCGCCAGCAGTCCGCGGCGAGCTCGACCCCGTCCAGGCGCGCGGAGATCAGTTCGGCGCCGGTGAAATCGACGAAGGTCGACGGCCCCGCGCTGGCGAAGCTGATGGTCGTCGTCGACCCGAAGGTCGCTTCCGAAGGGTCGGTGAGATCGAGCTCGACCACCATCGACCCGACCCGGATCTGGGCGGCGCGATTCTCGGCCTCGGTACGGCGCAGGGTCATCGTCGGCTCAGCCGGCCAGGTAGTTCTCGTAGGCGTACGTGGTGAAGAACTGTGGCCAGTCGCTGGTCAGACAGGTAGCGGTGAAGATGTCGCGGGCCGCGTCGAGCTGCTGCTGCCGCTCCGGGGTGCTACCGGCGGCGAGGGTGGCCGACTCCTCCTCGAGCAACTGCGCAACGAGCTGCTCGGTCACCGGGGTGCCGTCGGCGGTCGGCACCCGGTGGCGGACCCACTGCCAGATCTGCATCCGCGAGATCTCGACCGTCGCCGCGTCCTCCATCAGATTGTCGATGGCCACCGCGCCGGCTCCCGCGACCCAGGCGGCCAGGTATTCCAGGCTGACCCGGATGTTGGTGCGTACGCCGGCGAGCGTCACCTGGCCCCCGCTGCTGGCCACGTCGACCAAGGCGGCCGCATCGGGCTCGACGTCGTCCCGCTGCTTGGCGAGCTGGTTGACCTGGTCCCCCAACACCGCGGTGAAGGCATCCAGGCAGGTCTGGACGAGCGCCGGGTGGGCCACCCAGGAGCCGTCGAAGCCGGCTGCCGCTTCGCGCGACTTGTCGGCGGTCGTCTTCTCCAGCGCCGCCGCGGTGGCCTCCGGATTGGTCCGGCTCGGCACGAAAGCGGCCATCCCGCCGATGGCGTGCGCCCCCCGCTTGTGGCACGTCTTGACCAGCAGGTTCGCGTACGCGGCCATGAACGGCGAGGTCATGGTCACCTGGCTGCGGTCCGGCAATAGGTGGTCCGGGTCCTCGGCGAAGTTCTTGATCATCGAGAAGATGTAGTCCCAGCGACCGGCGTTCAGGCCCGAGGAGTGGTCGCGCAGCTCGTAGAGGAACTCCTCCATCTGGAACGCGGCCGGCGTGGTCTCGATCAGACAGGTGGCCCGGATGGTGCCGTGCGGGATGGCCAGCCGCTCCTGGGCGTAGGTGAAGACGTCATCCCACAGCCGGGCCTCGAGATAGGTCTCGAGCTTGGGCAGGTAGAAGTACGGTCCGGCACCGCCCGCGATCAGGGTCTGGGCGTTGTGGAAGAAGTAGAGGCCGAAGTCGACGAACGAACCGGGTAGCGGGGCGCCGTCGAGAGCCAGGTGCTGTTCGTCCAGGTGCCAGCCTCGGGGCCGCACGATGATGGTCGGGGTCTCGGTTCCCACCTCATAGCGCTTGCCGCGGGCGTCGGTGAAGTCGATCTGCCGGCGGATGGCGTCGAACAGGTTGATCTGGCCGTCGACCACGTTGAACCAGCTCGGCGCGGTGGCGTCCTCGAAGTCGGCCATCCAGGCCCGGGCCCCCGAGTTGAGCGCGTTGATCACCATCTTGCGGGTGGTCGGGCCGGTCATCTCGCAGCGGCGATCGGCCAGACCAGGCGCTGGCGGAGCCACCCGCCAGGTCGGATTCTCGCGGATCGACCTGGTCTCGTCGAGGAACCGCAGCGTCGCACCCGGCTCACCGGCGGCATAGCGATCGACCCGGGCCTGTAACAGCTCGGCGCGCCGCGGCCCGAAGCGCCGGGTCAGTTCAGCGAGAAAGTCGAGGGCGTCTGCGGTCAGGATCTCGTCGAAACGCGGGTGCAACTCGGCGTCGATCGAGACGGCGGCGGCGTCGGGTGCTTCGCTCATGCGGGGCATCGGTCCTTGTCTGCGGCAGGATTCAGCGGGCACCCTCAATCTATCGCCGCGGTTCCGCCGCCCACGATGGCGGCAACCGTCCGAACCGGCCAGAGAGGCAGCGGGGCCCACCGAACCCAGGTGGGCCATGGCTCCAGGGTTGGTTCCATCGCGGTCGGGAATTGGCGATGACGCCGCGGTGATCGCCGACCTCGGTCCGGCCGGCTGGTCCTCGCACCACGGCATTGTCCGCGATCGCTCCGGCGTGACCTGGGTCCTCGACGTGATGGCCGAGCACGGCGGCCGACCGACGGCGTCCAGGTCTAGGGTCGGATCGGATCGTCCCCGCGATGGCGTGGGCGCAGAGTCCGGAAAGGGCGTGGTGCTGAGGTGATCGTCCCGCGTCCCGGCGTTCCGCGGACGGAGTCCGAGGGCGCCACGACCTCCACGATCGCGGGGGCGGGGATCTCGGTGGCGTTGATCCTGACGCTGGCCCTGCAGAGCGCGGTACCCCCGTTTGCGACCGACATGTACACCCCGGCGTTCCCGCGGGTGACCGCGGAGCTCGACACCTCGGCGTCGTTGGTCGGGCTGACCCTGACCACCTTCTTCCTCGGCATGGCGCTCGGTCAGTTGCTCGGCGGGCCGCTCTCGGACCAGCGCGGACGACGGATCCCGATCCTCGCCGGCGGGCTGATCTGCACGCTCGGAGCGGTGGGCTGTGCGCTGGCCCCGTCGATCGGGTGGTTGATCGCCTTCCGGGTCATCCAGGGCTTCGGCGGCGGGATGGCGTCGGTCGTGGCCCGGGCCGTGGTCGTCGACGTCGCCCGCGGAGACTCGCTGGCCCGGGTGATGTCGATCATGATGGCGCTCGGTGGCTTGGCGCCGATGGTGGCGCCCGTGGTCGGCGGCGCGGTCCTCACCTTCGGCGGGACCTGGCGCACCGTGTTCTGGGTGCTGGTCGGTTTCGGGTTGGCCATGATGACCGCCGCGATCGCCGTCATCCCCGAGTCGTTGCCGCCGGAACGACGTCACGGTGGCGGTCTGGGGCAGTTCGCGTCCGGGCTCGCCCGGGTCGTCCGGATCCGGATGTTCGTCGGATATGCCCTGACTGCGGCGCTGTCCGGGTTCACGATGATGGCCTACATCGCGAACTCGTCCTACGTCCTGCAGGGACAGAAGGGTCTGCACCCGATGCCCTTCGCGTTGTTCTTCGCCGCGACTGCGCTGTCCCAGGTGCTGCTGTCGATCGTGAACGCCAGGATCGTCGGTCGGTTCCGACCACGGACCCTGATCGGGTTCGGGCTCACTTTCTCGACCGCAGCCGTCGCCGTTCTGACCGTCGGTGTCTTCGCCTTCGGCACCCCGTTGCTGCTGACCTGCGTCGGGTTCTTGGTCCTGATGGCGGTCCAGGCATTCATCTTCGGCAATTCCAGCGCGCTGGCCGCCGGCCAGGCACCACAGGTCGCCGGCGCCGCCGCCGCTGTGCTCGGCGTCGCTCTGGCCATCGCCATGGCCGTGTCCGCACCCCTGGCCAGCTCCGGCGGCGCGGACTCGGCCCGACCGATGATCTGGGTGATGCTCGTCGGCGTCGCCGGAGCGCTGTTCTGCTACCTGGTGCTGGCCCGTCCCGCCCGCAACCGCGTGACCGAACCCGTCCGTACGCACTGAGGAGTCGGCTGTGCCTCACTATCTCGTCGTCGCCAACCGCACGCTCGGCGGACCCGACCTGCTCGACACGATCCGGGACCGGATGACCCGTGGCCCGGCCCACTTCTGGGTGCTGGTCCCCGCGACCTCGGTCACCCATCTGATGAACGACTTCACCGCCTGGAGCGGCGCCTTCCCCGTGGACCCGACGATCGCTCCCAGCGCCGCCGATCTCGCCGTCGACGCCGAGGCCGGGCGAAGCGACGTCAGCGAGGCCACCGCGCGACTCCACGCCGAGCTGGCGCATCTGCACGCGATCGGCGCCCGGGCCGAGGGTGCCGTGGGCGACCCCGACCCACTGAGGGCGATCGAGGCGGCCCTGATGGCGCGGCCCGTCGACGAGATCATCCTGTCGACGTTGCCGCCCGGGCTGTCGCGCTGGCTCGCGCTCGACCTCCCGCACCGGATCCGCCGCCGGACCGAGATACCGCTGACCGTGGTCACCGCCGAGCCGTTGACTCCCCCGCCCACCGTTCGCCGTTGAGCACCTCACCGCGTACGACGAAGCCCTGGTCAACCCTCGAAACGCCGCCTGATGACTGCTGACCTTCCCTACCTGGATGCGACTCTGACGCCCGAGCAGCGGACCGAGGACCCTGCTGGCTCGGATGTCCCTCGAGGACCACGCCGGGCAGCTGGTCCACCGCCAGCTCGGGAGGGGACCAGTCGGCTCCCACACCGACGCCGACCCGGCCTTCGGTCTTGTTCGCCGCCGTCCCGACCGTGGTCAACCTGTATCCGGATCGGCCGGCCATCGTGCTCGAGATCGCATCGGGTGCGCGCCGCAGGGTCGGCTGCCCCTCGACCTGCCGCCTTCGACCCGAGCCGTCGAGGAGAGTCGCAATGATGTCCCGGTCGTCATCGCCGATCCGTTGTTCCGCTTCGGTGACGGACTGGCCTACGGTGGCTGAATCGAGCGAGTGGAGGATGCGATGACCGAGCCCAGCAGTGGGGCCACCGAGCTGATGCCTGCGGCGTTCTTCGGCCACGGCAACCCGATGAACGCGCTCTCGGACAACCGCTACACCGCGGCCTGGCGGGCGTTCGGTGAGACGGCACCACGGCCGCGGGCGATCCTGGTGGTCAGCGCGCACTGGTACATCAACGCGACCGCGGTGACCGCGATGCCGAGGCCACGGACCATCCACGACTTCTACGGCTTCCCACAGGAGCTGTTCGACGTCCAGTACCCGGCGCGCGGCATGCCCGAACTGGCCGAGGAGGTCAGCGACATCGTCCGACCGACCTGGGTCGGAGCCGATGTAGACAGCTGGGGCATCGACCACGGCACGTGGTCGGTGCTCGTGCACGCCTTCCCGGACGCCTCGATCCCGGTCGCTCAGCTGAGCATCAACGCCGACAAGCCGCTGGACTACCACCTCGAGCTCGGCGCCAAGCTGCACGCTCTGCGGCAACGCGGTGTCATGGTCATCACCAGCGGCAACGTCGTGCACAACCTCGGCGGCATGAGCTGGGCGCTGGCCGACGACGGCTACGACTGGGCCCAACGGTTCGACGAGGCGGCCAAGGAGCGGATGCTCGACGACCCCACCCGGTTCGCCGCCCTCGACGCGCACGCGGACTACCGGCACGCCGTCCCGACGCCCGACCACTTCATCCCGGCGCTCTATCTGGCCGGGATGGCTGATGCCGCCGGTCAGACCGCGGACACCCGGGTGCTGGTCGACGGTTACGCGTACGGCTCGCTGTCCATGACCGCGTACACCCTCGGCCTGTCCTGCCCGCCGGTCTCGGCCGGAGGCGGTTCGCCGCAGCCGCCCGCGGACCTGCCACCCGACGGCTCGAACATCTGAGTCGGGTCAGCCGTCGATCTCAGCGGCGCCAGAACAGGTGGTGGGTCACCCCGCTGGGACTGGGCACGGTCTCGTGGTGGAACCGGTCGTCCAGCTCGTCGGGGCTCGACCAGAGGCGGGTGCCGGCGCCGAGCTCCACCGGAGTAACGACGACGTGCAGGGTGTCGACCAGATCGGCATCGAGGAACGCGCGGATCGACTGGGCGCCGCCGCCAAGACGTACGTCGCGGCCGGCCGCGGCGGCGCGGGCTTGGGCCAGCACCTCGGCCGGCTCGTCGTTGACGAAATGGAAGGTGGTGTCCGCCAACGTGAACGAGGGGCGCGGGTGGTGGGTGAGCACGAAGACCGGCGTGTGGAAGGGCGGCTCGTCACCCCACCAGCCCTGCCACGCGTGGTCGGTCCACGGCCCGCGCTGCGGTCCGAACTTGTTGCGTCCCATGATCTCGGCGCCGATGTTGTGGGCGAAGTCGCGGGCGAAGAAGTCGTCGAGCCCGCGCGTACCGCCGGGTTCGGTGCGGTTCGGCCAGCTCGCCGTGGCGACGACCCAGGCCATCAGCTGTGCCGGGTCGGCGTGACCGAAAGGACGTTCGAGGGTCTGGTCGCTGCCGGCGCCGTAGCCGTCAGCGGAAACGGTGAAGTTCTGCACGCGTAAGAGTTGCGGCATATCTACTCCTCGGTGGGTGTGGTCGGCAGCAGTCAGGGACACGGATCGACGTGACGTCCCGCAGGGCCTGCATGTGCGCGCGGTCCAGATCGATCCTCGACGGTGTCGCTCTGGATCAACTCGCTCGGTTGGGTCCGCACGCCGTCCGGGACCTGGGCCACTATGACCATCCTCCCCGGGCCGGACGGTTTCGACCCATCCTCCCGCGAGCGTTCCACGCCTCGCCGCCGACCCCGCTCAGCAGGGCCGGTCGGCAGGACCGGTCGGCAGATGCCAGATCACACGTTGAAGCGGAACTCCACCACATCGCCGTCTTCCATCACGTAGTCCTTACCCTCGAGTCGGACCTGACCCTTGGACTTGGCGACCTGCATCGAACCGGCGGCGATCAGGTCGTCGAAGCCGACGATCTCGGCCTTGATGAAGCCCTTCTGGAAGTCGGTGTGGATGACTCCGGCGGCCTCGGGAGCGGTGGCGCCCTTCGGGATGGTCCAGGCCCGCGATTCCTTGGGGCCGGCGGTCAGGTAGGTCTGCAACCCGAGGGTGTCGAAGCCGACGCGGGCCAGTCCGTCGAGCCCGGGCTCGTCAATGCCCATCTCGGCCAGGAAGTCGCGCGCCTCGTCGGGCTCCATCTCCGACAGTTCCGACTCGATCTTGGCGTCGAGGAAGATCGCCTCGGCCGGTGCGACCAGGGCGCGCATCCGGGCCTTGAGCTCCTCGTCGGCGAGCTCGTCGGAGTCGCAGTTGAAGACGAAGAGGAACGGCTTGGCGGTGAGCAGGAACAGCTCGCGTAGCGGCTCGCGGTCCAGACCGGCGGCGAACACGCCGCGGCCGTCGCTGAGCACGGCGTACGCCTGCTGGATCGCGTCGAGCTGCGGCTGCTTGTCCTTGCGGATCCGCACCTCCTTCTCCAGCCGCGGCAGCACCTTCTCGATGGTCTGCAGATCGGCCAGGATCAGCTCGGTGGCGATGGTGTCGATGTCGCCGGCCGGGTTGACCTTGCCGTCGACGTGGGTGACGTCGGCGTCCTCGAACACCCGGGTCACCTGGCAGATCGCGTCGGCCTCGCGGATGTGGGCCAAGAACGCGTTACCCATCCCCTCGCCCTGGCTCGCGCCGCGGACGATGCCGGCGATGTCGACGAAACTCACGGTGGCCGGGACGATCCGCTCCGAGTGGAAGACCTCGGCGAGCTGCGCCAGTCGGGGATCGGGCACGCCGACCACGCCGACGTTGGGCTCGATCGTGGCGAACGGGTAGTTGGCCGCCAACACGTTGTTCCGGGTCAGGGCGTTGAAGAGGGTCGACTTGCCCGCGTTCGGAAGTCCGACGATGCCGATGGTGAGTGCCACGAGGATGAACCCTAGACGGGTTGGGCCAGAAATGCCCCCATGGCCATCGCCAGAGCCGGGGCATCCTGCGTCCCGGCGAGCTCGCGCGCGGAGTGCATCGACAGCAACGGGATCCCGACGTCGACGGTGGTGATTCCCAACCGGGTCGCGGTCAACGGGCCGATGGTCGACCCGCATGGCAAGGTGTTGTTCGAGACGAACTCCTGGGTGGAAACGCCGGCCGCCCGGCAGGCCCGCCGCCAGATCCCGGCCCCGTGGGCGTCGGTGGCGTAGCGCTGATTCGCATTGATTTTGAGCAGCGGACCGCCGTTGAGCACCGGCTGGTTGGACGGATCGTGCCGGTTCACGTAGTTCGGGTGGACCGCGTGACCTGCGTCGGCCGACAGACAGATCGAGCGGGCCAGGGCGCGCCGAGACTGTTCCGCATCGGCGCCGAGCGCGTACGAGGTCCGCGCGAGGACATCGGCCAGGAACGGGCCCGACGCCCCGCTGCGGGACTCGCTGCCCAGTTCTTCGTGATCGTTGGCCACCAGCACCTGGATCGCGTCGGACGCGGGTGCGGCGATCAGCGCGGCGAGCGAGGCATGCACGCTGCTCAGATTGTCCAGCCGTCCGCTGGCGAAGAACTCGTCCTCCGGTCCGAACACCGCGGGAGGTTGCACCGCGTACGCGAACACGTCGTAGCCGTCGATGTCGCCGGGCTCGCAGCCGGCCGACTCCGCCAGCTCGTCGATCAGCCGGCGATCACGTCCCCCCACGCCCCAGATCGGCGCGGTGTGGGTCTGCTTGTCGAGCTTCACCCCGTCCTCGTTGACCCCTCGATCGAGGTGGATGGCCAGTTGCGGGATCCGCATGATCGCCCCGGTCCGCACGAGGGCGAGGCTCCCGTCGGCCAGCACCAGCCGTCCGGCCAGACCGAGCTCCCGGTCGAGCCACGAGTTGAGCAGGGGTCCGCCGTAGACCTCGATCCCGACCTGCTGGTAGCCCGCGACACCGAGGTCCGGTCGAGGCTTGAGCTTGAAACCGGGTGAGTCGGTGTGCGAGCCGAGGATCCAGTACGGCGTCGTCGGACCGGCGGACTCGGGGATCCGCCACGCCACCAGCGCACCGTCGCGGAGCGCGAGGTGGCCGCCGGGCTCGACCGACCACTCGGCGGCCTCGTCCTGCTCGACGAACCCCGCGGCGATCAGCCGCCGCGCACCCTCGGCCACCGCGTGGTACGAGGTGGGCGAAGCGACCACGTACGCGGCCAGATCGTCGATGTGCTCCTGAACGGTGGTCATGGCTCCACGCTAACCGGCAGCGCTGACCGGCAGCGCTAGGTGTGACGCGTCCGGCGCGGGCGCACCGAGGCCGGCTCCCCAGTTTTGTCAGTGCCACCCGGCAAAATCGAACCCATGGATGGTTTCACGGTTTTCGCCCTCATCTGCGGGCTGGTGCTGGGTGCCGTGGTCGGCGCCCTCGCCGGTGCGCAGGTGGCTCGTGCCCGACGGGAGACGACCGACGCCCAGGCCGACGCCGAATTGGCCCGGCTACGGGGAACGGCCTCCGACGCCCGGGCCGAATCGGCCGAAGCCCGACGGATCTCGACCGAGGAGCTGGCCGAGGCCCGGCGTGACGCCGCCGGCGAACTGGCGGAGGTCCGGCGTCATGCGGCCGAGGAGCTGGCCGGGCTGCGCGAGCGGTCCGCTCAGGAGATCAACGAGATCCGGGTCCAGCTGGCCGACACCCAGCAGCAGTTGACACGCACCCATGCGGCCGAGGCGACGGCGATCAGCCAACGCGATCACGCCCTGGCCCGGCTGACCGAGGTGGCCACCGACCGGGAATCGATGCTCGACCAGTTCAAGCTGCTGTCCACCGAGGCCCTGGAGCGGCAGGCCAAGGCGACCGACGCGACCGCCGACCGACGGGCCAAGGAGACCGAGAAGATCATGGTCCCGGTCCAGCAGAGCCTGCAGCTCTTCAGCTCGCGGCTGACCGAAGTCGAGAAGGAACGAGCGGCCATCTCGGCCGAGCTCCGCACCCAGGTCACCCACGTTCAGCGCACCGGCGAGGAGCTGCGGCGCGAGACCGCCGCCCTGGTCACCGCGTTGCGCAAGCCGCAGGTCCGTGGCTCGTGGGGCGAGACCCAGCTCAAACGGGTGGCCGAGCTGTCGGGGATGCTCGAGCGCTGCGACTTCGACCTCCAGCACACGACCAAGGCCGACGACCGGGTGATGCGGCCCGACATGCGGGTGCACCTGGCCGAGGGCAAGCACGTGTTCGTCGACTCCAAGGTCCCGCTGACCGGCTTCCTCGATGCCGCCGAGACCGAGGACGAGACCCGTCGGGCCGAGGCACTCGGCCGCTACGCCAAGAACGTGAAGACCCACATCGACCAGCTGTCGAACAAGCAGTACTGGAAGGCGGCCGACTCCCCCGAGTTCGTCGTGCTCTTCCTACCCAGCGAGTCGTTCTTCGCGACCGCACTCGACCAGATCCCCGACCTCTACGAGTACGCGGCCGCTCGCGACGTGGTCCTGGCCACCCCGACCACACTGATCGGGCTGCTCCGCGCGGTGGCGTACGGGTGGAAGCAGGCCGCCCTGGCCGAGAGTGCCGGGGAGGTGTTCCGGCTCGGTCGCGACCTCTATGAGCGACTGGGACTGATGGGCGGGCGCCTGGACAAGCTCGGTCGCGCGCTGCGCAGCTCGGTCAACGCCTACAACGAGACCATCGGCACCGTCGAGCGCACCGTCCTGGTCCCGGCCCGCCGGTTCCGCGACCTCAAGGTGTCCGACGCCGAGTTGGCCGCGATCGAGTCGGTCGACGAGCCCGTACGCCAGATCGCGGCGCCCGAGCTCGTCGACGACGCAGTCAAGGTGAAGCCGATGATTGGTCGGACGAGCCGGCGCCGCTGCGCGGTGACGCCATGCCCGAGGCCGCCGAGTTGACCCGGGGCGATCCCGATCTGCTCGACCTGATCGACGACGTGACTCCCTCGACGACCCGTGGTGAGGTCTCGGCCAAGCTGGCCTGAGAGTTACCTCTTCTTCTTCACCACGGTCGCCCGGACGGTCGTCTTGGCGACGACGTCGTCCGACGCGGTGTCGGTGCGGCCGAACGGCCGCTCGGCCCGGGCCACCACCGCAATCGCGGCGCGCCCCTTGCGGGCATCGGCCGCGGTCACCTTGTAGGTCGCCCGGCAGGCCAGCACCGCGCCCGGCGCGAGGGTCCGGAGGTTGGCGGTCCCGCATGTCGTCGAGCGCAGGTTGCTGCCGAAAGCCAACCGGGTCAACGTCACGTTGCCGCTGTTGCGCACGGTGAGACGGATCGGGACGCGGGCGCCCTTCTTGAACCGGCCGGTGACCGTTGCGGTGGAGACGCTCATCCGGGGTCGGTGCGCAATGGCGACCATCGCGTCGGCGACGGCGGTGACATCGTCGGTGTCGTCGAGCGGATCACCCCCGGGCAGTTCGGCCGACGCGCTCGCGACATGGATGACGATGCCGTAGTCAATGTCGACCTGGGTGACCTCGCGCGTCGTCGAGCAGGTCAGCGATTCACCGGCCGCCAGGGTGGCGGGCATCGAGGGCACGCAGCTGAGGGCTGCGGTCCCGACGACCTCGTCCACGACGGCCACCTCCGTGAGCGCCTCGGCGCCGTGATTGGTCGCCACGAGGGTGTACGCGAGTGGGCCTGGAGCACTGATCGCCGTCGGCGCGAATGACGCCTGGAGACCGAGCGCCGGGGTGACGAGGCGCTGAACCCGCGGACCGTTCGGGGCCGGGGTCTCCACGGCATCGGTCGGCCCGGCGACCGCGTACCCGGGCGTGAGAACCGGGACGAAACCGGCAACGACGACCAGGGCCATTCGGCTCGCACGTCGCATCATCGACTCAGCCCCTGACCACGCCACCCCGACCATGGTCTGGTGGGATCGGCGTCCAAGTTTACCCACCCCACGCGCGGCTGGGCAATGGCGCGGTCCCCATAGGGCGTCGGGCGCCGGCGATCCGCTCAGTCGTCGACGGCGCTGCGCCGGATGTCCTTGCGCAGCTCCGGTGGCAGAGCGAAGACCAGGGACTCCTCGGTCAGCTTCTCCTCGCGGGCCGCCGGAAAACCCCGGTCGGTCAGGTATTCGAGGACACCCTGGACCAGGTGGTCCGGCACCGACGCACCGCTGGTCACGCCGACGGAATCGACTCCGTCCAGCCAGGCGGGATCGATCTCGCCGGCGTTGTCGATGCGGTACGAGGCCTTGGCTCCAGCCTCCAGCGCGACCTCGACGAGTCGCACCGAGTTCGACGAGTTGGCCGAGCCGACCACGATGACCAGGTCCGCACCGACGGCGATCTGCTTCACCGCGAGCTGACGGTTCTGGGTGGCGTAGCAGATGTCGTCGCTCGGCGGGTTCATCAGCAGCGGAAACTTCTCCCGCAGCCGGCCGACCGTCTCCAACGTCTCGTCGACGCTCAGGGTGGTCTGGCTGAGCCAGGCCAGCTTGCTCGGGTCCTCGACCTCGAGATCGTCGACATCGGCCGGGGACTGGACCAGTCGGATCCGGTCAGGCGCCTCCCCCGTGGTGCCCTCGACCTCTTCGTGGCCGGCGTGGCCGATCAGCAGGATCTCCAGCCCGTCGCGAGCGAACCGCTTGGCCTCCTGGTGGACCTTGGTGACCAGCGGGCAGGTGGCATCGATGGCCCGCAGGCCACGCTCCTGCGCCTCGGCCTGCACGGCCGGTGACACTCCGTGGGCCGAGAACACCACCGTCGATCCGAGCGGGACGGCGTCGAGCTCTTCGACGAAGATCGCCCCCCGCTCCTCGAGGTTCTCCACCACGTGGCGGTTGTGCACGATCTGCTTGCGGACGTAGACCGGCGCCCCGTAGGTCTCCAGCGCCTTCTCCACCGTGATCACTGCGCGATCGACCCCGGCGCAGTAGCCGCGGGGGGCAGCGACCACCACACTCCTGTCGCGGGGACCAGTGGTGAGGGTGATGGGGGTGGCACTCATGAGCCGAGTCTAATTGGCGGCGGCCGTCGACCCCGATTCGACGAATGGGAACTGTCGGTGACGCGCACTACCCTGCTCGACATGGGTCTGGACTCGTCACCGGAGCACCCGCAGCCGCTGCGGGCGGTGGCGCATGCGGTCCGCGGATACATCGATCGGCTCGGTCCGGTCTGGGTCGAGGCTCAGCTGATCGAGATCAACCAGGGTTCGCGAGGACGTCTGATCTTCCTCACCCTGCGGGACACGCTGGCCGAGGTGTCGGTCTCCGTCTCGATCGCGCCCCAGACCTTCGACAGCGCCGGACCCCTCGCGAGCGGCCAGACCGTCGTCGCCCAGCTCAAGCCCGGCTACTACCTCGGGACCGGGCGACTGACGTACGCCTGCCAGGCGATTACGCCGTCGGGCGAGGGACGACTGCTGGCCCGGCTCGAGCAGCGCAAGCGGGTGCTCCAGGCTGAGGGCTTGTTCGAGCCGGCGCTGAAGAAACGGCTGCCGTTCCTGCCCCGAGCCGTTGGACTGATCACCGGGGCAGCCAGCGCCGCCGAACGCGACGTGATCGAAAATGCCCGACGCCGGTGGCCCGCGGTCCAGATCGTCGTGCGGCACGCCCTGGTCCAGGGTCCGTCAGGCCGGCGAGCAGCTGATCACCGCGCTGCGCCAACTCGAGGCCCAGCCACAGGTCGAGGTCATCGTCATCGCCCGGGGCGGGGGCTCGCTCGAAGACCTCTTGCCCTTCTCCGACGAGGGTCTGATCCGCGCGGTCCACGCCTGCACGACTCCGGTCGTCAGCGCGATCGGTCACGAGACCGACAGCCCGATCCTCGATCTGGTCGCCGACGTCCGGGCGTCGACCCCGACCGATGCCGCCCGCCGGGTGGTGCCTGACGTCGCCGAGGAGCGGGCCCGCGTCGATCAGGCGCGGTCGCGGCTGACAGCCGCCCTGTCCCGGACCGTCCAACGCGAGCAGACCTGGCTCGACGGTTGCCGTTCGCGCCGGGTGCTCAGCGACCCGACGGCCAGCTTCGCGGTCTACGCCGAGCGCATCCTCGAGCTCCGGCAGCGCGGTCACCGGGCCATCGGTGGCGCGATCGACCGCGAGCGGCACACCATCGAGCACCACCTGGCCCGCGTCCGAGCCATGTCCCCCAAGGCCACCCTGGACCGGGGTTACGCCATCCTGGTCGGTCCCGACGGCGACGCGATCAACTCTGTCACCGGACTCGACCCGGGTGACGACCTGCTCGCCACCCTCGCCGACGGCCAACTCGTCGTCGAGATCACCGACATCCGATCCGCTTGATCCCCCACCGATTCTCAGGAGCCGCATGAGCGACACCCGGCCCGATCCCGCGATGAGCTACGAGGCCGCGCGCGAGGAACTCACCCAGCTTGTTCAACGGCTCGAGTCCGGAGGCGCACCGCTGGCGGAGTCGCTGGCCCTGTGGGAACGCGGCGAGAAGCTCGCGGCGATCTGCCAGGAGTGGCTGGACGGCGCCAAGGCCAAGGTGGAAGCCGCGCGCGGACCCACGCCGGACCGCTGATCCGACTCGTCACCAGATCCTGGATCAGCGGAGGGATCTGTGCCGGGTACTCACGGCATAACTACATCCGTTGATGACCGGGTCAGCCGACGGCGGACAACGTGCGCTCGACCGGGGCGACGAAACGCCGGCGGTAGTCGGCGGGGGCGACCCCGATCTCACGGCGGAAGTGCTCGCGCATCACCACGGCCGAGTTGAAGCCGACCCGGGTGGCGATCTGCTCCACGCCGAGATCGCTTTCCTCGAGCAGGTTGCGGGCGGCCAGGATCCGCTGCTGGGTCAGCCATCTGTGCGGTGTGGTCCCGGTCTCGGCGCTGAACCGCCGCGCGAAGGTGCGGTCGCTCATCATCGCCCGACGAGCCAACGAACTCGGCGTGTGCGCATCGCCGAGGTGGTCCATCGCCCACGACAGCAGCGGGGCCAAGCTGTCGGCGGTGAACTCGGGAATCGGCATGTCGACGAATTGCTGCTGGCCGCCGTCGCGCTGCGGCGGAACCACCATCCGCCGGGCGATCCGGTTGGCCACCGCGGTGCCGAGTTCACGCCGGACCAGATGGAGGCAGGCGTCGATGCCCGCCGCGGTCCCCGCGCTGGTGATGATCCGGCCGTCGTCGATGAACAACGCCCGCGAATCGATCAGGGCCGTCGGGAACGCCTCCCGCATCTCGGCGGCATGCCGCCAGTGCGTGGTGCACGGCCGGTCGTCGAGCAGGCCCGCCGCTCCGAGGACGAAAGCACCGGAGCACAGGCTCAGCACGGTGGCGCCGGCCGCGTACGCCTGCTGGATCGCCTCGATCACCTCAGGTGGGTACTCCCCCGGCGCACGGGCCGGGGTCGCCCCGACCACGACCAGATCACTGCCGACCATCGCCTCCAACCCGTGCGAGGCGGTGATGGTGAAGGGCGCCGTTGTCTGGGTGGTCAACGGCCGACTCGGGTCAAGCGCACACACCCGGAAGTCGAAGGCCGGGACGCCGTCGTCGGTCCGGTCGATGCCGAACACCTCGGTGGCCACGCTGAATTCGAAGACCGAGACCGGCTCGATGAGGATCACGCTGACGGTGGACAGGCTCACGGTCGCAGCCTAGTGGCAGTATTCCTGTGGTCAACAGCCTCACTGCCAGCACGTTGGGGGGCTTCGGCGCCCCGGCTCGGTCCGGGACGCGCCACCATCTGACGGGTCAGCCGGCGGTGAGGGTGGTGGCGTAGGCCTCGAGACCCGCGTACGACAGATCGCTGACCACGATCGTCGCGACACCCTGGTCCTGGCGGACCAGCGAGCGAGTCCGACCGTCGGGGCTGACCATCCGCCGCCAAGTGAGGCCGGCCAGGTCACTGTCGCCGTCGGGGGTGGCCTTGCGGGTCTGCTGATCGATCAGATCGGACAACGCGGCGTCGCCCTGGGCCAGACCGACGTACACGTTGTCCGGGGTCAGGAAGCCGAGGCGCCACAGATTGCGCGGTGAGGGCTGGTTGTTCAGGTAGGGCTCGCCCTTCTTGATCCACTGGGCTTCGGTCGACCGCCAGCCCGCGGGCAGACTGGTCGGGGTGAGCACCGGAAACTCCGCCTGCTTCCGGGCGGTCTGGGCGACCGCCTGCCAATCGACCTCTTTCACCGGGTGGTCGCGCGGCAGGTCGGTGAACAGGGCAGCGATCACCACCAACGGGATGAGGATGACCAGCAGCGAACGGATCATGTCACCGGTCGTACTCGGCTTCTTGGAGCGCGCCACGCGCCCATCCTCACAGACCGCACAAGACGGACCAGCGATTCCGGAAGGGTGGGCCATGGACGAGATCACGATCCTGGGTCGACACACAGGCCCGCGAGGCGAGGTGATGCTGCGGCGGCGCAGGGGTGAGGAAGGGGTGATCGAGGAGCTGATCGTCAACGGCGCCTTCGCCATGGACAGCGCCGAGACCACGACCGAGCAACAACTCGGAGCGCTGGCCACGCAGCGCAGCGGTCGCATCCTGGTCGGCGGACTCGGGCTCGGTTACACGGTGAGCGAGATCCTCGGCCGCGCCGACGCCGCCGGGCTGGAGGTCCAGGTCGAGGTGGCCGAGATCGAGGGATGCCTGCTCGACTGGGCCCGCGCCGGCCTGACCGCGCATCTGGGCCGGGTCATCACCGATCCTCGGGTGCGGGTGGAAGCGGTCGACGTCGCCCGACTGCTCGAGCGTCGCGGCCCGGGTTACGACGCCATCGTGCTCGACGTGGACAACGGACCCGACTTCTTGATCCACGCCGAAAACGCCGAGCTGTACGCCGCCGGCGGGCTGCGCGCCGCGTACGCGCGACTGGTTCCCGGTGGGGTCCTGGCCATCTGGTGCCAGGGACCCTCCGGGCCGTTGGCCGCCGAGTTGGGCCGCCTGAGCGGCGATGTGCAGCGCCTCGATCTGCCGGTCCGTCGCGGACGGCGCCAATTCGACTACGCCATCTACCGCCTCCAGCGCACCTGAGAGACTGTGCGCCATGACGACCAGCGACGGTGATTTCCGGATCGAACACGACACGATGGGTGAGGTCCGGGTGCCGGCCCGTGCGCTGTGGAAGGCCCAGACCCAGCGGGCCGTGGAGAACTTCCCGATCTCCGGAGTGCCGATCGATCCCGCGCTGATCGCCGCCCTCGGACTGATCAAGGGCGCCGCCGCCCGGACGAACGCCGAGCTCGGGGTGATCACCACCGAGCAGGCTGACGCGATCGTTGGCGCGGCCGGCGCGGTGGCCGCGAACGCCCACGACGTCGAGTTCCCGATCGACGTGTTCCAGACCGGTTCGGGCACCTCGAGCAACATGAACACCAACGAGGTCATCGCGTCGCTGGCCGGCAATGGCATCCACCCGAACGACCACGTCAACGCGTCGCAGTCGAGCAACGACGTCTTCCCGAGCGCGATCCACATCGCCGCCACGCAGAACCTGATCAACACCCTGATCCCGGCGCTCGAGCACCTCGAGGCATCGCTGCAGCAGAAATCCGACGAGTTCGCCGAGGTGGTCAAGAGCGGCCGCACCCACCTGATGGATGCGACCCCGGTGACGCTGGGCCAGGAGTTCGGCGGGTACGCCGCGCAGATCCGTTACGGGGTCGAGCGGGTCCGTGCCGTGCTCCCCCGGGTCGCCGAACTGCCGCTCGGCGGGACCGCGGTCGGCACCGGGATCAACACCCCACCCGGCTTCTCCGCCTCGGTGATCGCGCTCATCGCCGAGCAGACCGGGCTACCGCTGACCGAGGCCCGCAACCACTTCGAGGCTCAGGGCGCGCGCGACGGTCTGGTCGAGGCATCCGGCGCGCTGCGCACCATCGCGGTCAGCCTGCACAAGATCGCCAACGACATCCGCTGGATGGGCTCGGGCCCGCGCGCCGGTCTCGGCGAGATCGCCCTGCCCGACCTGCAGCCCGGGTCCTCGATCATGCCGGGCAAGGTCAACCCGGTGCTGTGCGAGGCGACCACCATGGTGTGCGCCCAGGTCATCGGCAACGACGCCGCCGTCGCCTTCTCCGGGGCCACCGGCAACTTCGAGCTCAACGTGATGCTGCCGGTGATGGCCCGCAACGTGCTCGAGTCGATCCGGCTGATCTCCAACGTCAGCCGACTTTTCGCCGACCGCTGCATCGACGGGATCGTCGCCAACGTCGACCACTGCCGCTTCCTGGCCGAGTCGTCACCCTCGATTGTCACCCCGCTCAACCGCTACATCGGCTACGAGAACGCCGCCGCCGTCGCCAAGACGGCGCTCAAGGAGGGCAAGACAATCCGCGAGGTCGTCCTCGAGAAGGGCTTCGTGACCGACGGCTCAGTTACCGAGGACCAGCTCGACGCCGCTCTCGACGTGCTCTCGATGACGCGCGCGCCCCAGTAGATCCACTCCCCCCGCGCCCTGCCGGTTTCCCATGTTGCATGGGATTCCTGCGGGTTGCATGGGAAGTTTCGCGTGCTACCCGCAGGTTTCCCATGCAACATGGGAAACCGGCAGGCGGCGGGGGCGGATCCTGACGTGACGAGGGAGCGGCTCGGGATCACCCAGGTCCGCACGGGCGCGAGCCGGAGGAATCAGTACCAGCCCTTGGCGGCCTTGAAGACCTTGGCTTCGCAGGGGCTGCCGTAGCGGGCCTTCATGTACTCGATGCCCCAGATGATCTGGGTGGCCGGGTTGGTGCGCCAGTCGCTGCCGATCGAGGCCATCTTCGAGCCGGGCTTGGCCTGCGGGATGCCGTACGCGCCGGAGGGGTTGGCGGCATCGACGCGCCAGCCGCTCTCGCGCATGATGATGTAGTTGAAGCAGTCGTACTGCTCGGCGCCGTAGTTGTACTTGTTGGTCAGGATCTGCCGGGCCATCGAGCGGGGATCGGTGGTGCCGGGGAGGTAGCCGCGATTAGCGATTGCCCGGGCCTTCTCGGCCGCCGCCGCCGCCTTCGCCGCCTTGGCTTCCGCCGCCGCCTTCGCCTTGGCCGCCTTGATCTTCACCTGCTGCGCCTTGATGCTGTTGCCCTGCTTGGCCAGGGTCGCGGCGCGCTTGGCCGCGGCGGTGGCCGCCCGTTGCGCGGATCGGCTCGCCGCTTCGGCCCGGGCCGCCCGGTCGGCCGCCTGCTGCTGGTCGATCGCCGCGGTGTCGATGATCATCTCGTCGGGCGCAATCGTCGTCACCGCAGCCGGGACGGCGACGGCCACGTCCTGTTGCGCGGGGCTGCTCAGTCCGACGACGGCAGCGGTGACGACAACCGCGGAGAAGCTCACTCCGAGGACGGCATGTGACACCAGGCGACGCACCCATTCAGGGTGCCACATCGCCGTGACCCGGAAGAAATTGCCGAAAGATCAGGTGGTCGTTGACCCCTCAACCGTTACGCGTCCACGACTACGGCGCGATGTCCTCCAGCATCTCGGTGACCAGGGCCGCGATCGGCGAACGCTCCGAGCGATGCAGGGTCACGTGGGCGAACAGCGGATGGCCCTTGAGCTTGTCGACGACCGCGACCACGCCGTCATGCCGGCCGACCCGCAGGTTGTCGCGCTGGGCCACGTCGTGGGTGAGCACGACCCTCGAGTTCTGACCGATCCGGCTGAGCACGGTGAGCAGGACGTTGCGCTCGAGCGACTGCGCCTCGTCGACGATCACGTACGCGTCGTGCAGTGAGCGCCCGCGGATGTGGGTCAACGGCAACACTTCGAGCAACCCACGCTCGAGCACCTCGTCGATCACCGGCTTGCTGGTCACCGCGCCGAGGGTGTCGAAAACGGCCTGCGCCCAGGGCGCCATTTTCTCGCCCTCCGAGCCGGGCAGGTAGCCGAGATCCTGTCCGCCGACCGCGTACAGGGGCCGGAAGACCACCACCTTGGAGTGCTGCCGCCGCTCGAGCACCGCTTCGAGTCCGGCACACAGCGCGAGCGCCGACTTGCCGGTGCCGGCCCGACCGCCGAGCGAGACGATGCCGACCGACGGGTCGAGCAGCAGATCCAGCGCGACCCGCTGTTCGGCCGAGCGGCCGTGCAGACCGAAGGCGTCGCGATCGGCCTTGATCAGCTTGAGTTCCTTGTTCGGCGTGATCCGACCCAGCGCCGACGCGCTCCCGCTGAGCAGCACGACTCCGGTGTGACAGGGCAGGTCCCGGGTCCGGTCGAGATCGAGGATGCCGTTCTCGTACAGTCGGCTCAGTTCCTCGCTCGTTGCCTCGACCTCGGTCATCCCGGTCCACTCCGAGGTGACCGCGATCTCCGCGCGGTACTCCTCCGCGGCCAGCCCGACCGCCGACGCCTTCACCCGCATCGGCAGGTCCTTCGAGACCAGCGTGACGTCGCGGCCCTCGCGCGAGAAGTTGAGCGCGACGGCCAGGATGCGCGAGTCGTTGTCGCCGAGCCGGAACCCGTCGGGCAGCGCGGTGGGGTCGGTGTGGTTCAGCTCGATGTGGACGGTGCCGCCCTGGTCGTTGACCGGGATCGGATCGTCGAGCCGGCCGTGTTCGATCCGGAGATCGTCGAGATGGCGGAGTGCCGTACGCGCGAAGTAGCCGAGTTCGCTGTGATGGCGTTTGCCTTCGAGTTCGGCGATCACCACCACAGGGAGCACCACGTCGTGTTCGGCAAAACGCCGGAGGGCGTGGGGATCGCTGAGCAGGACCGAGGTGTCGATCACGTAGGTGCGGCGAGCTGCAACAGACACGGTGTGTGCCTTCCTGCTGGCCGCCGCCCAACCCGGCGTCGGCGCAGACGTCAGGTGTTCGGCTGGGGGGAACGATCCAGGCCGCGGTGGATCGATGACCTCTCGACCGCTCGACCGCACATGTGGCGCCTCCCAGGCGGTTCGCTTCCCCACGACCCGCAATCGCACGGTACGACGCGGCGGCGACCAACCGGCAACGCCACGCCGCGGTCGTCATCCGATCGGAAAGAGGAATTCACCTACCGACCGCCGAGCTCGATCTCGACAGCGAGGAGCGCGGATCTTCGGTAGCCGCCACCGATGTCGTGACCCACCCCGCGACGATCGACCGGACCCGTCCACACCGCACAGCACGAACGCCGATGAACCACACCCAGCCGCTGCTACTTGCCGAAGCGACGCTCGCGTTCGGCGTACGAGCGGAGGGCGCGGATGAAGTCGACCTTGCGGAAGTCGGGCCACAGGGCTTCGCAGAAGTAGAACTCGCTGTGCGCCGACTGCCACATCAAGAACCCGGAGAGCCGCTGCTCGCCCGAGGTGCGGATGATCAGGTCGGGGTCGGGTTGGCCCGCGGTGTAGAGGTGCTCACCGATGTGGTCGATGTCGAGGGTCTGGCTCAGTTCGGCGATCGTCGTGCCGTTGCGGGCGTGCTCGGCGAGCAGCGAGCGTACGGCGTCGCGGAGTTCGTGCCGTCCGCCGTAGGACACCGCGACGTTGATCAGCATCCCGTCGATGTCACGGGTCGTGCGATCAGCGGTTTTGAGCCGTTGGGCGGTCTCGGCCGGGAGCAGGTCGAGTGCGCCGACCGGATGGACCCGCCACCGCTGCGCCGCGCTCAGGTCGGTGACCATGTTCTCGATCACGGTCAGCAGCGGCGCGAGTTCGTCAGCGGAGCTGCGCGAGTAGTTGTCGGTCGACAACACCCAGAGGGTGACTACCGGGATGGCGAGCTCGTCGCACCACTCGACGAACTCCTTGAGGCGGTCCGCCCCGGCCTGGTAGCCGGCGACCAGCGGCTGACCCGGGGCGTTGGTCCGCGCCCAACGGCGGTTGCCGTCGGCCAGGACGGCGACGTGCCGCGGCAGTCGGGTGTGGTCGAGCTCGGCGACCAGCCGATGCTCATAGGTGGCGTAGAGCAGCCCCGACGGGTGTAGCCGGTCGACGATCTCGCGCAAACGGTCGAGACGTGACACGTTTCGCAGCGTAGCGGGTGCAGCGGGCTTGTTTGGATCGGCCGAGCCGACCTACCCTTAACCTACGGTCCCGTAAGTTACGACCCGTCACGTGTGACCACCAGCACCGGAGAACGCCCGCCATGCCGCCATCCTCGACCCACCGCCGCTCCCCCGCCGACTCGCCCGTGGCCGAGGTCGTCGAGGCGGTCAAGCCCCGGCTCCGCGGCTGGCTGCACGCGGCGACCGCACCGTTGGCCCTGATCGCCGGGATCGTGCTCATCGCGCTCGCCCCGACCGAGGCCGGCGCGATCGGCGCCGCGGTCTTCCTGGCCGCCTCGGTGTTGCTGTTCGGCACCAGCGGGATCTACCACCGCGGTAACTGGGGACCGCGCGGCGACGCCATCCTGCGCCGCCTCGACCACGCCAACATCTACCTGTTCATCGCGGCGTCCTACACCCCGATGGCGCTGATCCTGCTCGGAGGCCGTTCGCGGGTGACGCTGCTGGTGATGATCTGGACCGCTGCGCTCGGCGGCACCGCGTTCCGGCTGTTCTGGCTCAGCGCCCCGCGGTGGCTCTACACCGCGCTCTACCTGTTGATGGGCTGGGCGGCCATGGGGTGGATCGGGCAGTTCTACACCGCGGGCGGACCGGCGATCGTCGTCCTGATCCTGGCCGGCGGCGTCTTCTACAGCGGGGGCGCGGTGGTCTACGGCCGCAAGCGCCCCAACCCGTCACCGACGTGGTTCGGCTTCCACGAGATCTTCCACGCCGGCACGATCGCCGGCTTCATCTGCCACTATGTGGCCATCTCGCTGATCATCTACCGGGCCGGCTGAGCGTTCACCGCACCAACTGCGCGGCCAGCGCGTCGGGATCGGTGACCGGAAGGCGACAGACGAAGTGCCGGCAGACGTACGCGGTGGGCCGACCGCCGATCGCGGTCCGGTCGGCCAGCAGCGCGAAACCGGGTTGATCGGGAACGCCGGCCACCACCACGGAGCCGGCCGGGGCCAGCCGGTGGGCCGTCGCCATCAGTGCGCTCCGCTCCGGTCCGGCGTCTCCCACGATCGCCACCTGCACCGCTCCGGTGGTCCGGGTGATGGCGTCGGCCAGCAGCCATCCGGCGAACCGCGGCGCCCGTTCGGCGATCGCCCCGGCTGAGTGCGCGGCGGACTCGGCGCGGTCGGTGTACCGCGGCTCCCCGGTCAGCTCGCCGAGCAGGGCCAGCGCGTGGATCGCCGAGCTGAGCCCGGACGGGGTTGCGTTGTCGGTGGGATCCTGCGGTCGGGTGAAGAGCGCTTCGGCGTCGACCGCGGTGTCGAAGAACCCTCCGCCGTCGTCGTCGAACGCGTCGGTGATCACCGCGGCCAGCTGTTCGGCCCGCGCGAGCCAGGTCGGGTCGGCGTGCGCGGCGGCCAACCGGGCCGCCGCCTGGGTCAGCGCTGCGTAGTCCTCGAGGATCGCCGCAGCGGTCCCGACCACCCCGGCCCGGGAGGCCCGGCGTAGTCGACCGTCCACCCAGTGCCGCTGCCAGATGGCCTCCGCGGCCTCGGTCGCGGCCTGCAGCCAGTCCGGGCGGTCGAAGACCAGCGATGCCTGGACCAGCGAGTCGATCAGCCAGCCGTTCCAGGCGGTGACCACCTTGTCGTCACGGGCCGGGCGCGGACGTCGGTCTCGAGCGACCGCGAGCCGCTCGCGTACGCCGGCCAGCCGTTTCTCGTCGTCGACCGCGACCCGACGCAGCGTCGAGGCGCCGGCCTCGAAGGTTCCCTGCGCGGTCACCCCGAACACAGCAGCGGCCCACGCGCCGTCCTCGGGTCCGAGCTCGGCGACGAGCTGAGCCGGGGTCCAGACGTAAAAGATCCCCTCCTGGGTGTGTCCGGTGTCGTCGAGCGAATCGGCATCCAGGCTGGCAGCGAAGCCCCCCTCGGGGGTCGCCATCTCGCTGAACAGCCAGTCGACCGTCTCGGCCACCACGCGCGCGGCCAGCGGGTCACCCGTTCGGCACCACCCGTGGGTGTAGACCCCCAGCAGCAGCGCGTTGTCGTAGAGCATTTTCTCGAAGTGCGGCACCACCCACCCGGCGTCGACGCTGTAGCGGGCGAAGCCACCGACCAACTGGTCGTAGATCCCGCCCTCGGCCATCGCGGTCAGCGTCCGAGCGGCCATGGCCATCGCCGTGGTGCCGCCGTCACGCAGCAGGGCTTCCAGGACCATCGACGGAGGAAACTTGGGCGCACCCCCGAAGCCGGCGTGTCGAGGGTCGAACTCGCCCTCCAGCGCCGCCAGCGCGGCGCGACAGGCCGCCGCGTCGAGAACGCCCGGCACGGCGGCGATCCGGCGCTCGGCGAGCTGGCCGACGATGCTGTCCGCGCTCGTCGTCACCTCGTCGCGCCGATCGCGCCACGCGGCGGACAAGGCGTCGAGGATCTGCGGGAACGACGGCATGCCGTGCCGCGGGACCGGCGGGAAATAGGTGCCGGCGTAGAACGGGCGCCGGTCTGGGGTGAGGAAGACGCTCATCGGCCACCCGCCCTGACCGGTCATCGCCTGGGTCGCCTGCATGTAGACCGCATCCACGTCGGGGCGTTCCTCGCGATCCACCTTGATCGCCACGAACCCGTCGGCGAGGACCGCCGCGACCTCGGCATCCTCGAACGATTCGTGCGCCATCACATGGCACCAGTGGCAGGCCGCGTACCCGACCGAGAGGAAGACCGGGACATCGCGCCGCTCCGCTTCCGCGAACGCCTCGTCGCACCACGGCCACCAGTCCACCGGGTTGTCGGCATGCTGCAGCAGGTAGGGGCTGGTCGCGTCGGCGAGACGGTTGCGTCCGGTCACGACGTCGACCCTACGGGGACTGCTAGAACAGTCCCCGTGACCGAACAGCTCAGCTTCACCGGCCGGCTCTGGCAGTCGACGCGCCCGATCTACGACGCCATCCTCGACCATCGTTTCATCACCGGACTCACCGACGGGACGCTCCCGCGGTCGAGCTTCAGCTACTTCATCGTCCAGGACAGCCACTACCTGCGTGACTACGCCCGAGCGCTGGCGCTGACCGCGGCGAAGGCTCCCGACGAAGACGGGGTGGCCCTGTTCTCCGGTCACGCCGCCAACGCCATCGCCGTCGAGCGCGACCTGCACGCCGGCCTGCTCGGCGATCTCGGGCTCAGCTCGACCGAAGTCGACGTCGTCGGGTCCGGGCCCGTGACCACGGCCTACATGTCGTATCTGCTGGCCGTCTGCGGCACCGGTTCGTACGCCGAGGCGGTGGCTACGGTGCTGCCGTGCTACTGGATCTATCGCGAGGTCGGTCGCGTGCTCCGCGCCGCCTCGTCACCCGACCCGCTGTACGCGCGCTGGATCGAGACCTACGGATCTCCCGAGTTCGACGCCATCGTCCACGACGTCCTGGCCGTGGCCGACCGGCTCGGCGACGACCTCGGCGTAGCGGAGAGCGCACGCTGCGAACGTCATTTCCGGGCAACGGCGCGCTACGAGTGGATGTTCTGGGACGCCGCGTACCGACGTCTCGACTGGCCGATCTGAGGATCAGCCGGGGCCGGTGGTGGACGTACTCCCCGGCTCGGTCGTCACCTTCTCCGTCGACGTCTTCTCGGTGGGCGCACCTTCGGCCGGCGCGTCCCCGCTCGGGGTGGCCCCCTCACCGCGGTACGGCACCGAGATCCGCCGGACCTGACGCTTCATGCTCAGATACAGCAGAACGAGCACCACGCCGAGGACGACGGTGATGACCAGCGGCGTCCAACCCGGCTTCACGATGTTGGGGTCGAGGTCGAGGAGGAACATGACTCGACTCTACTCCGCGGGCCCCGGCGCAACGGTCGTGCCGGACGCGGTGATCCCGGCGAACAGGTCGTCCTCGGGGCCGGTCGTGTCGACCAGGCTCCGGACGAGTTGCCAGTCCTCGGTGGGCCAGGCTTTCTGGTGCAGGGCCAACGGCACCGAGAACCACGATCCCTCGGGATCGACCTGCGTGGCGTGGGCCAGCAGGGCCCGGTCACGGACCGCGAAATACTCTGCGCACGGGACCCGGGTGGTGACCCGCTTCGCATGCTCGGGATCGTCGGGCCAGCGCTTCAGCCACTCGACGTAGGGCGGCTCGAGACCCTGAGCCACCATCGCCGCGTCGAGCGCGGTCATCCGGGCGCGGTGGAAGGCGAAGGAGTAGTAGAGCTTCGAGGCCTGCCACGGCGATCCGAGCTCGGGATGCACGTCCGGATCGGCGGCCAGATCGAACGCCGCGACGCTGATCTTGTGGCACATGATGTGGTCCGGGTGGGGGTAGCCGCCGTTCTCGTCGTACGTGGTGATCACCTGCGGCCGGAAATCGCGGATCACCTTGATCAGCGGCTGCACCGCGATCTCCAGCGGCTGGCTGGCGAAGCAGCCGTCGGGCAGCGGGGGCAGCGGATCGCCTTCGGGCAGACCGGAATCGACGAAGCCGAGCCAGACCTGGTGGATGCCGAGGATCTCGCGGGCCCGATCCATCTCGGCCCGACGGATCTCGGAGATGTTGGCCAGGATGTCCGGTCGGTCCATCGCCGGATTGAGGATCGAGCCGCGCTCGCCGCCCGTGCAGGTGGCCACCATCACCTCGACGCCCTCGGCGACGTAGCGCGCCGTGGTCGCCGCACCCTTGCTCGACTCGTCGTCGGGGTGGGCGTGGACGTGGAGTAACCGCAGACCTTCGCCGTTGACGTCGGTCCGTACGCGCACTGCCATGGCGGTCATGTTAAGACGGCATTCGGCGGTCGCTGGCACAATCTCGGGGTGCACGACGACGATGCGGCGGTCGCTGAGCGACTCCGCCGACGCTACCCGGCTCCGCTGATCCGCCGCCCGGTCTGGATCGGCCTCGCCGTGGTGCTGCTGGCGGCCGGCATCGGATGGGTCGTGTGGGCCGGGCTCCACTTCAGTCGGCCGGTGGTCGCGGCGCAGATCGCCGGCTTCGACGTCACCTCGGACACCCGGATGTCGGTGACCCTCACCGTCGACCGCACGGACCCCTCGATCCCGGTCGTCTGCCGGGTGGTCGCGCAGTCCTCCGACCATGCCCCCGTCGCCGAACAGCAGGTCGCGGTCGGTCCGAGCACCGCCAAAGTGGTGAACACGACGATCGACCTCACCACGCTCCGGCGGGCGGCCACGGCCGTCGTCCGGGAGTGCGCTGCCTCCTGATCCTCCCCGGCGGACGCGGATTGCCATAGACTCGCCGGATGTCTGAAAACTCCAGCCCGGTCATCTGGTTGACCCAGGAGGCCTACGACAAGCTCCAGACCGAGCTTGATCACCTCTCCGGACCCGGCCGCGCCGACGTGACGGCCCGAATCGCCGCGGCGCGAGACGAGGGCGATCTCAAAGAAAACGGTGGCTACCACGCCGCCCGCGAGCAGCAGGGTCAGCAGGAGGCTCGGATCCGCCAGCTCGCGGACATGCTCCGGCGTGCCGAGGTCGGCGAGACCCCGGCCGACAACGACACCGTCAATCCGGGCACGCAGGTCACCATCGCCTTCGACGGTGACGAGTCCGACACCGAGACCTTCGTCCTCGGCTCGCGCGAGCTGCTCGGCCTCGACGACTCGATCGACACCAACGTCTACAGCCCGCAGTCGCCGCTCGGCGCCGCGATCATGAGCAAGAAGGTGGGCGACGCCGTTTCCTACGTGGCCCCCAACGGCCGCAGCATCAACGTCACCGTGACCAAGGTCGAGCCCTTCCACAGCTGATCCCCCACCCGGCCCACGTCGTCCGGGCCGGCAGGCCCGGGCGACCGAATCACAGGCTCGCGAGCAGCGCCTGAGCCTCGGTCGGGGTGAGGGCGCCGGAGGCGACTTCGGCGAGCACCTGGTCGCGGGTGAGCGCGGCAGGGGCCACCGACTCCTCGCCCAGCCCGAGCTTGGTCAGCAGGTGGTTGAACCGCGACCGGGCGGTCGGATACGACACGCCGAGGTGCTTCTCCACCTCACGCAGATTTCCCCGTGACGCCAGGAACACCCGGAGGGTCTCGATGTCGGCGGCGTCGAGCGCGCAGAACTCGCACGATCCGAACACCCCCGCCAGTTCGCTCCCGCACGACCCACAGCCGAGCCGGGTCACTGCCAGATGATCGCCACAGACCGGGCAGTCGGCCGGGGCCCGGTATTCCGGTTCGGTGCGGCGTACGCGGTCAGCCATCACTTGGCCTCGGCGCGGTCGGAGCCGACGCGGACCTGGGCGTGGCCCATCACGACCTCGATATCGAGCTTGGCGCTGCCGTTGCCCATCACGACCTCGTCGATCGAGCCGCTGTGACCGCCCGACCAGCTGACCTTGCCGAGTTGGGCGTCACCCTTGACGGTGACGTTGGAGTCATCAGCCAGGGTGATCGAGAGCGAGCCGGACTCGGCGCGGATGCGGTTGCGCCCGGTCTTGATCGCGCCCTTGATGGTGGCCGAACCGGCCTGGACGAGCGCATCGTTGATCTCGGAGACGTCGAGCAGTTTGGCGCCGCCCGCGGTGACCCGGACCTTGCCCAGGTGGGGCACCCGCTCGGTGTGCAGGCTGCCCGCGGTGACCTCGACGTCGACGATGACGTTCGGATTCACCTTGAGCAGCAACTCCTTGCCCAGACCCAGGGCGCGGAAGTCCTCGAGATTGCGTGGGGCGCGAAGGATGCTGAACCCGTCCAGCGACGCCCCGACCTCACCGTCGCTCGACACTTCGAGCGTCGACCCGTTGCGACGGAGCACGTGCGGACCGTCGGCCGACAGCGTCGCCACCGAGGTCTCGCCGAGGATCCGGACCCGACGACCCACCGCGCGGACGCTGATCCGGTCGACCCCGCTCGTGTTCACCGGCTTCGTCCGGCTCGGCGGCTCGGTCTCCGACTCCGACCCCGGGGCGCGCTCCGGCTCGGAGGTCGACGGCGTCGTCTCGGGTGCCCGGAAGCTCTCCCTGGCGTAGGTGGCGTGCTGCGGTCGCCCGGCTTCGGAGTCCCACCCCTCGTCGCGCACGCTCGCGGCCAACTCCTCGTTGGTCGGCTCGGCGTTCTTCGTCTCGGCGCCCTTCGGCTCCGTGACGACCGTCGGGGCCGATGCCGGCTGGCGCTTGAGGGCGTCGATCCGTCGGGCCGCCTCAGCCGCATCGATCCGGCCGGCCGCCAGGCTTTCGAGGATGGAACTCATGTCGGGTGTGGTCATGGGGCCGAATCTAAAGCCATCTTTTCCATTATGGAAGACTTCGTTTCCACTTCCAGGGTGAACCCTGACCCCACTACGTCGGGCGGCGTACGCGAACCCGGCTCCAGGACGCCGCGAACTCGGCTCCTGGACGCAGGAAGTGGAGTGAACTCCGCTTTCTGCCGCGGGGCGGGGTTCGAACCGGGTTAGGCGCCCTTGACGTTGACCAGCTGCCGCAGCGTGTGGCGGATGGTCACCAGATCCGCTGCGTCGGCCATCACCTGATCAATGTCCTTGTACGCGGCCGGGATCTCGTCGAGGAACGCCTCGCTGTCCCGGAACTCGATCCCCGTCATCGCCGCCCGGAGCTCGTCGTGGGTGAACAGCGCCCGCGCCTTGTTCCGGGAGTACACCCGCCCGGCCCCGTGCGGGGCGGAGTTGAGCGAGACCGGATGGCCCCGGCCGGACACCACGTACGAGGCCGTGCCCATCGAGCCCGGGATCAGACCGTCCTGTCCCGACTTCGCCTCGATCGCCCCCTTGCGCGACACCCAGACCTTGCGGCCGTAGTGCTGTTCCAGCTGGGTGAAGTTGTGATGGCAGTTGATCCGCTCCTGCTCGACCACCGGCTCGCCCACGAACTCCGAGAGGCAGCCGACGACCCGATCCATCATCTCCTCGCGGTTGAGCAACGCGTACTTCTGCGCCCACCGGAGCTCGGTGATGTAGGAGCCGAACTGCTCGGTGCCCTCGATCAGGTACGCGAGGTCGGGGTCGGGCAGCGTGATCCAGTACCGCCCCATCAGCCGACGCGCCACCTTGATGTGGTGTTGGGCGATCTTGTTGCCGACACCCCGCGACCCCGAGTGCAGGAACAGCCAGACCCGACCGAGCTCGTCACGGGTCACCTCGATGAAGTGATTGCCCGAGCCGAGCGTCCCCAACTGCTCACGCCACCGGCTGTTGCGCTGATCGGGGTCGAACCGCACCCCGTCCTCGAGGTCGTCGATCCGGGCCTGTGCGGTGGCGGTGATCTGGGTGTTGGCCGCGCCGGCCGACAGCGGGACCGCTCGCTCGATCGCTTCCCGCAACGGCGTCAGCGACGAACCGACCAACCGGTCGACCTCGAACTGGGTACGGACCGCGATCATGCCGCAGCCGATGTCCACCCCGACCGCGGCCGGCATGATCGCCCGCTGGGTGGGGATCACCGAGCCCACCGTGGCTCCCAGACCCAGATGGGCGTCCGGCATCAGCGCGAGGTGGGGCGAGATGAAGGGCATCCGCGAGGTCGTCTCGGCCTGTTGGCGGGTCCCCTCCTCCAGGATCGAGGCCCAGCTGATCAGCTTCGGATTGATCGTGTCCATCGTCGACACCTCCTTCTTCCCGTGTTCGTCGCGTCGGACGGCTGGATCACTGTGCCCCACCACCCGCCGGGACCGCATCCGGTTTTCGCCCCCTCCCCCCATCACCAACTGGGGGCAGATAGCACCTTCGCCGGCGGTTTCGACGTCATCTGCCCCCAGTTGGTGGAGAAAGGGGGCGGAGGTGGGCGTCGAGAGGAAAGGGGCGAGGAGGGTCGGAAGGTGACCCGGAACACCCTCCCCCCAATTGCGTGCACCATGCAACCAGTCATATGCTTGCGGTATGCAAACAAATGCCCTGGAGCGCCCTGCGCCCGCCGGTGGCGACCGATCGCCGGCCGACCAGGTCCTGCACAACCTGATGAGCGTCGGTCGGCTGCTACGGCAGCAGATGAGCCATTCACCCATCGATTTCGGCATGTTCTGGCTGCTCAAGAACCTCCAGGAGGACGGCGCGATGCGCGTGACCGAGCTCGCGACCCGGGTCAACCTCGACCCGTCGACCGTCTCCCGCCACGTCGCCCAGCTCGAGAAGCTGGGCCTGGTCGAGCGCACGCCCGATCCGCTCGACGGCCGCGCCCAGCAGGTCACCTTGACCGAACACGGCGACGAACAGCTGCAGGCCGCGTACGACCACCGCCGCGAGCTGCTGATCAGCGGCCTGACCGACTTCGCCGGCGAAGACATCGAACTGCTGAGCCGGCTCCTCACCCACTTCGTCCGCAACATCGAAAACACCCGAAACATGGAGCACGCATGACCAAGAACGTCGCGCGGCGCGCACTGACCGAGGACGAGCCCGTTGCTCTCCCCGATGCCGCCGCCAGCCCGGCCGCCGACGGCGGCTATTTGAGCCACAAGCAGATCCTCGTGGTGATGGGCGGCCTGATGGCCGGCATGTTCCTCGCCGCACTCGACCAGAGCATCGTCGGTGTCGCGCTGCCCAAGATCACCTCCGAGCTCGGCGGTCTCGACAAGCTGTCCTGGGTCGTCACCGCCTACCTGCTGACCTCCACCGCAGCCACCCCGCTGTGGGGCAAGATCTCCGACCTCCTCGGACGGCGGCCGATCTTCCAGGCCGCGATCGTGGTCTTCCTCATCGGTTCGGTCATCTGCGGCTCGGCCGGCACGATCGCCGACTGGCTCAACCTGCCCGGCATCGACGTGATGATCGCGGGCCGCGCGGTCCAGGGTCTGGGCGGCGGCGGCCTGATGTCGCTGGCGCTCGCCGTCATCGGCGACGTCATCCCCCCGCGCGAGCGCGGCAAGTACCAGGGCCTGTTCGGCGCCGTCTTCGGTGTCTCCTCGGTCGCCGGCCCGCTGCTCGGTGGTCTGTTCACCGACCACCTCGGCTGGGAGTGGATCTTCTTCATCAACCTGCCGATCGGCGCCGCGGCCCTCATCGTCACCTCGATGGCCCTGAAGTTGCACCACGTACGCCGTGAGGCCTCGGTCGACTACCTCGGCGCCGCCACCATCGTGGGCGCCGTCACCAGCCTGGTGCTCTACCTGGCCTGGGCCGGCCCGGATGTCGGCTGGACCTCGACCACCGGCCTCGCCCTCATCATCGGCGCCGTCGTCCTGATCGGGCTGTTCATCGTCGTCGAGCGCCGCGCCAAGGAGCCGATCATCCCGCTCGAGCTCTTCCGTTCGTGGACCTTCGACTCGAACATCATCTTCGCGATGATCATGGGCGTCGGGATGTTCGGCGGCCTGATCTACCTGCCGATCTACTTGCAGGCCGTGAAAGCCATGACCGCCACCGAGTCCGGTCTGGCCATGCTGCCGCTGGTGGTCGGGATCTTCTCCACCTCGATCAGCGGTGGTCAGATCATGTCGCGCACCGGTCGCTACAAGTGGATGCCGATCAGCGGCGCGATCCTGGTCGGCGGCGCCTTGTTCGCCTTCTCCCGGCTCGCGGTCGACACCCCGTACTGGACCATCGCGATCATCATGTTCTTCTTCGGCGCCGGTCTGGGCATGACGATGCAGGTCGTCGTCACCGCCGTGCAGAACAGCGTCGATCGTCGGCACATGGGGGTGGCCACCTCCTCGGTCGCCTTCTTCCGCTCGATGGGCGGCGCCATCGGCACCGCGCTGTTCGGCGCGATCCTCAACACCCGTTTGGCCGAGGAGATGACCCAGGCGTTCGCCGGACTCCCGGCCGCAGCCCAGGCCCAGTCCGCCCAGGCGGCGTCCGCGGCCAACGACATCTCCTCGATCCGCGAACTGCCCGCCGGGCCGATCCGCGACGCGGTGCTCGGCGCGTTCACCAACGCCATGGACCACGTGTTCCTGGTCGCCGTCCCCTTCATGGCGGTCGCGCTCGTCGTCGCGCTGTTCATGAAGGAGAAGCCGCTGACCGGACGGGGCGAGGCTCCGGGGCAGCCGAAGCCGGAGGAGTCCGAGCTCCTCACCGTCGCTCACTGAGCGACCGAAGGTAACGGCCAGATCGCGGTGCCGTCCGGTCCGTCAGACGTCGTAACGATGACGCGTCTGATTAGGAGGACGGCCCCGCGGGATGGCACATTAGAAGAACGGCGATCGCGGTGGCCGGCGACGTAGGACACCCGTGGTTGGACCAGGTGACGCTCGCACTCGTCGAATCCCCCTGACCCGGCGCCCCGGTGCCAGTCGACATCACGTTTGATCAGAGGACACTCATGCTGACCAGGAGAACGCTCAGGCTGGCCGGGATCACCGGCGCCATGACCTTGGCGACCGCGCTCGCCGCCTGTGGCACCATCCCCCCCGGCTCGACCGACAGCACGGGCTCGCAGAAGCCGTCCACGGCCGTGACGAGCGCCGCGCAGCCGACGTCTCCGAACAGCTCCGCACCGTCCGAGCCGGCCCAGCCGGATCCGGTCAGGCCTGACCGCGAACATCGAGGACGGCGCCAAGAACGTCGTGGTCGACACCCTGATCAAGGTCAGCGCCAAAGGCGGCACCGTCAGCAAGGTCAAGATGACCTACTCGGGCATCGACACCAAGGGCGCCAAGGTCAAGGGCACCGTCGCCGGCACGCTGGCCAAGAGCAAGGCCAGTTGGACCGCGGGTGACCGCCTCGAGCCGTCGGCCACGTACAAACTGGCCATCACCGGCGCCAACTCCGAGGGCGACAAGACCACGACCGAGTCGAGCTTCAAGACCGCATCGCTGGCGCTGTCCCAGCAGACCTTCCCGACCCTCTACCCGCTCAAGGGGATGAAGGTCGGCATCGGGATGCCGGTGGTCATCAACTTCGATGTCGCGGTCAAGGACAAGGCCGCGATCGAGAAGAGCCTCAAGGTCGTCTCCTCCCCCGCACAGGCCGGATCCTGGCGCTGGTTCAACGACAAGGAGGTGCGCTACCGCCCAGCCAAGTTCTGGAAGCCCGGGACGAAGGTCACCGCGTACGCGAACGTCAACGGGGTCAACGCCGGCAACGGGATCTACGGGCAGAAGTCGGTGAAGACCAACTTCACCGTCGGCCGCTCGATGAAGATCCGGGTCAACCTGGCCAGCGATGTGGCCAAGGTCTACCGCGACGGCAAGGTCGTACGGACCATCTACGTCAGCGGCGGCAAGCCGGGTTGGCAGACCCGCAGCGGGGTCAAGCTGATCATGGCCAAAGAGTGGAACAAGACGATGACCAACGAGATGATCGGTGCCGAGGAGGACTACAGCCTGACCGCCGCGTACGCGCTGCGGATCACCAACTCGGGTGAGTTCCTGCACTCCGCGCCGTGGAACGCCGGCAACTTCGGCCGCCGCAACGCCAGCCACGGCTGCGTCGGGATGAGTATCGGAGATTCCGGCTGGTTGATCGAGAACACCTTGATCGGCGACCCGGTGATCACCACCGGCAGCAGCCGCGGGACAGAACTCGACAACGGCTACGGGGACTGGAACGTCTCCTACAAGCAGTACAAGAAGGGGTCAGCGGTCTGACCCCGGCACCGTCTCGAACGGCCCACTTCCCGACGTCAGCCGTCGCGGGGTGGGCCGTTCTCGTTGCGGGATCCGGCTCCTGGGACCGGGGCCGTTTCCGCCTCGGGGCGACCGATCAGTCGCGGTGCCGACCGGGTGCCCAGGCCAGCTTGGCCATCGGCGGATCGGCCTGGTTGGCCAGATACTGGATGAACGCCTTGGAGAAGGCGAGCAGCGGGACCGCCATCAGCGCGCCGACGATGCCACCCACCACGATCCCGGTGGCGATGGCCAGCAGTACGGCGAGCGGGTGCAGCTTGACCGCGCGACCGAGCAGGAACGGCTGCAGGATGTGACCCTCGACCTGCATCACCAGGACGATCCCGGCCAGCATGATCAGCGCTTTGACCCAGCCGAGAGCCACCAGCGCGACGAGGACGGCCGCGAAGCCGGAGACGAACGCACCGACCAACGGGACGAACGCGCCGATGAAGACCAGCGCGGCCAGGGCCGGGGCGACCGGGACACCGAGAATCAACGCAACGATGAGCACACCCACCGCGTCGGACAACGCGACCAGGATGGTCGCCCGGACGTAGTGCGACAGCGAGTTCCACCCCTTGCGGGCCGCCCCGTCGACCCGCTCGCGAGCGGTCTGGGGGACGAACTTCAGCATGAACGTGAAGATCGTGCGGCCCTCGAAGAGGAAGTAGAACAAGGCGAACACCGTGATCGCGAAGCCGGCGACGAAGTGGCCGACCTGGGTGCCGATCTCGGCGGCGTACGTGGTGATCTCGCCACTGCTGTCGCGGATGAAGGCGGTGATCCGCTCGGTCCAGCGGCTCGGGTCGAGCCAGCTCGCGGTGTTCAGATGCAACGGGCCCGAGCTCAACCAGCCCGCCAGTTGATTGAAGCCGCCGACCACACTGGTCGACAGCTCGGCGCTCTGCGAGGCGATCTGGGTGCCGATCAGGGTCAACGCGCCGGCGATCAGGGCGATCCCTCCGAGGAGGGTGATGGCTGTCGCCGCACCGCGGGGCAGGCCCCAGCCGTGCAGCCTGTTGGCCACCGGCGCGAGCATCGCCGCCAGCAGGATGGCCACGCCCAGCGGGATCACCACCTCGGAGAGATAGCGGCTGACCCAGCCGAGCCCCCACAAGACGACGACGACCAGGATGACCCGCCAGCTCCACGAGGCAGCGATCTGCAGCCCACGGGGGACGGCGCGGTCGAACTCCGGCGAGGTCGTCGTGGCGACCTCGGCCCCCGGTTCGGGCACCGTCGCGCCGGTGGCATCGGGCACCGTCGCGCCGGTGGCATCGAACTGCGGGGCCGACGCGGTCAGCGCCGTGGGCGCGGCCGGCAGCGCAGCGGTGTCGGGCCGTACGGGAGCGGACGCGGCTCGTCGATCCCGTATCCGGGCAAGCCGTGACCTGACCCTGCTCGACAACGTCACGCTGGAACCCCCTGTGCTCACGACAACGACGATTTCGACAGTAATGCCACACTATGCGCCGTGAATCCCCTGAGCTCGTTGCGGATCCGGTGGAGCAGCAACCGGTCCCTCCCGCGCGAGGTGTACGTACTGGGGCTGATCGCGTTCTGCGTGGCCGTCGGTTTCGGCGTCCTCGTACCCGTCCTGCCCGTCTTCGCCCGCAGCTTCGGGGTGAGCAATCTCCAGGTGGGCGCGGTGATCTCGGCGTTCGCCCTGATGAGGCTGGTCGCCAGCCCGTTCTGCGGCCGGTTGATCGCCACGTTCGGCGAGCGACTGGTGATGGGGATCGGCATCTACATCGTCGCCCTCTCGAGCGGGCTGGCCGGAATCGCCCACAGCTACGAGCAGCTGCTGATCCTGCGCGGAGTCGGTGGGATCGGCTCGGCCATGTTCACCGTGTCCGCCTTCACGCTGCTGCTCACCTCGGTCGACGCCGGGTTGCGGGGCCGGGCGGCCGGGTTCTTCCAGGGCGGGTTCCTGATCGGCGGGATGGCCGGGCCGGCGGTCGGCGGTGTGCTTGTCGACCATCTCGCTGACCGCGCCGTTCTTCTTCTACGCCGCGACCCTGGTCGTCGCCGGGACCGTCGGCCTGGTGCTGCTGCGGACCCGCAGCGCGCAGGCCGAGGCTGCCGGCCTGGTACCCGACGTCAGCTTCCGCGCCATCATCCGCGATGCCCGCTACCAGGCGGCCTGCTTCACCAACTTCGCCCAGGGCTGGAGCTCGTTCGGCGTCCGCTCGTCCTTGGTCCCCGTCCTGATCGTCGAGGCGTTGCACCGGCCACCGGCCTGGGTCGGCATCAGCTTCGCCATCGCCTCGGTGGTGCAGACCCTCGCCATCGGGCCGGCCGGGAAGTTCGTCGACACCGTCGGTCGGCGACCGGCGATGATCGCCGGCACCCTGATCGGCGGGGTGTCCATCGTCGCCGTCCCGTTCGCCCCGACGCTGGGGCTGCTGATCGTGGCGCTCGGCGTCTACGGCATCTCCTCGGCGTTCCTCGGCACCGCGCCCGCAGCCACGGTGGGCGACGCCGGGGCCGGCCGCCGCGGCACGGCGGTCGCTGCGTTCTCGATGTGTTCCGACATCGGCGCCATCATCGGCCCGCTGGTCGCCGGCCGGCTGGCTGACGTCTGGTCGTTCGAGGCCGCCTTCGCGGTCGGCGCGGCGCTGATGTTGGCGGCCACCGCGTTGTCGGTCCGGATGCCCCGGGCCGCTCCACCGGCCGCCACGACCACCTCCGCCGCCGCTTCCGCCCCGGCCCACGAACAGGAGAACGACGTTGAGCCCGAAACCCTTAGGTGAGCTCGTCGCCCCCGACTGGGCCGTCGCCCTCGAACCGGTCGCCGACAGCATCGCCGCCGCCGGTGAGTTCCTCCGCAGCGAGATCGCGGCGGGGCGACAGTATCTGCCGGCCGGGCCTCAGGTGCTTCGGGCTTTCAGCCGGCCGTTGGCCGATGTGCGGGTGCTCATCGTGGGTCAGGACCCGTACCCGACCCCGGGACATCCGGTCGGGCTGTCGTTCTCGGTCGACCCGGGCGTGCGCCCGGTGCCGCGCTCGCTGGCCAACATCTACGCCGAGCTGCAGAGTGACCTGGGGATCCCGCCCGCCGGCACTGGCGATCTGACCCCGTGGTTCGAGCAGGGCGTGTTGCTGCTCAACCGCGTCCTCACCGTGCAGCCGGGGAAACCCGGATCGCACCGCGGCAAGGGTTGGGAGCAGGTGACCCAGCGAGCCATCGAGGCGCTGGTCGAGCGCGGCGGTCCGCTGGTCGCGCTTCTGTGGGGCCGCGATGCCCAGTCGCTGATCCCGGTGCTCGGAGCGGTTCCGCACGTCACCTCGGCCCACCCGTCGCCGCTGTCCGCACGCTCGGGCTTCTTCGGTTCACGCCCGTTCAGCAGGGTCAACGAGGGGTTGACCGCGCAGGGCGGCGCACCGATCGACTGGTCACTCGCCGGCCATTCGTAGGGCGCTGTCGAGATCGGCGAGCAGGTCGTCGATGTCCTCGATGCCCACGCTCAGCCGGACCAGGTCCGAGGGCACCTCGAGCTCGGTGCCGGCCACCGAGGCGTGGGTCATCTTGCCCGGGTGCTCGATCAGCGACTCGACGCCGCCGAGCGACTCCCCCAGGGTGATCACCGTGGTGCCGGCGCAGACGTCGAGGGCGGCCTGCTCTCCCCCGCGTACGCGGAAGCTGATCATTCCGCCGTACCGCTTCATCTGCCGGCCGGCCACCGCGTGCCCGGGATGGTTCTCCAGCCCCGGGTAGAACACCTCGGCGATCTTCGGATGTGTGGTGAGGTACGCGGCCACCTTCTCCGCGTTGTCGCAGTGCCGGTCCATCCGGACGGCGAGCGTGCGCAGACCGCGGAGCACCAGCCAGGCGTCGAACGGTCCGGCCACCGCGCCCATGGCGTTCTGGTGGAAGCGCAGTTGGTCGGCCACCGCTTCGTCATCGGTGATCAGCGCACCGCCGACGACGTCGGAGTGACCGCCGCAGTACTTGGTGGTGGAGTGCACGACGACGTCGGCACCGAGGGCCAACGGCTGCTGCAGGTATGGGCTGGCGAAGGTGTTGTCGACGATCACCTTGGCGCCGCCCCGGTGGGCCACCTCGGCGATGGCCGCGATGTCGGCGATGTTGAGCAGGGGGTTGGTCGGCGTCTCGATCCAGACGGCCGTCGTCTCGCCCGGGATGATGGCCGACTGGATCGCCTCGAGATCGGTGAGCGGAACCGGGTCGGCGGTGATCCCCCACCGCTGGTGCACCTTGGCGAACAACCGGAAGGTGCCGCCGTAGGCATCGTTCGGGACGACGAAGTGGCTGCCGGGCTCGCCGATCGAGCGGATGAGAGCGTCCTCAGCGGCCAGCCCGCTGGCGAAGGCGAAGCCGAAGCGGCCACCTTCGAGCGCGGCCAGGCACTGCTCGAGGGCCGTTCGGGTCGGATTGGCCGAGCGCGAGTACTCGTAGCCGCCGCGGAGGTTACCGACGCCGTCCTGCACGTAGGTCGAGGTGGCGTAGATGGGCGGCGCGACCGAACCGGTGGCCGCGTCGGGCTCCTGACCCGCATGGATCGACCTGGTCGAGAAGCCGGAGGTGTCAGTCACGGTCCCCACAGTAGATCCCGGGTTCACGACCGCTCCACGGTGCGGTGGCCGCGGAACATCGGACCCGATGTTCGTGTTCTGTCATCGCTGTGGCGTTTTCTCGACCGCGGCAGAGAGGCAGACTGACACACATGTTCTTCTCCCGGATGAAGTCCACCCTGGTCGAGCCCGAGCAGGCCCTCCGCGGCCGAGGCTCATCGGTCCTGGTCAACCCCACGTTCCACGAGATCTTCGGCATCCCGGTGCAGCAGGTGCCGGAGGGATCCGAGGTCACCTACCTCGCCCTCGGCTGTTTCTGGGGCGCGGAGAAGCTCTACTGGAACGCGCCCGGGGTGACCAACACCGCGGTCGGCTACGCGGGTGGCTACACGCCCAACCCCAGCTATGACGAGGTCTGCAGCGCGCGGACCGGGCACACAGAGATCGTCAAGGTCAGCTTCGACCCGAGCAAGACCAGCCTCGAGCAGTTGCTCAAGATCTTCTTCGAGAACCACGACCCGACCCAGGGCATGCGTCAGGGCAACGACGTCGGCACCCAGTACCGCTCCGCCATCTATGCGACGTCACCCGAACAGCTCGAGGTGGCCGAGAAGGTCCGCGACCAGTTCCAGACCGAGTTCACCCGCTCGGGCTACGGCACCATCACCACCGAGGTCACGCTGGCCCCGGAGTTCTTCTACGCCGAGGACTACCACCAGCAGTACCTCGACAAGAACCCCCGCGGCTACTGCCCGATCCACTCGACCGGGGTGACCTGCAACCCGAGCTGAACACGCACGCGGTCGGCGACGACGTCTTGTCGATGACCGTGCCGCCGGCGAGGACACCTTCGCCTTCGTACCCGCAGGCCGAGAACGCGCCGTACGGCGGGTAGCACCGGGGACTGCGGAGAGGGGTTCGCGGGGAGCGGTCGGTCGTGGATCGTCACCATCGACCGCTCCCTCGGGGATTCTCCCGGCACGGGGAACAACGGAGCGGTCAACGAGGTTGGCCCAAACGTCAGTGCGGACATCCTCGATCCGAACTTCCGGGAAGTCCCACCATGTCCTCCGCCGTTCTGGCACCCTCTCGCCTCGACCCGTCGCCTCCCGTCCGCCCCGGACGGGCGCTCTTCGCATTGTCCATCGGTGCCTTCGCGATCGGGACCACCGAATTCGCCACCATGGGTCTGCTGCCCCAGATCGCCGACGGGGTCGGGGTCGACATCCCCTCGGCGGGTCACCTGATCTCCGCGTACGCGCTCGGCGTCGTCGTCGGCGCACCGGTGATCGCCACGCTGGCCGCTCGGCTGCCGCGCAAGAAGTTGCTGCTCGCCCTGATGGCGGTGTTCGCCCTCGGCAACCTGGCCTCGGCCCTGGCCACCACGTACACGACGCTGCTGATCGCCCGCTTCGTAGCCGGAGTCCCGCACGGCGCCTACTTCGGCGTCGCCGCGGTCGTGGCCGCGTCGCTGGTCCCGGCCGATCGCCGGGCCCGAGCGGTGTCGTCGGTGATGGTCGGGCTGACCGTGGCCAACATCGCCGGGGTCCCCGCCTCCACCTGGCTGGGCCAGGCCTTCGGCTGGCCGACCCTCTACGTGGCCGTCACCGCCCTCGCCCTGCTGTGCCTCGGAGCGGCGCTGATCTGGGTTCCGCCCGTGCAGATCGGCGAGCATCCCGCCAGCATCCGCTCCGAGCTGAGCGCGCTGGCCAAGCCGCAGGTGTGGTTCACGTTGGTCGTCGGCATGGTCGGCTTCGGCGGGATGTTCGCCACCTACTCCTACATCGCTCCGACCGTGATGACCCTGGCGGGGCTCGATGAGCTGGGCGTCGTGTGGATCCTGGCGGTCTACGGCGTCGGGATGACCATGGGCATGGTGCTCGGTGGCCGACTGGCCGATCGGGCTCTACTCCCCACCCTCTACATCGGCATGCTCGCGCTCGCCGCGATGCTCGCCGTCTTCAGCTTCCTGGTCGTCACCCCGGTCGGCGCCTTCGTGGCGGTCCTGGTCTTCGGCCTGGTCAGCACGGTGATGATGCCTGCGCTGCAGACTCGGTTGATGGACGTCGCCCAGGAGGGGCAATCGCTCGCCGCGGCTCTGAACCATGCCGTGCTCAACATCGGAAACGCGCTCGGCGCCTGGCTCGGGGGCCTGGTGCTCGCGCTCGGCTACTCGTACGCCTGGCCCAGCCGGGTCGCGGTCGTCCTGCCGCTGGCCGGGGTGATCGTGCTGGCCATCGGCCGACGGTTCGAATGGCGCGCCACTCCGCCGGACCGACCGATTCCGGTCGAGGCACCGGTCAGCAGCACCCGTCGGCGCCGGCGCCGGTCGAGACGGTCACGGGTTGGCCACCGAGTAGGTGTCACAGCCGTTCGGGTCCCCGCTGCGGAAGCCCTCGAGCAGCCATTTCTTGCGACTCGCCGCCGAGCCGTGGGTCCAGCTCTCCGGCGTCACCTGGCCCTGAGTCTTCTCCTGGATCCGATCGTCCCCCACCGCCTCGGCGGCATCGATGGCCCGGTCCAGGTCGTCCTGGGTGACCTCGGCGATCGGCGAGTTCGGGTCGTCGGTGGCGTGGTTGAACCAGACCCCGGCGTAGCAGTCGGCCTGGAGTTCGAGGCGTACGCCCTGCGACTTCGGCCCGTTTCCGCCGCCGCTGCCCTGGACCTTGGCCATGTCCCCGGTCAGGTCCTGGATGTGGTGTCCGAACTCGTGGGCCAGCACGTACGCCTCGGCCGCGTCGCCACCCTCGGCGCCCAGCTTGGTCATCAACTCGTCGAAGAAGCCGAGATCGAGGTAGACGCTGGTGTCCCCGGGGCAGTAGAAGGGTCCGACCGCCGAGCTGGCCTGGCCGCACGCCGTCGCCACGCTGCCGGTGAAGGTGTTGACCTGGATCTCCTGGTAGTCCTTCATCGTCTTGCCCCAGTAGCCCTGGATCGAGTTGGTGAAGGCGACGAACCGGCAGTCACGGTCGGTGCTGATGTCGGCCCCCTTGGTGCACTGGGCGAACGGGGTGCCGCCGTCGGTGGCCTGCGGTTCCGCCTGCTGACCGCCCAGCAGATCGTTGGGATTGACGCCGAGAAGCAGCGCCAGGATCAGCACGACCACGCCGGCCCCACCCCCGATGGCGATCTTGCCCCCGCCACCACGGCGTCCCCCACCCATCTGCGACGGGTCCAGCTGGGCGCCCTCGTTGTACTTCATCGTGCTTCGGCCTCCACAGGTCGTTGCCGGAATAGTTCGGCCAGGCTCCCGGTTCCACTGATCAGATAGTTGAATGGTAAATTATCTGCAGACCTGAGGAGCGCGAGATGCAGTTCGGAATCTTCACCGTAGGGGACGTCACCGCCGACCCGACGACCGGGCGGACGCCGACCGAGGCCGAGCGGATCAAGGCGATGGTGACCATCGCCAGGAAGGCCGAGGAAGTGGGCCTCGATGTCTTCGCGACCGGCGAGCACCACAACCGGCCGTTCGTGCCCTCGTCGCCGACCACGATGCTCGGCTACATCGCGGCGCAGACCGAGCGGCTCATCCTCTCCACCTCGACCACGTTGATCACGACCAACGACCCGGTCAAGATCGCCGAGGACTACGCGATGCTCCAGCATCTGTCCGATGGCCGGGTGGACCTGATGATGGGCCGGGGCAACACCGGGCCCGTGTACCCGTGGTTCGGCAAGGACATCCGCGACGGCATCGAGCTGGCCGTGGAGAACTACGACCTGCTGCGTCGGCTGTGGCGCGAGGACGTCGTCGACTGGGAGGGCCGCTTCCGTACGCCCCTGCAGTCCTTCACCTCGACGCCGCGTCCGCTCGACGACGTCCCGCCCTTCGTCTGGCACGGCTCGATCCGCAGCCCGCAGATCGCCGAACAGGCCGCGTACTACGGGGACGGCTTCTTCGCCAACCACATCTTCTGGCCGAAAGACCACTTCCAGCAGCTGATCAACCTCTACCGTCGTCGCTTCGAACACTACGGTCACGGGCGCGCCGACCAGGCGATCGTCGGTCTCGGCGGGCAGGTGTTCATCCGGCCCAAGTCCCAGGACGCCATCGCTGAGTTCCGGCCGTACTTCGACAACGCCCCGGTCTACGGTCACGGGCCCGCACTCGAGGACTTCATGCGCGAGACGCCGCTCACCGTCGGCAGCCCGCAGGAGGTGATCGAACGGACCCTCACCTTCCGCGAGAACTTCGGCGACTACCAGCGGCAGCTGTTCCTGGCCGACCACGCCGGGTTGCCGCTCAAGACGGTGCTCGAGCAGCTGGACCTCCTCGGCGAACACGTGATCCCGGTCCTGCGGCGTGAGTTCGACGCCCTGCGTCCAGCCCACGTTCCCGAGGCGCCGACCCATCAGAGCCTGCGGGCCGCCAAGCTCGCTACCGAGTCGGGCGTTCCGTCCGGCATCGAGACCGATCAACCCAGCACCGCGAAAGAACTGGAGCGTGTCCGATGACCCGCATCGTCCTCATCAGCGCCGGGCTGGGTCAGCCCTCGGCGACCCGACTACTCGGTGACCGACTGGGAGCGGCCACCGTCGAAGCCCTTGGTGGCGGGGCGCCCGCCACCCTCGAGGTCGTCGAGTTGCGCGAGTTCGCGCAGGATCTCGCCGGCCATCTGACCAGCGGATTCCCCAGCACCCGGCTCGCCGAGGTGATCGACAGGGTGATCAGCGCGGACGCGTTGATCGCGGTCACCCCGGTGTTCAGCGGTTCCTTCAGTGGTCTGTTCAAGACGTTCTTCGACGTGCTGCAACCGCAGTCGTTGGCCGGCACCCCGGTGCTGATAGCGGCCACCGGTGGCACCGCGCGGCATTCGCTGATGCTCGAGCACGCGATGCGGCCGCTGTTCGCGTACCTACGCACCATCGTCGTGCCGACCGCCGTCTTCGCGGCGACCGAGGACTTCGGCGGTGGGAGTGCGGGTCACTCGCTGACGGAGCGGATCATCCGGGCTGCGACCGAGCTGGCCGCGCTGCTCGGCGTACGCGCCCCGAAACCGGTCGTCTCGGCGGGATCGGAGGAGCCGGTCACACCGTTCGCCGAACTCCTCCGTCGTGGTGGCTTCGACGCCGGCTGAGTCCGGGCCCTCGGAGTGGCGATCGTCTGGCACAGTGCAGCCCATGGACGTCACCGTGCAGGACCACCGGGAAATGTCGCGCTACGAGGCGCGGGTGGGGGCCGAACTGGCCGGCATCGCCGCGTACGAGCGCGAGGAGGGCCGGATCACCTTCGTCCACACCGCGGTCGAGGACGAGTTCGAGGGTCAGGGCGTCGGTGGCGCCCTGGCCCGCTACGCCCTCGACGAGGCCCGGTCGGCCCGCCTCGAAGTCCGCCCGTGGTGCCCCTTCTTCCGCGGCTGGATCGAGCGCCATCCCGACTACGCCGACCTGGTCGCCGCCTGACTGGTTGGGTCTCAGCTGGGTCTGGGCGGTTCGTTTCCCGGCACGTGCCGCGAAACGGCCCCTGCCGAGGTCAGATTCGGGTCGTTTCCCGGCACGTGCCGGGAAACGGCATCTGACGCGAGGTGACCGGGCTGCGTTTCGCCGCAGGTGCCGGGAAACGACCCGACGCCAGCCCAGATCGGGGAGTTGTCCACAGAAGCAGTGGATAACTCGGCTTTGGGGATGCGCGACCACCTCGGCCCGGTCGAGGGTGGCCGGATGACTGACATCCCTGCCCTGCGGCCGCCCGACGAGACGCCCGCGATCACCGCCCTCGACGAACTGACCTACCACTGGCGCAGCCTGATGGGCGAGCTCGGGTTCGCCTATCGTCGACTCTGGCTGCTGCTGCTCGAACCCGACGGCTGGCCGGTCCCCCATCTCACGACCATCGACGACATCCCGCCGGCCGGCGACCCGGCCGGCTGCCACAACCTGGCCTGGATCGCCTCGCAGGTGATGCCGGAAGGGGGGTCGTTCGCCATCCTGCTCAGCCGGCCCGGTCGGCACCCGCTCAACCAGCAGGACCGCAGCTGGGCCCAGCAGATGACCGTCGCCGCGAACGAGGTCGGCGTCTCGATGTGGCCGATGCATTTCGCCAACGACGCCGAGCTGCGGGTGTTCGCACCGGACGACGTGATCGGTCGGGCGTCGTGACCGGCGGGAAACGCGCCTGCCAACGCTGATCCGGGTGACGGACTAGGGACGAGCCGAGCTTCGGCCCATTCCTCACCCCGACCGATGCCGATCCGCCGCCACCATCCACGGCGTGCTCGATGCCATGGATCCGGCTCCTGATCTGACCGGGAGCCGCCCTGGGCAGAGCGCCAGGCCGTCGCCTCCCCATTCTCGACTAACTGGGGGCAGATAACCGGTGACCGGCCCCTGTTGCCGCTATCTGCCCCCAGATAGTCAGAGGGGGAGGCGTCGGCGGCAAGCCCAGTAAGAAGCGCCAGGTGAGATCTCGCAGCGGGACGGTCAGGGGCGGGGGCGCGTACGCCGCAGCCAGATCAGCCCGAGGATGGGCAGGATCAGCGGGATGAAGCCGTAGCCGATGCCGTAGACCGACCAGACCGTCTCGTCGGGGAAGGCGGCCCGGTCGAGCACGCTCAGCGTGCCGACGGTCAGCACGCCGACCAGCTCGACGACGACAGCGCCGATGGCGATCCGGCGGGCGGTCGGGGTGCCGCGGCCGAGGGTGAGCGTGGCCACGAGGTAGACCACCCCGGCGAACAGCGACAGGAGGTACGCCAGCGGCGCCTCGTGGAACCTGGTGCCGAGCTGCACCCCGGCCCGGGCCGTGGCGGCCAGGGCGAAGATGCCATAGACGGCGACCAGCGCGCGGCCCGGACCGCTGTTGGTGCGCGGCTTCGTCTCGCTCACGAGACCGGGGTCCAGATCACGACGAGCCGCAACATCATCCCCAGGACGGCGAAGGCGGCGATGGCCAGGACCACTCCGGAGAATCGGGTCCGCTCGACGTTGGCCCAGAACCAGGCGATCGGGATCAATACCAAGATCCCGATCAGGTAGCCGATGGTGGTCGCGAACTCCAGCGGCTGATAGCCGCCGATCAGGCGGACGGCGGCGACCACCGAATTGACCAGCACCAGCACCTCCAGGGCCGCGGCGAAGATCAGCTGCGCCTTACCCGGGGGCTTGTCGGCGATAGCGCTGATCAGACCCCAGACGACAGCCACGACGCTCAGCCCGAGGACCGCGTACACCAGGCCGATGATCATGGGTGTTCTCGCAGGGTCCGCACGCCGCCCAACGGTACCGGCTCGGCCCAGCGAAGCTGACAGACTGAAGCGGTGACGACACGGGCGCCGAGGGCTGGACGGCGACCCGGTCCCAGCGACACCCGCAACGAGATCCTGCGCGCGGCGCGGGAGGGGTTCGCGGCCCGTGGCTACCAGAGCACCTCGCTGCGCAGCATCGCTGCCGACGCCGGCGTGGACCCGGCCCTGATCCACCACTACTTCGACACCAAGCAGCGCTTGTTCCTGGCCACCGTCGCCGTCCCTGTGCCGATCGATGAGGTCCTCGGCACCCTGGTCGCCGACGGGCCCGACGGTCTGGGCGAGCGCTTACTGACCACCCTGCTGTCGATCTGGGACTCCGAGGTCCAACCCAACCTCGTGGCGGCGGTCCGCACGGCACTCGCCGATCCGGAGATGGGCCGGGTCTTCGGGGAGTTCCTCGACCTGGAATTGGTCGGTCGAGTGCTCGGGGCGGTGGGGGTGCCACACGACGAGGCGGCCCGGCGCGGCGCGCTGGTCGCGTCCCAGCTGCTCGGAGTGATCGTCGGTCGCTACCTGCTCCGGCTCCCCGCCCTGACTGCGCCCACTTCGGCCGAACTGGTTGCCGCGGTGGGCCCGACCCTTCAGCATTATCTTGAGGGCAGTCGGGGAGAGGACGAACGATGACCCAGCCGATGTGGGATGCGGAGCGGGTGGCGCTGTGGTTGCGGCGGATCGACGGGCTCGAAGCCGAGCTGGCCGTGGTGTCCGATGTGCTCTTCACCGCCGCCCGGTTGGCTCCCGGTGAACGGGTGCTCGACGTCGGGTGCGGCGCCGGGTCGACCACCCGACGGGCCAGCGACGCCGTCGGTCCCACCGGAGAGGTGACCGGCATCGACATCGCGCCGGCCATGATCGATGCCGCCTGCGGCCGGTCCCTCCGGTACCCGATCGACTGGGTCGTCGGTGATGTCGTCGAGCACACCTTCCCGGGGCGGATCTTCGACGCCGTGATCTCGCGATTCGGGGTGATGTTCTTCTCCGACCCGGTTCGCGCGTTCGGCAACCTGGTCGGCGCCACCCGCCGCGGCGGGCGATTGTGCGTCGCGGCCTGGCGTCAGGCCGGCGAGGTGCCGTTGTTCGACGTGCCGCTGGGGCTGGTCACCAGCGCTTTCGACCGGGCCGGGATCGCGTACGCGCCGCCGCCCTCCGACGTCGGCGCGACCAGCCTGGGCGATCGTGATCGGACCCGGACGATGCTCGAGGCCGCCGGCTGGGTCGATGTCGACTTCGTCGTCCACGATGAGCCGACCTATCTCGTCGGACCCGCCCCCCTGGCGGATGCGGTCGAGGAGGCGATGACCTTCGCCGGACTCCGGATGGTGATGCAGGACCGGTCGAAGGCCGACATCGAGGTCGCGCGGCGGGCACTGACCGCCGGACTCGAGCCGTACCACGACGGCACCGGCGTGGCGTTGCCCACCGGCTTTTTGATCATCACCGCCCGCAAACCGTGAGCGTGGTCGTCATCGGCGTCGACACCGACGGCGCCGAGGCCTTTCGGGCCGCCCTCCCCCACGGTTCGGACCCCGACACGGTGGCCCATGGCCATGGTTTCGCGGTCCGGCGTCCCGTCGACGCCGTACGCGACGCCGACGGAGACATCGTGTTGCGGGTGAGCGTGGAATCGGCCGGTGACCGCCCGGCTCCGCGACCGCGGTTGCGTGGGAAGGACCGAGGGCTCGAGCTCGACGGCGTCGAGCCGCTGGTCCGCCAGCGGGTGGCCGCGTACGCGGTGGTGCTCTCCGAGCGCGGCCTGCTGGCCACCGAGTACTCCGACCGGACCGCGGTGGCGGATCGCTGGGGCATGCCCGGCGGCGGTATCGACGACGGCGAGGAGCCGTCGGCGGCGGTGCTGCGCGAGGTGGCCGAGGAGACGTCGCAGTCCATCACCCTCGGCGAGTTGATCAACGTGCAGACCTCGCACTGGATCGGTCGGAACCCGGATGCCACGGTGGAGGACTTCCACGCGGTGCGATTGATCTATCGCGGTTACTGCAACGACCCGACTGAACCGGTGGTGCTCGATCTCGGCGGCACGACCGAGTCGGCGGCCTGGATCCCGCTCGACCGCTGGGCGTCCGTGGCGTGGACGGTCAACTGGCAGACCGTCCTCGGCGAACTGCTAGCCGACATCGCCCAGTAGGTCCTGCCGGGTCAGCACGCCGACCGGCTTGCCGTCGTCGAGGACCAGCAGGGCGTCGGCGTCGACGAGCAGTTCGACCGCCCGGGTGACCGGCTCGCTGGCCCCGAGACTGGGGAGCAACGGCTCCATCACCGAGCTCACCGGATCGGCCGGTCGCGCGTTGTGCGCGAACAGGGCGCCGAGCAGCCCGCGCTCGCTCACCGATCCCGCTACCTCGGCCGCCATCACCGGCGGTTCGGCGCGGACCACCGGCATCTGGCTCACCCCGTACTCGCGCAGGATGGCCACCGCCTCGGCGATGGTCTCGTTGGGGTGGGTGTGCACCAGCGACGGCAGCTCGCCGGACTTCTCGCGCAGCACGTCACCGACCACCCGGACCTGCGACCCCGGTCGGGTCGAGAACCCGTAGCGGGCCAGCCAGTCATCACTGAAGATCTTGGTCAGATAGCCGCGGCCCGAGTCGGGCAGCAGTACCACGATGACGGTGTCCGGATCGTCGAGTTCCTGGGCCAGCCGGATCGCGGCCGCGGCGGCCATGCCCGAGGAGCCGCCGACCAACAGGCCTTCCTCGCGAGCCAACCGGCGGGTCATCGCGAAGCTGTCAGCATCGGAGACCTCGATCACCCGGTCGCAGACCGTCGGGTCGTAGTTGGCCGGCCAGAAGTCCTCGCCGACCCCCTCGACCAGATAGGGCCGACCGTCACCACCGGAGTACACCGAGCCGGAAGGGTCGGCGCCGACGACCTGGACGCCGCCCGCGGACGCCTCCTTGAGGTAGCGTCCGGTGCCGCTGATCGTCCCGCCGGTGCCCATCCCGGTGACGAAGTGGGTCAGCCGACCCTCGGTCTGCGCCCAGATCTCGGGTCCGGTCGACGCGTAGTGGCTGGCCGGGTTGTTCGGGTTGGAGTACTGGTCGGGCTTCCAGGCGCCCGGGATCTCGCGGACCAGCCGATCGGAGGTCGAGTAGTAGGAGTCCGGGTGATTCGGGTCCACCGCCGTCGGGCAGACCACGACCTCCGCCCCGTACGCGGCCAGCACGTTGCGCTTGTCCTCGCTGACCTTGTCCGGGCAGACGAACACGCACCGGTAGCCCTTGGCCTGGGCCACGATCGCCAGCCCGACCCCGGTGTTGCCGCTGGTCGGCTCGACGATGACGCCGCCCGGCTTGAGCAGACCCTCAGCCTCGGCGGCCTCGATCATCTTGACCGCGATCCGGTCCTTGACCGAACCGCCGGGGTTCAGATACTCGACCTTGGCCAGCACCAGCCCCTTGGCCCCGTCGGTCACCCGGTTGAGCTTGAGCAGCGGGGTGTTGCCGACCAGGTCGATGAGCGACTCCACATAATGCACGCGCCGACTCTATCCGGCGGCCTTGCCCGGGCCCGGGCGAGAATGAAGGGATGAGTCTGCCGAGCGAAACCGTCGGCCTGGTCGCGTACGCGGCGGGCGACGTCCGGGTGGAAGCCGTGCCGGTACGGTCACCGGGCCCGTCGGAGGCCGTGGTCCGGATCGCGTACGGCGGCATCTGCGGTTCCGACCTGCACTACTGGCAACACGGGTCGGCCGGCGAATCCATCCTGCGCGAGCCCATGCTGCTCGGTCACGAGGTCTCCGGAATTGTCGCGGTCGCGGCCGCCGACGGCTCGGGGCTGTCGGTAGGCACCCCCGTCACGTTGCACCCAGCCAGCCCGAGCGCTGGCGACGGGAGCGTCCGCTACCCGAACGACCGCCCCAACCTGTCACCGGCGGGGACCTACCTGGGCAGCGCGGCCCGGTTGCCGCACGCCCAGGGCGCGTTCGCCGGCCATCTCACGGTGCCGGCGCGGATGCTCCGACGACTCCCGGACGGGTTGTCGGTGCGCACGGCGGCCCTGGCCGAGCCCGCCGGGGTGGCCTGGCACGCCCTCAATCGGGCCGGTGTCATCGAGGGGCGGCGGGTCTTCGTCATCGGGGCGGGTCCGATCGGGTTGCTCACCGTGGCCGCTGCGCGGGCCCGCGGCGCCGGCGAGGTGGTGGTCAGCGACCTGCATCAGCCGGCGTTGACCCGCGCCACTGACCTCGGCGCACACCGCACCGTGACCGCCGGCGGTCTAGACCCCGCCACCGTCGACGCTGACGTGACCATCGAGTGCTCGGGCAGCGTGCCGGGCCTGCGGACCGCGATCGATGCCACCACGCGGGGCGGACGGATCGTCATGGTCGGCCTGCTGCCACCGGGCGAGCATCCGATCGCCGTGGCCCGGGCGATCAGCCGCGAACTGGAGCTCGTCGGATCGTTCCGGTTCAACGCCGAGATCGACGAAGTGCTGGCGGCGATGGGCGACGGCCGGTTGACGGTCGACGCGGCGATCACGCACGAGTTCCCCATCGCCGACGCGCTCGAGGCGCTCGCCGTCGCCCGCGATCCGCAGCGCTCGGGCAAGGTCTTGCTCACGTTCTGAGTCCCCTGGACATGCCACAGGGCCGCCGCTCCTGGAGAGGAGCGACGGCCCTGGGTGGTTCAGCTAGCCGAGAGTCACCGGCGAAGGTAGGACAGCAGGCGCAGGATCTCGATGTACAGCCAGACCATGGTGACGGTCAGGCCGAAGGCTCCACGCCACGACTCCTTCGCGGGGGCGCCGGCGGCGACACCCTTCTCGATGTAGTCGAAGTCGAGGACCAGGTTGAGGACCGCGAGCACCGCACCGAGCAACGAGACGCCGACGGCCAGCAGGCTGACCGGACCGGTGCCACCGTCACGCAGGCCGAGGTTGATCCCGGCCAGCGACAGCACGAAGTTGAGCAACATGGCGACCGCGAAGGAGATGGTCGCGATGACGACGACCTTCTGGAACTTCGGGGTGACGCGGATGTTGAAGAACTTGTACGCCGCGAGCGTGACGCCCGCCGCCGCGAAGGTACCGAGGACCGCCTGCGCGACGATGCCGTCGTACAGGAACTCGAAGTACTTGCTGATCATGCCGATGAACACGCCCTCGATGGCCGCGTACAGCAGCACCAGGCCCGGGCTCACCGAACGACGGAACGAGACGATCATCACCACGACGAAGCCGATCAGACCGGAGCTGATCAGCGCCGGACCCATCAGAGCATCGGGGATGGCGAACCAAGCGAGCGCTGCGGTGACGACGAGAACGGCCATCGTGACGGCGGTCTTGGTGACCACGTCGTCGAAGGTCATCCGGGCGCCGGAGTCGGGACGGCTGGGCGGCTGCTGACCGTACGGCGCCTGGCCGTACTGGTTCTGCCCGAATTGGTTCTGGCCGAACTGGTTCTGGCCGTACTGCGGAGCTGCGGGCGTGAACGCGTCCTGCTTGGAGAGGATCGGGTTCGAACTTCGCAACATCTAGGGTTCCTCCTGAGATCGGGCGCCATGTCTGGCGCTCACTACATTCTAGGCAACGCACTACGCGGTCGCGGTGTTCCGACGCTGTGCGATTGCTGTGGGTTCGCTCGTGCCCCCGGTGGGATTCGAACCCACACTGGAGCGGGTTTAAGCCGCTTGCCTCTGCCCTTGGGCTACGGGGGCCGGGCGGGGCGAGCCTAGCGCCCCGACGGACCACCACGGTTCAGCCGGTGGGAGACGGGCTCGGCGCGGGGGTGTCGAACGGTGCGGGCGAGGGTGACGCGCCCAGTTTGACCCGGGTTTGCGCGGGCAGGAAGGCCAGATCCCCCGTGACGATCCGGTCGTCGACCGTCACGCTGCCGTCGGGGCGGAAGTGCACCGGTTGCACTGCGGTGATCAGACCGGTGGCGTCGTCGCGGAAGTAGCGGTAGACGTCGGCACTGAGCAGCGGGGTGGAGAACGGTGTGCTGAACGACGTGATCGTCGGCTGCCGCACCCCGCCGGCGGTGCCCTGTTGGATGGCGACGGACCAGCTGCCGTCGTCGTGTGCGATCACCTGCGGACCGAGCTGGGTGTGCATGTGGCCGTAGAGGATCAACCGGGCCGGCGGGTTCGGGGTTTCGCGGATGATCGCGGTCGCGTTGGGCTGGTGCAGCGTGATCACGTCGACCTGGCGGCTGCGTGCGATGTCGATCATCCGCTGCCCCATCTGCTCCTCGGTCTCGGACCGGTTCGTCCGACGCTCGACGCTGAACGGCAGATTCTGCTCGGGGTCGTCGTCGCCGAGCACGGTGATCCCGGCCTCGGTGACCACGCTGCCGTCGAGCACGTTCATCCCGAACGACCGCATCTGGTCCTCGGTCAGATCGGAGTCGTGGTTGCCCGTCGACACGACCATCGGGATCCTCCCCCCGCCCATCCGGGCCTCGCGCCGGATGCAGCTGCGCTCGGCCGCCGTGCCGTTGACCGTGTCGTCGCCCGAGCTGATGATCAGGGAGGGCTGGGTCCGGGTGACCAGCTCGGTGATCAGTCGGGTGGTCGCCTGGTTGCAGTGCAGGTCGCTGAAGCTCATCAGCATCGTCTCGCCCGGCGCCGGGCCGACGAGCTTCGCGCTCTGCTCGTCCAGACCGGACATCGCCTGGGCCACGTAGGCGTCGACCGCCTTCCCCTGTCGCTCGACCAGCAGCCGTACGCCGTCGAAGGCGCGGTCGAGCAGGTCGGCGAACAACACGTTGTCGACCCGGACCGGGCCGAACCGGGTGCCGGCCGCCTCCACGTCGATCCGCGTCCCCACGGGCTTCGCCGGGACCAGGATGGAGCCGATCAGCAGCACGATCACCGCGACGTAGACGACCAGCAGCCGCCGGCGGGTCAGCCGTTGCGCGGCCCACGGGGCCAGCAGCCCGGTGCGCCACTGCCAGAGGCCGAATCCCACCAGCAGAACCAGTTCGGCCGCCAGCGCGTCGCCGAGACCGTCATAGATCAACCGTTCGATCAGCGCGCTGGCCGCTTCCTGCGGGTCGGCGTAGAGCGCGGTGTACGCGGCCAGCGTCCGGTTGGAGAGCAGATCGTTGACGTTGAGCGCGCCGGTCGCCGAGCCCACCGCTCCGACGACCAGATCCAGGCCGATCGGCGACGCGGGGCTGTCCAGGTAGGCGTTGCCGATCGGGCCGAGATCGATCCGGACCTCGTTGGAGAAGTTGCTGGACAACTCGACCCGGTGGGGACCGAGGTAATCGGTGGTGCTGGCGTGGGTGATGCCCCAGATCGCGGCCAACGGGAGGGCGGCCAGCGTGCCCAGCAGGGCGACCCCGATGCCGCGAAGCAGACCGCGGAGCAGCGTACGACGCGACCGCACCCGGGCCAGGTGGTGGGCCATCACCATCGGCAGGGAGCGTCGAGCGATCGGTGCGGCATCCTCCATAGCGCCACCGAGGCTACCCGGCGAATGAGCCGGTCGACGGTCGTGGCATTGCTCAGCCGCGCTCGAACAGCTCGAGGGCGATGCCGTCGAGGATGTCCGATTCGCTGACGATCAGCTCCGCGACCGGCGTCCGGGCGGCGATGCGTTCGGCGATCAGCGCTCCGCCGGTGATCACGTCGGCGCGTTTGGGATGCATCGACGGGAGCGCGCGGATCTCCTCCAGCGACGCCGAACCGAGCGTCCGCAACAACTCGGCCAGACCGCCCTGCGGGATTCGCGAGCCGTGCACCCGCTCGCGGTCGTACGCGGGCAACTGCTGGTAGACCCCCGACAGCGTGGTCACCGTCCCGGCGACCCCGATCCAGGTGCGGACCTTCGTGAAGTCGACTCCGCTGGAGTCGAGCAGCCGATCCACGTGGGCCGCGGCCGCAGCCAGATCCCCGGCCGCCGGCGGGTGGGTCTTGAGGAAGCGCTCAGTCAGTCGGACCGAGCCGATGTCGAGCGACACCGCGTACGTCAGTTCCCCCTGTGCCGAGCCGATGATGAGCTCGGTCGATCCGCCGCCGACGTCGATCACCAGCACCGGGTCACCGGCCGCCTCGACCCGGCTGAGCGCGCCGAGGAACGACAGCTGGGCCTCTTTGGCCCCGCTGATCACGTCGGGCCGGACGCCCAGCCGCTGCTCGACGCCGGCGAAGAACTCCTCGCGGTTGCTCACGTCGCGCGACGCCGAGGTGGCTACGAAGTGGACCCGCTCGGTCGGGATGCCGGCCGTCGCGATCGCCGCGGCGTACTCCTCGACCGCGGCGAACGTTCGGACCAGCGCGTCGGGGTGGAAGGTGCCGGTGGCGTCCACACCCTGCCCGAGCCGGACGATCTCGACCCGGCGGTCGCGATCGATCAATCCGCCGGTCGGAGTGGACTCGGCGATCAGCAGCCGGATCGAGTTGGTGCCGCAGTCGATGGCGGCGACCGTGGTCGGGAGCGTGGCGCCCCACGGTTCACCGGTGGTCATCGGTGATCCTCCTGAGCGGGGCCGGACAGGCAGGGCTTGGTCCAGTAGGACCCGAGCGACGCGAGGGCCTCGTCGCCGAGCGGATTGACGCCGGGACCGGCGGCCAACGCGTGACCGATGAGCGCGTGCAGGCACTTGACCCGGTCGGGCATCCCGCCGGCGCTGACGCCGCTGATCTCGGGCACCTCGCCGAGCGTCGATCGGTCGGCGAGATAGGCCCGATGGGCGACCGCGTACGCGGCGGCGAGTTCGCCGTCCTCGCCCAGCCGCGCGGCCATCTCGGCCATCACCCCGTTGGCCTCGAGCGTCGAGCACGCCGCGTTCGCCCGCGGGCAGGTGAGGTAGTAGGTGGTGGGGAACGGAGTGCCGTCCGGCAGCCGAGGCTCGGTCGCGACCACGTCCGGCTTGCCGCACGGGCAGCGGTGGGCGACCCCGACCACCCCGCGCGGATCACGCCCGAGCTGGGCGGCGATCACCCGCTCGTCGACCTCGGTCATCGGCTCCACCACGCCCCCATCCTGTCACCGCGACACCGACGCGATGCCCGATCAGGCACACCGCGGATACCCAGAAGGGCAGGGCGGAGTGGACTCAAGAGCGCGCCGACGCCTCTGGGCGGTGCGGTCGTCGGCCCCCACGGTTGGAGGATGGAGCAGGCGGGGGTCGACCACCAGCGACCGGCCCGTCCGCTGGTGGACGCTCGCTTCGATACCCGGACCCCATCGATCACCGCGGAGCCGGCCGAGCACGGTCCGCCGGGCGCCGCGGTCCGGCCGATCCTGGTCGCCCAGTGGCAGGCCGCGGTCGGCAACCGGGCGGTGATCTCGATGCTCGCCCTCCAGCGGCAGTCGGCCGAGCAGCAGATCCGGGAGGCGCTCGACAAGCCCGACCCGGTCGCGGGAGTCGGGGACTTCCCGGCGGCCTTTCGCGTGCTCAACGGCTTGGCCATGTACGACATCCTGAACACCCTGACCCGCCTGGCCGGTGTCGGGACAACGGAAGTGCTGCGTGCCCATCTCGGCCAGGCGGTCGGGGTGAACCTCCCCCGGCTACGTCTCGCCTTCGACGCTCTTGCCGACAAGCAGCTCGGCGTCTCGGCCGACTCGTTCACCTCGCGACACCCCAACGCCACCCGGGACATCCCGCTCGATCAGGTCAACGACATCGGCCGATTCCTCGACCCGGCGTGGAGACCGCTGGTCCCGCTCGAGGAGATCCCGTCACTGCCCGATGCCGCACTCGGCGTGGAGTACATCCGCGGACTGGACGGTGACACGGAACGGCTGGCGCGAGTCGAGGACGAGATGGACCAGCGGGCGAACGGTCCTACCGGCTGGGGGATGACCGCGTTCGGCAAGCCGCCCGCCGTCGGAACAGCGGGCCAGACCGCCGTCACACCCGAAGTCGCGGTCAAGATCCTCGAGAACTACGGCAAGGGTGAGCCACCGTTCAAGCCCGAGCTCGGCAAGGGCGGGGCCTCGTGGTTCATCACCGAAGGTAATCCCTACACCGGAGTCGGAGGTGACAAGTCCGTCAACGTCTCGGCCGAACTCGGACCCACCAAGGGCAGCATCACGTTCGGTGAAGCCGACCTGCTGGAGATCTTCGAGCGCGAACGAGAGGGCACGAAAATCGAGGCGGAGGCGGAGTTCCGTCGCCGGAACAGCATCCCCCCGGAGAAGCCACTGTCGGCACGACTGCTCAAACAGCTCGAGCGTAAGAACGGTTTCCGCGACAAGTTCGCCGAGTCGCGGATGTGGGATCGGGTCGGCGAGAAGGTCGCGGGGTCGCCGACCAAGGTCGGCGAGGTGGTCCTGAAGAACAGCCGCTTCTCGACCGGCGGCAACGGCAAGTTCCTGGTCGTCGCCGACCCGGCGAAGATCAAACTCAAGGGCGGCCCCCAGGCCGTCATCGCCCAGCTGGAGGGTGCTGGGTTGAAGGCCGAGCCGATCGTGGTCGAGGCTGCGCAGGCGATGGCCAACCAGCTCAAGTGGGCCGGCCGGGTCCGCACCGCCTTCCGGATCGGCGGCCGCATCATGATCGTGGTGGCCATCGCGGCCGACGTGATCAAGATCTACTACGCGCAGGACCGCACCAAGGCCGTCATCGAATCCCTCGGCGGATGGGCCGGCGCCACCGCCGGTGCGGCTGCGTTCTCGGCTTTGTGGACGCCGCTCGATGTGGCCGGACCGTGGGCGTGGGCCGGACACGGGGTGGGAACCCTGGTCGCCGGCGGGATCGGATACTGGATCGGGTCGGAGGTCACCCGAACGGTGTACGAGTTGGTGGTCGAGTGAGGAGCTTCGAGATGACGCGCGCCGAAACCGTTGACCGGGTTCGCGATTTGTGTGGTCCGCTCGGACCCTGTCGATCGCTGGCGGATCAGACGGAGCAGACGGATCGCTGGCTCGCTTCCTCGGGGGCGGCCGCCCTCGAGGCGTTGCTGGAGCTGATCCGCGAACCGGCCACCGCGGACGAACGCCGGGGGGTGACTGCCGAGGAATTCTCCGATGTCGTCGGCGAACTGCTGGGCCTCGCGGCCCAGTTGAGACCGGCCGAATCTGTCCCCCTGCTGGCTCGGCAACTCGCCGACGACCGCGTGGCCCCCTTCGCCGCCGACGCGCTCGCCGCCACCCAATCGGTGGATGCTCAGCGGGCGCTGGTGGCCCACCTCGCGACCGTTCCCGACCTGGCGGAAAACCGGGCCCGCGCCCTGGTCGATGCGGTGGTGGAGATCGGCGGCCCGCAGGTGGCGGAGTTCCTCAACGCCGTCCGGAAGTCGCGGGGGAACTCCGTTGCCGCCGACGCGGTGCGCCATCGTCTCGATGTCCTCCTGAAGCCCTCGGCCGACCGAAGCTGAGCCGTTTCGACGAATGATCGCCGGATCGGCACTGAAATTCGACGCCCAGTGGCCCAACGGCCAGCGACACGCCGCGTTCCTGCGCTGACCGACTCGACGGGAAGTCGGAAATCAGCGCGGCTTGGTGTTCTCGGTGATCTTCTTGGGGATTTCCGACTTCGCCTTGGTCGGGGCCGGGGAGTCGGCGGCCTCGACCGAGCTCCACACCTTGTCGTACCAGGCCTTGGGCGCTGGCGCGTCGGGCTTGGTGGCCGCGGTGATCTCGGCTCCACCACCCAGGGGCTTGCCGTCGGCGCCGACCACCCTGAACCCGGTCTCGCCCGGGACGACCCACCCGAGTCGCTCGCGGGCCTGGGTCCGCACGTAGTCGGTGTCCTTCCAGCGGTCGAGCTCGGTCTGCAGGTGGGTGATGTTCTGCTGGCGTTCGACGATCTGCGCCTGGGTGCTGGCGATGTCGTGCGACTGGGCGAAGTAGATCCGCAGCGAGTTCGCGTAGGAGATGGTCAGGATCAACAGCACCACCGCCAGGGCGATGGCCCGGGCGGTGAGGCTCGAACGTGACCGGCTCGAGGCCGTGACCGGAGCGGCCGAAGCCGCCGCGGTCGGGGCGTCCGCCGGCGGCCTGGTCGCTGCCGCCGGCGGTCGCGTCGACTTACGGGGACGCGGTTTACTGCGCCCGGGCGCGCCGCCCGGACGAGTGGAGGACCGAGGCCCCGATGCCATCAACCGCTCGTTTCGCTCAGGCCGTGAAACGCGGGAAGGCCGCGGCGCCGGCGTAGCGAGCGGCGTCGTCGAGGTCCTCCTCGATCCGCAACAGCTGGTTGTACTTGGCCACCCGGTCCGTACGCGCCGGGGCGCCGGACTTGATCTGACCACAGTTCGTGGCCACGGCCAGGTCGGCGATGGTGGTGTCCTCGGTCTCGCCGGAACGGTGGCTCATCATGCAGGCGAAGCCGGACCGCTGGGCCAGGCTCACCGCGTCGAGGGTCTCGGTCAGCGAACCGATCTGGTTGACCTTCACCAGGAGCGCCGACGCCGCCTTCTCGGTGATGCCGCGCTGCAGCCGGGTCACGTTGGTGACGAAGAGGTCGTCGCCGACGACCTGGACCTTGTCGCCGATCCGCCCCATCAGCGCGCTCCAGCCGGCCCAGTCGTCCTCGGCCAGCGGGTCCTCGATCGACACGATCGGGAAGTCGCGGACCCACTGCTCGTAGATCGCGGTCATCTCGTCGGCCGACTTGGTGCCGCCCTCCCAGCTGTACACACCGTTGTCGAAGAACTCGGTCGAGGCCACGTCGAGCGCCAGGGCGATGTCGGTGCCGAGCTTGAGCCCAGTCGACTCGATGGCGGTGGAGATCAGCTCGAGCGCGGCCACGTTGGCCGGCAGGTTGGGAGCGAAGCCACCCTCGTCACCGAGACCGGTGGACAGACCCTGCTTCTTGAGCACCGACTTGAGCGCGTGGTAGACCGTCGCCCCCTGCTCGAGGGCGTCACGGAAAGTGGTCGCACCGATCGGCGCGATCATGAACTCCTGGACGTCCACGTCGGAGTCGGCGTGCGAACCGCCGTTGACGATGTTCATCATCGGGACCGGGAGCACGTGGGCGTTCGGGCCGCCGACGTAGCGGTACAGCGGCAGGTCGGCCGAATGGGCCGCGGCGTGGGCGACGGCGAGCGACACACCGAGGATGGCGTTCGCGCCGATCTTGGCCTTGTTGTCGGTCCCGTCGAGGTCGAGCATGGCCTGGTCGATCAGCCGCTGCTCGCTCGCCTCGTAACCGATCAACTCAGGGCCGAGCTGGTCGACGACGCCGAGCACGGCCTTGGCCACGCCCTTGCCGCCGTAGCGGGCGTCGCCGTCACGCAGCTCGACCGCCTCGAAGGCGCCGGTCGAGGCGCCGGAGGGGACGGCCGCACGGCCTTCGGAGCCGTCGTCGAGGATGACCTCGACCTCGACCGTCGGGTTACCGCGCGAATCGAGAATCTCGCGTGCGCCGATGAACTCAATACTGGCCACGAAGGTGCCTTTCGGAAGCGTCGACAAATCCCGGTCAGCCTAGCGGCGTGCGGCTCACCTGCCGACCAGGCTCTCCGGTCGGGTGTGGCATACCGCTCATGACGAGTGCGCAGAACCGGCCCACGAGCGGTCGTCCAAGGGGCATACTCGTCGGACGTGGCACAGATCCGAGTCGCGGCGGCGACGCTGAACCTGCTGGTCGGCGACGTCGAAGGCAACCGCGCCGCCGCGTACGCCGCGCTGACCGAGGCGGGTGAGGCCGGGATCGCGCTGGTGGTGCTCCCGGAGCTGGTCCAGTCGGGGTACGTGTTCGCGGATGCGGCCGAGGCGCGAACGTTGGCCGAACCGGTCACCGGGCCCACGATCACCCAGTGGCAGGAACGTTCGGCCGCGTACGGAATGACCGTGGTCGGCGGTTTCTGCGAGCTGGGTGAGGAAGGCGCGATCTACAACAGCGCGGTGCTGATCGAGTCGGGGCAGGTCCTCGCGTGTTACCGCAAGGTTCATCTGTGGGACGCCGAACAGGACGTCTTCACCCCCGGCTCGGAGCGGCCGCCGGTGGTCGACACCGCCCTCGGCCGGATCGGGATGCTGGTCTGCTACGACCTCGAGTTCCCCGAATGGGTCCGACTGATCGGGCTGGCGGACGCGCAGATCCTGGCCGCGCCGACCAACTGGCCGTTGAGCCCACGACCCGCGGACGAGCAGCCGCTCGGAGTGATCAAGGTGCAGGCCAACGCGGCGACCAACGCCCTGTACGTGGTGGCCGCCGATCGCCGCGGGGTCGAACGCGGGGTGGACTGGGTCCGCGGCAGCGTGATCGTCGGCCCGGACGGCTTCCGGATCGCCGGCCCCCGGACCGACGATCCCCCGCTGCTGCTGGTGGCCGAGATCGATCCGGGCCGAGCGGCCGACAAACGGATCGGTCCGCGCAACCACATCGTCGACGACCGTCGCACCGACCTCTACCGCGTCGAGGGCGTCTTCGCTGGCTGAGCGGTTCGACTCGACGCTCAACTGGGCCAGTTCGGCCACCGATGCCTCGTAGCCGGTGGTCGCACAGCGGCCAGCGCCCGGAGTAGCAGGCCGGGTAGATGCTGGCGAAGGTGAGCTGGGGGTCGGCTGCGAACGCGAGGTCAGCCAACCGGTCGTCAGGACGGACGGCGGCGCGACCGGCGCAGCCCGATGGCGTGGGCGAGATTGACCCCGACGATCCCGACCCACGCCACGATGATCGGGATCGTTCCGCCATCCATCGCGGGACCGGCGATCGCGGTGATCGGCACACCCATCACCACCGAGACGATGCCCAACGCCAGTTGCCGACCGCCGCCGGAGTCGTCGCGGTGGTCCGCCCGCTGCTGAGCCTCCGACTGGGCACGCATCTCGATCAGCCGCTGCTGCGCCAGTTGTTCGACGCGATCGGCGAGACCGGCGGCGATGTGGTCCTCGAAGTCCAGGCCGAGCTCGAGCCGGGCCTTCCAAGCCGCCTCGACATCGCGGCGGGTCTCCTGGCTGGGACGCGGACGATACTGCTGCGGCGGCGGTTGCGGGGCGTACTGCGGAGGCATCGGATAGGGCAGCGCGCCGTACGGGGGCATGCCGCCGGGCGGGCCAGGCATACCGGGTTGCGACATGCAGCCGAGACTACTGCCGAGCCGGGTCCGAATCACCCATCCGAGCGTCGGTTTCGGCATCGACCACCGCCCGCTCGAGGTCGCGGGTCGCCGCCCGGACCGCCTGGTCCGGGTCGATCCCGCCGGCCTGCGCCCGGGCGAGGAGGTCGAGCATCTGCCGGCCCACCTCGTCGGCGGTGATCGCGTCGGTGGGCAGGTCGATGACGACACCGCGGGTTCGCGCCCGGTGGATGATCTTGTGCGCCCGGGCCAGGGCCGACAGCTGCTCGGGTATCCCCTCCAGCGCCGAGGTGCGGCCCTTCTCGGCCGCCTTACGCTGCTCCCAGCTGCCGAGCAGGTCGCTCGGGACCGCACCATCGGCGTACACGTACGGGTGCCGGCGGATCAGCTTGTCGGCGATGCCGGCGGCAATGGTCTCGAGGGTGAAGTCGGGGTCGGTCTCGGAGGCGATCTGCGCGTGGAACACCACCTGCAGCAGCAGGTCGCCGAGCTCCTCGCGCAGATGATCGTGGTCACCGGTCTCGATCGCCTCGACCGTCTCGGCGCTCTCCTCGATCAGGTACTGCACCAACGAGGTGTGGGTCTGCTCGGCGTCCCACGGGCACTCGCTCCGCAGCCGGGTCATCACCGCCACCAGCCGCTCCAGTTGGACCAGCCGTCCAGGAGGCACGGACGTCACACGATCAGGGATTCGGCGTGGGCGCGACCGGCTCGGCGAGCGAACCCGACTGACCGTCGACGATGGTCTTCTGTTCGGGATCGAGCACGCCGTAGCGCGGGTTGAGCTTGACCGGGATGGACCTGACCCCGTCGAGGTACGCCTGGTCGCCGACCTTGCGGGCCACGAGCTCCTGGTCGGCCAGGTCGTACGCCACCGGCACTGCGGCGGGCACCTGGAGCAGCGGGGCCAGGTTGCTGCCCTCGAGCAGGGCGTCGCGATCGGCGTTGGTGATGGTGACGTTGTCGCGAGCCGCGATCATCGACGCGAGCTCGCCGTGGATCATCGCGCTGGTCACCGCCTGGGTCGAGATCTGCGAACCCGTCAGTGCCTGGGTGACTCCGGCGATCGCCTCATCGACCTGGGTCTGGGTGATCGTGGTGTCCCCCACGTACGCGACCACGCCCGGTTCGGCCCGGCTGCAGCCGGACAGGCCCAGACCCAGCAACGCGAGCGCCGTCAGGCCGGTGACGGTCCGGCGGATCCGGGGGTGGTGAAACCTCATAGCCCATCCTTGGGGTGCGACGACGCAGTGATCTTAGTGGTTGTCCGCGATCGGACCGGCCGATCAGCCCGTGCCGAAGACCTCGGTGATCACCGCGGAACACCACCTCAGCAACGCCAGGTCGGTGACCGGCGGGCCGCCGATGGTCGCGCTGAGCGGCCGCGGGACGAGGATGTGGGCCGCCGCCTCCTTGACCACGCTGCGCGGGTAGAGCCGCTTCAGCCGCAGCACCTTCGACTCGAGGAGGTCGGCCGGACCGAAGCGGATGAAGGTGCCCTGGCTGACGATCTCGGTCAGTCCGGCCGCCCGCGCCAGCAGCCGGAACCGGGCCACGGCGAGCAGGTTGCCCACCTCGACCGGCGGCTCGCCGTAGCGGTCGTGCAACTCGGCCTCGACCGCCTTGACATCCGCCTCGCTGTGCACTTCGGCCAGCCGCTTGTACATCTCCAGCCGCAGCCGCTCCGACTCGACGTAGTCCATCGGCAGGTGCGCGTCGATCGGCAGTTCGATCCGCATCTCGGGCTCGGGCTCGCTGTCCTGACCGCGGAACTCCGCGACCGCCTCGCCGACCAACCGGATGTAGAGGTCGAAGCCGACGTCGGCGATATGACCCGACTGCTCGCCCCCGAGCATGTTGCCGGCGCCACGGATCTCCAGGTCCTTCATGGCCACGGCCATGCCCGCGCCGAGATCGGTGTGGGCGGCGATGGTGGCCAACCGGTCGTGCGCCGTCTCGGTCAGCGGCTTGTCGGGCGGATAGAGGAAGTAGGCGTAGCCCCGCTCGCGGCCCCGGCCGACCCGTCCGCGCAGCTGGTGCAGTTGCGACAGACCGAGCAGGTCGGAGCGTTCGATCAACAAGGTGTTGGCGGTCGAGATGTCCAGACCCGCCTCGACAATGGTGGTGCAGACCAGCACATCGGCGCGCCGTTCCCAGAAGTCGACCATCACCTGTTCGAGCTTCTGCTCCCCCATCTGGCCGTGCGCGGTGACCACGCGCGCCTCGGGGACCAGCTCCGAGATGCGGCGGGCGACCTTGTCGATGCTCTGCACCCGGTTGTGGACGTAGAAGACCTGGCCCTCGCGCAACAGCTCGCGACGGATGGCGGCAGTCACCTGGGGTTCGTCGTACGGACCGGCGAAGGTCAGGACGGGATGTCGCTCCTCCGGCGGGGTGGTGATGGTGCTCATCTCGCGGATCCCGGTGATGGCCATCTCCAGCGTCCGCGGGATCGGCGTCGCCGACATGGCGAGCACGTCGACGTGGGTCCGCAGTCGCTTCAGCTGTTCCTTGTGCTCGACGCCGAAGCGCTGCTCCTCGTCGATGATCACCAACCCGAGGTCCTTGAACGTGATCTCGCCGCTGAGCAGCCGGTGGGTGCCGACGACGACATCGACCTTGCCGTTCTCGACGCCCTCGATGACCGCCTTGGTCTCGGAGCCGCTCTGGAAGCGGCTGAGCGGGGCGACGTTGATCGGGAAGCCGGCGTAGCGGTCGGCGAAGGTGGCGTGGTGCTGCTGGACCAGCAACGTGGTCGGCACCAGGATCGCCACCTGCTTGCCGTCCTGGACGGCCTTGAACGCCGCTCGGACCGCGATCTCGGTCTTGCCGTAGCCGACGTCGCCGCAGATCAGCCGGTCCATCGGGACGATCTGTTCCATGTCGCGCTTGACCTCGTCGATGGCCGCCAGCTGGTCGGGGGTCTCGACGTAGTTGAAGGCGTCCTCGAGCTCGCGCTGCCAGGTGGTGTCGGGTCCGAAGGCGTGGCCACGGGTGGCCTGGCGGGCCGCGTACAGCTTGATCAGCTCGGCGGCGATCTCCTTGACCGCCTTGCGGGCCCGACCCTTGCGCTTGGCCCAGTCGGCGCCGCCCATCTTGTCCAGGGTCGGGTTCTCGCCGCCGATGTAGCGGGTCACCTGGTCCAGCGCATCCATCGGGACGTAGAGCCGGTCACCCGGTTGCCCACGCTTGCTCGGCGCGTACTCGATGATCAGGTATTCCCGCGTCGCCCCCTGGACGGTGCGTTGCACCATCTCGAGGTAGCGGCCGACGCCGTGCTGGGCGTGCACGACCGGGTCACCGACCGAGAGCTCGAGCGGGTCGATCTGGTTCTTCCGCCGACCGGGCATCTTGCGATTGGCCTTGTCGGCGGCGCGTTGACCGGACAGATCGCGCGCCGTGTATACGGCCAGCCGGGCCGAGTCGAGCAGGAAGCCGTGCTCGAGCTCGCCGCAGACCACGCTGACGATGCCGGGAGCGGGCGGCTCGGTCAGCTTCTCGATCCGACGGATCGGCAGGTCGTGCTCGGTCAGCACTTCGGCCAGTCGCTGGCTGGTGCCACGACCCTCCGCGACCACGGCCACCCGCCAGCCGGCGCGAGCCTTGTCGGCGATGTCGCGGATCGCGGCCTCGGTGTCACCGCGATAGAGCTCGGCACCCTGACCGGCCAGGGTGCGCGACTCGACGCCGACGCCGCTGACCGCGGTGCTGAAGTCGACGAGCTCGCCGTCCTCGGTGCGTACGCTCTCGCCGGGCTGGTTCGTCGGCCCGGCGGAGAAGGGCGACAGGGTCCACCACTTCAGACCGCGTTCGAGCGCGACGAAACGGACGTCGGCGAGCGGTCGGTAGGAGGACGCGCCCAGATCGATCGGGGCCTGCCCGCCCCCGGCGGCCGCCGCCCACGACGCCTGCAGGAACTCCTCGCTCGTCTTGACCAGGTCGATGGCCCGGCCACGGACCAGCTCGGGGTCGCAGACCAGCACGGTGGTCTCGCGCGGCAGCAGCTCGACCAGCAGTTCCATACCGTCGACCAGGGCCGGCGACAGCGCCTCCATGCCCTCGACGGCATGACCCTGGGCGATCTTGTCGAGCATCTCGATCAACTCGGGGTGTTCCTGGGAGAGGGCGAAGGCCCGCGTCCGGACCTCGTCGGTGAGCAGCAGCTCGCGACAGGGCGACGCGACGATCTCGCGTACGCCCTCTTCGCTCGAGCGCTGGTCGGCGACGGAGAAGTAGTGGATCTCCTCGATCGTGTCGCCGAAGAAGTCGACCCGGACCGGATGCTCCTCGGTCGGCGGGAAGACGTCGACGATGCCACCGCGGACGGCGAACTCACCGCGTCGTTCGACCAGGTCGACGCGGGTGTAGGCGGCCCCGACGAGCGCGCGGGACAGGTCGCTGAGATCGAAGTCGTTTCCGACGGTCAGCCGCACCGGGGTGAGATCGGCCAGCCCCTTGACCTGCGGCTGCAGCACGCTGCGGATCGGCGCGACCACGACGGTGGGCGCGGGCCGCTCGTCGCGTCCGGCCAGCCGCCGCAGCACCGCGAGACGTCGCCCGACCGTGTCCGATCGGGGGCTGAGGCGTTCGTGCGGCAAGGTCTCCCACGCCGGGTAGTACGCCACCTGGTGCTCGCCGATCAGCGACTCCAGGGCGGCGGTCACGGCCTCGGCCTCGCGGTAGGTCGAGGTCACGACGAGTACCGGGTGCGCGCGATCGGCCAGCGCCGCGGCAATCAGCGGCCGCATGGCCGGCGGGGAGGTCAGGTCGAAGGTCGGCAGCCGTCCCGCACGCGCCCGTTCGAGCGATTCGGCGACGGTGGGTTCGGTTCGGAAAAGGTCAACGAGTCCCGAGAGGGTCACCGACACAACCTACTCATAGCGTCGCTACCGGCCGACAACACGAACGCTCGTCGGCCGGTGGCACAGAAGGATCTAGGAATTGAACGCACTCTGGGTGCGCTCCAGGCCCACGCCGATCAGCGATTCGACGGCGTCGGCGGCCCGGGCGATCTCGATGGCGAGATCCTCGCGGGCGCTGGAGGGGAAGTTGCTGAGCAGGAAGTCGGCGGGATCCTGCCGCCCCGGCGGCCGACCGACCCCGACCCGCACGCGGTAGTAGTCACCGGTGCCGAGTGAGCGCCGGATGGACCTCAACCCGTTGTGACCGTTGTCACCACCACCGAACTTCACCCGCAACTGACCGGGGTCGATGTCGAGCTCGTCGTGGATCGCGATCAGTTGCGCCGTCTCGATCTTGAAGTACGAGAGAGCCTGCGCGACCGGACCACCGGTCTCGTTCATGAAGCTGCGCGACTTGAGCAACGCCAGCTTGGTCGCGTCGGTACCCGGCGCACCGAGGCGGCCTTCGGCGATCTCCGCCCGCATCCCCTTGGCCACAGCGAACCGCGCCGACATCCGCGTAGCCAGTTCCTCGACCACGCGGAAGCCGACGTTGTGGCGGTGCTGGGCGTAGGTGGGGCCCGGGTTACCAAGCCCCACCACCAGCCAGGACTGCACGTCGTCGGATCAGGCCTCGGACGGGGTGGACCCGGACTGCGAGTCACCCTCGGCGCCGTCACCGGCGTCATCGGCCACGGTCGGCTCGATGCCGGCCTCGGCCTCGGCCTCGGCCAGGTCGGCCTCGGCCTGCGCGGCGGTCTGCGCCGCGGTGATATTGACGACCAGGATCTCCGGGTCGACCCCGAGGGTGACACCCTCGGGCAGGGTCAGGTCGCCGGCCAGGATCTGTGTTCCGGCGGCCAGGCCCTCGATCGACACGACGATCTGCTGCGGGATGTGAGTGGCCTCGGCCTCGACGGTCAGGCTGTTCTGGTCGACCACGACCAGCGTCTCCGAAGCGGCTTCACCCTCGATGTGGATCGGGATGTCGACGGTGACCTTCTCGCCACGACGGACGATGACCAGGTCGACATGCTCGACGCTGTGACGGATCGGGTCACGCTGGACCTGCTTGGGCAGCGCGAGCTGGATGGTCCCACCGACGTCCACGGCCAGCAGCGCGTTGGCGGCACGCAGGGCCAGCAGCGTCTCGTGACCCGGAAGGGTGATGTGGACGGGGTCGGTGCCATGGCCGTACAGGACGGCGGGCACCTTGTGGGCACGACGGATCCGGCGGGCAGCACCCTTACCGAACTCCGTACGCAATTCGGCAGTGAGCTTTACCTCGGGCACGAAACGACTCCTCGAACTGATGATCTGCGATGTCTGTTGCTCGCTGAGCGGGAGCGCACGAAAACGTGTCCGACCTTGTCGATCACGGTCCGGTGACCCTCGCCCAGGCAACCTGACTACCCTAGCCCAGCCGGCCCGACCCCGCCAGTCGGTGACTCTGTGGGGGACAACCCCAGGGTGACTCGGCGAACGTGGGTCCAGGGTGGGCGAATCTGGGCGGAACGGTCGTTCTCCGCTGACTGGACCTGTATTTGCCGATTCCTAGGCCGGAGCCGTGAGATCGAGGCGGCGGTCGGTGAGGACATCGTTGTGCGGGCCGATGCGTTTGTCGTCCGCGGTGGACAGGTCGAGCCGGGCCACCAGCAGTTGCGGGCCGCCGGCGCCGGGACCCGCGAGCAGGAAGCCGTGGTCGTCGGCGATCAGGCTGGCGCCGAAGAAGGGCACTCCGCGCTCGTTACCGCAGCGGTCGGCGACGGCGACGTGGACCTTATTGACCGCGGCGGAGGCCTGGGCCTTGATGACTTCCATCGGACGTTCGTCGGCCGGCTTGGCGACGACGGGCCAGTTGGCCGGGACGGCGATCAGCTGAGCGCCGCGCCGCGCGACGTCGCGCATCAGCTCAGGGAATTCGGCGTCGTAGCAGATCATCGTGGCGATCCGTCCGGCCGACGTCGCGACCACCGGGGGCGCCGCCGATCCGGGCAGGAAGACGAGTTTCTCGCGATCCCAGAGGTGGGTCTTGCGGTAGACCGCGAGCATCTCTCCGTGGTCCAGGACGACGGCGCTGTTGAAGGGTCCGGAGCCGTCGGCATCGCGCTCGACGATGCCCGCGATCAGCACGAGGCCATGGCGTTGCGACAGGGCTCGGAGCCGTTCGACGTCCCCGCCGGTCACCGGTTGGGCCCGTGCGGCCGCCTCCGCCCGGTCACGGAACGTGGTGCCGCAGGTGGCCAGCTCGGGCAGGATCACCACCTGAGCACCCTGCTCGGCGGCCGCGACGACCGCCTCCGCCACCCGCTGCCGGGTGTCCTCGACCTCGTCGAGATCGAGATCGACCTGGCAGCAGGCGACGGTGATCATCCGGGGGTCAGTCGTCCTCGGTGGCGGTGATCATCACCGCAACCGGGGCGAGGTAGCCGTTGGGGTCGAGCATCCAGCCGGCGTCGAACGCGGCCCCGACCACCTCGGGCGCCCATTCGAGCCGGATCCGGCCGTCACCGGCGTTGACGACGAGCAGCTCGCCGGTACCTGCTTCGGCGGCTTCGTCGCCAGCTTCGACCAGGGACATGCTGCGCCAGCTACCGGCCGGCACCGACAGGGTGTCTCGGAGACCGAGGCGGACGGTCTGCTGGTCGTCGCCGCTGTTGAGCGTGACCTCCCAGACTCCGGACTTCACGACCAGGACCTGGCTCTCGTGATGGCGATGACGCAACAGACCCTCCCCCGGGACCGCGCGCAGCCAGGCCAGATTGAACGAGTGCGGCTCGTGCACCCGTGGCACCGCCCGGCGGTCCTCGGCCATCCCGTAGCCGATACCGAGCGCCAGCTGGGCGCCACCACCCGGGAGGTCGTTGCACAGGAACGAGCGACGGCTGTACGTCCGGTCGCCCGGCTGGAGGACTCGCCGGCGCATCTCCTCGGGCGTGTAGGTGGTCAGGTCATCGATGTATTCCTGCTTCATCGGCTTGATCAAGGGGACGTCCTCGGGCACCACGTCACCGGCGACCGTGTCGATCAGCCGGTTGTCGGCGGTCAGGTGCAACCCGTACGACTCCGCCTGCTCGAGCACCGACGGGCCCCAGATGATGCCGCCGGTCACGTCGCGGCCCAGCACGGTCAGCAGCAGTCCGTCGTCGGGACCCTCGTTGGTGAACCCGCGGAAGATCCAGGTCGGCACGGTGATCACGTCGCCGTCGTGGCTGACGTACTCACCCTGCTTCCCGTCCACCCCCCAGCGCACGCGGAAGGTGCCGCCGAAGTTGATGAAGACCTCGGCGGTGAAGTGCAGGTGCAGGTTGTTCGTCACGCCGTTGGGCATCCCGGCCGCACCGAGGTTGTAGCCGTGCAGTTCGGTCAGGTTGACGAACTGGTTGGCGTTCTGCGACACACCGGAGCCGATGAAGGCATAGTTCTCCTTGCGGTCCGATCCGGGGGTGCGGCAGTCGATGAAGGCCGAGTTGCACGAGACCCAGTCGGATCGGCGGATGGTGCGACGCTCGACCTCCGACGCAGGAACGAGGACATCAGTCATGGGGGTTTTTCCTTACCTGTGGTGCGGACGCATCGACCGGGGTCAGTAGATGTTGGAAGCGAGGGGCTCGTCGCCGCGGCGCGAGGCGATCTGAGTGCGGAGACCGATCTCGTCGTAGATCCGGATCTCGCGGACGATGCGACCGTTCTGGATCAGGAACTGCGAGACGCCGAGCAGGTCGATCGTCGAGTTGGTCAGCGGTCCGAAGTCGGGGACCCCGTTATAGCGACCTGTGAACCGCCACATCACCGCGACGCGGAGGCCGGCGTACCGCGGCGAGAAGTTGGTCTGGATGTCCCGCACCTCGAACTGCCCGGCCGGGAAGGGTCGCAACATCGCGAGCAGGGCGCGGCGGTAGCCCTCGGGCCGGATCACCGTCCGGAAGCCCACCGTCTGCAGGACCAGATCGCGGATCATGAAGTCCTCGACCCGCTCGAGATCGCGGTCGTTCCAGACCTGCTGGATGAAGTCGAGGACCATCTCGACCTCGGGCCGGTAGTCATCGGGCCGCGGGCCACTGTCGCCGACCGCGATCACATCGGGCTGCGCCGGCTCGAGGAAACTGCCGGAGTAGTCGCGGAACGACAGTTGCCGAGCGACCTCGTCCGGGTCGAATCCCTGCTGCAGCGCGATGGCCAGCGAGTCACGGACGACCCATTCCTCGACCATCCGGCCACGACGGTACAGACAGTTGGCGATGGTCCGGCTGACGAAATGGTTGTTGGAGTCCGCCGACAGCACCAGGTGCGAGCTGAGGAAGGCGTCGTCCCCGCGGGCCTCCCAGACGACGTCCTCGGCCTGCCCGATCCGGTCCGGGGTGTCGGAGATCCGCATCAGGGTGCCCTCGATGACCTCGTCGCGACCGGTCATCGTGCCGTACGAACCATGGACGATCGAGTCGGGCTCGTAATTCTCCCGGATGTAGCCGATGGCCCGGTTGACCCAGATGAGGTCGGTCACTTCACGGATGAAATCGTCCGGGTCGGCGTAGGGCTTGAAGGCGATCGGGTCGAGCGGCATTACTGCTCCTGGATTTCGGGTCGGCGTGAGCGGCGGTCATCAGTGTATGCGTATGCATAGATGCCCGCAAGACCGGGCGCCCCGGCGGGGTCGATCAGCGGACGGCCGCCAGGGTGGCCCGACGGACCAGACGTGAGGTGAAGACGGCGTGCTCGAAGTCGGCTCCGGCGATGCCCTCGACGCGTTCGACCAGCAGGCTGGCCGCGCGACGGGCCATCGCGTCGAGATCGAAGGCGACCGTGGTCAGCTGGAACAACGGCCAGTTGGCCGACGGGAGGTCGTCGAAACCGACGATCGACACCTCGCCCGGGACGTCGACCCCGAGCTCTTTGGCGGCGTTCAACGCGCCGAACGCGACCACGTCGTTGCCGCACACGATGACCGTCGGGCGCGGGTCCAGCGCCAGCAACCGCACCGCTCCGGCATGTCCGGTGTCGAAGTCGAACGGTCCGCGGAAGGTGTACGCGGACGCGATGTTCACACCGTGCTGATCGAGGGCCTCGCGCAACGCGGACTCGCGCTCGGTCGCGGTGCTGGTGTTGCGCGGCCCGAAGATCGCGCCGACCCGGCGGTGCCCGAGTCCGACCAGTTCGGCCGAGACCTCCGCCAGCCCGGGTGCCGGGTCGACGGTCGCCGAGTCGGACTCCATGGCCTCGGACGTGCGGTTGAAGTAGACGAAGGGAACGTTGCGGTCGCGCAGGCGTACCGGGACCACGGAGTCGAGCGTGGTGGTGGCCAGCAGCACCCCATCCAGAGCGTTGGCGATCAGCCGTTCGGCGACCGTCGCGGTGTCGGTGGTCTCGGTCTGCAGCATGAGCTGATAGCCCAGCGACTCGAGTTCGTCGTGCATCGGCGCTATGACGTGCGGATAGAACTGGTTTTCGAGGTCGGTCAGTAGCAGACCGATCCGACGGGTTCGACCGCTCGACAGCGCCCGCCCAGTCTCACTGGGGACGTAACCGAGCGCCTGCGCGGCTTTGCGCACCCGAGCCTTCGTGGTCTCGCTCACCTTCGGTGAGTCGCGGAGCGCGCGCGAGACGGTCGGTTGGGACACGCCGGCGAGCCGCGCGACGTCGTGGCTGGTGACCACCATCTTCGAGCCTCCTCCCGACCTCGCAACGGGTCGCGAGCAGCATAGTGGCCGCTTGACCCTCGGCGCCGAGTCGGGTTTACTCCAACATACGTATGTTGAGGATGCCCCAGGGGCATCGAGGAGGAAAGTTGATCAACCGGCTCAAGACCGCGGTCACCAAGTCGTTCGCCGATACGGCCCAGGAACAGGTCAGCGAGCGTGTGCACGGCATCGTCGCCGACATCCGGACCCGCGGCGAGGCGGCAGTACGCGAATACTCCGAGACCTTCGATCGTTGGTCCCCCGAGCGGTTCCGCCTGTCCGAGGACGAGATCGCCGCGATCATCGCGACCCTGCCGCAGCAGGTCATCGACGACATCGAGTTCGTCCAGGCCCAGGTCCGGCGCTTCGCCCAGGCGCAGCGCGACTCGATGACCGACGTCGAGATCGAGACCCTCCCGGGCGTCCGACTCGGCCACCGCCATATCCCGGTGCGTGCGGCCGGCTCCTACATCCCCGGCGGCAAGTACCCGCTGACCGCGTCGGCCCACATGACGATCATCACGGCGAAGATCGCGGGTGTCCCCCGGGTCGTCGCGTGCACCCCGCCGATCAAGGGTGAGATCCCCGCCGCCACCGTGGCTGCGATGAGCATGGCCGGGGCCGACGAGATCTTCATCCTCGGCGGCGTCCAGGCCGTCACCGCGATGGCGCTCGGCACCGAGAACATGGAGCGGGTCGACATGATCGCCGGGCCGGGCAACGCCTACGTGGCCGAGGCGAAACGTCAGCTCTACGGCGAGGTCGGAATCGACCTGTTCGCCGGCCCGACCGAGATCCTGATCATCGCCGACGACGACGCCGATCCCTTCGTCGTCGCCGTCGATCTCCTCTCCCAGGCCGAGCACGGCCCCGAGTCCCCGGCCATCCTGGTGACCACGAGCGAGCTGCTCGCGCACACCGCGATGGAGCACATCGAGCGGATCCTGCCGGCAATGCCGACCCGCGACTACGCCGAGCCGGCCTGGCGCGACTTCGGCCAGGTTCTCGTGGTCGACGACCTCGAGGAGGCCTTCGCGGTCGCCGACGGGTTCGCCGCCGAGCACGTTCAGGTGCTGACCGCCGACCCGCGGCAGGCGCTGGACACCATGCACGACTTCGGCGCGCTCTTCCTGGGCGAGAACACCTGCGTCTCCTACGGCGACAAGGTGATCGGCACCAATCACGTGCTGCCCACCCTGGGTGCGGCTCGCTACACCGGCGGGTTGTGGGTCGGCAAATATCTCAAGACGGTCACCTACCAGGAGGTGCTCGACGACAACTCCAGCGCCGAGCTGGGCCGGGTGTGCGGCCGCGCCGCCCGGGTCGAGCTCTTCGAGGGCCACGCCCGCTCCGGCGACGTCCGCGCCTGGCGCCACCTCGGCGACCGGCACGCCTGGATCGACGCAGCGCTGGCCCTCGAGGGCGCTGATCGATGACGCTGGATGGGCGCACCGCACTGATCACCGGGGGCGGGACCGGACTGGGTGCCGCCATCGCCCGCGCCCTGCATGGGGCGGGGGCCGAGGTGGTGGTCGCCGGCCGACGGCCCGAGCCGCTGCAGTCGCTCGTCACCGCGCTCGGAACGCGGGCTCACTGGCGGGTCTGCGATGTGGCCGACCCCGCGTCGGTGGGCACGCTCGCCGCCTCGCTGACCGATCGGGAGATCTCGATCGTGGTCAACAACGCGGGGATCGCCGGACCGGTTGCCCCGCTCACCGAGATCGAGGTCGCCGAGTGGGACGAGGTGTTCGACGTCAACGTCCGCGGGGTGTTCCTCGTCTGCCGGGCGTTCCTGCCGGCCATGGTCGACCGCGGCGCCGGCGACGTCATCAACCTCGCCTCGGTCTCGGGCAAACGTCCGCTGATCCGACGGACGCCCTACTGCGCGTCGAAGATGGCTGTCCTGGGTCTGACCTCGACCCTGGCCTTCGAGGTAGGACCGGCCGGGGTCACCGTGAACAGCCTCTCCCCCGGGCCGGTCGACGGACCGCGGATGGACCGCAACTTCCGGCTCGAGGCCGAGCGGGCGCAGACCACGTACGCTGCCGCCGTGGATGCCTTCGTCTCCCGGGCCGCACTGGGCCGGATGGTCACCGAGGCCGAGGTCGGCGCGGCCGTCGTGGCCATGTTGGCCATGCCGGGCCTGTGCGGCGCCGACATCGACCTGTCGGCGGGGATGGTGGCCTGACGTGGCCTCGCTCAAGGCCCGAGCCCGCGCCGGCGAAAAGCTGCTCGGGGTGCTGGTCCGGATGCCTACGGAAGAACTCCTCGAGATGGCCGCGGTCAGCGGTTTCGACTTCGTGGTCATCGACTGCGAGCACGGCCCGGCCGATGTCGGCGACCTACGCAACCATCTGGCTCTGGCCCAGGTGCACGGCGTCGACGTGCTCGTCCGGATCGGTTCGGCGGAGCCGGCGCTGGCGCTACGGGCTCTGGATCAGGGTGCTGGCGGGATCATCGCCCCGCACGTCGACGACGTCGCCACCGCCGAGGCATTGGTGGCCTCGGTGCACTATCCACCGCTCGGCGCTCGCGGCTTCGCGACCTATGCGCGCGCCGGTCGCTTCGGGCAGGCCGATCCGGTCGCCCACCGCGAGCGCTTCCTGGCCGACACCCTGGTGTTCGGCATGATCGAATCACCGATCGGGGTCGCCGCCGCCGCCGACATCTTCGCCGTCGACGGGATCGACGGGACCATGATCGGCACCGCCGATCTGACCGCATCACGGCAGCCGGACGACCCGTCGGTCGCCGACCTGGTGGCCTCGGTCAACGAGGTCCTGGCCGGTTCGTCGGCGCTGCGGATGGATATCGTGACCTCGGCGGATCGAGCCGCGGCCGCCTTCGCCGGTGGCGCCGACCTGGTCGTCTACAACCTCGCCCACGCGATCATGGCCCACCTCGCGGCACTGCGCGCAGTCTGAGCTTCACGAGCGCCCTCGACGTGCACTCCTCGGTGGGGCGGGGGGTCCCCCCCTTCACGAAGGAGCGTACGAGCCGGTCTGTTCGAACCGCACGCAGGCCTCTCGCCAGGCCTGCGAACAGGCGTCGCAGCGACAACCCCAGTTGCTGTACGACCCGTAATGGCCGTGGCCCTGCGGCGGCTCCTGCCCCCGGCGCTTCTCGCGGAACGTGGCGATCCGCTCGGCGTGACCCTTCCGGCAGACGTCGCACCGACACCGGTGCGGCTTGTTGTACATTCCCGGTCTTCCGTGTTCGGCCACGCCGAATTATCGCCCGGCTAGCGGGTGGAGAGCCAGGTGCGCAACATCCCGGACAGCTCGGCGGGTCGTTCCAGCGGTGACAGGTGCGCCGTGTCCTCGAGCACGCGCAACCGGGCGCCCGGGACCAGTGCGGCGATCTCCACGTGCTTGGCCACCGGGCAGAGCGCGTCCTGGCGGGCGGCGATGACCATGGTCGGTACGCCGATCCGGGCCAGACCGGGGCGCTCGTCGATCCGGGTGGCCTGGAGCGCGAGCTGGGCGTCGAGGACGGCGTCGCCCACGTCGTCGGCCATGGCCAGGGTCTGCTCGACCCGCTCGGACGGCGCATCCGTGGACAACAGCAGCGGCAGGAGGTCGCGCTGGAGGTCGCGAGCGGTGTCCCCCGCGGCCAACCGGTCGCGCTGCCCGGACCAGCCGATGAGCTGGGCCGGCGTCGGCGCGTACGGATTGGTCGACATCAGGGCCACCCGCTCGACCCGCTCCGGCGCGGTGCGGATGAGCGCCATGGCCACGATCGCGCCGAGCGACAGACCGGCGAGTGCGAACCTCGGCGGCAGTTGTTCGAGCAGCCGGTCGACCTGCCCGGCCAGGGTCGGTTCACCCAGCACCGGCGTGATCACCGTCCCGAGGTCCAGCTCCGACCACAGCCGGGCCGAGCAGTTCATCCCCGGCAGCAGGACGAGCGGCTCGCTCACCCCTTGACGGCTCCTGAGGCGAGCCCGGCCACCAAGTACTTCTGGGCGATGAAGGCAATGCCGATCACCGGAATGGTGAGCAGCACGGTCGCCGCTGAGGCTTGCTGGAGCAACGGCAGATTCTGGCCGAGCTGAGTGGCGATGAAGACCGGCACGGTCTTGGATGAGGTATCGGTGAGCACCGCCGCCGTGAGGTATTCCTGGAAGGCGAAGAGGAACACGAAGATGCCGGCGGTCAGGATGCCGGGCCCCATCAGCGGAATCATGATCCGCGTCAGGACGCCGACCCGGGTGCAGCCGTCCACCATGGCCGCCTCGTCCAGCTCGGGCGGGATCTCGGCGAAGAAGTTACGCAGCAACCAGATGGTGAACGGCTGATTGATCACGATCAGGGCGCCCGCCATGGCGAACGTGGTGTCGTAGATCCCCAGGCTCCGGGAGATGTCGTACATCGGCAGCACCACCGCAAACCGCGGCAGCGCCCGGAAGATCAAGGCCAGGATCAACAAGACGACCGAGGCGATCCCGCCGTAGCGCGACAACGCGTACGCGCAGGGCACGCCGATCAGCAGCGCGACCAGGGTGCTGATCACGGCGACCAGCATGGTGTTGGTCAGATAGATGTAGAAGTCAGTGGTCTGCCACAGGTCGACGTAGGCCGTGAAGGTCGGGCTGTAGGCGAAGACCGGTGGGTTGGCGAAAGCCACGTCGGTCGGCTTGGTGCTCGAGAGCGCCGCCCACAGGAACGGGAACACCATCAGCACGCAGGTGATGGTCAGCAAGATCCCCGAGACCAAGGCCACGCGGGATGGACGTGCCCGGTGTCGGGGCGACCTGGCGTCGCCCGCAACGACCACGGTGGAACGCGAGGATCGGGTGTCGGCCGGCAGTTCGATCGTCATGCCCGGGCCTCTTTCACGATGCTGCGGATGGAGGGGAACAGCAGGATCAAGATCAAGATGATGGTCAGCACACTGATCGCACTGCCCAGGCCCAGGTTGCGCGAGGCCTCGCTGAAGGCGATGCGATAGATGTAGACCATCAAAGACTCGTTGCCGTTGGTCAGCGACTGCGGCGCCAACGGGATGAGCGAGTCGAACACGCGGACCACGTCCATGGTCAAGATCAGGACCACGAATCCGATCACCCCGCGGATGCTGGGGATGATGATGAACCAGTGCCGTTGCAGGGGCGACGCTCCGTCGATCTCGGCGGCCTCCAGCGTCTCCTCGGAAACACCTTGCAGCCCGGCGAGGATCATTAACATCGCGAAGGGCAGCATGAACCAGATGACGTTCAGCACGATGATCAGTCGGTTGGGCCAGGTCGCGGTGAACCACAGGGGTTCACCGAAGGCGCCGCCGGTCACCGAGTTGATCAGATAGTTGACGATGCCGCCGAAGTTGGAGTCGAAGAGCCAGGAGAACGCCACCGCCCCCACGACCTGCGGCGAGACGTAGGAGATGAGCAGGATGCCCAGCACCAGGGGCCGGGCTCGACCCAGCCGGTTCACCAACGTGGCCAAGATGTAGCCGAAGACGATGCAGACCACAGCCACCACCACGGTCAGGGCGACGGTGAACGCCACCGCACGCCCCAGTCGGGGGTCGCTCAGCGCCGTCGCGTAGTTCGTCAGCCCGATGAAGGTGCCGGTCTCGCCGTAGTTGACCTCCTCGAAGCTCCACCGCAAGGTCCGGTAGAGCGGGAGCAGCATGAGGCCGAACATGACCACCACGCTGGGCGCGACCAGCGCCCAGAACTGCCTTCTCTTCATGGCATTGCTCCCTCGTCGAGTGCGGTGATCACGCCAGCCGGTGGGGGCCGACTACCAGGACCAGGCGGTGGGAGCCCGGAGACCGGACCCCCACCACCTGGCGACGATGCGCGGTCACTGCTCGCAGTGACCGCGGCCATCACTTGAAGTCAGTCATGACCTTCTCGGCTGCCGCCTGCATCTGCTTCTGCGCCTCGGGCCCGTCGACCTTGCCGGCCATGAAGTTGGCCAGCACCGGACGGATGGCCTCGCTGACCTGGGGCACATAGGGCTGGATCTCCTTGGTCGGACCCTTGGCCAGCGAATCCTTGGCGGCCGCCGCGTACGGTGACGAGCTCTGGTCGACCGTGGTGCGGGCCGGGAAGGCCGCCGGCACCGAGGCCTGGGAGGCCTCCTTGCTCACCGACGCCCCGATGACCTGGAAGAGCAGGTCCTTGTCCACCTTGGTGTTGAACGGGATGGACCAGCCGTCGGTCGAGACGGTGCTGTAGGCCTTGCCGCCCTCGAACACCGCCGGCGGGGCCGCGAAAGCGAACTTGTCGAACAGCTTGGTGTTCTTCTGGTTGACCATGTCGCTCATCCGGCCGGAGAACATCACCGCGACGGCTGCCTTGCCGTTGTAGAGCTGTTGCTGGACCTTGGGCTGGTCGAAGGTGGTCACCTGCGGATCCATGTAGGGCTGCAGGGACTTCAGCTGCTCCAGCGCCTTGGCCGTCGGCTCCTCCTCGAAGTTCGGCTTCTTGGTCTCCGGGTTGACGAAGAAGGCGCTGTCTTGAGAGCCCAGCGTCGCGGCGAAGGCGGTGTCGAGGTCGGCGGTGCTGAGCAGAGGCAACGCGATCGGGTACTTCATGCCCTCCGCGTCCTGCAATTTCTTGGCGCCGGTCCGCAGCTCTTCGAAGGTGGTCGGCGGGGCCATGCCGTTCTTCTCGAACAGGTCCTTCCGGTAGACCATGGTGAGCAGCTGGGACTGCATCGGCAGGCCGTACAGCTTGCCCTCGTAGGTCATCGACTTCAACGTGTTCGGATCCAGCTCGTTCAGCGTGTACTGGTCCTGGTACTTCGCCAGCACGTCGTCCAGCGGCTGCAGCTTGCCGCGCGACGCCAGGTCCGGGATCGCGTAGGTGTAGGTCTCGATGATGTCGTACGTGCCGGAGTCGCCGGCCAGCGTCGCCGTCGTCTTCTCCAGCTGGCCCGCGAAGTCGATCGGGTCGTGCTTGACCGTCACGTTGTCGTGGGTGCAGCTGGCGACCATGGTGTTGCTGAAGGGATCGACGGCCGAGGAGTTGTAGGCCAGCACGTTGATGGTGGTGGCGGCCGGCGGGTTGGTGAAGTCGCAGGCCACCTTGGTGGCGGTCTCCGATCCCGTCCGGGATCCGGCGCCACAGGCGGCCAGGGACAGGGCGGTCGCGATGGCCAGCGTGCTGACCATCACCTTTGTCGTGAAGCGGTTGACCAGCAAGTGAAGCTCCTAGTGTCGCAGAGGGGTGACGGAGATTTGCACCGCGCCGAGACCACGCGCGGGTCGTTCGGATCCAGCAATCCATACGTATTCGTTGACCGTCCCGGGTTGGATGCTGCCCGGGTCGACACTCAGGGTCGTGCGGCGATCAGATCCAGCCGGAGTTGGGCACTGTCTCGGTGCCCGGGCATCTGCTCGAAGTCAGAGATCGTAACCACCGGCTCGGCCTGGATGCGCGTGGCGTCCCGCGTGGCGCGCTGGTAGGTGAGTTGTTTGAGGTAGCCGGTCACCGACAGGCCGCCGGTGTAGCGGGCGCCACGGGCGGTGGGCAGCACGTGGTTGGTGCCCGACATCCCCTTGTCGGCGTACGCGACCGTTGACCACTCGCCCAGGAACAGCGAGCCGTAGTTGTGCAGGTTGTCGAGGTAGAAACCGGTGTCTGCGGCGAGGATCTCCAGATGCTCGGGCGCGAGCAGGTCCATCACCTCGGCGGCGGTCTTGGCCGAATCGGCCACATAGATGGAACCCCAGTCGCGCCACGCCGCACCGGCGATATCGCGGGTGGCCAGGCCCTCGAGCTGACGGGCGATCTCGATCTCGACCGCCGCGGCCAGCTCGGCCGAGGTGGTGACCAGGCAGGCCGGCGAGCTCGGGCCGTGCTCGGCCTGAGCCAACAGGTCGGCGGCCACCATGGTCGCGGAAGCCGTCTCATCGGCGATCACCGCGACCTCGGACGGGCCGGCGAGCACGTCGATGCCGACCTTGCCGTACAACTGCCGCTTCGCCTCGGCCACGAAGGCGTTCCCCGCGCCCACGATCATGTCCGACCCGACTCCGTCGAGCAGTCCGAAGGCCATCGCCGCGAGCGCCTGGACACCACCGAGGGCGAAGATCCGATCAGCGCCGGAAGCCCGGGCCGAGTAGAGCACGGCCGGGTGCGGCTGACCCTCGAGCGAGGGCGGGGTGGCGGACACGATGTTCGGCACACCCGCGGCCCGCGCGACGCCCACGGTCATGAACGCGCTGGCCAGCAGCGGGAAGCGACCGGCCGGCAGGTAGGCACCGACGTTGCTGACCGGCACGTACTTCTGCCCGCAGATGACCCCAGGAACAACCTCGTCCTCGAAGTCGTGCAGATGGGCCCGCTGCATGGTGGCGAACCGGTACGTCCGCTCGGCCCCCGCATCGAGTGCCGTCTTCAGATCGACCGGCAGGGGCGCGGTCACCACATCGACCTGCTCCGGACTGATCTCGAAGTCGCTCCCGCCCGTCCAGCCGTCGAGCCGCTCGGCGTAGTCCTGCACCGCCGCCAACCCGCCCCGCTCGATCGTGGACAGCATCTCCGACACCGTGGCGATCACCTTCGGATCGGACTGCGCGGCGACATCGGGGCGATCCGGCTCCCGAACCACCTGGATGCTCCCGCCAAGGCGGGCTCTATCAGAAGACGTCAAGTGCATACGTATAACTTAGAGATCGCCCGAGGGTTTGGCAACCTCCTCGCCCCCGTTCTCGGCGAGTCGCCCCCAACCGCTCGACACCCCCGCTGTGGTGGTGGAATCGCGCCGCGTCTGGAGCAGAACCGTGGCATCGAACCATCCCTTGAGCGGCAGCCAACCCCGTACGCAAGCACCCGGCTGACGTAGTGGCGAGCGTCAGATAGATCGTGCCCGTGCTCATCGGCGACCGAGCGCGCGAACACGCCTTTCCGTTCGCGAGCGAGGGAGCCGATGAGCACGCGAAAGGCACGATCGGCGCGAGACACAAGCCCCAATCAGGACTGCCCGTCGAACAGGCTCGTCACCGATCCGTCCTCGAAGACCTCGCGAATGGCCCGGGCGATCAACGGGCCGATGGACAGCACGGTGAGCGAGTCGAAGCGGCGTTCTTCGGGGATGGGCAGCGTATTGGTCACGATGACCTCCTCGAACTCCGCCGCGCGGAGCCGTTCGGTGGCCGGTCCGGAGAGCACGGCGTGGGTGGCGGCGGCGATGACGGCCTTGGCCCCGCGGGCCCGGAGGGCTTCGGCGGCCTGGCAGATCGTGCCGGCGGTGTCGATCATGTCGTCGACGAGCAGGCAGACCCGGCCGTCGACGTCACCGACGACCTCGTGGACGGCGACGGTATTGGCCACGTTCGGGTCGCGACGCTTGTGGATGATGGCCAGCGAGCAGCCGAGCTTGTCGGTCCACATGTCCGCCAGTCGCACCCGACCGGCGTCCGGCGACACCACGGTCATCTGCGAGGTGTCGTACTTCTTCTGGATGTACTCAGCCAGCACCGGCAGCGCCCACAGGTGGTCGACGGGTCCGTCGAAGAAGCCCTGGATCTGGGCGGCGTGCAGATCGACCGACATCAACCGGTGAGCACCGGCGGCCGAGAACAGGTCGGCGATCAACCGGGCCGAGATCGGCTCGCGCCCGCGGTGCTTCTTGTCCTGGCGGGCGTACGGATAGAACGGCACGACGACGGTGATCCGCTTGGCCGAGGCGCGCTTGAGCGCGTCGACCATGATCAACTGCTCCATGATCCATTCGTTGACCGGCGCGGCATGGCTCTGCACCACGTACGCGTCGCAGCCGCGGACCGACTCCTCGAAGCGGACGTAGATCTCGGAGTTGGCGTAGCTGATCGCCCGGGTCGGAACGATGCCGACCTCGAGCAGCTCGGCGATCTCGTCGGTGAGCTCGGGGTAGGCCCGGCCGCTGAACAGCATGAGCTCTTTCGTCGTCGGTCTCTTGATGCCGCTCATGTTTGTGTCCCCTCATCGCCCTCGAGCGCGGCCTCGGCCGCCTGTGCTGACTTGCTCCCGGGCCGGGTCCTGACCACCCAGCCGGGGATGTTGCGTTGCCGACCCCGGCTGACCGCGAGTTCTCCGGGGCCCACGTCACCGGTGATCGTCGAGCCGGCGGCCACGAAGGCCCCGTCGGCGACCTCGACCGGATGGACCAGCACCGAGTCGCTGCCGATGAACGCGTACGCGCCGACCGTGCTCGGTGCCTTCGACTGCCCGTCGTAGTTGGCGAAGATCGTCCCCGCTCCGATGTTGGCACCCTCGCCGATCGTGGTGTCCCCCGCGTACGTGAGGTGCGGGACCTTGGCCCGTGGCCCGATCTTGGCGTTCTTGGTCTCGACGAAGGAGCCGATCTTGCCGGCCTCGCCGAGCACGGTTCCGGGCCGCAGGTACGCGAACGGACCGACCGTGGCGCCGGCGCCGATGACGCTGAGCGAACCGTGGCTCCGGGTCACCGTGGCGTCGGGGCCGATCTCGACGTCGATCAGCGTCGTGTCCGGGCCGATGGTCGCGCCGGCCGCGACCGAGGTCGCGCCTTCGAGCGTCGTGCCGGGGAGCAGAGTGACGTCGAGGGCCAGATCGACCGAGGCGTGCACCCACGTGGTGGCCGGGTCGATCACGGTCACCCCGTTGCGCATCCAGCGCTCCAGGATCCGCCGGTTCATCTCGGCGTTCAGCGCCGACAGCTGCACGCGGTCGTTCACACCCTCGGTCTGCCAGAGGTCATCGATCAGGTAGGCGCCGACGACCCGGCCGGCGTCGCGGGCCAGCGCGACCACGTCGGTCAGATAGAGCTCACCCTGGTCGTTGGTCGGACGCAGTCGGGCCAGCGACTCGCGCAGCACCTCGGCGTCGAAGACGAACGTCCCCGAATTGATTTCGTCGATCGCCCGCTGGGCCGCGTCCGCGTCGCGGTGCTCGACGATGCCGAGCACGTCACCGTCGGGATCACGGACGATCCGGCCGTAGCCGGTCGGATCGGGCACCCGGGCGGTCAGCACGGTGACCGCCGCCCGCCGGGACCGGTGCTCCACGATCAGCGCGCTCAGGGTCTCCGACGTCAGCATCGGCACGTCGCCGAGCGTGACCAGGACTTCGCCTCGGAGCTCGCTGAGCTGCGCCAACGCGACCCCGACGGCGTGGCCGGTGCCCAACTGCTGCTCCTGGACGGCGGTGATGACGTGCGGCGCGATCTCCTCGAGATGCGCGCCGACCTGCTCGCGCAGATGGCCGACCACGACCACGATGTGCTCGGGGGCCACCGCAGTCGCGGCATCCACCGCGTAGCTGAGCATCGAATGCCCGGCGACCTCGTGCAGCAGCTTGGAGCGCACGGACTTCATCCGCTTCCCCTCGCCGGCGGCGAGGATGACCACGGCGGCTACCGCCGCTCCCGCATCATCGGGATGAACGGACAACGACATCTCCTTCGCATGACGGCTATCCGCTCCCCGGGTAGGAGTCGAACCTACGTCGCTAATCCTGATTCAAAGTCAGGCGGGCCCTGCCGGCAGACCAACCGGGGATCGTGGGACGCCTCATCCTTACACGGGCAGCGCTCTCGCGTGGCTGCTGCCCAGCTGCGGGAAACGACGCCGTCGACGGGCCACACTGGGGCTGTGGCGCACCAGACCGACGAACCGACCCGGGCCCGCCGCCGGGTCCGGATGACCGGCGCCGAACGACGCGAGCAGCTGATCGACATCGCCCGGGCCCGGTTCGCCGAGCGGGGCCTCGACGGTACCTCGATCGAGGAGATCGCCGCACTCGCCCAGGTCAGCAAACCGGTCGTCTACGAGCACTTCGGCGGCAAGGAGGGCCTGTACGCGGTGGTCGTCGACCGCGAGGTCCGGACGCTGCTCGACGGGATCCGCGGCTCCCTGACCGCCGGTCGCCCCCGCGAGCTCCTCGAGCAGGCCGCGATGGCCCTGCTCGACTACATCGAGGACCACACCGACGGCTTCCGGATCCTGGCCCGCGACTCCTCGGTCGGCTCGACCAGGGGCTCGTTCGCCACGATCCTGGGTGATATCGCCTCGCAGGTCGAACACATCCTGAGCGCCGAGTTCGCCAAGCGCGGGCTCGACCCCGACACCGCCCCGCTCTACGCGCAGATGCTGGTGGGGATGGTCGCCTCGACCGGCCAGTGGTGGCTCGGCAGCCGCACCCCGCGCAAGCCCGAGGTCGCCGCCCACCTGGTCAACCTGGCCTGGAACGGCCTGGTCCACCTCGAGCCCGACCCGACCCTGCTGTCGATCCACTGCCCCTGACCCACCCGGGTGACTCGCGGCCCAGTGCCTGGCCTAGTGAGCGTTAGGGTCGGACTCGTGACTGAGACCGGGCCGCGCGACGAGGTGGACGATGTCGTCGACGCCTGGGGCCGGGAGCGGGCGGATCTCGATCTGGCGCCGATGCGGGTGCTGTCGCGGGTGAGCCGGCTGGCCCGCCATCTCGACCGGGTCCGTTCCACCGCGTTCGGGCGGCACGGGCTCGAGTCGTGGGAGTTCGACGTGCTGGCTGCGTTGCGTCGCGCCGGCGGGGCCTGTCAGCTGACGCCGGGGCAATTGCTGAAGCAGACCATGGTCACGTCCGGGACGATGACGAATCGGATCGATCGGCTCGCGGCCCGGGGGTTGGTGCAGCGCGAGAACCACCCCGAGGACCGCCGCGGGGTGCTGGTCACGCTGACCGCGACCGGTCGCGACGCGGTGGATTCCGCGCTGGTCGAGCTGGTCGAGGCCGAGCGCCAACTGGTCGACGGGTTGGGTACGACGGAGCAGGATCAGGTCGCCGATCTGCTGCGGCGGCTGCTGATCCGCTATAACGAGCCCGGCGCGCCCACGCCCTGATCAGCACTGAGGGTGGGCAGCTCCCGAACCGCCGGAGGCTGGCCGGCCCGTCCGGGAGCCGGGCGCGGTCGCCGCGCTGATGTCGGCCGGGATCGGGGTGTCAACGCGGCACCTCTGGGCGGGAGCGCGGGTGGGAGGTCGCCGCACGGCGACCTCCCACCCGCAGAGCACGACTAGCGAGCGACGGCCGAGGTGGCGGTGCTGCCCCGGGTGCTCTGGACCAGCACCGAGGTGACCTGGACCGCCGGGCCGGGCTTCAGCCGCAGGGACCAAGCACCGAGCGTGTCGACGGGGGCCGTCCCGAGCTTGACCGGCGTGGCCGGTCTGGTCATATCCCAGACGGTGACGACCGTGGCCGGCGTACGGGCTCCCGCCTGGCCGTCGACCAGGGAGGTGCCGTCCACCCGGAGTTCGGTACGGATCCGGTGCCGAGCTCCGGCGGCGATCGTGACCACGTCCTTCTTGACGGGAACGCTCACCTGCTTTTCCGTCGTTCCGTTGGCGTTGGCGGCCACGAGCTTCACTACCACCGGCGGCCAGTCAGCGACCGGGGCGGTGGCGGCGTTGGTGATGAAGTACGGCAGTGCCACCGTCGGCTTGCTCGTGGTCGCGTTGGTCAGCGTCGCGCCGGCCGGACCGCTTTCCAACGTCCAGGTGTAGCTGGTGGCCAGCGTCGTGGCGCTCGCATCGAGGGTCACCGATGCACCGGGTAGCGTCGCGGCCGGGTCGAGCACGGACACGGTCGGCGCCGGGCCGCCGGGGTTGTCCGGGGTGTTGTCGTAGACCGGCGGACCGGCCGGTTCCGCGGGCACCGGCGGCAGACCGGGGTCCGTGGCGGATCCACCGGAGATGGTCACCGGATAGCTCACCGGGGCACCGTTGGCCGAACGGATGGTGACGCTGGCCGGAGGCGCGGCGGCCGTGAAGCTGACCCGGTGGTTGTCCGGGAGGGAGCCGAAGCCGGTGACGGTCAGCGGGAAGTTGTCGCTCTCAGCGGCCACCGTCAACTGGGCTCCGTCGTAGCTGGCTTCGGTGACGGTGACGTCGGCCAGCTTGACGACCACCGTGCTGGCGGGCTTGTCGCCCAGGTTGCGAACGGTGATCGACGTCGGCTTGGTGGAGTTCAGCAAAGCGATCCTGGCATAGTGCCGGTTCGAGCCCACGTCGTTGGTCATCGGCGTCGTGGCGTACTGATTGTTGACCCCGTCCACCTGCAACTGGTCGCCACTGCTGGTGGCGAAGACGTCAACGAAGCCATTGTTGATCACAGCACGGTCGCCGGTGACTCCGGTGTTCGTCGCGATCTTGCCGGAAACGCCGAATTGGTCGTTGGAGATCGTCGTGCTGCCAATGACCGTGGAGAACTCGTTGTAGCCGTTCTTTCCGCCGACCACGCTGTGCTGCTGCGCTGGGTCGCCGAGGTAGCCGGCCGGAGCCGCCGGCGCGACCGCCGGATCCCAGCGCAGGAAGGGGCCGAAGTTTCCCGACAGGGCCGTGGCGAAGTTCCCCACCGCCGGTGTGATGTCCTGAACGAGCCGGCCTCGGCCGGTGGCGTCGGTGTCGACCGTGAGCTCACCGAAGGGGTGTTTGAAGGTCATGGTCGTGCTCCGTGGCCCGCCGACCACGGTGACCCGGGTACGGGCGAAGGTCACCTGGTCCCCGGCGATCGGGTCACCGTTGGCGAAGGAGGCCTCGAGACCGAGGGTCAGGTTGGCCTTACCGCCGCCCGGAAGCGTGAGGGAGCTGGCGACCAGCTGGTAGAAGAGCTCGCCGGGCCAGTTGTCCGGGAAGGCAAGCGGCGCGTCGGGGTTGGGGATGTCACCGGGCAGGAAGCCGCAGAGGGGGTTGTCGCCATCGATGCAGGGCTCGACCCGGGTGCCGGCACTGTCGCCGTACCAGGAGGGGAAGCCGTACTCGCTGTTGACGGGACCGACCGCGTTCAGTCCGCCGGGGTTCGTGACACTGACCCGGGTTGCGGCCTCCGAGGTGCTCGTCACCCCCAGCAGAAGTAGCGCCGTCGCGGCCGCCGCGATCAGTTGGCGCGGTCGTCGGCTCTTCGTCGCGGGCTTGGTGCCCGGTGATTCCGTCAGGTTTTCGTACATCTCGGCTCCGTGGTTCGTGCCCCGATGTGGACGTGGACAGGGCGATGAGAACCAGACTCGCGGAATGGACCGGCGCGCAGCAGCCCCCACTGAGGGGGACCAGGACCCCCAAATGGGGGTAGGACTGCCAGGCTGGAGGGGGCGGGCCGGTCATGGCGAGCGGCGCCTGGCCTGGCTCGCTTCCCGCGGTCAGCGCCGGCGGCCCACCGTTGGCGAGTGGAAAAGAGTAATGCTCAGACCCCGCCGAACCCGAGACCCGGAGCGACGGCGGGCTAGTTCACCACCCGTGCGCCCGGCACCGGACCCGAGGCTCGACGGACGGCACGGCACAGGCCGTCGGCGCTCAGCGCCACGCTCAGGTCGACCGCCGCCGACTCGCTCGCGGCCAGAAAGGCGCAGGTGGGACCGGAGCCGGAGACCATGGCGCCGAGCGCACCGTAGTCCAGGCCGGCCTCGAGGACCTGCCTGAGCCGCGGTTGCAGGTGGACCGCTGCGGCCTGCAAGTCGTTCGACAGCGCCGCTCCGAGTTCGCGCGGGTTGCCGTTGCGCAGCGCGTTCATGAGCTCGGCCGGCACCTCAGGAGCAGTCGCATCGGGACTCAGTACGTCATAGTGCCGATAGACGTCGGGGGTCGAGAGTCCGTGGTGGCCGAAGGCGAGCACCCAGTGATAGCTGCCGCGCGCCAGGGCGGGGGCGACCTCCTCGCCCCGACCGCTACCCACCGCAGTCCCACCGAGCAACGCGAACGGCACATCCGAGCCCAGTTCCGCGGCCAGGGTCAGCATCATCGCCTGATCGAGGTCGATGTCCCACAGGGTTGCGCAGGCCAGCAGTGCGGCGGCTCCGTCGGCCGATCCCCCGGCCAGTCCGCCGGCGACCGGGATCGCCTTGGTGATCGCCAGTCGTACGCCGAGTTCGTCGTGCGGTCCGTGCGTCCGGGCCAGCAGGCGGGCCGCGCGGACGGCCAGATTGGACTCGTCGAGCGGGACCAGTTCGGCACCCTCCCCCTCGACCATGATCTCGACCCGATCAGGGGCGGCCCAGGTCGCGTACACCTCGTCGTGGAGCGACACGGCCTGATACACCGTGGCCAGCGGGTGATAACCGTCGGCCCGGGGCGGACCGACCTTCAACGCGAGATTGATCTTCGCCGGTACGCGAACCCGGACCCCGATCGATTCGGGTGGAAGAGGGGAAGCCACCCGTCGAGGTTATGGGGTCGGATTACGGGCGTTTCCCCGGCGTGCGGTTTACGGGCTAAACGCGTGGCGTCAGACCGGCCCAGGTGATCTGCTCGGCGATCCGGGCGTACGCGGTGACGTCGATCATCTCGCCGCGGGTCTGCGGGTCGACCCCGGCGGCGATCAGCGCCTCGCTGGCCGCCGCCGACGATCCCGCCAATCCGGACAGCGCGGAGCGCAACATCTTGCGGCGCTGGCCGAAGGCCGCGTCGACGACCGCGAACACCTGCTCGCGGGTGGCCGTGGTCTCCGGAGGGGTACGCCGCCGGATCGCCACCAGTCCCGACTCGACGTTGGGGACAGGCCAGAAGACCGTGGGCGACACGCTGCCGACCCGGTGGGTGTCGGCGTACCAGGCCATCTTGACCGAGGGAACGCCGTACACCTTCGACCCGGGAGGGGCGGCCAGCCGGTCTGCCACCTCGGCCTGGACCATGACGAGCCCGCTGGTCCAGCTGTCGAAGGCGGCCAGCAGATGCAGCAGCACCGGGACCGAGACGTTGTAGGGCAGGTTCGCGACCACCGCGGTGGGCGGGGCCGGGAGCTCGGTGATCCGAAGCGCATCGGCCAGGACCACGTCGAGCCGGTCGGCCCGGTCCGGAGCCCGTTCGGCGACGGTCTGCTGGAGACGACCGGCCAGCAGCGGGTCGATCTCGACGGCCACCACGCGGTCGACGGCGTCGAGCAGGGCCAGGGTCAACGACCCGAGTCCGGGGCCGACCTCCAACACGACATCACCGGCGCCCACACCGGCCACCGCAACGATGCGGCGGACGGTGTTGGCGTCGGTGACGAAGTTCTGCCCGCGCTGCTTGCTCGGGCGTAGATCGAGTTCGGCGGCGAGCCGGCGAACCGTGGTCGGATCGAGCAGCGCCGAGGCGGGAGTGTTAACGGATGCCCAGCTTGCTGGTGCAGGCCGGCCAGGCACCCCAGCCCTGACCCTTCTGGACCTTGGAGGCGATGGCGATCTGCTGCTCACGGCTAGCGGTGTGCGGCATCCCGCTCCCGCCGTACGCCCGCCAGGTGCTGGCGGTGAACTGCAGCCCACCGTAGAACCCGTTGCCGGTGTTGATCGACCAGTTGCCGCCGGATTCGCACTGGGCCAGTCTGTCCCAGACACTGCCCGAGGCAACACTGGCCACCTTCGGGACCTTCGTGCCGACGACGACGATCTGCGCGGTGGGCTTCTTGATCGTCCGCGTCCTGACCGCCTTCGTGCTGACGATTTCGTCGTTGTGCCGCACGATCCGGTAGCTGACGACCTTGCTGCCGGCCTTGCCCGGCGTCGTCACCTTGGTGACGCCCTTGGCGACCTGGTCCGATTCCTTGCGGACGGTGCGGTAGCCGACCGTCTCCTTCTTGTTCTTGGTCTTGACGTCCACCTTGGTGTAGCTGATCCGCAGACCGTCGGCGACCGCCGTCGTCGCGGCCGGCGTGAGCTTGTCGTCGCCGTCGACCCGGACCTGCGCAGCGGTCAGGACTTCGCCGACCGTCCGGGCGTGGGTGGTGATGGTCTTCTTCTTGCCGGCCAGCGCCACGGTGATCTCCTTCTCCGTGGCCACGCCGACCTCGAGACCCTCGCGGCCGATGGCCGAGCTCCGGCTCGTCGACAGCTGGGCGTCGGACGTGTCCAGTCCCGACGCGGCGATGGCCTGGTCGACGGTGGTCGCCGTGGTCCAGATCGTCTGCGGCTTCCCGTCGACGCTGAAGGTGACCTGGCGGCCGAACTTGATGGCGACCCGCGAGCCTTCGCTCAGCTTGGTCGTCGGGGCGGGTGCGACCACATCGTGCTGGCCGACGTCGAGGCCCTCGTTCTGGAGCAGGTCGGCGACGGTTCCCGCGCCGGTCTTCACCTCGCGGGTCTGCCCGTCGATCGAGAGCGTGACGGCCTTGTTGGTGACGGCGTAGCCGGCGGTACCGCCGACCAGCGCGACGATGCCGGCGCCGGCCGCGATGACCGGAATGATCTTGCGCATGTGGTGTCCCCCAGTGCCCGACCGATGGCTTCGAGCTGGTGTGATCCGAGCTGACAACGTCGTCAACGCCCTTGAGTCACGAAAGAATAACGGAGACCACGACACGCGCCAAAATGCTGGACTTCAGGACCAGTGGCCCCAGTGGATCAATTCACGCTCCGATCGACGGTCTCGACGGGTCGAGGATCCGCGAGGTTTCTCGTCGGGAGCCGGGTATCCGAGGCTGATGACGCCGACGCTGAGCTGGGTCGCCGGGACCGCGTACGCCGCCCGTACGTCGGCAACTCGGCTGGTGGGAACGCCGAAGAAGCAAGCCCCGAGGTCGGCGTCGACCGCGGCCAACAGCGTCGCCATGGCGGCCATCCCGGCATCGACGTACCAGTAGGGGGCGACCCAGTGAGCGAGATCACGGTCGATCCAGCCCTTGTCGGCCTCGGCGTAGCGATCCAGATAGGCCTTCTGGTTGGTCCAGACCAGGATCAGTACCGGCGCGGTGCGCATCCCGCGGAGCCACCGGGTCTCGTGCTGGGTGGTCAGCGCCCAGAACCCATCACGGTCGGTGGACTCGGTCAGCACCAGCAGCGACGTCCCCTGGCTGAAACCGGCCGAGGGCGCCCGCATCGCCGCCTGAGCCACGATCCGGACCGTCTCCGGCGCGACCGGTCGATCCGGGTCGTACGCGCGGACCATCCGACGCCGCCGGAGCACCTCGGCGAACTCACTCACCAGGAGCCGCCGAACGCGACCTCGGCGTTGTGATCGAGCGCGTGGCAGAGCCGGTCGAGCTCGATCCCCAGGTGGTCGGCCATGAAACGGGCCGTGTGCGGGATCAGGTACGAGGCGTTGGGCCGGCCCCGCAACGGCTGGGGGGTCAGATAGGGCGCGTCGGTCTCGATCAGGATCCGGTCCAGCGGGGCGATCGCCAGGGCCTCGCGCAGGTGCTGGTTGGGCTTGAAGGTGACGGTCCCGGCAAACGAGAGATGGGCGCCCCGGTCGAGACAGGCCCGCGCGAAGTCGGCGTCGCCGGAGAAGCAGTGCATGACGATCCGCGGGGGCGCCGGGTGGGCGTCGAGCACGGCGAGGATGTCGTCGTGGGCGTCCCGGTCGTGGATGACCAGCGTCTTGTCGTGGGCGACGGCGAGCGCGATGTGGGCGGCGAAGGCCTCGTGTTGGATGGCGCGACCCTCGGCGCTGGTGGTCCGGAAGTAGTCGAGCCCGGTCTCACCGATCGCCCGGACCCGCGGGTGCGCGGCGAGCTCGTGGATGACCGCCATCCCGGCGGCCAGGTCGGGCATCCGCGCCGCGTCGTTGGGGTGGATGGCCACCCCGGCGATCACCGTCGGGTACGCCTCCGCCGTCGCCACCGCCCAGCGCGAGTCGTCGGGGTCGCAGCCGATCTGGACGATCCGGGTCACCCCGACGGCGGCGGCCCGGGCCAGCGCGTCCTCGGTGCTCAGCCCGGACATCGCGGTGGTGGAGTCCAGATGGCAGTGCGAGTCGACAACCGGGGCGGGGAGCGGTTCGGGCAGATCGGGCAGATTCACGGGGTCGAGCCTGCACCCTCGACCGGCAGCAACGATGCGGCGTACAGCTCGTTCTTGCTCAGTCCATGGGCGGTGGCGACGTCGGCCACCGCCTCCTTCCGACGGGTTCCGGCGGCCATCAGCGCTCGGACCTGCTCGGTGGCGGCCGGCAGATCGACGACGGCTGGCTCGGCCCCGGTCACCACCACGGTGATCTCGCCGAGCACCTCACCGGTCGCCCACTCGGCCAGTTCGGCCACGGTGCCGCGGAGGATTTCCTCGTAGGTCTTGGTCAACTCCCGGCAGACCGCCGCCCGCCGCGACGGCCCGAAGGCCTCGACCATGGCGGCCAGCGCCTCATGGGTGCGGTGCGGGGCCTCGAAGAACACCATCGTCCGCGGCTCGGTCACGAGCTCGGCCAGCCGACGCGACCGCTCACCACCCTTGCGGGGCAGGAACCCCTCGAAGCAGAACCGGTCGACCGGCAGCCCGGAGACGGCCAGAGCGGTGAGCACGGCCGAGGGACCGGGCACCGCGGTGACCCGGACCCCGGCCGCCACCGCCGCCTCGACCAGGCGGTAGCCGGGGTCGGAGACCGACGGCATCCCGGCGTCGCTGACCTGGACCACCCGCGCCCCTTCGGTGAGCAGCGTGATCAGCTCAGCGGTCCGCGTGGCCTCATTGCCCTCGAAGTAGGAGACGATCCGGGCCTGCGTCGTCACCTCGATCCGGCTCAGCAGTCGGTGCAACCGCCGGGTGTCCTCGGCGGCGATCACGTCGGCCCCGGCCAGCTCGGCGCGCAGCCGCGGTGACGCGTCACCGGCGTCACCGATCGGTGTGGCGGCGATGACCAAGGTCCCGGGCGAGGCGTTCACGGCGTCCAGCGTGACAGACTCCTTAGGATGGCCCGGTGACCCGCCCGGTAGTCGAGGACGAGGCAGCCCCCACCGACGTCCTCGTCGCCTCGCCGCCCGCCGCCGCGTACGCGAACGTGCACCCTTCAACCGTCGACCGGTTGCGGGTCCCCATGCCGACCGATCGCCTCACCGGGTGGATCGTCACCCTGATCATCACCGCGGTGGCGTTCGCCCTCCGGGTCGTCGGGCTGGGCTACCCCAACAAGCTGGTGTTCGACGAGACCTACTACGCCAAGGACGCGTACTCGCTGCTCCGATTCGGGTATGAGCGGAGCTGGCCGAGCAACGCCAACGCCGATGTGACCAGTGGCCATGTCGACGTGATGGATTCCGGTCCGGCCTTCGTCGTGCACCCGCCGGTGGGCAAGTGGCTGATCGCGTTCGGCGAGCACTTCTTCGGGATGGACTCGTTCGGCTGGCGGGTCGGGCCGCTGGTCTTCGGCACCCTGCTGATCTTCATCACCATCCGGCTGGTCCGCCGGGTGTCGCGCTCCACCCTGATCGGCGGACTGGCCGGGCTGCTGCTGACCTTCGACGGTCTGTCCTTCGTGATGGCACGGACCGCCCTGCTCGATGTCTTCCTGGCCTTCTTCATCGTGGCCGCGGTCGCCGGTCTGGCCGCCGACCGCGACTGGTTCCGACGGCGGTTGGCCGACCATCTCGAACGGGCCGGCCGGCCGGACCTCGGCGGCGCGTTCGGACCCGCGCTCTGGTTCAGGCCGTGGCGGATCGCCGCCGGGGTCTGCTTCGGGTTGGCGCTGGGCACCAAGTGGAACGCGCTCTATCTGATCGCCGCTTTCGCGTTGCTGTCGCTGGCCTGGGACGTCGGCGCCCGCCGGCTCGCCGGCGCCGGTCCCCGGGCCTACCTGGGTCTCGTCCGCGACGGTGGGCCGGCCTTCGTCTCGCTGGTCGGGGTGACGGTGGTGCTCTACGTGACCAGCTGGGCCGGCTGGTTCGCGACCAGTGGCGGCTACGACCGCGACTGGGGCGAGAAGCATCCGCAGGCCCGCAGCGTCGCGCTGTTCGGTGACCGCATCGCCTCGTTCATCCGCTATCAACGCGACATCCTCGACTTCCACACGGGCGACTTCATCAACCACGCTGAGCACGCCTACCGCGCCCATCCGGCCGGCTGGCCGATCGTCGCCCGGCCCATCGGGATCGACGCGGTCAACGGGATCAAGCCCGGGACCGACGGCTGTGTCGGTCCCGACAACTGCATCCGGGTGATCAGCGGGATCGGTACTCCGGTGCTCTGGTGGGTGGCGGTGATCGCGCTGCTCGCCGCGGTGATCCTGTGGGTCGGCGGCCGCGACTGGCGCTTCGGGATTCCGGTGGTCGGGTTCCTCGCCGCGTGGCTGCCGTGGTTCCAGTACACCGAGCGGCCACTCTTCTTCTTCTACGGGATCGCGATGATTCCGTTCTCGGTGATGGCGATCGCGTTGGGGATCGGGAAGCTGCTCGGCGACGCGCGAGCCGGCGATCGACGGATGCTCGCCGCCATCGCCGCCGGAGCATTCGTCGCCCTTGTAGCCGCGAACTTCGCCTACCTGTACCCGATCCTGACCGACGAGCTCCTGCCCTACCCGGCCTGGCTCAGTCGGATGTGGTTCAAGAGCTGGATCTAGCGGCGGGTCAGTGCAGTTGCCTGACCGTGGCGGCGCTCGGGGCGTGCATCGTCAGGCCGACGCGGAGTCCTACTGAGGCGCCCCCGCAGCTGATGCGGATCGGATGAACCCGACGATCTCCCCGAGATCCGGCTGCCACCCATCGCTGGTCTCGACGTCGAGGGTCGGAGCAGGCAGGGCGAGCGGGTCGAAGCCCTGGGCGGTGGTGAAGTGGGCCGTATCGGCGTGAGCCGCTCGACTGGGCAGACCGGCCAGCCGGGCCAGCCCACGAGCGCGGGTCAGCGCCGGCGGAGCCTGACACCGGACGACGACCAGGTCCGCGTACGCAGGCGTCGGTTCGAGGCCGGGTGCCCACAACCGGTGCTGGAAGGCGGCTTCGGCGACCGTGGTGACGCCGGCGCGCAGCAGCAGCTCGATCGAGCCGAAGAACGCGGCGTTCGCGCGATGGGCCAGCTCGTCCACCGGCGCGGGCCGATACCCCGGCGTCGCCGCGACCAGGCCCTCCTTGATGGCGTCCCGCGCGACCAGGGGGCAGCCGATGCGTAGGGCGAGCGCGTACGCCAGCGTGGTCTTCCCCGACCCCGGCGCCCCGGTGACAACGATCAGCTGTGGCCTGCCCACGACGCGACCCTAGGTCACTCCGCTGAAAATCCGGCGCCAGTCGCGCCGACGGCTCACGACGCAGCCGTGACGGGGGTGCACGACCCTCGACTGGCGCCGGATTTTCAGCGGACGAGCCGAGCAAAAAGTCCGGCTCCCAGGGGAGCCGGACTCGTGGGTCATGCACTTCTCGGTGGTGGAGCTTAGGGGATTCGAACCCCTGACCTTCTCATTGCGAACGAGACGCGCTACCAACTGCGCCAAAGCCCCATGCGAACCGGACGAGTCCGAAACGCCTCAGAGACTTTATCACTGATTGGTCTCCGAGTCCGACGGGTCAGGCCGAGGCGGCCTTGCGCGGCTCGCCCTCGGCGGCCTCCGACGCGGTTACGCGCATCGGGGCGTCGGCGGTCACCGGAAGGCGTCCCGACGAGGTCACACCGGGGCCCGACAGGTCGATGGTCCGCACCGTACGCGGAGCCAGCGGCTTCGACACATAGGTCGGAACGGTGATCGGGACCGGATCCCACAGCACACCCGGCTTGTCGGTGTCGACCTGGATGACCGGAGCAGCCGGCTTCGGGTCGGCCTTGACCAGGTCCTTGCGGCTGATCAGCACGGTCTTCTCATTACTGCCGTGCGTGATCTCGCGGTAACGGGCGTCCAGATCGGTCTGCATCATCCGGACGCTCACCCGCGACAGCACGAAGAAGGCGACCAACAGGCCGCCGGGGATAGCGGTGGCCCACCACGGGACCACATCGACGGCACACACGCCGATGGTGAGGCTGAGCACGGCCATCAGGGTGAGCAGGACCCGGCGACGACGCAGGGCGGCCACCGTCTCGAGCCGGCGCAGGTTCTTGATCGCGGCGCGGCGGGTCTGCGGGGTGGAGACTTCGAAGACCCGGATCTCCTCGAGATCCTGGTCCAGCAGCGGGGCCGTGCCGTGCCGCACGATGCGCATCGACTCGGCGAACCGGTCTGCGGACGCGGTCTCGTCCTCGAGCACGAACTCGCCGTCGCGTCGACGGACGAAATGGGGCACCAGATAAGCCAGCCACGCGATCGCAATCGCCGCAAAAATCACACCCGTCGTCCCCACACCCAGACCGTATGTGGCTCAACGCACTCGCCCGTTGATCTGGAGCGGCGTGTCTTCGACTACCGGACCCTCTCATCGGACGCTCAGCATCGGCGCTCGGCGAGCACCGGTCCGGATCGTTCCCGCCGACGTCTGGGCGATTGTGTGCGCAGGCGACGACTCAGGGCCGCTTTTCGCCGACGTTTGGGCGATTGTGTGCCCAGACGACGACAGAGGGGGAGGCGCAGGATCGGGGCCGGACGGGTCTCCGGCTCAGGCGATCGGTGGAGTGGGACGCAGCGAGTCCCAGCGGCAGAGCAGGCCCTCGGGGACTTCCTCGGCGTTGAGCGCGAAGACCAGGTGGTCCCGCCAGTCACCGTCGATGTGCAGATAGCGCGGACGGAGCCCCTCGGGCCGGAAGCCGAGCTTGTCGACGACGCGAAGGCTGCGGGTGTTCTCCGGCCGGATGGCGATCTCGATCCGGTGTAGCCGTAGCACCTCGAAGCAGTAGTCGACGGCCAGGGCCACCGCGGTCGGGATGATGCCGCGACCGGCCATCCGGCGGTCGATCCAGTATCCGATCTGACCCCAGGAGGCGGAGCCACCGACGATGCCGCTGACCGTGAGTTGCCCGGCGAACACCGGCTTCCCGCCGGCCGGATCCTCCCAGAACACCAACCAGGGCAGCATCCGACCGTCACGGGCCTGCTTGCTCAGCATCCGCACCAGGGCTCGGTAGCTTGCCGGTCCGGCGTCCGAGCCCGGAGGCAACGTCGCCTCCCACGGCCGCAGCCATTCGGCGTTGGCCCGGCGTACGCGCTCCCAGGCGGCCTGGTCACGGAACCGGAGCGGGGCCAGGATGACCGGGCCGTGCCGCAGCGTCACCGGCCAGTGGTGCACCGAGAACATCCTCAGACTGCCGCGATTCGACGGCGGCTCCAGACTCCCGCCCATCTCAGTGACCTCCGCCGCGAAGCTGGCTCACTGCATGCTCGAGCAACGGACCCAACACGGCCATCCCGTCGCGCGCACCGCCGGTCGAGCCGGGCAGGTTGACGATCAGCGTCCGCCCGGCCGTTCCGGCCAACCCGCGACTCAGCACCGCCGTCGGCACCCCGTGCTGAACGCCGTACGCGGCGACCGCTGCCGAGAGCTGCGGCAGTTCGCGCTCGAGGATCAGCCGGGTCTGCTCGGGGGTGTGGTCGTCGGGGCTCAGCCCGGTGCCCCCGGTGGTGATGATCACCGCGTACGCCGCACGGACCCCGGCGGTCAGCGCGGCCCCGACCTCATCGCCGTCGGGCACCACGTCCGGACCGGTGACCTCGAAGCCCAGCTCGGTCAGGGCGCCGGCGATGATCGGTCCGGAGCGGTCGGCGTACACGCCCGCCGAGGCCCGGGTCGAGACAGTGATCACGAGGGCGGCGCTTTCCTTCATGGCGTGCTGCGCTCCCAGTCTCCGCGCCGACCGCCGCTCTTGGTCAGCACCCGAATGTCGGTCAGCACCGCCGCGCGGTCGATCGCCTTGATCATGTCGATCACCGCCAGCCCGGCGACGGCGACCGCGGTCAGGGCCTCCATCTCGACCCCGGTGCGCCCGGTGGTCTTCACCGTGGCGGTGATCTCGACGCCGTCGTCGGTGACATCGGTGACCAGATCCACCCCGGTCAGCGGCAGCGGATGGCACAGCGGAATGAGGTCGGGGGTCTTCTTCGCGCCGGTGATCCCGGCGATCCGGGCCACGGCCAGGGCGTCGCCCTTGGGCACCGACCCGTCGCGCAGCGCCGCCACACATTCGGCGCTCAGCCGCACCCGACCAGCGGCGGTGGCCCGGCGTACGGTGACGTCCTTGCCGGAGACGTCCACCATGCGGGCCTCGCCGGCGGCGTTGAGGTGCGGCAGCTCTGCGGTCATCGCGGCCCTCAGACCGGCTGATCGTCGAGCAGCCAGACCTCCAGCGGTTCACCGGCGGCCACGAACTCGGCGTCCTCGGGTAACAGGACCAGCGCGTTCGCCCTGGCCAAGCCGCCGAGCAGGTGCGAGCCGTGCCCGCCGGCCAGAGCGACCTGACGGGTCCCGGACTCGGTCATCGAGACCGTCCCCCGGGCCAGCTGCCGGCGGCCGGGGATCGAGGTCATCGCGTGCGCGGCCTGCGCGGTCAGCGCTGGTCGCACGTACGGAGCGACCCCCATCAATTTGCGGATGACCGGCCGGACGAACGCCTCGAAGGAAACGAACGAGCTCACCGGGTTACCAGGCAGCATGATCATCGGGACCCGGTCGTCCCCGATCAGCCCGAAGCCCTGCGGCTTGCCCGGTTGCATCGCCACCGAGGCGAAGTCGCACTCCCCCAGCTCGGGCATCACGGCCTTGACGATGTCGTAGTCGCCCTGACTCACCCCACCGGTGGTGATGATCAAATCGGCGCGGATGAGCTGATCGCTGATCAACTGCTTGAACTCCTCGGGGTCGTCGCCCACCTGACCGACCCGGAAGACGTTGGCTCCGGCCGCCTTGGCCGCGGCGGCCAGCATGTAGGAGTTCGAGTCGTAGATCTGCTGGTCGGTGCCGAGCACCAAACCGGGATCGACCAGCTCCGACCCGGTGGCCACGACCGCGACCCGGGCGCGCGGTCGAACCAGCACGTGGTCGCGACCGATGCCGGCGAGCACGCCGATGTCGCGCGGTCCGAGCTGATCACCCTCGACGAAGAGGGCGTCGCCGGACCTGATGTCCTCACCGACCCGGCGGATGTGCTGACCGACCCGGCTCGGCTTGGCGATCCGGACGTCGTTGCTGCCCCGGTCGGTGCTCTCGTACGGGACGATCGCGTCGGCGTTCTCGGGCAGTGCCGCGCCGGTCATGATCTTCATCGCCGTGCCCGGCGACAGCGCGTGCGGAGCGGGTTGACCGGCGGCGATCTCACCCACCACGGGCAGGATGGTCGGGAAGTCCGCGGTGGCCAGGTTGACGTCCGTCGCCCGGACCGCGTAGCCGTCCATCGCCGAGTTGTCGAAACGCGGCAGGTCGATGGTCGACGCGATGTCCTCGCAGAGCGCCAGTCCGAGCGCGTCGAGCAGGTGCTGACCGAACGGCGGCAACTCGTCGACACAGCTGAGCAGGTAGTCCAGATGGAGCTGCATCGAGCGCAGCTCGCCGCGATCGGGAACGGGCGGGGTGGGCAGCGGCGTGCGCTCACGGGGTGCGGGCGGCGTCTCGTCGGGCTTCTTCCGACCGAACAAAGGCATGCGTCTTACCTTAGGGCGACCAACGTCACTCAGCCGCGACCCGCGGCGTGGTCGGCCTCGGTCAACTCGGCGGCCGCCGGTCGGTCCTGGCGATTCCACCGCCAGGACTCGGTGCCCTGGCGACTCATCCTGCAGCTGCTGCTGGGGTCCGTTTCCGGGCACGTGCCGGGAAACGGACCCAGATCGCGCGAAGGAGGGGTCGCCTCCCGGCAGGTGCCGGGAAACGACCCCCACCAGAGCCGGAGCGCTACCGAGGTCGGTCAGCCGCGCAGCCAGACCGCCGTCTCGGCCGGGAGCAGATCACCGTCGAGCGGGCCGCTGGCGACCAGGACCTCACCGGCCGGCAGGGCGACCGGGTCGGTGCCGAAGTTGGCCAGGCAGCTCCAGCCGCCTTCGCGGGCGAAGTGCAGCACGTCGGGGTGGTCGGTCGCCACCCAGCCGAGGCTCTCGACGGTCTGCAATTCGCGGCGCAGGTGCAACGCGGTGCGGTAGAGCTCCAGGGTCGAGTCGGTGTCACCGCTCTGGCTGGCCACCGACAGCGGACCGAAGTCGGCCGGCTGCGGCAGGTGGGCGGGTCCGTCACCGAAGCCGAACGAGGGTCCGTCCGGGGTCCACGGCAGCGGCACCCGGCAACCGTCGCGGCCCTTCTTGGTGTGCTCCGTACGCAGCCAGATCGGGTCCTGGAGCTGGTCGTGGGGGATGTCCGCGACCTCGTGCAGGCCGAGCTCCTCACCCTGGTAGAGGTACGCCGAGCCGGGCAGCGCCAGCATCACCAGCACGGCCAGCCGGGCCCGACGCAGACCGCCGGCGGCGTCGACGGCGGGCGCCGTACCGTCGCTCATCAGCCAGGCCTCGTGGTCGACGTCCGTGGGCAGGCCGTAGCGGGTGGCATGGCGGATCACGTCGTGGTTGGACAGCACCCAGGTCGAGGACGACCCGGTCTTGGCCGCCTCGTTGAGACAGAAGGTGATGACGTCGTGGAACTCGCGGCCGGAGTAGTTGGCCTTGAGCAGGTCGAAGTTGAAGGCCTGGCCGAGCCCGGTCGGCCGGGCGTAGAGCGCCCGCCGCTCGGACGGGGCGAACGCCTCGGCGACCGCGGTGCGCGGCGGGTCGTACTCGTTGAACACCTGTCGCCACTCGGCGTAGATCTCGTGGACCTCGTTGCGGTCGTAGAGCGGATCGGTGCCGTCGAGCGGAACGCCCTCGTCCTCCAGGGTCGGCTTGCTGCGCAGCGGCCAGGACAAGTCCTTGGCCAACGCGTGCGCCACGTCGACCCGGTAACCGTCGACACCGCGGTCGGCCCAGAACCGCAGGGTCCGCAGGAAGTCGTCGCGGACCTCGCGGTTGTCCCAGTCGAAGTCGGGCTGCTCGGGTGCGAAGAGGTGGCAGTACCACTGGCCGTCGGGCAGCCGGGTCCACGCCGGACCGCCGAAGTGGGAGATCCAGTCCGACGGCGGCTGGTCGCCGTTGTCCCCCAGCCCGTCGCGGAAGATGTAGCGCGCCCGCGCCGCCGAGCCCGGCTCGGAGGCCAGCGCCTCGACGAACCAGGCGTGCCGGTTCGAGGAGTGGTTGGGGACGATGTCGACGACAACCTTCATTCCGGCGGCGTGGGCCGCGGCGACGAGCGCATCGAAGTCGTCGAGGGTGCCGAGTTCGGGTGCGACGTCGCGGTAGTCGTCCACGTCGTAGCCCCCGTCAGCCAGTTGCGACGGGTAGAAGGGGCTGAGCCAGACCGCGTCGATCCCGAGCCCGGCCAGATAGCCCATCCGCGCGGTGATGCCGGGCAGATCGCCGATGCCGTCGCCGTTGCTGTCGGCGAAGCTGCGCGGATAGATCTGGTAGACGACCGCCTGGCGCCACCATTCGGCGCTCAGCGTGGAGTCGTCGGAGATCAAGAGGGAGTCGGTCACGGGCACGGCAGATCCTCGAACGGGTCGTGGGTGGGTGATTGGCTGGAATGACAGCGCTTGCAATACGATAGAGCCATGACCTTCAGTCGTCAAAGCCGGGTGTGGCGTCTTTGCGCGCTTCGAGCACGGGCTCGACATGACGGCGCTTGCAGGCCGCACCGATGACCGCCAGCATGGAGGATGTGGCCCGTCGGGCCGGGGTATCGGTGTCGACGGTCTCCCGCGCCCTGCGACAGTCGGAGCTGGTGTCGCCGGCCACCGCGGCCCGAGTGCAGCAGGCCGCGGCGGAACTGTCGTTCGCGATCTCGCGTACGGCCTCGAGCCTGGCGACCGGCAAGCTCAACCGGGTGGCCGTCCTGGTCAGCGGGCCGCTGTCGACCTGGTTCAACGGCACCCTGCTCGACAGCGTCTACGCGGCACTGCACAGCGCAGGTCAGGAACTGTTGATCTATCGGACCCTGTCCGAGGCGGAGCGCGACGAGTTCTTCGCCACCCTGCCGGCCCGCCGCAATGCCGACGCCTTGATCGTCGCCTCGCTCGAGCTGACCCCGGCGCAGCGCTACCGGCTGCGCGAGCTGGGGATGCCGCTGGTCTACGTCAACCAGCGCGTACGCGGGGCCGCGTCGGTCGCCATCGACGACCAGGCCGGGGCCGCCACCGCAACCCGACACCTGCTGAATCTGGGTCACCGCCGGATCGCCTTCGTCGGCTGGGCCCACGCCGTGGGCACCCACCCGAGCTCGGCCGACCGATTGGTCGGCTACCGCGCCGCCCTGACCGAAGCCGGGATCGACGCCGGCCCCGTCCTTGCCACATCCGGCCGGTCCGCGGGCGCTCCGGTCGTCGCCGAGATTCTCGGCCGCCACCCGCTCCCCACCGCGTTGGTGGTCGAATCCGACGAACTCGCGTTCACCGTGCTGGCCGAACTCGCCCGACTCGGCATCCGCGTACCTGAACAGATTTCGGTGATCGGCTTCGACGGCCACGCGATGGGTCCAGCGTTCGGGCTCAGCACCATCGCGCAGCCCGTCGACGATCTCGGCCGCCGCGCCGCTGAGCTCGCCCTTCACCTCGCCGCGGGCGACCGGGTCCGCGACAAGACCGTCCCGATCCCCACTCGGCTGATCCTGCGCTCCACCACCGCCGCCCCGGCCGCCGGCTGACCCTCCTCCCCGCAACCCGCTCCTCCGACACCCCCTCCCTTTCTCAGCAACTGGGGGCAGATAGCACCGAAACCGCCGTCACCGACGTCATCTGCCCCCAGTTGGTGGGGGGCGGCAGCGGCTAGATTGGCGAAATGCCCGCGCAACCCGAGCTCGACGCAGACGCTGAGGCGGTCGAATCGGCCAAGCGGATGCTGCGTCGGGCGGTGCTGTTCCGTCGCGACGCCCGGTCGGCGGTGGACCGGGTACGCGACGACGCGGCCCGGACCGAGCGGTTCATCGACGCCTGCGCCACCGAGCTGCCCGACACGGTTGCTGCCTACCTGTCGGCCGGAACCGAGCCGTCGACGTTGCAACTGCTCGCCTGGCTGGCCGTCCGTCAGGTCCGGGTGCTGTTGCCGGTGCTGACCGGCCCCCAGGGGCTGAGCGAACCGTGCTGGGCCGCGTACGCGGGTCCGGACGCCCTGCGGGTGGGCCGGCGGGGCATCCTCGAGCCGACCACCGATCCGGAGCCCCCGGGCATTCTCGACCACGCCGGGCTGATCATCAGCCCCGGACTCGCCGCCAACCCGGCCGGCGACCGGCTCGGCCGTGGCGGCGGCTGGTACGACCGGGCGCTTGCCGCGAGATCGACCGACGCCCCGGTCTGGCTGCTGTTGAACGACGACGAGGTGCTGCCGGCCATCCCCACCCGGCCCTGGGATCGACCGGTCGACGCGATCGTCACCCCCGGAGCGTCGCTGCGGTGCCCGCCGGACGAAACCCCGCGCACACCTTGGGCGTAACTCTCGCGGCTGACGCAATTCGCCGGACAGGACAGTTGCCCATCAGTGTTGATGACCGCACTCCCTCCGGTTAGGTTTCGCCCGACTATTCATCTCGCCCTTACTCGTCATCGGCGTGTCGTTTCTCGGTTTGTGTCATCTCTGCCTGGCGTAGACCTCGTCGCTGGACACCAACGAAGGTCACCTCCACGAACGGGTCGGTTGTCCGTCAAGGTTGACATTCGTGCCGTCGGGGGAACTACCCCTGCGATAGCTGCTGGGTCCACACGGCAGCGTGGGCGCGATCGGCGCCGACCTGCCCGTTGGTGATGCCGTAGTCGGGTTGGCGGCGGCCCGCGACTCGCAACGGAAGGGTGCGACTGTCCGAAGGCCCGGCTCGAGATGGGGACGCGGAGCGAGGTTAGGGCCTGCACCCAGATCGTGAGACCTAGCCGAGGTAGCCCGGTCTCGGTGCGGGGTGCCCCCCGCGACCGGCTCACGCGCCGCCCCGCGCTTCCGGTTCCTGGCGGGAGCTGCTCGCCCCAGCACCTGGCACTGTCAGACTGGTGAGTGCCCTCGGGCAGAATTCCGGCGGGGCGGGCGGCGCATAACCCTGACCGCCACGAGACCCTCGAGGGGCAACATGAGTGCAGCAACAGGACTTGTGCCCGAGGTGCCGGGCGGACCGGGACGGCGCATTCCACCGGGGAACCGAATGGGCCGTTGGCTACTGGCCAACCGGGTGCAGCCGGTAGGCCCGGAGACGGGTGAGGAGCAGGCCGAGCCGCAGGCGTGGTGGAAGGTGATGTGTCTGACCGGGGTGGACTATTTCTCCACCCTGTCCTACCTGCCCGGCATTGCCGCGCTCGCCGCCGGCGCCCTGTCACCGTTGGCCACGCTGCTGATCGTGGCGCTCACGCTTCTGGGGATGCTGCCGATGTACCGCCAGGTGGCGGTCGAGAGCCCGCACGGGCAGGGGTCGGTGGCAATGCTGGAGAAGCTGCTGCCGTTCTGGCGGGGGAAGACGTTCGTCCTGGTCCTCCTGGGCTTCGTCGCGACGTCGTGGATCATCACCATCACCTTGTCGTCGGCGGACGCGACGGTACACCTGTTGGAGAACCCTTACCTGCCCGGGTTTCTGCGCGGACACGCTGTCCTGATCACCGTGGCGCTGCTCCTGATCCTCGGGTTCGTGTTCCTCCTCGGCTTCAACGAGGCCGTGGTGGTTGCCATTCCGCTGGTCGCGGTCTTCCTGGCCCTCAACGCCATCGTGGTGGTGGTCGGACTCGGCGAAATTGTGACGACCCCGCAGCTCATCGGTGGCTGGACCCAAGCGCTTACCGCCCGTGGCAGCGGCGTCTTCGACATTCTGGGCCCTGCCGTCCTCGCGTTCCCACTGCTGGTGCTGGGTCTGTCGGGCTTCGAGACCGGGGTCAGCATGATGCCGCTAGTCGCGGCAAGGGGCGACACCCCGGGTGAGCAATTAGCCAGCCGGGTGAAGAACACCCGAAAGCTGCTGACCGTCGCCGCGCTCATCATGTCGGTATATCTGATCACCACCAGTTTCATCACCACGGTTCTCATTCCGGCCGTGGAGTTTGCCGAAGGTGGTCAGGCCAGTGGCCGCGCGCTCGCCTACCTTGCGCACGAGAAGCTGGGTGAGGGGTTCGGCACCGTTTACGACGTCAGCAGCGTCCTCATCCTCTGGTTTGCCGGCGCCTCGGCGATGGCCGGCCTGATCAACATCGTGCCTCGCTACCTACCGTCCTACGGCATGGCACCGGAATGGGGACGGGCGGTCCGCCCGGTGGTGCTCGTGTACACCCTCGTCAGTATCGTGATCACCATCGCCTTCAAGGCCGACGTCAACGCGCAGGCCGGGGCGTACGCGACCGGCATCCTCGCCATGATGGTGTCCGGCGCGATCGCGGTCACGGTGAGCGCCGTTCGCCGCCGGCACCGCAGAGCCATCGTCGGCTTCACGGTGTTGACGCTGATCCTCCTCTACGCCTTCGCGGAGAACGTACGTGAGAAGCCGGACGGCATCACCATCTCTGCGATGTTCATCGCCGGCATCCTCGTCATCTCGATCTGGTCCCGGCTGTCGAGGGCCCTCGAGCTCCGGGTCACCGAGGTCAATCTCGACCGCACCGCGGAGATGTTCATCCGGGATTGCGCCCGCCGCACGGTCCGCCTTGTCGCGAACGAACCGGATGCCGGTGATGCCAAGGAGTACGCCGAAAAGCGCCTCCAGATTTTGAACGACCACGACCTGACCGACGCGCAGGACTTCATCTTTGTGGAGATCACCGTGGAAGACCCGTCCGAGTTCGCCACCCGGCTGGACGTCCAAGGGGAGGTCAAGCACCGCCAATACCGGGTTCTGACCGTGGCCAGCGCGACCGTCCCGAATGCGCTCGCCGCGCTCCTGCTGCATATCCGCGACCAGACCGGCCACCGACCCCACATCTACTTCGAGTGGACCGAGGGCCACCCCCTCGCGAACTTCTTCAGCTTCCTGTTCGGCGGTGTGGGCGAGGTCGCCCCAGTCACCCGTGAGGTCCTCCGCCGGGCCGAACCCGACCGTTCGCGCCGACCCCACGTTCACGCCGGATGACCGGCAGGATCCACCACGTGGCCAGGTCTGGCGACGTTCTTGCCCCCGCGGGTAGGTGACCGGGCTGTCAAGATGGGCGGGGTGATGATGAGCTTGCGGCTGATCGTGCCCCCGGACCGGACGACCGCGGTCGTCCGGCGCTTGGCGGCCGACGAGCGCGCCACCAATGTGGTCGCCCTCCCTGGCGGGGGGATCCGACCCGGGGGTGATCTCGTCCAGTGTGAGATTACCCGGGAAGCCGTCTCGGATGTGTTGGGCTGGCTCCGCAATCAGGGCATCTTCGACGACGGGTCCGTCGTTCTCAGCGACGTGACGGCCGCCCCGTCGCGGAACGCTCGCGCGACCGAGATCGCTGCCCGGGGAGCACCCGACGACGCGATCGTCTGGGATGCAGTCCTGGACACCGCCTACGGCGAGGTGCGCGGATCGTGGTCGTTCTACGTCTTCTTGACCCTCGCGACCGCGATCGCCGCCGTCGCCGTTGTCACCGACTCTTCCATTTTGGTGGTCGGGGCTATGGTCGTCGGCCCGGAGTTCGGGGTCGTCGCCGCCCTGGCCGTCGGGATTGCCGGCCTCAGACGCGGACTCATCGCCCGTGCGGCGCTGCTGCTGGTCAAGGGGTTCGGCGCCGCCATCGTCGCCGTGCTGGTCCTCGGGCTCCTCGCCCGGGCCGCTGGGTGGATCACCCTCGACGATGTCACGGGGCCGCGACCCCTGACCGGCTTCGTCTGGCGCCCTGACAAATGGTCAGCCGTCGTGGCCGTCCTCGCCGGCTGCGCCGGTGTGCTGTCCCAGACCGCGGGGAAGGCCAACGCCCTAGTCGGGGTGTTCATCTCTGTTACCACCGTCCCAGCAGCCGGCGACATCGCGCTCTCCTTGGCCCTCGGCGCCACCGGACAACTGTCCGGGGCCACCGCCCAACTCGGGATCAACCTGCTCGGCATGACCGTCGCCGGCGTCATCACGCTCGTCGTCCAACGCACCCTGTGGTGGCTGCTCAGGCGACGAGCCAGCACCGCAACCCCGTCAACCACAGACCGGAATGGGGACGGCCACTCACAACTTTGACGCCGACGTACCACCAAACCGTCCTCGATGGCGAAGCCGTCATCTCGGTCGCTTCTCGCACGCGGGACAACGGCCATGAGAGATGGAAGCGAACACCGAAGAGCCCGCCTGCCCTGAAGAACGGTCAAGAAAGGGAGAACCCGGGCCCGCCCCACAAAGGTCGTCACCCTCATCGGTGCCGCATCCCGACCGGAAGTTCGACGCGAACGTACACCCCTTGCCGTGCTCAAGTTGTCGCGGCTAGTTTGTGTCTCACATCACACACTTCAGCAAGGGGACCCCAGCGCATGTCACGATCGTTGAAACGGGTTGCGCTGCTCGCCGTGGGAGCGCTGGCCTGCACCCCACTGCTGGCGCACACACAGCCGGCCGCACCCACACCCCCCACGTCCGCAGCGATCGACAAGCCATTGCTGCGGGCCGACCGCGATTACTACTTCAACAACACCGCACCGGCGGTTCCTGACGGTCAGGGCGCCGATGCACAGGTCGGGGTGAAGGTCGAGCGGTCGGCGAACAAGCTGGCCGGCCAGACCAACACCGGCTTCCCGGCGGCGGCCAAGCAGTTGGCCAAGCGCGAGGCCCTGGCCACCACCAGGGGCATCAGCCCGCGGGTCAGCGCCAAGCGGGCCGGCCAGCCGGACGTGACTAACGCCAAGCTGCTCACCCTGCTGGTCGAGTTCGACCCGAACGCCAAGGACGACTTCTCCGGGTTCAACCGCTGGGACAGCGCGACCGAGGACTGTGTGGTCGAGCCCGCGGGCACCCTGCTCAGCGGTCCGGTGCACAACGACCTCCCCAACCCGGCGACCATCGGCCGCAAGACCGACAACAACACGATGTGGGTGAAGAACTTCTCCTCGCGCTTCTACGAGAAAATGATCTACACCACCGAAGGCGTGAGCCAGAAAATCCGCAAGGACCTCAAGGGCGGCGTCAGCATCAAGGGCCAGACGGTTCGCAACTTCTACAACGAGATGTCCAAGGGTCGCTACCAGCTCGGCGGCGAAGCCAGCCCATGGCTGATGCTGCCGCATTCGGAGGCCTACTACTCCGCCGACACCTGCGAGGCCGGCGAGGCCAGCGATGTCGGTCACCCCACCAACCCGCGGGGGACCGGCCAGATGGCCATCGATGCGGTGACCGCGCTCGCCGCGGCCGACCCGGGCTTCGACTGGCCCGCCTACGACGTCGAAGATCAGCAGGACGTCGACGGTGACGGCAATCTCTACGAGCCGAACGGCGTGCTCGATCACGTCGTGGTGCTGCACGCCGGGGCCGATCAGGCCGACGACGGCGGCGCCCAGGGCACGTACGCCGAATGGTCGTCGAGCCAGGTCGTCGGGTCCGGCAGCGGCGGTATCGACATCCCCGGCACCGGTCTCAAGGTGTTCAACTACACGACCCAGCCCGAAGATGCCGGTATCGGCGTGATCGCGCACGAGTTCGGCCACGACCTCGGTCTGCCCGACCTCTACGACTCGATCGGTCCGTCGACCGACACCGACGTAGGCTGGTGGGACCTGATGTCGACCGGCTCGCACAGCGGTGAGCTCTTCCAGACCATGCCGACCCACATGGGCGCGTGGAGCAAGTACATGCTCGGCTGGGTCGATCCGAAGGTGCTCGACTACAACGACGACATCTCCAAGGTCTACCTCGGTCAGGCGTCGCGGCCGCAGAAGGGCACCGACGCGGCGGTCCGGATCAACCTGCCCACCCGGCACGTCGCTCTCGGAGCACCGCACAGCGGCGACCTGGCCTGGTGGACCTCGAACGACCAGGATCGGGCCAAGAACACCATCACCCGAACGATCGATGTGCCCGACGGTGCCGACGTGCGGTTCTGGAGCTGGGACGACTACGTCATCGAGGAGCTGTGGGACTACGGCTTCATCGAGACCTCGTCCGACGGCGGCTCCACCTGGAAGCAGGAGGTGGTCAAGGACGAGGCCGGCAACACCGTCTCGACCAACGAGGACCCGAACGGCAACCTGGTCGACTTCGGCGACCTGGAGAACGGCCTGACCGGTAGCAGCGGCGGCTATCGCCACGACTGGGTCGACCTGACCCCGTACGCGGGTGAGCGCATCCAGCTCCGGTTGACGTTGATGACCGACGCCGCCTTCCAGGAGCGCAACTGGTTCGCCGACGACTTCTCGGTGACCGCCGACGGCGACACCGTCTGGTCCGACGACGTCGAGGAGGGCACCAACGGGTGGACGGCCAAGACCAGCAGCACCGCCGGCACGAGTGGCGCCGGCTGGGTCCAGACCAGCGGCAGCTTCGACTACGAGCAGTACTACCTCGCCGAGTGGCGCACGCTCGACGGTTACGACCGGGGCCTGAAGACTCCGTACGCGACCGACTACAAGGTGGACGGTGAGTGGAAGGTCCGGCGTACGCCGTACAACGCTCCCGGCCTGCTGGTCTGGCTCCGTGATCAGTCGCAGACGTTCAACGACCTGACCAACAACCTGTACGACCAGCCCAGCCTCGGCTCGAAGGGCGAGACCCTCCTGGTCGACGCCCATTACGAGCCGGCGCGGTTCACCGGGACGGCGGCGGAGGCCAATCCGAGCCGGACCGACAATCTGAGCTCGCGCCAGCAGGCGAACGACGTGGCGTTCGGCCCGGTCGGGCGTTACCCATTCTCCTCCTGCGTCCCGGACGGCAGCACGAATCCGTACAAGGTCCTGTGCAACTCCTTCGGCAGGCGCACCGCGCTCGACACGTTCAACGACGCGTCGACCTGGTATCCGGGCCTGGAGTACCGACCGGATCTCGACGCACAGGACCCGCTGTTCTTCCGTGACGTCGATGCCTCCGTCGTCGTGCCATCGCTGGACAACACGCTCTACTCGACGCGGATCGTGGACGAGAACGGCAAGCCGGTCTACCGGCAGTACGGGATCGGTCTCGGCGGCGGTCACGTCACCGGGACGGGCAATCCGGTCGACGGTCGTCCGGCCATTCCGGACGAGGACTACGGGACGTACGAGGACCTGTCCCTGGGCGTCAAGATCCGCATCCTGAAGACCAAGCACAGCAACCGCGCTGCCTGGATCAACATCCGCCCCGGCAACAAGGACACCTCGCCCGCCGCGGTGGCCAAGCGGGTGGCCGCAGCCAAGGCCGAGCAGAAGGCGCTGGCCAAGAAGGCGGCACCGAAGGCCACCGACCCGAAGGCCGGCCGCTGACACCGAGCTGAACGACGACTATCCGGCGGTCCACCCCAGAGGGGTGGGCCGCCGGCTCGTTTCGTCCGGGCTCGCTCCGCCGCAGTCCGCGCATCCCGAAGCCGAGGACCACCGCTACGGCCAGCGGGAATCCGGCCCCCACGGGTGTCCGGGAGAGATGACCAGGGCTAGCCGCGCCAGACGTCTCCCACGATACTTTCCGTCGTGGCTGAACCGGGCACGATCCCTCCACCACGACTCGGCTCGGTGACCCGTGATGTCACCGACCTCGTCGTGCGGTCGGTGGCGTGGTACTGCCTGCTCAACAGCCTGTCGGCCACCCTGATCGCAGCGACGGCCGAGGACCGCCCGCCGACGTGGTGGTGGCTGCTGGGATGCTGGCTCCCGACCGCCTGTGCGGCGGGCATCGTGATCACCACGTGGCGCGGGGTGCGTACGCGGAGCTGGCTGGGCCTCTTCGGGCTGACCGTCTGGCTCTCCTGCATCCTGGCTTACTGGGCATACCTGGGCGCGCCGCCCGGCACCCAGCCGGCGGTGTGGTTGATGTGCGGCAACGCCGTCGTCGGCATCGCGTTGTGGCGGAGTGGCCGCGCCGCCGTCGGGTACGCGGTGCTGGTCGCAGCGACTTTCGGCATCGTCCGGGTCGTGCTCGGCGCGGCCCGGATGGTCGCGATCAGCGAGTTCGTCTTCATCATCGCGGGCGGGTTGTCGATCGCGGTGCTGGCGCTCGGCATGGTGCAGTCCGCCCGAGCCGCCGACGCCCTGGCCGATCGGGTGCACCGGGCCGAAGCAGCGCACGCGCTGCGCGAGGCCGTGAGCAGCGAGCGCGATCGGGTCGACCGGATCGTGCACGACGACGTATTGACCGCGCTCACGTCGGCCGCGATCGCCCGCGACGACGCGACCACCCGAGCCACAGCCGAGCTGGCCTCGGTCGCGCTCAGGCGCATCGACGCCCTCGACGACAACGCGGGCTCGCCGGATGATGTGGTCCGGCTCAGCGTCCTCATCGACCTGATCGGGGAAGCCGTCCGGCGGATCACCCCACGGGCCGATGTCGTCGACGAGACCGATCACGACGCCGCAACGATGCGCGTTCCGGTCACGGTGGCGGAGGGCCTGGTCGACGCGACCCGCGAGCTCGTGCGCAACGCGTGGAAGCACGCCGCCGACAGTTCCATCGTCGTGGGGCTCCGCACCGGCCCCGCCGAGGTTCCCGGTCGGGCGACTCTGACCATCACCGTCAAGGACACTGGACCGGGCTTCCGGGTCGAGGACGTCGGGACCGACCGTTGGGGGTTGCGGCAGTCGGTGATCGCGCGGCTCACCGATCTGGGCGGTCGGGCCGAGCTGTCGAGCCGAGTGGGAGCGGGCACCACGGCCCGGTTGGACTGGGTCGGGGATCTGACCGAAGCCGGGCGGCAACCGCGCCGTCGGCGGGTGACCACGGTGATGCCGGCGGAGTTCCCGGCCGATCGCCTGGTGCTGACTGTCTGGGTGGTCGTCGCAGTGTTGAGCTTCCTCGGGGCCCTGTCCATCTCCGAGCTGGCCCATTGGTGGACCTACCCGGTCGCCGCTGCGGCCGTCGTCGGCGCAGCCTGGCTCGCCCTGCGCAGCGGCGACGGGTTGACGATCCCTCGCCGAGCGAGCTGGTGCTGCCTGGCCCTCCTGGTCACCGCATCGTGGGTCTCCGCGCCCTCGCTGCCGCGGGAGACGTGGCCCGACATGACGGTGTGGTATGCCTTCCCGCAGCAACTGATCGCCGTCGTGCTCGTGGTCCGCCGCCGACCAGTCCTCGCGGCGTTGTCGGTGCTGGGGATCGTCAGCGCGTACGGGTGGTGGGTCTGGCAGTCGAAGGAGTTCCGGTTCGCGAGCTGGTTGGGACTGTCGTTCGGACACGTCGCCTTCCTGGTCGTCTCCGTCCTGGTGGCCCGCCTGCTGAGCTCGATCGCCGAACGCCAGCAGAACTTCCGCGACCAGGAATGCGCGTCTCTGGCCCGGACCGCCCTGCAGCACGTCGGCACCGTGCAGCGGCGGCTGTGGGTCGCCGACGTCCGCCGTGCCGCGCGTGACCTGCTGCTGCAGATCGCCGGAATCGAGCACGAGGTACCCGACGCGGTACGTCACGACGCCCGCCGGGTCGAGGCCCGGTTGCGCGAGGGAATGGTGGCCCGCAACCTGATGAGCGAGGAACTGGCCTCCGTCGCCGACGACGTCCGCGAACGCGGTGCCCGGGTCAGCTTCATCGACAGTCGCTCCGCGCCGCTGTCGGTGCTGGCCGAACGCGCGGTGATGGCGGAGTTCCGCTCCGTCAGCGCTGAGCCGCAACTCGGGCGGATCGTCGTGCGGTTGCCACCGGAGGGCCGCACCGAACAGGCCTCGGTCCTCAGCGAGTCGGTCACCCGCACCCACCTGACCAGCATCGACAGTGCAGGCACGCGAAACTCGGAGTCCTTGGAATGAGCCACACCGGTGAGACCGTCAACGTCATCGTCGTCGACGACCACGAGGTCGTCTTCCTCGGACTGGCCAACGCCTTGGCCAAGGGGGCTGACGACGCCATCCGTCTGGTCGGCCAGGCGCGCAACGTGGCCGAGCTCCGGGCCCAGCTGCGCACCGTCAGCTGCGACGTGGTGGTGCTCGATCTGATGCTCGAGGACGGCAGCAATCCCAGCGAGACGGTGCAGGAGTTGCTCGACTGCGACATCCGGGTACTGATCTATTCGATTGCCGCCGAACCCTTCCTGACCCGGCGAGCACTCGCCGCCGGTGCCCACGGCCTCAGCCGCAAGTCCGAGCCGGTCGAGGACACCATCGACAAGATCCGGGCGGTCGCGGCGGGCGAGCAGCTGATCTCTCCCGACATCCTGGCCATGATCGACGGTGACACCGGGTTCGTCGAGGCCAAGCTCAGCGAACGCGAACGCGAGGTGCTGATCCTGTATGTCTCCGGTCTCGAGGTCCCGCAGATCGCCCGTCGGCTGTTCGTCACCGCCGACACGGCCAAGGAATACCTGAAGCGGATCCGGGGGAAGTACGGCGAGATCGACCGTCCGGCGTCGACCAAGGTCGACCTGCTGCACCGGGCGATCGAGGACGGCATCATCCCGCCGATCCTGCCGTTGTGAAGGCGCCGTCGATCAGTCGATGTCGGGCTCGTAGGCCCGCGGCGGCGGTGCGGTCGACCCCCGCAGGATGAGCCGGGTCGACGCCACCTGCTCGCTGGGGACGCGGGCTCCGTCCTGGCCGAACTCCTGGAGCAGCAGCTGAGCCCCGAGCTGGCCCTGGCCCCGGGCCCCCTGCGCCACGGTGGTGAGATCGAGCAGGCCGGACATCTCGTGATCGTCGATCCCGATCACCGAGATGTCGCGGGGGGCCTGCAGCCCCGCCCGACGTAGCGCCCACAGTGCACCGAAGGCGATTTCGTCGTATTCGGCGAACACCGCTGTGGGCAGTACCGGCCGGGTGAGCAGCTCGGCCATGGCCTCCGCTCCCCCGTCGATACCGTGCGGCGCGGAGGCGATCAGCCGATCGTCGAGGTCGAGGCCGGCGTCGTGCAGCGCCTGCTCGTAACCGCGTCGGCGCCCGGTCGAGCTGGCGAACTCGAACCGCGGATCGTCGGGCTCTGCGGTGATCAGACCGATCCGTTCGTGCTTGAGGTGGATCAGGTGCTGGACCGCTGCCCGGGCGGCGGCGGCGTCGTCGATGGCGACCGACGGTGAACCGGGAATCACCGAACCGACGCTGACCAGCGGGATGCCCGACGCGCGCAGGGCCAGGGTGTGCTCGTCGGTCAACGGCATCGCGACGGTGAGCACCCCGCTGACCCGCCGGGTCAGCGGCATCTGCTCGAAGAACTGATCGCGCTGGGCGGCGGAATCGAGGTGGTAGAGGATCGTGTCGTAGCCGTGTATCCGGAGCAGGTCGACCGCGCCGGCGGTCACGGTGGAGAAGAACCAGCGGTTGATGAACGGCACGATGACCGCGACCGTCGTCCGTGATTCGGGGTCCGACTCCCAGGCCCGCAGCGGGTTCACATAGGACAGGTCGGAAGCCGCGTCGAGCACTCGCTGCCGGGTCTGCGGAGAGACCTTGCCCAGACCCCGCAATGATCGCGAGACGGTGGCTGCGGACACGCCGGCCCGCTCGGCCACGTCCAGGATGCTCGCCCGGGTCCGAGGTTCACGTCCGGACGGCTCGTTTCCCACCGGCTCAGACTAAAGCCCCGCGTCGCGTGCGCGGGACCATTCCGGCGCTCACCCGTCGCCCGGATCTGCGGCTCGGCGATCGGCCCGCTGAAATTCGACGTCCAGAGCGCGGTCGGCCGACCGCGCACGCGGCGTGTCGCGCCCGACCTTGGCACTGGACGCCGGATCTCAGCGCCGGCTACGCCTTGGCCACCGCGATGCCGACCTTCTGACCCTCGCCGACCGCCACGGTGACGTCTTCGGTCGGCTCGACCACACGCAGGTCGGCGGTCAACGTCTCGCTGGCGATCAAACCGGCGTGGGTCTCGATCGCCGCGCGCACCGCCGTGTCTCCGGCCAGGGTCAGCGCAATCCGGTCACTGACCTCGAGACCGGCGTCGCGTCGGGCCTGCTGGACGGCGCGCACGACGTCGCGGGCCAGGCCCTCGGCCGCGAGCTCGGGGGTGATGGCGGTGTCGAGGATGACGAAACCGCCGGCCGGCAGCATCGCAACCGCGCGTCGGTCGGCGGGATCGGCGTCGGCCACCACCGAGGCCAGGGTGTACTCCCCCTCGACCAGCGCGATGCCGCCCGCGACCACGCCGTCCTCGCCCACGCTCCAGTCACCGGACTTGCTGCCGCGGATGGCCAGCTGGACCTGCTTGCCGAGCCGCGGGCCGGCCGCCCGGGCGTTCACCTGGAGGGTTTGCCGCACCCCGAACGAGCCTTCGTCGGCGCTGTTCAGATCGGTCAGCACCAGCTCGCGGACATTGAGCTCGTCGGCGATCAGCTCCGAGAACGGCGCGAGCGCGGCCGCATCGTCGGCGACCACGGTGAGCGAGGCCAGCGGCAACCGAACCCGGAGTCCTTCCGCCTTGCGCAGGCCGGAGACCGCCGAGCAGACCTCCCGGACCCGGTCCATGTCGCGGACCAGCTGCTTCCCGTCGGGTGAGGACGAGGTCAGCGGCCAGTCGGTCAGGTGGACCGAGCGACCGCCGGTCAGACCCTTCCAGATCTCCTCGGTGACCAGCGGGAGCAGCGGGGCCAGCGCGCGGGTCGTCGTCTCGAGCACCGTATGGAGGGTGTCGAACGCGGCGAACGACTCCGGCGACTCGCCGTCCCAGAAGCGGTCGCGCGAACGCCGGATGTACCAGTTCGACAGCACCTCGAGGAAGGTCCGGGCCGCATCGCAGGCCGCCGCGACGTTGAGCGCGTCGAGCTCGCGGGTCAGGTCGTCGACCAGCTGGTCGAGCTTGGCCAGGATGTAGCGGTCGAGCACGTCGCTCGAGTCGCGGCTGATCGAGGCCGAGTAGCCCGCCCCGCCCTGGGCCGCGTTCGCGTACAGGGTGAAGAAGTACCAGGCGTTCCACAGCGGGATCAGCACCTGCCGGACACCCTCGCGGATGCCCTGCTCGGTGACGATGAGGTTGCCGCCCCGCAGGATCGGCGAACTCATCAGGAACCAGCGCATGGCGTCGGCGCCGTCCCGGTCGAAGACCTCGCGGACGTCCGGGTAGTTGCGCAGCGACTTGCTCATCTTCTGACCGTCGCTACCGAGCACGATGCCGTGGCTGATCGCGCTGCTGAACGCCGGCCGGTCGAACAGCGCCGTGGCCAGGATGTGCATCGTGTAGAACCAGCCGCGGGTCTGCCCGATGTACTCCACGATGAAGTCGCCCGGGTAGTGGTTCTCGAACCAGTCGCCGCTCTCGAACGGGTAGTGCACCTGTGCGTACGGCATCGATCCGGAGTCGAACCAGACGTCGAGCACGTCGTCGATCCGCCGCATGGTCGACCGCCCGGTCGGGTCGTCGGGATTGGGTCGGGTCAGCTCGTCGATGAACGGGCGGTGCAGATCGGTGACCTCGACCCCGAAGTCGGCCTGCAGCTCCTCGATCGAACCGTACGCGTCGACCCGCGGGTAGGCCGGGTCGTCGGACTTCCAGATCGGGATCGGCGTGCCCCAGAAGCGGTTGCGGCTGATCGACCAGTCGCGCGCGTTGGCCAGCCACTTGCCGAACTGGCCGTCCTTGACGTGCTCGGGCACCCAGGTGATGTCGCCGTTCAGCTCGACCATCCGGTCCTTGATCTTCGTCACCTCGACGAACCAGCTGGACACGCCCTTGTAGATCAGCGGCTTCTTGCAGCGCCAGCAGTGCGGGTAGGAGTGCGGATACATCTCGTGCCGCAGCAACACCGTGCCCGCGGACACCGAGCCCGCGTCCCCGCCCCGGGTGGCCGCCTTGAGGTCGTCGATGATCGGCAGGTTCGCGTCGAACACCTGCATCCCTGCGTACTCGTGGACCGGCTCGGTGAACCGGCCATCGGGCCCGACCGGCATGACCGCGACGATCCCCTCGCGGTCGGTGACCACCTTGTCGTCCTCACCGAAGGCGCCAGCGCTGTGGACCAGACCGGTGCCGTCCTCGGTGGTGACGAAGTCGGCCGCGAAGATCCGGTGGGCGTTCTCCTGGCCGACGTAGTAGTCGAAGGGCGGCACGTACGCGCGACCGAGCAGGTCGGCGCCGGTGAGTCGCTCGACGACGCGCGCGCCGAGGTCTGCGGTCTTGTCCTTGGCCACGTCCGCACCGAAGAGCTCGCGGGCGTACGCGGCGAGGCGGGACTCGGCCAGGATGTAGCGCTCGGTCCGGCCGGAGAAATCGGACTCGACGACCACGTAGGCGATATCGGGGCCGACCATGATCCCGAGGTTGCTCGGCAGGGTCCACGGCGTGGTGGTCCAGATCAGCGCCAGCTCACCGGTCTCGAGCCGGAACCCGACGGTGACCGACGGGTCGTTGCGGATCTGGTAGACCTCGTCGTCCATCCGCAACTCGTGGTTCGACAAGGGGGTCTCGTCGTTCCAGCAGTACGGCAGCACCCGGCTGCCCTCGTAGACCAGGCCCTTGTCGTAGAGCGACTTGAAGGCCCACAGCACGCTCTCCATGAAGGTGATGTCGAGGGTCTTGTAGTCGTGCTCGAAGTCGACCCAGCGGGCCTGGCGGGTCACGTAGGCCTGCCACTCGTTGGTGTAGCGCAGGACCGATTCGCGGCAGGCCGCGTTGAACTTCTCGATTCCCAGCTCTTCGATCTCGGCCTTGGTCTTGAAGCCCAGCTGGTTCATCGCCTCGAGCTCGGCGGGCAGCCCGTGGCAGTCCCAGCCGAAGCGGCGTTCGACGCGGCGTCCGCGCATCGTCTGGTAGCGCGGGACGATGTCCTTGACGTAGCCGGTGAGCAGGTGGCCGTAGTGCGGCAGGCCGTTGGCGAACGGCGGGCCGTCGTAGAAGACGAACTCGTTCGCGCCGTTCTCCCCCGCGTCGTTGCGCGCGACCGAGGCGTTGAAGGTGTCGTCGGCCTTCCAGAAGGCCAGCACCCGCTCCTCGATGACCGGAAACGTGGGGCTCGACGGCACTGCGTCGGCGGACTCGGATTTCGGGTAGATCGGCACGGTCGTTCTCCTCGGTCGTTCACCTGCATCGATCGAGGACGAGGACCCGTCGCCGGGTCACCGCGGTACCACCTCGGTTGCCGGACCCGCCCGCGCGGACCCGACCACTCAAATTCCAGGCTGTCACGGGCCCACCCGTTCGGTTCTACTGAGCGGTCACCCGCCGTTCTTCCGAAGGCTCACCGGTGATTGCCGGATCAACGCCATCCGAGGGCGATCTTACCCCCGGGCGTCGCTTGACCGCTGCCGGATATCCAGCATCGGTCAGCCGCTGGGGACCAGTTGCAGCCGTTCGGTGCTCGCCGCCTCGACGGCGCCTCGGGTCGACGGGAAGGCCCACATCCGGTTCGTCGCCCAGAGCTCGGTCTGGTCGTCGTAGTTGCGATGGTAGGCGTGCCCCGAGGCCCCGCTCTGGTTGACCCAGCGTGACCGGTCCGGATCACCCAGATCGACCAGCATCCGCATGGTCGGCGCGGAGACCACCTGATAGCCCAGCGTGTCGTCGTAGCCCATGGCGTTGACCACCCCCGGTCCGCCGTCCACCGCGTACGGACCGCGGTTGAACAGCCGCTCGACCACGCCGATCCCGCTCGTGCCGAGGGTCTGGTTCCGCAGCGTGGCCGTGTGCAGCTTGCCCCACTGCCAGCCGGCCGGATCGCGGGACATCGCGGAGGTGATCTCCTTGCGGGCCATGGTCATCGCGGCGAGCAGGATGTCGTCGCGGGTCTCCACCACGTCCTTGGTGGTCACGTCGTCCCACCAGGCGTCGCGCGGCCGGTCGAGCAGGCCGTCGACCACCGCGTACCAGCGATCGCCGCCGGTCGGCCACTGCGCCTGCGGCAGCTCGTCGCGGAAGGTCAGCTTCAGCAGGTCGTGGAAGACCACGTTGAAGTACGCGGCGGACGCCGAACCGGCCGACGCCGAATAGTCCCACCCGACCAACGTTCGCTGACCCTCCTGGACCCAGCCGTCCGCGACCTTGACCTTGAGCAGCGCCGGGACCAGGTCGGCGGCCACCCGAAGGGTGTCGTCGTAGAACAGCTGCTCGGCGCTGTCCAGGGTCAGCGGCGGAGCCTCACGGAGCCGGTCGACGATCTCCTGGCTGCGCCAGCCGTAGGAGTACGACGAGCCGAGCAGATAGGGATACTGCTTGCCGATGATCGGCTGGTTGGCGGCGACGATGAAGCCGTTGGGCGGGTTGTACGCGTACGGGAGCTCGGCGAACGGGATCGTGCCCTGCCAGTCGTAGCTCCGGTCCCAGCCCGGACGGGGACCTTGGCCGTTGCCCTTGTCCCGGATCGGGATCGCACCCGGCAGCTGGTAGCCGATGTTGCCCGCCGTGTCGGCGTAGATCAGGTTCTGCGACGGGGCGGACAGCAGCGCGGCGGCCGCGCGGAAGTCGGTGAAGTTGTGCGCCTGGTCCAGGCCGAGGACCGCGTCCATGGTCCGGCCCGGGGTCGAGGCGGTCCAACTCAGGGCCACCGCGTACGCATCCCGGTCCGGTTCGGTCGCGTCGGCGGCGACGGCCTGGAGTTGCTGGTCCACATCCGAGAGCAGCGGGCCGTGCCGGGTGCTGCGGATCCGGATCAGGCGCGGATCGGCTTCGCCGCGGACCTTGATGTGCTCCTCGATGATCGTCAGCGGGACGTAGGTCTCGCCGTCACGGACGGTGTCGCCGCGGACGTCCTCGAGGAACAGGTCCTGCACGTCGGGGTAACTGGTGGTCAGGCCCCAGGCGATCGAGGTGTTCTTCCCGATCATCACGCCCGGCACCGAGGCGAGGCTGAAGCCGGAGACGTCGAACGGGCAGCTGTCGGTGACGGTCCGACAGCGCAGTCCGACCTGAGCGAAGACCGACGGGATCGAGGTGGCGAGGTGGGGATCGTTGCTCAGGATCGCCTGACCGCCGGCCGTCCGCGAGCCTGAGACGGCCCACGCGTTGGACCCGATCTCGCCGGTCAAACCGGCGACTCCGAGCACGGCGGGGAGGACATCGTGCACCTGGTCAGCCGCCCGCAGCGCGGCCACCGCTGCGTCTGACTGCTCGGCGTCGAGCGAGGCCGGCAGCGGGCTCGCCGAGGCGCGCCGAGCCTCGGGATCGAACTCCCCGTCGACCACGGCCCCTCGGCCGACGATCTCCTCGTGGCCCTCGAAGGGGTGCGGAGGATAGAGACTGGCGGCGCGGCTGGTACCGACCAGAGTGGCGATGATGGCCCGGTCGGCCTCGATGTCGGCGTTCGTGCCGAGGTCCCAGGCCATCACCTTGAGGAACGACACGGAGTCGGCGGCCGTCCACAGCTCGGGGGTGTAGTCCAGACCCTGAACCCCGAGCAGGCTGTACTCCAGTGACAACTCCTCCGGCGGCTTGCCGGCGAGATAGGCGTTGACCCCGGCCGCGTACGCGTCCAGATAACGTCGGGTGGACGGCGACAGCAGGCTGAGCTCCTGCTCGGCGACCCGGCGCCAGCCCAGCGTGCGGATGTAGGAGTCGGTCTCGATCTGCGAGGCGCCGTAGAGCTCCGACAGCCGACCCGCGGCCAGATGCCGGCGGAAATCCATCTCGTAGAAACGGTCCTGGGCCTGGACGAAGCCCTGCGCCTCGAACAGGTCCTCGGCGTTGTCTGCGTAGATCTGCGGGACCCCGTACGCGTCCCGCAGGACTTCGACCGGCTGCGTCAACCCGCTCAGCGCCAGCTCACCCTCGACGCGTGGGAACGACTGGCGGACCGTTCCGACGGTGACGCTCGTCAACCCCGCCAACGCCAGGACTACGACGACGGCGGCGAAGAGGACCCAGCGGGGAAGACGTCGCACCCGGTAAGACTAATGGCGCGGCTCGCGACGGCGGCGTGCTCGCGCCCGGGGTCCGGGGTGCGGGGTGCGACGGGGCTGGAGGTCCGGCCCACGGTCGGCACGACGCGAGAGCGCGCACCGTGCGGTTAGCAGTCGGTATGATCGAGTGCTAACGACGCCGACCCGCGAGAAAGTATCCGATGCCGACCTATCAATACCGATGCACCGAATGCGGCCAGGACCTGGAAGCGGTGCAGAAGTTCAGCGATCCTGCGCTGACCGAGTGCCCGAACTGCCGCGGCAAGCTCCGCAAGGTGTTCAACGCCGTCGGCGTGGTGTTCAAGGGTTCGGGCTTCTACCGCACCGACAGCCGTAAGCCCGACACCGGCGGCGGTCCGTCCGCGCCCAGCCCGAGCGGCGAGACCAAGACCGAGTCCGGCGGCTCGGACAGCAAGCCGGCCAAGGAGAAGGTCGCGGCGTCGACCTCCAGCTCGACCAACGGCTCGAGCGGGTCGAGCGGGTCGAACAGTTCGTCGTCGGGCTCCTCGGGCTCCTCGGGCTCGTCATCCACAGGGTCGACCAGCAGCTGACCCCCTGTGGATGAGGGCGAACGATCACCGATCGCGTCCTTAGCCTCCACCGTGTGAAGAATCGCCACCATGCCGCACCTTCGACGCGGGCGGAGCGCCACCCGCTGCGCAGCTTTCTCCGCGCCGTGTCCTGGCATCGACGCAAGCTGGCCGTGCTGGCCGCGCTCGCGGCGGTGCTGACCGGCTTCGCCGCCGCGCAGCCCGAGGGCCCGCCCACCGTCGAGGTGGTGCGCGCCAAACGGCAGCTACCCGGGGGTTGGGTGCTCGGGCCGGATGATCTCAGTGTCGAGCGGGTCGCCGTCGCCAATGCCCCCGATGCCGCCGCTCGCGACCCCGCCGCGCTCGTCGGCGCCACGTTGGCCGCGCCGGTCGCTCGCCGCCAGGTGCTGACCCCGCTCGCCCTCACCACGACCAGGGTCGGGCTCGATCGGGGCCACGTGCTGGCCCCGATCCGGCTGGCCGACGCCGAGGTGGTGTCGCTGCTGCGACCCGGCGACGTGGTCGATGTGATCGCGGCCGATGCCCGTGACCAGCAGGCTGTGGTGGTGGCTCGCGAGGTGCGGGTGGTGACATTGCCGATCCCGCCGCCGGACAGTCGCATGTCGGAGGGCGGAGCACTGATGCTGGTCGAGGTGACGACCGCTGCCGCCACCGACCTCGCCCGCGCGGCGGCCGCCGGGACGCTGAGCGTCATCTGGCGGTAGTGGCACCACCGGGCTGCAGCCTCTAGCCTGACTGCTCGAAAAGGGTCCCCGGTCCGGTCGGGGACGCCATCCGAATCGGAGGACGTACGTATGAAGGGCTTCAGGGCGTTTCTGCTCCGCGGCAATCTGATCGAGCTCGCCGTCGCGTTCATCATGGGCACGGTGTTCGCCGCTGTGGTCACAGCGTTCACCAAGATCGTGCTGGACATCCTCGGCTTGATTGTCAGGGTCGAAGGCCTGAGTGGCATCGCGGTGGCGGGCATCACCATCGGCGGCTTCCTGACCGCGCTGATCACCTTCGTGCTGACCGCAGCGGTGCTCTACTTCGCCGTGGTCACGCCGTACACCAAGCTGAGCGCGATCCGCAAGAAGGACGAACCCGAGAAGGCCGCCTCCACCGAGGACCTCCTGGCCGAGATCCGCGACCTGCTCCGCGAGCAGCGGAACACGGGCGCCCTCTGAGCCTTTCCCCCTTCCGGCGATCTACCGCGCGTGATGGTGGGGCGGGACGTCGGCCGCCAGTCGCCGCTCGTCGGCATCCAACGGTCGGTCGACGCTGATCGCGACCGAGCGGTGGGCGTCGAGACCCAGCGCGCGATTCAGGGCGGTGATCGACGCCGCCAGCTGAGCAGCACCCAGACCGGCTCGGCACTGTGCGGGGACCGCCGCCGCCGTGCCGGCCCGCAGCGCGAACTCCCCCGCCGCCGCCCGGGTCTGCAGTTCGGTGGCGAGCGCGGTCGGATCAGGCCGCAGTTGACTGGCGAGTCCCTCGACGCGCTCACCGGTCACCGCGTACGCGAGAGCAAGGTGCCACTGCTGCGGGATCGGATCGGTCACTGTGGCATTGTGCCAAGCGTGGCCGACGTTGCGCTCTTCCATCACGCCCAGGGGCTGACGGACGGCGTACGCGCGCTGGCCGACGAGCTGCGGGCGGGCGGTCACCGCGTGACCACCCCCGACCTCTACGACGGCCGGACGTTCGACGACCTCAGCTCCGGGGTCGGCTACGCCCAGCAGGTGGGCTTCGACACCCTGATCCGCCGAGGCGGCGACGCGGCGGCGGAGCTCCCCGAGACCACGGTCTACATCGGCATGTCTCTCGGCGTCCTGCCTGCGCAGTCGCTGGCCCAGACCCGGGCCGGCGCTCGGGGCGCGGTTCTGCTGCACGGCGCCATCGACGCTTCGGAGTTCGGCAACCACTGGCCGCTCGACGTGCCGGTGCAGATCCACGGGATGGATGCCGACCCCGAGTTCGTCGACAGCGGCGACCTCGACGCCGCCCGGGCCATCGTCAACGCGGCCGGGGACGGTGAGCTGTTCCTCTACCCCGGTGGCGGGCACCTGTTCAGCGACCGCAGCCTGGACGCCTACGACGAGGCTGCGACCAGACTGCTCCTGACCCGCGTGATCGGGTTCCTCGACCGCGTCGGGTGACCCAGATCATGGGCGAGGTCGGAATGCTCCCCTGTGGTTGACAGTTCAACCACATGTGACCAACCTCGACTACACCCCCGACAACCTCGCGACGCTCGACTGGACCCCGGCCGAGCTGGCGATTGACGTCGACACCGCGGACCTGCTGTTCCGCGACGCCCGGACCGCCCAGACGTTCACGGACGAGCCAGTGGGCGGCGAGCAGTTGCGCGCGATCTACGACCTGGTCAAGTGGGCCCCGACCTCGATGAACATCCAGCCGTTGCGGATCGCCCTGATCGCCTCGCCGCAGGCGCGTGAGCGTCTGCTCGGGCACATGGCTTCGGGCAACCGGGCCAGGACCGTAGCCGCACCGATGGTGGTCGTCCTGGCCGCCGACGTCGACTTCCACGAGGAACTCCCGCGGGTGATGCCGGTGAACCCGAACGCTCGGTCGCTCTTTGCCGACGAGAGCCGCCGCGAGGGTGCGGCGCAACTGAACACGGCGTTGCAGATGGGCTATTTCATCATCGGCGTCCGTGCGGCCGGGCTGGCTGCCGGACCGATGGGTGGCTTCGATGCCGACGGGGTCAGCCGCGAGTTCTTCCCCGACGGCCGCCATCGCGCTCTGCTGGTGGTCAACATCGGCCATCCGGCCGAGGGCTCCTATCGGCCCCGGCAGCCGCGGCTCGACTACGAGGACGTCGTCACCACCTGGTGACCGGCTGAGCGCGGGTGCCTCGCGCTACCTCTTCTTCTTCTTTTTGGGCGGCGGGGCCAGCGATGCCAGCAGCTCCGAGGTCGCGGTGACGATCTGCTCCTGTTGGGCAGCGCGGTCGCCGAACGGCAGTCCGTCGTGCGGTGACCCGACGTAGTCGCCGAAGGTGTTGTGCACCGCCCCGTCGATCACCACATAGCCCGTCGACTCGGGCAACCGCTCCTTCGTGGTCTCGATGTCCGACGGGGTCGTCAGAGCATCGGCACTGCCGGAGATCGACTCCACCTTGAGATCGGTGCGGACCAGCGGGCTCGCGGGGTACGAGGCGTACAGGACCAGACCCTTGACCTGCTCGTTCGCATCGGCGAAGCCCGCCGCGGTCACGCCACCCAGCGAATGCCCGCCCACCGCCCACTGGACGATCTCCGGATGCACCTCGATCACCGTCGCGGGGTGATCGGACTGGAGGATCGAGAAACCGAAGGGCTCCTTGAGCACGGCGACGAGATAGCCCGCCTCGGCCAGCGGCCGGAGCAGCGGCGCGTACGCCCGCGAGTCGACGCGGGCCCCGGGCACGAAGATGAGACCAGTGGTCGGTCTGATGACCTTGCCGGTCTCGTCCTGCTTGGCGGGGATCAACTCGTACCAGCTCAACCGTTCGGCGATCTGGACCCCGTCCTGGGACCGTAGCGCCGCGGCCACGGCACCGGTGGCCGGCATGGGTCGGGAGTACGCGAGCAGCGCGACCAACGCGGAGCAGATCAGCAGCGTCGGCACCGCCAGAGCGATCCGCCAGGTCGCCCGGCGGCGCATCTGCTGGGGCGAGCGCTCGATCGGATATTCACCCTCACCACCGCGGTCGAGTCGTGCGCCCACGGTGAGCGAGGCCACCGACCAGGCCAGAGCGACGAAACCGAGCAGACCGCAGGCGATGCCGGCGATCAACATCGCCGGATGACCGGACAGGATGGTCGCCCCGCGGGTGAAACCGAGCCACGTCGGCACCACGACCATGGCCAGGCCGACGATCAGCCAGCACAGGGACAGCACCGTTCGGCTGAGCGTTCCGGGCTGTGACATGGGGCCGAGTGTAGAAGGCGTCACTCCACCCGGTCGGCAACGTCCGCCGTGTACGCCCGGATCAGGTCGTCGATCTCCACGAACGCCCCAGACCTGCTTCGCCAGTGGAACGTCGACAACGCCGCCGTCGGACGATCGGGCCCATTAACCGCGGAGTACCCCGGCCTCGTCACCGCTCAGACTCACCATACCGTTCTTCCCCGTGCTCCCCGAACGTATGGGTGATCAGGTCACCGCCGAAGACCGCGTGAGAGAAGGCCATGGCCTGCGCGGCGTTGTCGGAGAGCGACAGATCAGGGTTGAGCGCGACACACTTACGAGTGACTCCCTCGTCGATGCGGACCTCTCGACCGTAACCGATCCGGGCCGGATCGTCAGGCGTTCGCAGCGGTCTGCCGGGCCTGCCAGGCGCTGGCCACCATCTCGTCGACGGTGTGGCGCATCTGCCAGTCGAGGTCGCGGGTGGCGAGGGTGCCGGTGGCGACGATCTGGGCGGGGTCGCCGGGTCGGGGGGGTTTGATCTCGGGGGTGAACTCGATCCCGGTGACCCGCGCGACGGCGGTCATGATCTGTCCGACCGAGAGCCCGGCGCCGCTGCCGAGGTTGTAGACCAGTTCCAGGGGACGGTGGTCGGCGAGGGCTTTCGCGGCGGCGACGTGGGCAAGGGCGAGGTCGGCGACGTGGACGTAGTCGCGGACGCAGGTCCCGTCGGGGGTGGGGTACGTGTCGCCGTTGATGAAGGGGACCTTCCCGCCGACGAGTTGGTCGAACACGAGCGGGAACAGGTTGTGCGGTGAGGTGTCGCGCAGATCGGGGTAGCCGGAGCCGACGACGTTGAAGTAGCGCAGCGAGGTGTACGACAGTCCGGTGGCCGTGGCCTGGTCGGCGAGCAGCCATTCACCGATCAGCTTCGACTCGCCGTACGGCGACTCGGGTCGGGTCGGCGACTCTTCGGTGACCAGATCGGTGTCCGGGGTGCCGAACACGGCGGCCGAGGAAGAGAACACCATCATCGCGGCGTCGGCGGCCGCCATCGCCTCGAGGAGCGTGACCATGCCAGTGACGTTCTGGGTGTAGGTGTGCAGCGGGCGCCTGACCGAGACCCCGGCGTACTTGTAACCGGCGAGGTGCACTGCGCCGACGACGCCCTCGTCGGCGAGGATGCGGTCGAGCAGGCCCCGATCGAGGATGCTGCCTTCATAGAACGGGACCGTGTCGTCCACGAACTCGCGGTGCCCGCTGGACAGGTCGTCGATCACCACGCAACGGATGCCGGCCTCGCCGAACGCGCGCACCACGTGCGAACCGATGTAGCCGGCTCCGCCGGTCACCAACCACGTCATGAGTCAGATCCTTCCGTCGATGACGGCCCCGGCGGGCACCGTCTCGGGCTGGTTGCGGTCGTCGAACTCGGCGTCGCCGATCAGTCGCACCCCGGCGCCGAAGGTCCAGTCGCCGCGTACGGTCACCTTCTCGGCGTCGCGCAACGACGGCGCCCCGGCCGGGAATCGCTGCTCGAACCCGCCGATGGTCTTGTAGAAGCGCGGGTCGAGCTCGATCAGCGGCGCCTTCTGCACCACCCTCGTCAACCGGCCATCCGCACCCACCTCATACACATCAGAACGCAGCAACAGCAGATCACTGGTCGTCTTCACCGGCAAAAACCGCTCCCGCCCCACACAGATCGCCGTCGCACCCGCGAACACCTCCACCGCCGCCCCCATCGCCGACTCGATCTGCACCACCCCAGGACTCCCCGGATCCGCCGGATCCACCGTCTTGTCATTACGAATCAACGGCAACCCCAACACCCCACGACGCTGCGACAACGTCTCGAACAACACCCGCAAGTCAAACCACAAATTGTTGCAATGAAAAAAACGATGCCGATGCTCATCGGTGAAGAAATCCATCTCCTCCGCCCGCGTCTGCGCCGTATCCCGCAAAATCAACTGCCCATCCACCCTACGAATCGCCAAATGCCCACCCTTACGATCCGCCGCCGTCCGCACACAGATCTCCGCCGCATACGGCGCCCCCGACTGCGCGAACCACCCCGCCAACACCGCATCCGGACCCGCCCCCAAATTATCCGAATTCGACACCGACGCATACCGATACCCCAAACCCAACAGCTCCTCCAACACCCCCGACGCCATCAACGACGGATACAAATCCCCATGCCCCGGCGGACACCACTCCAACGACCGATCCGCCGCCCACTCCACCGGAACCAGATCATCCACCCGCAACTTCGGCTCCTGCGACTGCACAAAATCCAACGGCAACCCGTCCACCGCCAAATCGTCATACCCAGCCAACGCCGCCAACGTATCCACCCGAGTCCGGAAACTGTTCATGAAGATCAACGGCAACTTCACCCCATACGCCGCCCGCGCCGCCCGCACCTGACCCACAATCAAATCCAGAAACGACTTCCCCTCCCGAACCGGCAACAACGACTTCGCCTTATCCATCCCCATCGAAGTCCCCAGCCCCCCGTTCAACTTCACGATCACCGTCGCCGCCAACGCCTCCCGCGCCACCGACTCATCGACCACCACATCCGAAAGAAGATCCGGATCCGACAACGGCTCGATCGAGTCCTCCCCGATGAACCCCGACGCCCCCGCCTCCAACTGCCCGTAATAATCCGCAAACACATCGATCGCCGGCCGACTCACCCCCGCAGCGACCATCTTGTCGACAGCTAGACGTAGACCTTCAGCACTCATCGGCGCGGCCTTTCACTCATTCGGGATGTTCTCGGGCGGACGCAAGACTCTCAGCGGGCCTGAGTCTAGGGCGGCTCGCCGACGCGACGCGCGGCACCGCTGTCCACTACCGGACACGTCCATTTGTGGACACGCCGATCGGCCCACCTACCTTCTGACGCCAGGCATACTTATCCACGAAGCGGCGATCAGATGAACCCCCGAGCATCTGATCGCCGCTTTCTCACGTCCTGCACGGGGTTGAGCTGGTCGGCACCGCTCTCCCCACCACTCCCACCCCCCGAGGGCGGCCCTGATGACGGCCCGACGATGGGCCCGACGACCCAGGACGCAGACGACCGCGTGAGCAGCAGCGGCCCCGATCACCGCAGGGTGAACTCGGCTGCCGCGAGGGGAGCGATGGACCGGATTCGGCGTGATCGACCTCATCCTCGGCATTTTCGGCGACTCCAGCCCGGAGCCCTGCATCTATACCCACATCGATACGGAAGGATTCAGTGACGTTCGGGCTGAAGACTAGGCTTCACCGAGACAGCGCGGCGAGCCGCGTCAGACGACGAGGAGTCGATCGTGGTGACACCGGGCGAGGACGACCGCCGCACCGTCGTCGATGCCTTTCGTGCCGGGGACGAAGCCGCCATGGCCGAGATTTACGCCCGCTGGTCGCCGCTGGTCTACAGCATCGCCCTACGTTCGGTCGGTCACGTCACCGAGGCCGAAGAAGTGACCCGGCGTGTCTTCACCCAAGCGTGGACCACCCGTTCGCACTTCGACCCCGCCCGGGTGGCACTCCCCACCTGGTTGATCGGTATCACCCGCGGCACGATCGCTGGCGCCGCCATCGGTACGGCTCAGCAGGCCCGACTCAAGACACCGATGATCACCGTGCCCGAAACCGACGGCGTCGAAACCGACATGGCTGACCAGCTCACCGTGATCGACGAGATGTCCCACTTGGATGCCGTACCGCAGCGCGTTCTCCGCATGGCACTGTACGACGACCTCACCCACACCCAGATTGCCGAGCGCATGGGCTTGCCCACAGACATCGTGAAGAGCCACATCGGACGAAGCCTCCTCCAGTTGCGGAAGCGGTTGGAGGTGCAGACCGATGCACTCTGATCCCGAACTGCTCGGCCTGATCGCCCTCGGCGAGCACGTCGGCACTGACGACGAGGTCGCTCACGCCCACTCGTGTCCGGACTGCGCCGCCGAGCTCGCGGAGCTGCATCGGCTCGCGGTCCTCGGTCGCAGCGTTGACAGCGAGATCGCCATGGCGATCCCGAGTCCCGACGTGTGGATCAAGATCCGCGAAGAGCTCGGCTTCACGCTCCCGCTCGAGTGGTCGGCCAACGCACAGGCCTTCCCTTCCTCTCCGACCGCGAAGGTCGCCGAGGCCGCGGGCGTGAGCGACCGGGGCCTGACCGCTCATGCCCATCTAGCGCCAGTGGCCTCCCGCTGGGAAGAGGCCTCGGGAACGGCCGAGCTCGCCACCGACGAGCGTGGGCGCCGCGTGCTCCAGGTCGACCTGCACGCCCACCTCCCGAATTCCGGGGTCCGCCAGGCGTGGTTGATCCATCGCGACGACGACAAGGTCCGACAGACCCTCGGGATTCTCGACGGTCGGCATGGGCTCTGGACCATCGATCAGTCGATCGATCTCCGCGAATTCCCGATGCTGGACATTTCGCAGCAGCGCGCAGGCGAGACCGAACATTCCGGGCAGACCATCGTCCGCGGGCAACTCATCCTTGCCGGCTAATCCGGTCCATCGCGCGGCGGGCTTGGGGTAGTAGAACCATTGGCTCATTGCCGGACACGGCCGGGTGGGCCAGGCTGAGGACGTGAACACCCCGACCCAAGCTACGGAGAGGGTCACCGCCATGACCTCGGTGATGGTAGTCGATGACCACTTCCTGGTCCGGACCGCACTGGTGGCGCTGCTCGAGGACACCGACGACCTGACCGTCGCGGCTGTTGCCGTCGACGGCTACGAGGCGATCCGGCTGGCCCAGGCCGTCCGGCCGGACGTCGTGCTGATGGATCTGTCCATGCCCCGGCTCGACGGTGTCGCGGCCACCCGCCAGATCATGGCCCTGCTGCCGCACACTCGGGTTGTTCTGTTGACCTCGTCGCAGGATCGAGACCGGATCGACGAGGCGCTCGATTGCGGTGCGGTGGAATACGTCCCGAAGGGCTGCGACTGCCCGGCCGTGCTCGATGCCGTCCGGCGAGCCGCGGGGGGACTCCGGGTCTGAGTTCAAGGACCGGAGCTGGTCCGCAGAGGCTCTGGGAGGTGATCTCGCGCCCACAACGCTGCACTGGTTCGATCGGTCACCCCGATACGCCGGAACACGTTGCCGAGATGCACCTTGACGGTCCTCTCGCTGATGCCCAGAGCTCGACCGATCTGTTTGTTCGCCAACCCCCTCGACACCAGGCCGAGCACCTCGAGCTCCCGCGTGCTGAGCTCGGGCCGCCGGTCCGCTACCTGCGGGAGCAGGGCGCTCGCGATCCGCGGATCCAACGGCGTGTGCCCATCGGCCGCCGATCTGACCGCAGCCAGCAGGTCGCGCGGGTCGCAGTCCTTGAGCAGGTAGCCGATGGCACCGGCGACCAGTGCTTCGGCAACCCGGTCCTTGTCCGAGAACGACGTCAAGACCACGATGCGAGAGGCGGGCACGGCGTCCAAGACGTGACGGGTCGCCTGGACACCGTCCATCACCGGCATCGACAGATCCATCAGGATCACATCGGGGAGAACGCGCTGGGCCAGCGAGACCGCCGTCTCCCCATCGCACGCCTGGGCGACCACCTCGAGGTCGTCGGTGGCGTCGATGAGCGACGCGAGTCCGGCCCGGACGAGCTGGTGGTCATCCACCAGCATCACGGTGGTCATGCTCGCGGCACCCGCAGCTCCCAACGAGTGCCCGCACCAGGACCACTCGAGACCCGGAGGTGTCCGTGGGCTCGAGCCGCGGCGTCGGCCATCAGCCGCACACCGAAGTGCCCGGGCGCCGGTCGAGCCAGCACGTCCACCGGATCGAAACCCACCCCGGTGTCGATGACTTCGAGGACGACCGCGTCAGCCTGGGCGGCCAAGGTCACGCTGATCTGACTCGATCCGGAGTGACGGGCCGCGTTTCGCAGGCACTCCTGCGCCACCCGGAACATCTGACGCTCCGCCTCCTTGTCCAGCCCCAACGGGCCGTCGGCCCGGACCTCGAACGTCACGTCGGTGGCACGGGTGCGCAGGCTCGCGACGAGGTCACCCAGGGCGGCCACCAGTCCGGTGTCATCCAAGGTCGGCGGATAGATGTCGACCAGAAGGGAGCGTAACCCGCCGATACCGGTACGCACCGTTCCGGCCGCTGCGTGCAGCGTCTGAGCCAGCTCGTGGTCCCTCGTCTCGGCTCGGGCCGCCGCCCCTGACACGACGAAGGATGCCGCGACAAGCTCCTGCACCACTCCGTCGTGCAGGGTCCCGGCGATCCGGCGACGCTCGTCGGCGGAGGCCTCCACGGTGCGCTCGAGCAGGTGCTCGCGCTGTTCCTGCGCCCGAGCTATGCGATCGAGCAGGCGCCACAGAACCGGCAGCAGCAGCAGCACGATGACCACAGAGTTGGCGAAGGAGATGGCGGTGAGGATCCACCACAGTCTGCTCGTCCCCGCCTCCACTGCGCTGTAGGGGGCATAGATCTCGAACAGCAACGTTTCGCCGTTGGGCGTCCACACCGAGCGATAGACCTCCAGCAGCTTTCCCTGACCTCGTTCGAAGCGGTTCTCCGGCTCGCTCAGGTCGGTGACCTCCGCTCGGGTCGCCGAGTTGGCCAGGGCCATCACCTCATCCGCGCTGAGGTCGAACCTCTCTCCGATCAGTTGGTCCTCGTCGGAATAGACGATCGTGCCATCGGCAGCCCAGAGCTTGACCCGCACGGTTTGATCATCCAGCACGTGCATCCGCACCGCGCGGTCAAGGATCTCGAGGGCAGCAGGCTCCCCGGTGAGCAGACCGTCGCGGAGGGCGGGTTCGATCACCGCTCGGGCGAGGGTATTTGCGTGCTGGGATGCATCGTGGACCGCCTCACGCTCGGCGATGCTGCGGCTGACGAACGCCCCGAGCACCCCCACCACGACCAGGACCACGGCCGCCACGGCGACCAGCTGGACGTATACCTGTCTGGGGCGCAGCGGGCGGTCGGGTTGCTCGGTCGCGTTGCCGTACGCCACCGTGTGCCACGGTGGCCGGTCGACCCCCGCCACCGGAGTCTGCTCGTTCAAGGTCGCCTCGCCGCCGGGTCAGCCAGCCTGATGGTCTGACGGTGCCCATCATCGCCTGTCCCGGTAGTGACCGGCACCACTTGTTTTGGGGGGACGGTCGCCCCCAAACCGCGGCTGCGCCCGTGAGCGCCGTCGCGCCATCCTGATCAACGTCGTTCACCGCACCGTGCGGCCGATGGAGTACCGCTGCCTCGCCCCACCGGGTCCCGTGGTCCAGCCATCGTCGATCCCCTGAGGAGGGCGGCATGATCCGAGTTCTGGTCGTGGACGACCACGCCTTAGTACGCGCCAGCCTGGTTGCGCTGCTCGGCGAAGCCGGGGACATCGAAGTCGTCGGCGCGGGCGCTGACGGCAGTGAGGTACCGACCCTGGCCGCTGCTACCGCTCCGGACGTCGTCCTGATGGACCTGAAGATGCCTGGGGTTACGGGCCTCGAGGCGACCGCCGCGCTCAGCCGAAGCCACCCCTCGACTCGCGTCCTGATCCTGACCGGGTCGACCGGGAATCGAGCGATGACCGATGCGGTGCGAGCGGGAGCCGCCGGTTACCTCTACAAGGGCGGCGACCCCGCCGCCTTGATGAGTGCCGTACGGGCGGTGGCCGCCGGACAGTCGCCGCGGTCGGCCGGTTGGTCGAGCCATCCGCATCCGGTACTAGGACTAGTGGCGCATTGCGGCTAGCACCCAAAGGGCGGGAAGCTGCGACAGCCCCATAATCAAGGAAGTAGGAAGCTGATGTCGCTCACGTCCGCCCGAAGCGCCGCCGCCGAAACAACCCCCTCCGCCACCACCCCAGTTTCTCGAACGCGACGTCGAAGCGTCTACGCAGCCGGCGCTGCCGCGGCCTTGGCCCTGACGATGCTCGCCGTGGTGGACACCCCGGCCGAGGCGGCCTCCTCCAAAGGGTGCGCCGGTGGGGGATTCTCCCTCGTCAACCTCACGACGGGCGTGACGGTCGCCCGCTCAGGGAAGGACCGCATCCGCACGACGATCCCGGCCGCGCAACTCGGCGGGCGCTTCGCCGTCCGTGGTCGCTATGCCCAGTTCGAGGTGAACAGCCGGGACTTCGCCGTCTTCAACCAGGCCTTCACCGGAGCGGCGAACGAACTCGACATCACGGGTGGCCGGTTCACCCCGGTGTTCGCCAGCAAGATCCCGGACCACCGCGGGTTGTCCCTCACTAGCGCGGTCAGCGTCGAACTGGACAACGAAGCACTGTCGCTCCAGCGCACTGGCACCGGACTGGGGATGAAGATCCAGGCCAAGGACTGCGCTCAGGGCGGGATCTTCCAGATGGAGCCGCAGCGCGGCGACGGGACCGCCACGCGCATCGTGCACCGGTTGGCGACATCGACCGCCCCCGCATCCACCCCGTTCTACTTCGACAATCCCCACTTCCGTGCCCGGATCGGCCAGTTCCTCGGCTCGGGCTGCACCAGCGTGACCGCGGGACCGCCGAGCCAGTTCTGTGTGCAGGTCTCGGCCCGGGTCAACATCGCCAACAACACGTCACCGAAGTTCGTCGCCCGTGACAGCGCCCAGGTCGCCACCCGGGTCCCGCAGCCGGCGTGCAATACCGCCAGACCGGTCACCCCGAGCGTTCGGCACTGCGGCGCCATGTCGGTCTGGGACGTGGCGAGCGGCGGCCGGATGGGCTTCGTCACGGGTGAGGACGCCGTCGAGGTCGCGAACCCGCCCAGCACGTGTGTCGAGAACTGCCAGGCGCAGAACCAGGTTCGCGGTCGCCTCACCGTTCTCGGCTTCCCGTTCCCTGTGCCCGCCACAGCCCGGCTCGTGCCCCCCACGGCCGCGGTCGCCGGCTGACACAGACCGGGGACAAGGCCGGTCGGGAGTCATCGACTCCTGACCGGCCTTCGTCGCTCGTCGAACCGGTGGCACCGACGACGGGACTTTTGTCGACTGCTGGAGCAGAACCTCCAGATTATGCTTTCTCTGGGGCCGAGATCACGGCCGACCGGGAGGGCCAAGATGACCAGGGATGCGCCGTCGGACCATCTGACTCGCCGAGCCCTGTTGGGGGCGGCGGGGGTGAGTGCGCTGGGCGTCGGCGGCGCTACGGGGTGGCTCGCTCGGTCCGTTCGCCATCCACCGATACCGGCCGCCGCTGAGCCACCGCCGGACCTTCATCTCTTCCACGGCGCGCATCAGGCCGGCATCGTCACTCCTGCCCAGGATCGGCTGCACTTCGCGGCGTTCGACGTCATCACCGAGTCCCGCGCCGAGCTGGTCGCCCTGCTCGAGGACTGGACCCGGGCCGCCGCTCGGATGACTCAGGCGCTCGGAGCCGGCCCGCTCGGGCCGGTATCCGGTCCGGCGGGTGTCCCGCCCGACGACACCGGTGAAGCCATCGGATTGTCGGCCGCCCGGCTGACCCTGACGTTCGGCTTCGGGCCCAGCCTCTTCGTGGACGGCGGCAAGGACCGATTCGGGCTGGCCGACCGTCAACCGGATGCGCTCCGACGACTTCCGCCTTTCGCCGGGGACCGCCTCGACCCGGCCGCCGGCGACGGTGACCTCGGTGTCCAGGCCTGCGCCGACGATCCCCAGGTCGCAGTACATGCGGTGCGCAACCTGGCCCGGATCGCGGATGGTCGGGCTCGACTCCGCTGGTCGCAGCACGGCTTCGGGCGTACGTCCTCCACCTCAGCCACCCAGGTCACGCCGCGCAACCTGTTCGGGTTCAAAGACGGCACGGCCAACATCAAGGTCGAGGACCCCGCGCAGCTCGACGCACACGTGTGGGTCCAGCCCAGCGGCGACCCACTGGCCGAGTGGCTTGTCGGTGGTACCTATCTCGTCGTTCGCCGGATCAACATGGCGGTGGAGACCTGGGACCACGAGCCACTCGAGGAGCAGGAAAGCGTGATCGGCCGGAGCAAGGGCGAAGGCGGCCCGCTGTCCGGTGGCACCGAGTTCGCCCCGCCCGACTTCAGCGTCCGGGGCAGCGACGGTCGCCCCCTGATCGCCCCCGACGCCCATATCCGGCTGGCCCACCCCGACGCGAACAGGGGGGCAGCCATGTTGCGTCGGGGGTACAACTTCGTCAACGGGACCGATCAGCGGGGCCGGATGGACGCCGGCCTGTTCTTCCTGGCCTACGTCCGCGATCCCCGCACGCATTACATCCCGGTGCAGCACCGGCTGGCTCAGCATGACGCGATGAGCACGTACCTGCGGCACACCGGCTCCGCGTTGTTCGCGGTGCCGCCCGGCATCCAATTGGGCCACTATCTCGGTGAGAGCCTGGTCGGCTGACCGACGGCAACGCACAGGCCGGGCCGGCCCCCGGAAAGCGGATGATCCTGCTCCGAGCGCTCACTCCTCGCGGGGATCGTCCTCACTGCACGGCTCGGCCGCCTTGATCGGGTCGTTGTTGTCCACGGAGCTGCCGGTGAGGCCCACGCTGAACTGATGCATCATGTCGTGGTCCTCGTGCGGCAGGTTGTGGCAGTGGATCATGTACTTGCCGACGTTCTGGACGGGCGCCGACTTGTCGCCGAACTTCATGATGAGCTTGACCGATTCGCCCTCACCCACGTAAACGACGTCCTTCGGGCCCTTCTCATAGGCGAACGGGGCCTTGCCATTGCGGCTGAGGATTTTGAAGTCGACCAGGTGGATGTGCACCGGGTGGAACCAACCGCCCGAATTGTTCTCGATCGTCCAGACCTCGGTGTCGCCCAGGGCGGGGTTGGCCAGCACGTCCTTATAGCCCGAGGCGATCACGTGGTCCCAGGTCTTGCCGTTGAGGCTCCACACCTCACCGTCGCGCTGCACGCGGATGTTGCGCGTCTTCATCGCCGATGTCTGGACCAGGCTCATGGCCTCCTCGCCGGGGTTCAGCGCACCGGGGATGGTGAAAGCGGTGGGATCATTCTTGTCGAAGGGCTCGTCGGTGACGTCGAACGCCATGATCTTGCCGGTGTTGTCGTAGTCCCGATTGTTCGGGTTGCTGAGGTTGTTGAGCAGGATCCGCTGACCGGCCTTGAAGTTACGGAAGTCGATCAGCACCTCGTACCGCTCGGCACTGCCGTGGCGCCACTGGGTGACCGACTCCGATTTGGGCATCAGCCCGCCGTCGGTGGCCACCATGAACATCGGAGCCGCCGGCGAGGTGACCGGTCGGTAGGAGCGGGAGATGGAGGCGTTCAGGATACGGAATCGGTAGATGCGCTTCTTCACCTTCATCACCGGCCACGGCCGGCCGTTGACCAGGATCACGTCACCCCAGAGACCGGAGTGAGTCCGATCGTCGTAGAGCTGCGAGCCGTTCGCAGCGAACATCATGTCCGACAGCGTGACCGCCACGTCGAATTCGCCCTGCGGCAGCAAGGCCTTCTCACGCTCGTCGTGCAGGTGATACTGCGCAGCGAGACCCGAGTAAGCATTCTCGGCCGTGTAATGCAGACCGTGGTCGTGGTACCACAGCGTGCGGGCGTTCTGAAAGTTCGGGTAGTGGTAGAACTTCTTCATCCCCGGTGCGGTGATGTCCGAGGCGTAACCGTCGTACTGCGGCAAGGACGCCGAGCCGTGCAGGTGGGTGGAGGTGTTGACGGGCTTGCCGTAGATCGGGTGCGGGTCGGTGATCTTGTTGTGCATGGTCATGACGATCTTCTCGCCCTGCTGGACATTGATCCGCGGCCCGGGCACCCGTCCGGCGCTCGGCACCATGCCGGCGCTCTCTCCCCAGTTGTAGCCCAGCACGGCCGTGGACAGCGTCGGCAGAATGCTCGCTGATCCCTTCAGTGCCCACATGTCGTAATAGTGCTTCGGCATGCCGGTTTCGTCGTCGGTCACCGTCTTGTACGGCTTGGCGGTCGGTGCCGTCGCGAAGGGCACCTGGTAGGGCTTGGGCATCAGCTTGGCGGGAAGCAGGCTGGGTGTCCCCGCACTGACGCCCCGCCCGAACGGAAGGGCGAGGCCGGCTGCCCCGACCGCGCCCAGGCCGCCGAGTTTGATGAGGTCGCGCCGTGAAAGTTGCATGAAAGTTGTCCCCCGAGAACTGTGCTGTCATTTTTGTCCGGCAGAGATTGGCCGACGTGGATGACGTTCTGCGGTCAACCGGTCCAACCCCTACCGAAGCAAGCATTCCTTGATCGCACCGGCGCTCAAACCCTGATGAAGGGGGTCGACAGGCCCCCACATCTGGGGAGCCGAAAGCGCCGTCACATGTGGGCCCTTTGTGCGATCATTCGCGGACGGCGATGATCTGCCGGGCGGTGATGTTGGTGAAGGTGTCCACTCGGACGGCGACGTTGACCTCCCACTGCCCGCTGGCCGGCAGGGTCAGCTCGGCCACGTAGTTTCCCGAAGACCCCGCAGTCTTGCGCACCGAGGCGACGAGAGGGCCGAGACCGGCGTCAGGAAGGCTGGCGGTCACTTTCGGCGACTCCAGGGGAGACAACGCACTGCCGTCGGCGCCACGCAGGGCAAATCGGAATTCGTTGGGTCCTACCCGGACCGGCGTGATGGTGCCCTGGACGGTCCCTGCTCCCAGCGGGGACCTGAAGTCGGAGGATGCCGCGGTCGGCGGCGGGGGCGCCTGGGTTTCGACCGGGCTCTGCATGACCAGCAGGCCGGTCACGCAGATGACCGCCACCAGCAGCGCAATCTCGTCGCGTACTGCTCCGATCAGGCGGCGCCATTGATCCTGAGGCGCCTGTGGGCGTTCTACAGCCGGCACCAGGTAGGCCCTGTTCCACAGGGCCAGCAGGCCGATCACGGCAACGAATCCGAGCTTGACCAGCAGCGTACGACCGTAATTGGTGTCGAACAATCCTGCCACCGAGCCGAGGATGACGACACCGAGAACGAGCCCGGTGACACCCAGTGCGGCCACTAAGATCCCGGCCAGCCCGGAGAACCTTCGTACGACGACGGCCGCCTCTTTGGCTGGGGCGCCGGCGCGTCTGGCGGCGGCCAGGAACATGCCCAGCCCGATCACACCACCGAACCAGAGGGCGCCGGCGAGCGTGTGCACGAGGTCGGCGCCCATCACGATGGCAGTGGGTTCAGTCGTACGGGTGTGGCCGACCGGCAGCACCGCCCCCACCGCCAAAGCGGTTCCCAGGCTGGACAGCGCCCATCGGGACCGGGGGCCGGGAAGCACGGGCCGCAGGAGCAGGGCTGAGCACCCGAGCACCACCAGAGCGAGGGCCAGCGCGGGTGCGGATCCGAGCGTGGACAAGACGAAGTCCGGCTCGGACAGCATGCCGAGGGGCAGGCCCTGGCCACGCAGCGAGGTCAACGGAAGCAGGGCGGCGTGCCCGATGATCGTCACCACGACCGCCGTCACCAGCACCCGCTCGCGGGCCGGGGCCACCTCGGCGGCCGAGCGCAGGACCAGCAGGTGGAACAGGGTCAGGCCCACGGCAGCCAGCAGACCGAGAAGGGCCATGACCTGAGCGATGAGGTAGACCGAGGTGACCGGGCGGTCGGCGGTTTGCTGGATTTCGTCCGCAACGGGAGCTCTGCTCGGCGCTCCGACGGAGAAGGCGACGGCGCCCGCGATGGGGTGGGAGTCGGCGGAGATGACCCGCCAGCTGAGCAGATAGCTGCCGTTGGCCAGCCCGGCTGGGAGACTCACCGTGACCACCCGGTCCACGGCCACCACGTCGACTTGCCGCTTGCCTCCGGCCGGGTCGTAGAGCCGGAACGATGCCACCACCGGTCGAACGCTCTCGTTGAAGGTCAGTTCCGCCGTCGCGGGTGCCGACTGCAGCACCACTCGGTCGGCCGGACTGGAGGAGACCAGGCCCGAGTGCGCCTGCGCGGGCAGTGCGGGCACGCCGACCAGCACAACGGCGAGCCCGACCAGCGCCAGCAACACCCGGCGCCAGCCCTGGGCGGTCGAACCGACGTCGCTCACGTCGAGAGTTGCCTGCCCCGAAGCAGCGCCAGTGCTCCGAGACCCATTCCGGCCAGCCCCGCGATGAGGCCGGCCAGTCCCAGACCGAGGCCTCCCCCGCCGTCATCCGTCGTGACTGCATCGGGCACCGCAGGCTGGTCCGTCCCCTCCTCATCGGCCGTGCCACCCGCGGTCGTCTCATGGTGGCCGGATGCGTCGGCGGCGGTCACGGTGATCGTTGGTGCCGGAGCCTCCAGTTCATCGGAATCCTGACCGTCAGCAGGCAGGTCCACCCAAGCCGTCTCACCCTCCGTGCAGGTCTGCACCACGGGGAAGGCCAGCACCTTCCCGGCACTGTCCTCGGGCAGCGGCACGGACATGCTGAGGACGTCACGGTAGCCGTCGGCCAGCGGGGTCTTGGCGGTGTAGACGACCCGGTCGACGCGCTCGGTCAGCGTGTTGCCGTGGTGATCCTTGACCGGAGCCGCCAGTTTCTTGGTGACCTTGGTGACCGTCCAACCAGCGTTGACCGTGGGGGCCACCGAGTTGATGCCCTCGGGGACCTTGATGGTCACCTTCGTGGTCGGCGACCCCTCACAGCCGTGGGCCGTGCTGAACGCCAGCACGGCACTCGATCCGGCAACGGCGCTGTCGGCCTCAACGGTGACGTGGGCGCTGGCGGCGCCGGCCCCGGCGATGCTCATTACGGCCGTTCCTGCGGTCACACCCAGGACCTGGAACCAGCTCCGCTTGGTGTTGCTCATGATGCCTCTTTCGGTGGTGTTGCGTATGGAAGAACGACCGATCCGGGCGTCCGGTGCGCTCGTTGACGTGATGCGGGTGACCTCAGATGGTCGGGGTGATGACCATTGTGATCGCGACGACCGATCCGATCAGGACCAACTCGCCGCCGACCAGCCGGAGCAGCGGCAGCATCCGTCCGCCCGCTCCGGCCCCGGCGGTCCGGCGCCGGTGCCGGTAGCCGACGGTAACCAGCAACGCCAACGCTACGGTCTTGGCCACGATCAGCTGACCACCGGTAGTGGTCCAGAGCTCCGCCGGGCCGTGCAGGGTCAGAGCATTCTGCACCAGGGCAGCCGACCCGATCAGGCCCACGCACAGCGAAGCGAGGTGACTGTATTGGCGCAGGGCTCGACCCAGGTGGAAGGGCAGAACGCGTAGGTGTACGACCACGGCGACCAGGCTGCCGAGCCACACGACCGCGGCCAGCAGTTGGACGGCAAGAGCAATCATGGCCAGCCAGTGCAGGTCCAGCCCGGTGTGCCCATCCGTGGGGTCGTGCCCCGTGCCCGGCACGTTCGCCAGCACCGGCAACAGGCCCATCGCGGCCAACACGACCAGCGCGCGGGTCTCCCATGTGGAGCCGAGTCGGCTCGCGAACAGGGCGATGACCAGCGCGACCCAGAGCGTTGTGAGCTGGGTGATCGCGTGGGCGCTTCGACCGAGAACGGCGAACAGGTCCTCGCGGCTACCGAGGGCGAGGATCGATACGCCGGTCAGCTTGGATGCGGTCAGGACCAGCGCGACCAGCGAGGTGACGGCCCAGACCCACGCCCAGCGGGCCGCCATCTCAGAGAGGTGCTCGGTGGCCAGAGTGCGGTGACCGGCCAGGGCCACGGCCCGTACGAAGAGCAGCCCGACCACCACCATGCCCGGGACCTGGAAACCGAGGTCTGCGAGCGGTAGGTCGAGCACCCCGCGAGACAGCGGGACCGACACGTCCTGGACCGCGGCCCACCACCTCCTCGCCAAAGCCACGCCCACGCCGGCGAGCAGCAGGCTGGGCACGAGCTCAGCCGTGGCCGGAAGCTGCCTGGTCAAGCGTCGAAGACCCGTCTCCGGAACCATCCGCTGAGCGAGGTAGGACATGGTGTGTTGCTCCTTGACGAGTAGGGACGGACGAGGGCGGGTCCTGCTGAGCTGGGTTGCGGGTTTGCGGCATGGTCAGCCCGGGCACGCCGACCACAAGGTGGTCAGTCGCCGGCCATCGATGTCGACGAGAGGTACCGGGCCAAAGGCGCGGGAGTCCACGGAGATCTCCCGGTGGTCCCCCATCACCAGCACGGTCCCCTCGGGGACCCGGACCGGCCCGAAGTAGACGCCGTCGATCGTGCGGTGGTCGACATACGGTTCGGACACGCGGTGCCCGTCGACCGTCAGCTGTGCATCCTCGATGGCGACGCTCTGACCGGCCACGCCGACGATTCGCTTGATCATCGGAGATCCGTCGCTGGGGTTGGCGAAGGTGATGATGTCGTCGACCTTCACGGTGTGCGGGTTCCACCGGGACACCAGCACGAGGTCACCCGTGCAGACCGTGGGTGACATGCTGTCCGACGAGACCGACACCGTGTCGACCAGATAGGTCCGCACCATCAAACCCAGGGCCACAACGACCAGCAGGGTTGCGGCAGCACGAGGGCGGGCCAGTCGACGACGGGCCGGCTCGACGCTCGTGGGCGCGGTGGTCATGGGCAGGCGATTCCTCGATCGGTGTGACTGGCACTGGCTGGACTCCAGAATCCGCCGAATCGGACCGCCCCGAAACCCCGATGAGGGGGGTGGGTCCACCCCGCGATCGGGGGGTCGGACGCGACGTCCGAGAAGCCACAGAATCAGTGACGTCGAACCCCCCATGTGATCCGAAACTGGGGGGGGAGTCGGTTAGCTCAGGCCGGGAGCGACCTCGGCGTCGGCCGGGAGCTCGACCTGCAGCACGGTGCCCCCGCCCTCCAGACCGGTCATCGAGAAGGTGCCCCCCGTGCTCTCGACCCGGTCCCGCAGAAGTCGGAGCCCGAGGTGCCCCTCAGCCCGCCGGTCCAGCTTGCTCGGATCGACACCCACGCCGTCGTCGGTGATGGTGAGCTGCACCCGAACCGGACTGCGAGGTCGGCCGTGCGCCACCGCGAGCGTCAGCGCGAGGTGCTCGGCCTGCGAGTGCTCGCCGACGTTGGCCAGCGCCTCACGGGCCACGCGGTAGAGCGTCGTGACGGTGGTGCTGCTGAGCTCGGGCAGCTCTCCCACCTCGGTTGTAACCTCGATGCCTTGTTCCCGCAGCGGGACGGTGAGGCTGAGCAGGGTCTCGGGCAATCGTGCGGTGTCGAGGTCCGGCGGATACAGGTCCACCATCAGGCGCCGTAGCGACTCGATGGCGTGCTGCACGGTTCGCTGCACCTCGGTCATCAGTGGCTTTCGCTCGGCCGAGACCGCGGGAGCGATGGCGCCCAGGGCATAACTGACCCCGGCGATGTCCTGGATGGGCCCGTCATGCAGGTCCGCCGCGACTCGACTTCGCTCCCGTTCCGAGGCGGCCAAGGTGTTCTCCAGAAAACGTGCGTTGTTTGACTCGTGCCTGCGCACCCGTCGGGCCAGGGACCCGGCGATGGGAATCTGGATGAACTGCAACACCAGGAGCGGGGCGAGGACGAGCGGAATGAACCCCCGGGCCAGACCGCGTGCAGTATTTTCGACCCGGGTGTAGTCGTAATACGCCTCGAACGCCATCGGCGGATGATTTGGCAAGCTATAGGGCACATAGACCTCGACATACTGGACGTCCGCGGTCTCGCCATTCGTCGTATCCACCTCGGGGTGACGCTCGAATCCCGAGCTGATCATCTTGTTGTCGATGGCGAGGGCAACCTCGGGCGGCGGCTTGTAGACCTTCCCGACCTGAGTGAGGTCGTCGGAGTACACGATGACCCCGTCGCGGCCCCATATCGTGAGCTCGGTGAGGTCACCATCCACCATGCGATTCTGAATGGCCCGCTCGAGCTCATCGGCCCGTTCGCGGTTGCCTTGCAGGGCCTCCTGCAGCAGCGGCGTGACGACCACGTCGGCCAATCGCTGAGTGCTGCGCTCCGACTCCTTCAAAGCCTGCCCGCGGGCGACCTGCCAACTGGCCAGCACCGCAGCGAGCGCCACCACCACCAGAACCAGCGCGGCTGTTCCACACGCCAGGGTCAGCTCGCGACGAACCCCGACGCGTCCGGGCTTGCGGGCCCGCTCGTCAGTCATCCGACGGGCGGACCAACCCCAGCTTCTGAGCCTTGATGACCGCCTCGAGCTGGCTGTTCACGCCCAGCTTGAGGAGAATCGCTTTTACATAACCCCGACACGTGTGAAGCGTGATGCCGAGCGCCCTGGCGATCCCCTTGACCTGCATCCCGCGGCTCAGGCAGGTCAGCACCTCGAGCTCGCGCTGGGTCAGTGCTGGGTGTCGCGCCGCTGGGGCCTCCTCCTTGCGGGGCACCGAGGAGGAGAACGTCGATGGCGCCAGCAGCATCTGCCCCGACCGCACCCGCGTCAACACGTCGATCATCTCCTCCAAGGAACCGTCCTTGGGGATGAAGGCCGATGCCCCGGCCTGCGCCGCGCGCGAGATCCACTCCGGATCGCGGTGTGCCGTCACCACGGCGACCACCGTGTCCGGCGCACCCCGGCGGATCAGCCGGGTCGCCTGGAGTCCGTCTTGCTTCGGCATCTGGATGTCCATCACGACGATCGACGGCTTGAGCTGGGTGGCCATCGCCACGCCTTCCGAGGCCGAGGACGCCGTGCCGACGCACCGCATGCCGGGGACTGTGTTGAGCGCGGCCGCCAGCAGGTCAGCGAACGACCGATGGTCGTCGACCACGAAAATCGTCGTCTCGTCGGGTTCACTCTCAAGTTCACTCTCAGGGCTGACCCTGATGGACGTGGCTGGGCCCGTCACCGGCCGAGCACCAATCAATTCATTCATAACGGCTTCCCCCCGAAGTCACTAGCAAGCCCACCGAATACTAGGCGAGAGTTCCCGGTCACGGTCCGAAACGAGGAATTCGTTACCTACCACGCGGTCTTCGGAGTCGACATCGGTTTTGGATGCCTCTCAATCCCGATTGTCCGGGAGCTTTGTGCCCAGGGCTGTCGACCCGCTCGCCGGCGATGACTGAGCTCAGCGCGAGCCTACTGGCCGGGTCGGCCCTGGCCTTCAGCTTGCCGTCTTGGACTGGCTGGCCCAGGCTGTTCCCTCCGCGGCCGTCCGGAGCGCAGTGAGCAGCACCTCGGGGTCACCCCCCTTGGGTAGCAGGTGGGCAGCTCCGGCGGCCGCAGCCCTGGCCGTATGGTCGCCCGTGACCCGCGACGTCATCAAGATGACGCTCAGCGGTCGGTCCCCGGTCAACAACGCACGGGTGGCGTCGATACCGCACATACGCGGCATCCGGACGTCCATCAGCACGACGTCGACCTCGATGACTGCCGCGACCTCCACGGCGTGGGCGCCGTCGACGCACTCGCCTACCACCTCGATGTCGGCCTCGCCCTCCAACATGACCCGCAGGCTCGCACGAACGAAGGCATGGTCGTCGACGATCAGCACCTTGATCACGGGTGAATCCTTTCCTGGGGCAGTTCCGGCAGGTGTAAATCTGACGTTCCACCGAGAATTCCGCCACCCCCAAGTCGGGGGTCTCGGCAGCGAGGTGTGGTCAGGAGAGCAGGGTCCGCCGCACCGTGCGCGACGGACCCTGCCCCAGCCCGATACGGGCTTGTCCCCGGGGGGCGGGGAGTTCTCCGCGGGCTAGCCGAGCGCGACCACTACCGGTCCGGCCGTGCCGCCCATACTGGAATCCGCAAAGATCCGGCCGGGATTGGTGGTGGCCGCAGAACCCGTCCGGACCCGGAGGGTCCAGGTGCCGCCGGTGGCCGGGGCGGCAGCCGCGGTGACCGGGGCGGTGCCGAGTACCAGAGCCGGGTTGTTAGCGGATCGGACCGTGACGGTGGCCCCGATCGTCGTGGCCGTACCGCTGACCCGGAAGTCGCCAGCCTTCCATTTCGGGCCCACCGCGGTGACCGCGTCGGCGATCGCCGTCACGGTGACCTCGTCGGTCTTGATGACCGTCTCGTCGGTCACCGTCAGCTTGAACGTCAGCGCACCGTTGGTCATCGGGTACTTGAAGAGAGGCAGGGTGAACGAGGGCTTCAGCGTGGTGGAGTCGGCCAGCGTTACCTTGTTCGGATCCGTGGGGCTGGACAGGACCTGCTCCCACTTGACCGTGCCGCTCGCGCTCAGGCTGGAGGCCCGACCGTCGAGGACGACCAGGGTGTTGCGCTTGGCCGTCTGGTCGGCCCCGGCATTCGCCGTGACCGCGCCGATGGCCGTGAAGACCTTGGTCTCCACCGGCTCACTCTGGCCGTTGTCGTTGATCGCCGTGACCCTGACCGTGTATTGGGCGTCAGGCTGAAGCCCGGTGACGGTGGCGGTGGTTGCGGTCCTGGCCAACAGTTGAGCGTCCTCGACCGGTGCCTTGGCGGCGTTGAACGCCTGAACGCTGAAGCCGGTGATGCTCAGATCGTTGGAGGTCCAGTTCACCGTGACGCTATTCGCGCTGAGAACCGGCTCGGCCAACACCGGGGCCACCGGGTCCGGCGTCTCGGTGATGATGTAGCTCGCGGAGCCGCTGGTGAGATTGCCGGCCGTGTCGAACGCAACCCAGCGGAGGTCGCTGGTGGTGGGAATGGCCACCGGACCGGTGTAGTGCACGGCTTGAGCCGATACGGCGTCACCGTCGAAGAGGTTGTCGAGGGTGGAATCGGTCGTGTAGTAGATGTCGGTGTTCGGCTCATTGGACTTCAAGGTGACCGACTGGGCCACCTTGTACGTCCCACCGGCGGGCGACGCGGTGATGACCGGAGCGATGGAGTCCACCTCCGGGCGCACGTTGACGGCGGGGTAGGTGAGACCGCTGCTGCTTTCGGACACGATTTCGAGGTCGTAGTCCTGGCCGGCGGCCAGGCCGGTCAGCGTCGTCGCCTTGGCTGCCTGCCCGTCGATGCGCTTACCGATCACGGCCCGTTCGCCGTTGGTGGAGGTCTGCGAGACCGCGTTGACGTGGTACCCGGTGATCGCCGGCGTTCCGGGGGTGGCTACCGCAGGCGTCCAGCTCACCTTGTAACCACCGGCGACCGTGGCCGCGACGACGTTGGTCGGGCCGACCGGGCCGGAGGCGAGCGGGCCGTTCGGGCACCCACCCATCCCGGGACCGCCCAGCTCGCCGAACTCGGCGATGGTCAGGCCCTGCCGGTTGGCGTCGGCGTCTTCGACCTGCCAGGACATGAGGCGCTCGCCGCCACCGGCCGCGACCTTGGCGGCGATCGCCGCATCCTGGTAGTCGTACGTGGCCGTGAAGGTCGAGCCGCTGGTTTCCAGCGACGAGGAATAACCGCCCCGCGGTGCGGCGACGAGCGGACCGGGCACCGCACGGACATCCCGACGGTTGATGATGGTGTCCCGGAGGTCAGGATTGACCACTCGCTGCTCGAGCTGCAGCGGGTTGTCCCCGGCCCCGAGGCGCCCGATCACCTTGACGATGGAGGATCCGGAGGCGTGCTGCACCTCGGTCACGGCGGCCTCGGCCACGGTGGTGTCACCGGCGGCCTTACCGCCGAACTTGATCGTCACCACATCGCCGCCCCGGATGTCGGGAGTGACCTTCAGACCGGTGCCGGCACCCCAGCAGTAGCCGCCCGGGTGGTTGACCTCGAAGGCAACGTCCCCCTCCTCGACGACGGCCTGGGCCGAGCCCACGATCCCGACGCCGGCCCGGGTGACCTCCACGGTCGCGGTTTCACCGAGGTGGTCCTGGTACCCCTCGATCGTGATGAAGTCCCGGTCGGGGAACACCACGATGTTGTCGGGAAAGGCGGGCGGTGCGGCGCTGGCCACATCGGCGGTGAGCGCGACCAAGCCGGTCGTGCTCACAGCACCGATCATCAACAGTGCGACGGCTTTGCCGGTCGAGGACGCAGACAGTGCGCCCAAGCCTCGTCTCGCTCGTCGATCCCCGAGAATGTCTGGGTTCATGGACTTCCCCCGAATGTGTGCTGGTTGGCCGGTTCACCGACCGATGAGTGGGTTTCCACCCGGACTGCCGGGCTCTCTAAGACTTCGGGTCGACGGCGGATCCGATAAGCCCGAATCGCGGGGTGCAGGTGCCCCCAGGTTGGGGGGTCGAAGGGGGACGGCGGGGGTCGAACGTGGTCAGATCCCTCAAATTGGGGTCTCTTAGCCCCCCGCATCGGGGCTGCTGACCCGCACGGGGCGGCCGAAAGATGGAGACCAGCGCGGGGGCGCAGCGGAACGAGCCACGACGGCTCGATCGCCCAGTCTCCCTGCCCCACCTCACCGGCAAGGAATCCTCATGAGACTCACACGCAGAGATGCACTGAAGCTGGGCGGTCTGGCCGCGGTCGGAACCGCCGGTCTGGCCCTACCCTTCGGCCGTTCGGTTAGCGGCGCCACGCCGAGCCTGCTGCCCACCAAGAACTTCCCCAAGCCCTACGCCGCGGCCTTCGCCCGGCTGCCCGTGCTCGCTCCCTACAAGACCGCGGTCGACGACAACGGTCCGGTCAGCTACTACGACGTCACGGCGAGAGCCGGGGCGGCCAGTATCGTCCCGGGACTGACCACTCCCGTGCTCGGGTACGCCGGAGAGGTGCCGGCCCGGCGGATTGACGTCGAGCAGGGGACGCGGGTGGAGATGACGATGCACAACCGCCTCCCGATGCTCCATCCCACCTTCGGTACCCCGATGGACATCTCCACCCACCTGCACGGCTCGGCCTCCCTGCCCGAGTACGACGGCTACGCCAGCGACATCACCGCGGTCGGGCAGAAGAAGACCTATCGCTACCCGAACTTCCAGCCGGCGCGGACCTTGTGGTACCACGACCACGGCGTGCACTACACCGCCCAGAACGCCTACTCGGGGCTCGCGTCGCAATACCACCTGCACGACCCGGTCGAACGGGCACTACTGCCCCAGGGTGAGTACGACGTGGCCCTCACCATCGCCGACATGATGTTCCAGGCGAACGGCTCGCAGCTGTACGACGACCGTAACCACTCGGGGCTCTGGGGTGACGTGATCCTGGTGAACGGACGGCCCTGGCCGGCGATGAAGGTCAAGCGCCGGATCTACCGCTTCCGGATGCTGAATGCCTCCTTGTCGCGGTCTTACCGGCCCACCCTCTCCAACGGCGCTCCGATGTTCATGGTCGGGACCGACGGCGGGTTGATGCCCAAGAGCCAGGCCGTCACCCAGTGGCGGCAGGGCAGCGCCGAGCGATACGAATTCCTGGTTGACTTCCGCAACTACCAGGCCGGCACCCGGATCGAGCTGAAGAACCTCAGCAACCCGAACAACCGGGACTTCGACTCCACCGGAAAGATCATGGCCTTCGACGTGGTCGACGACCCCTTCGACAAGACCGACCCGACCTGGAACACGATCCCCGTCATCCTCAACCCCACCGACGTGATGAGTCTGCAACCCACGAGCAAGATGAAAGTCCGCAACATCCGCGTGGAGCGCAACGATGTCACCAACGAGTGGAACCTGAATGGCGAGAGTTGGCATGACGTCATTGACTCGGGTTACAAGTCTGTCCTGGCCAATCCCGACCTCGGCGACTCCGAGATCTGGGAGATCGAGAACAAATCCGGCGGCTGGTTCCACCCGGTCCACATCCACCTGATCGACTTCAAAATCCTCAGCCGCAACGGCAACGCGCCGTTCAACTACGAGCTCGGGCCGAAAGACGTCGTCTACGTGGGCGAGGGCGAGAAGGTTCGCCTGCTGATGACGTTCGGCCCGCACCGTGGCAAGTACATGGTGCACTGCCACAACCTCCCCCACGAGGACCACGACATGATGCATCAGTTCAGCGTGGGTCTGAACCACGGCGAATACGACGATCACGACCCGATCGCAGCCGACCGGCCGACCAGCGACGACTGAGCGGGTCGGGATCGGGAGCTTCGCGTCTCCCGTCCGGGCCCGTGTGCTCGGTGTCGCCCGCTACAGACGGCGCATCAGGCCGTCGAAAGCGACCAGATTCCGGTCCGGGTCAGGCCCTTCCAGGCCTGGCCCGCCGGACATCGGGGGCCACCGGATTGAGTCGAACCGCGCGGAGGAGAACCGAACGGAGGTTGAACCGCGCTCCCTCGTTCGTGCTCAGGTGGACCCTGGGCCGACCCCCTACGACTGGGGGTGTCGGCACCCCCACGTCGCGGGTGCCGCCACCGAGCCCGCTCGGCGAGAATCTTCATATTGGTCGCCGATGGTCCGAAATCTGGCGACACCGCTCGGGGGGGCTCCTACATGTTGTCATCGCTGCTACACGCGTTCACCGTCGAACGGCGTCCCCGCCGTGCCTGGACTGAAATCCTCGGTCTGGTCCTAGCCCTGGCCCTGATCCTGACCGTTGCCGGGCCCGCGAGCCTCAGCTCGGCAGCCACCGTGGGTCAGGGGTTCACCGTGACTCCTTCGGACCTGGCGTACATCCTGAAGCAGATCAAGATCGCCGAGGCCCACGTCGCGCACACGACTTCGGCGACGGGGCCGTGTGGTGCGCTGCTCGGCAAGGGGGTCGACCAGGTCCCCGACGCCCTCACGTCCTACGGTCTGCGGACCGTCGACGGCTCCTGCAACAACCTGATCGCGGGGCGCGCGACCTACGGGGCCGCCGACCAGCTCTTTCCCCGGCTCGCCGCGCCGAGCTTCAAGGGGGCGGACGAGCGGGCGCCGTTCGGAGCGCCGGGCCTGTCGTCGTACCAGCAGAAGTCCGGCAGCGTGGTGGACAACCAACCGCGGGAGATCAGCAACCTGATCGTCGACCAGACCTCCACGAACCCAGCCGCGATCGCCGCTGCGGGTTTTCCCATCCGTAGCCAGAATGCTCCGGGCAAGTTCCCCTGCAGTACGGACCCGGACCCGCTGGCTGACCCGGAGGTCGTCGGCGTGCCCGCCGGCTGTGTTCCGACCGGGGACACCCTCTTCATCCCGAATGTGACCACCGACGTCGGCTTGTCGCCGCCCTACAACTCGGTGTTCACCCTGTTCGGCCAGTTCTTCGACCACGGGATCGACCAGACCGTCAAGGGCGGCGGAACCGTCTTCATGCCGCTGAAGGCTGACGATCCCCTGCGCACCAAGGGCCCCGATGGGAAGGCCGGCACCGGAGACGAGGTCCCGGCGAACCGGGCGTTCATGGTGCTCACCCGGGCACAGAACCAGCCCGGGCCGGACGGGAAGCTGGGCACCGCCGACGATGTGCAGGAGGCGGCGAACACCGACTCGCCGTACATCGACCAGTCACAGACCTACACCTCACACCCCTCTCACCAGGTGTTCCTGCGGGAGTACGTGAACAACACCGACGGCAAGCCCGTCTCGACCGGCAAGCTGCTCGGAGGACCGGCCGGGGCCAGCGCGGGTGGCATGGCGACCTGGGCCGGAGTGAAAGCCCAGTCCGCCGAGCTGCTGGGGCTGAAGCTCAGCGACAAGAACGTGCTCAACGTGCCGCAGCTCGCGGTCGACCCGTACGGAAAGTTCCTTCCCGGCCCCCTGCGTGGACTGCCGATGTACGTCACGCCGACCGGCATGGTCGAGGGGGATACGACCGACCCCGTCCCCGTGCCCGACAACGCGGTGTACTTCAACACCCCGTTCCTCACCGACATCGCACACAACGCCGATCCGAGCGACCAGGACTCCGACCACAACCCGGCCACGCCGCCGGTTGCGCCGCAGCCGGACACCGACACCACGGCGTCCGCCGACTTCGCCAAGCAGGCTCCGGGTACCTACGACGACGAGATGCTCGACGCACACTTCATCGCCGGCGACGGCCGGGTGAACGAGAACATCGGCCTGACCGCCATCCACCAGGTGTTCCACTCCGAGCACGACCGGCTGGTCGACGATGTCAAGAAGACCCTGACCAACGACAAAACGGCCAAGGGCGTCGCTGCTCTGGCCGAATGGAAGCTCGCCGCCGGTGCCACGGGCTGGAACGGGGAGCGGCTCTTCCAGGCGGCCCGGTTCGTCGCCGAGATGGAATACCAGCACCTGGTCTTCGAGGAGTTCGGCCGGAAGGTCCAGCCGGGCCTGGACCCGTTCCACGTCTACCACAGCGACATCAACCCGGCCGTGCGGGCGGAGTTCGCCCACGCGGTCTACCGCTTCGGCCACTCGATGCTGACCGAAAGCATCTCGCGGACCAATGCCAACGGCTCCGACAACTCGATCAGCCTGCTGGACGGCTTCCTCAACCCGCCCTCCTACACCGACGGTGGCTCCGCAGGCAGCCTCACCTCGGAGCAGGCAGCGGGCAGCATCTTCATGGGGATGCGCAACCAGACCGGCAACGAGCTCGATGAGTTCATGACCGAGACGCTGCGGAACAATCTGGTCGGACTGCCGCTCGACCTGGCCGCCACCAACATCGCCCGCGCTCGCGAGGCGGGCATCCCGTCCCTCAACGAGCTGCGCCGTAAGCTCTACGACTCCACCGGCGACGGCCAGCTCGTTCCCTACACCAGCTGGGCTGACTTCGCCCAGAACGTCAAGCACCCCGAGTCCGTGGTCAACTTCGTGGCCGCGTACGGCACCTTCCCGACCATCACCGCGCAGTCGACGATCGCCGGGAAGCGGGCCGCGGCCAAGGAGGTCGTCGACCCCGGGCTCGGCCTGTCGCCCTCGGCTGAAGCCGTGGACTTCATGAACGGTGCCGGAGATTGGGCCGGGCGGCCGACCGGTCTGGATGACGTCGACCTGTGGATCGGCGGTCTGGCCGAGAAGACCAACCTGTTCGGCGGGTTGCTCGGGAGCACCTTCAACTACGTCTTCGAGAACCAGATGCTCGACCTGCAGAACGGTGACCGCTTCTACTACCTGGCCCGCACGCCGGGGATGAACCTTCGCGCGCAGCTGGAGGGCAACTCCTTCGCCGAGATGATCGTCCGCAACACCGACGGCACCGACACGTTGAAGGCTGACGCCTTCGCCACTGCCGACTGCCAGTTCCAGCTCGCCAACCTGGCCGGCACGTCCGCCGGATACGCCGGCTCCGGCCCGACGGTTTCCGACGATCCGACCACCGAGTGCAACGAGCAGCAACTGCTGCTCCGCAAGCCCGACGGCACACTCCAATATCGGGAAACCAACGCCGTCGACCCGGTCGGCGTCAACGGTCAGTCGGTCTACAACGGCACCTCCGGGGTCGACCGGGTCGCCGGCGGCAACGACAACGACACCTTCTGGGGCGGCGCGGGCGACGACGTGATCGAGGGCCAGGGCGGCGATGACGTCGCGCTCGGTGGGGAAGGTGACGACCGGATCACCGACACGGGCGGCGCCGACGTGCTCAAGGGCGGGCCCGGGAATGACTACATCAACGCCGGTATCGGCAACGACATCATGATGGGTGGGGACGGCCAGGATTTCACCAACGGTGGTGCCAACGACAATGAGACTTTCGCAGGCCCGGGGAACGACTTCGTGCAATCCGGCGACGGCTCGGACGCCACCTTCGGCGACGGCGGTGACGACTGGATCCAAGGCGGCTCCGGGCAGGACCTCCTGATCGGTGACCACGGCGCACCGTTCTTCGACGACCCGGGCCAGACCCAGCCCGGCAACGACATCCTCGTCGGCCAGGTCGGGGAGAACGACTACGACGCCGAGGGTGGCGACGACATCATGAGTGCGAACGCCGCCATCGACCGCTACGCCGGTGCGGCCGGATTCGACTGGACGACCCACCAGTACGACACGGTCGGTGCCGATGACGACATGAACATCAACCGCATCGCGGCCGGCACCCCGCTGCCGGTCGTCGTCAATCGCGACCGCTGGCAGGAGATGGAAGCCGTCTCGGGCTCGGCGTTCAACGACGTGATCAAGGGCGACGACATCGTGCCCAGCACGGTCGGCGGCGGTGGCTTCACCGGCTGCGACGTGCTCGACCAGGCCGGCATCGACCGGATCGCGGGGCTGAACGACATCGTCCCAGCGCCCACGGGTGACCTCGGCCCGGTCGAGACCGCATCGGCGCCCGGACAGTGCCCGCTCGAGGGCCCCATCTGGGGGGAGGGCAACATCCTGCTCGGCGGACTCGGCAGCGACACCCTCGAGGGCCGCGGAGCCAACGACATCCTCGACGGCGACCGCTACCTGAGGACGCGGATCAGTGTCCGCGACGACGCCGGAACCGAGATCGGCAGCACCGACCTGATGGAGCGACCGTACCGAGCGGGAAGCACTCGGACCCTGGCCGCGGATGTCGCCGCCGGAGTGGTCGACCCCGGCAACCTCGTCGCCGTCCGGGAGATCGTCAGCCCGGCCCCGAACGACACCGCGGGCAACCGTGACTCGGCCGTCTTCTCCGACATCGAAGCCAACTACACCGTCACCACCACCGGCGGCGACGGCACCCTCGGCTCGCCGGGATCGGTGACGACGGTCGTCCACAACGGCACGCCCCGACAGGGCACGGTCCCCGACGGTACCGACACGTTGCGGAACATCGAACGTCTGGTCTTCGCCGATACGGCTCCGCCGGCTACCCCGGTTCTCGACTTCGTGACCGCCGGCGACCAGCAGGCCACCGTGAACTTCATCCCGGTCGCAGGCACGGTCCTCGTTTACACCGTGAGGGTCGTCGACGCCGCCGGTGCCCAAGTCGGCGAGTTGCGCACCGCGCCGGGTGATGCGAACAGCCTGGTCGTCACCGGGCTGACCAACGGAACGGCCTACCGCTTCCAGATTTCGGCCGGCAACGCCGAAGGCACCAGCCCCTACTCGGTCCTGTCAGATCCGGTCACGCCCCGAGTACCGATCACCGCCCCCGACGCACCGACCATCGGTGCGCCCACCGCGGGCGACGGCTCGGCGACGGTCCGCTGGACCGCACCGGCCAACACCGGCGGCTCGCCGATCACCAGCTACACGCTCCGGACCTACTCCGGCACCACGGTGATCAAGGCGACCGGCGCCGCCGCCACCGCGACCAGCGTCTCCGTGGCCGGGCTGACCAACGGCACCGCGTACACCTTCGACGTGCGGGCGGTCAACGCCGCCGGCGTCTCGGTCGCCTCGGCCCGCTCCAGCTCGGTCACCCCGGTGGCCGTGGCCACCGCTCCCGGTGCACCGACCATCGGCGCCCCGAGTGCCGGCAACGCCTCCGCCACGGTCCGCTGGACCCCCCCGGCCAACACCGGCGGCTCGGCGATCACCGGCTACTCGGTGAAGGTTGTCGACGCGGCCGGTACGCAGGTCGGTGACCTCCGCACCGCGCCGGGCGACGCGACCAGCCTGGTCGTCACCGGGCTGACCAACGGATCGGCCTACCGGTCTCAGGTTTCGGCCGGGAACGCCGAAGGCACGAGCCCCTACTCAGACCTCTCGGTCGTGGTCACTCCTCAGGCACCCGCCACCGCTCCCGGCGCACCGACCATCGGTGCCCCCAGCGCCGGCAACGCCTCCGCCACCGTCCGCTGGACCGCCCCGGCCAACACCGGCGGCTCGGCGATCACCGGCTACACCATCCGCGCCTACACCGGCACCACCACCACCGTGGTCAAAACCACCCCCGCCGCCGCCACCGCCACCAGCGTCTCGGTGACCGGACTCACCAACGGCACCGCGTACACCTTCGACGTCCGCGCCACCAACACCGCCGGCACCTCCACCGCCTCCACCCGCTCCACCTCCGTCACCCCGGTGGCCACCCCCACCGCTCCCGGTGCACCCACCATCGGTGCCCCCAGCGCCGGCAACGCCTCCGCCACCGTCCGCTGGACCGCACCGGCCAACACCGGCGGCTCGGCGATCACCGGCTACACCATCCGCGCCTACACCGGCACCACCACCACCGTGGTCAAAACCACCCCCGCCGCCGCCACCGCCACCAGCGTCTCGGTGACCGGACTCACCAACGGCACCGCGTACACCTTCGACGTCCGCGCCACCAACACCGCCGGCACCTCCACCGCCTCCACCCGCTCCACCTCCGTCACCCCGGTGGCCACCCCCACCGCTCCCGGTGCACCGACCATCGGTGCCCCCAGCGCCGGCAACGCCTCCGCCACCGTCCGCTGGACCGCACCGGCCAACACCGGCGGCTCGGCGATCACCGGCTACACCATCCGCGCCTACACCGGCACCACCACCACCGTGGTCAAAACCACCCCCGCCGCCGCCACCGCCACCAACGTCTCGGTGACCGGACTCACCAACGGCACCGCGTACACCTTCGACGTCCGCGCCACCAACACCGCCGGCACCTCCACCGCCTCCACCCGCTCCACCTCCGTCACCCCGGTGGCCACCCCCACCGCTCCCGGTGCACCCACCATCGGTGCCCCCAGTGCCGGCAACGCCTCCGCCACCGTCCGCTGGACCGCACCGGCCAACACCGGCGGCTCGGCGATCACCGGCTACACCATCCGCGCCTACACCGGCACCACCACCACCGTGGTCAAAACCACCCCCGCCGCCGCCACCGCCACCAACGTCTCGGTGACCGGACTCACCAACGGCACCGCGTACACCTTCGACGTCCGCGCCACCAACACCGCCGGCACCTCCACCGCCTCCACCCGCTCCAACTCGGTCACCCCGACCGCGGTCGCGGGCCGGGTTGCCGGGGCCCCGGTGATCGGAACGGCGGTAGCGGGCGCGACCGGCACACCGATCAACGCGACTGCGGTCTGGGCACCGGGAACCGCTGGAAGCACGGCCACGACGGGATATCAGGTGACGGCGATCCCGGTGAACGCCGCGACCGGCACTCCCACCGGCGCAGCGCCGATCACCTCTGCGGCACAGCCGGCTACGGCCAGGACCCTCGTCATGGCCCTGCCGACCGGCAGCTACCGGTTCACCGTCGCAGCGATCAACTCGGTCGGCACCAGCTCGCCGTCCACCCAGTCCAATCCGGTGATCGCCCGCTGATTCTCGTGACGAACGAACGCCGCCCGGTCTCCGTGCTCGTGGGGCTGCCTCGTGCGGCCCTTCGAGAGGGGGCTGCTATGCATGCGGGAGGAACCACTCACAAAAACCAGGAGCAGCCATGGCCGACGCCGCGGGCACGAAAGATGATCCCTGGGAGCTTCACACGGCGCCCGGCACCTCCGCGTACACGATGTACCGAGATCCGGAGGCCTCGCCGCCGGCCCTGGTGTGCCAGGTCGGCAGCACCACGCTGCGCTACCACCTCAGCGCCGTGGAGGACCTGCACCGCTGGCTGCAGGACCAGGGCGGATGGACGCCACTTGGCGCTGCCGACGAGAAGAAACCGGCGCCGCAGGGCAGTGTGGAGGCGTGGGGGCGGGCGGCCGACAACCCGGTCGGCGGCTGGTACGGGCTGCGGTCCGGCTACCGAGGACGCTTCGGCATGTACCTCCCGCCGCTCCTGGAGGCGCTCGGTCTCGCCGAGCTGACCCATGAGGCCCGCAACAACCGCATCCGGGCACTCGGGTGACGACGCCCGGCGCCGCGCGCGGGTCACGCTGAACAGGTCGCCTCTCAGGCCGGTGCGACCAGTACCCTGTGGGGCAGTCAGATGGGGGTCGTGCACTTCTTGTCGCCCGGCCCTCGAAGGCCCCCATAGCTCAGGGGATAGAGCAAAGGTTTCCTAAACCTTGTGTCGCAGGTTCGAATCCTGCTGGGGGCGCACCTAATGAGAGGCACTTTCGACGCACTGACTAGGTCGCTTTACCACTTCTGAATAGTGGGATTCGGTAGTCAGGAGTGGAATCTAGTTGACGGCGTGGATCGTCTCTCAGTTGTCCTTCTTGCCGCTGACTCGTCCCCCCAGTCGTCCGTCGCGCACGAGACTCTTGTCTCGCGGCCAACCATCTTGTCCGCTACGTCATTCGTTCGGGCTTCGAACTTGTGACCGTAGAGCCTGTAGGAGGTTCCCGGATCCTTGGGCGCAAGCTGAGGGACACTGGCACAATCGATCAGCAGCAGGTTCACTGCGAGGGCTGGGAGTTGTCACGTGGAACCAGACGGTTGGGCGCCGTACGTGGCGGCGATCGCAGCTGTTATCGCTGCCGTCCTGACTGCGGTGAATCTGTGGGTGACCGGCCGCCGGGAGCAACGAACTTGGGTTCGCTCGGCGCTAGAGAGCGCCTTCGTCGACCTACTGACGGCCAGCTATCACCACAGGGACGCATGCCGGCTCATCGTAGAATCGCACCAGGGAGGCATCTTAACGCAAGACACTGACAAACAATGGCATGCCGAGGCCGCAGAGGCCCGCCGAGTCATGCTGGACTGCGTAAGCCGTCTCAGGGTGCTGGCGTCCAGCGAGACCGCCAATCTGGCGCAGCGTGTAATTCAGCACAATGAATATGACATGGAACTGATACAGGCCGGAAGATTCGAAGAGTTCCAGACCACCAGATCCGAGAGAAAGAACGCCTTCAACGCGGACCGTGACAAGTTCACTGATCGAGCCGTCAGACTGCTTGACATTCCGGCCAAGGAGCCTCGCCCGAGGCGGTAGGTGCGTACCTCAGCGGCGTCCCCCACGCCGGGCCACGAACGGCGCCAGGCCGCACGAGGTGAAGAACCAATACCTTCCCGCGGGATCCAGTGAGGGCCGCCGAGTGCTGATTTGAGCGCAAGACAGCATGGTCGCGCCCAACCTGAGCTGGCCCGAGCTGGATTCCTAAACCCTGTGTCGCAGGTTCGAATCCTGCTGGGGGCGGGACTACGGGTGTGCGGCGTCTGGCGACGGGACGCCGCAGGTGCAGCCGTCGAGCGAAGCCTTCGACGCGGGTGGCCGATCCCATCGTCCACACCCTGATGGGAGAATCCGGCGGGTGAAGCCGATCATTCTCGACGTCGACACCGGCACGGACGACGCCCTCGCCATCCTGTACGCCGTGGCCCACCCGGAGCTCGACATCCTCGGGATCACCTGCGTCGCCGGGAACGCCGGGCTGGAGCAGGTCGTCGGCAACACCCTCAAGGTGCTCGACGCGGCCGGCGCACCCGACCTCCCGGTCGCCGCCGGCGCCAGCGCGCCGCTCATCGAGCGCGCGCGTACCGAAGGGGCCTTTCACGGGGTCGACGGGCTGGGTGGGATCGGACTCCCCGACACCTCCCGCCGGTTGGTCGACGACTCGGCGAACGGGTTGATGCGGCGACTCATCCTGGAGTCCCCCGAACCGGTCACGCTCGTCGCGCTGGCCCCGCAGACCAACATCGCCCTCCTCCTCCGCGGCTGTCCCGACGTCGCGGGCAATCTCGAGCGGATCGTCTTCATGGGTGGCTCGGCCGGCGTCGGAAACATCACCGCGGTTGCCGAGTTCAACGTCTGGCAGGACCCTGAGGCGGCAACCGCGGTCATCGAATCGGGTCTACCGGTGCGGATGTACGGCCTCGACGTCTTCAACCGACTGGTCCTCGACCTGACCACCGCCGACCGGCTGCGCGAAGCCAGTCATCCAGCCCAGCGGTTGGCGGGCGGGCTGCTCCACCACCGCGGCCAGCGCACCGCCGACTCCACCGGTGGTTATGTGGGCCAGCTGGGTGATGCGGGAGCTTTGATCACCCTGACCGATCCCGACCTGTTCACCTCCGAGACCCGGCCGGTCCGGGTCAACCTGGCCGGCATCGGGCGGGGCCAGACCATCGTCGACCGACGCGCCGTCGTCCAGGATGCCGATGCGTTGTCGTCCGACCCGTGGCCGCGGATCGAGGTCGTACTCGACGCCGATCTGACTGCGGCGGCCGACCGCTTCACCGCTGTTCTGGACCTGGCCTTTACAGCCGAGCGCTGATCAGCTCCCCTAGCCGGGTCAGCACCTGCGCGGTGAGTTCCGGGTCGTCGCGGGTGTCAGAACTGGTCAGCTCGCTCAGCTGATGGATGCCGGCGAACGCCCGCTGCAGGTTCGAATCTATGGTGATCTGGTTGCTGCCGACCAAGGCGAAGCACGGTCGCGGGGCCGAGCGCTGCGCGACCACGTACGGCAGTTTGCCCCGTTCGGTCTGGTCGTCGATCCGGCCCTCTCCGGTCACGACCGCGGCAGCCTCGACCAGGTGGTCGTCGAAGCCGAGCAGGTCGAGGAAGAAGTCGGCCCCGGAGCGAAGCTCGGCCCCGAGCAGGACGGCGGCGAAACCGACCCCGCCCGCGGCACCGGCCCCGGGCGTGGCCGCCGCCGCGACTCCCCGGGACCCCAGCAGGCCGGCCAGGCGTTCCAATCCGTGATCGAGTGAGCCCACCTGCGCCGGGGTGGCGCCCTTCTGCGGACCGAACACCCGCGCCGCGCCGCGCGGCCCGTGCAGCACGGCGTCGACGTCGCCGGCGACGACCCACTGCACGTCGTCGGGCACCTGCAGACCGTCCAGATCGAGGTGCGCGACGCGACCGAGTTCCCCACCCACGGGCCGTACGGCTGCTCCAGCGGCGTCGGTGATCGTGGCGCCGAGCGCGGTCAGCAATCCCAGGCCGGCGTCGGTGCTGGCGCTGCCCCCCAGCGCAAGGACGACGGTGCTGGGTCTGAGCGCCAGCGCCGCTCGAACCGCCTGCCCGAAACCGAGGCTCGAGGCGTTCAGCGGATCGAGCCGGTCTCCGGGCAGCAGCGTGATGCCGCAGGTGTTGGCCATCTCGACCACCGCAGTCCGGCCGTCGTACGCGATCGTCGCGCGGTGCAGCTGTCCGAGCGGACCGGCGACCCACACCGGGTAGGGCCGGAACCCGGCCGCCAGGGCCGCATCGACGCTTCCGTCACCACCGTCGGCCAGCGGGAGCCGGACACATCGGACCCCGGAGCGGCGTTCGAGTCCCGCAGCGATGCATTCGGCGACCCGGGCTGCGGTCAGGCTGCCCTTGAACTTGTCCGGGGCGACCACGATCTTCATCGGGTCAGCTCTGCGTAGCGTCCGCTTCTGCCGGCGATGACGACCCGCCCCGGGCCACGCCGGCCACCGAGGTCACTCGTGGGTGTGCTGCTCCTGCAGCTTGGCGACCTGGGCGTGCACCTCGGCCATGTCGAGGTTCTTCACCGCGTCGACGACCTGCTTGAGGGCCGGGCCGGGCAGCGCGCCGGCCTGGTTGAAGACCATCACGCCCTCGCGAAAGGCCATCAGGGTCGGAATGCCTTCGATGCCCAGCTGACCGGACAGTTCCTGGTTGGCCTCGGTGTCGAGTTTGGCGAAGACGATGTCCCCGTTCTCCTCGGACGCCTTCTCATAGATGGGGGCGAACCGCTTGCACGGGCCACACCAATCGGCCCAGAAGTCCACCAACACGATGTCGTTGTCGCTGATGGTGCCTTCGAAATCAGCGGCGGAGATGTCAACCGTTGCCATGCGAATTGCTCCTCGTCGTCAGTCGGTCCGCGGTTTCGCGGTCGGCTATCCCGCTCAACGGCGTCGGCTGCGGGTCTATTCCACGGGTCGCCGCGGCGGGCGGGACTACTTGATGGCAACGATCCGCCGCATCGGGATGGTCACCTCGACCACCTCGCGGCGTTTCAGACCGTCCTCCAGATACTCGATCGCGCTCTCGATCCGTGACGCCCGGGTGCTGGGCAGATAGAGCGCGGACATCACCAGCTCGGCGTCGGCCCGACTGCGGATCGGGAACCGGTAGCGCTCGCGGGCGTCCTCGACCTTGCGCAGCCCGTGCTCGGCCAGCGTCTTGGCGAACCCGGTCAGTTCGACCGGGCCGGGGAACTGCGGACGGGTGCGCAACCGGCCGTTGATCCGGCCGAGTACGCGGACGTCACGGGGCCCGAGCGGGCGCAGGGCCGGCGCGATACCGGCCAGCACCCCACCGGGCCGAAGCACCCGCGCCGCCTCCGCGACGACCTCGGTCAACGGGGTCACCACGACCAGCCCGAGCGAGCTCGTCACCATGTCGACGGACCCGTCGCGGAAGGGCAACCGGAGCGCGTCGGCCTGGATCCAGGGGCCGGGGCCGCGTTGGGCGGCTAGCCCGAGCTCGTCGGGGGACAGGTCCAAGCCGATGACCGTGCGCCCCGGCTGAGCCAGCTCGCGCGACATCGGTCCCGAGCCGCAGGCCAGGTCGACAACAGTCCGTGCCGACGGGGAGGCCGCCCGGGCCAGCCAGCGGTACGGCGTGTGGTCCGCCGAGACGGCACGCGAGAGCACGGCCTCGATCACCCCGGCGCGGTCATGGTGGAAGTCGGCCAGATATGTGCGCCAGTCGACGTCTTCGTCAGACACCCGCTGCCTCCTGTTGGCTGAGAACCCCGCCCAGGGCCTGGACAACATCCTGGCCGATGTCGCGTAGCAGCCGACCCGGGCCCACCGGAAGGCCGGCCACCGCCGACACCATCGCCGACATTCCGGGCAGCGGCTCGTCGGCCGTCCCTCGGCTGACCAGGTCGGACGCGAGTAGCGGGTTGCTGCCGTCCTTCCAAGGAGCACTCAGCTTCTCCCAGGTCGCGACCCAGGCGGTGGAGATCTCCTGGACCGACGGCACGCCGAAGAAGTGCCCCACCGGGGCGTGGTGCCGCAGGGCCACCAGGGGTGAGTTGACGTAGAGAATCGCCAGCCGGACCCGTGCGTCGAGATCACGCCGGTGCTCGAGCGGCAATTGGGTGACGAAGGTGCAGGGTTGCGGGCAGCTCTCCCCCACATCCGGCCGTTGACCGGGTGCGATGGTGGCGAAGTTCAGCGCACAGACCCCGAGGGCGTCGCCGAGCCGGGAGTGGAACCGGTTGAGGTACGCCGTGTAACCGGCGGTGTCACCGTGGCAGGCGTTGAGCGAGCGCTTGGCGGTGGCCTCCAGCGCCGAAGAGTGCGGGCACGTCGGATCGCCGCTCCCCCAGCGGCTGCCGCCGACGAACTGCTGCATCAGCAGCGGATCCCCGCCGTGGCCGAGCGTGCTCTCCCAGGCCAGTTGCTGGAGGTATTCGCCGAGCAGATGGGCGGTGACCACGACCTGGAGCGGCTCGCGCCGCAGCGCGCGGATCTCGAGCACCTCGAGCATCAGCTCGTAGATCGGGACGAGCGACGCCAGCGCTCCGCGGATCGGGTCGCGCGGTTCGGCCGGGAACGAGGAGGCCGCCAGTCGGGCGGCCCAGGGCTCGTGGTGCTCGCGCGAGATGGCGGTGAAGTCCTCGGCGTCGAGGTCGAGCACCCGACGTGATGTCGCCGCGAGATCGCGGGCCCGCAACAGCGCCGGTGACGATGGTTCGGAGCGGACCTCATCGTCCAGCAGACCGGCCACCGCGTCGTACCAGTGCGTCTCGAGCAATGCCTCGATCGCCGCCAGCCGCGTCACCGCGTATCCCTCAGCCCTGACCCTTCCCGGTCACACCCGGGAGACGAACAGGTGAGTGGACGCCTCGTTGTCGATCTCGCAGCCGGGCGAACCGTCGGCGGTGAGCCGGACCCCGAGACCACCGGACTCGACCAGGACCACCGCACCCGGCTGGATGCCGGCTTCACGCAGCGTGCCCATCATCTCGACGTCCTTCTGGATCTCCTCGCTCATCCGTTCGACCACGACCTGGATCGAGTCGTCGGTGGAGCGGACCACGTCCTGTAGTTGCTCGTTACCCTGGCGGAACGGCTCGAGATCGCCGACTACTCCGAGTTCCTCGAGACCGGGGATCGGGTTGCCGTAGGGCGACACGGTCGGTGCATTCAGCAACTCGACCAGCCGACGCTCGACATCCTCGGAGATCACGTGCTCCCAGCGACAGGCCTCGTCGTGCACCTTCTCCCAGTCGAGTCCGATGATGTCGATCAGCAGTCGCTCGGCCAGCCGGTGCTTGCGCATCACCCGGGTCGCCCGGGCACGGCCCTCGGTGGTCAGCTCCAGATGACGGTCACCGAGGACGTGCACGAGGTTGTCGCGCTCCATCCGGGCGACGGTTTGGGAGACGGTCGGACCACTCTGGTGCAACCGCTCAGCGATCCGCGCCCGAAGAGGAACGATGCCTTCTTCTTCCAACTCATAGATCGTCCGGAGGTACATCTCAGTGGTATCGATCAGATCGCTCACGCGGCCATTCTCCCTGTCCAGTCCGGCACCGACCGAGGCGTTTCATGCGGTGCTGGGCTGGAGGCAAGATTAGACGATGTCCACCCCCGACCAACCCACGATCTGGTGGGTGCGACGCGACTTCCGGTTGGCGGACAATCCGGCGCTGCGAGCCGCGACCGAGGCCGGCTTCGCGGTCCTCCCGCTCTTCGTGCTGGATCCCGCCCTGCTCCGCTCGGCGGGCACGGCACGCCGGGCCTGGCTGTACGCGGCGCTCGCCGATCTCGACGCCGACCTGCGCGAATCCGGCGGGCCGGGGCTGAGCGTGGCGGAAGGTCGACCGACTGTCGTCCTCCCCCGGGTCGCGGAATCGGTGTCGGCCTCGAGCGTCCACATCGCCAGCGACTTCGGCCCGTACGGTCACACCCGCGACGAGGCGGTCGAACGGGCCCTCGGTGTGGTCGGAGTCGAACTGCACCGGACCGGATCCCCGTACGCGGTGGCGCCCGGCACGCTGCGCAACGGGTCCGGCACCCCGTACCAGGTGTTCAGCCCGTTCCACCGCGCCTGGGCCGAACGGGGGGTGCACGATCCGGCCCCGCCGGTCGCCGTCGCCTCGGTGAACTGGATCGAAGCCCGCGATCGGGTGCGACCCGAGGCTCCGGACCCCGAGCTGCTCGAGCGGGCCGGCGAACGGCGCGCCGTGCGCGACTGGCATGCCTGGCTCGACACCGATCCCGAGGGCGTCGACGATTACGACAAGACCCACGATTTCCCGGCCCCCGACGCCACCTCGCATCTGTCGATCGCGCTGCGTTGGGGGCACCTGCACCCGCGTACGGTGCTCGCCGACCTGCGCGGACGGCGGTCGGCCGGAGCTGCGGCCCTGGCTCGGCAGATCGGCTGGCGCGACTTCTTCGCCGACGTGTTGTTCCATCGCCCGGAGGCGGTGACCCAGCCCGTCCGCCCCGAGTTCAAGGCCATGGAGAGCGACGACCCGGACGCGTCAGCATTGGTCGCCGAGCGGCTGCAGGCGTGGCAGCGGGGTCGGACCGGCTATCCGCTGGTCGATGCGGGGATGCGCCAGCTGCTGGCCGAGGGCTACATGCACAACCGGGTCCGGATGATTGTCGCGTCGTTCCTGATCAAGGATCTCCACATCGGCTGGTGGCACGGCGCCGACTGGTTCATGGAGCGACTGCGCGACGGCGACATCGCCCAGAATCAGCTGAACTGGCAATGGGTGGCCGGTTGCGGCACCGATGCGGCGCCCTACTTCCGGATCTTCAATCCGATGACCCAGTCGGCCAAGTTCGACGGGGCGGGTGAGTACATCCGCCGCTGGGTGCCCGAGCTCGCCGACGTCGCGATCAAGCATCTGCACGAACCCTGGTCGGCACCGGGCGGGGTCCCGGCGGGCTACCCGCAGCCGATCGTGGATCATCAGGTCGAGCGGCAGGAATCGCTCGACCGGTACGCCGAGATCCGTCGTTGACCGGGGAGCATGCACCCCGGAAAACTGCTCGGAAAAGCCGTTGATCGACGTGGACGTCGCGTCTAAATTAGGCGTACACGGAAAGGAGGTGGTCCGAGGAATGAGTGACTTTCGGACATGTGAGGTGACGGCCAGCTAGCCGCGCCCGACTGGGATCTGGTCGCCGTGTGCGGCCGGCTAATCCACAGCCAACACCCGAACCCGCGAGTGCCGGTATTGTCCCCCGGCCGATGTCGTTCCATCGGAGCGAAGTCGACGAACTCGCGGGTTTGTTGGCGTCCGGGCCGAATACACCCATGAGCGGTCCTCGGATCGCCGGGCCGATCGTCAATGTCCGTGACCGTCGGTTGTCAGCCGCATCAGCACCGCTTAGCGTGAGCCCGATGGAGGGTGGCCCGCGACAGGTCGAGGTGCCGGCCGAGCGCTTGGCCGGCTGGATCGACCGGTTCGCCGCCCGCCACGGTGGTCTCGTCGGGTCGTCCCGAGGACCCTCCCTGCTGGCGGTCGACGGAGCCCGCGCCGACATCACGGCACCGTTTGCGCTTCTCCACCCCGACGCCGATCCGCTCGAGGACGTGGTGGCCCAGCGCACGGTCGGCGCCGTGCTGGTCCGCCGGGGCGGCTTCGCCGTCGGCCTGTTCGAGGGCCCGCGGCTGATCGCCAGCAAGGTCGACCGCAACTACGTCCAGGGCAAGACCAAGGCAGGTGGGTGGTCACAGCAGCGCTACGCCCGTCGTCGGGCCAACCAGGCGAATCAGGCGTACGCGGACGCGGCCGACGAGGTGCTCCGGCTGCTCGGTCCCCGGACCGGCGAACTCGATGCCGTCGTCGGCGGCGGTGACCGACCGGGCGTCGAGGCGGTGCTCGCCGATCCGCGGCTGACCGCTGTCCGCGCCCGGTGGACCGGGGTGGTCCTTCCCACGCCGGATCCCCGGCTCGTCGTCCTCCACCGCTTTCCCGAACAGTTCCGGGCCGTCAGCATCGCGCTCAACGACCTGGCCTGACGCGCAACGGACCGGTCAGCTGTCCGGCACCACGTCGATGACCGGCGCCAGTCTCCGAACGGCGTCGATGGTGTCGGCTTGGTCGGCCGCCTTGTCGGGCCGGTAACGCAGCACCCGGGCGAAGCGCAGGGCCACACCGCCGGGATAGCGGGTGGAGATCTGCAACCCGTCGCAGGCGATCTCGACCACCGTGGTCGGCTCGACGTGGACCACGTGCTGGGTGCGGCGGACCTCGCGCGCGAGGAAGTGTTCGGTCTGCCAGATGAGCACCTCGTCGGTCAGCCCCTTGAAGGTCTTGCCGAGCATCACCCATTCGTCGGTGGCCGGATCGCGAGCGGCCAGATGCAGGTTGGACAACCAGCCCTGTCGACGGCCATGGCCCCACTCGACGGCCGTGACGACCAGGTCGAAGGTGTGTCGGGGCTTGACCTTGATCCAGGCCGAGTCCCGTCGCCCGGCCGCGTACGGGGCGTTGACATTCTTCACCACCACGCCCTCATACCCCCGGGCGACGGCGTCGGCGAACGTCTCCTCGACTTCCGCCGCGGTCGCGCAGAGCCGGCGCGGCACCGAGATCTCCGGCGGCAGCAGCCGCTCCATCTCGGCCGCCCGCTCGACCAGTGGGACGTCGAGCAGGTCCCGCCCGTCGACGTGCAGCAGATCGAAGAAGAAGACCCGCAGCGGGCTCGCCCGGGCCAGCTCGACCACCTCCGCCCGCCCACTCAGCGCGCGGGACGCGATGACCTGGAACACCTCGGGCGTGCCGTCACCGCGTAACGCCAGCACCTCACCGTCGAGGACCAGTCGCTGGTGCGGCAGGGCACGGACGATAGCGGCCACCTCGGACAGCCGGGCGGTGATGTCGTCGAGGCTGCGGGTGAAGATCCGCACCTTGTCCCCGTCGCGGTGCACCTGCACCCGGATGCCGTCGAGCTTGTGATCCACCAGCGCCGGCAGACCGGACTTGGGCACCGCCTCCTCCGGGGTGGGTGCGCTGGCCGCCAGCATCGGCTGGATGCCGACCCCGACGGTCAGACCGACGGCCTCCAGCCCGACCAGACCGTCGCGCACCAGGACCACCGCGGCGGCGGTGGTCGACGACATCAGCATCGCGGCTCGACGCACCGCAGCGACGGGAACCGCGTACGCCGCCGCCAGACCCTCCTGGACCTGCGACTCGAGGGCGCCCTGGCGGAGCTCGCCGGACACCAACGCCCCGAGGAACCGCTGCTCGTCGGCGGTGGCCCGGCCGAACAGCTCGGCCACCGCGGCGGTCCGGGCCGCGGCCGACCCCGCCCCACCGAGTTCGGCCATCGCGGCAAACGCCCGGTCGACCTCGGCCACGCTCAGACCTGGCTCGGCGGCCGGCGCCGGCGCTCCCGCCAACGACTTCCAGCCCACCCCGGTCCGGCGTTGGCGTAGCGCGCCGGAGAGGTAGGACACGACGGTCTCGATGTCGTCGGGGCGGGTCTCGCGCAGCACGTCGGCGATCAGGTCACGTTTGGCCAACCGCGAGCGGGTGGCGGCCAGCGCGGCGCTGGTCTGGACCAACCGGAGCAGCGGCATGGGGCGATCGAGCGACATGACCCGATTCTGCCGCCCGGCACCGACCGTTCTGCCCAGGCTGGCGTAGCGTGCCGACGTGGGCACATCGTGGTGGCCGGAGCACGCCCGCGACCGTGCCCTGTTCGTGAGCTGGACCGCCGTCGGCGCGCTGGCCGGATTCGGCATCCTCGCCCTGCTCAGCATCGGCGGTTTCCTGCTGGTCGGGGCCACCTTGGCCGCCATCGTCTTGTTGTCGGTGATCGGGCCGCACCGGGCGACCTTCGGTGTCCTGGTCGGGCTCGGCGCCGCGGCAGCCGCGCTCGCCTGGCTCAACCGCAGCGGGCCCGGTGTCGTCTGCACCCGCGACGCCGACGCCCAGAGCTGCGTCGAACAGTGGAGCCCGTGGCCGTGGCTGGCCGCGGCCGTCGCGCTGGTCGCGCTCGGAGTCACCGGTTACCGCCGGCGCCATCCCCGCCAGGACCATCGGCCGCGGCTCGGCGCCATCGTCGACCCCCAGCGCTGACCGCTCCGGGGGTGAGACGACGAAAGCCGCCCGTCCACGAGGGACGGGCGGCTTCGACGGCGTACGAGCCGTCAGGCCTTGTCGGCGGCGGGGGTCTCCGCTGCCTCTTCGGCTGAGGTGTCGTCACTCGGCGTCTGCTGCGCGCCGGTCTCGGCGGTCAGCTCCTCGGTCTCCGCGGCCAGTTCCTCGGCGGGAGCCTCGTCGACGGGAGCCTCGTCGGCCGGAGCCGACGCCACCGGGTCGGCGGCCGCAGCAGCCGGAGCTGCCGGGGTCGACGCAGCCCTCCTGGCCGGCTGAGCCTTGGCCTTGCGCGAGTCCGCCACCGACTCGGTGATGAGCTCGATCATGGCCATCGGCGCGTTGTCACCCTTGCGCGGGCCGACCCGGGTGATCCGGGTGTAGCCGCCCTCGCGCTCGGCGACGGCCGGCGCGATCTCGGTGAACAGGGTGTGCACGACGCCCTTGTCCTTGACCGTGGTCAGGACCAGACGGCGGGAGTGGATGTCACCCCGCTTGGCCTTGGTGATCAACTTCTCGGCCAGCGGGCGCAGGCGCTTGGCCTTGGCCTCGGTGGTCACGATCTTGCCGTGCTCGAACAGCTGTGTCGCCAGGTTGGCCAGAATGATCTTCTGGTGCGACGCGCTGCCGCCGAGGCGGGCACCCTTGGTAGGGGTAGGCATCAGTACTGCTCCGTTTCGCTGTAGTCGACGTCTTCCTCGTCGATCTCGTCGTACCGGTTGATCGCGCTCAGCGGATCGAAGCCGGGGGCGCTGTCCTTGAGCGACAGGCCCATCTCGTGCAGCTTCAGCTTGACCTCGTCGATCGACTTGGAACCGAAGTTGCGGATGTCCAGCAGGTCCTGCTCGCTACGCGACACCAGCTCGGACACCGTGTGGATGCCCTCGCGCTTGAGGCAGTTGTACGACCGGACGGTCAGGTTGAGGTCCTCGACCGGCAGAGCCAGATCGGCGGCGAGCTGCTCGTCGATCGGCGACGGGCCGATCTCGATGCCCTCGGCCTCGACGTTGAGCTCACGAGCCAGACCGAACAGCTCGACCAGGGTGCGCCCCGCCGAAGCGACGGCGTCGCGCGGCCGGATGGCCGCCTTGGTCTCGACATCCAGGATCAGCTTGTCGAAGTCGGTGCGCTGCTCGACTCGGGTGGCCTCGACCTTGTAGGTCACCTTGAGGACCGGCGAGTAGATCGAGTCGACCGGGATCCGGCCGATCTCGGCGTCGATCATCTTGTTCTGCACGGCGGAGACGTAGCCGCGCCCACGCTCGACGACCAGCTCCATCTCGAGCTTGCCCGTGTCGTTGAGGGTCGCGATGTGCAGATCGGAGTTGTGCACCTCGACACCGGCCGGCGGGGCGATGTCGGCCGCGGTGACCGCGCCGGCACCCGCCTTGCGCAGGTACATGGTGACGGGCTCGTCCTCCTCGGAGGAGACGACGAGACCCTTGAGGTTCAGGATGATCTCGGTGACGTCCTCGACGACGCCCTCGATGGTGGAGAACTCGTGCAGGTTGCCGTCGACCTTGATGCTCGTCACGGCCGCCCCCGGGATGGAGGACAGCAGGGTGCGACGCAGCGAGTTGCCGAGCGTGTAGCCGAAGCCGGGCTCGAGCGGCTCGATGGTGAAGAGCGAGCGGTTGTCGTCGACAACCTCTTCAGACAGGGTCGGGCGCTGTGCGATCAGCATGGTTCATCTCTTTCCCCACTCTCCCCGCTATATGAGAGAGCAGAACCGGATCCGCATCGGGCGGGTCCGGGGTGGTCCCGGCGCACCGGGACGAAGCTGGGTGCAGGCGACCGGGATCGGAATCGCTTCCGATCCCGGGCGCCTGGCGGGCTCTACTACTTCGAGTAGAGCTCGACGATGAGCTGCTCCTGCACGTCGATCACGATCTGCTGACGCGTCGGGAGCTGGTGCACCAGGACGCGACCACGATCGGGATACACCTGGAGCCAGGCCGGAACCTCGCGCTCGCCGTGGGTCTCCCGGTTGATGATGTGCGGGGTCGTCTCCTTGAGCTTCTCCGCCAGATCGATGATGTCGTGCGACGTCACCCGGTAGGAGGGGATGTTCACCCGGTGGCCGTTGACCAGGAAGTGGCCGTGGACCACGAACTGGCGAGCCTGCCGACGCGTCCGGGCCAGGCCGGCGCGGTACACCACGTTGTCGAGGCGGGACTCCAGGATCTGCAACAGGTTGTCACCCGTCTTGCCCTGGAGGCGGTTGGCCTCCTCGTAGTAACGACGGAACTGCTTCTCGAGCACGCCGTAGGAGAAGCGGGCCTTCTGCTTCTCGCGGAGCTGGAGCGAGTACTCCGACTCCTTGGTGCGGCCGCGGCCGTGGACGCCGGGCGGGTAGGGGCGCTTCTCGAACGCCTTGTCGCCACCGACCAGGTCAACACCCAGTCGACGCGACTTCTTGGTCATAGGACCGGTATAGCGAGCCATGTCTTTGTGTAATTCCTTGTCGTCGTGGCTTAGACGCGCCGGCGCTTCGGCGGGCGGCATCCGTTGTGGGGCACGGGGGTCACATCGGCGATCGCGCCGACCTCGAGGCCGACGGCCCCGAGCGAGCGGATCGCGGTCTCGCGGCCCGAACCCGGGCCCTTGACGAACACGTCGACGCGCTTCATGCCGTGCTCCATGGCGCGGCGGCCGGCGGCCTCCGCAGCCATCTGCGCCGCGTACGGGGTCGACTTGCGCGAACCCTTGAAGCCGACGGTGCCGGCGGACGCCCAGGCGATGACCGCACCGGTCGGATCGGTGATCGAGATGACCGTGTTGTTGAACGTGCTCTTGATGTGGGCGTGGCCCGCGACGACGTTCTTCTTTTCCTTCTTACGCACCTTGGTGGCACGGGTGTTACGACCTGCAGTAGCCATGGATTAACGCACCTTCTTCTTGCCGGCGACGGGCTTGCGAGCGCCCTTGCGGGAACGGGCATTCGTACGCGTGCGCTGGCCGCGGACGGGCAGACCACTGCGGTGGCGACGGCCCTGGTAGGAGCCGATCTCGATCTTGCGACGGATGTCGGAGGCCACCTCGCGACGGAGGTCACCCTCGGTCTGGTAGTTCGCCTCGATCCAGTCACGCAAGGCGACGAGATGCTCGTCGTTGAGTTGGTGGACGCGGAGATCGCCACTGATCTGCGTGGCCTCCAGGGTCGCGAGGGCGCGGGTGCGGCCCACCCCGAAGATGTAGGTGAGGGCGACCTCGAGGCGCTTGTCGCGCGGGAGATCCACCCCGATAAGACGTGCCATCAGGCGGTACAACCTTTCGTCATGGTCGGCGCGCACTTCGATCGACGTCGAAGGGCGGGTGTCGCCGCGGAGGTCTGTGGCGTGATGCGTCCCTGGGTGCCTTCGGTCGAGACGTACTCGACCACCAGGGCCTCGGCCTCCGACCGAGGGTGGGACCGGATCAGATCCGGTCGTGCGATCACACTGTTACTGGGTCCTGCTGGTCGTGCTCGTGTTGCGTCGTGTGCCTACGAGGAGGGCGTCAGCCCTGCCGCTGCTTGTGCCGCGGGTTCTCGCAGATCACCATCACGCGACCGTGCCGGCGAATCACCTTGCACTTGTCGCAGATCCTTTTGACGCTCGGCTGAACCTTCATCGTCGAGCTTCCTTCGTGATCCGGTGGGAGTTACTGCCTGACTTGGTCACTTGTGCCGGTAGACGATGCGGCCGCGGGTGAGGTCGTAGGCCGAAAGCTCGACGACCACCCGATCGGCCGGGAGGATGCGGATGTAGTGCTGCCGCATCTTGCCGCTGATCGTCGCGAGGACCTTGTGCCCATTGGCCAACTCAACACGGAACATCGCGTTGGGCAGGGCCTCGACCACTGTGCCCTCGAGCTCGAGTGCGCCTTCTTTCTTTGCCATAACCTCTCGATCTGATCGATCTTGTTCGCGCGTACGCACGCCTAACCAGGCCAAAGATGGCCGACCGTGGAGTCTACGCGAGTCGGGGCCGCGGCCCAAATCCGTGCCCCCTCCGACTGCCCCCGCAAACTCGCCTCGGCACGCCCGCACCCCTCTCGCCTCCCCCTCCCCCTCTCACTAACTGGGGGCAGATAACAACAAACCCGGCCGCCGCGCCGCTATCTGCCCCCAGTTAGTGAGAGGGGGAGGGGAGGGGGAGGCGTCGCGGGAGGGGGCGCGGCAGTGGAGTGCTGGGTCTGGCGCAGGGGCGAGCGGGAGGGTCAGGCGTGGGCCATGCCGCGGGTGACGCGCTCGTGATAGAGCTCGACGCTCTCCTTGAGAGCCTTGAGGATGTAGGGGGGGAAGTCCATGCCCTGCTTGTCCGCCCAGAGCAGCCGCTGCTCGACCCGGCCCACCTCGCGGGCGTATCCGGCGAGGTCCTTGTCGATGCCGAGGTCGATCGCGACGCGACCCATGTCGGCCTTGTAGTCGTCCATCGCGTTGGTGCCCACGAGGTTGTAGCTCTTCTCGCGGAGCACCCGGGCCAGGAACAGCTGCCACGGCTTGAGCACCTTGTCCTGGATCATCGCAGTCGCCGACATGTTGTAGAAGGCGAAGTGGCCGGGTTCCTGCTGCTTGATGGGGTGGATGATCGTCTCGGCGATCGCCGTCTCCCCCATCTCCTTCAGCCCGGTGTTGAGCTGGTTGTACGCCAGCACGGCCTGCCGCTCGGTGCTCGCCCCGGTGAGGAAGTAGAGCAGTTTGGCCACTTCCTGGACCGGCTTGAGCGTGGCCAGCGATCCGAGGACCTTGATCTTGAACGACACGTCGAGGTGCGGCTCGGCCGCGGTCCGTCCGAGATCCTGCTGCAGCCGATCGAGGATCAGCCCGTGCTGGATCTCCTGTGGCTGCCAGACGTCGGCGTAGAAGATCTTGTTGGTGTCATCGACCTCGGGCAACAGCACCAGCAATTCGAGGACGTTGCGGTCGACCTCGAGCTCGACGCGGGCGAGGTAGTCGATGACGTGTCCGAAGCGAGCAGCGACCGTTTTCGGGTCCTTGATCGTCCGATCGACCGAGTCGAGCGGGATCGGCGGATAGAGCTCACCCAGTCGCTGGACGTGTTCGGCGATTTTCGCCTGAGTGATGTGTTGCCTGGGCACGGCTCTCATTCTAAGGATCTTTGGGCGGCGGAAATGCCATTTCGGCTGTGGCGCAAGCCACAGTAAGGGTAGCCAAACCATAGTGATTTGAAGTCCCTCGCTGAACATTCGGAGCGTGGTCCGATCCCGATTGGTCCGGGCCGTTTCGGACACCCAAGCGCCGGGGGCCGGGCTCAGTCGATGTCGCGCGAGACCGTCCACGTGGTGCATCGGTCGAGGTCACGGGAATCAAACCCGCGCAGCACCCAGTGGAGCTGCGAGGCCGTGCTGCCGTGGGTGGCGTCGGCCGCCGCCTCGCGCCATCGGCGCAGCTCGTCGCGATCGGTGCCGTTCAGCTTCGTGCTCCGAATCGTGTGCGACGTGATCCCCATGTAGCAGTCGGCCTGGAGCTCGACCCGGCGGCTGATCTGGTTGCGGTCCTCGTCACGGGAGTACGCGGCATCCAGCACCCCGATCCGTTGTTGGACGTGGTGCGCGAACTCGTGGAAGACCATCCAGTAACCGGCCAGCCGCATCGCTTCCCCATAGGTCGCCATCGAGCCGCTCGAGGCGTACACGCCCTCGTTCGCCGGACAGTAGAAAACCGGATACCCCGGTTTGGCCGACCCGCAGGGCGTCTGCACCTGGTCGCGGTAGACGGTGACGGTGGGGGTCGTCATGGTGTGCTCCGTGGCGGCGAACGGTGCGGCGTACGCGGTGGTCATGCAGCCGATCACGTCGACCAGGTAGCGACGCTCGGCGTCCGGACCGGTCGGCAGCGGCCGCGGCGGCTGGGCACAGTCCGAGTCCGGCATCGTCTGGACGTAGAGGGCGTTGTGGTCGAGGGTCGCGTCGGGGTCACCGGCCGGCGGCGAGGTCGATCCGGGCGACGACGGGATCGGCGAAGACGGCACGGGCGACACCGCAGGACGATCGGTCGGTTCGCGGTCCCGCTGCCGGATCAGCACCGCACCGACGGCGGTCACCGCGACGATTGCGGCGAGCAGCGCGATCAGGGCCCCGAGCAGGGCCGGCGAAACGGTCGGCGTACGGCGCGGGCTGGGTGCGCCCCAAGCGTTCCAGGCGGTCACCGCGTACCCATCCGGCTCAGAAGAGGACGACGCCGAGCATGACGCCGAGCACCATCAGCATGGCGACGACGATGGCGACCACGGCCAGCGCCACCCGAGTCGAGTTGCGGCTCGGCGCGAGCTCCCCCGGCCGGCCGGAGCCCGAGGCCACGATGGCCGGGTCGGAGTAGGTCGCCAGCGGCGGTAGGCCGGTGACGACCGGGACGAGCTCACCGAGCCGCCGGGCGCCGAACAGCGCGTCGAGTCGTTGTTGATACTCGTCCGGATCGATCGAGCCGGACTCGAAGGCGGCGTTGAGCCTGCTGTTGACCTGCTCGCGTTCCGCATCGGACACCGGCACGTCCGGTGTGCTCCGATACGGAGACGAGATCGGCAGGTCGCTGCTCACTTGGCCGAGGCTACCCGCTTGGCGCCCCGGAGGCGTGGGGCGACCTTCGGCGGCGTGGAGTTCAGCAGCGAGCCGAGCCAGCGGCCATTGGGCGAGTGATCGACCAGCAGCGCCTTGACCAGCAGGGTCGCCGGTACGGCCAGGAGCGCACCCAGCGCGCCGAGCAGGAAGGCCCAGAAGATCAGCGACAGGAAGGCGACGGTGGCGGTGATGCCGACCGCGTCTCCGGTGAACCGTGGCTGGATCAGGGTTTGGACGATCACGTTGACCGCGCTGTAGACGATGACGACCGCGAGCGCAGCACCCGGTCCGACCGCCAGCAGCGCGATCAGGGCCGGCGGGATCAGACCGAGGATGAAGCCGATATTCGGAATGTAGTTGGTGACGAAGGCCAGCACACCCCAGGTCACCGCCAACGGGACCCCGATGATGAACAGGCCGATCACGTCGATCACCGCGACCAGCAGCCCGAAGACCGTGGTCACGCTCCAGTACTTGCGCACGCTGCCGGCGAACTCGGTCAGCGCGTCGGCGACGTTGGAGCGCTGGGACCTGATGGCCCGGATCCGTTGGTCCATGTCGGCGCCGTCGAAGACCAGGAAGAAGACCATGACCAGCAGCAGCGTCAACAGCGACAGCCCGCTGGTCACGGTGTTGAGCAGCGACTGGGCGACACCGGTGAACGACGACAGGTTGACGTCGGACGCCGCCTTGGTCAGGGCACTGGTCTCGACCCCGAACGCGGACAACCGGGCCAGCGCACTGTTGAACAGGTCGGTGAACTGGGCCGAGTACTTCGGCAGTTCCTGCACCAGCCGGGTCAAAGACCAGACGGCCGAGCCGAGGACGATGATCAGTAGCGCGTAGACCGCGAGCAGCGCGACCACGCTGGCCAGCCAGCGCGGCACCTTGCGGGCCTCGAGCCGGGTCCGTAGCGGATGGACGGTGATGACCAGGGTGAGTACCAGGAAGGTCGGCGCGATGATGCTCGACACCGTGCGCAGTCCGGCGCAGATAATGACCAGCGCAGCGAGGATCAGCAGGCCGCTGCCAGCGGCGAGCGAGGGACCAGCGGTGACAGATGCAGCTTTGTCACCCCTGAGAGTGTTGGGGGCGGCGACCATGCCTGCATTCTTTCCCCTATTCCGTCGACCACACCGATTCGACCCGCGATAGGGCGCGAAACTCCTGATCGCTCAGAGCTCGGCGGGCAGCCCGAATCGGGTGAACAGCGAGGTGTCGAAGAACGTGCCGACGTGCGAGACCCCCGCCGGGCCGAGGGTGAGCACCTGGATCTGGAACGGTCGATGTCGGCCGTCGGCGCCGCGCATGTAGAGCGCAAACCCGGGCTGGCCGTTGGCCGAGACGCGGATCATCCGCTGGTCGCCCGGAGCTTCGGCCGGACAGTGCGTGCTGATCAGTGCACCAATGGCGTCGGACCCCTGATACCACCCGGCGTACGGCGGCATCTCCCAGACGGCGTCCGCGGCCAGCAACCCGACGATCCGGTCGATGTCGTAACGCTCGAAAGCGTCGGCGTACGCGGCCAGGAGATCTTCGCGCTGCTGGTCGGCGAGCGGGGCGGGCGCGTGGTCGGTGTCGAGTCGTCGCAGGGTCCCCCGGGCACGCTGCAGATTGCTGTTGACCGCGGCGACCGAGGTGTCGAGGAGCTCGGCGATCTCGGCAGCCGACCAGTTGAGCACCTCGAACAGGATGAGCGCAGCCCGCTGGCGTGGAGTGAGGTGCTGCAACGCGGCGACGAAGGCGAGCCGGATGCTCTCCCGGCTGACCACGGTGGCCTCCGGATCGGCCGGCTCGGCGCCCCAGACCACCGTGTCCGGCATCGGCTCGAGCCAGGTCACCTCCGGCCGCAGATCGAGCGACCCGCGCGGGTCAGAGCTCGGTTGTCCCAGCCCCGTCGGCATCGGGCGGCGCTTGCGTCCGTCGAGCGCGGTCAGGCACACGTTGGTGGCGATGCGATACATCCAGGTGCGGATCGAGGAACGGTTCTCGAACCGGTCGTAGGACCGCCACGCCCGCAGGAACGCCTCCTGGACCAGGTCCTCGGCCTCGTGCACCGATCCGAGCATCCGATAGCAGTGAGCGGTCAGCTCGGAGCGCAGCGGCTCAACCAGCGCGGCGAAGACGTCGTCGGAGAGGGCAACACTCATATCGAGCAATTTACTCGCGACCACCGACATGTCGTCGGCCTCCGGCCACCCGGTCTCTACGACCCGGTCCCAACGACCCGGTCTCAGCGACCCGGGTCTCGGCGACCCAGGCCCCGGTCAGTGGACCGGGTCGATGGGCGGACCCGCGTCGGTCAGCCGCTGCCGCAGCGCGTCGGAGGCGACGAAGGTGTCGTTGCGGTGATCGATCTGCAGGGTGACGTGCTCCAGCCCGTAGCGCTCGTGCAGCAGGGCGGCGATCGCGGTCCGACGCTCGTGGCAGTCGTGGGTCCGGTCGACCAGGATGTGGGCGGACAGCGCCGGGAACCCTGACGTCACCTCCCACACGTGCAGATCGTGGACCTCGAGCACACCGGGCACCGTGTGCAGGTCTCGGTCGATGTCGGCAACGTCGATCCCTCGCGGCGCGGCCTCGAGGAAGATCCGCCACGAGTCCCGCAGCAGACCCCAACCGGCCTTGATCATCAGTGCGGCGACGATCAGCGCGGCCACGGCGTCCGCTGCCATCCAGCCGGTGGTCAGCACGATGACCCCGGCCACCGCGGTCGCCACGAAGGCGAACAGGTCGTTCAGCATGTGCTGGAACGCGCCCTCGACGTTGAGCGAGCGACGGTCGGCCCGAGCGACGAGCCACACCGCCACCAGGTTGACCATGATGCCCACCAGCGCGGTCCCGAGAACCAGACCGCCGGCCACCTCACCCGGCTCCCGCAGCCGCTGGATCCCCTCGTAGACGAACCAGACGGCGAGCAACCACAGCGTCACCCCGTTGGCCTGGGCGGACAGGATCTCGATCCGCTTGAGCCCATAGGTCAGATTGCCCTTGGCCGGCCGGGCAGCCAGGCGACCGGCGAACAGCGCGAGCGCGATGGCCGCGGCGTCGGTCAGCATGTGGGCGGCATCGGAGATCAGCGCGAGCGAGGAGGCCGCGATGCCGACGATCACCTCGGCAACCAGGAAGGCCAGGATCAGCACCAGCGCCGCGGTCAGGTTCTTCACCCCACGTGCGTCGGTGGGCGGCGCCGCGTGCTGATGGGCCCCGGCTCCGAGGTGGGCGTGACCGGACCTGTCCGGGTGCGGCGGGTTCGCCGCCGGACCACCCCCATCACCCATGCCGCGATCGTATCCCCGGGGACCCCGCTGCCGCAGTGTCCCGTCGACTTGGCAGTCGTGGGTCTGGACACGTCGCCCCTGCAACACAACGGCAGATCCGTAATTCATCAATCGTTGAAATAGCACCGTTTGCAGGCATATCGTCAGCTCATGGATGCGGTGGTGTGGTTCGACCGGATCGGCGACGACGACGTCGCCACAGTGGGCGGCAAGGCGGTCAATCTCGGGTCGATGAGCCGGGCCGGTCTCCCGGTGCCCGAGGGCTTCTGCGTCGGCACGGCGGCCTACCGGGAGGTCGTCGGATCGTCGCTGGATGATCTGATCGCCGAACTCCCCGGCCGCGACTCCGCGGAACAGGCGGAGTTGGCCGCCCAAGCTCGGACCCGGGTGCTCGCGCTGGCGCTGCCGGCGGGACTGACCGAGGAGATCGCGCGGCACTACGCCGCCTTGGGCTCTCGGGTCCCTGTGGCGGTCCGGTCGTCGGCGACGGCCGAGGACCTGGCCGACGCCAGCTTCGCCGGTCAGCAGGACAGCTTTCTCTCCGTCCTCGGCGAGACGGCGGTGCTCGAGGCCGTCCTCCGCTGCTGGGCTTCGCTGTGGACCGATCGCGCCGTCGCCTACCGCCAGACCCATGAGGTGGACCAGACCTCGGTCAGCCTGGCTGTCGTCGTCCAGCGGATGGTCGACGCGGCGGTGGCCGGCGTGATGTTCACGGCCGATCCGATCACCGGGAGCCGTCGACGCACGGTGATCGATGCCAGCCCCGGACTCGGGGAGGCGGTGGTGTCGGGAGCGGTCAACCCTGACCATTTTGTTGCCGACGGAGTGACGGGGGCGGTGATCGAGCGCCGCCCGGGTGACAAGACCGTGGTCATCCGGCCCCGTCCCGGCGGCGGCACCGACCGGCTGGTCGGCCCCGCGAACACCGAGCCGTGTCTGTCCGATGCCCAGGTGAGCGAGCTGGTCGCGCTCGGCCGTCGGGTCGGAGCGCACTACGGGAGTCCACAGGACACGGAGTGGGCGATCGACGAGGCCGGGGCTCTGTGGCTGACGCAGGCGCGGCCGATCACCACACTCCATCCGCTGCCCGCCGGTGAACACGAGGGCGATCGGTTGCTCTTCTGCGTGACCCTGGCCCAGGGTCTGACCCGCCCGATCACCCCGATGGGGTTGGCCGTCTTCCGGCTGGCCGGAGCCTCGATCGCGGGACTGGCCGGGCGGCCGGTCGCCGACCCGCGGCGGGGGCCGGACGCGCTGCACACCATCGGTGGCCGGTTGTACGCCGACGTGACGCCGGTGCTACGCCACCGGGTGGGGCGGCGGTTGATGCGCCGGGCGCTCACCGCCATGGAGGCGCGCTCGGCGGTCGCGCTGGACGCGGTGACGGCCGATCCGCGGTTCGCGCTCCGGCCCGGGTTGTCGGGAATCGGGCCGGTCCTCGGCCTGGTCCTGGTCCGGTTCAAGGTGCCACTGCGGATGCTCCAGGCCCTCGTGGCCCCGGGGACGGCCGCCGCCGCCATGACCCGCTTCGAGCATCGGATCCGGCACTTGTTCGTGCTGCCCGCCGACGCCACCCCGGAGCAGCGGCTGGCACTGATCGAGACCCGGATGCTCGAGGGGGCGTTCGCGATCATGCCCCGCGCGTTCGGCTTCGCCGGTGCCGGACTGCTCGCGCTCGCCCTGGCCCGGCGGTTGCTCGGCGACCGGGCCCGACCCGACGAACTGCAGACCGTGCTCCGCGGGCTCCCCCACAACGTGACCACCGAGATGGATCTCGAGCTGTGGCGGGTCACCGAGCTCATCCGGGCCGACCCCGCATCGTCGCGACGTTTCACCACCGAGTCGATCGCCGCGCTGGTCGCCGACCACCGCCGGGGTGCGTTGCCGCCGGTGGCCGCGCGGGCGTTGACCGGCTTCCTCCACCGGTACGGGCATCGGGCGGTCGCCGAGATCGACCTCGGGATGCCCCGGTGGTCGGATCAGCCCGACCACCTGGTCGGAGTGATCGCCAACTACCTGCGGCTCGACGACCCCGCGCTGGACCCGGCGGTCCAGTTCGAGCGGGGCGCGGCCGAGGCCGAGGCGATGCGCCGCACGCTGGTGGACCGGTTGGATCATCGCGTCGCGGCTCACGTGGTCGACACGGCGCTCGGCCGCGCCCGGCGACTGATCGGGTTTCGGGAGAGCCCGAAGTTCCTGCTGATCGTCCTGCTGGGCCAGATCCGGGACCAGCTCACCATGATCGGTGGAGCGCTGGTCGACCGCGGCGCGATCACCGAGGCCGCCGACGTGTTCTTCCTCGAGATCGCCGAGGTCGAGGCCGGCCTGCGCGGGGAACGGCTCACGACTGTGGTCAACGAGCGACGAGCCGCGTACGCTGCCGAACTGCGTCGTCGCCGGATCCCCCGGCTGCTGCTGTCCGACGGGACCGAGCTCGAGGCCCTCGCCGGCCCGGTCATGCGGCCCGACGGCGCGCTGGCCGGAAGTCCGGCGTCGCCGGGCTCGGTCAGGGGCGTGGCCCGGGTGGTGCTCGACCCGGTCGGCGCGCATCTCGAACCCGGGGAGATCCTGGTCGCGCCGTCGACCGATCCGGGCTGGACCCCGCTGTTCCTCACCGCCGGCGGCCTGGTGATGGAGATGGGTGGCCCCAACAGTCATGGCGCGGTCGTCGCCCGTGAGTACGGAATCCCGGCGGTGGTCGGCGTCCCCGACGCCACCCAGCTGATCCGGACCGGGCAGCGGATCCGGCTCGACGGCGCGGCGGGGCTGGTGCAGATCGAACCCGACTGATCCGGGCGCGAAGCTCCCGACGCGAGCCACGACCCGCCCGGTGGACAGCGGTCAGCCCGCGAGCCGCCGACCGAGGACCGGTCAGCAGACCCGAGGATCAGTGAGCCAGGACCTCGCGCTGGTCGAGGGCGGCGAAGAGCCGGGCCGAGACCGCGTCGATCTCGCCGAGACCGTCGACCTCGAGCAGCAGGCCGCGTTCGCGATAGGTGTCGAGCAACGGGGCGGTCTGCTCGGCGTACACCTGCTGGCGGACCCGGATGGTCTCCTCGTTGTCGTCGGTCCGACCGGAGACCTGGGCCCGCTTGAGCAGCCGCGACACCACCTCGTCGGTGTCGGCCTGCAACGAGATGACCGCGTCGAGCGGGGTGCCCGCCGAAGCCAGCGCCGCGTCGAGGGTGTCGACCTGCGCCGTCGTACGCGGATAGCCGTCGAGCAGGAAGCCCGGCTCGCAGTCCGCTTCGGCGAGCCGTTCGGCGACGATCTGGTTGGTGATGTCGTCGCTCACGTAGCCACCCGAGGCCATGATCGAACGCACCTGCTCGGCCAACGGCGTCTCTGCCGTCTGCAGGCCGCGGAAGATGTCCCCGGTCGAGATGGCCGGTATTGCATAATGCGCGCCGATCCGGGCTGCCTGCGTGCCCTTGCCTGCCCCCGGCGGTCCCATGATCAGCAGTCTCATCAGCGGAGGAACCCTTCGTAGTTTCGTTGCTGCAGCTGGCTTTCGATCTGTTTCACGGTGTCGAGACCGACACCGACGATGATCAGGATGGAGGTGCCGCCGAAGGGGAAGTTCTGGTTGGCGTTGAGAAAGATGAGCGCGATCGACGGGATCAGGGCGATGAGGCCCAGGTAGAGCGCACCGGGGAACGTGAGCCGGGACAGCACGAACGCGAGGTAGTTCTCGGTCGGCTTGCCCGCCCGGATCCCCGGGATGAAGCCGCCGTACTTCTTCATGTTGTCGGCGACCTCCTCCGGGTTGAAGGTGATGGCCACGTAGAAGTAGGCGAAGAAGACGATCAGCAGAAAGAACGTCGCCATGTAGAGCGGGTGGTCGCCGGTGACGAAGTTGGCCTGGATCCAGGACGCGACCCGCCCCTCGGGCCGGAACTGCGAGTAAAGCGCCGGGAGGTAGAGCAACGACGACGCGAAGATGACCGGGATGACGCCGGCCTGGTTGACCTTGATCGGGATGTAGGTGGTCGAGCCCCCGAACATCCGTCGGCCGACCATCCGCTTCGCGTACTGCACCGGGATCCGGCGCTGCGACTGCTCGACGAAGATGACGCCGGCCATGACGAGCAGACCGAGCGCGATCACCAGCAGGAAGACGACCCAGCCCTGCGAACCCGGACGAGCGACCTTGAGGCTCCACAGCGCGGACGGGAACGTCGCGGCGATCTGGGTGAAGATCATCACCGACATACCGTTGCCGACACCGCGCTCGGTGATCAGCTCACCGAGCCACATGATGACGCTGGTGCCCGCGGTCATGGTCAGGATCATCACGATGACCGGGAACACGCCCTTGTCGTAGACGATCCCGGTGCAACCCTGGAACAGCCGGTCGTTGACCGCGACGGTGACGAAGGCGGTCGAGTTGAGCAGCGCCAGCACCAGGGTGAGGTAACGCGTGTACTGGGTGATCTTGGTCTGGCCGGACTGGCCCTCCTTCTTCAGGGCCTCCAGACGCGGGATCACCACCGTGAGCAGCTGCAGGATGATGCTGGCCGTGATGTAGGGCATGATCCCCAGCGCGAAGATCGCGAGCTGGAGCAGAGCTCCACCGGAGAACAGGTTGATCAGCGAGTACAGCCCCTGCTGTTCGCCGGACGTCGCCTGAGTCAGGCAGAAGTCGACCTGTTTCACGTTCACGTTGGGGGTCGGGATGATCGACCCGAGTCGGAAAACGGCCAGGATGCCGAGCGTGAAGAATATCTTCTTGCGGAGATCCGGGGAC